>NZ_CP052909.1:1493649-2987299 GCF_014295415.1 Constantimarinum furrinae
CAGGAAATGATCTTTATCGATGCCGATGGTAACAAAACAGTGCTTACCGATAAAGAAGCGAATCAGGTGATGGATGCAGATAATGCTGAAATATCGAGAGAAGTTAAGGTTGAAATGTCTTCGGAAGGGGATGTAACAACAGCTAATGTTACTATTGAAACTACAAAGGATGGTAAGACTACTTCAGAAACTAAAACTTTTAGCGGTACTGAAGCAGAAGTTAAAGCCGAAATTGAAGCTTTAAAGGATGTTGAGGTTGCCGTTAAAAAAGGGAAGAAGATAAAGAAGGAAATTGAAGTGATTGAGCAAAAGCAATAAGCACACTTCAAAACGTTAAATTTGATATAAAAATCCTCATGCGAGAAAAAAGCTTGAGGATTTTTTTTACGATTATAGTATCTTGGTAGTACGATGAACTACGAAGATCTAATTACACTGGGCATTGCATTTGGTCTGGGATTGCTCGTTGGATTACAACGTGAAAAGAGCGATAACCATATGGCCGGTGTGCGTACCTTTACCTTAATTTCGATACTTGGTGTGGTGTCGGGGTTTCTTAGCCGTGAGTACGACAATCCCTTTATTCTGCCCATTATGGGAATCGCCATTACTGCACTATTAGTAACTGCGAACATTATCAAGCTTAAAAAACTCAACGAACCCGATATCGGCCAGACTACCGAAGTCGCAGCGCTTCTTATGTTTGCCATTGGGGCTTATTTGGTACTCGGTAGTCAGGTGATTGCGGTGGTAGTAGGAGGAACTTTGGCCGTTCTGCTGTATGTAAAGGAACACCTTCACAACTTTATTGATTCCTTAAAGGAGAAGGATCTGGCAGCCATCATGACCTTTGCTGGTATTTCTTTGGTGATTCTTCCTATTCTTCCCAACAAGACCTTTGGTCCGCTGGATGTTCTCAATCCTCGAAACATCTGGCTAATGGTAACGCTAATTGTAGGCATCAGTGTGGTGGGATACTTTATCTACAAATTTGTGGGTAAAAAAGTGGGTATAATTTCCAATGGAGTACTTGGCGGACTTATAAGCAGTACCGCAACCACAGTGAGCTATGCCCGAAAAACCGCCAATACAAAAAATATAGATAAACTTGCAGCATTCGTGATCACCGCAGCTTCTGCTATTGCTCTGGCCCGGGTGATGATCGAAATTGGCGTTGTTGTTCCCGAAAAGCTCCCTGAAATCATTCCGCCTCTTATCGTTGAATTTGTGGTAATGGCACTATTATGTGTTGGGTTGTTTTATTTGATCAATAAAGAAAAAGGAGATGAAGAAATGCCAGAACCGAAGAACCCGGCACAGTTTAAAAGTGCGTTGATCTTCGGACTCCTTTATGGCCTTATTTTACTGGTGGTTGCATTTACGAAGGAGGAATTTGGAAATAACGCGCTGTATATTGTTTCTATAATCAGTGGGCTTACCGATGTTGACGCCATTACACTGTCCTTGTCACAATTAATGAAAACCAACGGATTAGATACTTCTCAGGGATGGAGATTGATATTATTAGCTTCTCTGTCTAATCTGGCTTTTAAAGGAGTAATGGCTGCCATACTGGGAACACGATTATTGGCAAGATGGATCGCAATAAGCTTCGGAATTTCTATAGTGACCGGTCTTTTGTTAATGTGGTTATGGCCCGAATCATGGGTATTTTAAAATGGATTGGTTCAAAAAAGATCCCTTGCAGATCATTACCTTCCAAAGTTACGGACGGAGCGACCATTTCTATATCCGAGGCAGAGCCCTCGAAGACGAAAACATCGATCTATCCAAAAGAGGATTTCTAAGCCTACTGCGAAATACGTGGAAACGTTTTGAAGCCGATGAGATTCCCAATACAAGGTTAAAGATTCATCTCCCGGATAACACTTTTTTATATACCCAAACTGATTCCAAAGGATATTTTAAATGTGAGGCAGACTTAACTGAGCTACAAGCCCTTTCTAACGATGAAGGTTGGTTGGCCTTCGGGATATCGTATGATGACAAGCATCCCGGACGGGTGATTAATAATGATAACCGCTTTCCGGGTGAAATGCTTATTCCTTCTGAAAACAGCAGTTTTGGAATTATAAGTGATATTGATGACACCATTCTGCATACCGGAATTACCTCAATGCTAAAACTAAAGGTTTTATGGAATACATTTTTTAAAAGGGCAACAAAGCGTACTCCTCTGGAAGGTGCTTCAGAGCTTTATCATCTGTTACACCGTGGAAAGTCAGGAAAAGAAGCAAATCCTTGTTTTTATGTGAGTCACAGTCCGTGGAACCTGTATCGTTATCTGGAATTGTTCCTTAAGACCAATAACTTTCCTAAGGGTCCTATCCTTCTACGAAACTTTCCGAGGCCTTTCAGTAAAAAAGACCCAAAAGAAAAACCTCAAAAACAAAAGGAGATCCTAAACCTTCTGGATACCTATCCGAATCTCCCCTTTATTTTAATCGGAGACAGTGGGGAACACGATCCCGACATATATGTTGAAATTGCTGAAGCCTTTCCGGACAGGATACTAGCGATATACCTGAGGAGTGTAAACCACACAAAAAAAATGGTTCGGGTCCGAGGTTTATTTGAGAAGTACGAAACGGTCCCGGTATTGCTTGTGGATAAAAGTGAGGATGCCATACATCACGCTAGGAGTTTAGGACTTATTCACTGAGGTTCTTAAAATATTCGTAAGTCGCTAATTGGGCTTGTACTTTAGGATTATTATTTTCTACGTAGCGATTCTTTTGTTGTGCATCGATTTCTCGTGACTTTACATTGTCTTCCAACTGAATTAGTATCAGATCGAAGATCATTTGAGCCAGATCGGGATCGAGTACTGGGGTAACCACTTCAATACGGTGACTTAAATTTCGTGTCATCCAATCGGCAGAGCCGATATATATTTTTCTTTTGTCGCCGCTACCAAAAATATACACTCGACCGTGCTCCAGAAACCGATCCACAATACTTGTTATATAGATATTTTCACTTTGACCCTTTACCCCGGGAACCAAAGAACAGATCCCTCTAATGAGTAATCTAACGGTCACACCTGCCTTACTTGCCCGATATAATAACTTGATCATCTCTTTATCCTGAAGACTGTTCATTTTAAGAATGATGCTCGCCTCTTCCCCTTGTTGTGCTTTCGTAATTTCATCATTTACGAGTTCAGCAAACTTTGTGCGTGTGGTAAATGGTGAGACAAGCAATCGTTTGGTCTTAGGAACTATGATGGTTCGATCGAGTATTAAAAATACCTTATTGAGTTCTTTAGTAATCTTTTTATGAGCCGTCATTAGCCCAAAATCTGTATAGAGCGTGGCGGTATTTTCGTTAAAATTACCCGTGGCTATATAGGCGTAAGCCTTTGTTTTCCCCTTTACTTCCCGTTCAATATAAAGGATCTTAGAATGAACCTTTATATCGGGGTAGCTGTATATCACTTTTGCACCATTCGATTTAAAGATCTCTCCCCACTTTAAATTATTCTTTTCGTCAAAGCGAGCTTTTACTTCAATAAACACTGTGACTTCTTTACCGTTTTTTGCCGCGAGTGCCAGGGCATCGTTTAACCGGGATTCTTTAGCTGCTCTGTAGATGGTGATCTTTAATACCTTCACGGCCGGATCTGATGCAGCTTCCTCGATCAATTGAATTAGAGGATCAAAGGCCTGATACGGATAATGTAACAACTGGTCTTTTTTATCTATCGCATCAAAAAGAGAATTGGCTTTTGAAAGTACCGGGTGAGGAAGTGGTTCGAGTTCCTTATTCGTTAATTTCTTTTCTGTGGGGTTTGGAAAGCTGAAAAAATCCTTGAAATTATGATAGGTTCCTCCTTCAATAATATCGGTATGAGTAACGTCCAGCGCTTTTTTTATTCGAGCCTGAAAGGCTTTTGGCATGGCCGGATCGATAAGCACTCTGGTGGCCTGTCCCGTATTCCGCTTTGGTAAGGAAGCCTTGATCTTTTCCATCAGATTTCCCGAGAATTCATCTTCTATATACAATTCGGCGTCTCTGGAGATCTTCAGGGAATAAAAAGTAAGATTTTTTTCACCTTCCGGGCTTTGTTTCAGATTGAACTTTAAAATATCATCAACAAACGTAACCGAATGTTTCCCGTTATATTTTTCAAACTGAAAGAATCGCGGAACTTCGTCCGGGATCTTGACCAGCAAAAACTCCTCTTCACTAGGCTGCGCAATAAGATATAAGGCCTCATTTTCCACAAAGACTGTAGATTTCTCGTTGGCAGCGTGAGTACTAATTTTTACCTTACTTTTAAGGACATCTTCATAATAATTTTGAGCGATCACTTTTTGAGTTCCTGAAAATTTCTTGTGATCTATAAGATAGATTCCTTCCTTTTCCAGTTCAGGAATGATCTGTTTCGTAAAAATTCTTCCGAAGTCATTCTGCTGAATATCAACCTGCGCCTTGATCTCCTTTAGGACCTTATTGGGTTTGGTGATGAGTTTTTTCCGCAAGGGTTTTTCAATATTCTTTATTTGACGAATGTCTGAAACACGTACTCTGAAGAATTCATCAAGATTGGAAGAGAAGATCGCTAGAAACTTTATGCGTTCGTACAAGGGGTTTCTGTCATCTGCCGCCTCCTGAAGCACCCGATGGTTAAACCGAAGCCAGGAAAGATCTCTATGGTAGTATTTCGAATTGTAAAGTGATGCCATATTTTAATGGCAAAGTAACTAATTTAACATTCGGTTTTATGTGAGGGAAATGTTAAGTTTTAAATAAGCCGTGAAGTTCGGCATCGATGCGGTTTATCACGTCACCCAAATGTTCCGGATCGTCCACGAAATTTAAATTATCCACATCCAGTACTATAAGATTGCCCTTGTCGTATTCATGTACCCAGGCTTCATACCTTTCATTGAGTCGGCTTAGATAGTCAATGCTTATAGAATTTTCGTATTCGCGTCCGCGTTTGTGAATCTGATCTACAAGATTTGGAATGCTGCTTCTCAGGTAGATAAGCAGATCCGGGCCTTCGGTGACGCTTTCCATCAGATCGAATAATGAACGGTAGTTTTCGTAATCACGATTGGTCATAAGTCCCATAGCGTGAAGATTGGGCGCAAAAATATAGGCGTCTTCGTAAATGGTACGGTCCTGAATGATATCCTTACCACTTTTGCGAATGTCGAGGATTTGTCGGAATCTGCTATTTAGAAAATAGATTTGCAGATTAAATGACCATCGTTCCATCTGATTGTAAAAATCGTCCAGATACGGATTGTCTTCCACATCTTCATAATGTGCCTTCCATTTGTAATGTTTTGCCAGTAAACGCGTTAATGTGGTTTTTCCGGAGCCTATGTTTCCTGCAATCGCGACGTGCATAAATCTTACTGCTTTGGTTGGGTTAGTGAAAAGGTATGTATTGTTTTACCGTCATAAATATACAGGAAATCTTGGGTAAGCTGCAAGTCTTTTATGCTGTTTTCGGAAAGGGGAATTTTTATGGGGCGTTGTGAGCTTTCAGCACCTTTTTCAGACGGATCTGTCACAAAAAACAAAGTGTTTTCCTTTAACGCGATCAGTTTTTCATTTTGCTGCACCACCTTTTCAAAATGGTTAGAATCCATTTCAGAAATTAAACTTCCGTAAATATTAAAGATGCGCAATTTGCGATCGGTAAGGGCATAGCAATAATTAAAATTACTGGCAACAGATAGTAGTTTTCCTGAAAAAGGCTGAGAAACTGTGGTTTTTCGGTTAGTTCGATAATTGAACAACTCCAGTTGCTGGGTATCTATATTAAAGATCCACAGTTTATTGTTTCCGGCATTGGTCGCCGCACTAATATTTATGAATTCGGGGAGGTTGTTAAAACTGATTCGCTCAATTTCACTTAACCTATTATCCAGAAATACCACGGTATTGGTGTCTTCATAAAATACCACCAATTTTAAGGGATTGATAATGTCTACGGAAGTAATCCTGCCCAACTGAAAGTCGTTAAAAGTAAAAGTTCCGTCTTCTCCGGTCTTATTGATCGCTGCATCTTTCACAAAATACAGATTCTTATATGAATCAATTCCCACAAAAGTATCGGCAACAAAAGGAGTTTCAGCCACTTTCTGAAACTGCTGTGCAGCAACCCCTTGGGACACCATGATAAAAAGAATAAGGATCTGTCTCATTTAATGAACAAGGTACAAAATGAACGTTAAATACCGGTAAGCATTGTAACGCTAAATATTTTTTATCGTCTTTTAGGTTCATTATAAAAACATACCTCATGAAAAATATTTTACTAAGCTTTATTTTTAGTCTGTTTTTTACACTTTCTTCAGGGATCGCTCAGGGTTTCAGTGGTATCGCAACTTATAAATCACAACGTAAAATGGACATCAAACTCGATAGCACTCAGTTTAACGATGAGATGCAGGCGCAGATGAATGCCATGCTTCAGAAACAGTTTGAAAAGGAATTCACACTAAAATTTACTGCAGACGAATCTCTTTATAAAGAGGTTGAAAGTCTCGACAATCCCAATGTGGCAGGAGGAAACGGAATGCAGATCATGGTGGCTTCCAGTTCGGGGAGTGATGTGCTGTATAAAAATGTTTCAGAAAACAGATTTGTAAATCAGAATGAGCTCTTCGGAAAACAATTCCTTATTAAAGACACTTTGGATGAACCCGATTGGACGCTGGAGAAGGAAACCAAAAATATTGGTGAGTATACCTGTTTTAAAGCTACGTATACCCGTACGATCACTTCTAGGAATATTGTAAGTTCTTCAAATAGCGATAAAGGGAGTGATAGCAAAACCGAAGAAACCACCGAAGAAATTACCGTTACCGCATGGTATACTCCTCAAATACCCGTAAAGCACGGGCCGGGGCGGTACAGCGGCTTGCCGGGACTTATTCTTGAAATAAACGACGGTAGCGAAACCATTCTTTGTAGCCGAATCGTCCTTAACCCAAAGGAGGGTCTCGATATCAAGGAGCCTACTGGAGGAAAAAAAGTGAGTCAGACAGAATATGATGAGATCATGGATAAAAAAATGAAGGAGATGGAAGAACGCTATAAAGGTGATGGTAGAAAAGGGGATGATAACAGCTTCCGTATTGAAATAAGAGGGTAGCGTTGTTAAACTTTCTGAAGACAACTTAGTCTAAAATTATTGTAACAATTACCGAATACTGTTACTAACCAGTATCATCAAAATTTAGACTATGAGATTTTTAGCTTTTATTACACTAGTTTTTTTTACGGTTGGCGGCTTTGCACAGAATATAAGCGGGAAGGCCTATTATGAGTCCAAGACGACCGTAGATATGGATAATTTCGGTAACAGGGAGATGAGCGAGGACATGAAAAAGATGATCGCCGAGCGTATGAAGAGTATGCTTGAAAAGACGTACATTCTTACATTTTCTTCAACAGAGTCGATCTATAAGGAAGAAGAAAAACTGGAAGCCGGCGCCGGCGGTGGTGGATTTAGAATGATGATGGGAAGTTTTACACCCGGTGCTCAATATAAAAATCTCGAAAAGCAGCAGATCTTACAGGAGCAGGAATTCTTTGGCAAGCAATTTCTTATCAATGATTCTATTCCCCAACTGGACTGGGAGCTCACTAAAGAGTCTAAACAAATTGGCCAGTATGTAGCCTTTAAAGCGACAGCCGTTAAGAAGATAGACGAAAATGATTTCAGCATGGCACGTCGCAGAAACCGCGACAGGGATAACGAAAAGAAGGAGGATGAAGTTAAAGCAGACTCTACCAAAACTGCCGATGCCGATGACCCCATGGATGAGATCGAAATTCCCAAGGAAGTGATCGTAACGGCTTGGTACACACCTATGATCCCCGTCAAGAATGGTCCGGGGGAATACGGCGGACTTCCGGGACTTATCCTTGAAATGAACGTTTACCGAACGACTGTTTTATGCTCCAAGATCGTACTAAACCCAAAAGAAGGAGAAAAAATTGAAGCGCCTTCTAAAGGAAAGGAAGTGACGCAGGAAGAATACAATAAAATTGTAAAGGAGAAAATAGAAGAAATGCGTGAGAATTTTCGGGGTGGCGGAGGCCGAAGAGGCGGAGGCCGTTTTGGCGGATAAAATGTAAAATGACCTTTTGTCAAAAGTCTTATAGAGTAGCACACCTTCCAGAATAGCAACTTAGTGATTATGAAAAAACTACTATGGGCAGTAATACTGCTTTTTACCGTTTCCGTTTCGGGACAAAACATTAAAGTACGCGGAATAATAAAAGACAGTATTGGGGATCCATTGGAACTTGCAAATGTTATTGCAACCGTTCAGGAAAGTGGTGCGATCGAATCCTATGCCATTACCAATTATGAAGGTAGATACCAATTAGACCTTCCTACGGGAAGCATCTACGTGCTAAAAGCCAGCTTTTTGGGATATGAAACTCAGGAGAAAACTGTAGAAGTGCCGGAAGGTTCTGTTGATATTCAGCTCGATTTTGTACTTACTTCCCAGGCTTCAGAACTGGATGGTGTAGAGATCATCTACGAAATGCCGGTTACCGTTAGAGGAGATACGATCACCTACAATGCCGATTCCTTTACAACCGGCGACGAACGAAAACTAGGCGATGTAATGAAAAAACTGCCCGGTGTCGAAGTAAATGACGACGGCGAGATCGAGGTTGAAGGGAAGGCGGTTACCAAAGTTATGGTAGAAGGAAAGGATTTCTTCGACGGAGACTCAAAATTGGCAACCAAGAATATTCCAGCCGATGCTGTGGACAAGGTTGAGGTACTTCGCAATTACAACGAAGTGGATCAAATGCGGGGTTTAGGTAACGATCAAGATAATGTGGCGATCAATATTAAACTAAAGGAAGGTAAAAAGAATTTCTGGTTTGGAGAGGTCACTGCAGGAGGAGGAACTATTGGGGAAGATGAAGCCGGATATCTGGCGCATCCAAAATTGTTTTATTACAACCCGAAATACAGCCTCAATTTTATTACCGATTTTAATAATATTGGAGAAGTACCTTTTACCTGGAGGGATTATTTCAACTTTACCGGAGGATTTCGAAATTTTAATCGGGGAGGTGGAACCAATTTCAATATTCAGGAGAGTGATCTAGGTTTTGCGGTAGCGCAAAATAACCGTGCCAATGAAATTGAAACAAAATTTCTGGCCGGGAATTTTAGCTGGGCTGCGACTTCGAAACTTGATTTAAGCGGTTTTGCGATCCTGTCCGATAATAAAACCAACATCGTGAACAACTCCATACGTCAATATATTGCTTCAGGAACTACCGAACGAACCAATTCGGTAAACGATCAACGGAGTCAGTTAGCCATGATCAAACTGAGCAGTGTGTATAAGCCCAATAGCAACTTTCAGATGGATTACGATGTGTTGGTAAAGACTTCAAAGCAAACCGAAGATGATCTCACGGTATCTCAATTTGATGCATTAATTAATAACATTTCCGAAGAAAAGGAAAACAAACCCTTCTCGATCAATCAGAATATAAATCTGTATTACACCCTCGATGATGATCATATTTTTGCAGGGCAGGTGCAACATTTATGGCAGGACGAGGACCCATTTTATAATGCGATTACCGACTTGTTGCCGTTTGGCGGAATACTTCCGGTAGATTCTACACAAAACCGGTATAACATCAATCAGCAGAAAAATGTAATGACCAATAAGATCGATGCGAAGGTTGATTACTATTATGTCTTAAACAATACCAGTAATCTGAATTTTACCTTGGGAACGACTTACAGCAATCAGAAATTCAATTCTAACATTTTTCAACTCCTAGGGGGAGATGGTCGAATCGATTTCAATGAAACCCCGGAGATCGATGGTGAAAACCTTCCACTAATTAATGATGTAGTGTACGATTTTACCGATGCGTTTCTAGGATTGCATTACAAAGTGAAGACCGGAAAATTCATTTTTACCCCGGGAGTTACTCTTCATAACTACAATTTAAAGAATGAGCAACTGGGATTGTCCACCAAACAAAACGACTGGATGGTCTTGCCGGACCTCAATGTGATCCTGGAATTGAAGAAAAGTGAAAACCTTAGGTTCAACTACTCAGTTTCTTCGAGTTACAGCGATGTGAACAGTTATGCCGAAGCCTTTGTTTTTAATAATTACAATAGTCTGTATCGCGGTAATCGCTTTCTTGAGAATTCCTTGTCACATAATTATAATCTAACATACTTTAGTTTTAATATGTTTAATTATACCAATGTAGGCGGTTCTTTAAACTATTCAAGGACGTTAGAAGGTATTAAGAGTAATTCCCAGATCGTGGGAATCAACAGAGTGGGGAGTCCGTTCAATATCGATAGTAATTTTCCGGATGAGACTTTTTCGGCCAATGCGCGTTTCAGTAAACGAATAAAGAAGATCCAATTTAGTTTAAGCGGTAATCTTAGCTACAGCAAGTCGAACAATTTTGTGAACAACGCCGTTAGGGAGAGTAATAGTCTTACACAAAGTTATCGGGGGAGTGTTCGCAGTAGTTTTAAAGACTGGCCAAATTTTGAAGTGGGTTACAGGCTTACTGTGAACGATTACGACAATGGCGGACTCGAATCCACTTTTTACACCCAACGCCCGTTTGCCAACGTGGACATCAACTTTTTAAAGGATTTCACCCTTAGCGCCGAGTGGGATTATTACAATTACTCCAACGACACCAATACAGTAGATAATACCTATTCTTTCGTAAACGCAAATCTGTATTACCAAAAAGGCGATAGTCCATGGGAATTCAGAATTCAGGCGAACAATTTGCTGGATACGGAGTTCATTAACAACGATAGCTTTAACGATCAGTTTAATACCACGACTCAGTATTTTGTCTTACCCAGAATCCTGATGTTTATCGTTAAATACGACATTTAAAATTCAACCCGGATACTTTTTGAAGCCGCATTGTTCTTATTGCATAGTTAAATGAAAAATTCACTAACTTTCAGTAAATTTTTCAGGTATGCGGAATATTATCTTCGGAATTGTTATAGCGGTGGTGATCGTCTTCGGATTGCGGTATTGTGAACACGAAAAAGACAGACGTGAGCAACTGCATGCTAATACTGCTCTTATTCAGAAGCAACTTACGAATGTTGGCAAGCTCATCGTCACTGAAGGTACCTATGCACAAGTTTTCACCTACGAAGACTGGAAGAAATTCTATATCGATGTACTTTCAGCAAGGAAGAAAGCGCTGGTGGTAGTAAATGCCGAAGCGAGTATCTCTTATGATCTAAGTAAAATTGAAACCACCGTCGATGAGGAGTCACGCACTGTCACCATTAACTACATCCCCGAACCCGAACTGAAGATCAATCCTAATATTCAGTATTACGATGTGCAGCAGGATTATTTCAATCAATTTTCAGCTTCAGATTACAACAAGATCAAGGATAAGGTAGAAGCTTCCTTAAAAGAAAAAATTGAGGCCTCAGCGCTGGTGAGTAATGCCCAAAACCGGCTGATCTCAGAACTTCAGAAGATCTATATATTAACCAATTCTATGGGGTGGACCTTGCAGTACAATGAGCAGGTGATTCAGCAGGAAGAAGATCTACAAAACATCAAACCGATACTTTATTGAGCAACGAATAGTTGTTTATTACTTTGTAAAAAACACAAGAAAGAACTTCTAGCGGTTTATTGTCTTACTCAAACTCTGCCAGCCTCCGCCATTCATTGCCTCAATTCCATTATTATTCAGGATGCGTGCCGCATTTCCACTTCGTACGCCGCTCGCACAACACAGGATAACCGGTTTATTCCAGTCTTTAATTTCAGAGATCCTGGATTCGATTTCAGGTAAGGGGATAAGTTTCGATTCGGGGATAGCCCCTTTTTCATATTCTGCTTTACTCCTTACATCAACAATAACGGCATCCCTTTTCATAAAATCCTCGATCTTTTTCGATCGGTCTCCAAACAATACACTCAATATTCCCATAACTTTTTTTAAATCGGTTAAACTTTTATATCCCGTCGGCAACTTCTTTCTCTATTAAAAGTAATCCGTCGTCTATTAAGTGCGCAACTTTCGGTCGTCTGGATTTTAAATCGATAAGATAGTTCAGTATCCTATCGCTTTCGGTCAACTCAAAGATCTCTAAGGGCAATAACCAGTCGTTGGGATGGGATCGTTTTATCTGATCAAAAATTTCTGAAAGCCGGGTGGTGGTGCTTTTGAAATTCTTAGATTCTCTAATCGTTCTCACCTCTTTATAGAATTCGTTAAGTTGTTTTTCTTCTTCTGAAAGCGCTACACGAATGGTTTCACTAGAGCTCACATGATTCACGAGATCGAAGGACAAATAATCGGCTGCACCGGCAAAAGCTGAAACGATTTCTTTCCCTACGGCCATGTCAAAATCGCCCATTTCCGGTGAAAAAAGCACTTCATTTTTATAGGTTACGGTACATTCGGTAAATTGAATAAGCATTAATTCTCCGCCTAAATTCCGCATCCCTGTCACGTTTAGCCCTTCCACGGTAATTCCGCTTTCAAATTCGAATGCAATGGGTTTTCCATCGTAAAAATTATAGGCCTGTAGATCCCTGGGGCCCATATTCTCAATGGCAAGATTGATGCCCTTCAGTTTTCCCAACGGTGACCTGAACCCATTTTTGTGGCGGCTCACTCCATGACCAATCACTTCTTTTTCTCGATAGGATAAGGCGGTTTCCCCTTCAGTTTCAAAATAGACAACCTCATTATCCTCATTTTGGATCATTCGCGTAAAAAGGCCGCTAATCTGAAGTCCTGTGCTCAATTCTATGGTTCCCAACTGCCGTGATTCGATAAGTTTATTGAGTCCGCGCCAGCCTCCTTTTCGCACCGCCATAGTATTGGCAAATTCTTCCAGAACTTCCTGCAAGTAGGCAAAATCGGGTGTCACATAAAGCTGAGGTTGTGGCTTGGTAATATCAAATTCCTGATAGGCCGCGGAAATGCTGTAAGGGATCTTCTTTACTTCAGGTTTCATGCACCAGGTACTTTCGCCAATGGATGACAATAATCCGGCACCATAGATTTTTGGTTTATCTACGGTTCCCACGAGTCCGTATTCCACTGTCCACCAATGCAGGTTTCGTATCAATGAAATTTCAGAAGGATCTGTCTTTTTTTGTTGCAGATCGGTGACCCTTTTTTCTGCCTTTTCTATTTTTTCTTTGGCAATGCCATCCGCTTCCTTTAGTATAGACAACTCCCTCACGGCCTCGTACATTTCCATGTCGTGCGCACTCGAAATGGCTTTTGCGCCAATTTCACCAAACCGACGCAGGTACTCGGCATAATCGGGACTGGCAATAATTGGGGCATGTCCGGCACCTTCGTGAATAATATCCGGAGCAGGGGTGTATTCGATATTTTCTAACTGACGGATATCACTGGCGATCACCAAAACCTTATACGCCTGAAATTCCATAAAGGCATTGGGCGGTATAAATCCGTCTACGGCCACGGCTGCCCAGCCTATCTCCTTCAGGATCCGGTTCATCCCATACATCGAAGGGATTTCGTTGATTGAGATGCCCGTTTTCCGAAGACCGTCAAGGTAACTTTCATGCGCCACCTTGCTTAGGTAATCTACGTTTTTTCGCATTACATAGCGCCATACGGCCTGATTTACAGGAGTGTACTGCTCGTAGTTCTGCGGTTTTATATACTGCTTTAAATGGGGAGGTAACCGCTCCAGCAATTCGTTGGTTTCAATAGTGTTCTGCATCGTTTTCAAAAGTACTAAGTATTCTCCAATTCAAAGGATAAGTAGTTCTTTTTTGGGCGTTCCCCACCTTCGCTTCCCTATGGTAGCTTCAGATGGGGTAGGCTTGTCAACGGGCAAAGCCAAGTTTTAACAACTCGCATCCGCATATGGCTATTGCGAGAGTTCCAACGAAGCCTCAGAATGCTCGACTTAGCCGTGCTCCTTCATAGTTACGCTAATTCTACGAGACCTGGCCACGGCAGGTTTCTATCGCAATCCTTTAGTGGAAATCCTATTAAGCAGAAGGGTCTTGGGAGGGATGTTAAACCTAAAAACAACCAACAATTTGGTGCTAGGGGCAGGTTAGTAAATTTAGTATCTTGCATCTCCATGAAAACCCTTACCCGGAAAGAAGAAATTATAGAGGTCGCATCACAACTTTTTAAGGAGAAAGGTTATAATGCGGTTTCTATGCGTGATATTGCTTTGGCTATGGGCATAAAGGCTGCAAGTCTTTACAATCATATCTCTGGCAAGCAGGAGTTACTATCTACGCTTATTTTAAGGGTTGCCAGAGAATTTACGCTTGGGATGAATTCGGTGATGCAATCTTCAGAATCCCCGTTAAAAAAAATTGAACGGATCATAGAGTTGCATATCGACATTACGGTAAACTATTCCGAAGGACTTGCAGCACTTAACAATGACTGGATGCACCTGGAAAATGAAGATCTTGAATCTTTTGTAAGAATGCGGGAAGATTATGAAGAGAATTTCAGGCAGATCATCAAACAAGGAATCGAACTAGGAGAAATTAAATCTTATCATCCCGAGGTGATCTTGTTTTCTATTCTTTCAACCTTAAGAACATTGTACCTATGGTATCAAAAGAGAGGAAAACTGGATGTAAACCTTCTCAAGAGGGAGATGGTGGCGGTTTTAATACAGGGAATTATTTAACTTGCAATTCTAACTAACAAACGTTAGTTTTGTATTCAAATTACGACAAAAAGACTGTGGCAAAGTTTCATAAAATAAAAGTAAAGGACATTTATAAGGAAACCGACGATTGTTCGGTGATCACTTTCGATGTTCCTGAAGAATTGGCTGAAGAATTCAATTTTAGTCAGGGGCAACACCTCACCCTCAAGGCCGATATCGACGGTGAAGATACTCGTAGATCCTATAGTCTGTGCTCCAGTCCTGCCGACAAGGAATGGAAAGTGGCTGTAAAACAGATCTACGGAGGCAAATTTTCAAGTTTTGTGAATTCGAAACTGGCAACCGGTGACACTCTGGAGATCATGGCGCCAAGCGGCGCATTTGGTGTAGAGATTTCGACGGAACCAAAAACCTATGTGGCTTTTGTTGCCGGAAGCGGAATTACACCGGTTATGTCTATGATCAAGACCCATTTGGCACTGGAACCCAATGCTAAATTTAAGTTATTCTACTTGAATCGAACCGTCAAATCCATTATCTTTAAGGAGGAGATCGAGCAGCTTCGGAATAAGTACTTCGGAAGGTTGGAAATATTTTATTTCCTCACCAAGGAGCACAGAGATATAGAACTGCTAAACGGCAGATTTACCTCAGAAAAACTAGACGAAATTTTCAGCAAACTTTTAGACGTCTCTGAAGTCAATGAAGCCTTCCTGTGCGGACCCGAAGAGATGATCTTTTTAATACGCGATGAATTGGTAAAAGCCGGAATGCCAAAAGAAAACGTGCATTACGAATTATTCGTTACCGGTCTTTCCGAAGAAGACAAGGCGAGAGCCGAACGGCTGTCACAGCGCAATGTAGAAGGTGTTGAGGTTACTATAGTAGATGGTGGAAAGGAATTTCATTTTACGATGACCAGTGATTTCGACAACATACTTGATGCAGCATTGGGAGCCGGTGCCGACCTGCCCTTTGCCTGTAAAGGGGGAGTGTGCAGTACCTGCAAGTGTAAAGTTCTTGAAGGTAGTGTGGAAATGAAAATAAATTACGCATTGGAAGAAGACGAGGTGGCTCAGGACTTTGTACTAAGTTGCCAATCG
This sequence comes from Constantimarinum furrinae, assembly GCF_014295415.1. Classification (GTDB taxonomy): domain Bacteria; phylum Bacteroidota; class Bacteroidia; order Flavobacteriales; family Flavobacteriaceae; genus Constantimarinum; species Constantimarinum furrinae. The sequence continues at coordinate 1,509,442 of NZ_CP052909.1, forward strand.
GTTCCTACTTCTGAAAGCGTAACCGTAGATTTTGATGTATAACAGTTGCAGGCTTGATGCTTTCAGCTTTAAACTATAGAATTATGAGCGAAAAGGAATTAAAAAATCTTGAAGAGATCTTTGAAGCCCGCATTGCGAGGGATGAAAAGATAGAGCCTAAGGATTGGATGCCCGAAAAATACAGGCAGACACATATTCGTCAGATCTCTCAACATGCGCATTCCGAGATAGTCGGCATGCTTCCTGAAGGGAACTGGATCACGAGAGCTCCTTCTTTAAGGCGAAAAGCCGCCTTACTGGCTAAAGTACAGGATGAGGCAGGACACGGACTCTATTTGTATTCTGCCTGTGAAACTCTGGGGATCTCCAGGGATGAACTCTATGAGCAACTCCATTCCGGAAAAGCGAAATATTCCTCAATATTTAATTATCCTTCCGTTACCTGGGCAGATATGGGAGCCATAGGTTGGTTGGTAGATGGTGCTGCTATTATCAATCAGGTGCCATTGTGCAACACCTCCTTCGGGCCGTATGCTCGTGCTATGGTGCGCGTATGTAAGGAAGAGAGTTTTCACCAAAGACAAGGATTTGAGATCATGTTAACGCTGTGCAACGGAACACCCGAACAAAAAGACATGGCGCAGGATGCCCTTAACCGCTGGTGGTGGCCAAGTCTTATGATGTTGGGACCCACCGATGATGCGTCGGTACACACCGAACAATCCTTAAAATGGAAGTTAAAGCGTAAGACCAATGATGAGTTACGACAGCAGTTTATAGATCAAACCGTACCTCAGGCGGATCTGTTGGGGCTTACCATTCCGGATCCCGATCTTAAATTCAATGAAGAAACGGGTCATTACGATTTTGGAGAAATAGACTGGGACGAGTTTTGGCAAGTAGTAAAAGGACATGGACCCTGCAATAAGGAACGAATGAAAGCCCGTGTGGATGCCTGGGAGAATGGCACCTGGGTTAGAGATGCCGCCATGGCCTATGCCGAAAAGCAAGCAAAGAAAAAAGTAGCGAAAGCGAGTTAGGGAGTAAAGGACATTGAGAAATCAATAATTTATAACTCCTAACACCTAATTACAAACGACTTATATTATGAAAAACAATTGGCCTTTATGGGAAGTCTTCGTTCGAAGTAAAAACGGACTCGAACACCGGCATTTTGGAAGTCTGCATGCTACCGATGCCGAAATGGCCCTTGAAAATGCACGAGACGTATATACCCGTCGAAATGAAGGTGTGAGCATCTGGGTGGTGGAAAGTAAACATATTACGGCTTCCAACCCCGATGATAATGGTGAACTTTTTGAACCGGCTCAGGATAAAGTATACCGCCATCCTACCTTTTACGACCTTCCCGATGAAGTAAAGCACATGTAGTATGAATAAGGAAAACCTATATAATTATATTCTCGGAATAGCCGATAACTCGCTCATCCTCGCTCAACGCCTGGGTGAATTATGCGGTCATGGTCCCAATCTGGAAACCGATATCGCGCTAACGAATATTTCACTGGATCTCTTGGGGCAGACCAGAAGCTACTATCAGTACGCAGCTTCGGTTTCAGGGGATTCAAAGACAGAGGATGATATTGCTTTTTTAAGGCTTGAAAGAGATTATAAAAATGTGCTGCTTCTGGAGCAACCTAATACCCACTTCGGTTATGTGATCGGAAGACAATTCCTCTTTGATGTCTATCATCTTCTGTTTATGCAGGAGCTTCAGAAAAGTAAGGACGAAACACTGGTGGCCATAGCGAATAAAGGAATAAAAGAAGTGAGTTATCACCAGCGCTTTTCTTCAGACTGGATCAAGCGATTGGGTGATGGAACTAAAGAAAGTCATGATAAAATTCAGGAAGCGATCGACGCTTTATGGCGTTTTACCGACGAACTCTTCGACCTTACCGAAAATGATAATACCATGGTTGAGGCCGGAATCGCAGTCGATGTTTCTAAGCTAAAAGAGAAATATTATAAAAGTGTAGCAGAAGTGTTAACCGAAGCCACGCTTACCATTCCGGAAAGTAAATTCTTCACACGGGGAGGAAAAACAGGAACCCATACCGAACATATGGGGTATTTGTTGGCCGATCTTCAGTATATGCAACGTACCTATCCCGATATGAAATGGTAAAAGTATGGTAGCTGTTCAACCCAATATCGATGATGCCTTGATACCCGTTCTAAAAACGGTCTCAGATCCAGAGATCCCGGTGTTAACCGTGCTGGATCTTGGAGTTATCAGGGAAGCCGTTGAAATAGATGGTGTGGTACATATTAAATTAACACCAACCTATTCGGGATGCCCGGCAATGGATGTTATTGGTGATGATTTGAGAAAGGCCTTCTCTGAAGTTGGTAAAACAGCAAAAGTGAGTCTTGTCTTGGCTCCGGCTTGGACGACCGATTGGATAAGTGAAGAAGGAAAGCGAAAAATGGAAGCATACGGAATCGCTGCTCCGCTGTCTGAAACGGCCGATAAAGAAGTTTTATTAGGCAATGCAAGACTTGTAAAATGTACAAACTGCGGCAGTACCAATACCCATATGGTGAGTCAGTTTGGTTCCACAGCCTGTAAAGCATTGTTTAAGTGTGATGATTGTGAGGAACCGTTCGACTATTTTAAATGTTTAAAATGATGCTGGGATTACGAACTACTATATACAAAGTTGCCGATCTAAAGGAGGCCAAATCCTGGTATAGCAAAGCCTTTGAGGTAACGCCTTATTTTGATGAACCATTTTATGTAGGCTTTAATATTGGTGGGTTCGAACTGGGATTGCTCCCGGAAGAACAACCTCAAACTGAAAAAAGCGATAATGTACTGTCGTATTGGGGTGTAAAGCATATACAAAAACAATATCAAAGAATTTTAGATCTTGGTGCTACAGCGCACGAGGCTCCAACAAATGTGGGTGGAGAACTTATGGTAGCATCGGTACGAGATCCGTGGGGAAATGTGATCGGTTTGATCTACAACCCGTATTTTAAAATACAATAATCACAAATTATGAGATCGATAACCTTAGATATAAATGATAAAATTGCCCGGATCACCTTGAACAGGCCCGATGTGTTCAATAGTTTTAACAGGGAAATGGCGCTTTTGCTTCAGAATGAATTGGATGCTTGCGAAACCAATCCTAACGTTCGCGCCATAGTGATCACAGGAAACGGTAAGGCTTTTTGTGCGGGTCAGGACCTGAAAGAAGTTACAACTCCCGAACTCAACCCCGGATTCAAAAAAATACTGGAAGAGCATTATAATCCCATTATTACCAGAATTAGAAAGATAGAAAAGCCCATCATTGCCGCAGTTAACGGGGTAGCAGCAGGGGCAGGAGCAAATATTGCACTGGCATGTGATGTGGTTGTTGCTTCCGAACATGCTAGTTTTATTCAGGCATTCAGTAAAATTGGATTGATCCCGGATAGTGCGGGGACCTTCTTTTTACCCAGACTTATCGGTTTTCAGAAAGCATCTGCCTTGATGATGTTAGGTGATAAAGTGCCAGCAATGGAAGCAGAGCGATTGGGAATGGTATACGGGGTATTTTCTTCAGAAACCTTTGATGAAGAAGTGAATAATCTGGCGCGAGTACTGGCGAATATGCCTACAAAGGCCTTGGGGATGACCAAACGATTATTAAATGAGTCAATGGCGAATACCTTAGATTCACAACTGAATCTTGAGTCAAAATTACAAATTGAAGCCGCACAGAGTGACGATTATGCAGAAGGCGTTGCGGCCTTTGTTGAAAAAAGAAAACCGGTTTTTAAAGGAAAGTAAATGATCGAAAATATTGGAATAATAGGAGCGGGAACCATGGGCAGCGGAATAGCACAGGTAGCGGCAACCGCCGGCTGTAAGGTAAGACTGTTCGATACCAGCAAAAGTGCTTTGGAGAACGCAGAACGGTCTTTGGAAAAGATCCTTGATCGTCTAATTGAAAAGGGAAGGATTACTTCGGAAGAAAAATCACGGATACAGCAAAGTATAGATTATACAGAGTCCTTGTCGGGATTTTCAGATTCAGAACTTGTTATAGAGGCCATCGTTGAAAATATTGATATAAAGCGAAAGGTCTTTCAAGAATTGGAAGGGATCGTTTCAGCAGATTGCATCATTGCATCCAACACTTCTTCTTTATCGATTGCATCCATTGCGGCAGTTCTTGAGAATGCGGAGCGATGTATCGGTATTCATTTTTTCAATCCTGCTCCACTTATGAAACTCGTCGAGGTAATACCGGCAATCCAAACTTCAGAAGACGTATTGGAGCGATCGGTGGAAACCATCAAAGCATGGGGAAAAACAGTAGCAGTAGCCAAAGACACTCCGGGATTCATTGTAAACCGTGTTGCAAGACCTTTTTATGGGGAGGCACTGAGAATCTACGAGGAAGGTATTGCTGATTTCGCGACCATCGATCACGCGATGAAAACGATTGGAGGGTTTAGAATGGGGCCGTTTGAGTTGATGGACTTTATAGGGAACGATGTGAACTATACCGTCACCGAAACCGTATTCGAAGCTTTTTACTACGACCCCAGATATAAGCCGGCCTTTACCCAGAAACGATTTTCGGAAGCCGGGTATTTAGGCAGAAAAACAGGAAAGGGATATTATAATTATGCCGAAGGCGCTGTTAAACCTGAACCGAAATCGGATGAGGTTCTGGCAAAAAGAATTTTTGATAGAGTATTGGTGATGCTTATCAACGAAGCAGCCGATGCATTATTCTGGAACATCGCCTCGGCAGAGGATATCGATAATGCCATGACCAAGGGTGTTAATTACCCCAAAGGATTATTGGCTTGGGCAGACGAAAAAGGTCTTAACTGGTGCGTTTCTGAATTAGATAAACTGTATGATATGTATCATGAAGACCGGTATCGATGTTCTCCTTTATTGCGAAAAATGAAACAAAATGGTTCAAAATTTTTTGTATAAATGTTAAAAGGAGAAGAAATACCTTATAAGATGTTATCTCAAGACGCTTTTAGCACATGGCTGGGTATTGAGATCCTTGAATGTGAGATTGGAAGATGTAAAGTGGGAATGACCATTAGACAGGAAATGCTGAACAGCATGAATAAAGCACACGGTGGAATAAGTTACAGTTTGGCAGATACGGCATTTGGGTTTGCAGCGAATACTCATGGCAAATATGCTGTTTCTATAGAGACGAGTATTAATCATATTGAAGCACTTGAAGAGGGTGATTATATTACTGCGGAAGCAATATTAGATCATCAAAAAACAAAGCTTGGATTCAACATCATTGAAGTAAAACGAGGCGAAGAATTAGTTGCCTTATTCAAAGGAGTTGTCTACCGAACAACAAAAGATTGGACAAAATAATATGGAAGCATACATAATAGATGGCATACGAACCCCGATCGGGAATTATAAAGGAAGTTTAAGCACTATAAGAACCGATGATCTTGGGGCTTTAGTGATCTCTGAAATTGTAAAACGCAATCCGAAAATCCCTAAAGATGCGTTTGATGACGTGATCATGGGTTGCGCCAATCAGGCAGGCGAAGATAACCGTAACGTTGCACGTATGTCGCTGCTGCTGGCAGGCCTGCCTTTCACCGTACCCGGTGAAACAGTCAACAGACTGTGCAGCAGCGGACTCTCGGCTATTATTCATGCCAATAGAGCAATAAAAACCGGAGATGGCGACTTGTTTATTTCCGGAGGTGTTGAAAATATGACCAGAGGACCCTATGTCATCGCAAAGCCGTCCAGTGCCTTTGGAACCGATGCTAAGATGTATGATTCCAGTTTTGGATGGCGTTTCGTAAATCAGAAGATGCACGAGATGTACGGAACCGACGGGATGGGAAATACTGCCGAAAATCTGGTCGAAAAACACAATATCACCCGGGAAGATCAGGATGCATTCGCGTATTCGAGTCAGATGAAAGCTTCAAAAGCGCAGAAGAGCGGAAGGCTTGCCAAGGAGATCGTAGCTGTTGAAATTCCACAGCGAAAAAAAGATCCGATCCTTTTTAAGGATGACGAGTTCATAAAACCGGGAACAACCAAGGAAATTCTTGCAAAACTTCGGCCGGCCTTCAAAAAAGATGGAAGTGTTACCGCCGGAAATGCATCAGGTCTCAATGACGGAGCGGCGGCTACCATCATTGCTTCCCAAGATGCCGTAAATAAATATAATCTAAAACCACTCGCGCGAATTGTAAGTTCTGCCGTTGTTGGAGTGGAACCTCGAATTATGGGTATCGGTCCGGTAGAGGCGAGTAATAAAGCCTTAGAAAAAGCAGGGCTTACTATGAAGGATATGGATGTAATAGAATTGAATGAAGCCTTTGCTTCACAGGCGCTGGCCTGCATTCGTGAATGGGGTCTGGACGATAATGATCCAAGAATAAACCCAAATGGCGGGTCGATAGCCATTGGACATCCATTAGGTGTTACCGGAGCCAGACTTGCATATTCGGCTGCGTTAGAGTTAAAGGAAACCGGAAAGCGTTATGCGTTAATTACCATGTGTGTGGGTGTAGGACAAGGATATGCAACCATTATAGAAAATGTAACATAACAGATCATACAGGTCAAAATGGATGAAATATGTTTCAAGTTGAACACATAATTTCTTAAATACATAATTTAAATGAAAATTTTAATAATAGGCGGAAGTGGTACTATAGGTAAAAAGGTGGTGGAACGTTTTTCTGAGACGGATGAAGTAATCGTAGCCGGAAGAAATTCAGGTGATGTGACCGTCGATATCTCATCTTCAGAATCTATAAAGAAAATGTTCGAAAAGTCCGGGACATTAGACGCCGTTGTAAATATTGCAGGAGATGCAAAATGGGACAAATTCGATAACCTATCGGAAGAGGATTATTACATCGGTATAAAAAGTAAGATGATGGGGCAGGTAAATTTAGTGAGACTGGGAAGAAAACATTTAAACCCCGGAGGTTCCATTACACTAACGACAGGAATTTTAGCAGACGAGCCGGTCGATATGACTACCAGTGCTGCTATGGTAAATGGCGCTGTACAGAGTTTTGTAAAGGCAGTGGCTCTCGAACTTGATAACGGACATCGGGTTAATGTGGTATCTGCAGATCTTGTGGAAGATGCCTATGAAAAATACAAGGATTATTTCCCCGGAAATACTCCCGTTGCAATGAATAAAGTGGTTGACGGATATGTAAAATCGGTTAAGGGAAAAATAAATGGTGAAATACTTCGAATAAGAGCATAATTATGACTAAAACACAACATTACGTAACCGGAAAGTGGGTCGATGGATTAGGAGAAGGTTCTCCAGTTCTCGATTCTGTAACTGGTGAGCATTTTACAAGTGTAACGACAGAAGGTTTGGATGTGCCGGCCATTCTTCAATACGGAAGGGATAAAGGAGCGACACTTCGGAAGATGACATTTCAGGAACGGGGAAATATGCTGAAGAAATTGGCTCTTTATCTAACCAAAAGAAAGGATGCCTTTTACGAATTAAGCTATAGAACAGGAGCGACTAAGATCGATTCCTGGATCGATATTGAAGGTGGCTTCGGAAATCTTTTTGCCAATGCTTCTCTTCGGAAATTATTTCCCAATCAGTCGTATCACGTAGAAGGCGACCCTATAGATCTTTCGCGTGGTGGGCGGTTTATGGCGCATCACATTATGGTGCCCCGAGAAGGTGTTGCAGTTCATATTAACGCTTTTAATTTTCCGGTCTGGGGAATGTTGGAAAAGTGTGCCGTAAATTGGATGGCGGGAATGCCTGCGGTGGTACTTCCGGCACCACAGACTGCCTACTTAACTGAAGCCGTTGTAAAGGAAATTGTTGCTTCAGGCATACTTCCCGAAGGTGCCATTCAGCTTATTAGCGGTACCGCAAAAAATATACTCGATACTGTGCAATCTCAGGACGTGGTGACCTTCACAGGTTCGGCAAGTACAGGGAGAACACTTAAAAATCATCCGCAACTAATAGAAGAATCTGTACCCTTCACTATGGAAGCCGATTCCTTAAATGCCTCTATTTTAGGTGAGGACGCGGTTTCGGGTACTCCGGAGTTTGATTTGTTTATCAAAGAAGTGCGCAATGAGATGACTGTAAAATGCGGACAAAAATGTACAGCCATAAGACGCATCATTGTTCCTGAAAAACTAGTGGAAGACGTTCAGATCGCTTTGGGTAAAGCCTTGGATAAAGTGACCATCGGCGATCCGCGTTTAAAGGAAGTTCGAATGGGATCCTTGGTTAATGACGCACAACGCAATTCGGTAAAGGAACAAATAGGGAAGATTACCAAAACCGCGCAAATCGTCTACGGAACTCTCGATGAGGTAGAAACACTGGGTGCCGATTCTAAAAAGGGAGCCTTCTTTAAACCGGTATTGCTGCGTGAAGACAAGCCCTTACAGAACGAAGCGGCACATATCACTGAAGCGTTTGGACCTGTAAGTACTTTGATGCCGTACAAGGATCTCAATGAAGCCATTACACTATCAAAAATGGGTAAAGGATCTCTGGTGAGTTCCATTGTCACGAACGACAACAAAATTGCGAAAGAATATACAGTTGCTGCGGCAACACATCACGGAAGAATCCTCGTTCTTAACCGGGAAAGTGCCAAGCAAAGCACGGGTCATGGCTCGCCTTTACCTAATCTCATCCATGGTGGTCCGGGACGGGCAGGAGGTGGAGAAGAAATGGGTGGCATGCGGGGTATAAAACATTATTTACAGCGTTGTGCCATACAGGGCTCTCCAACAACACTAACCGAAATCACCGGAATCTATCAGCCAAAAGCAGACTATAAGGATGCACAAAACCATCCGTTTTCCTATCACTGGGAAGATATCGAACCGGGCATGTCACTTATGACCCATAAGCGGACGATTACCGATGGGGATATTGTAAATTTTGCCAACCTAACCTGGGATCACTTTTACGCACATACCGATATTACCTCTTTGGAAGGAAGTATTTTCGAAAAAAGAACCGCTCATGGCTACTTCATACTGGCGGCAGCTGCCGGCTTATTTGTATACCCAAATAAGGGACCTGTTGCCGCAAACTACGGATTGGAAGAATGCAGATTTCTTCGGCCGATCTATCATAACGATACAGTCTATGTGCGACTTACCTGCAAACAGAAGATAGATCGCGATTCGCGAGGAAAAGAGCATCCATCGGGTATAGTAAAATGGTATGTTGAAGTTTTTGATGCTGAGCCGGCAGACGATCAGGAAGATCTGGTCGCTATTGCTACCATCCTTACCATGGTTCAGAAAAAGCAAACAGTATTTACTGAAATGACTTCAGAAAAGATTGAAGAACTACTCGGTAAATTAAAAGAAGACACCAAGCCGCTATGGGGAACTATGACGCCGCAGCAAATGGTTGAACATCTGGAATACACTTATAGAATAAAGGCAGGACAAATTCAGGATTTTGAAATTTCTACCCCTGAAAAATATATTGATAAAGTACAGGAAACCTTATACAATTATGAGCCGATGCCCAGAAACTACGACTTTCCCCTGGCTAAACAGGCTAAAATGGATATGCTAACCCATCCCGATCTGGAAACGGCTAAGAAGAAATTGCTGGAGGCACGGAATGAATATCTTCAGTATTATAAGGAAAATCCTGAAGCAACCACCAAAAATGCTGTTTTCGGAATCATCGGGAAGTACGATTCTTACCTGCTTGAACGTAAACATTTAAATCATCATTTTTCGCAATTCGGATTAATTTAAAACTTAAAATTTTGACTAAACCCTACGTAAAACAACATATAGAGAACGAAGTTTCAACTATCGAATTCTTTCATCCGGCACATAACAGCCTTCCGGGAGATATACTTGCGCAACTCGTGGATGAGATCAACAAGGCCGGTGCGGATATCAACGTAAAAGTGATCATTCTGAAAAGCGGAGGGGAACGTACATTTTGTGCTGGGGCGAGTTTTAAAGAACTTATCAATATTAATGACGCTGAAACGGGCCGTGTATTCTTCAGTGGATTTGCCAATGTGATCAATGCCATGCGTAAATGTCCTAAGTTCATTATTGGCCGAATCCAGGGGAAAACCGTTGGTGGAGGCGTAGGTGTGGCTTCGGCAACAGATTATTGTATGGCTACCAAATTTGCGGCTATTAAGTTAAGTGAACTTAATGTGGGAATCGGACCATTTGTCGTGGGGCCAGCAGTGGAACGTAAACTGGGTCTTAGCGGAATGTCTCAGATCGCTATTGATGCAAATACGTTTTACGATGCCGAATGGGCTCGCCAAAAAGGCTTGTATGCTCAGGTATTCGATACGACTGAAGCCATGGATGAAGCAGTTCAGGCATTCGCCGAAAACTTGTGCAGCTATAATCCCGAAGCGATGAAGGAGATGAAGCGGGTGATGTGGCAGGGTACTGAAAATTGGGATACCCTTTTGGCAGAAAGAGCAGCGATTAGTGGAAGATTGGTGCTAAGCGATTTCACAAAAGAGACTTTAAAACGATTTAAATAATGATCTACAGCTTTAACGGACATATTCCTGTGGTACACGAAAGCAGTTTTGTGCACCCCCTTGCAGCCGTGACCGGAAACGTGATCATTGGTAAGCATTGTTATATAGGTCCGGGAGCTGCGATACGCGGTGATTGGGGGGAGATCATTCTAAAGGACGGCGTAAATGTTCAGGAGAATTGTACGGTGCATATGTTTCCGGGAAAATCCATTGTACTCGAAGAAGGCGCGCACGTAGGTCATGGAGCTGTCATTCACGGAGCTAATCTTGGTGAAAACTGTCTTATAGGAATGAACAGTGTTATTATGGATGATGCCTATATTGGTGCTGAATGTATCGTAGGTGCAATGAGCTTTATAAAAGCGGAGACGATTTTTGAAAAGCGGCAATTGATCGTTGGGAATCCGGCAAAAGCTATAAAGGAAGTTTCAGATGAAATGATAGCGTGGAAAACGGCAGGAACCAGGTTGTATCAACAACTGCCTTCAGATTGTCATAAAAGTTTAAAGGAAGTTGCTCCACTTCGCGAGATTCCTGAGAACAGACCAAAACAAGAGGATTTTTATAAAACCCTTCAGGAAATAAAAAGAAAAGAATAGCATGTCTGAAATTGATTTTAAAATGCCAAAGATGGGTGATTACTTCCTGCGTAAGCAGGAATCTGAGAATATAGAAGAATGAGTTGTTGGTATGTTTACATTATGACAACTAAACAATTGAATTTAGACAGGAACGATATCGAAAGTAATAATAGAAATCAAAATGAGCAATAAGGAGAGATTCCTGTCTACACAGGAATTTAAAATGCCAAAGATGGGTGAGAGCATCACCGAAGGAACCATCATCAACTGGTTGGTAGATGAGGGTCAGTCTTTTGAAGAAGGAGATATACTGCTGGAAGTGGCCACAGACAAGGTCGATAATGAAGTACCTGCGCCCGCTTCGGGAAGGCTCATATCACAAAAATACGGACCTAAGGAGGTCGTTCCGGTGGGCGAAGTGATCGCTGTTCTGGAATTACAAGACGGAGTAGCTCCAAAAAAGGCAGCGAAAAAGTCTTCAGAAGTAAACAAGAAGGATCCGAAAATATCGCAACTAACACCAAATAGTAAGCAGAAAAGTACCGCCAAACAAACAGCATTTAAGGTTAATGAAAATGTCTTTGTTAGTCCGTTAATAGACAGCATTGCTCGACAGCACCATATTAGTTACGAAGAACTGGCAAGAATTCCGGGTACCGGAAAGGATGGCAGATTGCGCAAAACAGACCTGATGAATTATATCTCGGAAGGCAGACCATATAAGTTCGCGCAAGCTGTTGTTACTCCTTCGGGATTTCAGGTTCCGGATCTCAAATTTGATAAGGGTACGGGAAAGATCATTGAGATGGATCGAATGCGCCAAATGATCTCAGATCATATGGTTTTTAGTGCAACCACTGCTCCGCATGTCACGGCTTATGTGGAGGCAGATCTTACTGAAATGGTTCAATGGCGAAATGAAAATAAGGTCACCTTTCAAAATAAATACAACCAAAAACTCACCTTTACACCGCTGTTTATTGAAGCGGTGGCCAAGGCTATTAAAGATTTTCCGATGATAAACTCATCCCTTGACGGTACAAATATTATTGTAAAGGACGAGATCAACATAGGGATGGCGACGGCCTTACCTTCCGGAAATCTAATAGTGCCTGTAGTTAAGAATGCCGATACGTTAAACTTGAAATCTCTGGCTGAAGCTACAAACGATCTAGTAGGGAAGGCACGAGACAACAAGCTTAAAGGGGATGAAACCAAGGGCAGTACCTTTACCATAAGCAATGTGGGTACCTTCGGCAGTGTTATGGGTACTCCAATTATCAATCAGCCGGAAGCCGCCATCCTGGCTACCGGAATCATCAAGAAGCGTGCTGAAGTCATGGAGCGAGCCGAGGGTGATAGTATCGAGATCCGACATATGATGTACTTGTCCCTTTCTTTTGATCACCGCATTGTGGATGGATTTCTGGCCGGGTCTTTTTTAAGACGAATTGCCGATTATCTTGAGAATTTCGACACCAAACGAAAAATATGAACATGATACGATTCGTTCTCAAAACGACTTAAGTGAAACAGAAAATAATACGTTTATGACAATTTCAGAACCCATAAAGATCACAAAGACTAATCTTTCCAAACGAGATTCGGTAGATTTTGATAACATCCCTTTAGGTCGGGTATTTACAGACCATATGTTCATTTGCGATTTTAATAACGGACAATGGAATAATCCCAGAGTGGAACCTCTTGGCATGATCCCCACGCATCCTGCGGCTATGGCGCTTCATTACGGTCAAGCGATATTTGAAGGAATGAAAGCTACTACAGATAAAGATGGAACGCCTCTCTTATTCAGACCGGCGAAAAATGCACAACGGTTGAATTTTAGTGCTCAGCGCATGGGAATGCCCGAATTTCCTGAAGATTTATTTGTTGAAGGATTAAAGGAACTTGTAAAGATCGAAAGCCATTGGATTCCGAAAAAAGATGGAAGCGCATTGTATCTGAGACCTTTCATGTATGCCGATGAACCCTTTATAGGCATGCGGGCAGCAACGAGTTTCAAGTTTATTATTATCGCCTCGCCTGCCGGACCGTTTTTCAGCAAGCGTATTAGACTGTATGCGGAAAAAAAATATATCAGAGCTGCTGAAGGAGGAACCGGTGAAGCGAAAGCTGCAGGAAATTATGCCGCTGCTATCAGACCCACCGAGATAGCTAAGGCCAAAGGATACGATCAGGTTCTATGGCTGGACGCGCATGAGCATAAGTACATTCAGGAGGTGGGGACCATGAACATTTTCTTTAAAATTGATGGGAAATTTGTTACCCCAAAGCGTGATGGTGCGATCCTCGATGGGGTTACCCGTGACAGTGTGATCACCTTATTAAAGCATATGAACTATTCCGTGGAAGAACGCCCCGTTACATTAAGTGAAATCCGGAATGCCTCTCAGGACGGAACCCTGGAAGAAGCCTTCGGAACAGGAACTGCTGTGGGGATCGCTTACATACAGGAAATAGGGACTTCAGAAGAAACTATTCACGTGAGTGATGAAAGTCCTGTTGGTCTTGAGATCAACAATAGGTTAAATGCTATAAAGTCAGGAAAATCCGAAGATCACTTTAACTGGATGCTAAAAGTAGAATAAACTTCATGAAAACCCGATTACCAAAGAACATATTAAAAACAGCCTTTACCACTGTCTGTACGGCCAAGGCAATGACCGAACTCTATGAAGAGAATTTTAAGTTAGTCTCTAAATATGTGCATGCCACATCACGTGGTCACGAAGTGATTCAAACTGCTTTGGGTCTTCAATTGCTGCCTCAGGATTACGCTTTTCCTTATTACAGAGATGATTCTATGCTTTTGGCCATTGGAATGAAGCCTTACGAGCTCATGTTACAGGTACTGGCGAAGCGGGACGATCCTTTTTCCGGTGGAAGAACCTACTATTCGCACCCTAGTTTAAAAGATGATGATAAACCTAAAATTCCGCATCAGAGCAGTGCCACAGGAATGCAGACGATTCCGGCAACAGGAGTGGCTTTAGGGTTTTGGTATAAGGAAGCCGAAGGAATTGAGCCTAAGAATAATGAGAATGATACCGAATTAAAGCCTATAGTGGTATGCTCCTTGGGGGATGCTTCCGTGACTGAAGGCGAGATTGCAGAAGCTTTCCAAATGGCAGCTCTAAAGCAATTGCCTATTTTATATTTGGTTCAGGATAATGGTTGGGATATTAGCGCCAATGAAGCCGAAACCCGGGCGCAAAATGCGGCGGAATACGCAGCCGGATTTCACGGCCTGGAAGCTGTTTCCATAGACGGGACTAATTTTGAAGAGAGTTATACTACCCTTCAGAATGTTATTGAAAAAATTAGGACTGAAAGACGTCCGTTTCTGGTACACGCGAAAGTTCCGTTGTTAAATCACCATACTTCGGGGGTTCGAATGGAATTTTATCGCGATGATCTTGAGGAGGCTCGAAGCCGAGACCCTTACCCTAAACTTCGTTCTCTCCTGTTGAACAATGATTTTTCAGAGAAAGGAATTGAGGATATCGAAAAACAGGCTAAAGAAACAGTGCAGAAGGATTTTGAGAAAGCGTTGAAAGCCGAAGAGCCCAAACCCGAAGACCTGTTTACCCATGACTTTGCACCCACACCGGTTACCGAAGAGAAAGGAGAGCGTTCGCCTCAGGGCGCCGAAAAAGTAGTAATGGTAGACTGTGCCTTATTTGCGATCGAAGAGTTGATGGCAAAGCACAAGGAATGTCTGCTATACGGTCAGGATGTAGGCGGAAGACTGGGCGGAGTTTTTAGGGAAGCTGCCACACTGGCTCAGAAATTTGGAGACAACCGGGTGTTTAACACGCCTATACAAGAAGCATTTATAGTTGGCTCGACGGTGGGAATGAGCGCTGTGGGCTTAAAACCTATTGTTGAGGTTCAGTTTGCCGATTATATTTGGCCTGGTCTCAATCAATTGTTTACCGAAGTGAGTCGGAGTTGTTATCTGTCTAATGGAAAATGGCCGGTTTCTATGATCCTGAGAGTTCCTATTGGAGCCTATGGGAGTGGGGGCCCATACCACTCCTCATCGGTGGAAAGTGTAGTGACTAACATACGCGGACTTAAGATCGCGTACCCCTCAAATGGCGCCGACCTAAAAGGACTGCTTAAGGCCGCCTATTACGACCCTAATCCGGTAGTTATCTTTGAACATAAAGGGTTATACTGGAGTAAAGTGAAAGGCACAAAAGGTGCTACCTCCGTAGAGCCTTCAGAGGACTATATATTACCCTTTGGTAAGGCCTGGGTGCTTCAGGAGATCTGGAAACAGGAGGAAGAAGAAACGTTGTCCATAATTACCTATGGAATGGGTGTGCACTGGGCAATGAATGCTTCTCAGGAATTAGGACTTCAAAAACAAATAGAAATCGTAGATCTAAGAACCTTGCATCCCCTTGACTACGAAACGGTTTTTGCTTCGGTGAAGAAGTGCGGAAAATGTCTGGTGGTCACCGAAGAGCCTTCAGAAAACAGTTTTTCAAGAGCGCTGCAGGGCAGGATACAGGAAGAGTGCTTTCAGCAATTGGATGCACCTGTGATGATCATCGGTTCTGAAAATATGCCTGCAATCCCTTTAAATTCAGTACTGGAAGAAACCATGATCCCTTCCGTAGAAAAAGTGAAAGCAAAGATTGAGCAGCTGTTGAACTATTAGATTTACGTATTTTAACTCTTTAATTCATTGAAATAAAGGCTGTTCAAATAGGAACGGCCTTTTTGTTGAATTAAAAAACAGGAAAAACCCTCTTTTTTAATTCCGTATTAGACTGTAGCTTTAACATAAAGTCGGGGCATGTATAATTATAAAGCCAAAATAAATGAGGTCTGTGACGGTGAAACCGTAATGGCGATAGTGGATCTTGGGTTTTCTAATTATAAGGAATTAAAATTACGACTATACGGTGTTAATGCTCCGAAAATACCGGATGAAGAACGGGAAGCAGGAATTATGACACGAGACTTGTTAAAGGAAAAGATCTTGAATAAGGAAGTTGAAATACACACTTATAAAAATAGAATTAACGGTGCTGAAAGTTATTTAGTAACTATTTTATTGGGAGATACAAACATTAATCGGTGGCTAATAGATAATGGTCATGCCGAACCTCTCAAAAATTAAAAACCCTCCTAAAAGGAGGATTTTAAATTATTTTTTTGAAACCGAACCGGGAGGATATTCTGCAAGGATCTCCCTTACTATTTCTCTTATCCTTTCTTCTTTTTCGTCTATGTCATCGGTGATTAGCTTAGCACTGCCAATGCCTTGCCAAACCAATTCATTGGTTTTAGCGTCAATAAGGTCGATGTATAACGAACCTTCTGTAGAGCGAGAAACTGTATTCCCGTAATACCCGCCGTACCACCATGGATTCCATCCCCATCCGTAACCGTAATTTCGTTGGTAAACATCAACGCGTTCCCTCTCTTTGGTAAAAATACTTACCAACAGGGACGGAGAATCGGATTTTGACATGCCCTTGGCAGATAGTTCCGATTCGATCGCTCGAAGAATTCGTTTTTTGTCCAGATCACTGATCTTGGCCTGGTCAATTCCTGGTTTATAGAAAGCAAAACTAGTGTAAGCGTTAAAATTGGCCTGGCGATCGTAATCTGATACCACCCTCACCGTAGTGCAGGACGTAAAGACAAAAAGCAACAGAACAGGTAAAAATCGTAATGTTTTCATAGCATCAATTTTTTAATTAAATAAATTTTTATCAACGAAATTAGGAAGGGTGACTTTAAGGTTTGGGTTGGATGCCATGGCTCGCTTTATCGCGAATACCGCTTCTTCATTTCGTGCCCAACTTCGTCTTGCTATTCCGTTATTAACATCCCAGAATAACATGGATTCTAAGCGTCGCTGTGCGTCAGTACTACCATCAAGAACCATACCGAATCCGCCGTTAATCACCTCTCCCCAGCCAACTCCACCGCCATTATGAATGCTTACCCAACTTGCTCCACGAAAACTGTCGCCTATAACATTGTGGATGGCCATATCGGCGGTAAACTGACTTCCATCGTAAATATTTGAGGTTTCTCTATAAGGAGAATCCGTTCCGGAAACATCGTGATGATCACGACCTAATACCACAGGTCCTATTTCCCCGTTTGCAATGGCTTTATTAAATGCAGAAGCAATCTTGATACGTCCCTCGCTATCGGCGTATAAAATTCTCGCTTGAGATCCTACAACCAATTTGTTTTCCTGCGCACCGTTTATCCACTGAATGTTATCTGCCATTTGCTGCTGAATTTCCTTAGGAGCGTTTTTCTTGATCTCTTCCAGAACCGAACAGGCGATTGCATCGGTTTTCTTTAGATCTTCAGATTTTCCTGATGCGCAGACCCACCTAAACGGCCCGAAACCATAATCGAAACACATGGGGCCCATAATATCCTGAACATAACTGGGATATCTGAAATCGATCCCGTTATCGGCCATTATATCGGCTCCTGCTCTGGAAGCTTCCAAAAGAAAGGCATTTCCGTAGTCGAAGAAATAGGTTCCTCTCGCGGTATGTAAATTAATTGCTTCGGTTTGACGGCGTAGACTTTCCTGAACTGCTTTTTTAAATGCTTCAGGATCATTGGCCATCAATTCGTTTGCAGCTTCATAAGTCATTCCCACGGGATAATACCCTCCAGCCCATGGATTGTGTAACGAAGTTTGATCACTTCCCAGATCGATGTGGATCTCGGCTTCAGCAAAGCTTTCCCAAACATCCACGACATTTCCATTATAGGCAATAGACACTGTTTCCTTACCTGAAACGGCCTGTTTGACACGAGTAATTAAAGAATCGATGTTAGAAATAACTTCATCTACCCAACCCTGATTGTGACGTGTGTGTGTTGCTTTAGGGTTTACTTCAGCACAAACCGTGACGCAACCTGCAATATTGCCCGCTTTGGGTTGAGCACCGCTCATTCCTCCCAGACCGGATGTCACAAACAATCCTCCTCTGGGAGATCTGTTTATTTTTCTAAACCCATTAAGGACAGTAATTGTAGTGCCATGAACGATTCCTTGCGGACCAATATACATATAGCTACCGGCGGTCATTTGCCCGTACTGTGTAACCCCCAGCGCATTAAATTTTTCCCAATCGTCGGGTTGGGAATAGTTGGGGATCATCATCCCGTTAGTGACCACACAACGTGGGGCGTCTTTATGAGAGGGAAATAATCCAAGTGGGTGCCCGCTATACATGACAAGGGTTTGTTCATCGGTCATTTCTGAAAGATATTTCATAACTAGGCGGTATTGTGCCCAATTCTGGAAAACAGCTCCATTTCCTCCATAGGTTATGAGTTCATGGGGGTGCTGTGCAACCTCGTGATCCAGATTGTTCTGAATCATAAGCATGATCGCTTTGGCTGCAGTGCTTTTGCCCGGATATTCATCTATAGACCTTGCGAAAATCTTGTGATCGGGCATGAAACGATACATATAGATCCTTCCATAAGTTTCCAGTTCTTTCTTAAATTCGGGAAGTAGCGTGGCATGATGTTTAGGCTCAAAGTATCGCAGAGCATTTTGAAGCGCTAGTTTTTTTTCCTCGACCGAAAGAATCTCTTTTCGTTTTGGGGCATGGTTAATCTTTGTGTCGTAGGTTTTCGGATTTGGTAATTGAGAAGGAATTCCCTGTATTATTTCTTCAGTAAAGGTCATATTTTTCAGTATTCAGTATTCAGTATTCAGTAATTAGTGAGTAGCCACATATAGATAATTTATTAAAAGCTACTGAGACAGCCTACTTCTTTTTTTTGTTGAACCCATAGGGGCAATGTCTACAGCCGCTTTCACAACAATAACCACGTTTTAAATGGTATTGTTCTGTAAAACATTTATAGCCTTCAGGAGTTAAGTAATAGTCTCCTTCTTCCAATTCTATTTTTTTCTTCGGAAACAACATAGATTACAAAAGTAACTATTAAGTCATTAACTTAGTACCGCCGTTAATCGCAATTTATGCTTGTAGTACTGAGATATCTTTTGCCGAAAAATTATAACGGAATTGCAATTTGGCCTTTTATTATACTTAGAAATAAGGAATTGAAAAAGGATAGGGTGCTCATAAATCACGAACGCATCCATCTTCGGCAACAACTGGAATTACTAGTTCTCCCTTTTTTTGTTTGGTACGGATTAGAATATTTAGTGCGACTTATTCAGCATAAAGACATGAGAAAAGCATATAAAAACATTAGTTTTGAGCGAGAGGCCTATAGCTGTGAAAAAGACCTCCATTATTTAAAAAAGAGGTCGTTTTGGAAATCTTTACAATTTATATGATGCTATTCATTTTTGCTTTTCTTTAGTTTGTCTAGCTCCATTTGTAATTTAACAAATGAAATTTCTAGCTGTTTTATTTTATCCTCCTGCGATTCAATGATATTTTGCTGTTCTTGAATAGCTGAGGTTAAGATTGGGATCAATCCTATATAGTTCACTAAATGGTAGCCTGAGACCATATTTAATTCGGAATACGCCTTTATTGATTCCGAAGGATCAGGAATAGCTTTTTCAGAAACTACGAGATCGGGAAAAATTTCTTTTAAATCCTGAGCCATAAATCCATAAGAAATTTCGTCTGGATTGAAATTCATTCCTGGAAACTCGTCAGCTTTCCATTTGTATGTTTTAACTGAAAGTCTATTTATTTTATCGAGTACATTTCCATGACCAGATAGATCGGTAATTTCTTTTTTCCATATTGATTCGGAAGGAGCATAATATCCGCCGGTTACCAAAATAGCTCCGGAAATATAACCGCCCCAACCTCCAGACGATTGACTCGAATTCGAAGCGCCGTATACCCCTATACCGGCACCGGTGGTTGGCAAGTGAATGCCTCTAAGGGCAGACCCGATACCATCAGTATCACCTTCAACACCGGAAAATCCATTCGCTGAATTAGTGTTGTAACCCGATAGTCCAACACCATTGATGCCATGATTATGGAATACTGCCATCGCTGTCGATCCGATATCCAAACCTCCGTTTGTCATGTGAAACCTATGGGACGGGGAATTATTCTGAATTCCAATACTATTCGATCCTGCATCAACAAAGAACATCTCCGTTTGAGAATCACTCTCAATTCTGAAATCGAAATCATTACCGTCTTCGTTAATTACTGTTGAAGTTGCACTAACTAAAACCCTGTTAATTCCACCGGTAGATAATCCAATTGTATTTGCGGCGTTTCGATAGAATCCTGTATCGGTATCCCCATTCCAAGTATATACTGGAAGTGCAGCCGTTCCGTTGGTATGGGCCCTAAGCTTTCCGCGGTTGGTAGCATTGCCCCCCGATATTTCAAAAGCATTGGTTGCAGCAGTCTTAAATAATAATCCCGAATTATCTGAAGTTCCGATGTAGTTTGTTGCTGTTGAAGTTCCGGCATTTCCGGTTAATGTCCACTTGTCGTTTGCAGTAGTATTTATTTGAATCCAGCCTAAGCCATTGTTATAATAGAATCCCGGTGTTACATCGTTTATGGTCGCAGTATTATATACTGTCATACCCGCCACGTGTGCAGTAAGCGGTGCGAAACTTGAGGTTGAGGTTAGTGCCACTCTGGGAAGCAATAAGCCGCCGGGCGCAACTGTAGCATCTATATCGAGCAATGCATTTGAATTGGGTGAAGTGGTGCCGATCCCAACCTGTCCGAATGTAAACAGCGAAATATGCAATAAAATAAGGGTAGGAAGTAAGCTTCTGAAACAAAGTGAGGTTAGTTTCATAACAGTATTAATTAGGGAGTTAACATATTGAGAGTCAAATATATTAACAACCTTAACTCAAAATAAATATAATGTAAGAAATATTTAAAAATTTCGATGAATTGTCAATTAAATCGATAAGAATAAAGGAATATGATAAGTAAAAGGATGTAATTAAATAAGAAGTATAAATTATCTTGCTGCGTAATGCATGGTATCATATTTAAAAGCCCATCTGAATTTTCAGATGGGCTTTTAACGGGGGTCTACATTGGTGTCTAAAAAGCGTAATTAATCTTTAATTACCTTTTTCGTCACTGTGCCTAGGTCTGTTTCAATTTTTACAAAATAGATTCCGGTATTTAGACTGGACAGGTCTAAAGTGTAATTGTTTTTCTTTCCTTCAATAGTCTCAGCGATTCTTCTTCCTCTAATATCGTGTACTTCAAGATTTGAAATATATGCAAGTGGAGAAGAAATAGTTAAGAATTCCTTTGTTGGATTTGGGTAAATTGAGATTGAGTTAAATAAATTATCTAACGGTCCTAAGATCGAATCAACAACAAACTGAAGCGTAAATCGGCTATTAAAAACTCCTTTACCACTTGTAAAAGTGTAATTAGTGGTGTTTAAATTTGTAACTGTGTTCGCTATGTTATCAATTAAGAATACTGTAGAATTCGGCAAGACCTCACCTTCAATCGAAGCAATTGATATGGTGAACGATGCATTTGCTTCAACCTGCGAAGCAAATCCCATAGGAATTTTAATTGCAGGATCGAAAGCTCCCCTGTTTTGAATTCCAAGTTGTCCTGTACCGTCATCTAGATGAGAATATAGGGAAATGGTGGTAGCTAATCTGTCGGCGTCATATAGTTCATCCATGCCTTCGCTTGCCTGAGGATTAAAACCTACCAAGGCATGACTTCCGATGTTATAGTCATTGCTCCTCACCTTTAACATTATTTTTTCAACACCTTCTTCCGGAATTCTTAAGGTATTATTGCCACTAGTAAGTCGCATAGCGTTTGTGAATGTCACTTCATTTCCAACGCCTCCTGCAAATGCCTTAATTGCAAATCCTTGCCCTGTTGAAATTATTCCATTAGGCGTTGTACTGGTTCCCGGGTCATTTGCTGCGGGAAGAGCACCACCTGGAATGTACATCGAGATGTCATCCATACTAAAATTAAGAGAACCATAGCCTGGAATAGAAGTACTTGGAGGCGTCAAATGTTCCCAGAAATATACTCTGTCAATTACGCTATTACCCGCTATAAGGGCATCAGCCGAAATAGGAGAAGCATATGGATTTGCCAGGACATTGGGTGTGCCATCAGGATTGGACCCTGCTCCATTATAGGTGATATTTCTCGTTACGTCTCCATTGTTTAGTGTTCCCATAGAATAGGTCATATCGTAGGTGATATTCGCAGGATCGGTGTATCCTGATTGCGGGCGCACAATATACCCTTCTCCCACATTAATCGCTCCATTATATGTGGTCCAGAAATCACCATTGTTATCGGCAAAATTAGTTCCTCCAGCAGGTACTCCCGGGTGGGGAATAAAGTTAGAAGGGTCGTGATTAAGCACCAAGAAGGCGTTCGTAAATACTCCATTTCTAATTTCGCTAGTCATAGGACTACCCATGATCATAAAATCACGATTTTGGAGTACGGGAGTCGTTAATTCAACATTAATAGTTCCGTTATTAACAACCGAAGCATCTGGATCAGTTTGAACAACGATACCTTCATGCTCAACTATTAGCGTTCCGTTTACCGCAATATCTTTGGTAATATTTAGATAATCGTCGGCAGCAATGGTTAAGGTGCTTGAAGCATCTACTTCGCAAGTACATGCGTCAATACTTCCGTTTCCTATTGCCGATGTGTTATAGTTGGTGCTAATTTTTGCATTAGAGCCAACTTCAGGTGTTCCATTCGACCAAACACCAGCACCGAGATAACTAGTGGTTTCTGCAGCCACAGTAATGGTCGCAACACAAGAAGCAGAATTTCCATAATCATCCTCTACCGTATATGTTACATCGAAAGACTCTCCAACATCGTCACAGGTAAAAGTGGTTTGACCTGTGATGGATCTGTTTACAATTCCAAAATTATCTGTAGATCCGCCGTCAAGATCAATAGGGTTTACCGTAACAGTTCCGGTTGTTTTATCTAAAGTGGCTGTTATATTCTGACATACGATTACAGGATCTACATTGTCATAATTAGGATCTTTTACTATAAAAAATCCAGTGTTATAATTGCTTACGATGAGATTTCCACTTTCAAAAAACGGATATATGTTCCAGGCTCCGTTAAAACTGGCACTATTGGTAGAAGGATATGTATCGAAATAGCTTACCTCTGTTAAATTTTGATTTTCGATGTCATCAACTTTCAGTATTCTTACTCCGGCCGAATAACTTGCCATGTAAAATCTGTTTCCTCTTACATAACCGTTGTGATCAATAGCTGCCGTTGTGCCGGCATGATAAAAATGAATACTCGGGTTATCTAAATCAATTAGGTCTAAAACTATAGTTCGTGTGTTTCCTATTCCAGCCATAGCCTCATCTTCCTCATCTCCGAGGAGGAAGTATCTCTTGTCTTCAGTAAACCAACCCTGATGTGTATATCTAAAATTTGAATATGTGATGGTAGAAATTACCTGTACACTAGATTTATTAGTTACGTCCAGAATTACAACTTCGTCCTCATTACTTCCAATAAAGATTTCCCTACCCTGATGATCGGGGTCCGGACCGTCGTAAATTACAACTTGTGCATCATGCGTATATCCCTTGCCGTTATAACCACCCATACTAACCGGACTTGTTGGATTAGTGATGTTGATAAAATGAGGGCCTCCACTATAAATATTTGCTCCTAACACATAGGCTATTCCAGTATCTTCGTTAATAATTATATTATGAGCATCTCCGAAATTACCGTAATGAGCATCGGCAGTAAAGGTTCTATTGGCATTTGTAGTGAGTCCTCTTAAACGTGTAAGGTCAAAAACCTGCATACCATGACCACTTGCTTCACTCACTATGAAGGCATGGTTGTTATATGTTTTTACGTCCCTCCATAATGTACTCGAATTATTGTGAGACATTAATCTTCCAAGCCTCCTGGGGTTTACCGGATCGGTAATATCTATAAAGAATGTACTGTTGTTTAATCCAACAATTGCGTATTCCTTCCCATCAAGTGGATCTGTCCAACCCCAAGAATCATTCCCGGAGGTTGCCCCAAGTTGAGACAACGAGAAGTATGATTGCAAATCTAATCCATCACACGGATAAGAGCCTGCACTCCCTCCTGAACATGGAGTTTGTGCGTTGATAATTGAAAAATTTAAAATCAGCGTAATAAAGAAGATTTTTTTCATGATTTCGGGGTTAGTTAATATGAGATTGTTGCTTTTCTAATTAGTCAATAAATGTAAATTCTATCGCACATGGTAGGCCGCCTACACCAACATATCCTCGCCCATCCCCAGAGTTACCGTTATCTACGAAGTGATCTGCGACAAAAATATCTATTTCTAACTTAAAATTGTAGGTTTGTCCAGCCGTTAGATTAACATAGAGTACCATAGAGGTATCATGCTTAAATTGTTCATAATAGGTTCCTCCATTAATACCATCATTATAGATTGAGTAGGAGTGTGTGTACATTAAATAGGGGGTTCCATTAAAAGTAAACCTAAAGAGACCTTCCATGGTTGCCATCTCGATATCTCCGGAGACAGGAAGATTTATTCTGCCTGCTGCAAAATTGAAATTTCCTTTTATTCTGTAGGTCCCGGTATATTTAGGTGTAAAACTGGTTCCAGTACCTAAGCCGGGGATTTCGGCCCAATTGGAACTACCAGTATTATATGAAGTATCTCCGGTGACAGTTCGTACGCCTAAAGTTGTTTGCTCAAATAATTCTGAATCTTGTCTAAGGAATTGTGGATTCCATTGTGACCCGTTCCAGGCATAAATTCCGGGAGATACATCGTTAGATCCGGTTGTAGTTGTATTGGTGTTAAAAACCACAGTACCTTCAACTATGGCCCCCCCGTTGGGATTAACCACAGGAGAGGCTAGAATTGTACTTGTTAACGCAACTTTTGGAAATACGAAACCTGTAGAATTGTTAAACTGCATGTCTAGCATTCCTTCCGGAGCATCGGTTCCGATACCTACCTGCCCCTGAGATAAAAAGGGGCATAGTATAAAGGACAAGCAAAGTGTAATCTTTGAAATAAGTTTCATAATATACTTCTTTTAGTATAACAGTTAGTTTTCGTCAATATATGATATCTCGATAAAGCAGGGGATATCACTGCCAACATAGCCTCTTCCATCATCAGATAAAACTAAATTCCCAGAGGCTTCAAATCCTGGAGCGTCGTATTGATCAAATTGTAATGAAAAATTATAGGTTTGTCCGGCTACCAGATTAACATAAATAGTCTTGTAAGTCTGACCCCAAGTATCACTATACGCGGTTCCTGTGCCAACATCATTATGATATGCCGAAACGGAGGTAACGTGAATTACATGATCTGTGCCGTCAAAGGTAAAACGGAAATCTCCTTCCGCAACTCCGGCGTTTACATCGCTATTATTTATAATATTTCCACCGCCATAACTAACCCGCACCTCAATTCGATATAGACCGGAATAGATTGCCGTAAAAGATTTTCCGCTTAGTACGCCCAATCCGGGAACATCCTGAAATCCTAGCAAAGAAGAACTTCTTAAAGTAGAAGTTTGTTCATGTAATTCATGTTGTCGAATAAAAAAGTGGGTAACCCACTTACTTCCATCCCAAGAATAAATTCCAGGTTCAACATCATTAGCGCCTGTATTTGTGGTATTCGTATTGTAAATAGTGGTTCCTACTTCTAATGCTCCTCCTTTTGGATTAATCACAGGGGCAGCCACTATTGTCGAAGTCAATGCTGCGCTTGGATAAACCACCCCGTACACTGAACTTTCGACATCCAATATACCCTTAGGACTGGTTGTGCCAATACCTACTTGAGCAGAAGTAGTTATACCCAATAACATCGCGAACGCAAATAATTTTAGAAAAGTAATTTTTTTCATAATTTAAATTCTTAATGTTAGTCTCTTATATATGTGAATTCTACCGAGCATGGGGCATGATCTGGAATACCAATATATCCTCGTCCTGTTCCGGAGTTTCCATCATTCTCAAAGGCAGTATTAGTAAATTGATCGAAATGCAAGGAGAAGCTATAATTTGTCCCCGCAACCAGATCAATATATTCTACATAAGAATGCTGTTGCCAAATTGCATAGTAACGTGTACCGGAAGTTGAATTTGAAGCATTCGCCTTGGCATTGATAAAACGATCTACGCCATTAAATCGGAAACGGAAAGTCCCTTCCTGAACAGCAATATCGGTTTCGCTCGCATTTAAATTTTTTACATATCCGGTTCCATAGTTAACACTTACCTCTATTTTATATGTGCCGGTATATCTGGCAGTAAAAGTTTGTCCAGTAAGTCCGGTTATAGTTCTATACCCTGAATTGGTAGGTTGAACCATCGATGTCTGTTTAAATATCTGAGAATGTTTTTTAGGAAATTTATTAAACCATTCATTCCCATTCCATACGTAAACTCCCGGAAAAACGTCATTTGTGCCCGTGGAAGTAGTATTTGTATTGTAAACCACAGTACCAGTGGCTAATTCTCCACCTTGTGGATTCAACACTGGACCTGCAACATCCGTCGAATTTAGTGCAATTCGCGGAAGTACTATACCAGAAGTACTACTGTTAACATCCAATATTCCGTCAGGGTCTGTGGTGTTGATCCCAACTTGTGCATTTAATACAAATGGACTAAATAAAAGAATGAATAACGGTAATAGAAAGAATAGTTTTTTTACATAAGTGGTCTCCATAATTCAGGGGCGTTAATTATTTGGGTACCACAAGTATACGTAAGAAAGTCGATTAAGGTTCTAAAAATTCGATGAAATGCACAAAATTTTAAGAAAAAGACGAATTCCCCTACAAAAATTGGATAATTGTAGGGGTAATTCGAATGTTGACATACGTAAATGCGCTAACTATTTGATTATCTATTTATTAAATACCTCCTGTGTTATTGTTTTCCGGTATATATTTTTTCATCTCTTTTGCTTCCAAAGATTCCGGCGCAATACTTTCAGGAGCGTTCGGAAATCTGAGGTCACTGTATTTTGAAACATTTTCAGCCGTTCCGCCTTCATCTTTACGGTTTCCAACAATATGCCATGAAAATGGTACATTGGAGACCCCTCCTTGCAATTCATTTACGGTAAATCCTGTAGCTGATTTGTTTGTGACATAGACGCCATTACAATCTCCCTCCAACTGTATAAAAACTTTTAAAGGATGATCATTATCCACTACTATATTCGTTGAAAATATAGGATCGATGGTAATAGTGGCAGTACCGTTTATCAATTGTCCGGTACCATAGTCTTCAAAAAGGACTTCCGGAGCTTCAGAAGCAAACATTACTCTTTTGCTGTCTCCTGGTGTGGCTCCATCTACGATCGTCGACACTGTTCCATTTCCGATAATTTTATAATTGGTACCTCCTACTCTCGCTCCTGCATACGAATAGGATGAATTTGATGAAGATCCTCCGCTAT
This sequence comes from Constantimarinum furrinae, assembly GCF_014295415.1. Taxonomy (GTDB): domain Bacteria; phylum Bacteroidota; class Bacteroidia; order Flavobacteriales; family Flavobacteriaceae; genus Constantimarinum; species Constantimarinum furrinae. Next base: position 1,537,023 of record NZ_CP052909.1, read on the forward strand.
AAAAATATCCGCCATAGTATACATTTTGATTTCCTACCGGAGTGGTCACATTTGCAGCGTATCCCGCCAATTGTGCTCTGGGGTCCCGAGCGTCGGCTGTTATGGCATTTCCTGTATAATTGGTTTGAAAACGTGCCGCTTCTATGGTCCCGGCCGAAGTAATAGGGCCTTCAGTAATAGCATATAGGGAAAGATCGGTAGCATTAGTATTAATGCCTACATTTAATATGGAAGAAGATGAAATGGAGGTAGTGCTTCCCGATACTGCTCTTAATCCCATATTCGATGCAGTACTGGATAGCTTGTCCGATACGGCTAGAACGCCATTTGCACCGTTATCTCCTGCCCCCCAGGCTTGGATTCCTCCAATTAAAAATGCTCCACCTGTATAGGAAGTCGTAGTGTATGCGCCATGCGAATTTGCTGCATATCCGTACAATCCCAGACCCGTCCCGGTGTTTTCTCCACGAATTCCAATTCCCGATCCTGTATCAATTCCGTACACTGAGGCCCCATTACTCGAAGTTTCGCTTAAAAGACCAAATGCGGTAGCCGGATTGTTCACACGAAGTGCCACATTGGTATACGGATTGTTTCCGAAGGCGGCAGTTCCGGTTCCTAAAACCCGAAATCTTTCGAGGTCATCTGTTCGAAGTACAAAATCTGTAGCATCGGTAGTTCCTATAAAATTGTTGGCAGGGTTTGTTCCCGCATTTCCTTCCAGAGACCAATCTCTACCACCGGTCCCACCCATTGCAACCCACTGAGATCCGTCCCAATAGTAAAACCCGGGTAATACCTCAGTACTTCCACTGCTAGAATTTGCGGTATTATACACTAATAAACCTGAAGCAGGAGATACTACAGGAGCTGCATTATTCGTAGCGGTTAAAGCTACTCGGTTAATTAAAATCCCTCTGTTATTGTCGGCCATTTCCAACTGAGCACTATTGTTTGGAGAATTTGTTCCCAAACCTACGTTGTCAGTCGCACCATCAACGAATAAGGAATTAGCCTCATTGCTGGTTTCGATTCGGGTGTTAATATCAGACCCGGTACTGTTGACGACCAGTTCATCATTTGCGCCTTCACGCAGCGCAACAAATTCGAGACCGCCCGCGGCAAAATTCAATTCATCGGCAGAGTTTCGGAATACTCCTGTATCGGGATCCACATCCCATGCCAGTAAAGGCGTAGTTGCCGACCCCGGTGCAAAGGCTCTTAAAAGACCGTTATTAGTTATTTCGAGGCGCTCTGTGTTATTTGTTCTGAATCGAATTCCGACATTGTCTATCGTTCCTATGAAGTCTGATGCCGGATTCGTACTAACATTACCCGATTGCTTCCAGTCTTTACCTAAAAGTGGTACCCAGACCGATCCGGTCCAGTAATGATACCCTTCCCCTGTCGTAGTATTGGTATTATAAACAAGAAGTCCGGTAGTCGCCCCACCTGTAATTGGGGCAATAGTAGCCAAATTCGTTATATTTACTCTGGGAACAAGAATTCCCTTATCGCTTGAGCTGATGTCTAAGATAGACCCGGCTTGCGGTGTAGTTGTGCCTATCCCCACCTGACCATGGAGCAGACCGATTCCTAATATAAATGAAATTAATAGTAGAAATTTTTGAGAGTGTAGAGTTCGTTGCATAAGCATAGGGAGTTAAGAAAATTCCTACAATATTATAATATATAATCGACTAAAAACAAATATAATCGATGAAATGCATAATATTTTAACCTTTTAACATTTATTATGTTAAATTCTCTTCCTGCCTAGATGGCTTAAAATTCAGTTTTAATTGAGATATTAATAACCTGATTTACACTTGCCTGCTCATTTATCAATTTTATTCTTCATAATTACCTATTTATTGCATTTTTGCTAAATATTAAACAAAAAAGATACTTTGGATTCAAAAACCCCTGATTTTCAATTTTTTGACCGAAAAATTCATTCTGTCAATCAAATTATTGATCCACAAATATGTAAAGGTTCAATAACTAACCTATCGATAAAGCGCGAGGATCAAATTCACCCTTTTATTTCGGGAAATAAATTCCGAAAGCTCAAGTATGTAATTAAAGATGCTGTTCTATCCGGAAAAGATGCATTACTCACCTACGGCGGGGCATATTCTAATCACATTACAGCGGTAGCTGAAGCGGGTCGCCATTGTCATTTTAAAACCATTGGCGTAATCCGAGGGGAAGAAGTTGAAGCAAGAATAGAAGGCAATCCTACATTGCGCTATGCGCTTTCCTGTGGGATGACACTTAAATTTGTGTCCAGAGCTCAGTATAAGAATAAGCATTCAACTAATGCTCTAAAAGCGCTAAAAGAAGAATTTGGTGAGTTCTATGAGATCCCCGAGGGTGGCACAAATCACTTGGCTGTAAAAGGATGTGAGGAAATTCTGTTAGCAGAAGATTCAGATTATGATCATATTTGTGTGTCGGTGGGTACCGGAGGAACCCTGGCCGGAATCGTAAATGCTTCCAAACCCTATCAAAAAGTTATCGGCTTTTCAGCATTAAAGGGTGATTTTCTCACTTCCGAAGTAAAAAAATATACCGCCAAGAACAATTTTGAAATCACAGATTCTTTCAGTTTTGGCGGGTATGCTAAAATAGATCGTGAATTAATTCGTTTCATTAATAATTTTAAGACGAAAACCAAAATTCAGCTGGATCCTATATATACCGGTAAAATGATGTTTGGTATCTTTGAGCTCTTTAAGCAAGGGTATTTCGAGGAAAATAGCCGAATTTTGGCTATACATACCGGTGGGATACAGGGTATTGAAGGAATGAATCAGAAATTGAACAAATTAAAATTACCTCAAATCATTACGTAATATGCGGGCAGGAATTATTACTCTATTACTAATTAGTATTATTTCACTAGGAAGTTGTAAGGCTAAAAAGCGTGTTGTTACCGCAAAAAAAACTCCCCGAACCGAAAGAGTGATTATCGATACTAGTCCGAAAATCGATAATACCCTGGAAGAAATTCCTGAAGACAAACCTACAGAGGTCATTAAACCCAAACCCAATGCTTCATATGCAGAGATCCTGTCTTCTTATATAGATACCTACAGCGACATCGCTAAGGAAGAAATGCTTCAGTACGGTATTCCAGCCAGTATAACGCTTGCTCAGGGAATTCTTGAAAGTGGAGCGGGTAGAGGAGAACTTACCAATAAAGCCAATAACCACTTCGGAATAAAATGTCATGGATGGACAGGTGAAACAGTGTACCACGATGATGATGAATCACAAGAGTGTTTCAGAAAATATAAGGATCCCAAATACTCGTATAGGGATCACTCGCTGTTCTTAACACAACGCAGTAGATATAAAGATCTTTTTAAACTAAAGAAAGACGATTACAAAGGATGGGCAAAGGGACTCCGCAAAGCCGGATATGCCACCGATCCTAAATATCCGGATAAACTTATCGCCATTATTGAAAAGAATAAGCTGTATAAATACGACGACGAGGTATTAGGAAATAAAGTGAGTATCCTAAAACCTGATGACTCCAAGATCTCTACCTACACAGTAACCTCCGGAGATACCCTCTATAGTATCGCACGCCGTTTCAATATCACCGTGGATACTCTAAAAGAGTATAATGGTTTGGATTCTAATACGATTTCTATCGGACAGGTGTTATATTTGCACCCTGTAAAGAATCAATAGCATATTTTCATGATCTATAAGAGAAGCAGCGCCTTGTTCAAGGATGCTCTAAAAGTAATTCCAGGTGGTGTCAATTCCCCGGTACGCGCCTTCAACGCCGTTGGTGGCGAACCTGTTTTTGTTGAAAAGGCAAAAGGGGCCTACCTGTATGATGCCGATGGTAATAAACTCATCGATTATATTGCCTCATGGGGGCCCATGATCCTGGGGCATGCATATGAACCCGTCGTAAATGCGGTAATTGAAAAGGCCAAAAAGGGTACCTCCTTTGGAATGCCTACTGAAATAGAAACCGAAATTGCTGCACTCGCCGTAGCTATGGTACCGAATATCGACAAGATCCGTTTTGTAAACAGTGGGACCGAAGCATGTATGAGTGCCGTTCGACTTGCTCGAGGATTTACAGGCAGAGATAAGATCATAAAATTTGCAGGGTGCTATCACGGTCATAGCGATTCATTTTTAATTCAGGCCGGGAGCGGAGCCGTAACCTTTGGGGTGCCTAATAGTCCCGGAGTCACTCAGGGTACAGCCAAGGATACTTTACTTGCCCATTTCAATGATCTGGACGCTGTGGCTAAGTTAATTTCTGAAAATAAAGAAGAAATAGCTTGCATTATATTAGAGCCGGTTGCCGGTAATATGGGCTGTATTCCACCGGCTGAAGGATTTCTTGAAGGCTTGCGGGAATTATGTGATGCGCATAATATTTTACTTATTTTCGACGAGGTAATGACCGGATTTCGACTGGCTAAAGGCGGAGTGCAAGAGCGATTTAATATTGAGGCAGATATTGTCACCTTCGGGAAAGTAATTGGAGGAGGTCTGCCGGTAGGAGCTTTTGCTGCCCGTGCAGAGATCATGAACTATCTTGCTCCTTTGGGACCGGTGTATCAGGCAGGAACGCTTAGCGGGAATCCGTTGGCTATGGCAAGCGGTTTGGCAATGTTAAACAGCTTGAATAATAATCCTGATATATTTAACTCTTTAGAAGAAAAAACGGCATACCTGCATTCTGGGTTGGATAGGTCGCTCCAAGAATCCAATGTGGTTTATACCATAAACAGGCTGGGTTCAATGATCTCAGTGCATTTTTCTGAAACCCCCGTTACCGACTTTAAATCTGCGGCGCTTGGAAATAATACAACTTTTAAAGATTTCTTTCACGGGATGTTACAACAGGGCGTCTACTTGCCGCCAAGTGCCTTTGAAAGCTGGTTTCTTAATGATGCTTTAACCTATGAGGATCTGGATTACACTATTGAAGCTACGAAGAAAGTCGCAAAAACCTTGACATAAAAAAACCTCCTGATTTCGATCAGGAGGTTTCCATATGGGTTATGAATACTTACTGTTTCTGCATGGCCAACCACTGTTTGTACTGGTCTGCCGTTAGTTGCTTCTTTACATTTTCCTGAAGTGCCTCATCGAATTTTTTTCTCGAAGCCACAACAGCAGCATCTTTCTGGTTTTTACCTTCAACATGCTTTCTGTAATTACTGTAGTGTGCTGTATATGCTCTAAATAAAGCACGTTGCTGATCTCCATTAAGCGAAAACTTTTCTGAAAGTTCAGCTACTTTGGTTTTAGCAATTACTTCGGGTCTGTCACCATCTTGTGAAAGACTTTGTGCCTCAGCGTTATTCACACTGAAAAGTAAAACCATTGCAAAGGCAAATACAGATAATAGATTTTTCATTGTTTCAAAATTTAATTTAAGGTTACTAATGTAACTATTTTGAATTGAATAATCCAATAATTAGGCCAAATTTAGCGTTTACCCCTGTTTTTTTTGTGGATGCTGCCCTTTCTTTGCTCTATGCGGCTTACCACGTCTTTTTTGAGACAAATTTTCCCACTTTTTATACTGATCCGGAGTGAGAATGTCCTTCATTTTGGCTTTAAGGGCAATTTGAGCATCCATACGGTCAGACTTGTATTGAAAGCGCTCTTTTTCGGTTAATTCCTTTTTGCTCTCCTTCATTTTACGCATTTCCTGATTCTTTTTTGCTCGCTCCAGCTCGAGTACTTTAACTTGTTGTTGCTGTGCTTCGGAAAGATCCAATGCCAGTGTTAATTTCTTGGTAGAAAGTTCAGCCGCCTGATCAGGAGTAAGATTAGCCATTTTATTGTGATGCCCTTTTCTTCCTTCATTTGTGTCATCGTTCCCCTGCTGTGCCTGAGCGACGATAAAGCACATTAATCCCATAAGTACTAAAATTTTCTTTTTCATGATTCTAATATTAAAGTTTGTGAGATTTTGACCTATGACCGCACAAATAGTTTAATCGGTATCAATAAAAAAAGCCGCTCATTTAGAACGGCCTTGTAAAATTTATACGACTTTTATAGAGAATCGACGTAATCACTAATGAGTTGTAAGGCATCTTCGTGAACTATGGTTCTTCCTAATAACGGCATTCTATACAGTGGAATCGTACTTGCAAACCGGGCTTCGATCTCCTCGCGGGCATCAAATATTCCACTAGCTCCAAAACTTGTTTCATATCTTAGATCGAGATTGTAGACCGGGGGAACGCTACCCCCTGGAGAATGACAATGCGCACAATTAATATCGATATAAGCACGTGCTCTTTCCGACAGGGAAAAGTTGGTTTCATCCTGCCAATCGGGCAAGACGCTAACTTGAGAAGTATTGGATAAACCGGTTAAGAGACCGTTAGCGATAAAATAATCCAATTGATTTTGACCGGTATAGGATGGAACAAAGTTCATGCTACGTAATTTCATACCTATAGGAAATGTCTCATTGGTATTATTGTGACATTGAAAACAATCTTGTGTGGAAGGAATTTGATAATCGATATTTTGAGTAGTTCCATTTATATCTATATAACTAATTGGAATGGTACTTCCTGTATCACGCAAGGTGGCTTCAGTTTGTGATTCATTCCAAATGTAATTTCCAACCTGCCAGCCTTCTTCCTGTTTAATGAGTATCCTTGTTTCAATAATGATCTTGCCTTCTGAAGGATTTTGATCATTCACGTTGTAATAAAATGTTTTGGCGATAAGCGTATTGTTAGGAAAGTTGGGCAACAGATCGCTGTTGTTGAATTCCATCGAACTTCCGTTTGGGAGCTTTATTAAACGTTGTTTGGCTGCGTGATCCGTGAATAAGGTACTGTTGATTTCGTACAATTGCACTCCCGATGCAGGATTGAGGTTGGCTAAACCACCTGCATATACCCCCATCTCGGTAAGTTGGGTTTTAAATTCGAGCGGGGCTGCGGCTGTAGTTGCACTTAGAACATTACTGGAGTCCGATTCATTTCCGGCGGCATCCAATGCGATCACATAGATGCTATAAGTTGTTTCCTGATCCAGACCGGTAACGGATCCCGTATTTCCGGTCACTCCGGAAGTCGCGATTGAGCCATCAACATAAATATCATATCCCGTAACTCCAACATTATCTGCTGAGGCATCCCAACTCAGCTGTATGGCAGTTTCGGTAACCGTTGTTGCCATTAGGTTTTGAGGGGCCGAAGGATTTTCGGTATCGTCATTTACCGGAACATAGTTGTCGTCTTTGGAACAGGCAGAAATAAGAATAGCTCCAATCAGACAAATCAGAAAATATAAGTTTTTCATTTTCAATTCAATTTGGCATAAAAATATAAAAATGCTTCGATATGCAGTTATTGCCGTTGTTAAAAAAAATACTTGCCGATATGCCACACTTGCTCATTCAAAAGGGTCACTGCCTAAAAGTGTCTTTTCTGAAGTGATACAGAGTTATAGCTTCGGAAGAATTTTAAAATCAAGAATGATGAAAACAAAAATCTTATTTCTATTATTTCCGGTCTTACTGTTGGGTGTATACTTTTCAGTATTTAATTCCGAAGAACACCTTGCTGAAACAAAAAGATTGTTAAATCCAATTGAGGGTTGTGTATTTATGACCGTTATGGGAGAGCAATCTTCTAAGGATTTCAACGTCTACAAAACCCCGGATAATATGTCGTTATCTGTTCGTGACGGACTCTCATGGCTGGCCAAAGCACAGTTGCAAAATGGCGGCTACGGTGCCGGGAGTCACAATGCTCAACACGTTCGGGATCCACATGCGGTGCCGGCAGATCCGGCTACCACGGCTATGGTCGCAACCGCATTTTTACGAAGCGGTTCAACTTTGAGATCGGGGCCATACGCAACTAACCTAAAGGCAGCGATCAATTATCTTCTGGAAACCGTAGAGCGTGTTCCTTCATCCAGTCCTTATATTACGGATGTAAGAAATACCCAGATACAGTCTAAATTGGGACAAAATATAGATGCGGTGCTTACTGCACAATTTCTTGCCAATTTACTGGATCGAGATCTAAAGGGCGTGGATATAAAGCGGGTAGAACGTTGTTTGGACATCTGTATCTCTAAAATACAAAGCGGTACCGACTCCAATGGGAAACAAAAAGGTGCCGGATGGGCAGGAGTACTGCAAAGCGGATTGGCCAATAGTGCATTGGAAGCCGCGCAGGCAGTAGGAGCAGATGTCGATGAAGAGGTGATCGAGCGTTCCAGAAACTATCAAAAGGACAATTACGATGTAACAACCGGTGGTGTAAAAACTGAAGACGGGGCCGGAGTAATGTTGTATGCAGTGAGCGGCAGTGTGAGAGCCAGTGCCAAAGAAGCACGAAAGGCTCAGGAAACCTTAGATAAGGCTAAAAAGGAAGGTAAATTGGGAAATAATGAAAATATCTCGGTCGAAAATTTGAGAAAGGCCGGTCTTTCAGAAGAAGAGGCCATAGCATATAACACTTCGTATAATGTATACAATGCTGCCAAGAAAACAGCACAGCAGGAAGATGTTTTAAATGGATTTGGAAATAACGGAGGGGAAGAATTCCTGAGCTTTTTACAAACGGGAGAATCTCTTGTGGTGAATCAGGATTCCGATTGGAAAAAATGGTACAACGATATGAGCGGACGAATTTTAAAGATTCAGAATAACGATGGTAGCTGGAACGGGCATCACTGTATTACCAGTCCGGTTTTCTGCACAGCTACCAGTGTGTTGCTCCTTACGGTTGAAAATGATATTGAGTACTTGAACAGAGTTGGAGAATAAGGGTGAACGATTGAAATGCGAATGGGAAATGTCGGGATTTATAAATTCCGACCTTGTATTGATAAATGCCGACTCACTTGACTTTCATATCCCTTAAAGCCTTTATATCTTCAAGCTATCAATTATATGTTAGTTGATGTTTAGGTTGGTAGAACACCGCCCACGACCGTCGGCAGGGATGTCGGCCCCTTATGCCAAGAAGGAAAAGTGTTGTCGCAGGCGGTGTTTTTAATTATTTGGTTCTTAAATTCTTATCCGTCCTACCATCGTCATATTGTCCTTCTACGGCTACTACTTTTCCTTTTTCTTTCAGGAATTTTATTCTGAAATAGGACAAACCATCCAGGATAAACGTGGATTCGTTTAAAGGTATAAGGGCATATTTTGGTCCATCTTCCCGTTGATAGTATAATTTCCCTTCATTGAAGCTCACTTTACGTGGTCCATAATTCCCGGCAAATTCCTTTAAATGCTTGGCGTCTATGGTAACCGGGTTTAATTGCGCCTGCAGCCCATCTATATTCCACCTATAAAAATTGGCAAGCTCAGGATCCTTGTTCTTTATAGACAAGTCTTCCAACGCTTTAATGTGAGCTGTTTCCAAAGCCTCCTGCGCGGGTACTTCAATATGCGGACTTACACCGGTTCCTTCCCAATTGGTATTGGTGATAGGATTGATAGCACGTCCGGTTGGAACCCAAACCATAAATCGATCGGTTGCAATTACAGATCCGCCGGGATGAGCTCCACCGCCGGTAGTTTCACCAATTAATGTTGCCCTTTCCAGATTTTTCAGATTGTAACTGAACTCTTCAGCCGCCGAAAATGTTCGGCCACTGGTAAGAACGTAAACGGGAGTGTCCGGACTTCTTTTTCCGTAGACATGAGGCAGCGTCCATGTTTGAGAATTTGAATCGTTAGGACGCCAGTAAAAATTATTGAGATGTACCGGCTCACTTCCGAAGAGATAACTGGTGATAAGCTGTATCATCGCCGGACTGCCGCCACCGTTTTGCCGGAGGTCAATGATGATCGCATCACTGCTACTCAAAAAATTCATTGCAGCGACCGCTGTCTCTCCGGCGTACTCTACGTTAGAAAAGCTGCGAAGATCGAGGTATCCAATATTACCGCTTAGGATCTTAAGCTCCTGAAATCCGAAGTTGTTACGCTTCATACTACTTACCCATCGATTGAGAAGCTGCAAACTGTCTTCGGCTGAAACGGCTTCAATTTGTTCGGCAATTTGACGAGGAGCAAAGGTGACGCGAAGGTGCTTGTCTTTACTAACTTCCTGAAGATCTTGGGTGAGCATATTGGCAAACTCCTGTGGATCATCGATCGAATTATAGCTGCCGCTTTTTAATTTGGTTTTAAGTCCGGCAGCCATATTTTCGGCTACTTGAGGAAATACATAATTGTGGATCAATTTACTGGATACCGAATCTATAACGGTAGATCGTTCCGTGCCTGTTAACGGATCTATTGGTTGTTGAGCTTTTAAAACTGACACGAAAAGCAACAATAAACTTGTTGCAATAAAGGTGGAAAAATGAATTGCTTTCATAATAATTTGATTTAAGTGCAATTGGCTCTGATCTTATTTAGGATCGTTTCCAATTGCTTTTGTTCGTTTTTTGTGATTCCTTTTAATGATGAATTTCGATTGTTCTGAATGATAGGTGGAAGTGTTTTAAGGACTTCCTTTCCTTTGGCTGTGATTTGCAGCCTGAAGCGCCTTCTGTCGTCCGGATTTATTGATCGCGATAGATATTCCTTCTGAACCATGGTGTTGATCATACGGGTTAAGGAGGCATTATCCTTAAAGACCAGATCGGCGATCTCATTTTGTGTAAGTTCCGGATACCGATCGAGAAACAATAAGATCATCCCTTGATCGATGGTGATGTCACTTAGTGCCTCCGAAATGTTTTTTTGCGAGTATTTTCTATAGGCTCTAATGGTACTTTCAATAGAATGAAATACGGTTTCAGAAGGAAGGGCGATATGCATAAGTTTAAATATTTGATACAAATATAATTGATATATCAATAAAATACAATAGTGTTTAAAAAAAAAGAATAACTGTCAATCAGTTATTCTTTTTCAATGCTTTAAGGATTTAACTATTTAAGCTTTCTTTTTTACTTCTTTCAGAAAAGACTTGGCAAGTTTGGCATATCCTTCAGCCACTCTGCTGTGAATGGCATAATCGTAACCCATGGCATCGGCACCTTTTACATTCTCATATTTTACCTTGAACAGCGGCGTATCCTTACCTCTTTTGAAAATTTCAATAACAGCATCTATACGTGCTGCTTTGCGCATAACCCCCACATTCCAGCCGTGATATAACAACAAGGTGTTTACTTTCAGTATATATTCCGAGTCATCAAAATCCTTCGAAACTTTCCAGTCGCCGCGCTTGTTGAATGATTCAATAAACTTAGGCTCGTAATGTGCTTCTCGGTCGGCAAAATATCTTTTACGCCAGATCTCACCTTCACCGGGCTCATCTTCATTCTTATCCTTCATTTTCTGATTAATGTAATCCTCTTCGGTTTCAAAATCATCTACAGTGACTTCAGAATAATCGAATTCCAGATCGAACCGTTCTAAACCGCTCAGGGATTTCCATTTTCCTACAAGGACATCTCCCTTTTGAGCTGTAACCGTAAGTGTGAATAAAATAAGTAACCCGGTAATAATACCTTTCTCCATTATATTTTTTTAGAGCGGGAAAGTACTGCTATTTCGCCAACTCGACAAACAATCCGTCGTCCGTTTTTTCAACTTTGGCCAACTTATTCTTTGTGAGTCCTTTGATGGTCTTATCCCATTTTTTATTGCTCAGGCCCGATCGTGTCTTTAGCTCATTCAATTCTAAGGGCGAATTGTTTTTCAGTAAAGTCAAAACCGCTTTTTCATCATGGGTTAAAGCAACCGCCTTTTTCTCCGGTCTCATTTGCGGGAAGAACAAAACTTCCTGAATGGAGGCATTATTGGTCATGAACATAGTGAGTCGGTCAATTCCGATACCAATACCCGAAGTAGGGGGCATTCCGTATTCCAGGGCTCGAAGAAAATCCTGATCTATAAACATAGCTTCATCGTCTCCTTTTTCCGAAAGCGTTAACTGGTCTTCAAACCGTTCCCGCTGATCGATAGGGTCGTTAAGTTCGGTATAGGCGTTTGCCAACTCTTTTCCGTTAACCATCAATTCAAATCGTTCGGTAAGTCCTTCTTTAGATCGGTGTTTTTTGGTAAGCGGACTCATTTCTACCGGATAATCGATAATAAAGGTTGGCTGAACGTAATGATGCTCACACTTTTCACCAAAGATCTCATCGATCATCTTTCCCACACCCATGGTCTCATCGGCTTCCAGGTTTAATGCATGACATGCTTCCCGTATCTCGTCCTCACTTTTTTGGTACAGATCGTAACCGGTATGTTCTTTAATAGCATCCAGGATCCCGATGCGTTTATATGGGGCTTTATAATTAATTTTATGCTCACCAAATTGTACTTCGGTTGTACCGTGCAGGGCAATAGCTATTTTTTCAAGCAGTTTTTCTGTGGTGTCCATCATCCAGTTGTAATCCTTATAAGCGGCGTACATTTCCATAACAGTGAACTCCGGGTTGTGGGTGCGGTCCATGCCTTCATTCCGGAAATCCTTTGCAAATTCATACACCCCGTCAAAACCTCCAACAATAAGTCTTTTCAGATATAATTCGTTTGCAATTCGCAAGTACAACGGAATATCCAATGCATTGTGATGCGTCATAAACGGCCGTGCTGCCGCACCTCCCGGGATGGGCTGTAAAATAGGGGTTTCCACTTCCAGAAAACCCATTTCGTTATAAAAATCGCGTATGGTATTCACGATCTTCGTACGCTTTATAAACGTATCTTTTACTTTAGGATTAACAACGAGATCGGCATAACGCTGTCTATAGCGTTGTTCGGGATCGGTAAAAGCATCATGAACATTGCCTTCGGCGTCAACCCGCGGTTGGGGCAAGGGTTTTAAGGCCTTGGATAGCAAGGTAAAATTCTTAACCATAATGGTCATTTCACCCACCTGTGTTTTAAATAACTCACCTTCTATCCCTATAAAATCACCAATATCCAAAAGCTTTTTATACACCTCGTTGTAAAGCGTCTTGTCTTCGCCGGGACAGATCTCATCACGGTTAAAATACACCTGAATTCTACCCTCCGCATCTTGCAATTCGGCAAAGGATGCTTTCCCTTGTATACGTCTGGACATAAGTCGGCCGGCAACAATTACCTTTTTTCCCTCTTCAAAATTCTCCTTGAGTGACTTCGAAAGTGCATTTACCGGATATAGTTCCGGGGGATACGGATCTATTCCTAAATTTCGTAATTGCGCTAATTTATCCCTGCGTATAAGTTCCAGCTCAGAAAGTTGCATACTTTTTAATTTAAGCTGCAAAATTAGCCTATTTCATAAAATTTCCGCAATAATTAGCTTGAAAACTCGGTATTTTATATTTGTGACTTTAGCGTTTCAATCGCAATCTTTATTTCTGAATTCTCCGGGTCCATCTCAAGTGCTTTTTCATAGTTTTTTAAAGCCTTTTTTATCTGGCCGGTTTTGCCAAGTTTGGCTGCCAGACTCGAATAGGTTAGGGGCTCTAACGGAAAGAATTCGGTGTTAAGCCTTGACACAGCAATGGCTTTTTCGGTTTCGCCCGAAAAAAACAGGACATTGGCGTAGGTGTTTAACTCATACATGCTTGTTAACTTTTCCTGAAGTTGAGGCTTGAGCTTTTTCAATTTCTTTGTATACTTATTTTTTTCTGAAAACTGGAGTGCTTTATCCACAACAGTGACTCCATAATAATTGGAGGTATAGTTATCCGTTAAGATATTTGCAATGTCCTGTTCCAGGGAAACAACCGGTGATTCAATAATGCGATTAATTTCCTTACCCTTACTGAAGAATATAAAAGTGGGAACCCGATGAATATTAAGACCTTCTTCTTCACCACCCGGACTTTGTTTATACGCTGTCCTTTCTTTATCAACGGCAATTAAGGTAAGTCGTTCGAGAGGGAAGTCGGCAGCTTCCAGGATCTTGTAAAATCTGGGGATCTCTCTTTTGCTGTCTCCACACCAGGTACCCATGAAAGCTGTGATGGTATATGATTTTAGTTCGTTTTTCAATGCATCGATGATTTGCTGGTCGGGGGAATATTCGTCGTAGTTTTTCTGAAACCAGTCTGCGTAACTGTTTTCCGATAGCCCTTCTTTGTTGATCTTTCCAAGTAGGAGCGGCGATTTGGTTTCGGCTTGAAATTCAGAATTAAAGGGTTGGGAAAATCCCAGTGTAACGGTAACGCTTAAAAGTAAAAGAGTAAGTTTAAATAGTTTCATCTTGATCGGATTATTGATTTATATCCACGAAGATGAATAGGGTTTAGAAAAAAAGAAAGAAATTCAGGGCTGAAAAGGGGACTAGACCCGGTTTGAAATTACACCCTCACTTTTCGAATAAAGCTTTGGCTTCCGCTCGGGAACTAACCTTAAGTTTTTTATATAGGTTGTTTATGTGGGTCTTAACGGTACTTACACTTACGAACATCGCCGCCGCGATCTCCTTATTGCTCTTATCCTTCAGAATGAGATCCAGTACTTTTTGCTCCTGACTCGATAGCAGTTCCTGAACTGCAGGAATATCATTTTTCAACTTTTTGTATTTTCCGAAGAAATAAAAATTGCCCAGAATAGACACAAGCGCAACGCACGATACCACATATACCCACCACGGAATTCCAGACCTTCTTTCCGCATTTACAAGGAACTGATCGGACATGATCTCGGCTTCGTATTGCTTTGTATATGGACTTTCAGAATAGTTCTGTTTTAGACGGCCGAGCAGCTCATTGTAATACGAACTGGTTTTAATATCCTGTAAATAGTATGTATGAAGTTCATTCCTGCGGTCACTGATATAGGAATAGATATAAAGTTCGGCCAGCGGTTCATTGAGTAACTCACCATAGTGCTGTAACGTCTTAAACCACTTTTTGGTATTAATCTTTCGATTGGCCTCACTGCGATACGTACCAAAGGCAAAACGCATATCATTTTTAAGTGAATCGATCTTGAGGAAGGCTTTGGCTTTCTCGTTGCCTGAAACCACTTTACAAAACATTTCATTGTCGAACGAAAAGGGTAATTGTAGTGAATCCTTGTTATTGGCAACAAAGAATATCTCCCTGCTGTTGGGGCAATGCCCGTTAAAATGATTTGCCGTTTGATCGCTCTCATTACAGCTGTCCACATGAATGCGATAAATGCGGTTCTCTTCGGGGAGATTGTTTCCTGAAAATTTAAAATAACCGGAAGAATCGGGATATACTTTATGAATAATCTGCTCAGGATACACCCCTGAAACTTTTCGGTAATCTTCCACTACCGAAAGATATACTTCCCCTTCCCATTGTGTGGTATTCACATAACCGGAAAATTCGTACTGCCCGTAGGATATTCCAGTACCTATGGTTGCCAAAAAAAGAAAAAGGAAATAATTTAGATTCATTTCAATCACGAATATAGCTACATTCTAAGAGTAAATCAAAAGCTGTAACAATTGTGATTATTGATCTACTTATGTTGTACACCACTATTAATTTGTAATTTTGTCCCTATGAGCATTTGGAGAGTTCTGCTTTCAATATTATTTCCGCCTCTGGCAGTGATCGATAAAGGTTGCGGATCAATTATCATTGTTTTAATATTAACCGTATGCGGTTGGATTCCCGGCGTGATCGCAGCGCTAATAATCTTGAATAACCCTAAAAATTAAAATCGGATGAAGAACCTATTACTTCTGCTTTTTGGTATCCTTTGTTTAACAAGTTGTCAGTTTACTGAAACTCTGGTGCTAAATGAAGATGGGACGGGTCGTATGTCTTTGGAAATGGATATGGGTGAAATGATGGCATTTGGAGCCGGAATGGATTCTGCAGCCGTAAAAATGGATACTTTAATCGCTATGAAGGATGTACTGCGGGAGAAGAAGGACAGTATAGCGACGCTTCCTGTGGATGAACAAAAACGTCTAAAGGCAATGGAAAATTATATGCTACGCATGAATATGGATACTGAAAAAGGGGTGATGCTCATTAGTATGTTTACCGATTTTACTGATATTTCAGAAGCGGATAAACTCATGAAAGGATTGGAAGGAAGTGGTAATTTTTTACCCGATATGGGATCGACAACGACTACGACATCTTCGGAAGAGTCTAAGGATGTTCTGGGTGTTTCCTATTCGTACAAAAAAGGAAAATTTAAAAGAGATGCCTATATAAAGGATAAGGAAGCGCATCAACAGCAATTAGATAGTATGAGTCAGGCCGAATCCTTTATGTCTTCCATGAAATATACTTTAAAATATACGTTTCCGAAGAAAATAAAGAAAGCTTCTGCAGAAGATGCTACGTACTCTTTGGACGGAAAAACGATCACTCTGGAGCGATCATTTTTAGATTATTTCAAGGATCCCGATGTACTGGACCTGGAAGTTGAACTTGAAAAATAAACGTGAACAAAACCGTAGACATACAGGACCTGGGTCGTAAGGATTATAAGGAAAGCTGGGATTTTCAGGAGGAGCTATTCAAGGGGATCATTGATATTAAGATCAAGAACCGGCGAGAAGATTCCGGACTACCTACACCAAATTATTTTCTTTTTGTAGAACATCCACATGTCTATACGCTTGGAAAGAGTGGCGACATAGATAATTTATTGGTTTCAGAAGAAAAACTGGCCGAGATCGATGCTAGTTTCTATAAGATCAATCGGGGAGGAGATATTACATATCACGGTCCAGGGCAAATTGTAGGGTATCCCATCCTTGACCTTGAAAACTTCTTTACCGATATTCATAAATATCTACGCTTTCTCGAAGAAATGGTAATACGTACACTGGCCGAATACGGATTAAAAGCCGAACGTTCTCCGGGAGAGACCGGAGTTTGGCTGGATGTTGGCACTCCATTTGCGCGTAAAATTTGTGCTATGGGTGTTCGTGCAAGCAGATGGGTTACTATGCACGGTTTTGCACTCAATGTCAATGCAAATCTCGGTTATTTCGACCATATGATCCCCTGCGGAATAAAAGGGAAAGCAGTAACTTCCCTCAATGTTGAATTAGGTAAAGCTGAAATTTCAGTTTCAGCAGTTAAGGAAAAATTACTACATCATTTTACCGATCTCTTTGAAGCAGAGCTCATCGAAAAGGCAGTTTCTTAAACCCTCACAGAATACCTATTATTTATTGAAAGCTGTGAGAAGGCTTACCCCGTCCAATTTACCCTTTTTGTTGTAATCTTCGGTCTTTACTACCCCCACTCCTTCGGCAACCCATTGTTTTGAAGTACGGCTCATGTTGCTTGCTATCGATTTGATCTCCATGGTCTGGGTGAGTACAAAACAATCGAATGTACCGGCCGGGGTAGTTATGCTTTCCCTTCCTATGACTTTTCTGTCAACGATGGCAGTCTTCATATTCATATTCATTCCGCTCATGCTCATTTTTACATTAATCTCTGCATCCGGGAGACTTTGTCCTACTTCCAGATCATTGGGCAGATCAAGATTCGTTCCGGTGACTTCTGTCTCCATATTGCCATAAGCATCCATTAACCCCGGTCGCATCAAGGATTTAAAATCTATCGAAACGACGCCGTCGCTGCACAAAGCTTCATACTCGCTTTCGCTAAGCATACTTCCTTTTTCATCAAATAACCGATTTTTCATAGTAGCAGAAACCGAACCTCCGGTTGTTGATAGTTTAAGCACTTCGTATTCGACCATCCCCTGTACTTTGTTCTTACCGTTATACAGGGTTAGTTGTGATTTAGCACCTTCGGTAAACGGGTAGAACTTACTACAGTCGTATTGCGCATTAGTTGTGAATCCTATAAAAAGGATCAATAAAATAGTTGTGATTGATTTCATGATTTTAAGTTTAGATTATTATTTAATTTGATGGAACCACAAGAATTTCCACCCTTCTGTTCTTTTGTTTGTTTTCTTCGGAATTATTGGCGGCTATAGGTTGTGTTTCTCCAAAACCCTTAATTTCAAATTTGTATGAAGCACTGAGGTGTTTCTTTAAATACTCTGAAACTTCCTTAGCTCTGTTTTCTGAAAGGGTAAGATTGCTCGCCGGACTTCCCACATTATCTGTATGGCCTTCAATGATGAGTGTCCCCTTAGGAATTCTTTTTATCGCTGCTATCAGTGCTTTTAATTCGGCTGATGCACTCTCCTTCAATTCAAATTTCCCGGTATCGAATAGTACAGAACTATCCAGATGTAACCGCAATGCACCACCAATGGCTGCTACAGCATCCACATCGGCACCGGGCAAGGCACTGGGAGATTCCAGATCGGTAAGACGTATGTAATTAAAGGTGTCTCCCGGTTTACAAAATGGTGCTATATCAACTTTGGCAGTTCCTCCGTCGATTCTGCCCACATTTATCCAATCGACACCGTTTTTAGAGATTTCAAGGTTGGTGGGTTCTATGGCTCCCATTTCAAAAACATACAGATCGGGACCATTTACATCTGCAATGGCATTATCGGTAAATTCTAATGTGAGGACGCCGCGTATCCCAAGGTTGCAAATTCTCGTATCTCCATTTGGAAAACTAACGTTGGGCATGTCGGGAATCCCCAAAGAGCCATCGGCATTGGCGCCCGGCGGATCTCCGATTTGATGGGAAATCACTCTGTCTGCAAAGGAAAGATCCCCTAAGGGCAGGTAGATATAAGTCATTCGCGAGTCGGTATAAGTATCGCCTACCGATTGCCCTTCGCCATACCATCCGGGATTTCTTTGGTAAAATTCATCCCTTGCCTGTTGCGACTTTCTTATAAAGCGGTCCGCGTTTCTTTTTTCTCTCGACAGACTTGTCTCGGTAAGATTCTTAAAATGATTAGACGCTTTAGAATTTTTAAGATAATTGGATATTTCTACCGGTAACTCGGTTTTCAGAACGGCATTCGCAGATGTTTCAGAATTAATAAATGTTTTAGGAGGCATTTTTTTAAGGATATCTACCTCGTTGGGATCTATTTTATAATACTCGGCCACTAAAATATTTACCTCTTCCCCGGATGCATTATTGATCTTTTCCACAAGGGCATGCCTGGCATTAATATTCCTAACCTGATCACTAAGAAGGTCGTCTTCAATAAAACTGACTTCCTTGGTATTTAGCTTAGCACGCAGGTTTTTTCGTGTTTCGGTCTTATCTTCAGAAAGAGCGGCAAGCGTTTTGGTATCGGTCGTTAACAGGGTAATTATTTTTGCCAAGTCCGAATTAGACCCGGCACCGCCCATCACCTCTTGCAACAGATCGGGTTGTATTTCAATACTGTTTTCAGTTATCTTAATGGATGACCCATACCCATCAGGGTCGTTCTTCACAGCATCCATAAGTTCGTTTAATTCTTTTTCGCTGAGTTGATCCTTCTCCAGAGTGATGGTCATACCGCTGTTGCCAAAGAATTTTCCAATGGAATCGAGTTGTTTCAAGCCTTCAAAAAGATCATTCAAATCTTCCTGATCCATTCCGTAGTTTTCTTCGGTCTCGTTTATGGTAAGTTCATCCGTTTCACCGAACTCTTCAGCACTCTTTTCGGTCGAATTTTTACACCCGATTACAAAAAGCAAGATGGCTAAACTTAAAAATAGTGGTCTCATATTAGTTTTGTCTTGTATAATGAAACTTTATAAAATCGTAATACAAATATCCAAATCGGTCATACCAGTCGGCAATACCATGCTCAGCCTCACAATTGTTCAGATCTACTAAGGCGTTCTGAAAATCCTGAAGCAGTTCTATATACTTATTGTCATACGCTTTTTGCAATTCCCTAACAGACTTTTCGATCTTTATCCGCTCTGCCTGCCAGGCCATGCCCGATACCCCGTGAACCCCGGAAACATTGTCGCCAAAGGCTATAGCCTTATCGGAAAAATTCTTAGTACATACATAAATGGTTTTTAGTTTTTCGAAGGTGTACCGTGTTTCCTGCAATCTTCTTCTTGCATCGGTAAAACAGGAGCCACATTCGGCCGACTCACAAAAAGTAGGCACTCTTGGAGCCCCGGGGAGCGGTACCGAGTTGATACAATCCCCCAATCCGGTATAAGCGTCATATAACTCTTTTATAACCTTATATTTTTTTAAGACTCCGTCAAGCTTTCCGTTAAGGTCTTCTGTTAGTGATGATAATCTTTTAAGACCTTCCATATCGCCAACAAATCCTTCCTGTTGATGTCTTTCCGATTGATTCCGAAGCCATTCTTCATAATCACCATTGCGCACATTATCCGGATCCCAGAAGCCGCCACCGTGGTATTGAGCTATTCCTGAAAAAGGCACAAAGAGCAGAAGAAAAAGTAAGATATTCGTACTTTTTTTATTTCCGAGCACCTTAGCCGCTAAAAAGCCAATAACCAGTAATGCAGCACCCAGTGCTATATAGAGAATCATATTCGAGTTTCCACCGGAGGAGCTTTCATTAGTCATTGCGGTAGCGTCTGCTTCTTCCATATCGGCTTTACTGGCTTTTACAAACGGGGTGTCTAAATATTCCATCACTGGTTCGGTGGCATAAACGATAATAGTATAATTGATCTTTTCCCGGTTAGGGGAAGTGATCTTAAATCCGAAATCACCATAGGTTCTTAGCTTAAAATTTATGATGCCATCTTTGGAAGACTTTGTATTTTGAGTTTCGTAATTGTCATTCCAGTTATCTTTAACCAAAGTTGCTTGTAGGGCAGGATCGCCGTAATTGCTAAAAATATATACATCTATAAACTGAAACAGATCGTGTCCCTTAACAAAAAAGTAGTTTATTTCATCTCCCAGAATTGAAGCGTTGGTGGCGATCCCTTTGGCGCCATCGTATTTTTTATCATCCCGTAATTCGAGTTTTACAGGTTTGATATTTTTGTCCAAGGTATACGGCTGAGCTACTATATTACTGAGACCTAAGAGCACTGTGATACCAATTAAAATGTGTTGTAATGCTTTCATGATGTTTAGTTTTGATATTTTTCAACTATAAAATTTGCCAGTTTCAAGGCATTTGTTTTTCGTTTTTCCTTCTGTTCCTTATTTAGATCTTTTAACTGAAGCGCAGAGCCGAAACTTATTTTCACAGCATTGTTATAGGATGTATTATATAGGAATAACCACCCCTGGTAAGGGTGTATACATAGGTCTACATCGCCGTTATCACTTTTGTAATGCTGAAGTCCGCCTTTCCCTGCTTCATAATTCTCTACTTCTCTTGTTACGTCACGCTGTGGGATGTCAAAGGCAGTTATCATATAAAGACTTGTGCTGCCATCGGCAAGGGTAATGTCGTATTTACACAATCCTTCTACAGTATAATTTGAGTTAACATTCTGTTCCGGAATACCCAATACACCGGCGATCTCTGAAGCTTCAACAATGCGGCAATCATTTTTGGATCTATTGTAAAGTGTGGAATAATCTCCTTTTTGCGTGTCTTTTGTTTCAGAATTGACCGTATTCGTACTCACTGCTCCGTTTTTATCAGTAGTGATTTCGGTTTCCTTCTTATTCGAGTTGTTACATGAAGCACAGAGGCATAGGAGCGCAAAGAGATAATAAAGTGTTTTCATAAGTTTATTTTCTAAAGGTTGTTTGCTTGATTATTTTATTGTTATGAGTGATCTTTAAGGTGTATCTTCCTTTGTCCAGAAAGTTTATATTGAGCAAAATTTGCCGGTTCGGGATTCCTTCAAGCTCGCCCAGATACAACTTTCTTTTCTTCATCGTTGATATTTAGTAGATTTGAGGAATAAAGGTATTCCCCGCCGTGCTAAACGGCTATGATGTATGTAACAAAAACACCGAGATATGTAACAGGGGATAAGGTTTGGGAAGGAGTTGGCGCATTGCGATCAAACGCTATGCTGAAATATATTCGGTAGGAGTGCAGCCAAACTCTTGTTTAAAGCATTTTCCGAAGTAAGATGGGTCATTAAATCCGCAGGCATAGGCTACATCAGCTACGGTATTCTTTTTTTGTTTTAAGAGAGAAGCAGCCAACTTTAAACGCTGAGTTCGCAGAAATTCGCTGGTCGACTGACCGCTTAAAGCTTTAAGCTTTCTGTGAAGCTGCATTCTGCTCATGGCCATTACAGAACAAAATAGATCTGCCGAAAAGGATGGATCTGTTATGTGCTTTTCCAAAACGGACTGTAGTCTATCCAAAAACTGTTCGTCTGTCGATGAAATTGCGATCTCCTTTGGGGTGAGAATCACTTCACGGGAAAAGCGCTGTTGAAGTTTTCGTCTGCTCTCAAGTAAATTTGAAACTCTGGCTTTTAATAATCGTGAATTGAAAGGTTTTGGAATATAGGCGTCGGCGCCCGATTCTATTCCGGTTAATTTATCTTGATCTTCTGTTTTAGCCGTTAAAAGAATGATGGGAATATGAGAGGTGACCTCATCTGTTTTACATAGCTGAGTAAGTTCGTACCCATTGATCCCTGGCATCATCACATCGCTGATTATTATATCGGGAACTTCTTCTTTAGCCAACTTAAACGCAATTTCACCATTAGAAGCTGTAACTATTCTAAATTCAGATTCAAATACGGAGGCTATATAATCCCGAAGTTCTTGATGATCGTCTGCTATAAGGATCAAGGGCGCATCTTCATTGGTAAGTGATGTATGTGAAGATTGTGCTTCGGAAGGAAATATAGCGACCTCGTCTCCTAGTTGAAGTGATTCTTCCAGTTGCTCCTGTTGTGAATATTCCTCTTTTGAAACCGGAATGCTCACCGAAAACGCCGTGATTCCCTCTTCATAACTTTGCACTTTAATAGAACCGTGATGAAGGTCCAATAATTCTTTTGTGAGCGCAAGTCCGATACCCGTTCCCGGATTCTGCGGATGGGTTTGGTAAAATCTTTCAAACAGGTTGTTTAGTGCCGTTGCTGAGATATAACTACCGGTGTTTTTAACGGTGAATGTGTAGTTCGTTCCGGTACGTTCGCCATGTACGCCTATCGATCCTCCTTCCGAAGTATATTTTATAGCATTTCCCAGGAGGTTAAAAATGACCTTTTCCAAAGCATCTCGGTCAAACCAATCCACACTATCATCCTGGTTGATTGAAGAAGTTAATGTTATGTTCTTTTCTTTACTACTGAAATCAAAAGCTTCAGTTAAGGCAGCCAGAAAAGCAGGAAAGTTTCCGGGCTGCACTTTCAGCTTAAAATGGCCGCTTTCCAATTTTGACAAAGCCAATAGTTGGGACACCAGATTTTCGAGTCGGACGGTATTTTTATGAGCAGTTTGAAGCATTTTGCGCTGATCAACCGTAATCTTCTCACTGTGTATTTGATCTTCCAACGGTCCTTTAATTAGGGTGAGCGGTGTTTTGAATTCATGAGAAATATTTGCAAAAAAAGTTGATTTAGCCTTATCAAGTTGCTGAAGTTTATGATGTGTTATTTGGCGATTTCTATATAGAATAAAGAAGATGATTCCGGCGAGAAAAGCGAGGATAAGCAGTCCAGTGAGGATGTTTCGTTGGTTTTTCTTTTGTGATTCAACAAGTTCATTTTTCGAGCGTAACAATGCGATTTCCTGTTCCTTTTTTTTGGTATCGTATCTTTTTTCCAATGCCAGGAAAGCGTCGCTATTTCGTTGGTCTGTTCGAATTGAAATAAGACTGT
This sequence comes from Constantimarinum furrinae, assembly GCF_014295415.1. Taxonomy (GTDB): domain Bacteria; phylum Bacteroidota; class Bacteroidia; order Flavobacteriales; family Flavobacteriaceae; genus Constantimarinum; species Constantimarinum furrinae. The sequence goes on from NZ_CP052909.1 coordinate 1,560,611, forward strand.
CGTAAGCTTGTTGTTTTTCTAGTGCTGTCTTATAGTCTCCTACCGCTTTGTAGTATTCGGTCTCTGCTTCCAGCAGATCGATCTTGATGGAGATAGGCGGATTGTGAAATTTATAACTATATGCACTGTCAAGGTGTTTTTTTGCAACCGAACTTCGGTTTTGCATTAGTTCCGATTTTGCAAACGACAACCGGGTGTAAAACATAGAAACTGTATCTTTTAGTCGGGTGAACATGGGCAATGCTTTTTGCAGCTTGATAGTAGCAGTCGCCGCATCACCGGTTTCCAGATCTACAGCGGAAAGGTTGAGTAACCCTCTGGCAATTTCTATAGTGTCGTTATATTCTAATGCCAAATCGTAGGAGCTGTTAAAATGATGATAGGCTTTTTCATAATTTCCATCGGTGAGCGCCATTTCTCCAAGTAATTTATCCATATATCTTAATCCGGCTACGTAGTTTAGTTTGCGAGCCATTTCGAATGACCGGTTAAAATAGGCCCAGGCTTCATTCCTGTTGTGGTAGGTGTCGAGATAGATCTTTCCAATGTTGCCATATGCATTGGACAAAATAGGACTAATGGTATCGTAATGATGATATACCGAATCTACTTTTATTAGGTATGTTAGCACTTCTTCTTCATCCTGAGTGAGATAGGAAAGACCCGTGAAGCCTGTCGCAATACCATCGACATAATGAATTTTCGCCGATTCGTTTAAAATCGTAGTGTAATAGCTTCTCGCTGTATCGGTTTCATTCTGAAAATATAAATGATTAGCAAGCCAGATCATACTGGCAATTTCAAGTTGTTGCCAACCGTTACTTTTGGCGATTTCCCTGGCGGTTTTGTAATGTACGACCGAGGATTCGAGATCGTGCTTAATAAACTGAAGATATCCCAGGTCCTGATGGTAATAGTAATTGGAGAGCGTCGAGCCGGTTTGAGTAAATATATCCTGAAGCGTATCGAGATAGAACTGCGACTGCGTAATCCTTTCGTCTACTATAGCTGTAAAACTGTTGTGAAGTTCGATCACCTTCAGGGAATCCTGAATTTTTGGGGTATCACTGGACGTCTTTTCTGTTCCCTGTGCAATAAGCGAGGGAATACAAGCAAGCAGACAGAGAAAAAAAAGGAAAGATATTGATTTGGGCATGGACTCCATTGCTTAGACAATTAAATATAAGCAAATTAAGGAAATTCCTTAGTCAAATTTCACCTCTATACCGTTACTGAATCCTATTTAAACCGGTACAGCAGGGTTTCATTCTCTCCACCCTTAACCGTTAAGAGAATTTCATTTCGGTTCGAGGAGCTTCCCATTGATGCAGCTGAAGTTCCGTACACCGGAAAACCACTTAATATCGTACCGTTGGTATCATATACATACACTTTGTTCTCCTGTGTTTCAGTTAAAGTGATATAGGTCTTACGGTTGATATTGTATATTGAAGGAGCAGTATATATTCCGAAGGGCAACTCCACCAGTTTACCGTTAATACGCATTAAATTGTCGTCCAGCGTTACTTTGTGCTTTCCGTTTATCACGAACCAGTAACTTTCTGAAACACTGAGATCCTGAGAACTTATTTTACCGGATTGAGAGATAGTTTTCTTTTTATGATCCTTAGTGATCACCACAAAATCTGCCCCTTCCTTTTCAATGGGAATTTCAGTAAAATCAAATTTTTCTGAGACCGAAACTCTTGGTTTTCCCACTCTGCTAAGTATGTTTAACGTACCGTTTTGTTCGGGGATTACGATATAATCCTTATTGCTGATCCGTAAGTGTTTCGGGGGCTGAACAATTGCAGATTTGGCTCCTTTAAATGTAAAGCCCTTTACAATTTTAGCCTGTGAATCGTACATCAGGATCTCTTTCCCCTGAGTGACCACAAAACGATACTTCCGGTTGTTGTCATAGTCAAAAACTGAAAGGGGCTGCGTGATCCTGTCTTTGAATTTAAGCGGAAAAGGAGTCACGTCCTTTCCATTTCGGTCCAGGACATAGAAGGTGTTTTCGGTAACAAAGGCCAATTGTTTTTTGCCATTGCGAAGCAGATCGACCTCATTTATTGCTCCCAAGATGGGGCCGTCGAGCTTTTTAGTCCAAAGTGATTTGCCTCCTGAAGAAATAAAATATAATTTATTGGAAACATCCTGTACTACGATGTCTTTTCCTTTGCTGCGATGGTTGGTGAATAATTGCGGATGTCCAAGGATCTGATTATCGAGCTTTATACTGAATTCTTCAGAAACCGTACCTGCAAACTGCGCTTCTTCTGAAGCTTCTTTGCAAACCAAGGTCACATGAGCGAAATCGCGATCATGACTAAACTGAAGGATCGCCACAGGATATTTAGTCGTAATTAGATTTTGCAGCCCGGAAGTAATTTCAGAATCAAGCAATAATGGGATTCTAGTACCAACCTTCTCGTCTAAAATGTAAAAAGCTAGAGAGGAAGCATTGCTAAGGGCAGCGGAAGATTCTTTGTAATAATGAGTTTCAGACAAGGTAGCGCCATTTTTATATGCTCCTATGATCTGTTGAATGGTTTCCTCATTTTCGGAAAAAACAAAAAACTGATCCATTTGGGACAAAAACGGCATATCCCGATGGTCAATTAAAGGGGTAAAAGCGTTCCAGAACTGTTGTGGCTTGTCAAAGGTATGAATAACTACTTCTCTAAACTCGCTGTGAGCAGTGATAAAAGGGAGAAGACTTTCTTCGGTTATGGAAGCATCCAGACTTTTAAGTACAAGGGTTTTCCCACTGTTCAGTTCTATGGTTCCGATTTCATTTACAGAACCAAACGTTTCAAAGCGTTCAGATTGCAAGGAATCTTTTCTGAAAACGGCCAGATTTTTTTGAAGTAGTTGGCCGTCGCTATAGGTAAAGCTAAATGCGTTTTGTGCTTCTACGGGAATTATTTTTTGCAGGTCATTTTGCTGGGGGATCAATCCTTTGAATACAGATAGTAGTTGCGGCACTGAATCTTTCGCCAAAGCAACTCCGGTGGCGGTTATGGCGTCGGGTAAAATTTCAGTTTCCAAAGAGATCCAGGAGGCAAAGTTATAGGAGGTGGAATCATTGAGTTGGATGTGATTGGATCTTACGAAAACTGATAGATCCTCTGTATTTTTAAGTCTGTATATTTTTATAAAGGTGGGGTCTTTTTCGTTTTTTCCTTCCAGTATGTCCTGAACGATCACTTGTGAAGATGACGCGATAAAAATGCTATCCTGTAACGCTGTAAAAGCGACATTTTTACCTACGGTGACACGTTGAATATCAAAGTTGTTATACGAAAGGGTTTCTATGGTTTTATTTGAAATGGAATCGCTGTTGAACAAGGTAGGACCCTGACGGGTTAAAAATGTGTAGGCGGTAACCGAGTCGTTGATCTTATGAAGACTCAACAGACTTTCTCCCTTGGGCTTTAAATGTTGAATTAGATTGGCATTTTCAGTAAAAAAATCATAGGGCCCGGTCTTTTTAAAATATGCCAGTAAGCTATTATTCTTTAGGTCGCTTTGTAGTGTTTCCAGGTTCCTGATCTTAAACACTACTGACGCGTTTTCGGGCAAAAGGTCAACAAGATCCTTTTTTTTAGTTGTAGCATCTCCACAGCTGTGTAGTAGCAGACAAATTAGAATTACCAGTATGGGTGGCAGTGAGGTTCTCATTGCTACAAAAGTAGGAAGGATTATTGCCTTTTCAAGTTGGCTGTACAAATGTTTATTGACGTGTTTTCAACAACCTGTTTATTAAGAAATACGGTAAGCGAACCTACAAATCCAAACGGAGCTGTTCCGGAAGAAGCCTGAAACTTTTTCGGTGAAAGGGGGTAGGCCCCAGATTTCGTATGGCTTCCCGATGTTCGGCGGTCGGGTATCCTTTATTTTTAATCCACTGGTATTCCGGGAACTCTTCGTGAAGTGTACTCATATATTCATCCCTATAAGTTTTAGCAAGAATTGACGCTGCGGCTATATGAAGAAATTTGGCATCACCTTTTACAACACACTCATAAGGAATGTTTTGATAAGGTTTAAATCGGTTTCCGTCAATAGCAATAAATTGAGGCACCACACCTAGCATGTCAATCGCCCGATGCATTCCCAGTATGGAAGCATTTAATATATTGATCTGGTCGATCTCCTCCATCATTACATGCGTAACACTAAAACTAATGGCTTCTTTTTCAATAAGTCTTCTAAGTTCATTTCTTTTTTTTTCTGAAAGCTGCTTGGAGTCTGTTAGGAAGGGATGATTGAAATCGTCGGGAAGTATAACGGCAGCCGCAGTAACAGGTCCTGCCAAACAGCCCCTGCCTGCCTCGTCGGTCCCGCATTCTAACAGATTGTGATGTAACTTTAACTGAAGCATTCACGACCAAATTACAAATTCGGTTCAAAAGAGGACTTATATTTTTGTTGGTTTTTAAATGGCACTAATCCTTAACTCCCAATTCCTATCTCCTACATGCACAAATAAGAAAAAACCTGTTTCCAGCGTTATATACTGATCCAAATTTCCAATCAAAAGTATACCTTTGCAGCGTAAGATCATTTTTATGAGGAACACACTTTTGCTACTTCTCAGTTTAATTGCTTCGGCAGGAGTGTATTCGCAGGATATTTCTTCAGAAAAACCTGAAAAACCATCCATTGAACTCTATAAGATCATTTCAGCAGATAGGGATACAACCTATGTTGATACCACACTTACTATCCAAAAGGAATATAAATTCAATTATCTGCGGAAGGACAATTTCGAACTGCTTCCTTTCTCAAATGTCGGTCAGACCTACAATTCATTGGCATACGATTTCGAATCACAAACCCTAAAACCAGGTTTTGCGGCTCAATCTCATCATTTTGCCTATCTGGATATTGAAGATATTAACTATTATCACGTTCCGACTCCGCTTACCGAATTGTATTTCAAGACCGCCTTCGAACAGGGTCAGCAAATGGACGGGTTTTTTACCGTGAATACCAGCGAACAGTTTAATTTTTCGGTGGCATATAAAGGAGTACGTTCTTTGGGTAATTATCAACACATTCTCGCCAGCACAGGAAATTTCAGATTTACAACCAATTATCATACAAAAAATAATCGCTATAGATTAAGAGCTCATATGACGGCTCAGGATGTTTTGAATCAGGAAAATGGCGGACTCACTCCAAATTCATTGGCCTTATTTATGAATGATGACTCCGAATTTGAGGATCGCGGCAGATTGGATGTAAATTTTGACAACGCCGAAAATAAACTTGAAGGACTGCGATTCTATGGAGACCATCAATACGAATTGATCTCCAAAAAAGACAGTCTAAATTATACAGTTCTTACCTTAGGAAATGCCCTGAGTTACGAAGATAAATTCTACGAATACCGACAGAATGCCCCTTATAGTCCGTTGGGGGTTTCCTTTAAGACTGAAAACCTGCTGGATAAAGTAACACTGGAAGATTTCAACGCACAGGCATATGCCAGATTCGACAATGCCATTTTGGGGAGCATTACCGGATTTATTGGTTATACAGATTACAATTATGGTTATGATGCGGTGTTGATCTTTGATGATAACCGAATTGGAAACCGGATAAAAGGAAACCTGATTCACGCGGGAGCGGCTTATAAAAAGCAGTATCGCGGATTTGAACTATCGGGAAAGGGGGCGATAAATATTTCGGGCGACCTGGATGGAAACTACCTCACTGCAGCTGCTTCGTTTGCCTTTAATGAGGTTAATAAGGTAAAGGCCTCGGTCAATATACATTCGGTTGCACCTAACTTTAATTTTTTGCTGTTCCAGAGTGACTATGTGAATTACAACTGGCAAAATGATTTTAACAATGTAAAGACACAGGAACTTAAGTTTGAACTTACTTCAGAAAAGCTTATCAATGCCAGCGTGAGCTATACGGGAATAGACGATTATACCTATTTTGGAATAAAAGCCAACGATTCTACTCCCACACCCATGCAATTTGGAGAACGGGTGGACTATCTAAAAGTAAAGGTCGAAAAGGAAATACGGTATAAGAATTTTGCTTTGGCCAATACCATCCTTTTCCAACAAGCGGTAAGTGGAGATGCGGTGTTTAATGTACCTCAGATCATCACGAGACAATCCTTATATTATCAGGACCATTGGTTTAAAAAGGCACTGTTTCTACAAACCGGAATTAATTTTAAGTATTTTTCTGAATATAACATGAATGCCTACGATCCGGTGTTGGCAGAATTCTATGTTCAAAATGAACAAAAATTAGGCGGATTTCCTATGGTAGACCTGTTTTTTAATGCCAAGGTGCGACAAACCCGTATCTACATTAAATACGAACATATTAATGCACTCTTCGGAAACTCTAATGATTACTTTTCCGCGCCGGGTTATCCTTTTCGCGATGCAGTTATTCGATTTGGACTCGTTTGGAACTTCTTTTTATAGCAAGGTATACGTCCCCACACTGAAGAGAGGATTTTGGGAAGATATTTATTAATTCAAACTATCTTTTATTGTCGGCTTTGGTATGAATCCCGAATCGATCATTACACTATCGATCTCGGTGAGAGGCACAACATCAAATTCTATTTTGTTCGGATAAAGGTCTTCTTCGGAAAGATTTTCTGAAGCCTTCCATGTTTCACCTAATTGTTCCAGTATCGTGGATTCCCATTTCGACGGGTGCTTGGCATCCACCCATATCACATCGCGGTATTCTACGTCTACCAATGCGAGATCGGGCGTCGCAGCCCCATCAAATTTTTTGCTGTCATCGCGTTTGGCGGCAACGGTACACAATACGAATAAACGTTTTCTACCAGCGATGTGTTTTACGAAAGGTCTAAATTCTACGGGTTTGTTGACCGACCAGTCATATTCTTTTCGAGATTCCACCACCTTTAAAGGCATGGCCGAAACTCCTGCCATTCCTTGTTTTTTGGCTGCATGATTATAATAGTACAGCGCATCGGAACCATCTGCGGGGATAAATACGCTAAACGATAAACTGGTTCGCTCTTCCCCTATGGGTTCAAGTCCGAACCAGTGGTAGAGTCCGCTGTAAGCCTCAGTATTCATTCCGGTAAAATCGAAGTCGGTAACGAAAGGTTGTCGGTTTTCATCGTCTTTCAGGTCGGGAATCTTAACGGCAGTTTCCATATTCCATGGCAACGGATCTGTAAAGCCTCCCAAAAACTGCAGAGACTGTGCTTGCAGTCTCGAAACTTCTTCGGCTAACATATTCTGACGGGTTAAAAAAGGATGATTCTTTATTTCGGAAGGAGGAATATAAGTTCCCTTTCCAATAGTGATACGTTCAAAATAATCGCCCACATCATGCGCGCCGGGTTCTATGATCATCACACCGCCGTAAGATGGATATGGGAAGAAAAACCCTTTCCATTTTATAAGGCTTACAACTTGAACCCATTTCCCCTCATCATTTTTCATATAAAACACTTCGCTGGGTTCTAGCGTGAACAACTGAAAGAAATTAAAGCGCTGCACCACCGCATTATAGGTGTTACGGCTAAAGGCCAGAGATTCCCCTATGGCAAAGGTGATGGGTATTCTGTTCCCGTCCGAAAATCTAGGAAACGGAGAAGTACTTTCCACGGTAAACAGTTCTTCGGTGTTATCGTTCATGCGCTGCCACATATATTCTTTGGCGGGTTGCACGGCCATGGTCCATTGGTTGGAACTGTCGATCCGTACCAGCTGTGGCGGTGACACTTCCTGTGTTTCCCCGATCGATTCGTAGGCCATAGTAACAATGTTGTTGTAAGGCTGAATTCGTTCGTTGCGGGTTAGAGGTAATTCGTGAATTTCGGTGCGATTCAGATTTTTGTAGACATTATAGGTCTGCATGTACTGATAAAGTTCCAGTTTCCAGCCAAAAAACCAAATCGTTGCGAAAAAGGCTGCGATCCCCAAAAGGATCAGGATTCGTCTCCCCGCTGTGGGTGCGTTTCGGAATTTAGACAAGGTAAATACCAAGAAAAGCAGGAGTATTAATATGACGAAGATGTATTTCCGAAGAAATAATAAAGCCGGCTGATAGTCATCCCTGAGGAAAAACAATAGTAAAACAAGGATCGCACCACTTATAATTAGGATCCTTTGTTGTTTCCTGCCTTTTTGCCAATATGCTTTTATCATAATTTTTCGGTTTCAGTATTAACTACTTGATCATGCCCTTATCTTTTAGCCGGTCACGCGCACTTTTCTGTTCGGGAATTTTGGCATGTGGATCTTCTTTCAGTAACGGTTCTTTTACAGGGTCATCATCACCGTCGGTAAGGTCTTCCACAAAATCCTTTCCCTTCTGAAGGGCTTTTTCCAGATTTTCTTTTTTTACACTTTCCCCGGCAAACAGGAAGAGCGACGCGATATAGGTTCCTATGAGAATGCCTACAATGGCTGAAGCAAAATACTGAATGTAGAACGCGTTAAATGGAGTTACAAAACTTACCACTATGGCCAGTAATAACAGGAAAAACGTGATCCAGACCAGTCGCATTAAAAAGGCTTGCCGGTGCACAAATCCTTTATTGTTTTCGGGCTTCATCTGCAAGTCTTTGGCATGCATCATATGATTAAAAAACCGGTAGATCTTGTTGCTCTTCGATTCGCTCCAGTACATAAGAATACCTGTGAGTATTGAGGCTATAAATACTATGATTTCCAGTGTCATACGCTTTCGGTTTTATGAGATTCTAAGATACAATCTATTACCCAATCTTTATAGTTTTCATTCCATTGGCTATAATTGCTGTAAAAATTTTGCTTGTCGAACCAATACAGATGGAGCGGGTCTATGGGCATCATTTTACATATAAGAGTATTGATGAGTTCTTTGTGCTCTTCCTCCAAAGCCGAATGAGGTGCCAACAAGGCTTTTAAGAACATGGGCGGAACAACTTCGTCTTCCTTTAATTCCCGCTCTACGATCTTACGCTGGTTAAAACGCTCAACACTCAGCAATTGCTTCTGAACTTCCGGATCCAAAGTATTGAGATATTTTTTGAAAAGAAACTGACTGGCGAGGATCTCGTTTAAAGGATGTTCTGTTGCGCTGAGATGGGAGGAGAGTAAATGTTTTTTTATGCGTTCGTACCTATCGGTTCTGGCAGCTTTATGAAGGTCCCGTTCCACAATAAGGTGGTGTTGTAAGGTTTCTATTAACTCGGTATGATCGATATGATACAACAACACATCATGACTGGTATCCTTAATGGCTGTATTAAAAGTTTCTGTTGATTCGAAGATCATTACAGGTTTAATAAAGTCTTTCAGTATAAATACACCTCCAAATGCCCGGGTATAAAATGAACTTACCGGGAGATTCAGAACTTCCAGCAGTAATTTTCGTGTGCGAAGATCTCCATGATCTCTGGCCGATTTCAATATTTTATGGTGCAGCTCCCGGTTTATAAAATTGTTTCCTTCGTTGAATTGAGCTACCAAGTCCAGCTGTTGCCGTTGTTTTTTCTCCAGATCGTTAATTAATTTAAAAGTCACTTCAATTTTAGTGTAATACAAGAGATCCAACGGATTGTGATAGGCATCCATCTTCTGGTCGAGATGGATACAGATAGCCGAATCTTTTGTAATATCTTTTATTTCCTTTCGGTACGCAGCAAAAACGGCCCGTATGAGATCGCGATCGAAACTGTGAAATGGCATATAAACAGGTAATTGTTCCTGTTGAGGGGAAACCAGTATGGCATTGCTGTTTGCTTCGCCTATGTTGAGGTAATACGGATCTTTTCTTTCTTCGGAAATCTCCGGACTCCAGCCCATGGCGTCCACTTTAAAATGAGGAAGGGTTGTAGGGCTTAATCCCAACACGGCTAAACATTCATTATAACGTTTTACCAATGCCCCGGAAAGCGAAATGAGTCCGCCACCGTAAAGTCCCGCCGCCTTTAGTTTTTCCATTATTGGTCTCCTTCTTCAAAAATTCTTCGTGCTTCCAGCTGAATGTTCATATCATGCACCCGCTGATCCACTTTGCGTTTAAAATCGGTATCGGCTATTGTTGCCACATTGTCGAGATATCGAATGGCCTCCTGTTTTCTGATGTCTGAAAAGTTGAGTCCTTTCATATTTTGTTTCATCAAGTCCTGCAGCATGGTAAATTTGGTGTCGTAATCTTTTCTGAAATACAGGCTTGGGTCTTCAAACCATTCTGAAGGCAGGTCGAAATCGGTTAAACGGAGGGAAACAGCGCTCTGAATGTTTCTGATGTCACGGGAAGAGAAGAACGGAAATGCTTTTTGAATATTTTTAAACAACGCAGCGTAGAACAGATGCTCGGTATCCTTGTGTTTCTTTTCGGTCTGCTCGTAGATCTCCAGCACTTTTTCTTCCGAAGGTCGTTCTACATTGCTCAGGATCTCTCCAAGATTCTTGGCAAGCCCTTGATCGCTGAGATAAGTGTAGTCTCCCGGGCCGCTCATATTTACAAAACCGGGCATGGTTTTTTCGAATTTTCTCCACCACAGATAATCCTGATCGATAAAATCGGGGATCGTACGGGCTCCATCGATCTTAAATCGTCCCTGCACTCTTGAAATCACGGCCTTGTCCAGCATTTCAGGAAGGTTGGTAAACAGTCCTATCGAACTATTGCCATAGTTTACTGCGTAGGCACCTTCGGTATAACGCAGGAACACTCCTATAACCTCCTTAACCCCGGCAGATACTCCTTGTGCAGTACGCTCCTGCAGATTGTTTTCGGCATCATCGATAGGGGCAAATATAAGTTTGGTGGGATCCTGCAGCGGCTTCATCCATTGAACCATTTTTTCGGCCGACCCTCCCTGAAAGGTAGAGATGAGCGTATCTGGCATGGGATGAAACAGAAATGGGATATCCAGTTCGTCACAATGTTTTTTGAGTCGGGTGGCAATGGCAGCGATCAACATGCTTTTCCCCGTACCCGGAATTCCATAGCCCATAAAAACCGGCATAAAGCCACCTAATTCCTGAAAAGGATTCTTTTTAGCGGTAAAATCATAGCTCAACATCCGTTCGGTAAGTCTGCGGGCAAAGTGCTTGGCATCGCGGTTACCCACGATCTCTTCAAACTGGATTTTATTGAACTCCACACTTTTTGCCGTGCCTTCAAAGACATTTTCCCAACCTGAAACGGCAAACTCGCTTTTCTCCAGTTTATAGGTGCGGTCTACTATGGTTTCGGTGTATTCCAGCGCACCGATTCGCAGCTGTATTTCGGTAATAACAGCTTCAAAGAATACTACTGTAAAGTCGACCACGTCTTTATCGGAAGTAATGATCTCGGGATGATTAAGGTATTTATCCAGATAGAACAACAGGCAGGAAATTCCCTTTACAGGTGACATGAGGGACAACTCCGGGATCCCGGCAAATTTGTTCTTCATCACGCTCAGGTCTTCGGAAGCCACCGGTTTTAGGTCATAGAGAATGCGGTAGGCGATTCCGTATAGCATGAAGGCTGTCGCGGTTTGCATCTTCGAATCGTACTCACGACGTTGAGAAGCATCGAAACTTGCCTTTCGCTCATTAAGGGCAGTAAGCCCTGATGCATCCGAGTAGCTGTCCTTTAACCAGATACCGGTAGCAATGCCCTCTTGGAGTGCATATAACGCCTCATTTAAATGCAACGGAATGGCAACCGAATCGGGTAGGAGACGTTTTTTTAGAGAGAGTATGGTTTTGGAAACAGAGATCACCTCACTGGCATGTGTGCCATTGGCTTTAGACAAGTATAAAAGTATAGAGCTGTCTTTTTGATCCTTATCGCGGTTTTTGGCTTTAGCACCCTGTTCCCAGCTAACACCTTTTAGATAGGAAGTGGCTTCTTCGCGAAGATTGGCAAGTTCGGAAAGTTTTATAGGAAAAGTTGAATTGTGTTCCATTATTGTAATTTTAGCGCCTCGATCTCTATCGGGTCCTTGCTTAATTTATTTATTTCCTGTGGAATCTGGTCGTACAGGGTCTGCATCACTCTGTGAGGGCTGAGTAAGTACTTTTCCGGTTTCGATTTTTCCCACACCTGTACTTTCGAGAAATTGAAAAAACTGCCCTCGTTCCAATCTCCAATAGAATTGATCTCTTCAATTGAAAGCGATATTGCGAAGGATGACAGGTCTAGGTTCTTATTAACTATTCCTTGAAGGATGGTGTGAGTGATCTTTAATTCATCCTTGGCAAATACATTATGTAACGGTCCCAGATCGAGCTTCCGTAGTTTCTTTGGCCATACCTTGGTTAATTTTTTATCGATGGCATACGCCATCATGTCCAGTTCCATATCTCTGTCGGCAACGCTCTCCAATACCTTATAGATCTTTTCGGTGTAATTATCGATAGTATCCTTATACAGATCGAAGTACATAAAACAGATAAAGGGACGGTTATAGGTAACATCGTAAAAAGACCAGCTTACCATATATTCCGGACCGAATTCGTCTTTGGTTCTAATGATTTTTCCCTGAACGAATTTCCGATAGATAAACTTCTGGTCTACCGAATTATAATATACAATACTGGCAGCCTGATATAATTTATCTTTTCTGATATCTTCCTTCTCCTTTAATAGCTTCTCGAGAAACTGACTCTTTATTTCTTCAATCTTAGGAAGTTTACTAAGGTGTTCCTTTTTTAAGGAAAGGTCGTTATACAGATAACGGAATTCCAGATAGTTTGGAAAACCCGATTCGGTAAGGTCTACCTTCAATTTCTCCTCTTCATCGTATAAATATTTAACACGAAAAGCCTCTATGGAGTAGAGAAGCAGTTCGCAATACTGCTCGATGTAGGTCACCTCCAACTCATTACAGATAGAATGCTGTGAAATACTTTTAACCAACTCATTAAAAGCATGTTGTACAATTTTAAAATAGACCGCATACTGTTCTTTCGTTTCAAGAACAGCACTGTCCAGCGGTGTTACAATTTGGTTTACGGACATTAAATGTGGTTTAGACAGTTAGGGGCGTTCAACCAGACAACTATCCTAACAACTCATCGTCAGCGGAAGGTTTTGGTTTTTCGGGTGCCGGGTCATTGTCTTTTCCCGAAGAAGCATTCCCATCGGAAGCATAATATTCTTCAAAGATCTCTTTCATATCGATACCGTATCGATTGGCAAAATCCTTTTGAATTTCGGCATCTTTCTCACGGATCTCCTGAAGGGACTCGGCATAACTGGAATATACGCCCTGCATCACTTTTTCGTGTACCGGAATATTGTCCATCATCTCCTGACGCGCTTTGGCGCTTGCAGTATGCATGGCGGCCAGCGTCTGACCAATATGTTCGTCGGTTTTTACTCCCAGATGTTCCAGGATGGCGGCAAATTCTTGATCGGTACGCGCCTTTAACGCAACAACATAGCCATCGTAGTATTTTAAACGCTCGTCGGTGTCACTCTTTAATTTGGCACGATGCGTCTGCAGATTGCTGCGTAGAGAGGTAAGTACTTTTATAGTTAGGTTATGCTTGTGTACAAAGCTGTCTTTACTTGCAGCCAATGTGGTATAAGCATTTTTAAGGCCTTCCAGCTCTTCCACTTTTTGCTCCAGCTGAGTGATCTTGGCAATGGCATCGGAATATTCGGGAGATTGTTTGTCGGTTACTTCCTCCAGTTCCTGGCGTGCTACCTTTAGCAAGGCATAGTGCTCTTCCAGCTTTTGCTCGGTTTCCTGTTTCTTTTCAAGAGCCTTGTTGTGGTTGTTACTGGCTTCCACAATGGCATCCTGTAGCTTATCTTCCACTTCCTTGATCTCAACTTCCCGGTTCTTAAGACGGGAGACAGCTGCCTGACTCTTATATGAAAGTTCATTAAGCAGTGTTTGAATATCGGCACTTTCAATACGTTCCTGAAACATTTGTTTGGCTTTCATATCGGCACCTTCACGTTCCTTTTGTGCGGCTTCCAGTTCGGCTTGCTTTTTTCGAATACGCGCTTTGCGCCCCCAAAGGTTGTTCCACCAGTTGTCTTTTACATTTTCGGCCTCTTCCAGTTCTATCCGAGCCCGTTCCAGGCGTTTTTGGGCGCTATCGATCACCTTTTGCTCGGCAGCATTTAAGGTAGAGAACTTTTCGAAAATGATCCCGACTTCATCCTGATAATCGGTGAGGTCTTTAATAGCATCGAGTAGTGACGAGCGATCTTTTTCGGCCATACCTACTACGTCATCCAGAGTAGCGTTGAGGATCTTTTGTCGCACTTCGGGATCGTCTTCTTGCGCCAGTTTAGACTTCATCTGGTCGACTGTCTTTCCCCAATTAACTTCTACGTTCTCCTGTTTAGAGTTAGAGTCGGTTTCTAATAGATCGAATTCATCGGACATAGGAATGGCTATTTTAAGGTTATTGAACTTTAAATTTTGGAGTCTCAATTTCGGTAAAAAAATTGAGTTTGAAAACTGAATCGTGAAAAGCTTTGTCTATTTGTCGGTGTCACCGAAATTTTGTTACACCGTTTGACCTTTCGGCTAGTGAACTTTTCGCGAGAGGGGCCCGCCTTCGCTGCCGTGGCAGCGAAGGCGGGCTTGTAGCAGCGGCATCCTCTTTCCGGCAGCCGGGGGCAGCCGGAAAGAGATATAGCGGATAACCCGGTTTTATTGCGCCGCCGCAGGCGGCGCAATAAAACTCGCCATAAAAAAAGCCTTTCAGAACGAAAGGCTAAACATTAAAATTCAGGTTGTGTTATTCTCGTAAAAGTCCTCTGGAGATCACGATCTTCTGTATCTCGGAAGTTCCTTCGTAGATCTGAGTGATCTTGGCATCTCGCATCATACGCTCTACATGATACTCTTTTACATATCCGTTTCCGCCATGAACCTGTACCGCTTCTACGGTAACATCCATAGCAACCTGTGAAGCGTATAATTTTGCCATGGCTCCGCTCATATCGTAATTTTTTCCCTGATCCTTATCCCAGGCCGCTTTCATCACCAGATGTCTGGCAGCAGTAATGGAAGTATGCATATCGGCAAGCTTAAAAGCAATCGCCTGATGATTACAGATCTCTGTACCAAATGCCTTGCGTACTTTAGAATATTCGCGTGCCAGTTCGTAAGCACCGGCCGCAATTCCCAGCGCCTGAGCAGCAATTCCAATTCGGCCGCCACTTAAGGTTTTCATGGCGAACTTAAAGCCAAATCCGTCTTCGCCAATGCGGTTTTCCTTTGGAACTTTTACATCGTTAAAGATAAGGGAATGGGTATCGCTTCCGCGAATTCCAAGTTTGTCTTCTTTGGGTCCGATCTCAAAACCTTCCCAGCCCTTTTCTACGATAAGAGCGTTAATTCCACGGTGACCCTTGTCTCGGTCTGTTTGAGCGATCACCAGATAATAATCTGCCGTTCCCCCATTGGTGATCCAGTTTTTTGTACCGTTTAGCACATAGTGATCACCCATATCTATCGCCGTTGTTTTTTGAGAGGTTGCATCGCTCCCTGCTTCGGGCTCACTTAGGCAGAACGCCCCTATGGATTGCCCCGTTGCAAGTCTGCTTAGATATTTTTGTTTTTGTTCTTCAGTTCCAAATGCCTGAAGTCCGTAGCAAACCAATGAATTATTCACCGACACGATCACCGAAGCCGAAGCATCCACCTTACTCAATTCTTCCATGGCCAGTACATAGCTCACCGTGTCCATTCCTCCTCCTCCGTATTTTGGATCTACCATCATTCCCAGAAAACCAAGTTCTCCCATTTTCTTTACCTGTTCGGTGGGAAATTCCTGTTTATTATCACGTTCAATAACACCCGGCAATAATTCGGTTCTTGCAAAATCGCGGGCTGCGTCGCGTATCATTAAATGTTCTTCGGAAAGGCTGAAATCCATAGGTTTTGCTTAAAGGTAATATTCAAAAAAAAGAGCCACAAAGGTACTCCTAAAATAGCAATTACCAAAACTGAAAAATATCAAATGTGCCACATAATATTCATCTGTTGCTGTGCTGTATTCTAAGTTTAATACATTTGTGATTATGCACAAAGACCGGTATCATGTTTTAGGAGTTATGAGCGGAACCTCGCTGGACGGGATCGATATAGCCGAACTCGATTTTTCGGTTTCCGAAAAGAACGAATGGACGTTCAAAATAATAAAGGCAGAGACCATTCCGTATCCCGACTCCTGGCGACGGATCTTAAAAGAAGCTGTTTACTTTTCGGAAGGGAGATTAAAGACGCTGAATGAAGAGTACACTTTGTATCTGTCGGAATGTATTTCTGTATTTATTAAAAGGCATGACATAGCAGACCTCGATGCGGTTTGTAGCCACGGACATACCATTTTACATCGTCCCGAGGCAGGAATTACGTTGCAGATCGGGAATTTACCGAAACTTGCTACCCTCATTGGTGAAACCGTGATCTGTGATTTTAGAGTGCAGGATGTTGCATTGGGTGGACAAGGTGCACCATTAGTTCCCGTTGGAGATCAATTGTTGTTTAATGAATATGATTATTGCCTCAATCTGGGTGGTTTTGCCAATTGTTCATATGGGAATGACGGAACCAGGATAGCATACGATATTTGCGGAGTGAACATTGTATTAAACCACTACGCCACTCACCTGGGAAAAGCTTACGATCATGCCGGTGATCTTGCTGCTTCAGGGATATTGGATATTCATTTATTATCAAAACTCAACGCGCTTCCGTTTTATGATAAGACACCCCCAAAATCCTTAGGTCTGGAGTGGGTACAGGAAAATGTTTTTCCGGTGCTAAAGAATTCCGGTCAATCGACCTTAAATATTTTAAGAACCTATACCGAACATATTGCCATTCAGCTTTCACGACAATTCCGTGAGCATTCTTCTGTTTTTATCACAGGGGGAGGGGCCTATCATGATTTTCTCATTTCACGATTGAAAGCAATTTCTAATATGGAGATCATTTTGCCTGAAAAGGCAATCATCGAGTACAAGGAAGCCTTGATATTCGGACTCTTAGGGATACTTAAACTACGCGGAGAGGTTAATTGTCTGTCCAGTGTGACTGGGGCAGAAAGGGACCATTCGACTGGGGTGATCTTTCATAAATAAAAAAAATGTAGGTTTTTCAATTAAACTGACGATTAAATAATTTACTTGGTCAATTTCCATAAATTTTACACAAAATCAATACACAGCCTATTCCATTTTTTTATATTTGTGGCTGCGCCTTTGTTCATACTCAGGTGATCGTTAACCCACCGTTACCTTCATGAAAGAACTTCTCAAAAAGTACGAAGAAAAAGAACCAGAAATTGTTTTCCATTGGAATGACCCCGAAACAGAAGCCGAAGGCTGGACCGTGATAAACTCATTGCGAGGCGGTGCTGCCGGAGGAGGTACGCGTATGCGTGTGGGATTAGACAGCAATGAAGTGCTATCGCTGGCAAAGACCATGGAAGTTAAATTTACCGTATCAGGTCCTGCAATAGGCGGTGCCAAATCCGGAATTAATTTCGATCCTAGTGATCCCCGAAAAAAAGGAGTTCTGGAACGGTGGTACAAAGCTGTTTCTCCATTACTGAAAGCGTATTACGGTACCGGTGGGGATTTAAATGTTGATGAGATCCATGAAGTCATCCCCATTACTGAGGAGAGCGGAGTATGGCATCCACAGGAAGGTGTTTTTAATGGCCATTTCACGCCTACAGAAGCCGATAAGATAAACCGTATCGGTCAACTTCGTCAGGGCGTCATCAAAGTATTGGAGAATGTTCAGTTTTCTCCCGATGTATCCAGAAAATATACGGTAGCCGATATGATCACCGGCTATGGTGTGGCAGAGGCAGTGCGTCATTATTACGACATCTATGGCGGAAGTGTGGAGGGAAAACGTGCGGTAGTACAAGGATTCGGAAATGTAGGTGCAGCGGCGGCGTACTACTTAGCTCAAATGGGTGCAAAAGTTGTTGGAATTATCGACAGAGTTGGTGGTTTGATCAATACCGATGGTTTTAGTTTTGAGGAAGTTCAACAATTGTTTCTGAATAAGGATGGTAATACGCTAAAGGCAGATAATATGATGTCTTTTGACGAGATCAACAAAAAAATATGGACTCTGGAGTGTGAGGTTTTTGCACCCTGTGCTGCTTCCCGGTTAATCACCCAGGATCAAATCGCGTCTATGATAGAAACCGGTCTGGAAGTGATAAGTTGCGGTGCCAATGTCCCCTTTGCAGATAAGGAAATATTCTTCGGATCGATCATGGAATTTACCGATGAGAAAGTAAGCCTTATCCCCGATTTTATTAGTAATTGTGGTATGGCCCGTGTGTTTGCTTACTTTATGGAGCGTAAAGTACAAATGACCGATGAAGCCATATTCAACGATACATCAATGACTATCAAGAATGCAATTCAGAATACATTCGACAATAACAGCTCTAAAACAAATATTAGTAAAACGGCTTTTGAAATAGCCCTGAAACAGTTAATTTAGTGCCATTCAAGACGCACATCATTCTCGTTCCGTCCTTAGGGCGGAATTTCGTTTAACTTTAGTTAAGAACCTCCCGATTTATGGAATCAATTATCATCTTAATCTTTGTAATAGGATACCTTTCCATCACCCTCGAACATCCTTTAAAATTAGATAAAACAGTACCGGCACTTATCATGGCAGCGCTCATCTGGGCTGTACTTGCCGTCGGTTTTCACGCAGGATGGTTCGATATTATTAATACAGAAGAACAGGCTTTTAATTTTCTCTCGGGAGGCGAAGCGGCCGAAGAAGGCTTTAACGGAACGCTATTACATCACCTCGGTAAAACTGCCGAAATCCTTATCTTTCTTATAGGAGCAATGACTATTGTTGAGATCATCGATCTTCACCGTGGGTTTGAAGTGTTAAAAGGCGCTGTTAAGACTAAAAGCAAAAGAAAATTACTATGGATTATTGGGATATTGGCGTTTATCCTATCCGCTATCATCGATAACCTTACCGCTACTATTGTTTTAGTTACCTTATTGCGAAAGCTCATTCACAGAAGAGAGGATCGCTTGTGGTTTGCGGCTATGGTTGTTATCGCTGCTAACGCGGGAGGAGCCTGGTCTCCAATTGGGGATGTTACCACAACAATGCTCTGGATTGCTAATAAGGTGACGGCCATGGGGCTTATAGAGTTCGTTGTTATTCCTTCTGTGGTTTGTTTTGCACTGCCATTTTTAGTGGCAAGCTATATGAAACCCTTTCAGGGAAATATTGAAGTACATGCCGAGGAGGATCTGGAAGCTGAAAAACTACTAAGTAGCCGCACTATGCTGTTCTTAGGATTGGGAATGATCGTTTCGGTTCCTGTCTTTAAGACGATTACTCATCTGCCTCCCTATATGGGGATGATGCTGGCATTGGGTGTCGTTTGGCTCGTTTCTGAATATATTCATCCTGAAGAGGATTTTACAAAAGAACGACGGCATTTGTACTCTGCCCATAAGGCCTTATCGCGAATAGAAATATCAAGTATCTTATTTTTCCTCGGAATCCTTATGGCGGTGGCCGGACTTGAAAGTCTGGTTTACGGTGTGGTTCACGGGGAGGAGGTAGGAACCCTTCGATATCTTGCTGAAGCCTTACAGGGAGCCATTCCTCGTGAAAGCGAAATTTGGTTCTTTCTAGGGGAAGACCTTGTGGTGATGCTCTTGGGAATACTTTCGGCCATCATAGATAACGTTCCACTTGTGGCGGCCTCTATAGGTATGTACGACTCTCCAACCGATTCTGTATTATGGCACTTTATTGCGTATTCTGCCGGAACCGGTGGAAGTATGCTTATTATTGGTTCTGCTGCGGGTGTAGCCGCTATGGGGATGGAAAGAATCGATTTTATCTGGTATCTGAAAAAGATAGCATGGCTTGCATTTCTTGGATTTGCCGCCGGTGCCATTGTCTTTTTGATCATTGAAAGAGTCATATTTCACCATGCTTAACAATTTCTTAGTGTGATCGTCGTTATTCAATTTGAAGCAGTTGTCACAAATCTTTATTATACTATTTTCTAACTCAATAAACAGAAAATTCTACCTGACTTTATGGAACACTGTATCCGAATCAGGTTTAAACCAAAGTAACCTATGCTAAACTTCTTTATTCAGGATGGTGTTGACCCTGCACTACAGGACTTAGAACCGGTAGTAGAAGAAAAAACGCTTTCCGTAATGGAACTTTTAATGAATGGCGGACTCGGAGGCCAGATCATCATTGCTGTACTCTTTGTGCTACTTTTTGTAGCGGTCTACATCTATTTTGAACGCCTTTTTGCGATCAAAGCGGCTTCCAAACTGGACAGTAATTTTATGAATCAGATTCGCGATAATGTTGCCTCCGGAAATATTCAGGCTGCGAAGGTGCTATGTGTACAACAGAACAGTCCGGTGTCCCGACTTACCGAAAAGGGAATATCGCGTATCGGTAGTCCGTTGGAAGATATTAATACCGCCATCGAAAATGCTGGGCGTCTTGAAGTATATAAACTAGAAAAAAATGTAAGTATACTCGCCACTATAGCAGGGGCAGCTCCAATGATTGGTTTCCTCGGAACCGTAATTGGTATGGTTTTGGCATTTCATCAACTGGCAACTAGTAGTGGTCAAGCAGAAATGGGAAGCCTTGCAGAAGGAATTTACACCGCAATGACAACAACGGTAGCCGGTTTGATCGTGGGTATTATCGCGTACATGGGATACAATCATCTCGTTGTGCGAACCGATAAGGTAGTACATCAGATGGAGGCGACAGCCGTAGACTTTTTAGATCTATTAAACGAACCTGCGTAATGAATTTACGAGGAAGAAATAAAGTAAGCCCGGAGTTCAGTATGAGCTCAATGACAGATATAGTTTTTCTGTTGTTGGTGTTTTTCCTGCTCACTTCTCCGGCAATAACACCCGATGCGCTGGACCTGATTTTGCCCAAGGCTAAGGGAAAAAGTACCAATGTGCAAAAGGCTTCGGTAAGTATTACCAAAGATGGAGCATATTATGTGAATAAGGAACGTGTAAGCGAATACAGTATCGAATCAGAATTAAAAGCAGCACTGGCCGGACAAGAGGAGCCAACGATTATTTTGCGTGCCGAAGAAGGGGTGCCAATTGAAGATGCTGTTTTTGTAATGGATATTGCAAATAAGAATAATTTTAAAGTAGTGTTGGCGGTTAGACCCAATTAGGTTTTTAATTGAGCGTTCCTCTCCTTCGCTCTCATATGGAGCTTCGGCAGGGTTGCGAAAACAACAACGACGAGTCCCTAACACAAAGGGAAGGAAGCAAGATTTCCTTCCGAAGAAAAAGAAAAAATGAGCCTTTTAGATACAGAACATAAAAAGAAGAGTATGACCATCACGGTAATTCTACACGTGATCATCCTCATTTTATTGTTTATCGTTGGGCTTACCTATCTCGATCCGCCGCCGGAGAACGGGATCGCGGTAAATTTTGGAACTACAGAAACAGGCAGTGGGAATATCCAACCTACCGAACCTATAAAATCTCAACCAAAGGAATCACAACCCGAACCGGCGAATCAACCAAAATCCGAGATCAAGGAAGAAGTGGTAACTCAGGATAATGAGGATGCGCCCGTGATCAAGAAAGAAGAGACTAAAAAGGAAGTAGTAGAAACCCCTAAAAAAGTAGAACCAAAAAAGGAACCGGTAAAAAAACCCGATCCTACTCCGTCCAAATCGACAAGTGATGCGCTTTCAAGCTTGATTAACGGACCCAAGAGCGATGGAAAATCCAAAGGCAGTGAAGGAGACGATAAGACAGCCGGCGATAAAGGAGACCCTAACGGTGACCCTAATGCCAAAAGTTATTACGGTACTGGAAAAGGACTGGATGGGGATGGGAATTACCTGTTGGGTGGTCGTAAGGCGCTCAATAAGGAAAAGTTTGTACAGGATTGTAATGAGGCAGGAACTGTGGTGGTAAGTATCGAAGTGGATCGCAGTGGCCGTGTTATTAGTGCAACTCCCGGGGTGCGTGGGACCACCAATAATTCAAGATGTTTATTGGAACCTGCAAAAAGAGCAGCACTTGCCACCCGTTTTAATAGTGACGACAAAGCCCCTGCAAAACAAATTGGGAAGATCATCTACCGATTTAAACTTTCAGAATAGTGTGGCTCTTAATATTTAGTCCGGATTTTTTATTTTTCAACCTTCAACCTTCAACCTTCAACCCTCAACCTTCAGCTTTAGACCTTTTTCTTTCCCTTACAGAACACACTAAATTCCTTCCCATTTTTCAGTATCTTTAGTTCTTAATAATTATAGCTATGATCCGAAAATTTACCCTAGTGTTTTTTGGTTTTCTATTGTTGATTGGTTGTGTCGAATCAAACAGAGAGGCTTCAGTAAACCCTTCAGAAAAAAACCCTGATAAGACCCCTCACGACTTTATGTTCATGCAACGTGCTTACCCTTCCGGGGAGATAAAAACTGATGCTTACAGTAAAGCCGTTCAATGGAAAAAGGATCAGCAACAAAGAAACGCCGTGAATCAGGTCTGGGAATTTTCAGGTCCTGTAAATGTTGGTGGCCGTATTACCGATATTGAAATTCCATCCAATGAACCACAAACCTATTACGTTGGAGCTGCTTCAGGAGGAATATTTAAATCCACCGATGCAGGTATCAGCTGGAACCCCATCTTCGATGATCAGGAAATGCTATCTATCGGAGACATCGAAATTTCAGAAAATAACAATGACATTGTCTGGGTAGGAACCGGCGAAGTGAATGCGGGTGGTGGATCTCTTGCTTATGACGGAGATGGAATTTACAAAAGTGAGGATGGCGGACTTACCTGGCAAACCAAAGGATTGCCCGATGTAGGGAGTATTGGCAAAATTCTTATCGACCCTAATAACGATGATATCATTTTTGTGGGTGCTATGGGGCCGTTATTTAAAGATGATACTAACAGAGGCGTATATCGTTCAACCGACGGAGGAAATACCTGGGAGCAGAAATTGTTTGTTAGCAATATTACAGGTGTGATCGATATGGCGATTCACCCAACCAATAGCAATATTATTTATGCAGCCAGTTGGCAACGTGTTCGAAGACCCAATCTAAGGGAATATGGGGGAGAAACCTCTCGCATCTATCGCAGTACCGACGGTGGTGAGAACTGGACAGAACTTACCAATGGTCTTCCATCACTGGCTTCCGAAAAGGGACGAATAAGTATCGATATTTCAAGATCGAACCCAAATGTGTTGTATGCGAGATATGCCGATGCCGCAGGAAGTATCCAGGGAGTTTACAGAACGGCGAACGGTGGCGACCTTTGGACAACGGTCAATTCTAGTCAGTTGACCAATGTAGGATTTCACTGGTGGTTTCGGGGAATTTATGTAGATCCAACCGATGAAAATACAATTTACAACGTCGATTTTGTAGTTGAGAAGTCAACCGATGGTGGAAATTCTTGGAGCACAGCCTTTCCGGGAGTTCATGTAGATCAACATGCTTTGGCCTTTAACGCTTCGGTAGCCGGGGAGGTCTTATTGGGCAATGACGGAGGGTTCTATAAAAGTACCAATGACGGTATTTCGTCTACTAAGGATCTAACATTACCCATTACGCAATTTTACCGTTTTCATGTGGACGCTCAAGACGACGACAAGATTTATGGGGGTTCCCAGGACAACAGTACTATTCGAACCGTTACCGGAAGTCTCGATGATTGGGACGTGATCAATGGCGGTGACGGATTTCAACCGCTGGTCGATTTTACGGATACCAATGTCATCTATGCACTTTCTCAAAACGGCGCCTTACGGAAATCGACCAATAATGCCACCTCTTTTGTAAATGCGACGGTAGGAATTTCGGGTGGAGATCGAAAAAATTGGGATACTCCAATTGCTATGGACCCGAACAATTCGCAGATCATGTACTATGGAGCAAATAGATTGTACAGATCTACCAATGCCGCTGGAAATTGGACAGCAATAAGCCCCGATCTTAGTAACGGTCCTCATACCGGAAATTTGACCTTTGGTACCATTACAAGTATTTCTGTATCGCCTGTAGATAGTGACTATATCTATGTGGGGACAGATGATGGCAATGTCTGGTTTACTAATGACGGTGGTGGCAACTGGGATCTTATTTCAACAACACTACCCGACAGATGGGTAACCAAAGTATTGGCTTCAAGAGATGAACTAAATTCGGTATATGTGACCTTTTCGGGATACCGATATGGAGAAGATGACGGCCATGTTTACAAAAGTATTGACGCCGGCCTAAACTGGCTGGACATCACTGCGAATTTACCCGATATCCCGGTTAATGATATTGTGTTGGATAAGTACGATAACCTTTATCTTGCAACCGATATAGGAGTAATGGTCACCAAGGACCAGACGATCAATTGGGAAGTGCTTGGAACAAATTTACCTTCGGTAGTGGTTACTGATATGCATATCCATGAAGCTTCAGAATATTTGTACATTGGAACCTACGGAAGATCGAGTTATAAGCTCGATATTTTTGGTGATATTTTGAATATCAACGCCGAAGAACGTTCTGTAGCACTGAATCTATACCCCAATCCTGCCACCGATTTTGTAAAAATTTCAATTCCGGGAAATACTAAGACTGTTTCGGTAGCCGTATACGATGCCATGGGACGCCTTATCAGGCAAAAGCAATATGATAACGCAAAAACTGAATACATGTTGTCGCTGGAAACTTTCAGCCAGGGAATCTATTTTGTAACAGTTACTTCTGGCATATCAAAGATTACTAAAAGACTGCTGATTAAATAATAAATACAAAGACTATAAACTATCAAGAATCAATACAGTGGCTGTTTTCGCAGCTGCCCATGTATCAACGAATGGGTGGTGCGGCCTATAAGGCCGATCTCAACAATACCCTGCTGTTAGCCGAATATTTAGATAATCCACACTATCATTTTAAAAGTGTGCATGTGGCGGGAACAAATGGTAAGGGCTCGACCAGCCATATGCTCGCCTCAATTTTTCAAGAGGCAGGATATAAAACAGGATTGTATACTTCGCCTCACCTCAAAGATTTCAGGGAACGGATACGAATAAACGGACAAATGATTTCTGAAGACTGCGTTCAAAGTTTTGTAAATGAACATAGATCGTTCTTTGAGACGAATCAACTCTCTTTTTTTGAAATGACCGTCGGGATGGCTTTTGATCATTTTAGGAGAGAACAAGTGGATATAGCCATCGTAGAGGTTGGTATGGGAGGGCGTCTGGACAGCACCAATATTATTACTCCGGAAGTTTCTATTATTACGAATATTGGATTGGATCACACCCGTTTTTTAGGAGATACCTTGAAGGAGATAGCCGGGGAAAAGGCAGGTATCATTAAAAAAGATGTTCCGGTTGTGGTAGGCGAATGCCATCCTGAAACAGAGCAAGTTTTTAGAAATGTTGCTTCCCGGCATAATTCGGAACTGACTATTGTCGAGCCATATGAGATCACCCCATATACTACCGATCTTAAAGGAAATTATCAGAAGCATAATCTTAAAACTGTAATTGCTGCAGTTAAGATCCTCCTTGAGAAAGGTTGGAAATTATCGGAAAGTGCTATTAAGAATGGACTTGAAAATGTCATAAGAAACACCGGACTTATGGGGCGATGGCAAACTCTTCGGGAAAGTCCAAAGGTTATATGTGATACCGCACATAACAAGGAAGGTTTGATGTATGTTCTGGAACAGATAGAGGTTCAGCATTATAATAATCTACACATAGTGTTGGGAATGGTGAATGATAAAGACCCCGAAAATGTTTTACGGTTATTTCCGAAAGACGCACAATATTATTTTTGTAGTCCCAATATACCACGCGGGCTTCCGGTTGAAATTTTGAATCAGGCGGCTACCCAATTTAATCTGTCCGGAAGTAGTTTTAAAAGTGTTTCAGAGGCGTATAAAAGTGCTATAAATAAAGCCGACAAAGCCGATCTCATCTTTGTGGGGGGCAGTACTTTCGTGGTTGCTGAAGTTTTATGATTTTTTTGAATTAATTGTTTGCGGGAATTAAAAACTACCTTATATTTGCACCCGCCTACGCACTCAATGAGTGATTCATGGCAACCTTAACAAGGGCGCGTAGCTCAGTTGGTTCAGAGCACTTGGTTTACACCCAAGGGGTCAGGGGTTCGAATCCCTTCGCGCCCACTTCAAAAAGCCATCCAGTCGGATGGCTTTTTTTGTGTCCGCTCTGGATTCGAAAGCCACGCGGTAAGCTCGCCCCTCACTAAAAATGTCAAAAGGACATTTTATTTACCTTCGGTCGTCTTCGCGCCCACTTCAAGCACAAAATTCACGATCCCGCAGGAAATAGATGATTTCGTTGTTTAATCTTAATAAAATATGGCCCTCGGAGTTATTTTCTGAGATAGAATTTGTTTATTTTTGAGACAAGTAATGGGTCATTAACTCAGTTGGTTCAGAGTGTTACCTTGACAGGGTAGAAGTCACTGGTTCGAATCCAGTATGACCCACATCAAGCACAATCCCAATGACAGGGTCATTGGGATTTTTACATTTCAGAACATACAGTTTACTGTATTGTTCAAGAAATGTAAAAATCCTCACAAGCGCAGCTTGTATTGGATTGTATTTGCAGGAGTGAGTTGTATCTGGATCACCAGGGGTAATCCTCACAAGCGCAGCTTGTATTGAATTGTATTTGCAGTAGTGAGTTGTATCTGGATCACCAGAGGTAATCCTCACAAGCGCAGCTTGTATCGGATTGTATTTGCAGTAATGAGTTGTATCTGGATCACCAGAGGTAATCCTCACAAGCGCAGCTCGTATTGGATTGTATTTGCAGTAGTGAGTTGTATCTGGATCACCAGAGGTAATCCTCACAAGCGCAGCTTGTATTGGATTGTATTTGCAGGAGTGAGTTGTATCTGGATCACCAGGGGTAATCCTCACAAGCGCAGCTTGTATCGGATTGTATTTGCAGTAGTGAGTTGTGTCTGGATCACCAGGGGTAATCCTCACAAGCGCAGCTTGTATTGGATTGTATTTGCAGTAATGAGTTGTCTCTGGATCACCAGGGGTAATCCTCACAAGCGCAGCTTGTATTGGATTGTATTTGCAGTAGTGAGTTGTATCTGGATCACCAGGAGTAATCCTCACAAGCGCAGCTTGTATCGGATTGTATTTGCAGTAGTGGAGATAACGGGATCATGCGTAAATCCAGTTGTCGTAGAGTTAAAAAATTTCAAGAACCCTTTCTAAGGCCATACCCCGCGATCCTTTAATAAGGATAAAATTGCGCTCTAAAGGGTGTTTCTTTAAATGTGCAGAAAGCGATTCAAATGTTTCAAATTGCATAATGTGATTGGCATTGTGCCTAGTTTTTTTAAAATTGCTCCCAACCAGATAGGCCTTTCCGAAGGGATGGTGTTCCAGAAACGTTGTGATATGTTGATGTTCTAATGGAGCATCACTGCCTAATTCGAACATATCACCTAAAATCAGGATCTTTTCATTTCCTTCGGCTTGTTTAAAATTTTCTATAGCAGCAAGCATACTGGTAGGATTAGCGTTGTAAGCGTCTAATATGATCTTGTTAGTAGCTTTTTCAATAAGCTGTGATCGATTATTGTTAGGAATATACTTTTCGATAGCACGTTTTATGGCTTCGGAAGAAATTCCGAAGAAATCTCCTATTGCGATAGCCGCTGCTACATTATTAAAATTATAAAGTCCGATGAGGTTACTATGTATGTGCTGTCCTTTGAATAAAACTTCAACGTGTTTTGAAGCATTTTTTAAGGTTACCATGCAATCCTGCTCTTTTTCACCGAAGGTGTAGCGTTTTATATCTTCAGAAAGTTTCATTTGGCGCTTATCCCGGGCATTGACAAATACGAGTTTATCGTTGGCCTGAAGATGACGGTATAATTCGGTTTTGGCTTTTACTACACCTTCGAGACTTCCAAATCCTTCCAGGTGGGCTTTCCCAAAGTTTGTGATGTAACCGTAGTCCGGTTCTGCGATGGTACAAAGTTTTGCGATCTCATTGTGGTGATTGGCTCCCATTTCTACCACGCCTATTTCTGTTTTGGAATTCATCTTAAGAAGCGTTAAGGGCACACCAATATGATTGTTGAGATTGCCTGAAGTAGCTGTGGTATTAAATTTTTCAGAAAGAACAGCGTTTATTAGTTCCTTGGTGGTGGTTTTACCGTTACTTCCCGTTAAAGCTAGTATTGGAATATTCAAGAACTTTCTGTGAAACCGGGCCAATTCTTGTAAAGTCTCCAAAGCATTTTCACATAAAATTGTTTTTCCATTTGGAATATGATACACCGATTCGTCAATAACCACATATTTCGCTCCTTTTTCTATGGCTTCGGAAGCAAAGGCATTACCGTTAAAGTTATCGCCTTTAAGGGCAAAAAAGAGACAGTCTTTGGTAATTTTTCGGGTGTCGGTAGAAACTCCGCTGCTTTCGAGGAATAGTTGATGAAGCGTTTCAGTTTTCATAGAAAATAAATGTACTAAAAAAGCCCTTCAGATATAAAAATCGAAAAGGGCTTTTTCACTTTGAAACTATTAAAGTTTAATTTCTTGGTCTTTTTCCTTTTTTGGATTTGGATCCAACACGCGACATTGCACATCTGAAACCAATATAATCTGTGGCCATATCCTGAGGGAAATATCTTCTTTGTGCAGGATCTAACCAGTAGTCTCTGTCTCTCCATGAACCGCCTTTATAAACACGAACCTCGTTGTCCACTAGGGTTGTTCTTTTGGTAGATTTATCATACTGACGATCTAAGTTTCCTAAACTATCTGCATAAACCTGATGCTTAGGAGAATTATACATTCTCTTTGTGTCATCTTCAGAACTTTCACCTTCATCGGCAAAAGAGTTATAGTAGCGGGTTGAGCGAGGGTCACCATCACGATAATCACGATTATCACTTTCTGAGAAGTTCGTTCTCAAATAAGTCTCCTGCTCATCAACCGGCACCTGAAGGATCTCTCCTGGTAAGTTACGTGCAACGATCTTTCCATTGCTTAAGGTATCGTAAACTATAGAGTCTGCCGTGACAATTTTTACTTTACCGTCTTCGCCGATGGCATTTTTGGTATAAACATTACCACGATAGTAATTGAAGTCATTAAATTCGTCATCAACTATTGGGCGGTAAACATCGGCTACCCATTCTGCAACATTTCCTGCCATATCATATAATCCGTAATCATTAGGCTCATAAGACTTTACTTCGGCGGTAATATCTGCGCCATCATCACTCCATCCTGCAATTCCACCATAATCACCATCACCTTGCTTAAAGTTAGCCAGTTGATCTCCACGACTTCTTCGGTCTCCGGATCTGGTATACTGTCCATCCCAAGGATATTTTTTTCTACCTCTGTACACGTTGTAGCTACGTAATCCTACAAGTCCAAGTGCCGCATATTCCCACTCGGCTTCCGTTGGAAGTCGATAATCGGGTAATAAAAGTCCGTCTTTACGTTGTACATAAAGGTTTGTACTATCCTCACTACGTTTAGCTAGTGACTCTGATCTTTTGCCACCACGCGTGATCGAATCATTTCCACCATAGGTCATGGTTGGAGAATTAAGATAAGTATCTGTATTAAAGGTTTTGCCAGGTTCTACATCATAGCGGGCATTTCTCGCCGTCATTCCTTCTTCTTCAAGAATGAGTTCGTTAACGCGGTCTGTTCTCCAGTTACTGAATTCAACTGCCTGAACCCAGCTTACACCTACTACCGGATAATTAGCATATGCAGGGTGGCGTAAATAATTATTCGTCATTACTTCATTAAATCCAAGTCGGTTTCTCCATACCAGAGTATCCGGTACAGCACCGTCATAAATTCTTCTGAAATTTTCTTCGGAAGGTGGGAAAACCTGCTTGATCCAGTCTAAATATTCCAAATACATTAGATTAGTCACTTCGGTTTCATCCATATAAAATGACTGAACATGCTGTTGATTAGGAGAGTTATTCCAATCGTGCATTGGGTCATCTTGTACTCTACCCATGGTATAAGTACCACCCTCAATGAATACTAAACCGGGGCCGGTTTCTTGTTCCTGGGCTTTCGGATTGTACTGGAAACCACCTTCTTTGGCGTTCATTTTCCATCCGGTTGCCCTAGAACTGTTTTTGTAGTCTCGGGTTTTGTTACAACTCACTAAAAGAGATGTCGCAACTAATGCAATGCATAGCTGTAATACTAAGGTTTTTCTCAAGTTCATAGTTTCAAATATGAAAAAATTGGGTTCGCAATATAGTAATTAACGATAAAAGTGCAATATTATTTTAATATTTAATATAACGTAAGGCGGTAGTTAAAATACCGACCCCATTGTTAACGTATTTGTTCGTGAATTATTATGTATGCTTTTTAAAGTAGAAAGTTTCGTAAAAAAGCCATACTAAGTGTATATTTAGAGCGTTATTTGTTATGATGAGAAGAATTTTACTTTTGGGCGCTCTTATAGCGTTACCATTGTTTTTGCACGCACAACAAAGGACTATTGAAATAGACTGGGAGAATCCGGAGTCGGTTGTCAATACTCCTGCAAAAAATAAGGTTGATCTTAACAGAAATAATACCAATGCTGTTTCTAAAACTAAAACGAAGAAACATTCTAGCCTAGAGGTTGAAGACAGAATTCCTGTTTACAGCGAGCGCTGGCAGGATAATGGTTATGCAAATAGCACCTCTTTGAGGCTTACTAACATTCAGTACCAAAATCTATCCGCAGATGAACGCAGGCTGATCAAAGCCGATCTGGTGCCTAACTCCGTATCCTCAAAGATCATGAGCTCTAAAGGCAGGGATATCCTGTATACTACATTGGTGGTTTCACCGGTGGTTAATATGAACGGCGCATTAAAAAAGATCACCTCCTTTAATATTTCTTATTCCTATACTTCTCACAATGCTTCTTCTTCCAGAATGCCTATTTCTAATTCCGTTTTGGCAACAGGTAATTGGTATAAATTTAAAGTGGAACAAACCGGGGTGCATCGAATAGACCGTGACTTTTTGAATAATCTGGGGATGAATACCGATGGCATAAACCCCCGAAATCTGAAAATCTATGGTCATGGTGGTAAAACCCTGCCATTTCTCAATATAGATAATACTCAGTTAGATCTTCCCGAAACTGCTATTCAAGTCATTGGAGAAGCCGACGGCTCTTTCGATAGCGGAGATTTTATTTTGTTTTATGGCATTAGCACTTTGGGCTACGACGAACAAAATGACACCAATATCAACCCCTATTCAAACGATTCGTACTACTATATAACTGCCGATGGCGGAAACGGACTGAGAGTGCAGGCTATGAATGAACCTTCAGGGAACCCTTCAGAGATCATTACTACTTTCAACGACTATAAATTCCATGAAGAAGACGAAGACAGCCCCGCAAAGGTGGGTAGAAGGTGGTTTGGAAATCGCTTCGATATAGAAAATGAACAGAGTTATGAGTTCGAATTCCCGAATATCGTACCCGGTTCTTTAATGAATGTAAGAATTAAGCTTGCATCTGCTTCAGAATCCGTTACGTCTACAGCGGTCTCAATTAATGGAACTAGTCTTAATCCACTGGTGTTTAGCGCTATCAACGACCCGACACTTCTGGACACCAAGGAATTTAACGATACCTTTCCCGCCGGAGGTGAAACCGTCACAATTGATCTTAATTATAACAATGGAAGCAATCCTTCCAGTATTGGCTATATCGACTACTTAAGTGTAGAGGCGTTGCGGCGATTAACAGGAACAGAGGGCCAGATGGCATTTCAATATAATAATGCCATTGGCATGATTGGAGTAGGAGAATATCAAATTACCAATGCCGCTCAGTTTTCTCAGGTGTGGGATGTGACCGATCCGGCAAATATTAGATCAAAACAAAATGAAGGTGGTGCTTCACAACTCAGTTTTAAAGCTAATCTGGGGGAATTACGAAAATATGTTGCGGTGAATCCGTCCGATTACTTTGTTCCTGTGGCCGGAGCACAAACCGTGGTATCCAATCAGAATTTAAAAGGAACCATTTTTAATGATTCCTCAGGTAATTTTCAGGATATTGATTATTTGATCATTACAGCTCCATTTCTTATTCAACCTGCGCTTCGATTGGCTACACATCACAAAAACCTAAACGGACTTAATGTAAAGGTGATTACTACAGACCGAATCTATGAGGAATTCAGTTCAGGAAAACAGGACATAGGGGCAATCAGGAATTTGGTGCGCTATGTCTATGAGAATGCTTCCTCTCCCGACAAACGAGTTAAGTATGTATGTCTGTTTGGAGATGCTTCTATTGATTACAAGAACAGAATAGCCAATAATAATAACATCGTCCCTGTTTATCACACCTTGTTTAGCAACAGTACCTTTACATCCTATATGTCTGATGATTTTTATGGTATGATGGATCCATTGGATGGTGGACTAAATCAAAACGATATACTGGATATTGCCGTAGGTCGAATACTTGCCGATGAAGTAAGCCTTGCCAACACATTAGTGAATAAAATAATTGATTATTCCTCGAGAGAAAGCTACGGCAACTGGCGGAATAATTTTCTATTGGTTTCAGATGATGCCGATTCACAAACAGATTCGACGCTTCAGTTTAATCTCGATGCACTTGGAGATCAGATATCGGATGAAAAACCATTTATCAACGTAAAGAAAATTCACGCCG
Organism: Constantimarinum furrinae; assembly: GCF_014295415.1. GTDB lineage: Bacteria > Bacteroidota > Bacteroidia > Flavobacteriales > Flavobacteriaceae > Constantimarinum > Constantimarinum furrinae. Next base: position 1,593,363 of record NZ_CP052909.1, read on the forward strand.
ATGCCTTTCAGCAACAAACTTCAGCAGGAGGAAATCGCTATCCCGAGGTGAACGAAGCTGTAAGTAATGCCATTGAAGTTGGAGCTTTAGTGATTAATTACTTTGGACATGGCGGGGAGGATGGTCTTGCAAAAGAGTTTATTTTTACGAAGCAAGAGGCGATAGAGCTTCAGAATAAAAATAAGTATCCCTGTATCATTACCGTTACTTGCGAATTTACCAAATTTGATAATCCACTTCGAATAACGGCGGGTGAACTCACCTATTGGAATCCTAACGGCGGTGCTATTTCTTTGATCACAACAACCCGTTCCATCACCGTAAGTACGGGTGTAAACTACAATCAGGAATTGGCTCCCGAAGTTTTTGGTTTTGGTACAAGTAACATTGTAGCACCTTCTGAAGCATTGCGCCGGGCAAAAAATTTGATCACCAGTTCCGATAAGCGCGTTGTTTTCTATATTGGCGACCCTGCGATGAAGTTGGCTTTTGCAAAACCGGAAGTAAAACTAACCACACTTAATGGTGTGCCGCTAACACAGGCTGTGGATACGTTAAAGGCGTTGAGCAAAGTTCGCTTTGGAGGAGAAGTTGTCGATGAGGCCGGAAATCTGCTAAGTGGTTACAACGGCGTGGTTGAGGCGAAAATCTATGATAAGGATGTACAGCGGCAAACCTTAGGGAATGACGGAACAGAAAATGCCAATGGGTTGATCATTATGAATTTTAAAACGCTAGGAGAGATTCTCTTTAACGGACAGGCAACCGTTACAAACGGGCGTTTTGAATTTGAATTCGTAGTGCCTCGAGACATACAGATCCCTGTTGGAAATGGCCGAGCAAGTCTCTATTCAGAAAGAAGCAATGCGTTGGAGGATCAAGCGGGTGCCGATCTTACTATAAAAGTAGGTGGTTTGAATGAAGATGCTCCGGAAGACAATCAAGGACCATTGATCAGGTTGTTTATGAACGATGAAAGTTTTGTTTCTGGCGGAATTACCAACGATTCCCCAATTCTTATCGCTAAACTTGAGGATGAAAACGGAATAAACACTGCTAGTGGAATAGGCCATGATATCGTTGCAATTCTCGATGGAGATGAATCGAATCCTTTTGTATTGAACGAGTATTATCAGGCCGAATTGGACGATTTTACCAAAGGAAAGGCTACCTATCGTCTGCGTGACCTGGAAGATGGATTGCATACACTTACTTTGAAGGCATGGGATGTATATAATAATTCGTCAACTATGGATATTCAGTTTGTGGTAGCAGGAAATGATCAGCTGGAAATTTCCAGAGTACTCAATTATCCCAACCCATTTGTCAATTACACCGAATTTTGGTTTAATCACAACCGTCCATTCGAACCACTGGAAGTTCAGGTGCAAGTGTTTACTGTAACAGGAAAGGTGGTATGGACACAAAACCAGATCATTAATACCGACGGATTTTTATCACGTGATATCGTATGGGACGGGAAGGATGATTTTGGCGATAGAATCGGAAAAGGTGTCTATGTATACAAGATTACAGTTAAATCTACGTTAACCAATCAGCGAATTGAAAAATTTGAAAAACTGGTTATCCTTTAAAAATTAAAAGTATATTTGTCCAAATTTTGAACCTCATGAAGAAATTTTTTATTGCAATTTTTGTTAGTTTATTTATTTTTCAGGTGTCTGCGCAGGAGGAAGGTGACCTTGCTCAACAACGTGTGATTACAACAGCAGTGCCCTTTTTGCTTATTGCAGCCGACGCCCGTGCGGCAGGTATGGGAGACATTGGAGTTGCCACAAGTGCCGATGCTTTTTCGCAGCAATGGAACCCGGCAAAATATGCTTTCGCTATTTCAAAACAAGGTGTGGGTGTGACGTATACTCCGTATTTAAGTCAGTTGGTAAACGATATATTCCTTGGAAATTTAACGTATTATAACAGAATTAATGAGCAGAGTGCTTTTGCAGCCAGTTTACGATATTTCAGTCTGGGCGATATCGAACTTCGCGAAACTATAGATCAGGAGCCTTTAATTCAAAGTCCGAATGAATTTACATTCGATGTTTCTTATTCTCTGCGATTAAGTGAGCGAATCTCTATGGCCGTAGGAGGGCGATACCTTAGATCTGATTTAAAAATTCAGGCTTCCAATGAAGATGCTACCGCAGCCAGTTCTTTTGCAGTAGATGTTGCCGGGTATTATCAGAGTGAAGAGATTGCCTATAACGATTTTGACGGGCGATGGAGAGCCGGTTTTAATATTTCAAACATTGGTCCTAAACTAAAGTATGACGAAGTAGGACAGGAGAGTAACCTTCCAACTAATCTGGCATTAGGTGGTGGTTTCGATTTCATTTTAGATGAATATAACAAGGTAGGTGTCTCTGCCGAAGTAAATAAGTTGTTGGTTCCAACTCCTCAGGATTTTGACGGTGATGGCGATATCGATGCCGAAGATGATGAAGAATATGAGTCTATCAGTTTCTTTTCGGGTATGTTCAAATCCTTTGGAGATGCTCCCGATGGATTTAGTGAAGAGCTGAAAGAATTTACTTGGGCATTGGGTGCAGAATACTGGTATCAGGATGTATTTGCATTCCGTACAGGTTATTTTAATGAAAGTGACCTAAAAGGTTCTAGGAAGTTCCTTTCTCTTGGAGCCGGTTTCCGATATACAGCAATAAATATCGATATTTCTTACTTGTTCTCCACTTCTAAGGTAAGAAGTCCGCTGGAAGGAACACTTCGTTTCGGACTTACTTTTAACTTTGGGGACGAGTACGACGAATACTAGAATCGTGAAAAAAATAAAGATCGAAACGGAACTTGAAGTTTATGATTCTGTTTCATCACTTCCTTCAGAACTAAAAGATCTAATGCATAAGGCGCAAAAGGCACGTGAAAATGCTTATGCGCCTTATTCACTTTTTAAAGTGGGTGCTGCTTTGTTGCTCGAGACTGGAGAAGTTATTATTGGGAACAATCAGGAAAATGCAGCTTTTCCCTCCGGACTCTGTGCAGAGCGCGTAGCCGTTTATCACGCAGGGGCAACCTATCCGGGAAAAACCATTAAGGCACTCGCCCTTACTGCCAGGTCTCTCAACCATGAAGTGCGTACTCCTACACCGCCCTGCGGAGCCTGCAGACAGGCATTGGCAGAATATGAAGTCAAACAACAAACACCCATTAGCGTTTATTTTATGGGAGAAACCGGAAATGTAGTTAAGGCAGCTTCGGTAAAAGATCTACTACCGCTTATATTTGACAGCTCGTATTTGTAGCCTTCAACAGAGCTTCTAATCCTAATTTAAGGTTGTTTTCAGTATTGAATTTCTATTTTAGTAATTTGAAGTTCTACTTCTTTTGTAGATGCTATTAATATAGTATTTTTGTTATTCGTGCAATCCGGTTTTTCTTCGGAATATCGGGTCAATTAAACAGTTAATGCGCCAAGGGCGTAGCTTGATATGAAAAAAATTACGAAACAAACTTATCTGGACTGGTATGAAAATATGCTGTTCTGGAGAAAATTTGAAGACAAACTGGCTCAGGTTTATATCAATCAGAAAGTGCGGGGATTCCTTCACTTGTATAATGGTCAGGAAGCGGTTTTAGCAGGCTCACTGCATGCCATGGATCTAACCAAGGACAAAATGATAACCGCGTATCGCAACCACGTCCAGCCTATTGGAATGGGAGTGGATCCTAAAAAGGTTATGGCCGAGTTATATGGTAAGGCAACAGGAACCTCACAAGGATTGGGAGGTTCTATGCATATATTTTCAAAAGAATATCGCTTTTACGGCGGACACGGAATTGTAGGAGGGCAAATCCCCTTGGGTGCCGGACTCGCCTTTGCAGATAAATATTACGATCGTGACGCCGTCACCCTAACATTTATGGGAGATGGAGCCACACGACAAGGGTCATTGCACGAAACGTTTAATCTGGCGATGCTCTGGAAACTTCCGGTAGTTTTCTGTGTTGAAAACAACGGGTATGCCATGGGAACTTCTGTGGAGCGCACTGCGAACCATACCGATATCTGGAAACTCGGATTGGGATACGAAATGCCTTGTAAACCCGTAGATGGAATGAAACCGGAGGTGGTTGCCAAGGAAATGGATGAAGCAATTGAGCGTGCACGCAGAGGTGACGGGCCAACATTCCTGGAATTAAGAACCTATCGGTATAGAGGGCATTCAATGAGTGATGCGCAGCATTATCGTACCAAGGAAGAAGTAAAGAAAAAACAGGAGGAAGACCCTATTTCTTATGTATTGCATCATATTTACGAGAAGAAATGGGCAACCGAGGCCGAGATCAAAAAGATCGATAAGAAAGTGAAGGATATGGTGAGTGAATGCGAAAAGTTTGCCGAGGAGTCTCCATACCCCGAAAAGCATGTTATGTACGATGCAGTTTACGAACAGGAAGATTATCCTTTTTTACCTCATAAATTATAATTCACTATGGCAGAAGTAATCAACATGCCGCGTTTAAGCGACACTATGGAAGAGGGCACCGTGGCGAAATGGCTCAAGAAAAAGGGTGATAGCGTTGCCGAAGGGGATATTTTAGCTGAAATTGAAACCGACAAGGCTACCATGGAATTCGAATCTTTTCATGAAGGTACACTACTTCATATAGGTATTGCTGAAGGTGAAACAGCAAAAGTAGATTCTCTTCTGGCTATTATTGGTGATAAGGATGAGGATATTTCAGAGTTGTTGAATGGCGAAGGCGAAGCTTCCGAAAAGAAATCTGAATCGAAAAAAGAAGAAAAAGCAGACGACAAGTCTGAAAATACTTCCGAAGAAAATAAAGAAGAAGATACCACTGAAGCTGAAGCTCCCGAAGAAGATTCATCTCAGGACTTGCCTGAAGGGGTGGAAGTTATTACCATGCCTCGCTTAAGCGATACCATGGAAGAAGGTACTGTGGCGTCCTGGCTTAAAAAAGAGGGCGATAAAGTAGAAGAAGGGGATATACTGGCCGAAATTGAAACGGATAAGGCCACTATGGAGTTTGAGTCGTTTTACTCGGGAACCCTTCTTAAAATTGGGATACAGGAAGGTGAGACAGCCAAGGTGGATGCCCTGCTCGCCATAATAGGCCCAAAAGGAACCGATGTTTCAGGAGTTTCTGGAGCGACATCCAAAAGTAAACCCGCGGCCAAGTCAAAAGAGGAAACAAAAGTAAAAGAAGAGTCCTCAAAGCCTTCCGAAGAAAAGGAAGAAAATAAAGAAAAGCCTGCATCTTCAGCAGGTCAATCTCAGACCACAACAAAAGACGGAGGTAGAATTTTTGTATCTCCCCTCGCTAAAAAATTAGCCGAAGAAAAAAATATTAGTCTGTCTCAAGTTCAGGGAAGTGGCGAGAACGGCCGTATTGTAAAACGTGATATTGTAAATTATCAGCCCGGAACAGGTGCCGCTGCTGCCTATACGCCGGTGGGAGAGGAGCGTTTTGAAGAGATCAAGAATTCCCAAATGCGCAAAACCATTGCAAAACGTCTGGGTGAATCGAAATTTACGGCACCACATTATTACCTGACCATCGAGCTGGATATGGATCATGCGATCGCCTCAAGAAATGCGATCAATTCCGATCCCGATGTAAAGATCTCCTTTAACGATATGATCATTAAAGCTTGTGCTATGGCATTGCGAAAGCACCCGCAGGTTAACAGTCAGTGGACGCCCGATGCGACGCGCATTGCGCAACACATTCATATTGGGGTCGCTGTAGCAGTAGATGAGGGATTGCTGGTTCCGGTATTGAAATTTGCCGATCAGATGTCCTTCTCACAAATTGGAGGGAACGTTAAGGAGTTGGCGGGTAAGGCCAGAAATAAAAAGATCACCCCTCAGGAAATGGAGGGCAGTACCTTCACAGTTTCTAATTTAGGAATGTTTGGAATTAAGGAATTTACTTCTATTATTAATGCGCCAAATTCGGCTATCCTATCTGTGGGAGCCATAGAGCAGAAACCTGTAGTGAAAAATGGTGCGATCACCATTGGAAATACCATGACCGTTACTCTGGCGTGTGATCACCGAACCGTAGACGGGGCAACAGGCGCCAAGTTCTTGCAAACGGTAAGGCAGTATATCGAGAACCCGGTGACCATGTTTGTTTAAATGTTCATAATACACCAAAAAACGATCCCGTACTCACATTTTTGTTGAAGACGGGATTTGTTATCTTTAGCGCATGAAGAATATTGTCATTACAGGAACCAGTAGAGGTATAGGATATGAGCTTGTAAAATTATTTTCTGAAGGCGGGCATACTACACTTGCTCTTTCTCGAAATGCTGAACCCATCGCTCAAGCAGGTTTTAAAAACTGCACCTGTTTTCCGTTCGATATCACTAAAGATGATGACCTCAAAAAAGTTTCAGAATTTGTAAAGAAAAACTGGGAGAGTGTCGATGTTCTCATCAATAATTCAGGTTTTTTGGTGAATGCACCTTTTTCAGAAATATCCCTTTCAGAATTTAAGCGATCCTACGACGTTAATGTTTTTGGAGTGGCCGCCTTAACTCAGGCGCTTCTTCCGTTTATGCCAGAGAATGGACATGTGGTAAACATTAGCAGTATGGGCGGTGTACAGGGAAGCGTAAAATTCCCGGGTTTAAGTGCTTACAGCAGCAGTAAGGGTGCTTTGATCACGCTAACCGAATTATTGGCAGAAGAATACAAAGCGGCGGGCCCTTCCTTTAATGTTCTAGCATTGGGCGCTGTAGATACAGAAATGCTTCAGGAAGCGTTTCCGGGCTATCAGGCACCGGTTTCGGCCCAAGAAATGGCCGGATATATTGCAAGATTTGCTATGGACGGACACCAATTTCACAACGGAAAGATCATTCAGGTTTCTAGTTCAACGCCCTAAAGCACTATGCAGGATATACTTACTACTTACATTCCTCGAGTTGCCGTTCAACCGGCTTTTGAACTGATAAAAGCAAACAATGTTCATCTTAAGATCGTAAATGAGCGGGTTACCCGGCATGGAGATTACCGAAAACTTCCCGATGGAAGTCATCAGATCACTGTAAATGCTAACCTGAATCCTTATCGTTTTTTAATTACACTTGTTCATGAGATTGCTCATTTGGTAGCATTTCATAAATATGGCCGACTTATTAAACCACACGGAAAGGAATGGAAGTATACTTTTCAAACACTCATGTTGCCTTTCTTACGACCCGAGATATTCCCGAATTCGTTATTACCCCTTCTCGCTATTCATTTTAAGAATCCCAAAGCGACCAGTGATACCGATACCCGATTGGCACTAGCATTAAAACAATTTGATCCTCCCAATGATAAAAACTATATATTTGAAATACCGCCCGGAGGGGAATTTCGTTTGTATAACGGGAAGGTCTTTAAACGTGGTAATAAACGTGTAAAGCGCTATGAATGCGTAGAGGTGAGCACCGGCAGGATGTACTTGTTCAACCCTAACGCCGAAGTGGAATATTTGCAGTAATGAATAGTGAATCGTAAGTAGTGAATTGTAATAGCATCTATAATAACTAATGGAGAATTCGAATAAATACGCTGTGATCATGGCCGGTGGAATCGGTTCCCGATTCTGGCCTGTAAGTACGGCAGCCTTTCCAAAACAATTTCACGATATGTTGGGAACAGGGGAGTCCTTACTGCAACGTACGTTCTCACGGGTAAATAAGGTAGTTCCGAGTTCTAATATATACATTCTCACCAATGAGAATTATTTAAATATCACGCTGGAACAAATACCGGAAATTTCTAAAGAGCAGGTCGTTCTGGAACCTGCGATGCGAAATACAGCACCTTGTATCTTACTGGCTGCGTTAAAGATTCATAAAAATAATAAAAACGCCGTAATGCTGGTCGCTCCCAGTGATCACTGGATAGAGGATGAGGCAGCTTTCGCTTCCGACCTTGAGTTATGTTTTAAGACTTGCAGCGAGAAAAATATATTAATGACATTGGGAATTGAACCTACTTTTCCTAATACGGGATATGGCTATATAGAAGCTGAAAAGCAACTAGATTCTGATATTAAAAAAGTAAGACAATTTACTGAAAAGCCGGACTATGAAACAGCGAGATCGTTTCTGAACCAGGGCAATTATTTGTGGAACGCAGGCATTTTTATCTGGAGTGTTCACAGTATTACTGAGTCTTTTGCTGAAAATATGCCGGGAATGCATTCGCTTTTTTCTGAAGGGACTGCGGTCCTCAATACTTCCGAAGAAAAAAAGTTTATAGCCGAAAATTATGCCAGAGCCGAAAATATATCGATAGACTACGGTATCCTCGAAAAGGCAGACAATGTTTATGTAAAAAAGGCCTCCTTCGATTGGAATGATCTAGGTACCTGGGGCGCACTTCACGAGAAATTAAACAAGGATACAGAAGAAAATGCCATTGTAAGAGCTAAAACACATCTGGTTGATGCCTCAGGAAATATGATCTTTACATCCGGAAAAAAATTGGTTGTAGTTGACGGAATTAACAACTATATTATTGTCGATAAAGAGGATGTATTATTATTGTTTCCGAAGGAAAAGGAGCAGGAAATAAAAAGCCTTCTATCTGAAATTTCTGAAAAATTCGGAAAAAATTTTACCTGATATGAGTACAGAGAAAGATCGCGATATTAATGTAACACCCAATGAAGAAGAATTTGACAACATCAAACTCAACACCTGGGATAGTTTAAAGAAGTTTTTCCGTGAGTTGTTTGATATACGAAAGGATTCAGACCGGGATGCTACCATAGAAGCCGTAAAAAAGGATATCCCATTTAAAGGTCATACGGCTTGGATCCTTATTTTTTCCATTTTCGTGGCTTCTATCGGACTCAATGTTAGCAGCACGGCCGTAGTGATAGGTGCGATGCTCATTTCTCCGTTAATGGGACCCATTGTTGGTGTGGGGCTTGCGGTTGCCATCAACGACGTCGATACGCTAAGACGTTCCTTGATCAACTTAGGAGTGATGGTGATATTAAGTGTCGCGACCTCATTTCTGTATTTTACGATCTCACCTCTCACCGAAGAATCTCCGGAACTTCTCGCAAGAACCTACCCTACGATCCTGGACGTATTGGTTGCCATCTTTGGAGGTCTTGGTCTTATTGTTGCAAAAACCAAAAGCGGAACCATTGCAAGTGTGATCTTTGGAGTGGCGATTGCAACCGCACTTATGCCTCCGCTGTGCACAGTTGGGTACGGACTCGCAATAGGAAATTTAAATTTTGCCGGTGGTGCCATGTATCTGTTCTCCATTAATGCTGTTTTTATAGCGTTGGCAACATTTATCGTTTCCAAATTATTGCGTTTCCCATTAGTGAAATATGCAAATTCGAAACGAAGAAAACGAATTGCACAACTAGCTTCCCTTATCGCCGTAATTGTTATGGTGCCGAGTGTTGTATTATTTATAAATTTACTCGACGAGCAGGTGTTCGAAAACAGGGCCGAAGATTTTGTAGAGAATGAGATACGATACGATGGTGCCGAAGTGGTAAAGGCTACGCACAATTATGAGACAAAAAGTATTGATGTGTATCTAATCGGGCAACTGGTGCCTCAGAGTACGATCAACAAGTGGGAATCTGATCTGAAGCAGATAGAAAAGCTTGAGGAAACCAATTTAAGGGTATTTCAGGGAACCGATAGAAGTGGCGATCTTGCTGCACAACTTTCGGGTGAAGTAAAAGCAGGCATATTGGAAGACCTTTATGTGAAGAACGAACAGGCCATTAGGGATAAGGATGAGCGCATACAGTTTCTGGAAAACGAGATCACCAAATTAAAGGTCAAAGATGTGAATTTTGAAGACCTTAGCAAAGAGGTGAAAATAAATTACGAGGGATTAACATCCTTCAGTTATTCAAAAAAAGTCATTACAAATTTTAAAACCACAGATACCATACCCGTTTTCGATATTAGTTGGGCGCGAACTGTAAGCCGGAGAGACAGAAATGCAAATAAAGTGAAGCTGGAAGACTGGCTAAAATTTAAACTGAAACTGGATACTTTGGTGGTGGAAGAATAGGTTGAATTACTCCTCCTTTAACTGGACTTCCCTAATTTTTTTAAACAAGTCTGATGAATACACAAAATCTGTAACATCTTCGTTATCGGTTTTAAAGATGTCATGGTTGGACCCTTGCCATACTAGTTTTCCGTGTTTTAGAAAGACAATGTTCTCGCCAATTTCCATAACCGAATTCATATCATGTGACACTACCACCGTTGTAATATTGTATTCGTGTGTAATCTCTTGAATAAGATTATCGATTACTGTTGCGGTTTTAGGATCCAGCCCGGAGTTTGGCTCATCACAAAACAGATATTTGGGGTTATTTACTATCGCTCTTGCAATGGAGACCCGTTTCTGCATTCCTCCGGAGATTTCGGCAGGATATTTTTTATTTACTCCTTCCAGATTTACCCTTGCAAGCACTTCGTTCACTCGGGAAAGCATTTCACTTTTACGTTGTTTTGTGAACATACGTAATGGAAACATAATATTCTCTTCAATAGTCATAGAGTCAAAAAGGGCACCACCCTGAAAAAGCATGCCTATATCTTCTCTTAGCTCCCGTTGCTGCTCTTCGTCCATATCCTGTATGGCATTTTCCTCATAATAAATACGTCCCTCTTCAGGTTTGAAAAGACCCAATAAACATTTTAGCAGTACAGTTTTTCCACTACCACTCTGACCGATGATAAGGTTTGTTTTTCCCTTTTCAAAAACCGTAGTGATCCCTTTCAGAATTTCTTCTTCTCCAAAACGTTTTCTTATGTTCTCTACTTTTATCATTAGCTTAAGAGGAGTTGAGTTACAATATAATTGGAAAGAATAATAAGTACACTGGTCCAAACAAACGAATTGGTACTGGCTTTTCCTACCTCCAAAGCGCCACCTTTCATAAAATACCCCTGCCAAGAGGGTACTGTGGCCAAAATAAATGCGAATACAAAGGTTTTAGTAAAGGCATACGTTAGATGAAACGGGTTGAATGAATCTTGTAGACCGGCGACAAATTCGGTTGCGCTGGTAAATCCCCCGTAAACACCGGCAATAAAACCACCCATTATACCCAAAAACATAGCAATTGCAATGACAAAAGGATAGAGCATTAAGGCTGCTAACTTGGGAAATACCAGATAATTCAATGAATTAATACCCATGACTTCCAGGGCATCAATTTGCTCGGTAACCCGCATAGAACCGATGCTGGAGGTAATAAAGGATCCCACTTTTCCGGCCATAATGATTGATATGAATGTTGGAGCAAACTCAAGAATAATAGATTGTCTAGTGGCAAATCCTATTAACGACTTTGGAATTAACGGGTTCTCTAGATTTAATGCTGTTTGTATGGCAATTACACCTCCAACGAAAAAGGAAATAAAAGCAACGATTCCCATGGAGCCAATAATGAGATCATCTATTTCCTTAAATATTAATTCCTTTATTACAGAACCTTTTGTAAAGCTGCTGAACACTCTTTTGAGCATCAAAAAATAGGAACCAATATCTCTTATATATTTCATGGGCATTTGTCTACTGCTAAAGTAACAAAAAATAGGGGAGTGTATTGAGCAAAAGTAAGGTAAGATGTTGTTAAATTAATTCGATAACAACTGCATTATTTTATGATAGATCTCAGTATTATCATAGACGCCGCTAAACAATTCAGAGCCCGGTCCATATGCAAAAACCGGTACCATAGTTGCCGAATGTTGCCCATGATACAGCGTAGGCTTTATTTTGTTGTAATCATATCCATCCATTGATAAGGCAAACGAACCGGTTTCGTGATCTGCAGTAACGATAACCAAAGTTTCTTTGTCTGTCATAGCGTAATCTAGGACACGTCCTACTGTGGCATCGAAATCGAGTTGTTCATCTATCATATATTGTAACTCCCCGTCGTGCGCGGCGGTATCAATTAAAGATCCTTCTACCATGAGGAAAAACCCATTCTTATTCGTGCTTAAGCTTGATATAGCCAAATCGGTAGCCCGGGGTAGAAAATCCCCTCTTCCTTCAGTTTTCCAGGGAAGATCTTCATCGGCTAATAAGATCAGTTGTTTTCGTTTATCCACTGTGGATTTTAATGAAGTAGTGTCAATACCATATCCTTTTTTTACGAATTCAGACAGCAAGTCTTTTCCTTCGGATGCTTTCCTAAAATAATTTAAACCGCCGCCAGCAATAAAATCAATATCCGAATCAACGAGCCAGGGGGCAATTTGCTCGTAATCATATCGATACGGCACATGTGCAAAAAACGCCGCGGGTGTTGCATGTACAATGATCTTTGTGACCACCAATCCCGTGGAAAAGTCGCGTGCTTCCAGATGATCAATAATGGTAGGGACTGGAATAGAATCATTATCCAGTCCAACGGCTTGATGAAAGGTTTTAATTCCGGAAGCAAAAGCAGTTGCAGCCGCTGCCGAATCGGTAATTAAATGAGTACTGGAAGAGGTTTTTATAAGGCCCACAATTGGAAATCGTTCAAAATTTGATGGTTCCTCCTTATAAAAATTGGCGATCGATATCTGACTTAACCCCATCCCGTCTCCAATGAGAAAAATGATGTTTCTGGGTGTTTCTCTTTCTGACGATGTATACGTTTTTGATAGTGGTTTAGCAGAATTACAGGAAACCAGGGATACACTAAAACATAAAAATAGGAAGGGGAATATTTTAATTTTCATCAGCTAAATTTTCAAAGAAGTAAAATTACGGATTGTATCAGAAAAAAGATTATGTAAATGTTATCAATTGAGACCCATTCGTTTTTTAATTCCGATCCATCGGTACTTACGAATGAACGCGCCCTCTGCTTCCGAAACAATAAAAGACAAATTCTCAGTTTTAGCTTTTCGATATCCCTTTATACAATCAAAAAAGAAATTTATATTTCGTTTTCTCAGCGCAAGTTTGGCTGAAGCTATTGTGGTCAACAAATAACCATAGCGCATTTTATAAAAAGCTTCACCTTGTTTAAATCGGGCTTCAGCCGAATAATTCACTCCGGTCGGTTTTAGGTGTTTTACGTGTAGTGATTCATCGGTTATAACGTCCCAGCCATGGTATTTGGCTAGCAATTCGTCAACCGTATCCCAGCCCATATCATTTTTTAGTCGGCCAATCTTTTCAAAACACTCCTTTCTATACGCCTTTAAAGCCCCACGAATATGATCGGTATTGGTTAGTGCTTCGAGTTGCCATTGGTTATCCCTTTTAATGTAGCAGAAACCACCGGCCATTCCACATCGCTTATTTGTTTCAAAGATGGTTGATATTGACTTTAAGTAGTCTTTGGGGAAAATAAGATCAGCATCAAATTTGCAAATAATTTCATAGTCTTTTCTTACCAACTTAAAACCATGATTAAATGCATTAATAATTTTATTACCGGGACTATGTTCAGTTCCGGCATTCGTTTGTACTGATTGAATAAAAGGATATCTTTCGGAGAATGAATCGATTATCGATTGTGTTTTGTCTGTAGAAGAATCATTTACAACAATAAGCTGCTCAGGTTGTACAGATTGTTCGACTAAGGATTTTAGTGTTTTAGCCAGATATTTAGCTTCATTGTGCGCAGGTATTACAACAGCGATTTTCATGATAAACGTTCGGCATAAACTAAATAGTATCGGGGAGTAAATCGTCTTAAAATGGGTCTAATGCCTATCTTTTTAACTGGATTGGTAAATTTTTCACGTTTTTTAATATGCCAGCCTGCTTTTTCGAGTAGCCAGTCGAATTGCCAGTCTTCAAATTCGTGATAATGCCTATCTCTTTCATCAGTTTTACTGCGGTAAGCAGAGGCGAACCAGAGCTTTAAGGGTACCGATGCTACTAATTTATCAGCTTTTATATCCTGAATTACATTAAATGGAGAAACCAGATGTTCAAAGATCTCAAAAGCAGTGACCACGTCATATTTTTCCGATTTTACAACAGTAGTGTCGAGATCCAGATCTTCACCTCCAGTATTTGTTACCTGAAAGCCATGTTCTTTCATAATTTCAGAAAATGGATTCGTCACTCCCAGATCGAGAATTCTAGCTCCAGGAGCAATGTGTTTTTTTAAGAACTGTAGGGTGTGCTTATATCGTTTTTTGGGAAATTTACCTTCGTACATAGATTTAGACCCTGTAAACAATTGCGTTTATGTTCATCCCGGCACCAACGCTTGCAAAGATAACTATATCACCTTTGGCGATGCTCTGGTGCTCCATCTTCCCTTTTGTTACCAAGTCCAATAATGTTGGCACGGTGGCAACACTGGAATTACCGAGTTTATTTATGGTCATCGGCATGATATGGTCCGGTGGAGTTTCATCATAAAGTTTATAAAATCGCTTCATGATCGCTTCGTCCATTTTTTCATTCGCCTGATGAATAAAAATCTTTTTAAGATCCTTAATTCCTGCGCCACTTTTATCAAGGCATTCCTTCATAGCATTTGGAACGTTGTTCAATGCGAATTCGTAGATCTTTCGCCCATACATTTTAATATACTTTCGGGCATCATTCAATTCCTGATTATTCGATTCACCGAAATAGATAAAATGTGCTTCATCGTAGGTGTAGGTAGCACTTGTATGGCTCAATATCCCACTTTCACTGTCGGTGGCCTCCACAACTGTAGCTCCGGCTCCATCACTATAGATCATAGAATCCCTGTCATGTTGGTCAATAACCCGAGATAGCGATTCGGCTCCAATAACAAGACATTTTTTAGCAATTCCACTCTTAATAAAAGCATTTGCCTGTATCATTCCTTCCACCCAACCTGGGCATCCGAATAGCACATCATACCCTACACATTTCGGGTTTTTAATTTTAAGATGGTGTTTTACTCTTGAAGCCACACTTGGAACCGTATCACTTTGATGGGTTCCGTGTTTTACATCACCGTAGTTGTGGGCCACTATTATGTAATCTAGTGTTTCTTTGTCGATTGCTGCATCGGCGATAGCCTTTTCGGCAGCAAAAAATGCAATGTCTGAAGTTGTGAGATCGTCCTTGATGTACCTTCTTTCAGCAATACCGGTTATGGCCTTGAATTTTTCTATAATAACATCATTCTTATAGCCAAAAGGCGATCCGTCCTCATTGTAAAAGTTGTGATTTTCAAAAGACGAATTGCTGGCAACGCCACTGGGAATATAACTTCCTATGCCTGTGATTGTAACACCCATAGTACTTCAAATTTTTGCTAAAAATACATAAATCATAGGACCTATCAACGTAACATCTAAGGAAATAGTGTGAATTTGACAGATTCCGAAAATATCTTAAATCCATTGCGGGTTTTTCAGTAAAAGCAGAGAAATTGATGATTTTCTACAAAAATTACCCCCAATAAAAAAAGCTTCGATCTGAAGCTTTCTTTATGTGATGGTGTTTATCTTTTAAACTTCCATATACGCCTCAATTGGCTCACAAGTACAGATAAGGTTTCTGTCACCATAGGCATCATCTACCCGACGAACAGAGGGCCAAAATTTATTGTCATTCAAATAATCTAGCGGAAACGCTGCCTGCTTACGTGTGTATGGTAATTCCCATTCATCTCCGGTCAACATTTGTTGGGTGTGAGGAGCATTTTTTAATACATTGTTCGGCTCATCTTTATCTGCTGCGTCTATCTCTTTTCTGATAGAGATCATAGCATCGCAAAAACGATCCAGTTCCTCCAGGCTTTCACTTTCTGTAGGTTCTATCATCATGGTTCCGGCAACGGGAAATGACACCGTAGGCGCATGAAACCCATAATCCATCAATCGTTTTGCTATATCGGTTACTTCTATTCCATTTGATTTAAACGGTCGGCAATCAATGATCATCTCATGCGCCGCTCGTCCGCGTTCTCCTGCATACAACACATCGAAACTTCCTTTTAATCTTTGCTTGATATAATTGGCGTTCAATATGGCGTATTCTGTAGATTTCTTTAATCCGGCGGTACCTAGCATACTGATGTAGGCATAACTAATAATACAGGCTAAGGAACTCCCCCAGGGTGCCGCCGAAATTGCCGTGATAGCGTGTTCACCTCCGGTGGCGATCACAGGATTACCTGGTAAAAAGGGTACTAACTGACTCGCTACACATATTGGACCTACCCCGGGTCCACCTCCTCCATGAGGAATGGCAAAGGTTTTATGAAGGTTTAAATGACAAACATCGGCCCCTATTGCCCCCGGATTCGTAAGAGCAACTTGCGCATTCATATTTGCGCCATCCATATAGACTTGTCCACCATTTTCGTGAATGATACTCGTTATTTCTTTAATGGCGCTTTCATAAACACCGTGAGTCGAAGGATAGGTCACCATAAGAGCTGCTAGTTCGTTTTTGTGTTCGGTGGCCTTTTGGCGCAGATCGTCCACATCGATATTTCCATCGTCACTGGCCTTCGTAACTACTACTTTCATACCTGCCATAACAGCACTTGCGGGATTGGTGCCATGCGCCGACGAAGGAATAAGACAAATATTTCGATGCCCTTCTCCTTTGCTTTCATGGTATGCTCTAATCACCATAAGTCCTGCATACTCTCCTTGCGCACCCGAATTGGGTTGCAATGATGTTCCTGCAAAGCCGGTGATCTCAGTCAATTGGTTCTCCAGTTTTCTAAGCATCTGCTGATAGCCTCCTGCCTGATACGTAGGAGCAAAAGGATGCATATTTCCCCATTGCGGATCGCTTAAGGGTAACATCTCTGCCGCAGCATTTAATTTCATCGTACACGATCCTAAGGAGATCATGGAATGATTCAGAGCAAGATCCTTGCGCTCTAATCGCTTTATATAACGCATGAGCTCAGTTTCACTATGATAACTGTTAAATACCTCGTTGGTGAGGAAATCAGTTTTTCTCGCTACTTCCTCAGGGATTTTATTTCCGGTGAGCAATTCAGAAATGTGAATGGCATCGGTATTGTCTGCTTCAGCAAAAACAGATACAATCGCGTTAAGATCTTTTAAAGTTGTAGTTTCATTAATTGAAATGGAAACCGTTTCAGAATCAGGGTAATAAAAGTTTATTTCCTTGCTCTCGGCCAGAGGTTTTACGTAATCTGTATTGGTTTTGATCGCGATAGTGTCAAAATAAGTTTCATTGGCCTGGGTAAAGCCCATTTGCTCCAATACAGTAGCCAGGGTCACTGCCGAATTATGCACCTTCGACGCAATGTATTTAAGTCCGTTGGGACCGTGATACACTCCGTACATGCCCGCCATAACAGCGAGCAAAACCTGTGCTGTGCAAATATTTGAGGTTGCTTTATCCCTTTTTATATGTTGCTCGCGGGTCTGCAGCGCCATCCTTAGCGCACGGTTTCCATCGGTGTCTTTGGTCACCCCAATAATTCTACCAGGGATATTTCTTTTATATTCTTCTTTGGTGGCAAAATAGGCTGCATGTGGTCCACCGTAGCCTAATGGAATTCCAAATCGTTGCGTAGTACCCACTACCACATCCACTCCAAAATTTCCCGGAGCTTCCAGTTTTACAAGGCTTAAAATATCAGCCGCCACCGCCACTTTTATTTGAGCCTCTTTGGCCGACTTTATAAAATCTTTATAGTTATAGACCTTTCCGGTTTTACCGGGATACTGCAAGAGTGCTCCAAAAAATTCAGAGGAGAAATCAAATGTTTCATGATCTCCTATTACCAGTTCAATTCCCAGCGGCATAGATCGTGTCTGTAAAAGCGATAATGTTTGGGGAAGGATTTCTTCAGAAACAAAAAACTTGGTGGCATTGTTCTTCTTCTGCTCACGTTCTCTAACTGCAAATAACAATGCCATGGCTTCGGCGGCAGCAGTTGCTTCATCCAGTAATGATGCATTAGCCAATTCCATACCGGTAAGATCGGTTACCATGGTTTGGAAGTTTAACAATGCCTCCAAACGTCCTTGAGCGATCTCGGCCTGATACGGCGTATAGGCGGTATACCATCCCGGATTTTCAAGGATATTCCGTTGGATTACGGGTGGTGTAATGGATTGATGATAGCCTAACCCAATATAAGTTTTAAAAACCCTGTTTAACGTAGATAATTGTGTAATGTGCTCCAGATACTCCTGCTCACTTAGAGGTTCGTCCAGGTTTAATTCTTCCTTCAGGCGAATATCATCGGGAATGGTTTCAGAAATAAGTTGATCCAGCGAATCAACACCAACCGTTTTTAGCATTTTTGGAAGGTCGGTTCTACGCGGACCAATATGTCTAATGGCAAAAGAATCTGTATTCATTAATGTACTTTTATTTTAAGTTTTACCGTTCCCGGTATTTTGCGGCAAAATTACAATATTAAAAGGATATTTCTTCCTTTTTCAAACCACACACCTATACATTTTTTCAACTAAAAGTAAAGGTTACTAACACATTGGCTATTTTTGTTTTGTGGATCTTCTAAATCGTGTTTTCAGGTTTTACATTAACAGCAGCATACATGTTAGCTTAGCGGTTTGTGCTTTAGTTGCTTTGAGTGTGTTAGAGTATTCCATAAGCGTTTCCTTCTATTTTTGGGGTTTTGTTTTTTTTGGAAGCATTTCGGGATATAATTTTGTGAAATATGCCGAAGTCGCCGGACTCCATCATCGTAGTCTGGCGCAGTCATTAAAGACCATTCAGATATTTTCTTTCTTCTGTTTCGCAGTCTTGCTTTATTGTGTGTTTCATGTCAATTTAAAGGTGCTTTTTGCAAGCGGAATTTTGGGGCTCTTTACCTTGTGCTATGCCGTTCCGGTTTTGAAAGGAAAGAGCTTTAGGACGATCAACGGACTAAAGATATACATCGTCGCCTTGGTTTGGGCCGGGGTAACAGTAATATTGCCGCTCATTGCTTCAGAAGAGAATCTTCATTCAGATCATTGGATCTCCTTTGTTCAACGAGCGATGATCGTTCTCGTTCTCACTTTACCTTTCGAAATACGCGATCTTAAATATGATGTGAAGTCACTGGGGACTATTCCGCAGAAATTGGGAATTTTAAATACAAAGATACTTGGAACAGCAATTCTAGTGAGTACACTCATACTTGAAATAGTAAAGACTGAAAGAGAATTCTCATATACAGGAAGCCTGTTTTTTTTGGGAGTATTGTTGGTAGGAGCATTATGGGCTAGCAGAAAGGAGCAATCAACTTATTTTGCTTCGTTTTGGGTAGAAGGGATTCCGTTAGTGTGGCTGGGAGTCTACTGTTTACTGAGACAATTCTTGTTGTAGGCGCTTTTTGATAGCTTCTTTATTTTCCTTCGGAAGTGTTTTGAGATCTGCCGACTTAATTGCACTGCTTAGTTTGCCATTTCGAATGGAGTGCTCTCGGCATAGACGACACATAAACTGATGTATTTTCATCAGCAACTTTTGCCACCTACTTGCTTCTTCATATTGAGCTTTATCACAAACTTGAGCGGCTTCACCGCAATTAATCATAATTTTCATAAACTAAAACCAGTTTTTTTCAAGGCATTCCGCCATAGCTGTTCTCGCTCTGTGGATGATTACCCAAAGGTTAGACGGTGTGATATTAAATTCATTACATATGGTTTCTGTATCGAATCCATCAATGGTCTTCATCTTAAAAATTGCAGCCTGTTTTTCACTTAACCCTTCCATACATTCCAAGATTGCCAGCCCTAACTCTTCATTAACCATAGTGTCTTCGGCTGTTTTATCGAAAGGATCACTTACCCGTTCCTCCAGCCAATCTCCCTCTGCATCTTCACTCGTATAAGTCATTCTCACTTCGGCCTTTCCTTTGTTGGAGTTTATCTTACGATAATGATCTATGATCTTGCGTTTCAGAATGGAGATAAGCCAGGTGCGTTCAGATGCTTCCCCCTTAAAGTTCTTCTTGGATTTTAATCCGGCCAGAAAAGTTTCAGAAATAAGATCCTGAGCCACAACGTGATCGTTTACCCGAACAATGGTGTAATTGTAAAGGTAATCTGAGTAACGATCTACCCAAACTTCAGGATTTAAAATATTCTCGGCCATTAGAGATATGTCTATTTATATCAAAAATAGGAAAGATCATCAAAGAAATTCACTTAAAACCAATTATTTAATTGTTAGAAGTCCGGCGCGTTTTAACAAAGCATCGGGATTCGGTTTTTTGCCTCGGAATTTCACATAAAGCTCCATGGGATCCTCCGTTCCTCCTTTCGATAATACAAACTCTTTAAAAGCTTTTGCCACTTTTTTGCTGAATATACCTTCTTCCTTGAAATATTCAAAAGCATCTGCATCCAGTACTTCTGCCCATTTGTAACTGTAATAGCCTGCCGAATAACCTCCCTGAAAGATATGAGAAAAAGCCGTGCTCATACAGGTTTCTTTGGTATCCGGATACAATTGAGTTGCCTTGAACGACTTTGTTTCGAAAGCTTTTACGTCTTTTATTTCGGATGGATCCGATCCGTGCCACGCCATATCCAACATACCGAAACTTACCTGCCGTAGGGTCTTCATTCCCTCATGGAATGTGGCCGATGCCTTGATCTTTTCTAAGTACTTCATCGGAATTACCTCCCCGGTTTCAAAATGTGTGGCAAACATTTCCAGAGCCTCCGTTTCGTAACACCAGTTTTCCAGAATCTGACTCGGTAACTCAACAAAGTCCCAGTACACATTAGTTCCCGAAAGACCCGAATAAGTAGTATCTGCAAGCATTCCATGTAAAGCATGACCAAACTCATGAAACAAAGTCGTTACTTCATTAAAGGTTAGAAGGGATGGTTTCGTGGTAGTAGGTTTCGAAAAGTTGCACACGATCGAAACATGAGGACGCTCGTTGATGCCATTCTTTTTCTGTTGGGGTTTATAGCTGGTCATCCAGGCACCTCCTCGTTTTCCGGGACGCGGATGGAAATCGGCATAGAATATGGAAACCGAATTACCTTCATTGTCTGTGACTTCGTATGTCTTAACATCCTTATGATATTTCTCTATATGTGTCACTTCTTTAAAACGTAGTCCGTATAATTTTGAAGCCACCGTAAATACTCCCCGAATCACATTTTCAAGCTTAAAATAAGGCTTCAACTTTTCGTCATCCAGATCAAACAGTTTTTGCTTTAATTTTTCAGCATAATAAGAACCATCCCACTTTTGGAGCGTCTCTATTCCGTCGATATCGCGGGCAAATTCCTGCAATTCGGCAAATTCCTTTTTGGCAGCCGGTAATGCTTTTTCTAAGAGCTCTTTCAAAAAAGCCTGGACCTTTTGAGGCGATTCGGCCATGCGCTCTTCCAATACAAAATGAGCATGTGAGGAGTACCCTAAAAGCTTAGCGCGCTTATGTCTTAGATTTACAATCTCCAAAACATTTTGAGTGTTGTTAAATTTGTTCTCATTGAATGCTCGTGCACCAAAAGCCAATGTCATTTTTTTGCGTAGTTCCCTGTTATCAGCATATGTTACAAACGGGACATAACTGGGGTAGTCTAATGTGAATACCCAGCCTTCCATTTGTTTTTCTTCGGCGACCTGCGCAGCTGCTTCTACAATGCTTTCGGGTAGCCCGGAAAGATCCCGTTTATCGGTAATTTGAAGGCTGAAATTATTAGTTTCGGCCAAAACATTTTCACCAAAAGTAAGTTTCAGTCTGGCGAGATCCGCGTCTATCGTTCGAAGAGTTTCTTTATCTTTTTCAGAAAGATTGGCGCCGTTACGGGAAAATCCTTTGTACTGCTTTTCGAGCAGCATGGATTGTTCTGTTGTAAGATTCAGGCTATCTCTATTATCGAACACAGCCTTTACTCTTTCAAAAAGAGGCTTATTCAGTAAAAGATCATTTTGAAAGTTAGTAAGCAGTGGTGATATCTCCTGAGCAATTTTCTGAATTTCGTCATTGGTTTCGGCACTGTTCAGGTTAAAAAAGATGCCACTTACTATGTTCAGTTGCTCACCCGTTCGTTCCAGAGCTTCTACCGTATTCTGAAATGAAGGCTTCTCATTATTTTTTGTAATGGTATCAATTTCGGACTTTGTCTGCTCAATTAATTCAGTTATTGCAGGGAGAAAATGTTCATTTTTTATTTTTGAAAATGGGGCAACATCAAACTTCTCTAAAAGGGGGTTGTTCATAGCAAAATATAGGATATTAAGTAGTTGAGGTGCTCATTAGTTATAGGCACATTGAATAATCGGACTTATTTTAGGACTATTTATTTTTCAATTCTCTCGCGCCGGACTCCACTTTCATTTTTAATCCTTCTTTATAGGCAACGATCTTATCCAATACACATTTGTCTGAACTGCCAATTATTTGAGCCGCAAGGATACCGGCATTCTTGGCGCCGTTAAGCGCAACGGTTGCAACTGGAACACCGCCGGGCATCTGAAGTATAGAAAGTACAGAATCCCATCCATCGATCGAATTACTAGATTTTACAGGTACCCCAATTACGGGTAACGGAGATAAGGAGGCGATCATTCCGGGAAGGTGCGCGGCCCCTCCTGCCCCGGCAATGATCACTGAGATCCCGCGGGTATGGGCATTTTTTCCATAATCGAAAAGTTTATCGGGTGTGCGGTGAGCCGAAACAATATCCAACTCCACTTCAATGTCGAAACCCTTTAGAATATCAACGGCTTCCTGCATGACCGGCAGATCGCTGGTGCTTCCCATAATTACTGCTACTTTGCTCATATTGTTTTATTTGCTTATCACTTTAATCGTTTTCTTGACCTGTTCGGCGATCCTTCTTGCTTCATTCAAATCTTTGTGAACTATGGTCACATGACCCATCTTTCGGAAAGGACGGGTTTGCTTTTTTCCATAGATATGGGGAGTAACTCCCTCCATAGCAAGAATCTTGTCAATATTTTCATAATGAACATTTCCGGTATGCCCTTGAGCACCTACCAGATTCACCATAATTCCACCCACCTTGCTGTCTGTATTTCCCAGAGGTAGATCCAATATAGCTCTTATGTGTTGTTCAAATTGATTGGTAAAACTGGCCTCTATACTGTAATGGCCGCTGTTATGAGGCCTGGGGGCAACTTCATTTACAAGGATCTCATCATCCTCGGTTTGAAATAGCTCTACCGCAAGTAATCCCACATGTTTAAAAGCTTCTGAAACTCTAGTCGCAATATCACGTGCCTTGGCAGCTACCGTATCATCAATTCGTGCCGGGCAGATCACGTATTCTACCTGATTGGCCTCAGGGTGAAATTCCATTTCCACTACTGGATAGGTAGTTACCTCTCCACTCACATTTCGAGCAACGATCACGGCAAGCTCATTCTTAAACGGAATAAGCTTCTCGGCAATACAGGCCGTATCTGCCAGTGGAATAATATCTTCGGCATCTCTAATAATACTTACACCCTTACCGTCATAGCCTCCAGTACAGCTTTTCCAAACAAAGGGGTAGTGCAGCTCTTTTCGAACAATCGCTTCATTAAGCTTGTTTTTGTTTTCGAAAACTATAAAGGGAGAAGTTGGGATTCGGTTCGCCTTGTAAAATGACTTTTGTCTGCCCTTATCTTGAATGTTTCGCAGGGTTTCGGAAGATGGATATACTTTTTTTCCCTCCAATTCGAGTTTTTCCAAGGCATCCACATTTACATTTTCTATCTCGAAGGTGAGTATATCTACCTGTTTTCCGAAGGAATACACCGTGTTAAAATCCATAAGATCACCCTGTTCAAAATAGTCGCAGGCCAGTCGGGACGGTGCTTCCGCACTTGGATCCACAACATGGGTTCTAATGTCGAACTTGCGGGTATCATACAATAACATTTTGCCTAATTGACCCCCGCCAAGTATTCCCAGAGTGAAATTTGAAGAAAAATAATTAGCCATTGCACAAAGGTACAATCTTCTTTGCAATTGTTATCTTTGCACCTTTATTTATGTGGCGATTTTTACAATCCTTATTTACAAAGAAGACGAATAACATGAAGAACATCGTATTGTTCGGTCCTCCGGGTGCCGGTAAAGGTACTCAGGCCGAAGTTTTAAAAGAAAAATACAATCTGGTGCATATTTCTACGGGAGATGTGTTCCGATATAACATAAAAAACAAAACAGAATTAGGCACCCTGGCAAAGTCGTATATGGACAAAGGACATCTGGTTCCCGATGAGGTTACCATCGATATGCTGAATGCCGAAGTTGATAAGAATTCTGCTGCTAACGGATTTATTTTCGATGGTTTCCCGCGTACCGCTGCCCAGGCAGAAGCATTGGAAGAATTAATGAATAAAAAGAATTCACAGATCAATGCCATGGTAGCTTTGGAAGTGGAAGATGAAATCTTGGTAGGTCGCCTTTTGGAACGTGGTAAGTCCAGCGGAAGAGCCGACGATGCAAACGAAGAAGTGATTCGCGAACGAATCGCAGAATACTATCGTAAAACCGATGTGCTAAAGGAATTTTATATGGCGCAGGGAAAATATCACGGAGTAGACGGCGTGGGTTCGATCGAAGAGATCACCGGGCGTTTGAGCAAGGTAATTGACAACATATAAACCGAAAAATGTAAAATTTAAAAGTGAGAAGTTTTTAAAATGAAACTTTTGACTTTTGACTTTTGACTTTTTTATTTAACATTTTTATGACAGAAGGAAATTTTGTAGACTACGTTAAGATCCATGTGTCCTCCGGAAAAGGAGGCAAGGGGAGTGCACACCTTAGACGGGAAAAATACATTCCCAAAGGTGGTCCCGATGGTGGTGATGGGGGTCGTGGAGGTCATATTATTCTCAAGGCGAACAGCAACCTTTGGACCTTGTACCATCTTAAATTTAAACGACACTTTAAGGCCGGACACGGAGGTGCAGGAGGAAAACAAACCAGTACCGGTGCCGATGGGGAGGATGTTTATATTGAAGTTCCCTTAGGGACAGTGATACGTGACAGTAAAACAAAAAACATCATAGTCGAATTGACCGAAGACGGTGAAGAACATATCATCGCCAAAGGAGGTAAGGGTGGTTTAGGGAATGATCACTTTAAAAGTGCTACCCGACAAACCCCGCGCTACGCACAACCGGGGCTGGATGGGGAAGAGGTTGACATCACCCTCGAATTAAAAATACTGGCCGATGTGGGTCTGGTTGGATTTCCCAATGCCGGAAAATCTACACTATTGTCTGTGATCACAGCCGCAAAACCCAAAATTGCCGACTACGAATTCACTACCTTAAAACCCAACCTGGGGATCGTAAAATACCGGGACTACCAAACCTTTGTTATGGCCGATATCCCCGGGATCATTGAAGGAGCTGCCGAAGGTAAGGGACTGGGGCACTATTTTTTACGACATATAGAACGAAACTCAACTCTGCTGTTTCTAATACCGGCCGATGCTCCCGACATAAGAAAGCAATACGACATTCTCTTGGACGAGCTTCGCCGTTACAACCCCGAAATGCTGGATAAGGACCGCCTGGTGGCCATCTCCAAAAGTGATATGCTCGATGCCGAACTGAAGGCCGAAATGAAAGCACAACTCGATAAAGAGTTTAAAGGAATTCCGTATCTATTCTTCTCATCGGTGGCACAACAAGGTTTAATGGAGCTTAAGGACACGCTTTGGGCGATGCTGAACGACCAAAAGGAATAATTTTAACCCTTTGTTAAAACCCTACGGCCCGTTTTTTGCGTACTTTTATTAAAAAGCTAAAATGAAATCCGTCATCCTTGTACTCGTCTGTATCTTTCTCACCGCCTGCGGTGCTGCAGTGAATGTCGATTATGACAACAAAACAAATTTTTCCCAATACACTACTTATAATTTTTACCCTGATATAGATTCCGGACTCAACGAACTGGATGATAAACGTATTATGCAGGCCGTGGACAGTTTGTTTGCGCAACGCGGATTTCAAAAAAGTGACTCCCCGCAATTCTTAGTAAATTTCTTTGCCAGAGAGGTCATATCTAATTCTCGAAATACCATCGGTATTGGCATAGGCAGCGGAGGGGGCAATGTGGGAGTAGGAGTGAGTGGCGGAATTCCCATTGGGGGCAGAGTCATAGATCAGACACTAACAGTCGATTTCGTGGATGCTGCGAATGATGCGTTGTTCTGGCAGGCAATAGCCGAAGGAGATTATAAGGAAAAAGCAACCCCCGATCAGAAGGCTTCCTTTTACTATGCCATCCTTGAGAAGATTTTCAAAAAATACCCACCACAATCCAAATAATCCCCTATATCGTTTTTATGAGAAAACTACTTTTTCTATTTCTGTTTGGTCCATTCCTGCTCGTTGCTCAAAATACATTCGATAGGGGCGAAGCCTATTTTAAAGCAGAACGGTTCAATGATGCCAAGCCCATGTTTGAGTATTATCTGAAAGAACATCCCAACCACCTTAAAACCACCGAATATCTTGGAGATATCGCCGGACATAAGAAAGACTGGGATACGGCTATGGAATATTATAAAACGCTGGTGGATAGCGACGAAAATAATGCCAATTATCATTTTAAATATGGCGGTGCAATGGGTATGAAGGCACTCGAAATAAGTAAACTAAGAGCCGTCACCTATATTGGGGATATCAAATATCATTTCGAAAAAGCGGCCAAACTTGACCCTAACCATATCGAAGTGCGATGGGCATTGGTCGAATTCTACATTCAGCTGCCCGGGATCATAGGTGGTAGCGAGCGCAAGGCACTGGATTATGCCAACGAATTGTCTAAGATCTCGCCCGTCGATGGATATTTGGCTAAAGGCTATATCGCCGAATACAACGACCGTTCAAACGACGCCGAACGTTATTATAGACAGGCTATAAACGTGGGAGGTTCTCCACATACCTACGACAAACTTTCAAATTTGTACGAGAAAAATAATCAGCCGCAGAAAGCGATCAACACCAACGCCCAATCGCTTAAGGTCCATAAGCGCAATCAGCTTAACTACCAAATAGGGAAGATATCGGCTCAATACGATCTCGACGCACAATTAGGGATCGATTGTCTGCAAACTTATATTAAAAATCACTCCGCAAAAGATGGTGTGCCTAAAGACTGGGCCTATTTTCGTCTTGCACAGATCTACAAGAATCTGGGAAATAAACAGGAGGCCCTTAGCTGGATCAATAAGGCACTTTCCAGCCGCCCTTCCTTTGAAGAAGCGAAGAAGGAAAAGAAGATCATCGAAGCGCTCTAATTTTTATTTTTGGGCAATCCCGCTTCCGCGACCGCGAAAGCGGTCGGGTTATTGGCTGTAGTTTTACTGCGTAAAAGCTACTTGCCGCTACCCCTATTGCGGGTTAAAATCCGTATCTTTATCCAAACATTTTACCTCTCTATGCGCGTACATTTTATTGCCATTGGCGGTAGTGCAATGCACAATCTTGCGTTAGCCCTACATAAAAAAGGAGATATCGTAACCGGAAGTGATGATGAGATATTCGATCCTTCAAAAAGCCGTCTAAAAGCCAAAAATTTACTCCCCGAAACCTATGGTTGGTTTCCAGAAAAGATCACACCGCAACTTGATGCCGTTATCCTGGGAATGCACGCCAAAGCCGATAATCCCGAACTGCTTAAAGCCAAAGAGCTCAACCTCAAGATCTATAGTTATCCCGAATTCCTTTTCGAGCAGTCGAAAAATAAAACCAGGGTCGTTATAGGTGGGTCACACGGGAAAACCACCATCACTTCCATGATACTTCACGTGATGCATTATCACGAGAAGGAGGTAGACTATATGGTTGGCGCCCAACTTGAAGGTTTCGATACCATGGTTCATCTTACTCCCGATAATGATTTTATTGTATTGGAAGGGGACGAATACCTGTCGTCACCCATAGACCGCAGACCCAAATTCCACTTGTATAAGCCCAACATCGCACTGCTTAGCGGTATCGCCTGGGATCACATAAACGTTTTTCCTACGTTCGACAATTATGTAGAACAGTTCCGCATTTTTCTCACTGAGATCGTCAACGGAGGTGCAATAATCTACAACAGCGAGGATGAGATAGTAAAACAGATCGTAGAGCAGTCTACAAATCAGATAAAAAAATATCCTTATCAGACGCCTCACTATGTAGTCGAAAACGGTGAAACCCTTCTCGACACTCCCGAAGGCTCCATGCCTATCGAAGTTTTTGGAAAACACAACCTCAACAACCTCGAAGGTGCCCGTTGGGTGTGTCAGTTAATGGGGGTAGATGCTACCCACTTCTACGACGCGATCGCGACATTCACGGGAGCTAGTAAGCGCCTGGAGAAAATTGCTGAAACACCAAACACAATAGCCTATAAGGATTTCGCTCATTCTCCCAGCAAGGTAAAAGCAACAACTCAGGCGGTAAAGAATCAATATCCCGATAGTAAGCTCATCGCCTGCCTCGAATTACATACCTACAGCAGTCTCAACCCCGAATTCATAAAAGAGTATAACGGAGCTCTGGATGCTGCAGATGTTGCCGTGGTTTTTTATTCTCCCCATGCCGTAATGATAAAACAACTGGAAGAAATAAAAGCCGAACAAATAGAAACTGCATTTCAGCGAAAGGATCTCACGGTTTTTACGAATCCTGCCGACTTTAAAACCTATTTATACACACATGATTATGACAATACGACCTTGTTATTAATGAGCAGTGGAAATTACGGTGGTCTCGATTTTGACGAGGTGAAGGAATTTATACGTCGATAGTAATAATTCTGTATTAAAAAACGATAATAAGCTTACCTTAAGCTAATCCTGCCCTTTTATCATTCATTTACAGAAGATGGGAATCCCTTTTGTTTCGGACTGGGAATATTTTGGTTTGCACGGATGTGCTTTCAATTTTTCGGATACTCTTCCACACTTTGGAGAGGTAAAAGATTTGAAACAGGTATGCACATTATGTTTTCGGCATTTTGGGTCTACTTAAGTCTTATATTTTTTGGCATATTCTTTTCATAAATCCCTACGAATAAATCTTTTCGATAAAGGAATGTAATGATGAATGTGTATTTTCAATAAGTGCGTGCTTTGCATTTAATTGATCCTGTTCAATCTTATCCTGAGATAACTTAAATTTCCCTTCCCAGTTCGTGACAGAGATTTCAAACGCCTGTATATAATTTACAAAGCGATTCATGGCCTCGTTCTCTTTTTTCAGTATAAAACCGGGACTCGAACCTTCAAGAAATTCGGTCATGGTGATCATGGTGTCTTTTGCAGCTTCCGCATCATTAATTAATCGAATTGTTCCCGTAATATGAACAATGATATAGTTCCACGTAGGTAACTGTCTGGTAGTATACACCGCTGGCGAGATATAGGTATCCGGCCCTTTAAAGACCACAGTTACTTCAGCACCATCTTTTAATGTAGCCACTTGAGGATTTGCTTTATCGATATGAGCAACAAGTTTTTCTGTTTCAGAATGATAAATAAATGGGATGTGGGTTATAAAGGATTGAGAGTTGTTGGCCGTTACAAGCATTCCCAACGGAAATTTTTTGATCACGGCGATCATCTTATCGATGTCTCTAGTTTGATGATAGGGTGGAGGATACATAGATATTAAAATGGTAATTATATTCCAAACTGCCTAAAATGATGATCCAGATGCTTATACTGCATTTTTCCCCACTGCTCATCTGTAAATTTTCCAAAAGCCGGATGCGTCCCCCAGCCTTCCTTATTTAATTGAGTTCCCAATTCATCCAATAAGGACTCTAGTTTGGTTTTTTCTGTTGTTAAGTCATGCTCTTCGGTGATCTTAAACCGCGGTATGGTGGGTAAGTTCTTTCGCCACAACTTATCACTGTACATGGCGCCTTTAAAAAAGACCTTAGCAAACCAATTCGGTTTTAGATCGAAATTATCGTGTCCCAACATAATTTCTAAGGGGCCCTGGCAATGTTTGGCCATTTGTGCAGCAGTCATTTTCCCCCATTTTCGTTCTGTATTTTCTGAAAGGTTTTGAAGCCGTTTCTTAATTTCTGAATGCGCTTCAGGTTCTAAAAGAGATTTCATAGTTCACACATTATAATTTATCCGAATAAGGTACAAACAATATCTAAGTTTTGGTATATTTATAGGCGGTTTCCATCCTGCATAAGATTCCCGCTAACTCCCGAGAAGCATACTAATCCTTAAAGTTTGCCTATGGGAAGTAATAAAACCGATTTTTCAATAAAGCACTGGAGCGAAAACGACAGACCTCGCGAAAAACTCTTACAAAAGGGAGCATCTGTTCTAAGTAATGCCGAATTGATCGCCATTCTAATTGGCTCTGGCAGTCGGAATGAAAGTGCTGTTTCCCTCAGTAAAAGGATTCTCGCATCGGCTAAAAACAACTTAATAGAGCTGGGAAAGCTTGAAATAGATGCCTTAATGAACTTTAAGGGTATTGGAGAAGCAAAAGCGATTAGCATTGTCGCAGCAATGGAATTAGGGCGTAGGCGAAGAAATGGGACACAGCTAAAAAAGGAAAAGATTACCTCAAGTGTTTCAGTTTTTGAATTAATGCACCCTCATATAGGAGAGCTTCCTCATGAAGAATTCTGGATCGTTTATGTTAATAATTCTAATAAAGTACTTCAAACTAGTCAACTTAGTAAAGGAGGTATAACCGGTACATTGGTAGATGTAAGGTTGGTGTTTAAAACCGCCCTCAGACTGGGTGCGGTAGCTATTATTTTGGTCCATAACCACCCTTCAGGAACACTAAAACCGAGTGAAGCAGATCGAACCCTCACACAAAAGCTGAAAAAAGCTGGAGAAAGTCTGGATATAAAAGTTTTGGATCATCTTATCATTACCGAAAAATCGTACTTTAGCTTTGCAGACGAAAATCTTCTATAACTCCCTATGCTTTTAGTCTATCTAGAGAAATCCGCGCCGCGAATCACATATATCTTTAAACATATATGTTGGCGTATTCTTGCGATAGAAGTGGAATTTACTTCCGTTATAGAAGAATTTATTTCCCACCCGGGTCCAAAGTGCTCCTATGGCAAAAAACCGCTTGGGAACGAACTGTTTTTTCAAAGTCACGGATTGCTAACTCAGCAAGGAATAGAAAGTGTAGAGATCTCAATAAAAGCTTGGGATAATACCATTGGCTTCTTTCCAGTTAGCGAGAAAAGTGCACTTCCGTTCGACATCTTTTCGGCTGGATTCTACCTGCTTAGCCGCTATGAAGAATACCTACCCCATGTTAAAGACGATCAAGGGAGGTTTCCGGCCAGTGAAAGTCTGGGGTTTCAGAATGAGTTTTTACAACAGCCTGTGATAGATATCTGGGCCTATAAACTAAAAGAACTTTTAAAATTTCATTTTCCGGAAATAGCATTTCCGAAGAAAAAGGCGACCATT
This sequence comes from Constantimarinum furrinae, assembly GCF_014295415.1. Taxonomy (GTDB): domain Bacteria; phylum Bacteroidota; class Bacteroidia; order Flavobacteriales; family Flavobacteriaceae; genus Constantimarinum; species Constantimarinum furrinae. The sequence goes on from NZ_CP052909.1 coordinate 1,624,723, forward strand.
CACACCATAGTAGAAGCGCGTAAACCTTATGCCTATCTGCAACGCGGATTATTCAGATCGGCTATTGGGTATTTTACCGATCTTTTTAAACTACAATTCAAAAAAATAGGTGATCGTACCTCGGTGATAACAGGTATTAAAAAAGATCCCAACGATTCATTTGAGTGGTTTTTAGACCTTGCAAAAGGAAACAGACAAAAGCTATCGGTATTTTTTATGCTGGGAGAAGCGTTGACTTTTGAAGAGAGTTTTAATACGCATAGAGAACAATTTAAAATGCTCGTAAAATATGTTGGCGATTATGCTAATGTCGGCCTTATTTTTTCCGACCAGGCACTTTCAGATTATGAACTGTTGAAAAGTGAAAAACGACGCATGGAAGACATTACCAACCGTGCGTTGGAAAACTCAATGAATGCGCGGTTATTAGTGAATCTTCCCGAGATATATCGAAATCTGGTGGAACTTGAAATTAGGGAAGATTTTACGCTCTTCTACGAGGATACACTCGGTTTCAGAGCGGGTACCTGTACACCTTTTTTATTCTACGATCTGGATTTTGAAATTAAAACTCCGCTAATTGTTCATCCTGTTGCAGTAAGTACTTCAGTATTTAAGAATAAATATGTGTCCGATATCGAAAAAAAACTCAGTGCAATTCAGAATGAAGTGGCTGATGTAAATGGTACCTATTCCATGGTCTTTAGCAATACCGATTTTTATCCGTCAAAGGTCAACGAGATCTGGATTCGTACATTTTCTGAAATGATGCAACGCAATGAATAATAGGAATATAACAGATGTTTTTTTCGACCTGGATCATACCTTGTGGGATTTCGACCGAAACTCCAGATTGGCTTTTGAGCGCGTTTTTAGCAACCACAAGATAGCATTGGACGTAAATCTGTTTATAGCTAACTACGAGCCTATTAATTTTAATTATTGGAAGCTTTTCAGGGAGGATCAGGTAAGTAAAGAACAATTGCGACGTGGCCGCCTTCAGGATACATTCGATAAATTTAAGATGAAATTTCCGCTGGCATTTATCGATACCATTGCCGAATCTTATATAGATGAATTACCCGTAGATAATTATCTTTTTGAAGGAACAGAATCCATATTAGAATATCTTTCCGAAAAATATAAACTTCACATTATAACGAATGGTTTCGAGGATGTACAGCATTTAAAACTTATAAATAGCGGTATAAAAAAATTCTTTTCCACCATAACTACTTCTGAAGAGGTAGGGTTAAAGAAGCCCAATCCTGTTATATTTAAAACGGCCCTGAAAAAGGCAAACGCAATGCCCGAATCCGGAATTATGATAGGCGATACCTTTGAAGCAGATATTCTTGGAGCCGAAGCAGTGGGAATGCAGACCCTCTTTTATAATTACAGGAAAGAGAAGCTTCCGGCCCGTTACAAGGTTATAAATTCCTTATTTGAGATCAAAAAGCATTTATAGCAATACAATTTATAGATCTTTTAGCGTTTTATTAATATCATAACCCCAAGTCATGAGCAGAAACCTTTTTATCCCCGCGTTGGTAGTTTTTACCAGTTTGTTGTTTGCCGCCTGTGTAAAAGATACCGATTTCGATCAGGCGAGTGAAGTCACTTTAACTCCCGTGGTCGAACTGGATCTCATCTATTTTAATATTGAAGCGGGAGCGTTTTACGACCAAACTACTGCTACTCCCATTTTTACCGTTACCGATACCACAGAGATTCGTTTTCTGGATGACTCCGAAATACAGGAAAGCTTAAAAAGAGCAGATTTCTATTTTAGGTTTACCAATAGTATAGACCGAGAGTTTCAGGTAGATTTTCAATTTCTCAGTGAGCAAAATGATACGACCTATGCAACTCAAACCACAGTTAACAATGGTACAGTGAGCAGCCCCGTGATTACAGAATTTACCGAAATCATCGAAGAGGCAGAAATTATGCAACTTACGATGGCCAATCGAGTGGTTGTTTCGGTTACCATACCTTCTTCTAATGCCAGCCTGAAAGGAGAACTTAATTTACAGTCAAAAACCACCTATTACCTGGAAATTAAGGAACAATAATTACCATGAGAAATATTTTGACCTTAATTTTAGCCTTATGGCTCTCCATGAGTATTGCCCAAAATAAGCAAGTGCTTTATGGTCTTGAAGAAGTGCCGCAAAGCTTATTGCTCAATCCTGGTGGACGGGTAGAACAGAAATTGCATTTCGGAATTCCTTTTCTTTCACAAATCCATATCAACGGAGGCGCATCCGGAGTATCAGTATTCGATATTTTTGGAGCATCTGAAATTGACATAAACACCCGAATCAGGAACAAGATATTCGAACTAAAGAATACCGACTTTTTTACGGCCACTCAGCAGCTTGAAATAATAAATTTTGGATGGCGCGCGAAGAACGATATCTACTTTTCTGGTGGGATCTATCAGGAATTCGATTTTATTTCATATTTCCCAAGAGATCTTGCCATCTTGGCATGGGAAGGAAATCGCGATTATCTGGATTATGCATTCGATCTGGGTGAAATAAGTACCACCGGTGATCTGTTAACAGTATATCATTTTGGAGCAAATAAAAATATTACAAATAATCTTACAGTTGGAATTCGGGCAAAGCTATATTCCAGTATGCTGAGTTACAGGAGTACAGACAATCGTGGGACCTTTGTTACCCGATTGGGCGATGGGGATGTGAATATATACGAACATACCGTACAGGATGCCAATGTAAAAGTAGAAACCTCCGGTATTGCTTCTTTGGAAGGAATTGATGGTTCTGCGGAAGTAATCAGTACCGTGTTAAAACGTGCGTTTTTTGGTGGGAATATAGGAGTAGGAGTGGATATAGGTGCGACTTACGATATAAATGACCGTTGGATTGCAAGTGCCAGTGTGCTGGATATCGGAGCGATATTTCATTCAAAAGATGCTGAAACGTACCAAGCGTCAGGTACTTATACGCTAAATGGAATCGAACTTATTTTTCCACCTTTAAGCGGCGGACAGGCTACATTGCCCTATTACGACAATCTCGAGGACGAAATAGAGCAGGAGATCCCCATCGATACCCTAAACAGTGCGTATACCCAGCTGCGTCCCTTAAAAGTTAATGCTGGTTTAAAATACAGTTTTGGCAAAACCATTGGAAGGGGAAAAGAATGTGATTGCCGAAATATGGGTGGCGGTGTATCACGGGCTCAATCGCTGGGGGCACAATTCTATAGTATAATCCGTCCTAAAGGCCCTCAAATGGCCGGAACTTTGTTCTACTATCGTCGTTTTACCGATTTTCTGGCCGCCAAGGTGACCTATACTGCCGATTCTTTTTCTTATAGCAATGTAGGCTTTGGACTGGTTACCGATCTTGGAAAATTTAATTTTTATATTGCTGCAGATAATCTGCTTCGCTACGGAAACCTTGCAAAGGCAAAAAGTGTATCTTTACAGTTGGGTTTCAACATAAAAATTGACGAGGAATGAACAAGTATTTTATAGGAATTTTCATTTTTTTAAATGTGGTGTCGAATGGTTTTTCGCAGAAAACCGTGAATGATTTTCAATTTGTTTCAGTTCCGGAATATTATGAATTTCTTCACGAAAGAGATCAGTATCAGTTAAATACCTACACTAAATTTTTACTCAATAAATACGGTTTCAATGCGTTTTTTGAATCTGAACTGCCTAATGTGAGACGGTGTGACGGACTTTACGCTACCTTGGAAGGTAGCCCGGGATTTGTCTATACTAAATTAACAGTAGTCCTTAAAGATTGTGAAGGCAACGAGATCTTCAGGGGCGAAACTGGGAAAAGTAAAGAAAAGGAATTTAAAAGAGCGTATCATGAGGCACTTAGAGAAGCATTTGAAAGTGTGGAAAGACTATACGCAAACCAGAAAGATGTCAAAGTGACTTTAAAAGATGATGTTTCGGAAGCAAAGGAAGTGAATGTGCAGCAGATGAGTGATTCTGATGAGAAAAACGAAGAGAACAGCGTTTCCTTTGGAACAGGTGTAAAAATGAATAATGAAGTCAAAACAAATAATACGTACCTGAATAACGATACCACATTTAGTCTTTCCAAAAATCCTGAGGGATATTCACTTTGGGAACTAGGATCAACCAAAAAACTGAAAGGAAATTTAATTGAAAATAAGGAGGGTAGCTTTCAGTTTGTGGACACATCGGGAAATACATTTCCGGGTTATTTTGATAAAGACGGAAACCTGATTATTGAAACTTCCTTTTCGCAAATGGTCTTTTTAAAGCGAAATTAATAGTCATACTTCGCTCCCCACAAGGTTTTTAGGTAATTTTTAATGGCGTTTTCTTTAGGATTATTCCCCGGAACATAAAATGTACTTGCTTTAATTTCTTCCGGTAAGAATTCATGGGGAGTAAAATTTCCCTCATAGTTGTGAGCGTATGCGTATTCCTTGCCATATCCCAGTTCCTTCATCAGTTTGGTTGGCGCATTTCGAATGGAAAGAGGAACTGAAAGATCACCGGTTTCCTGAACTTTTTTCTGTGCTTCATTTATCGCTATATATGAAGCATTACTTTTTGGTGAGGTAGCCAGGTAGATAGTACATTGACTCAATATAATTCGGGATTCAGGATAACCTATCGTTGTTACTGCCTGAAAGGTATTATTCGCCAAGACCAACGCAGTGGGATTGGCATTTCCAATGTCTTCAGAAGCAAGTATTACCAGTCTTCTTGCAATGAATTTTACATCTTCACCACCTTCTATCATCCTAGCGAGCCAATAGACAGCGGCATTGGGATCACTTCCTCTAATCGATTTAATAAAGGCCGAAACTATATCGTAATGCTGTTCTCCTGTTTTGTCATACAGTACAGTGTTTTTCTGAACTTTCTGTAGTACGAGATCATTGGTTATGGTAACCAATTTCTTTTCTTCTGAAAGCACGATCAATTCTAATATGTTCAACAGTTTTCTGGCATCACCCCCGGAAAGACGCAACATAGCCTCCGTTTCCTTCAGTTTTATCTTCTTTTGGGCGAGAACTACATCTTCCGCAACAGCACGCTTTAAAAGTTGCTCCAGATCGTTTTTACTGAAAGGATTTAAAATGTACACCTGACATCGAGAAAGTAGGGCCGGAATTACTTCAAAACTGGGATTTTCAGTTGTAGCTCCTATTAGGGTGACCCATCCTTTTTCTACCGCACCTAGTAGGGAGTCTTGTTGTGATTTACTAAATCTGTGAATTTCGTCTATAAATAAAATAGGGTTCTTTGCCGAGAACAAAGTATCACTTTTCTTAGCCTGCTCAATAACCTGCCGTACCGCAGCCACACCACTATCTACCGCACTTAGTTGATAAAATGGCCTGCCGGATTGATTCGCGATAATGGACGCCAAGGTCGTCTTTCCCGTACCCGGAGGGCCCCAAAGGATCATCGAAGATAAAACCCCGGATCTAATTTGAGACGTCAGGGCTCCTTCTGGACCAACAAGGTGCTGCTGACTGATATAATCTTCCAGTGATTTAGGTCGTATCCGTTCTGCCAGAGGTGTGTTCATTGAAGTTTAAAATTACAATTTTATTGCTGTGCGAAGCATGACAATTTATCATAAATTTGATTTAGGAGTACTTTTTGAATAAAGAAACTTATGCAAGCTCAGAACAAATTATATTTTACGAATAGTACCGTCTTATATCCGTTGGCCTTTGTCGTGGCAATTTGGATCGTGTTCTGGGCGGAAGTGCGTTTTGGTTGGAATCTTAAATATTACGGGATATACCCTCAGCGGGTGGAGGGTCTCCGTGGAATTATTTTTGGACCTTTTATACATGGTAGTTTGAGTCATTTATTCAATAATTCCATTCCTTTATTTGTATTGAGTTCGGCGTTGTTCTATTTCTATAGAAGTATTAAATGGAAAGTGTTGCTTATTGGTATTCTGGTAACCGGTGTACTAACGTGGTGGATAGGAAGACCGGCATATCACATAGGTGCAAGTGGCGTCGTGTATTTGTTGGCTGCCTTTCTGTTCTTTAAAGGGATATTCTCTAAACAGTACCAACTTACAGCCCTGGCTTTTGTTGTCGTTTTTCTCTACGGAAGCTTGTTATGGTATGTTTTTCCTATAGACCCCAAAATTTCCTGGGAGGGTCATCTCTCCGGATTTCTTGTAGGGATTGCGCTTTCACTTATTTTCTGGAAAAATCCCATTGAGGCTAAAAAGTATGTCTGGGAACGGGCAGATTACGATCCTCAGGAAGATGAGTTCTTAAAGCATTTTGATGAGGATGGTAATTTTATTGAAACCAGGCCTGAAACTCCGGAGGAGCCGGTTGAGGCTCGAAAATCGTTTAAAATAAGATACCAATACAAATCAAATTCTGATCGAGACGATAGAAAATGATCATTGCGTTCGCTGCCGTACAGTCTCATAGAGAAATACACCCGAAGCGACCGATACATTTAATGAGTTGATCTCACCAAGTAGGGGTAGGGCCGCCTTTTCATCAACAAGGTTTAATACAGAGTTTGACACTCCTTTACCTTCCGAACCCATGATTATGGCAATCCCCTGATTAAGGTTAGTTGTATAAATACTGTTCTTAGTCTTTTCAGTGGCTGCAATGGTCCGAATCCCTGATCCCTGTAGATAAAATATAGCATCTTTGATATGATCTACTTTACAAATTGGGATATTAAAGATAGCACCGGCCGATGCTTTCACGGTATCCCCACTCACCGGAGCACCACCTTTTTTTTGAACGATTACAGCATGAACACCTGTACACTCGGCTGTGCGGAGTATGGCCCCGAAATTTCTAACGTCACTTATTTGATCAAGGACTAAAAAAAGAGGGAGCGTATTGGAAGCAAGTACTTCTTCTACTATAGTTTCAAGAGAATGAAACGCAATGGGTGAAGTAATCGCAACGATGCCTTGATGATTGCTGCGTGTTAATCGATCGAGTTTTTCGATGGGAACAAAGTTAATCGTAATATTTAATGATTCAATCTGCTTAACGATCGAATCAATTTTAGGGTTTTCAATTCCTTTTTGAATATAGACCTTATCAAGATCAGTTTCTGACTTCAATGCCTCTATTACAGGGTAGATACCGAATATTAAATTTTCTTTCTTCACGAATATGATTTGTTAGGGGTAAAATTAAAAAAACCATCCGCAAAAACGGATGGTTTTTAATAAATTATAAAATAAGTAACTACTACATTGGTGGGTCACTAAATTCAACTTCCCAGTTGAACGCTTGTAACAATCCTGCAGCTGTTAAAAGAACGCTATCTGTATTTGCGCCATTCCAGGTACCTGGAGCCTCCGGATCTTCCGGATCAGTTGGACAATTACAATTGGTTTGAACATAAGAATAAACTGTTCCATCTGTTGTAGTTGCAGTTCCGAAAAACTCAAAACTATCGCCAGATACAAATGTTGAAGCAGGAACTCCAAATGTGGTTGCCATATCGGCAGCTGTAAAGCTTACATCGAATGGGAAGGTAGTAGTACTTCTCCATGAAATAGTATCGGTAGACGCTCCGGTAAAGTATCCTCTTACAGCAATATCGTAGTTTGCAATATTCCCGTTAGGATCCTCGGTCATAGCCGTAAAGCTAGCTGAAGCCGGATCTGCACCTGCGTTAAATTCAGGCATAGAAACAAATTTTACGAATCCACCATTTCCTAGTTCGGGGAAGCGGTATTTATCTTCATCCTCGCAACTGGTAAGTGATGTTAACCCAACAAGTGCGATGATAGCTAATGTTATATATTTAAGGTTTTTCATAATATAATTTTTTTTTGATTAGTCTATAAATCCAGCTGGGTTAGTATCCCAGAATACTCTGGTTGTTGCTGGTTGTTGCTGAATATTAGGGTTACCATCTAATTCAGTATCAGGATATCTAAAGGCTCTTGGGAAAGGACCTGCAGGAATGATAGGAGCCTGAAGATTTGGATACCCGGTTCTTCTGTATAGGTTATAAGGCTCTGTACCGTTACCCCATGCTGCCAAATAGTATTCTCTGGCGATAATTGCCAACTTACCATCGTTATTTGCTGCAGCATACTCTGCAAGCACTCGGGATACATAATCATTAATATCTCCATTGGTCATTTCAAATGGACCTGAATCAAGACCATCTGCAAAATCACGTACTTTATTCATGCTTAAACGAATTCCTTCTTCAAGAAGTGTCGCTGCATTACCATTAGTTCCTAATGTTAGTGCTGCTTCAGCCAATGAGAATTTTGTAAATGAAGCTAAGTAGAATGGTCGTATACCAGCTCCACCAAGGTTATCGGTAGTTGCTCTGGCCTGTTCGAAAAGGTCGCTGTCAAAAGCTCCTCCACCTGGGTAGATTCCATATACACTTCTTTTGAATCCGTCGTTTGGAAGACCTTCATCATCTGCATGATCACGTCCCCAGTATAAGTTACCAACATAACAGTAATCGTAGTTACTTAGATTACTTGCGCAAGGAAGGTTTGAACCAGATGGTGGTGCAGAATCCTGACGGTAGATATAATAACGTGTTCTAGGGTCAATCTCTCCTGTTTCAATGAAAGGAGGCTGATCATCACCTGCATTTAGAAGATCAAGGAAGTTATTACTCATTCTTTGACCTGCTCCAGCTGCTAAATAGCTTCCGGTAAAAAACGGGTGTCTACTATCTGGCAATTCAGTTCCAGAAGCAGTATACATAAATTGGAAATCTTCAGAATTTTGATCGATGATGTTTCCGCTCTGAGCGCTGTTAATTCCAGCAGCTGCAGCAGAAGCATTAACCAATCTCATGTTTAAGTATCCTCTAATTTTCAATGAATTTGCAAGTGCAATCCAGTTTGCGGCATCAAAAGATCCGTAAAAGATATCTTCAGGAAGTCTTGCATTTGTCTGAATACCTAAGTTTAAATTAGCAATAGCTTCATCTAATAGATCAAGTTGTGCGTTGTAAATGGTAGCACCGTCGTCAACCATCGGGTTAGGAAATTCAGATGGTTTGTTCGCTTGTGAAAAAGGTACATCTCCTACATAGTCAACTAATAACATATACGCATAAGCTTCGATGATCTGAGCCATACCAACGTGGTAAGGAATACCACCTGCATCAAGCGTATTTTCATTTACGCCCAGCAAAAGATCGATATTAGCAAACATTTGATACGATTGAGCCCATTCTCCTTGAAGTGTGGTTTCAGTAACCGTACCATTATATGTACTAAATTGGTTTACCTGACGCGTAATTTGACGTGATGGCGCGCTATACCCTCCAACGATTCCGTTAAAAGTAAGCTGGATATCATTCAATATAAAGTTAGGGTCAGCAGATTCAACTGTAATGTTGTTAGGACTCACTAAGAGTTCCAACTCTGAAGTTTCACAGCTTGTAAAGACAGCTATGAAGGCAGACAGAAGTGTTATTTTTAAAATATTTTTCATGATTTGAATATTGTTTATTAATGTATTCAGTAGTAAAACAGTTTAGAAACTGTTTTACTACCTCATTATACATATTTTTTAAAATGTTGCTTTAACGCTAAATGAGTAACGCTTAGATGAAGGTCCAGTCTGGAAGTCTAATCCAGCACCATTACCTACACCTGTACTCAATGCCTCAGGGTCAAAATTAAACGCTTGAGGAATGTTAAATGTTCTAACATATAAGTTCTGTCCGGAAAGTGCAAATGTTACGGTTCCGAATGGAGTTTTATCTAACATTTTTTCAGATAGATTGTAAGATAATGAAACCTCTCTCAATCGTAAGTGAGAAGCATCATAGATACCTTGACCAACAGGATCTACCAAGTTGATAAAGAATACATCATTCGCTCCAATCTGAATTGTGTTCTCAATAAAGTTTCCGTTTGCGTCGGTAAGTGGCTGTCCTGTGTTAGGGTTAGCCAAGATACCTGGAATAACATAACTTCCTTCTCTGTTGTCTACGTTAACGGTAGTTACACCACGACGGTAGTACTGAGACGCTGTTTGTGAAAAGATATCTCCTCCGTGTTGGTACTCAAGCTGAGCAGACAATGAAAGACCTTTATAACTGAAGGTGTTTATTGTTGTCATGTTCCAGTCTGGGTTAGGATCACCTACAGTCTCATCCGGTAAACTTAAGTTTGCACTATCAATAATTTTTCCATCGATAGGGTTAATAAGCAATACACCTTCAACACCAACATTGGTAATTCCAAGTGGGTTCTCCGGAGTATTATTTCCCGGATCGTATCGAGCAGCGTAGTTACCTTTAATTACACCTAAAGGCTCACCTTCAGAAGCATAGTTACCTAATCCAATAAATCCAGCATATGGGAAAGCTTCAAGACCACCAAGGTCAATTACTTCGTTTTCATACGCAGTGAAGTTATTTCTGATAGACCATGTAAAATCATCTGTACGAAGAGGAATCACGTCAAACCCAATTTCTAGACCTTTAATTTCACTTTCTGCAATGTTATCATTGATGGCAGTAAAACCGGTAGAAGGGTTAATAGGACGATTTACAATCTGATCCTCAATATTTCTCTTATACACTGTTGCATCTAAAGTTAATCTTCTGCTGAATAATTCAGCTTCAACACCAACTTCAAATTCCTTCTGTAATTCAGGCTTCAAATCTGGATTTGCAGCAGTTGAAGGAAGTGAGTTAATTGTAGTTCCGTTTCCATTAGGCTGAATAAACGCATTCGGCGTAGTAGCAAGAACTGCTCTTGTTCCATACAACCCAGGGAATCGGGCAGATGTACCGTATGCAGCACGGAATTTCAATAAATTCAAAGCTCCAGAAGTACTTACACCATCCAAAGATGTAGGTAAGAATGATAACGAAGCTCCAGGATAGAAGATAGATCTGTTATCTTGCTCAACATTCGATCCCCAGTCATTTCTTCCTGAAAGTGTTAAGAATAAGAAATTATCGTAGTCAAAAGATGCTTCAGCATAAGCTCCCAAAATGTTACGCTCTAATCTGTAATCAAGATTTCCTGCAACAGGGTCAATGTTGGTTTGACTTGAGAAGTTATTGTGGTTAAAGAAATTAAATACAATCTGACCTGTACTTGCAATACCAAACTGCTCATATTCGTCTCTTCTTGCGTTGAAACCTACAGTAGCATCTAAACCAAAAGTATCAGTAATTTCAAGATTGTTAAAACTGAAACTTAAGTTGTGGTCAAAGATAAAGTTTGTTCCTTCAGTAGTTCTTAAATAACCACCATTGTTATAAGGAGCAGTTACGTTTCCTTTTGCAACACGGAATTCCTGGAATTCAGTATACGTATCCAATCCAAATCGGTATGCTGCGATAATGTTATCTGAAATCTCATAAGAAGACGATAACTTACCGTAGAAACGGTTCGTGTTTTGCTCCAATCCAGCATAGTTCAACAACCAGTATGGGTTTTCCTGATCACCACGGTAGTATACGCTGGCTCCTGTGTTAGGATCGGCGAATGGTAAATTTGGAAGATCCACGTTACGAGGGATGAATAACAATCGGGTAAAGATCGATAAGGCCCCGGCCGCGTTGTTGGCAGCAATTGGAGGAGTATTAACGGTTAAGCTACTAAAGTTAGCAGTACCGTCGAATGAAAATTTATTAGAAAGTTTTGTAGAACCACCCATACCTATATTGTAACGGGTTAAACCGTTATTCGGGATGTATCCGTCCTCTGTAGTATATCCAAAGTTTATGTTATATCGGCTTCCACCATCTCCTGGTGATCCTGAAACGTTTACAGAAGTTGCATGCCCAATACCGGTTCTAAAAAAGTCCTTTACGTTATCTTTCGCTGCAACGTAAGGAATTTCAAGATCTACAAATTGTGGGAACGGGTTAGTGTTGATGTCACCTAAACCTGCGTAAGGGTGAGCGATCATAATTCCTGCATCAAGTCTTCCTCCCCAGTTTCCTACGAAACCAGCGTTAGGAGTATTGTCAGACCCTTGTCCGTACTCATTCTGATAGTCAGGTAAGTTTGAAATTTCGGTAATGTAAACAGACTGAGAAAGTGTTACCTCAAATTTCTTGTTAAGGCTCTTTTTGCTTCCGTTCTTGGTTGTGATCAATACAACACCGTTTCTACCTTGCTGACCATAAAGTACAGCGGCACTAAGACCTTTAAGGATTTGAACAGATTCAATGTTGTTCGGATCTAAATCAAGGAAACGGCTACTTACTACAGTGTTACCTCCAGCAAAGCCTGTTTGCTGATTGGATCCACCGTCGAAAGGAACACCATCCACAACAAATAATGGCTGGTTGCTTCCGTTAATCGAACTCTTAGAACGAATGGTGAAGTTTGTTCCACCTCCGGTTGCACCACTGGTTCCAGTAATTTGAACCCCGGCAACCTTACCGTTCAATGTTCTTACAACATCAGACTCAGGTTTGTTTTCTACGGCTTCAGCTTCAAGAGTACTTACAGCATAACCAAGTGCTTTCTTCTCTCTTGGAATACCATATCCGGTTACTATAACCTCATCTAACACTTCACCCTCTTCCATTTGAAGGTTGATTCTGTTAGTACTTGCGGTTACAGCTCTTTCTACGGTGTTGAAACCTACGTAACTAAATACAAGCGTTTGGCCTACATTTGCCTGAATGGAAAAATTTCCATCAAAATCAGACTGAGTACCACTGGTCGTACCTTTTACGATAATGTTAACCCCAGGAAGAGGTGTAGCTGAATTATCAGTCACCGTACCTGTGATTGTTTTTTCTTGTGCGAACGTGAGTTGCACTACAAACGCTAGTAAAAGCGTTAAAATTCCACTAAACTTTGTTCTCATTTTATAATTTATTTGAATTAGCCAATGCCAAAAATCACAATAAAAAGTTAAATACACAACTTTTTAAACTTAAATTTTGGTTTTTTTTTTACTGAATTGCTAAGCTATTGTTAGGATTTATCAAAATCGTGAAGTGAGACTGAGGTGGATTTTTGTATTGGAAAAATTAAAATTTTGATTATCCGAATTTCCATTGGCGATATTAAATTTAAAAACCCCTGCCTTGGTTTGCATGCCCAGCCCAATACCGAAGCTATAGAGCTTTTCTTTCATAGCAAATAATTGATTTTCAAAATAGGCCAAATCGATAATACTGTGAAGATAAATGCCTTCATTGAACTGGTATCGATATTCGGTATTCAGTACTGCAAAAGCCGTCGCATCTATACTGTTTTCATCAAAGCCTCTAATGCTGGTGATACCGCCAAATCTAAAAAGTTCGTTGGTGAGGTATGTGTCACTAATTAATAAACTAGAACTGTTCTGTAAAAAGATTGAATTTCTGAAATTAAGATTAAATATAGTTGAAGCTACTACCGATAATCGGAGCTGATCCTCTTGTACTCCTTTTTGATCCCTTGTGCCTATTTCACTATCTAACAGAACAAGTGTCTTTATGGGAAATAAAGTGCTTCTTTGAGGCTTTTGAAAACTAATACCTCCAATTAGGAAATTCGATGTATAATCTTCTATAGGAATTCCTGCAACCTGATCATCGAGTAGGTTGCTGGATTCATATCCTTTATAGCCCGAATACACCGAAGATGAAGGATTAATTTGATAAGTGAGTCTTGCCATTTGTTCGGTGGTGACAAAGGAGCTGTCTCGTTTAAAGATTTTTAATTCGAGACTTACACCAAATGGTGTTCTAAACAAATAAGGCATAGTTGTCCTTACTCTGAAATTTTGCTGTTCATTACCATCGGCCTTGTAGTTTATAAGTAATTGTTCTCCAAAGTTCAAATTATTATTTAACTCCAGATTTAGGTAGCCGTTAAATTCCAACCTGTTGGTTTCTTCATCGGTGGCAAATCCCAGTATACCGTCGAACAAATTATTGTTACGTTTTTCGAGATAGAAATAAACCACGGTTTCATTGTCTCTAAACAAGACTTCAGGTGCCTTTAGGGAATTTACAAAGCCAAGACTGTTTAGCGCATCGTTTTGTGCAATTAGTTTGGGCCTATTGAATTTTTTACCGGTCTTTACTCCAGCGTAATATCTTAGAAATGATCTTGGAAATTTCTCATAACCTTTAACAATAAGGGAGTCAATTGTTCTGCTGGATCCGCGTTCCAGACTTAGTTCGACACTTATAGATCCGTCGGCATTCTTCAAAATGTTGGAAAGGCCCAGTCTTGCGAACGCATCTCCATTCTCAGTTTTTATAGCATTTAATTTCTGAAGGGATTGTTCGAAGGTTTGGAAATCGAGGAGAAAATATTCGGCTCCCACCTCATTGGAAATTCTGGCAAGCTCTTTTTTGCTGAATTCTTCCTCTTTATAATATACCTTAATATGAGAGGATTTTCTTCCGAAGAAATACCGTGCTGTAAAACTGCTGTCTGTGGTCTTCTCTAGTGACCGTAACTCACTTTCTAGATAACCTATACTTTGAAGTTTAAATACAAGAGTGTCGGCTTCCTTCTTTAAAGTGAGATAATCCTTAAACACCGATTGGACATTCAGGGAATCGAGCAGTGATTCAGAAACGGGTTTTTCGGCTTTAACGATAAGGGTAAATTCCTGAGAATATACATACTGAAAAAATGCAGTATATATATTAAGGTATAAAAAAATGTAAAAAATATGTCTCAAAAACCGCTTTTTCTGTGTTGTAAAACTAACGCTTCCATGTGGTTTTTAATATCTCAGTATCAAAATAATAAATCGGCTAAGAAAATAACAATAGGAAGGTTTGATTAATTCAATTTTATTTCTACCTTTGCAAGCCCTTAAAAAGAGGGATTTTATATTTAATATAGTATAATTAATATTTTATATGCCAACAATTTCACAATTAGTACGAAAAGGAAGAGCCAAAATAACCAAGAAGAGTAAATCGGCTGCTTTAGATTCGTGCCCTCAAAGACGAGGTGTGTGTACGCGTGTATATACGACTACGCCTAAAAAACCAAACTCCGCAATGCGTAAAGTTGCAAGGGTTAGGTTGACTAATGGTAAGGAAGTGAACGCATACATTCCCGGTGAAGGTCACAATTTACAAGAGCACTCGATAGTATTGGTTAGAGGTGGAAGGGTAAAAGATTTGCCTGGTGTTAGATATCATATCGTTCGTGGAGCCTTAGACACCGCTGGTGTTGAAGGAAGAACACAACGAAGATCTAAGTACGGTGCCAAACGCCCTAAGAAGTAATTAAAAACTTTTAAAGAGAAGACATGAGAAAAAGACAGGCCAAAAAAAGACCCCTTTTACCGGATCCGCGATTTAATGATCAATTAGTTACACGTTTTGTAAATAACTTGATGTGGGATGGAAAGAAGTCGGTGGCTTTTAAAGTGTTTTACGATGCAATCGATATCGTAGACGAGAAAAAAACAGACGAAGAAAAAACTGCTTTAGAAATGTGGAAAGATGCACTTTCCAATGTAATGCCTCACGTAGAGGTAAGAAGCCGTAGAGTTGGTGGAGCAACGTTTCAGATTCCAATGCAAATTCGCCCGGACCGAAAAATTTCAACTGCCATGAAGTGGTTGATCTTGTATGCTCGCAAGAGAAACGAAAAGTCTATGGCTCAGAAATTAGCTGCCGAAATTCTGGCGGCTGCCAAAGAAGAAGGTGCAGCTGTTAAAAAGCGTACCGATACTCACAAAATGGCTGAAGCAAATAAAGCATTCTCACATTTCAGATTCTAAAAAATGGCACAAAGAGATTTAAAATTTACAAGAAATATAGGTATTGCTGCGCATATTGATGCCGGTAAGACTACAACTACAGAACGTATCCTTTACTACACCGGTGTGAGTCATAAGATCGGGGAAGTACACGATGGAGCTGCAACTATGGACTGGATGGAGCAGGAGCAGGAACGCGGTATTACTATTACTTCGGCTGCTACTACCTGTACCTGGAAATTTCCATTAGAAAATGCTCAGCCTACAGAGGAAACGAAAGATTACCACTTTAATATTATCGATACTCCCGGACACGTGGATTTTACGGTTGAAGTAAACCGTTCGTTACGTGTACTGGATGGATTGGTTTTCCTTTTTAGTGCGGTTGATGGGGTAGAGCCTCAGTCGGAAACTAACTGGAGACTTGCCGATAACTATAAAGTACCACGTATTGGTTTTGTGAACAAAATGGATCGTCAGGGTTCTAACTTTATGGCCGTTTGTCAGCAGGTTAAGGACATGTTGAAGTCTAATGCTGTACCAATTGTTTTGAACATTGGTGACGAAGCCGATTTTAAAGGAATCATCGACCTGGTTAAGAACCGAGCTATAATCTGGCACGATGAGACCATGGGAGCAACTTTTGATGTAGTTGATATTCCTGAGGATATGAAAGAAGAAGCAAGGAAGTATCGCGGACTTCTAATCGAAGAGGTTGCTGCTTATGACGAAAACTTGCTTGAAAAATATATGGAGGATGAAGACTCTATTACTGAAGACGAAGTGCATGCTGCATTACGTGCTGCAGTAATGGATATGTCGATCATTCCTATGATCTGTGGTTCTGCCTTTAAAAACAAAGGGGTTCAGTTCTTGCTGGATGCTGTTTGTCGTTACCTGCCTTCTCCTACAGATAAGGAAGGTATTATTGGTGTGAATCCGGATACCGAAAAAGAAGAGATTCGTAAGCCTGATGTTTCTGCTCCTTTTGCAGCATTGGCGTTTAAGATCGCTACCGATCCTTTTGTGGGACGATTGGCATTCTTCCGCGCATATTCAGGTCGATTAGATGCAGGATCTTATATTCTGAACAATCGCTCAGGAAAGAAAGAACGTATCTCACGTATTTACCAAATGCACTCTAATAAGCAAAACGCTATCGATTTTATTGAAGCCGGAGATATTGGAGCAGCTGTTGGATTTAAGGATATTAAGACAGGAGATACCATGTCTGATGAAAAACATCCTATTGTATTGGAATCTATGGACTTCCCAGATCCCGTTATCGGTATCGCGGTTGAGCCTAAGACCAAGGCAGATGTTGATAAGCTAGGAATGGCTTTGGCAAAATTAGCTGAAGAGGATCCTACGTTTCAGGTTCGTACCGATGAAGCTTCAGGACAGACAATTATTTCAGGGATGGGAGAACTTCACCTGGATATTATTGTGGACCGACTTAGACGTGAGTTTAAGGTTGAAGTGAATCAAGGTCAGCCACAAGTTGAGTACAAGGAGGCTGTAACAAAGTCTGCAGATCACAGAGAAGTGTACAAAAAGCAATCTGGTGGTCGTGGTAAGTTCGCCGATATCGTATTTACGTTGGAGCCTGCCGAAGAAGGTAAGGACGGACTGGAATTCGTGAATGAAATTAAAGGAGGAAACGTTCCTAAAGAATTTATTCCTTCTGTAGAAAAAGGATTCAAAATGGCAATGGTCAATGGTCCGTTGGCAGGATTCGAAGTAGACAGCATGAAAGTAACGCTAAAGGATGGTTCATTCCACCCTGTAGATTCTGATGCCTTGTCTTTTGAATTGGCAGCTAAAATGGGCTTTAAAGCAGTAGCTAAAAAAGCCGGAGCTGTTATCCTTGAGCCTATTATGAAACTGGAGGTTTTAACTCCTGAAGAAAACATGGGTGATATCGTTGGAGATTTGAATCGTCGACGTGGTCAGGTGAGTAGTATGGGAGACCGTGCAAGTTCAAAAGTGATTAAAGCTGAAGTTCCGCTTTCTGAAATGTTTGGATATGTAACCACCTTAAGAACCCTGTCTTCAGGTAGAGCAACATCTACTATGGAATTTTCACACTATGCTGAAACTCCTTCAAATATTTCTGAAGAAGTAATTGCAGCTGCAAGAGGAACCGCTAACGTATAATATTTCAGCAATGAGTCAAAAAATAAGAATCAAATTAAAATCGTACGATCACAATTTAGTGGACAAATCTGCTGAAAAGATTGTAAAAACTGTAAAAAGTACAGGTGCGGTAGTAACAGGACCCATTCCATTACCTACTCACAAAAAGATCTTTACTGTATTGCGTTCACCACACGTGAATAAGAAGAGTAGAGAACAGTTTCAGTTAAGCTCTTATAAGAGATTGCTGGATATCTATAGTTCTTCTTCAAAAACGATCGATGCTCTAATGAAATTGGAGTTACCGAGTGGAGTTGAAGTAGAGATCAAGGTATAACTTTTCCACGTAAGTGGGAATCTCTTCGGAAAAGCAATAGCTTCTCTCGATTAGACCTCTGCCTTCGCAGAGGGTAAACATGTCCGGAGCTGCGTGCAAAGGAAAAACGGAAAGCAAAGTAATATTCAGGGTTGAATTTATTTTGACCCTGTTTTTTTCTGAAAGCATTTCCGAATAAAAATAAGAAATAGTAATAATCAATAAATAAGTAAATATGTCTGGGTTAATTGGAAAGAAGATAGGGATGACCAGCATCTACGACGAGAACGGGAAGAATATTCCTTGTACCGTTATTGAAGCTGGACCTTGTGTTGTTACCCAAGTCAGAACCAAAGAGGTTGACGGGTACGAAGCTCTTCAACTTGGTTTCGATGACAAGAAGACTGCTACGAAAGCTGCCGAAGGCCACGCCAAAAAAGCAGGAACCGTTGCAAAGCGAAAAGTCGTTGAATTCCAAGGATTTGAAGAGGAATTTAAATTAGGTGATACGATCACTGTAGAACACTTTATTGAAGGTGAGTTTGTGGATATTTCCGGAACTTCTAAAGGTAAAGGTTTCCAGGGGGTTGTAAAGCGTCACGGTTTTGCCGGTGTAGGTCAGGCTACTCACGGACAGCATAACCGATTAAGAGCTCCTGGTTCTATTGGTGCGGCATCATATCCTGCGAGAGTTTTCAAAGGAATGAAAATGGCCGGCCAAATGGGAAATGAAAAAGTGAAAGTTGAAAATTTAAGAGTTTTAAAAGTAGTTCCTGAAAAGAATCTACTTGTGGTTAAGGGATGTGTTCCCGGACACAAAAACGCTTATGTAATGATTCAGAAATAATGAAGGTAGCTGTATTAGATATAAACGGAAAAGACACAGGTAGAAAGGTTGAACTTTCTAAGGATGTGTTCGGAATCGAGCCTAACAATCACGCGGTTTACCTGGATGTGAAGCAATACCTTGCCAATCAAAGACAAGGTACTCATAAAGCCAAGGAACGCGCCGAGATTACAGGAAGTACTCGTAAGATAAAGAAGCAAAAAGGAACCGGTACTGCCCGTGCGGGAAGTATCAAGTCTGGAGTCTTTAAAGGAGGAGGAAGAATTTTCGGTCCTAGACCAAGAAATTATTCTTTTAAATTGAACAAGAACCTTAAGCGATTAGCTCGTCGTTCGGCCCTTACAATTAAGGCGAATGAAAAGGCAATTGTGGTTATTGAAGACCTTAATTTTGATGCTCCAAAAACAAAAGATTTTACAGCAGTTTTGAAGACTTTAGGTCTTGAAAACAAAAAGTCTTTGTTTGTGTTGGGAGAGTCAAATAATAATGTATATTTGTCGTCTCGCAATTTGAAAGGTACTGAAGTTCTAACTAACTCAGAATTAAGTACTTACAAAATTATGAATGCAAACAGTCTCGTGCTGTTTGAAGGTTCTTTGGAAGGAATTGAAACAAACTTAAGTAAATAGAAACGAAGATGAATATCTTAATAAAACCTATTATTACAGAAAAAGCTACAGCCGATGCTGAGGTGAACAACCGTTACGGTTTTGTAGTAAACCCTAAGGCGAATAAGGTAGAGATCAAGAAAGCAGTTGAGTCTGCTTACGGAGTTTCTGTTGAAAAAGTTCGCACAATGAATGTCCGCCCGGATCGCAAAACCCGATATACAAAAACGGGGATCCAAACTGGTAAAACAAATGCTTTTAAGAAGGCAATTGTACAGGTGGCGGAAGGTGATACAATAGATTTTTACAGTAACATCTAAGCTTGCTTAGATTTAATTAGACAAAAATGTCAGTAAGAAAATTAAAACCTATCACCCCAGGTCAGCGTTTTAGAGTTGTAAATGGATTTGACGCCATTACAACTGATAAGCCGGAGAAAAGTTTATTAGCTCCGAAAAAGAGATCTGGTGGTAGAAACAGTCAAGGAAAAATGACCATGCGCTACATAGGTGGTGGTCATAAGAAGAAATATCGAATTATCGATTTTAAACGTGACAAGGCGGGGATTCCTGCAACTGTTGCGTCTATAGAATACGATCCTAACCGTACGGCTTTTATTGCATTAGTTAATTACCAAGATGGTGAGAAGCGATATGTAATAGCACAGAACGGTCTTCAGGTTGGACAAAACATCGTTTCCGGAGAGAGTGTTGCTCCCGAGATCGGAAACGCAATGTCACTTGCAAATATTCCATTAGGAACAATCATTTCATGTATCGAATTACGTCCTGGTCAGGGAGCAGTTTTGGCGCGTAGTGCCGGAGCGTTTGCTCAGCTTATGGCAAGAGATGGAAAATATGCTACCGTTAAATTGCCATCCGGTGAAACCCGTTTGGTGTTAGCTGTTTGTATGGCAACTATTGGGGCTGTTTCTAACAGTGATCACCAGTTGTTGGTGTCAGGTAAAGCTGGTAGATCGAGATGGTTGGGTAGAAGACCTAGAACAAGACCAGTAGTGATGAACCCGGTTGATCACCCCATGGGTGGTGGTGAAGGTAAGTCTTCTGGAGGTCATCCTCGTTCAAGAAAAGGAATTCCTGCAAAAGGTTACAGAACTCGTTCTAAAACCAAGGCAAGTAATAAATATATAATCGAACGTAGAAAGAAATAAGCTATGGCAAGATCGTTAAAAAAAGGACCTTACGTTCACTATAAGTTAGAACAGAAAGTACAGCAAAATGTGGAGTCTAATAAAAAGACGGTGATCAAAACCTGGTCACGTGCATCTATGATCACTCCCGATTTTGTAGGACAAACCATCGCAGTTCATAACGGACGTCAATTCGTGCCGGTATATGTAACTGAGAATATGGTAGGACATAAATTAGGAGAATTTTCACCTACAAGATCATTCCGTGGTCACGCTGGTGCAAAAAATAAAGGTAAAAAATAATAGGCCATGGGAGTTCGTAAAAGAGAAAGAGCAGAGCAGATCAAGGAAGCAAAGAAGACACAATACTTTGCCAAGTTGAACAATTGCCCTACTTCACCAAGAAAGATGCGGTTAGTAGCTGATCTTGTTCGTGGTGAGAAAATAGATAAGGCGCTTAATATTTTAAAGTTTAGCCAAAAGGAAGCTTCAAAGCGTTTGGAGACACTTTTATTATCTGCCATCGCAAACTGGCAGGCTAAGAATGAGGATGCTTCAATAGAGGATGCCGATCTTTTTATTAAAGAGATTCGAGTGGATGGTGGAACGATGTTAAAGAGACTTCGTCCTGCACCACAGGGTAGAGCGCACAGAATTAGAAAACGTTCCAATCACGTAACACTCGTGCTTGGTGCTAACGATAACACACAAAGCAATTAATAAATGGGACAGAAGACAAATCCAATCGGGAATCGCTTAGGTATCATTAGAGGATGGGAGTCCAACTGGTACGGAGGTAACGACTACGGTGATAAATTAGCCGAAGACGACAAGATTAGAAAATATGTTCATGCTCGTTTAAGTAAAGCTAGTGTGTCCAGAGTAATTATTGAGCGTACGCTTAAGCTTGTAACCGTTACTATCACCACTGCCCGTCCCGGGATCATTATCGGGAAAGGTGGTCAGGAGGTAGACAAGCTAAAAGAAGAGCTTAAGAAAATTACCGGTAAAGAGGTACAGATCAACATTCATGAGATCAAGAGACCCGAACTTGATGCGTATCTGGTTGCTGCGAGTGTAGCAAGACAGATCGAAAACAGAATTTCATACCGCCGTGCAATTAAGATGGCTATCGCTGCGGCAATGCGTATGAATGCTGAAGGAATCAAAATTCAGATCTCCGGACGCTTAAATGGTGCTGAAATGGCACGATCTGAGTCTTATAAAGACGGTCGTATCCCTTTATCTACATTTAGAGCCGATATTGATTACGCTTTAGTTGAGGCACATACTACCTACGGTAGATTGGGTGTTAAAGTGTGGATCATGAAAGGTGAAGTATATGGAAAAAGAGAGCTTTCTCCGCTTGTTGGTTTAACCAAAAAAGGTGGAAAAGGTGGAGGAACCGGACGAGGCGGTAATAACAAACCACGTCGTAGAAAGTAATTTTTTAAATAGAAGAAAATGTTACAACCTAAGAGAACAAAATACCGAAAACAACAAAAGGGACGAATGAAGGGTAATGCAGGTCGTGGAAACCAGCTTGCCTACGGAACCTTTGGTATTAAATCTTTAGATTCAAATTTCCTGACCGCACGTCAAATAGAAGCTGCACGTATTGCTGCTACCCGATATATGAAAAGAGAAGGTTCTATCTGGATTATGATTTTTCCGGATAAGCCTATTACAAAGAAACCTCTTGAAGTACGTATGGGTAAAGGTAAAGGTGCTGTAGAATATTGGGCTGCCGTTGTTAAACCTGGTAGAATTTTGTTTGAAGTTTCTGGAGTTCCTCTCGAAACTGCTAAAGAAGCATTACGTCTTGCGGCTCAAAAGCTTCCGGTAAAAACAAAATTTGTAATGTCTAGAGATTATCAAGCTTAATTTATAGAAAGATGAAACAATCAGAGATAAACGAAGCCACAACAGCGGAACTTCAGGAAAAGTTAACTGAATCGAAGAAAGCGTATTCAGACCTAAAAATGGCGCATACCATTTCACCGTTGGAAAATCCAATTCAGCTTAGAAATCAAAGAAGATCTATTGCCAGAATTGCGACAGAACTAACTAAAAGAGAAGTACAGTAACGGTACGAAGCTGAAAGATGGAAAAAAGAAACTTAAGAAAAGAGCGTATAGGAGTAGTAACCAGTAGTAAAATGGAAAAATCCATTGTTGTTGCTGAGGTTAAAAAAGTAAAACATCCTATGTACGGAAAGTTCGTATTAAAAACGAAAAAGTACGTAGCACACGACGAGAAAAATGACTGCAACGAAGGAGATACAGTAAAGATCATGGAAACACGACCTTTAAGTAAAACCAAATGTTGGAGGTTAGTAGAAATAATTGAAAGAGCGAAGTAATCATGATACAACAAGAATCAAGACTTAAAGTAGCAGACAACACCGGCGCCAAAGAAGTGCTAACCATTAGAGTGTTGGGCGGGACGAAAAAAAGATATGCTTCCATTGGTGATAAGATCGTAGTAACTGTAAAGGAAGCTACCCCAAATGGAAATATTAAGAAAGGTGCCGTTTCTACTGCAGTAGTGGTACGTACCGTGAAAGAGGTAAGAAGGCCAGATGGATCTTATATCCGTTTCGATGACAATGCTTGTGTACTTTTAAACCCACAAGGGGAGATGAGAGGAACACGTGTGTTTGGACCCGTTGCCAGAGAACTTCGTGACAAACAATTTATGAAAATAGTATCATTGGCACCAGAGGTGCTTTAATACGATAAAGATGGGAAAGCTTAAAATAAAATCGGGAGATACCGTAGTCGTTACAGCCGGAGAACATAAAGGTTCTGAAGGTAAAGTGATGAAGGTGCTTCTTGAGAAAAACAAAGCAATAGTAGAAGGAGTGAATACGGTAAAGAAACACGAGAAGCCAAGTGCGGCTAATCCTCAGGGTGGAATTACTGAAAAAGAAGCTCCAATTCATATTTCTAACCTGTCGTTGGTTGATCCTAAATCGGGGGAAGCTACACGTGTAGGATATAGAATGGAAGATGGTAAAAAAGTACGATTTTCTAAAAAATCGAATCAAGTATTATAGTTATGGGATATACACCAAGACTTAAGGAAGAGTACAAGAGCAAAGTAATTAATGCTCTTACAGACGAGTTCGGCTACAAAAATGTAATGCAGGTTCCAAAATTGGAACGCATTGTAGTTTCTCGTGGAGTTGGAGCAGCTGTGGCCGATAAGAAATTGATCGACTATTCGGTTGAGGAGCTAACCAATATCACTGGACAAAAGGCAATCGCGACTATCTCCAAAAAGGATGTCGCAACCTTTAAATTAAGAAAGGGAATGCCAATCGGGACCAAAGTTACTTTACGTGGAGAGCGTATGTATGAGTTTTTAGACAGACTTGTTACATCTGCGTTGCCAAGGGTACGTGATTTTGGAGGAATAAAAGCTACTGGATTTGACGGTAGAGGTAATTACTCTTTGGGTATTACTGAGCAGATTATTTTTCCTGAAATAGATATCGATAAGGTCAAGAAAATAGAAGGAATGAACATTACGTTCGTAACTACTGCCGAAACCGATAAAGAAGCGAAAGCATTATTAACAGAACTGGGATTACCTTTTAAAAAGAACTAAGAGATGGCTAAAGAATCAATGAAAGCCCGCGAGGTTAAGAGACAAAAATTGGTAGACAAGTATGCCGAAAAGCGCAAGGCTCTAAAAGAAGCCGGCGACTGGGAAGCGCTACAGAAATTACCAAAAAATTCTTCTCCCGTTCGTTTACACAATCGTTGTAAACTAACTGGAAGACCTAAAGGGTATATGAGAACTTTTGGGATTTCACGTGTAATGTTCCGTGAAATGGCCAATCAAGGATTGATCCCGGGTGTTAGAAAAGCAAGCTGGTAAAATTATAAATGGGTAGCAGGTTTGTTTCGATTATTTTCGCGACGAAAACCATTACCGCAAATTAATATATATGAATACAGATCCAATATCGGATTTTCTAACCAGAGTTAGAAATGCAGTGAAGGCAGGACACCGTGTCGTAGAGATACCGGCTTCCAATCTTAAAAAAGAAATTACAAAGATCTTGTTTGATCAGGGTTTTATTTTGAGTTATAAGTTTGAAGATGATAAGGGACCGCAAGGGACCATTAAGATCGCTTTAAAGTATGACAAGCTTACAAAAGACCCGGTAATTAAGAAGATTCAAAGAATAAGTAAACCAGGTTTACGTAAATATGCAGGTGCTAATGAGCTACCACGTGTTTTAAACGGTCTAGGTGTTGCTATCGTTTCCACTTCTCACGGAGTGATGACAGGAAAGCAGGCCAAAGCCAACAACGTGGGTGGTGAAGTATTGTGTTACGTATACTAAAAACAGACAAGAGATGTCAAGAATAGGTAAAAACCCGGTAGCAATTCCAGAAGGAGTTACAGTTGATGTTAAAGACAACGTAATTACCGTTAAGGGGAAATTAGGAGAACTTACACAGGAGTTTTCAGATGTTGCCATTAAAGTAGAAGACGGCAACGTCTTTGTAGAACGTCCTTCAGATGCAAAGGATCACAAAGCGAAACACGGTTTATACAGATCATTGGTTTTAAATATGATCGAAGGTGTTTCAGCTGGTTGGACAAAAGAACTCGAATTGGTTGGAGTAGGATATCGTGCTTCCAATCAGGGACAGAAATTGGATATAGCTGTTGGATTCTCACATAATATCGTTATGGACATTGCTCCTGAAGTAAAAGTGGAGACCATTTCAGAAAAAGGAAAGAATCCTATAGTAAAATTAACTTCTTTCGACAAACAATTGGTGGGACAGGTTGCGGCAAAAATTCGTGCCTTCCGTAAGCCGGAACCTTACAAAGGAAAAGGGATCAAGTTTGTAGGAGAACAAATTAGAAGAAAAGCAGGTAAATCTGCATAAGACATAAAGTTATGGCATTATCAAAAGAAGATAGAAGACAACGTTTGCGTTTCAGAATACGCAAAACGGTTTCCGGAACTGAGCAGCGACCACGTTTGGCAGTTTTCAGAAGCAATAAAGAGATTTATGCGCAACTTATTGACGATGTAAATGGAAAGACCATTACTGCTGCATCTTCAAGAGACAAAGACATTGACGCTTCTAAAGTAAATAAGACTGAAGCAGCAAAATTAGTAGGAAAAGCGATCGCGGAAAAGGCGCAAAAAGCAGGAGTAGAATCTGTTTCTTTCGACCGAGGCGGTTACCTATATCACGGAAGAGTAAAATCATTAGCTGAAGGAGCTCGCGAAGGCGGCCTTAAATTCTAAGTAGTATGTATCAAGATTATAAAAACATAGAATTAGTAAAACCGGGAGGTCTTGAATTAAAAGACCGTCTAGTAGGTGTACAACGTGTTACTAAGGTAACAAAAGGGGGTAGAGCCTTCGGATTTTCAGCTATTGTAGTTGTTGGTGACGAAAACGGTGTTGTTGGACAAGGACTTGGAAAGTCTAAAGATGTAGCCAGTGCGATTGCAAAGGCTATTGAAGATGCCAAGAAGAATTTGGTTCGTATTCCTTTGAATAAAGCAACACTTCCTCATGAACAAAAAGGAAAATACGGTGGAGCCCGTGTTACATTGTTACCTGCTGCTGCGGGTACAGGAGTAATTGCCGGGGGTGCTGTTCGTGCGGTCCTGGAAGCAGTTGGAGTTCACGATGTATTGTCGAAGTCACAAGGCTCTTCTAATCCGCATAATGTGGTAAAAGCAACATTTGATGCATTATTGCAATTGAGAAGTGCACAAACGGTAGCTAAGCAACGCGGTATCTCTTTAGAGAAATTGTACAAAGGATAAAAACGTAAGAAGATGGCAAAAATTAAAGTAACAAAGGTAAAGAGTGAGATCAACCGAACTCAGAACCAGAAAAGAACATTAGAAGCATTAGGTCTTAGTAAGATCGGGCAATCTAAAGTTCACGATGACACGCCAAATATTCTTGGTATGGTAAATAAAGTTAAACATTTGGTTTCTGTTGAAACCGTTTAAGATATAAACAATGGATTTAAGTAACTTAAAACCTGCAGAAGGTTCGGTTAGTAATAAAGGAAAGCGCTTAGGTCGTGGTCAGGGTTCGGGTAAAGCCGGAACATCGGGTCGTGGACATAAGGGAGCAAAGTCTCGTTCCGGTTATTCGAAGAAAATTGGATTTGAAGGTGGACAAATGCCATTACAGCGTCGTGTTCCTAAATTTGGTTTTACGAATATTAACCGTAAGGAATATCAAGGAGTAAATCTTGATACGCTTCAGCAATTAGTTGACGATAAGAAAATTAAGGGAGATGTAGATTTCGATACCTTGGTTGGATTAGGTTTGGCCGGAAAAAATGATATGGTGAAGATCTTGGGAAGAGGAGAACTTAAGGCAAAATTAAAAGTATCGGCTCACAAGTTTACTGCCACGGCGCAAAAAGCAATTGAGGCTGCCGGTGGTGAAGTAATAACATTGTAATTACAAGACACCAATGAAATTTATTGAAACCATAAAGAACGTTTTTAAAATTGAAGAGCTTCGTAGCCGTATCATGGTTACCTTGGGATTGTTATTGGTTTACCGTTTTGGTGCACAGGTAACATTACCGGGGATTGATGCTTCTAAGCTTGCAGAATTCTCCGGAAATTTTGATGCCGGAGGAATTGGTGGATTGTTGAATGCCTTTACAGGAGGTGCATTTTCGAATGCCTCTGTATTCGCATTAGGTATTATGCCGTACATCTCAGCGTCGATTGTGGTTCAATTAATGCAAATTGCAGTTCCATACCTTCAGAAATTACAGAAAGAAGGAGAAAGTGGAAGAAAGAAGATCAATCAGATCACGCGTTGGTTAACTATTGGTATCTGTTTGGTGCAGGCACCTAGTTACCTTGCCGGATTACCTGCAATGGGAGTTCCAGCCGATGCATTTATTCTTGGGCAAACGCCTATGTTCTATATCTCATCCGTGATCATTCTGGTAACAGGCTGTATCTTCGCGATGTGGTTAGGTGAAAAGATCACAGATAAAGGTATTGGTAACGGTATTTCCATCTTAATTATGGTTGGTATTATTGCTACACTGCCCTTGTCTTTTGTACAGGAATATGCAGCAAGAGTATTTGAATCTAATGGCGGACTTATTCTAATCTTAATTGAATTGGTTATCTGGTTTGTGATCATCTTGGCATCGGTGATGCTGGTCATGGCGGTAAGGAAGATACCGGTGCAGTACGCCCGCAGAACAGCGAGTGGTGGTTATGAGAAGAATATTTTTGGCGCAAGACAATTCATTCCTTTAAAGCTGAACGCTTCAGGGGTAATGCCAATTATCTTTGCACAGGCTATTATGTTCGTACCTGCTACCGTAGCGAGTTTGTCGGATAGTGAATTTGCGCAAACCATACAGGCAAATTTCAGTGATATATTCGGATTGTGGTACAACCTAGTATTTGCAGGTTTGATCATTATATTCACGTATTTCTATACGGCTATCACAGTACCTACCAATAAAATGGCAGACGACCTAAAACGAAGCGGTGGTTTTATTCCCGGTATAAAGCCAGGAACAGACACAGCTGAGTTTTTAGATAGAATTATGTCTCAGATCACCTTGCCGGGGTCTATATTCTTAGCGCTTATCGCAGTATTTCCTGCCTTTGTGGTTAAGCTTATGGATATGCAGCAAGGTTGGGCATTATTTTACGGTGGAACCTCACTACTAATTATGGTTGGGGTTGCTATCGATACCATGCAACAAATTAATTCGTATCTGTTAAACCGTCATTACGATGGTTTGATGAAGAGCGGTAAAAATAGAAAGGCAGTAGCATAATTATGGCAAAACAACCAGCAATAGAACAGGATGGAACGATAGTAGAGGCATTATCTAATGCTATGTTTCGTGTTGAATTGGAAAACGGTCATATTGTTACAGCACATATTTCCGGGAAAATGCGAATGCATTACATTAAGTTGTTGCCCGGGGATAAAGTGAAATTAGAAATGAGTCCTTACGATTTAACTAAGGCTCGCATTACATACAGATACTAAAATAAAACAGATGAAAGTTAGAGCATCAGTTAAGAAAAGAAGTGCCGACTGCAAGATTGTTCGCAGAAAAGGCAGATTATATGTTATTAACAAAAAGAACCCAAGGTTCAAACAAAGACAAGGATAAGTTATGGCAAGAATCGCAGGTGTAGATATCCCGAAACAGAAAAGGGGTGTAATCGCGTTAACGTATATCTTCGGAATCGGTAAAAGCCGTGCGAAGGATATATTGGAAAAAGCCGGAGTTAGCGAAGACAAAAAAGTAAACGAGTGGAACGATGATGAAATTGGTGCCATTCGTGATGCAGTAGGGTCTTTCAAGATCGAAGGTGAATTACGTAGCGAAGTTCAATTAAGCATTAAGCGCTTAATGGATATTGGATGTTACAGAGGTATTCGTCACAGAGCTGGTCTTCCTTTAAGAGGACAACGCACTAAGAATAACTCCAGAACAAGAAAAGGAAAACGTAAAACAGTTGCTAACAAGAAGAAAGCAACTAAATAATACCTAGAGATATGGCAAAGTCTACCTCAAAAACAAAGAGTACGAAAAAACGTAAGGTTACTATCGAGTCTGTGGGTGAAGCTCACATCGCAGCCTCTTTTAACAATATCATTATTTCGTTAACTAATAAGAACGGAGATGTTATTTCCTGGTCTTCTGCCGGTAAAATGGGCTTTAGAGGATCTAAGAAGAACACTCCTTATGCTGCTCAATTGGCAGCCGAAGATTGTGCAAAAACAGCACATGAAGCCGGACTTCGTAAAGTAAAAGTTTACGTAAAGGGACCCGGTAACGGAAGAGAATCTGCGATAAGATCGATTCACAATTCAGGAATTGAAGTAACCGAGATCATCGATGTTACTCCAATGCCTCATAACGGATGCAGACCTCCTAAAAGAAGAAGAGTTTAATTAATAAATATCAATCTGAAGGATTAAAGAGGCTAGAGGATAGTTAAGACCTTAATTTAGTTTTCCCTTCAAAAACACTTAAAAATGGCAAGATATACTGGTCCAAAAACTAAAATAGCCCGGAAGTTTGGTGAGGCTATCTTCGGAGATGACAAATCTTTCGAAAAGAGAAATTACCCTCCGGGACAACACGGTAACAACCGTCGTCGCGGTAAGAAATCTGAATATGCGATTCAGCTTGCTGAAAAGCAAAAGGCGAAATATACCTATGGTATCTTAGAGCGTCAGTTTAGAAATTTATTTAAGAAGGCTACAGCAGCTCCCGGAATCACCGGTGAAGTGTTGCTACAGCTTTGTGAGTCGCGATTGGACAATGTTGTGTATCGAATGGGGATTGCCCCAAGCCGAAGCGCAGCCAGACAATTAGTATCTCACCGTCACATTACAGTGAACGGAGAAAAAGTAAACATCCCGTCTTACCAGTTAAAAGCAGGTGATGTGGTTGCAGTAAGAGAAAAATCGAAGTCGTTAGAAGCTATTGAGCAGTCTCTTTCTAATGCAAGTCATGTTTACGAATGGATCACCTGGAACGGTGAACAGAAAGAAGGAACTTTTGTAAGTGTACCACAAAGACTTCAAATTCCTGAAAATATCAACGAGCAGTTTATCGTCGAATTATATTCAAAATAATAAAAACACACGAGTCACACTATGGCAGTATTTAGTTTTCAAAAGCCTGATAAAGTTATCATGATCAATTCTACCGATTTCGAGGGGAAATTTGAATTTCGCCCTTTGGAACCAGGTTACGGATTGACTGTAGGTAACGCATTAAGACGAGTTTTACTTTCTTCTTTGGAAGGATTTGCAATCACTTCGGTACGTATCGAAGGTGTTGATCATGAATTTTCAACTATTGCAGGTGTTGTAGAAGACGTAACCGAGATCATCCTTAATTTAAAACAAGTTCGTTTTAAAAGACAGATCGATGAGATCGATAATGAGACCGTAACCATTTCAGTAAATGGAAATGAGCAATTAACCGCTGGAGACTTCCAGAAGTTTATCTCAGGATTCCAGGTACTTAACCCGGATCTGGTAATTTGTAATATGGAAGCTAAGGTGAGCCTTAATTTCGAAATTACCATTGAAAAGGGAAGAGGTTATGTTCCTGCTGAAGAAAATAAAAAAGCAAACGCACCTCTGGGTACAATCTTTACCGATTCTATCTACACACCAATCAAAAATGTAAAATACAGCATTGAGAATTTCCGTGTAGAGCAAAAAACCGATTACGAAAAACTGGTTTTTGAGATCATTACAGATGGATCAATTCACCCAAAGGATGCATTGACTGAAGCGGCTAAAACACTTATTCACCACTTTATGTTGTTTAGTGATGAGCGTATTACGCTTGAAGCCGATGAGATCGCTCAGACCGAAACTTACGATGAAGAGTCATTGCATATGCGTCAGTTGCTTAAAACCAAGTTAGTGGATATGGATCTTTCAGTTCGTGCACTTAACTGTTTAAAAGCTGCTGAAGTAGATACACTAGGTGACTTAGTATCGTATAACAAAAACGATTTGATGAAATTCAGAAACTTTGGTAAAAAATCATTGACCGAGCTTGAAGAGCTTGTAAATGTAAAAGGCCTTAGCTTCGGAATGGACCTTACAAAATATAAATTAGATAAAGACTAATTCATCATACCCGTCTACCACATAGGTAGGTTTTGCTCCCCAGAGCGGGTTGTAGCAAGATGATGATTAAAACCAAATGTCATGAGACACGGAAAAAAAACCAATCACTTAGGAAGAAAAACAGCCCATAGAAAAGCAATGCTTGCCAATATGGCCTGCTCCCTAATTGAGCACAAGAGAATCAACACTACAGTTGCCAAAGCAAAAGCGCTTAAGAACTTTGTAGAGCCAATGATCACCAAGTCTAAGGAAGACACCACACACAACAGACGTATTGTGATGTCCAGACTGCGTCAAAAAGATGCCGTAACTGAATTGTTCAGAGATGTAGCGGTGAAAGTTGGAGATCGTCCGGGAGGATACACCCGAATTATTAAATTGGGTAACCGATTGGGAGATAATGCCGATATGGCCATGATAGAGCTTGTAGATTATAACGAGCTGTACAACGCCGGAAAATCGACCAAGAAAAAGTCTACACGTCGTAGTCGTCGCGGAGGTGGAAGTTCTGCCGCTGCAGCAACTGCACCTGCTGCTGCAACCAAGGCAAAAGATGCAAAGAAAGAAGAAGAATAATTGAATGAATTATGTTCAAGATATAAAGGGATAAGCTTTTAAAGTTTATCCCTTTTTTTATAAATCAATTGTTTAAAAGTTATATTTTCAAAATTATTAGATTGATTTCATTTAAAGTATTTTTGCAGAACATTTGAAAAATATGAAGTACAAGAACAGAAAAAAAGCGATCATACTACTGGCAGATGGAACCATTTTCTACGGAAAAGCGGTAGGAGGTAAAGAAGGTTCTGCCTTCGGTGAAGTTTGCTTTAACACAGGAATGACGGGTTATCAAGAAATTTTTACCGATCCGTCGTATTACGGACAACTCATGGTGACTACCAATGCCCACATTGGAAACTACGGTACCAACAGAGAAGAAATAGAATCGGAAGGTATCAAGATCTCGGGCCTTATTTGCAGAAATTTTAGTTATCAGTATTCGCGTCCGGCGGCAGATGATTCTCTGGAAGCCTTTTTAGACAGAAATAATCTGCTTGCCATTAGTGATGTCGATACCCGTGCTCTTGTCAATTATATTCGCGATCATGGCGCAATGAACGCAGTGATCTCTACCGAGGTGGACGATATAGAAGCATTGAAAAAACAACTGGCAGAGGTTCCCGATATGAACGGACTCGAGTTGGCTTCAAAGGTTTCTACCAAAGAACCATATTTTGTGGGTGATGAAAATGCGCTGTACAGAATTTCAGCTTTAGATATTGGTATTAAGAAAAACATTCTTCGAAATTTAGCAAAACGGGATTGTTACATCAAGGTGTTCCCATATGATGCTACCTTCGCTGAAATGCAGGAATTTAATCCGGATGGCTACTTTATATCAAATGGTCCAGGTGACCCGCAACCGCTTACTTCAGCAATAGAGGTAACCAAACAAGTAATCAAAGCAGATACTCCCTTATTTGGAATTTGCCTAGGACATCAGGTTTTGGCACTGGCTAACGGAATTTCCACTTACAAAATGCACCACGGACATCGAGGGATCAATCATCCCATTATGAATTTGCTAACCGGAAAGGGGGAAATAACATCCCAAAACCACGGATTTGCAATAAACCGTGAAGAGGCAGAAGCTCATCCCGATATTGAAATTACACATGTGCATTTAAACGATTACACTGCAGCAGGTATCCGTATGAAGGATAAGCCGGTGTTTTCGGTGCAGTATCACCCTGAAGCTAGTCCAGGACCACATGATGCGTCCTATCTTTTTGATCAATTTATCGAAACCATAAAAACTCACAAACCTCAAACCGTATGAGCATAATTATCGATATCCACGCACGACAAATTTTCGATTCAAGAGGTAACCCTACAATTGAAGTTGATGTGATCACCGAAAACGGCTATTTAGGGCGTGCGGCTGTACCTTCAGGTGCGTCTACAGGCGAGCACGAGGCTGTGGAACTTCGGGATGGCGGAAAGGAATATATGGGTAAAAGTGTTTTACAGGCTGTTGAAAATGTAAACGGTAAGATTGCCGGAACATTATTGGGGGTGTCGGTTTTTGAACAAACCTTGATCGATCAGATCATGATCGACCTGGACGGAACGTCCAACAAATCAAAGCTGGGAGCCAATGCCATTTTAGGGGTTTCTCTTGCTACGGCCAAAGCTGCAGCTCATGAACTTGGAATGCCATTGTATCGTTACGTTGGTGGAGTGAGCGCAAAGACGCTTCCCGTACCAATGATGAATATTATTAACGGCGGTTCTCATAGCGATGCTCCAATTGCTTTTCAGGAGTTTATGGTGATGCCCGTTAAAGCCAAAAGCTTTACGCATGCCATGCAGATGGGAAGTGAGATATTTCATCATCTCAAGAAAGTGCTTCACGATCGCAATTTAAGTACAGCCGTAGGGGATGAAGGAGGATTTGCTCCTACTCTTGAAGGAACAGAAGACGCTTTGGATACTATCGCTAAAGCTACTTCGGCGGCAGGATATACGCTTGGGAAAGACGTGATGATAGCGTTGGATTGCGCTTCTGCAGAATTCTACAAGAACGGGAATTATGACTATTCTGTCTTTGAAGGAGATTCCGGAAAGGTGCGATCCTCTAAGGAGCAGGCAGATTATCTGGCCGAACTTTGTGCTAACTACCCAATAATTTCAATCGAGGACGGGATGGATGAAAACGACTGGGAAGGTTGGAAATATCTAACTGAAAAGGTAGGCGACAAGGTTCAGTTGGTTGGCGATGATCTGTTTGTAACCAATGTCGAGCGGCTTTCTAAAGGTATTTCTGAAAATATTGCGAATTCCATTTTAATTAAAGTAAATCAGATAGGAACACTTACCGAAACTATTGCTGCGGTGAATATGGCGCACAATGCCGGTTATACTTCAGTCATGTCTCATAGAAGTGGGGAAACTGAAGATACTACCATAGCCGATCTTGCCGTTGCTTTAAATTGTGGCCAAATAAAGACCGGATCTGCTTCACGAAGTGATCGTATGGCCAAGTACAACCAATTGCTTAGAATTGAAGAACAATTAGGAGATGTGGCTTTTTATCCTCAGGAAAAAGCGTTTAAAGTACATTAGGCATTGACAACTTTTATTCTGATTATTCAGTCTAAAACGGAATTATTTACAGTATTTTCTTCTGAAGCTATGGATTTAAGGTTTTTTTAACCTTAGCAAGCACGCTATATGTTAAATAATCGTCCAATATTTTGTAATTTAGCAGTTCCGAAATTTTAACTCAAATATAAAATATGTCAAGAATAGCAACGCTCGAGATCGAAGGTAAAAAGTATGAATTCCCAATTATTGAAGGAACAGAAAACGAACTTGCCATCGATATCAAAACCCTTCGTGGAGTAACTAGTGGTATTACAACAATAGATCCAGGATACAAGAATACCGGATCTTGTGAGAGTGCCATTACCTTTTTGAATGGAGAAGAAGGGATACTGAGGTATAGAGGCTACGCTATTGAGGAATTGGCAGAAAAGGCCGACTTCTTGGAAGTAGCTTATTTGTTAATTTTCGGAGAATTGCCAACAAGCGAACAGCTTGATAAATTTCATACTGATATTAAGGCTCAGTCGCACGTCGATGAAGATGTGAAAAAGATCCTGGACGGTTTTCCTAAATCGGCTCACCCAATGGGTGTTCTTTCTTCGCTCACTTCGGCTTTAGTGGCATTTAATCCTTCATCCGTAAATGTAGACAGTGAGGAAGAGATGTATAACGCCATTGTTCGTATTATGGCTAAATTCCCGGTTTTAACGGCCTGGGCTTACAGAAAAAGAGTTGGGCTGCCATTGGATTACGGGGATGATTCCTTGGGTTATGTAGAAAATTTCCTCAAAATGATGTTCAAAAAGCCCAGTGGAGAATACAATTCTAATGAGGTATTGGTAGAAGCATTGGATAAACTCTTGATATTACATGCGGACCACGAACAAAATTGCTCTACTTCGACGGTTAGAATGGTAGGGTCGTCACATGCAGGGTTATTCGTTTCAATTTCGGCAGGTATTGCGGCTTTATGGGGTCCTCTTCATGGTGGAGCCAATCAGGCAGTCATCGAAATGTTGGAAGCTATTAAGGAAGACGGAGGGGATACAAAGAAATTTATGGCGAAAGCCAAGGACAAGAACGATCCATTTAGACTAATGGGCTTCGGTCATCGTGTGTATAAGAACTTCGACCCCAGAGCTAAGATCATAAAAAAATCTGCAGACGATGTACTGGACAACCTGGGAATAGAGGATCCGGTGCTGGATATCGCAAAAGGACTTGAAAAGGAAGCGCTTGAAGACAGTTATTTCGTGGACAGAAAGTTATACCCCAACGTCGATTTTTATTCTGGAATCATTTACCGATCCCTCGGAATCCCTG
Source organism: Constantimarinum furrinae (assembly GCF_014295415.1). Taxonomy (GTDB): domain Bacteria; phylum Bacteroidota; class Bacteroidia; order Flavobacteriales; family Flavobacteriaceae; genus Constantimarinum; species Constantimarinum furrinae. The sequence goes on from NZ_CP052909.1 coordinate 1,660,543, forward strand.
TAGAAATGTTTACACCTATGTTCGCCCTAGGTCGTTTGCCGGGATGGATCGCCCAGTGGAGAGAAATGCGACTGCGTAAGGAACCCATTGGAAGACCGCGTCAAGTATACATTGGTGAAACAAAGAGAGCCTTTAAAGACATTAATTACAGATAGCGAAAAAATTATATCGTTTTAAACCATCCATTTTTAGTGGATGGTTTTTTTATATTTACTGAATGCTACAATTACATATTACCGACGAGATTTCCCGACTTCGTGCTGTCGTTCTGGGTAGAGCAGACAGCAACGGTCCCGTACCCAAACTTGAAAATGCTTATGACCCCAAATCGGCAGAGCATATTAAGGCAGGCACCTACCCAAAAGATGAAGACATGGTGAAGGAGATGGACGCTGTTGCCAGGATTTTTAAGAAATACGATGTGAAAGTATTTAGGCCCGACAAAATTGAAGATTACAATCAGATATTTTCACGGGACATAGCTTTTGTCATAGAAGACAAATTTATTAAAGCAAATATTCTGGAAGACCGCTCCAAAGAAATCGACGCCTTACACGATGTGATCGACCAGATTGATGCCTCTAAGATCATAGAGTTTCCTGAGGATGCGCATATTGAAGGAGGTGACGTAATGCCATGGGGGGATTATATTTTTGTAGGAACATACTATGGAGATGACTATTCAGATTTTATAACGGCAAGAACAAATATGAAGGCAGTTAGGCACCTTCAGAAGTTGTTTCCACATAAAAAAGTGAAGCATTTCAATTTGAGAAAATCGAATACCATTGCACGGGATAATGCCCTTCATCTGGATTGTTGTTTTCAACCCATTGGAAAGGGAAAGGCAATTATTCATAAGGAAGGATTTTTAGAAGAAAAGGAATATGAATGGCTTGTGAATTTCTTCGGAATAGACAATTGTTTTCATATCGATAAGGATGAAATGTATCACATGAATAGCAATATATTCTCTATTTCCCCCGAAGTGATCATTTCAGAAAAAAACTTTACACGACTTAATACCTGGTTGAGGTCTCAAGGTTTTACAGTTGAAGAAGTACCCTATTCTGAAATTGCAAAGCAGGAAGGACTACTTCGATGCACTACCATGCCATTAATTAGGGATTAATCTAAAGTTGTATTTTTATCTACAACTAGGAGATAAGAGCTTAACTAAATTCTTTAAATGTCAAAATATTTACTTCTTACGATATCCATCCTCTTCCTTGTTCAGGGCTTTGCTCAGGGCCGTATAGATGGTTTTTATAAAGGTCAAGGTGCCGGGTCGGCAGTCCTGGGGTTTGGCTATGAAGATTCTAAAAAATATTATGCCGGAGATATGAAACTCGATCTTGGACGAACTGTGGTATATGGTAGTATTTTTGTTGACTACGGCATAACCCAAGACCTAGATGCGAGTGTTTCACTGCCTTATATAGCCAGTGACGACAACAGCGACTTTCAGGACATGGCATTATGGCTGAAATATCGCCTGTTCGATCAAGCGCTCTCTTCGGGTAATCTTGAATTTAGTGTTGCCGGCGGATTTTCCACCCCGGTTTCCGATTATGAACTAGGGGGTTTAAATGACATCGGGCAGCAGGCAACGATCATAGATCTTCGCGGAATGGTACATTATAAAATAAATTCCGGATGGTTTGTAACCCTGCAAAGCGGATATTCTTTTAAACTGGAAGAAACGCCTAATAGTATTCCGGTTACCTTGAAGGCGGGTCATGCTGGTTCAAACTGGTATTACGATCTTTTTTACGACTATCAGCATTCTTTTGGAGGAATTGACTACAGAGGCACCCCTCGACCGCAAAATTTCAGAGAATTCGGGGTGGATTTTCATAAGGTTGGAGGGACGCTCTATAAACCATTTTCAGAAAGCTTCGGAGGGTATTTTAGCCTGTCTTACGTATTAACAGGCAGAAATGTTTTCACCGGAGCAAGTTACGGACTCGGTTTGGTTTATAATTTCAGAAAGAAATAAACAAACGACTAATTCAGTATTTTTTTTGTAAATACACCGTAAACAATTTCAATTTTCATCTGCATATTTACGTACTTTTGTGGCAAGGAAATAAACTTCCCAAATTTTAATTTTATATCTTCTTTTTACAACCTATATGAAGCAAATCACCAACACTATTTTAATGATCCGCCCGGTAGCTTTTCGAATGAATGAAGAAACTGCGGTTAATAATTATTTCCAGGAGGATCTGGATATAAGAAATAGTGAGATCAATACCAAGGCACAGGAAGAGTTTGATGCCTTTGTAGCAAAATTGAGAGCTGTTGGTGTTCAGGTGATCGTAGAACATGACGATTTGAAAATGGATACTCCGGATTCTATTTTTCCGAATAATTGGGTGAGCTTTCATGAAAACGGTATAGTAGCGTTATATCCCATGTTTGCTGAAAACCGAAGAAGGGAACGCAGGGAAGAGGTCATTAATCGACTGGAAAGCGAAGGTTTTATAATTGAGGGATTTATGGATTATACCGTGGCCGAAGATGAAGGATTCTTTCTCGAAGGTACCGGAAGTCTGTTATTGGACCGGGTAAACAAAAAGGCGTATTGCGCGTTATCACCTAGAGCCGATGAGGAATTGTTGATCGAGTTTTGTGAGGATTTTGAATATACTCCAGTCGTATTTACTGCCTATCAAAGCGTGGATGGCGAGCGACTTCCCATCTACCATACCAATGTGATGATGGCCATGGCTGAGGAATTTGTAATTATTTGCTTGGATTCTATAGATGATAAAGCGGAAAAGAAGAATGTGGTGGCACATTTAAAAAAGGACAATAAGGAGATCATTACAATAACCGAAGCACAAATGCATCAATTTGCGGGAAATATGCTTCAGGTTAGGGGAGCAGACAATTCTAAATATATGGTCATGAGTCTGGCGGCCCATCGAAGCCTAACTCCGGATCAAATCGCATCCATTGAAAAGTATTGTGAAATCCTAAGCAGTGATCTGGAGACCATAGAAACCTGTGGAGGTGGTAGTGCACGATGTATGATGGCCGAAGTTTTTCTTCCGAAGGAATAAACAGTATTATTTATGCTTTTATAATATTTCGGATCATGCCTCCGAAAATAAAATAATGAAAGGGTAATACCGTATACCAGTACAACCTTCCCCAAATTCCTCTGGGTCGAAAAGTTGCTGTTTGATAGAGGAAATCATCTTTGATCTCGAATTCTAACCAGGCCTCACCGGGCAACTTCATCTCAGCAAAGAGTAGAAGTCTACCTTCAGTTTTATCGGCATACAAAACTCTCCAGAAGTCCAAAGCATCTCCCTTATAAATATTTATTGGATGTGTTCGTCCTCTCCGTAGACCCACTCCTCCAACAAGCTGGTCCAGAAAGCCACGGATTTTCCAAAGCCAATTTCCATAGTACCAACCTTTTGTTCCGCCAATAGACCAAATGTTGTTCAAAACGTGTTCTCTGTCTGTAATTCTCACCCTTTTGCAGTCCTTTAAGCAGCCATAAGTAGGTACTTGTACATACTCTTTTAAGGAACTTAATCTTCCGGCAACCAGGGAATCCTTCCAACTTGAAATAACAATATTTTGTTCAATTTTCAGGAAGGCTTTTTGAATAGCCTGAGAATAACTAATGGGCTTAATATTTAAAATCTTTTGTAAATCGTTATCTGAAGCAACCACCTCCATTTTCATGCTGTCCACAAGGTTTACCGCTAGCTTATAACTCGTTGAGGTTACAAAGTACAACCAATAAGAAGACAAGCGTGGAGACATCACTGGAACCGGAATGATCAAAAGTTTTAATTGTCGTTCTTTAGCATAGATTTTAAGCATTTGTGAATAGGTGAGAATATCGGGGCCACCAATATCGAAGGACTTGTCGTAACATGATTTATTGAAAAGTACACTGCTTAAAAATAATATAACATCTCGTATGGCAATAGGCTGGATTCGTGTCTTTAGCCATTTGGGTGCTATCATCACAGGGAGTTTTTCGCATAGATCCCGAATAATCTCAAAGGATGAACTACCGCTTCCCACCACGATCCCTGCTCGAAGCACAGTGAGATGATAATCTCCTTTGTATAAGATCTCTTCAACTTTTTTTCTTGAGGATAAATGTTTTGAAAGTTTTTCTTCATTGATTATACCGCTAAGGTAAACTACATGTTGTACCGTAGTTTTAGACATATAACGATTAAAATTTTGGGCTGATAAGGCTTCCAGTTCATCAAAATCGTTAATTGAACTACTCATAGAATGTATGAGATAGTATGCTGCATCGATATCCTTAGGGAATCTGTCTGTATCAGGTTCCTTTAAAAAGTCTATCTCCAAAACCTCTACCTTGTCTATGGTTTTAAGATCTAGTGAAAGTCGGTCTTTGTCTCGAACACAACAAACCACTTCATGTCCCGCATCTAGTAGCGCCGGCAGTAGTCGCATACCAATATAACCATTGGCTCCTGTAAGTAGTATTTTCATTTTGTTTAAAGATATGAAATAATAATTGAACAAAACCTAGTTGATAGTTAAGAATGGTGTATGTAGTGTTGTTTAATTAATTATCTTTAAATATCATTAAATTAACTTCTTATGAAAATTCTGAAATTAGTATTGGTTATAGTTGGTGTGCTTCTAATTGTCGTAGGACTATACAATGCGCTTGTACCTCAGGAAGTTCTGGACATTGGACCCCTTGAGGTTTCAGCAAAGGAAGGAATAAGCAATCAGACTCTTGGAATGATAGGACTTGGGGTGCTGGCCCTAGTGGCCGGAGCATTTCTCAAGAACAGAAACTAATTATTTAGAGCGAATCATTCGCTTTTCATCCCTTAAAAATCTTGTATCTTTGCCCTCGCTTTGCGCGGGTTTACTGCCCGTTAGGTAATTAAATGTAAATATGGATCTACAGCATACCCTTTCAAGAGAAATAAAACAGGCAGTTTCAACTTTGTATGGTGTGACCCTGGAAACAGTTGAGTTTCAGGCAACACGTAAGGAGTTCGAAGGAGACATCACCGTGGTCATCTTTTCTATGTTAAGAACGGTAAAAGGCAATCCGGCGCAGATCGGTGAGGCCATAGGGACACATTTGGTTGAACATGTTGAGGAAGTTATTCGGTTTAATGTTGTAAAAGGATTCCTGAATCTTGTCTTGAGTGATGCTTATTATCTCAATTTTTTCAATTCTGTAACCGATTTTACCGACTTCGGAAGCGCACCTCAAGGCACGGATGCCGTTATGGTTGAATATGCCTCTCCAAATACCAATAAGCCCCTTCATTTGGGACACATCCGAAATATCTTACTGGGTTATAGTGTTTCGAACATAGTTAAAGCTTCTGGGAAAAAAGTATACAAAACACAGATCATCAACGACAGGGGAATTCATATATGCAAAAGTATGCTGGCATGGAAGCGATTCGGAAATGAGGAAACTCCAGATTCTTCAGGACTTAAGGGCGATAAATTAGTAGGAAACTACTATGTGCGGTTCGATAAGGAGTACAAAAAGGAAATTGCAGACCTAATGGTTGAAGGCAAGACTGAAGAGGAAGCAAAAGCGTTAGCTCCGTCTTTACTGGAAGCCCAGGAAATGCTTCGAAAGTGGGAATCGGGAGATCCCGAAACTGTGGCGTTATGGAGAAAAATGAATGGTTGGGTTTATGACGGCTTTGAAGTTACTTACCAAAATCTGGGAGTGGACTTTGACAGCTATTATTACGAGAGTGATACCTACCTTCTGGGAAAAGATAATATTGAAGAAGGCTTGCAAAAAGGAGTTTTCTTTAAAAAAGAAGACGGATCTGTTTGGTGTGATCTTACAGATGAAGGTCTGGACGAAAAACTAGTGCTGAGAAGCGATGGTACAGCGGTGTATATGACGCAAGACATTGGGACAGCCATTCAACGAGTTAAGGATCACCCCGATGTAAACGGAATGATCTACACCGTAGGAAATGAGCAGGATTATCACTTTAAGGTATTATTTCTTATTTTAAAAAAATTAGGATATACTTGGGCCGAAAATTTGTACCATCTAAGTTATGGTATGGTAGATCTCCCAAGTGGAAAAATGAAGAGCCGGGAAGGTACGGTAGTGGATGCCGACGACCTTATGGAAGAAATGACGGCAACGGCTAAAAACATTTCCGAAGAGCTTGGAAAAATCGATGATTTTAGTGAAGAAGAGAAGAACGATCTGTATCGTATGATTGGTCTTGGAGCTTTAAAATATTATATACTGAAAGTTGATCCCAAAAAGAGAATTTTGTTTAATCCATCCGAAAGTGTCGATTTCCAAGGGAATACCGGACCGTTTATTCAGTATACCTATGCGAGAATTCAATCGATCCTGCGAAAGGCAGATAAGGAAATTATCCCGGAATCGTCTAAAAATGATTCTTACAGCAACTTGTCATTACACGAAAAGGAACGCGAGTTGCTAAAACAGCTTCAGTCCTATCCCGAAACTGTGCAAATGGCTGCAAGCCAGTATAGCCCTGCGCTCATCGCAAATTACACCTACGATCTGGTTAAGGAATTCAATTCATTTTATCAAAATGTTCCCATTTTAGGAACCGATGATGTTTCAGAAAAACAATTCAGGATACACTTGTCCAAAGCAGTAGCCGATGTTATAAAAAGCGCTTTCACGCTATTGGGTATTGAAGTACCGCAAAGGATGTAGACTAAAAAAGTAACTGAAAGGATAGGTTGGGCGTAAAGCCAAGTGAAAACTGATCGATTCGGTTAATACTAGCGTTATCTTCTTCATCGACTTCCAGACGGTAATAGGTATTTAAGGCATTCTCTCTGTCAAAAATGTTCAAGAAAGCGACATTAAGTCGACCGCGAAAGGTATCATCCAATTTAAAATTGTAAACGGCCGAAAAGTCGGTTCTAAAATAGCTTCGTAACGTACTTGAATTAGGATCCTCAAAATTAATTATGGAAACCCCGTTTTGTTCCACGATCTCATTTCCTGCTATAGGCTGTGTATATGGAGTACCACTTCTAAATAGGCTTCCCATAGAAAACTGAAAAGCTTTGAAATCGTAAGTAACCGCCAAATTTAAGGAATGAGTGATATCTAAAGCTCCGGGAAAACTCATAGGGTTGAGGTCATTAAAGTTAAACCGATTGTCCATAAACGTATAACTTAGCCACAGATTTAATTTCTCTGCCTTTTTATTGATACTTACTTCTGCGCCTTTTACCTCATAGGAACCTAAAGCCGTCACATCCTTGAATTGGTTTCTAAAGCCTTGGTTTACAGCCGAAATACCTCGTACTTTCTTATAAAATCCTTCCGTATTTATGATCCAATTATTCTTGCTGAAAGTCCCTCCAAGAGAGATCTGACTGCTTTCAAGAACCGGAATGTCTATGCCGTTAGCCTGTGTCCATCGTTTATTTTCAACGCCAAGTAATTTGTTGTTTACATCTATAAATTGAAATATCGACTGACTCTTTAATTCTCCTGAAGCATTTAAACTAAAGTCGTCATTCAATTTCTGGTAGATGTTAAAACGAGGTTCAAGAAATGTGTTCGAAATAGTAGTAAATTCGGTAATTCGAAGTCCCGCAGTAATAATAGTCTGTTTTTCGAATAGTTTTAGGGTACCATTGGCAAAATACGCATTAGACACCAGCGAATTCCGATCTTTTTCTATAAAGGAAGTAGTGCTTGAAGCAAGAGTGTTCAGGATTTCGGTATCGCTGTATTGATACCCGGCGTTTAATAGCAGTTCTTTAGTAAGATTGACGTTGACATCTGCCTTAAAACCGCTTTCATTTACTTCATTGCGTTGGGATTCAAGTTCTTGTGTATTGATCTCAAGATTTTCTTCGCTAAGTACATATTTGGCGCCGTGAAACAGAATTTTAGAACTGAAATTAGCCGTCCAATCACGGCGCCAATTCAATCCGTTAACCGTGTTTCGCTGCTTTAGTTCACTCACATTTGCAGAACTTAAATTATCATTTATAAATCGTTCGGTAAAATTGAGTTTGTTGTTGATGGTAAGGAAGTTGTACTGAATCTTATCTTTTTCTGAAAGCTCCCAAATTCCTTTTACACTTAGATCGTAAAAGTTGAAATCTTCGTCGGTAGAACGCAAGCCTTGAGATGTGTTGCTTTGAAGATCGGTAATTATCGTATTCTGAAAAACCCTGTTGAAAAACTGATTGTATACCGGGTTCCCTAAAGTGCTGTTTATTGATGTTCTACCCGAAACGTTAAAAGATAACCGCTCTGAAACCGGGATCTTTGCGTAACCGCTTGTGCTTATTAAGTTGATGCCAACACCTCCTGTAACCTGTTGAGGGATCTTTTCATCAGATTTCATGCTTATCACCCCTGAAACACTCTCTCCAAAACGCGGATGTGTGCCGTTTTTATAAATGGTGACTTCCTGAGTAAGGTTGGGATTGAATGCAGAGATCAATCCAAAAAAGTGTCCGCTCTGGTACATTCTTATGTCATCCCAAAGCAATAATACTTCATCGCTATTTCCACCTCGAATGTTAATATTGGAGGCAGTTTCATCAAAACTCTCAATCCCGGGTAGAACTTGTGCGATCTGTAAAACATCAGGTTCAATTAAACTGGGTAGAATTTCAAAATTAGCATTGGAGATCGTTACTGATCCTTCGGCGTTTTTAGAAATTCCCTTAGTTATATAGCTATCCAGAATTACTGTTGGAAGATAGTTTAGCCTGGGATCGATAAAAAGCAACGGACAATCTCCTTCAGAAATTAATTCCTTTGCCATCACTGTTTTTACCAGAAAACCTAAGTAATATACAGCGATCATTTCATTTTCGGGAATACTGGAAATGTTAAAGTTTCCACCGCCATCGGTACTTAGTTGTCGTGATTCCGTAATGATATCGGCATGACTTAGGGGGGTGCCCGATTGCGTATCAATTATGACTCCACAAATATCAATATATCTGAAATTGGTCACTTGTACCGCTATATAGCGCTCCTCTATCGTTGTAAATTTAAGCGGATAGTTGGACCTAAGTGTTTGCAAAGTGATTTCGAGAGGAGAATTCAAATTAAAATCACTTATTACAACGGTTTTAATGGCTTCCGCATTATATGAAAATCGAACCTGATGTTTTTGCTCTAATTGTTGAAGTACTTCCTGTAGGGCTATCCCGGATGTGGTACTAACCTGTGCCGAAGAATAAAAATTAAAAATAATAAGGGCAAAGAATAAGAGTAATATTCTATTCCTGAGAGGGTTCGTTAGCAAAAATGGTAACAGCATTCGTGTTATTTATGGAATAATTGAATCCGAATGGCAACGTTACGGTTTGTAAAGCTGCTTCCAGATTTTCATGAGTAAAACTACCCGTGAAACGTAAATTTACATCAATATTTTTTGTTGAAACACGAATATTATATTGCTTTTCAAGTTCTTTAAGTACGTTTTTCAGCATCACATCGTCATAACTGCTCTCATTAAAGATCCAGCCCGGTCTGGATGAATAAACCCTGTCTTTTGTCAGCTGGTTGTTTAAAACGGTGGCAGTCTCTCCTTTTGATAGTTCGATGCCGGTACCGTTATGAGAAACATAAACCCGCCCTTCAAAACATTTCACTACAAAGTTATCCTGTTTTGAAAACACATTGAATTTGGTTCCCAGAACAGTTATCGAGCCTTGTTCCGTATTCACGGTAAACGTTTCCCCCTTGGCAACCTCAAAAAAGGCTTCTCCTGCCAATTCCAGCTCACGTTCATTGTTCCATCCTCTTTCCTTATACAAAATTTGTGAGGCCCCATTTAATATTACCGATGATCCATCTGGTAAATATATGGTCTCAGTCTCTGCTACCGCTGTTTTAACAGTAGTAGGCAGCGAATCGATATATACATAAGAGGCGAGAAGTAGCACTAATACTGCTGCGATCTTAATAACCGTTGACAGGGATATTACTTTTGCAGAACGCTCGACTTTTTTGGGTGATAACTTTTGTTTTAAAATAGATAACTCTTCCCGAGTATGGTGTACAGGAAGTTGCATACGTTTAACGTATTCATCTATTTTATGGTATGACGAAAACTCCGGCATCGTTCTTAATACCTCAAGTTCTGCCGAAGTTATTTCGCCATTTAACCACTTTTCCAGTAAATCTTCCTTTTTCATAGAGTCGGTTTACTATAACTAAAACAATTTCAGGCTGTTTTTGCTACCTTCAGATTTAAATTTTTTCAATACTCTTGCGCAATTCCTCCAATGCATCGTGGATCCTTTTTCCCGCTGCCTTCTCGCTTATTCCCAAAATTTCGGCTATTTCCCTGTATTTTTTTCCTTCCACTCTACTCATCAAAAATGCTGTACGTTGTACTTCGGTAAGGTTGGAAATAGCAGCTTCAAGCCGTTCTCCAAATTCTTTTTCTTCCAGGGCAAATTGCGGTGTTTGTTTGTTTATTTTTTCTGAAACGCCTTCAGCATACTTAAACACCACCTTTTTATGAGCCACTGTATTTAAGAAAAGATTGTTGGTAACAGTATACAGAAATGATTTTGCCTTTGTAGGAGGGACTTTCTTACAATTATCCCAAAGCTTAATAAAGGCTTCCTGAACAAGATCATTGGATTGATCTTCATCACCACATTTAAAATAAGCAAAATTGCGAAGTGAGGGTGAAATTTCCTTATAAATACGATCAAAAACACCTTCCACACACGTATTATTTTCTTTATTCATACAAGTTTTATAGCCCTATAAACTTATGTAAAAAAATAATAAGGCAGCGAGGAAATAATAAATTAAGTACAGAAAAGAGGGTTGCTTTTGCTAGTTGAAAATATTAAAACCGATCATTTTATCATTATTTGGGTCGGCATCGGTAACAACAATATACGGCACCTTTTTTTCTTTAAATACCAGAAACGCCTGAAATTGATAAACCGTTCCAATCGCATCAGATGCTTCTCCTATGCCGAATGGAGTGTAGGATTCTAAATCCCCGTATTCCTGTTCCAAAAAGGCAATTTTTTGCTTTATGGTTTCAGAAATTTCATTGGGAATTGCCGCTGCATCTTTAATTTCATCCAGTTTTTTAAAGTTGCCTAGAAGCAATTGTTCGGAAACTTCATTAAAAGTCTTTGCCTTCGGACTCAATTTCGCCAGAGAAGTGGCAGTATAACTATATTTTGCGGAGTCTCTTTTTAGGTTTAACAGATTTACATTTATGTACGTGTAATTCTTCTTTTCTTCAGCTGACAGGCTGTTATACACCAGAAAGCCAATATTTGATGAACTCACATTCGGATTTAAACTGTCGATCAATTTACTGTCAGATACCGTTATTGTAAAAGTCTTCTCCGTTTGCTCTCCCATTGAACTTTTAACACCTTTAGAGTATGCTGTTTTTGCATTATAAATGTCAGCTATTTCGTCCAGGCTTTTTTTTTCTGTTTCTGAAGCACATCCTATAATAAGGAGGCTAAAGAGGATAAAAATTAAATTTTTCATAATGTCGTGGTTTTATTTGTGTAATTCGTATTCAAGTGAGATTCGAACCAGTCCTGCAGTATTTCGGGCACCGGTCTTGATTAACATATTTCTTCTATGGGTTTCAACGGTGCCAAAACTGATAAAGAGTTTTTCGGCTATTTCCTGGGTGGTATATTCTTCCAGGATCAACTCCAAGATTTCTTTTTCCCTTCTTGAAAGTGTAGGGAAAGGGCTGCTGGTTTTTTTAGAACTGTTGTTTGCGACACTGTTTACAACGATCTCGTTTACAGTATCATCCAGATACATTTTACCTCCATAAACTGTTTGTATGGCTTCAATGACCTCATCCTGCCCAGCATTTTTTAGTACATACCCTTTGGCTCCGTTTCCCAACATTAATTTAATCAGGCTGCTTTCTTTATGCATCGAAATTGCAATGATCTTTAACTCAGGTTGCAACTGGACCATTTTTTTACAAGTGTCAATTCCGTTCATCCCGGGCATATTGATATCCAACAGCACGACATCAGGGGAAACACTTTCGAGTTGCGAGATACCTTCCTCACCGGTTAAAGCCGTTCCACAAACTTCTATTCCCTGCTGGTTTTTCAATAATAATTGTAAACCATCTATTACCATCTTGTGATCATCTACTATAAGTACTTTTATCATTGTATTGGAATATTTATGGTTATCGTTGTCCCCGAATTGAGCTTAGAATCCCAATTTATAGTTCCGTCTAAAAACTGAACTCTGCTGTTAATACTTTTAAGTCCGAGTCCCCCCTTACTTGTAGCTTGTTCGTAATCGAAACCGTTACCGTCGTCTTCTATGATAAGTGCCATTTCATCTTCATATCCAATAAGCTGAATGAGTACATTTTTCGCATGGGCATGTTTTCTAACATTGGAGATTATTTCCTGTGCCAGTCGGTAGATCATCACTTCTCGGGTAGTCTCCATAGTTTCCGGAAGGTTATTGATCTCTACGGTTGTAGCCAGTCCTTCTTCATTAAGATGGTCCCCAAGATCTTCAATGGCTCCTTTTAATCCTGAAATGCTCAAGGCATGGGGCATCATATTATGTGATATCCTTCTTACTTCCAGACAGGCTTCATCAATAAGCGAATTTGTTTTCTCTGTTAAATTTAGTTCTTCAAGTTGCTCTATCTCTTTCTGAATAGTTGTAAAATGCGCTTTAACTGTACTTAGAAGTCCGCCCAAACTGTCGTGTAGATCTTTTGCAATACGCAATCTTTCGGCTTCTTGTCCTTCTATCATACTACTCATGGCCAGTAGCTTATTTTTTTGCTGAAGTTCTGTTATTTTTTGTTTCTGAATGGCTTCCGTTTGCTGTGAAATGGTTCTTTGGTAATTCAGTCTTTTTCTGAAGAAGATTACAGAAAATAAGAGCAAAATTCCTAAAGCAACCAGCCCGATCTTGATCTGATTTTTTTGCTTGCTTTCCTTTTCTATGATCAGCTTTTGTTCAACTATTTCACGTTCTTTTTTCTCGGTGTCGAACTGAACCTGTAACTCGGCTATATTGCGTTGCATTCGTTCAGATCGTATACTATCCTTTACCTCAGATTCCAGGGTTCGATAGTGAAAAGCTTCTTTGTAATTATTTGCTGCCAGACTGCTTTCAACTAATTTAATGTACAAAAAAGAAAGGCTTTGCGGCTTATTGACACTTCTTACCCGTTCTTCAACTTTTTTTAGAACCTGAATGGCTTGTTGTGGCTGATTTATTTTTAAATAGGTTTCTGCAAGTGCAATACTGCCGTAGACCATAGAATTAATACTATTGAGGCTGTCACTTATTCGAATCGACTCTTTTAATCGCGGGATATTAACCGGATTGGCCCTGTTCTCAAAAATACTCTTAATGGGTAAATGTCCCTGCGGAGTGTTGGGATGCGCATCTTCGTAAAGTTGTGCAAGAATTTCGGTGAATTCTGCGAGTTGAATGGGTTTGTCAAGCTGACTAAAATGATCTACAAGCAGATAGAGTACAAATCGTTTTTGAGAGGTGTTTTCAAGATCTTTGGCGAGCTCCCACATTTGCTCATAATAAAAGGTCTCCTTTTCTGTATTACCTAGTTCGGCCTCAAGTAAGGCCATATTATAGTGATAATTCCACAATAGATCGACGTGTTCCGGTTTCGTTGCAATAGGTTCTGCTTTATTTAAATAAAAGAGCGCTTTGTCGAGCTGATTCTGAAATAGATAGGCATTGGCGATAGAAGAATTATAAATGATCATCTGCCTTTCATCATTGAGTTTTTCTGCAATTTCCAATCCGGCAAGTTTTAAATTTAGCGAAGCATTGGTATCTCCTTTACGCGACATTCGCTGTGCAAATGGAAAGTAGAGCACTAATTTGGCAAGATCGCTGCTATCTTTGGATAGCACATAATTGTAATACTCTTCAAATCTCTCACTTCCATGTCTGCCAATGATCTTGTTTATAAAGCCAAAAGCATCTTTCTTTTCTTCGTAAGGTTTTTGCCCCAGCGTTTGCATTACACTATCAATTCTGGTTTTTAAAGTGTTTTGCGAAAATGCAGATTGCGGCTGGAGAATCCATACCGCAATAAGCAAATAGAACAAATAGTTGTGCTTTACCTTACAAATCATACTTAAAAGATATAACTTTTTTAAAGTAGTCTTATAATTTTCATTATCTGGTTTTTGTGGAAATCACTAAGGTAAAATCACCTTCACTGAGTCCGTCGGCACCGGTAACTCCAATAACCACACGATACGGGTTATTTATGGCCACCAGATCGGTTACTACACGTGTATGATCCTGAGGTGCTTTACCTCTAACATTTCGTTCGCGCTTATGATCTGCTTCGCACCGTATGCAACGAGGAAGATTCGGTACCAAATCATTACTGTTTACCCCAATTTCATAGGCGTATACGCTGAAATTCGCGTTGGGGTCTTTAGGAATAACGGTTACCGTCATTTCACTGTATTTTGGGATGATTCCCGTAAAGAACAGGTGCTTTCCAGTAAATTTTTGTTGTTGGGTTGCTGGAAAGCATGCATTTGAACTGCTCCATGCCCAACTGAGGTCATCGAGTATTACCCCTTCAGAGAGATTTCCGGTATAAGAAACTTCCTTATTAGGCAATGGTTCTATTGCATATACCTTGGGTTGAGCCTGCGCAAGACAGGTGACGATCAACCCTAATATAATTGCTATATTTTTCATCTTGTTTTGGTTTTACTTTGTGTTCATTTCTGAAGAAAAAATTCTATGAAAAAGGAGGAAATATTCTTATCCCCTCCTTCTTGACTATTTTTTCTTACCGTTAATTCGGTATTTGAATTTATTTCCAACCGATTGATTTTTCATGGCAACAATGATGATCTTTCCTCTCACATTGTTTAAAGTGAATTTTTTCACTTTTCCGTTTCTATCGTTGGGAAACTCGTAAGATGCCTTTTGAGTGGTTACACCGTCTCGCCCCTGTACACAGATCACAACTCCAGTTTTTGCTCTTCCATCGTACTTATTGATGGTGATCTCAACCCTATCGTCGAAAGAAGGGGGTGTTACAAATGTGCTTTTGGTTTGTCCTGCAATATTGCCGGATTCATTTCCACCATCCAGCTCGAGAAGTCTTGGTCCTATTGTAGCTCCGCCATTTGCAGCGATCCAGTTCCAAACGTTCTTGATCTTTTGAACCTCAGCTTTAAAGGGGATTAAAGTAATATTGGGCTTCCAGGGTCCCCATTTTTCCCATGTTTTTTCTGCTAGCTTGGCGCCCTGATTGCAGTTTTGAGCCTGAGCCTGAAAATTACAGGCGAAAATGGCTATAATGATGGTGATTATTATTTTTTTCATGATCGTATATTTAAATAGTTATTTGAATTCGAATTGCTCTAAGGTACTTTTCCTGAAAAGTAAGGCCATCTAAGAAATCTATGATGTGTAAAAAATCTATGAATTCCGGTAGGAAAAGACTGAGGACTTTTGAATTGTAAATTAATTAGCAGCTAAAGCATTCATAATATATCCCAGTGTATTTCCTACAGATACATTTCGCAATTCAACTTTTAACTTCTTGTTAGAGTTAACAACAAAGATCTTTTTGTCTTGATTTTGCTCAAGAGTCTGACTGTACTGATCCAAACGCTGCCAAGAACCGTTGCTTTGTTTTTCCCATACTCGAATGTTTCCACGAGCCCTTCCATTCTTTCTCCTAACAATTATCCGAGTCTTTGGAGTACATGACCCATCGGTATAAATGGTTTTATTGGTCTGCCCAATAAGTGTTCCTTCAACTTTACCACCTGTGGTAGCAACAGATTTTTTGGAACCGTCTATTTTTAGCGTGTACTTAAAGGTATTTGCCACAGATTGATTCACGATCTGAACTTTAATCGTTTTTCCCGAAACATTATTAAATGTTCTCGTTCTATACTGTGATTCGGTGTAGTTTCCGTTGTCAAATTCGAAAACGTCCTGCGGATCGGGTTGCATAACGTTGTTTACATATACATTGACCTGAGTCTCGGCACGACCCCCGGTTTTTCTGATCTTTACAACCACTTGATCTGAGGTCGCCGTGGTTGTTAGCACCCCGGGATTGGCAGATAATACGGTACCCGATTTTGATGCCAGTGTGGTCGCACATTCCTGTGCGTTACCGGTAAACGTTAACGCAGCAATGAAAAATGCCATCATGGCAAATTTTACTTTAATTGTGTCTTGTGTTTTCATAATGAGAGATTTTAGATTCGATTAATACTGATGGTGCTAAAGTATTGTGAACTAATCGTCTCACTATCAAAGAATTCTGCTAGAAATTAAATTTATGGGAATTCATAGAAGGAAAAACCCTATGCCTAAAAAAGTACTTGGACAGCGAAGTTAGGAGTAAGTCCTAAGGAAACTTCTTTTACCTGATTTACGCGGGTCGCACCGTTTTCATCGGTGGTTAATACATATCTGATATTTAATGTATTATCGGTATCGGCAATATTTAATACCGCCAGATTTATTTTGGCATCTACTTTGTCTGAAAGTTCCCAGATATATTCTGCAGAAATGTCTGTTCTAAAATAACTGGAAAGTCGTTCGGCATTCGGACTGTCGTATTGTATGACCTCTTCTCCGTTTACCTCAATAATCTCGGCTCCATTAAGCGGGAAAGTGTTCGGTTTTCCGGTATGATAGTTAAATCCGAGAGCGATCTTAAAATTCTTAAAGTTATAGGAACCTGCAACAGTAGCGGTATGTCGTATATCTAGATTATTCGGAAAAATATTGGGTTCCAGATTCGAAAATTCGTAATCATTGATCATGTATAAATAACTAAGCCAGGCACTAAATCGCGGTGTACGACGGTTTACTGAAAATTCAACTCCCTTAACATGATACCCGCCCGTATCTCTTGTGAACTGAAACTGATTCTGAAAGCCCTGACTGGCTGCGGTAATTCCATCCACACTCTTATAGAATCCCTCTGCATTAGCGAACCAATTGTCTTTTGCATAAACCATACCTACAGACCCTTGTTTACTTTTAATGATGGGGATATCGTCATTATTAACCAAAACCCATCTACGCTTTTCAACGCCCAGAAAATCACTTTCAAAATCGATTCGTTGTGTGGTGGTCTGACTTTTAAATTCGCCCAAACCTTCGATTGCAAAACCACTCCCAACTTCCTGGTGAATACTCAGTCTGGGTTCAATAAATGTTTCCTTGAATTTACTGAAATAATTAACCCGAAATCCGGCGTTGATCACAGAGTTATTGTTGCCGCTAGGCCGGTATGCTATTCCCCCGTAAATAATATGGGAACGAAGCACATCTTTATCCTTGCTCAAAAAACGAGGCAAATTAACTTGTTGTGTGTTCGATATACCGGTTTCTGAAAAATGATATCCTGCTTTTATGGTATTCCTGTCTGAAATTTGGAGCTCCGAGTCCAGTTTTATACCTGTTTCCAGTACTTCGTTTTCCTGAAATTGCTCCTGAGTCGTAAATATATCGCGATTGATGGATTCCAAAAGGTAATAACTGCCATACCCTAAAAATGAGGTTTTAATTCCCTCGTCCCACTTCCGATCCCATGAAGCTCCGGCAACCAAAGTATTTTGATCCAGTTTACTGGTTTGGGAACTCTGTGTTTCATTAATGGTTTCAGTAAAGTCCAGCGAGTTCTGCATAGTAAGAAAATTAAGTCTTACCTTATCTTTTTCTGAAAAATCCCAAAGAAATTTGGTGCTAAAATCATAGAATTTAAAATCTTCATCGGCGCTTACCAAGGCAGTGCTATTACTGCTATCTACGGAAGTGATCTCGGTATCCTGAAAGATCCGCTCAGAATAGGTTTTGTACACCGGCGTTTCCAGCACTGTATTGATCGATGTTCGGGCCGAGGTTTGAAGTCCCATGGTTTTTGAAAGCGGGATCTCGAAGAACAGATTGGTGTTAATTAAATTGAGTCCGGCACCACCTCTAAACGTTTCAGCGATGGTATTGGTAGATCGCATATCGATAACTCCCGAAACTCCTTCGCCGTATTTAGCCGGACTTCCGTTTTTATAGATCGTTACATTTTTGGTTAGATCGGGGTTATACGCAGAGATCAATCCGAAGAAATGCCCGCTCTGATACATCTTTATATTATCCCAGAGGATAAGATTTTCATCCCGTGTTCCACCTCTAATATTGATATGCGAAACGGTTTCGTCTACACTTTCCACTCCGGGGAGTGATTGAGCAATTAAGAGCACATCGTTATCTGTTTGCCCCGGCAGCAGTCCAAAACTGTCTGCAGATAAGGTTAGGGCACCATCGGTATTCTTATCGATACCCTTAACAAATAAGGCTCTTATATACACCTGTTCCAACATATCTACGGCGGGTAACATCATGATCGACAAGCAGTCCGACCTAAGCTCATCCACCAGCAGCGTTTGCTGTTCAAAACCAACATGCGATACCGTGAAATTGGTTCCTGCTGCAGATTGCGGTAGATAAAAATAACCTTCAGAATTGGAGATCGTAGAAAATCTACTGTTTTGGCTCACTATGTTGGCTCCTTCCATAGGATCGCCGGTTTCAGAATTAATGATCCTTCCGCAGTACTTAGAAATATTATTTTTTCGAACTACCGTAATATATCGGTTATCAATTTCAGTAAAGATTAAAGGAGTGATATTGTTCAAGTATTGAAGACTTTCGTTCAGGTTTAGCGATTCTTCCGGTGGAACAATGCTTATCTGAGAAACGTCTTGCGTCGCATATGAGAATCTAACATTATGCTTAGATTCAAGATCGGTCATAATACTTAGGAGGGCTTTCTTTTCAGTGTTCTGACCGTGAATATTCTGTAAACTGAAAACAAATAACAGGGTAATAAATACCAGTCGAAAATTATTTGTCTTTAGGTGCATATACATGTACTTGGTCTCCTTCAACAGTAAATTCCAGTTGGAGGGGATCAAATACCGAGCGCAGTGCGATCATTAGATCCTGATGTGTAAAACTCCCCGAAAACCGCTTATTTACTATAGTATTTTGTGAGGTTATTTGAATTGGATATTGTCGTTGTAACTCTTCAATGACAGTGGCCAGGCTAGCATTATCAAAACTGCTCTCATTTGTGATCCAGCTTGGTGACTGTGTATTGCTTTGTGTATGAACTACTAACGTTCCGTTCTCTATTTTTAGTTTATTTCCGGCAGGAAGTTTAATAAGTGTGTCGTTAAACTGAACACTTACCAGACCTTCGTAACAATTTATATTGAAAATTGTATCCCTGGAGAACACGTTAAATTGAGTTCCCAAAACACTAACGATACCCTGTGATGTCTTAACGCTGAATTTACTGCCTTTTTCAACTTTAAAATAAGCCTCGCCTTCTAAGGCCAACGCCCGGTTGTCGTTCCATTTTTTCTTATTGTATACGATCTCTGATGAAGCGTTTAACACGACTTCGGAATTATCCGGAAGCAAAAAGGTTTCCTTTGCAGCAATTCCGGTATTTACGGTAGTATCCAGAGTGCTTACGTATAAATACCCGGCTAGCAGCACCATGACAACGGCTGCCACTCTTATAAACATACCAAAAGGGCTCAAGGTTCTGACTTTCGGATCGCCTATTTTTGCATCGATCGCTTTCTTATTGCCTTCAGCATCAAACGATGGAGTTGTGAACTCTCCCGTTACTTCGGAGATCTTTATATAAGAAGCATATTCCGGAGATTCCTTGAGCTGAGCTATTTCCTCGGCCGTCGCTTCTCCGTTTAAATATTTATGCAATATGTAGTTTTTATCCATAGTTATAATAACATTCCTAATACCCTAACAGCCAAATGGTCTTTTACCCTACCATTAAGTATTATAAATTTTCAATTTCCTTTCTCAAAGAGGCTAAAGCCTGACTCATACGCTTTTCAACTGCTTTTACCGAGATACCCAGGATTTCTGCGATCTCGGCATATTTTTTTCCATCAATACGGTTCATTAGGAAAGCCGTTCGTTGTGCTTCCGTAAGATTTTCGATCGCTTTTTCTATTTTCTGAAGGTATTCCTTTTCCTCCAACACAAACTGAGGGGATTGATTATTAACCGAATCGGGCTGAAGTTTGGCGTGCTTCAACACCACTTTTTTGTGCGCTACTTCATTCAAAAAGGTGTTGTTAGCGACGGTATATAAAAAGGATTTTGCTTTTTGAGATGTTACCTTGGCACAATTTTGCCACAATTTTATAAAGGCCTCCTGAACCAGATCATCGGCCTGGGCGCTGTCTCCACACTTATAATAAATAAACCCCCATATAGATCTGCCGTGTTCGGTATAAATTCTATTGAATGTACTTTCGTTGCAGACGTTATCTTCTGTCATTATATAATGTTCTCTTAGGTGGCTAAATATATTTAAAAATAATTATTTTTCGGGTAGGGTAAAATTGAATATACCTGTTTTATCACTAAAGCACCCAAATAAAACATGAAAGTAAACAAATCAACCGGGCTCCAATTTTTACTGATCTTTTTGTTCAGTATGCTTTTTTTGTCTTGCCAAAAAGAAGAAGAGATCTTCATAGACGATAATGAAGAAGAAACGATTACGGCAAATTCTACACTTACTAATTTGTTGATTCGAACATCTCAGAATTCAGGAGTTATAGATAATATAATTGACGGTAACAGCTGCAGTACTTTAGTTTACCCTGTCACTGTTTTTGCAAACGGTCAGGAAGTCGTCTTACAAAGTGTCGAGGATCTACAGATCGTTCAGAATATATTCAATCAGTTTCCCAACGATCCCGATACCTTAGAGATCGTTTTTCCGATTATGCTGATGTTGGAAGATTTTTCTCAGGTGACCATTAATGATCAAGCCGAACTTGACGCTTTGATTGAGGCATGTGAAAACGGAGGTGGTAATTCAGCTATAGCCTGTTTAGACATAATCTATCCGGTGACGTTCTTTATCTACGACGATAATCAGCAGCAAATAGGGACTCAAACAGTGAATAATGATCTAGAGCTCTTTATATTTTTATCCACACTTGAAAATGGAGAATTTATCAGTATCGATTTTCCTGTATCGGTTGTACTAGAGGATGGCTCCATAGTATTGGTGAATTCCAACCAGGAGTTAGAACAACTGATCACCGAATGTGTAAATAATAGTGGGGGGACTCCGGATCCTATAAATGAGGAACAATTTGAGTTAGATCTCACGACCGATGTGTGGTACATTACCTATTTCTTTGATGATTTTGATGAGACCTCAAATTATTCCGGTTATGAATTTAGCTTCGAAACGAACAATACTGCCCAGGCGAATAATGGTTCGAATACGGTTAATGGTACATGGAATTTTTCAGGCGGAGCGATGCCGAGACTCGATCTTTTCTTCGGAACCACGATACCCTTTGATGAATTGGACGAAGATTGGGAGATACTGGAAGCTACTTCAGAGATTATAAGATTAAGACATAATAGCGGAGGAACTGGCGGAATCGATCTTTTAACCTTCGAAAGATCTCCAAACAGTGGAACTAATAATACGATCAATCAGTTTATTGAAGATCTAACCACCGGAGAATGGTATGTAAATCTCCTGTTAAAAAGCGGCGATGATGATACCTGCGAATTTGCAGACTATGTATTCACCTACTTTGTAAATGGGACTGCCACTGCGGTTAGCCCATCGAATACGAGAAATGGATTCTGGACTGTGGAATCCAACAATGGTGTCTTGAGTCTGATTCTTAATTTCGACAACTCGGGAAGCGGCTCATTCAGTGACCTCAATGATGACTGGGAAGTGCTGGAATTTGATCTCGACCATATTGATCTTCGTGATACCGGCAGTGGTGGAGGGAATCCCGATCTGTTAAACTTCGGAAGAAACCCTGCTACCGGCTGTGGTGGTGGAGGTGGGGGTACTAACCCCGATCCTCAGGAACTCAGGGATTTTATGCAGGACGGAACGTGGTTCGTAGAATTGTTTTTGGATAATGGCGATGATGAAACAGCCGAATTTAACGGATACGATTTTAATTTCTTGTCCAACCAAAGTGTTTCGGCTTTCAATGGTTCACAAACGGTTAACGGAATATGGATCATCACTGTAATTGGTCAGGATCTCAACTTTGAATTCGATATGGACAGTCCGTTAAACGGTGCCGATGACGACGAATATAAGGTACTTCAATATACCGAAACTTCAGTAACTCTGGTTACTCTCGACAGTAGCAATAATATTGAAGACACATTGAAATTTAAGAAAAATTAAAAAAAAATAAAAAAGCTAGTAATGATGAAAAAGAGATTTATTGGATTAGTGATGGTGATTTCCTGGGTGTTGGTCGTAGCTTGTTCTACAGATGACTCCTCAAACCCCAACAGTGCAAGTGCAGATCAAATTGCGGAAACCGCAATGAGTGGCAGCTGGGAGATCACTTATTTTTATGATTCAGACAAGGTTGAAACCGGTGACTTTAGTGGTTTTAGTTTCACTTTTCATGATGATGGATCGTTAGTTGCGGTTAATGGCAACACTACGGTTACCGGAACCTGGTCTGTATCAAACAGCAGTAGCTCGTCAAGCGACGACGATGGAAGCTCTAATAGCAGCAGTGCAGACTTCAATATATTCTTTCCGGTGCCGGAGTCTAACAAATTTGAAGACCTAAATGACGACTGGGATATTATAAGTGTATCTCAAAATGAGATCAAACTCATAGACGTAAGTGGCGGAAATGGAGGTACCGATTACCTCACTTTCACCAAGATCTAACATAGTTGTTTCATTAAGGCACTCAACGATAGGGATTCAAATGAAATCATGCTTTTGGCTTCGATATGATAATTTTCAAGCATAAGTATAGAATGAAGATGCATCGAAAAATTTGGAAGAGATCTATATTGAGTGCCTTCTTTTAACACCACCTTTTTAAGCAAACCTACTTGACCTAAAATTCCCTAATTTTTTTGCCCCGTTTATGATCATCCGGATCCTTTCCCGGATGATTTTTTTTTGTTAAATCCCTACATTTTTTATCTCCATTCTACTTTGAAAAATCCGCATATCATTTTTATTATTTGTTCAGTAAAACTTAGATCATTACTATAAAAAATAATATAAAAACTTGAAAAACAGATTATTAAAAATTATTTCAGAATTAGGGTAGGGCTTTTTTCATTTGGTTTGTTCTATTCGTATATAACCCAAAATTAAAAATTGCTATGAAAAAATTAACCAAAATTTCCTTTTACATTTTACTTTGTGTGGGATTTGTTTTAACCTCTTGTTCGGAAGAAGAATTACCCCTGGAAGATAATGGAGAAGTTGTTGCAGTAGACTCTCAACTTACAAATTTGATGGTGCGTACCTCATCTGAAAACAATGCCCCGGATTCTATCGATTGTATCGATTTTGTTTACCCGATCTCATTTTTTATCTATGATGCCAATAATCAGCAGACAGGTACACAAACGGTGAACAGCGATGTAGAGTTGTTCCTGTTTCTGTCAGGATTAACCCCCGGGAGCACTGTAGCTATAGATTTCCCTATCTCTGTGATCCTTCAGGATGGTTCTATAGTGGAGGTTAACAGCAATACCGAGCTTGCTACACTAATCTCTAATTGTGCTTCAGGAGGAGGAAATCAAGTTCCGTCAAACCTCGAAGACATCCTTACAAGCGGTAGCTGGTTTGTCACTTACTTTTTCGACGATGTAGAAGAAACAAGTAACTACGCAGGTTATGAGTTCAACTTTAATTCAGATAATACGGCCCTTGCAAACAATGGTACTAACAATGTAAACGGTACCTGGAGCCTTACAGGCAGCAGCACTCCCGATCTTAATCTATTCTTCGGAACCACAAACCCGTTTGACGAACTCAATGAAGACTGGGATATTATTGAAGCGACCAACGATATCATTCGTTTAAAGCACATAAGCGGTGGCAATGGCGATGTAGATTTTCTAACTTACGAACGTACTCCTAATAGCGGAGGCGGTGGCGGAGGAGGAACCGGTGGTGGTTCCGGAACCCTAGTAGAAACACTGGTGGACGGTGTTTGGTATGTTAATCTTCTCGAAGATGATGGCAACAATGAAACCTGTCATTTCCAGGCTTATGAGTTTACCTTTAACGCTAATCAAACGGTAATTGCGGTGAGCCCAAACAACACAAAAAATGGTAGTTGGGCTGTGACCAACAGTAGTAGCGGACAGGACCTGGTATTGAATTTCCAGACCACAGGAAGTAACGATCCATTCGATGATCTTAATGACGACTGGGATCTTATTTCCTTTGATGCTCAAAGTATAAGCCTAATTGATATAAGTGGTGGTAACGGTGGCACCGATTACCTTACCTTCGGAAGAAATCCCTATACGGGCTGCACAGGCGGCGGTGGCGGTACTCAGGGTCTTGTTGATGTATTATCAGACGGACAATGGTTTGTACAAAGCTATATAGACGATGGTGATGATGAAACCTACCATTATACCTCCTATACCATTGTTTTTAACATTGATGGCACCGTAGTCGCTACGAATAGTAATGGTGCTATTAACGGAACATGGAATGTGACCAACAGCAGCAGCGGACTCGATCTTGTACTTAACTTCGGCGGACAGATTCCTTTTGATGAATTTAATGACGATTGGGATGTTTCAAATTATACGACAACCCTGGTGGAATTATTTGATGTAAGCGGCGGTAATGGTGGAACCGACTACTTAACCTTTGCCAAACTTTAATTAGCTGTTTTTTTGCCCCTAAAGGAGCCGACTGTGAAAGCAGTCGGTTTTTTTATTTGTTTTATTCTTTCAACGAATTTAAGACACGTTCCAAATCACCTCTCTGTTTTGAACGCAGTAAGGTTACGCGCTTAGATCCGTTTTCAGTAGTAGCATACAAAACCGAAGTACCCATTGTTCTTTTTGAGGTGTGTACTTCAGTATTCTGAAACAATTCAGTTGCCAGCTCCGAAATTTCCTTAAAGTCTTCTTCAGTAATAGACACGGTCACTTTTTCTCCACCACTATAAGTTCCTGAAGAGCTTTCAACAGGAGTAATTGGCACGTATCTTATTTCTTTGGGTGAAATATCAAACACATTATTATTCTGGTCGGTATAGGTATAGGTAGTCATAATTTTGGTCCCGCATTGCAACGCCAGAAAACAGGATAATAATAAGAGTCTAGCCTTGTTCACCTGTATTATTCGTTATACAACCTCTCACCGGCTTCTTCATATTTATCCCCCTTTTTCCAGAATGGTGTTACCGGATCATTTGCTATTAGTCTACCTGCAAGCACATATGCCCTGAAGAATTTTTCAAGATACTCATAATCCAGACTATCTGCGTGGTCTCCGGGGCGGTGATAATATTTAGTAACATCTCCGTCAAATGATGAAAATCCCAATGAAAATGTAGGTGCTGGAATCCCTTTTGCTGCAAAATGAACGTTGTCACTTCGGTCAAATAGCCCTTGTTCGGGAGCAGGATCATCGGTGGCTTTAAGACCAAATTCCTTCACAGCATTCTTTATATTTTCTGATGCCGTGGTTCGATCTAACCCGATTATAGTGGCCAAGGCTGTATTGTTATAACCGGCGTTATCGCTATTAAAGCAAAAAACCATCTGATTAAGAGGAAGCACAGGATGCTCTACATAATAATTACTTCCCAGCAGTCCCTTTTCTTCTCCGGTAAACAAAATAAACAGGGCAGACCGCTTCGTTGGATATTTGGCAAGATTTTCGGCCATACTTAATACGGTGGTAGCTCCCACGGCATTGTCCCGGGCACCATTGTAAATATTATCGCCTGTCTCATCGGGTGTACCTACCCCAACGTGGTCGTAGTGCGCCGAATAGATGATATATTCATTTTTAAGTTTTGGGTCTGTTCCTTCAACCACACCGATCACGTTTTGAGTAGTGATGAGTTCCGTTCTTGGAGCGCCAACCAACAGAGCTCCTGTTAACTTCGGACTTTTTTCTAATTTACCGGTATGGATCCCTCCTTTATCGAGAGCCCACATATATAAAAAGTCATCGGTACCCTGGTCATTATCCTGAGAATTATTTTCCTTAACCATTTCCAGACGAACCCCCGTAAAATTATGTTCTATAAATCCCCAGATATTATCATCGGTATCAATAAACTCAACTAATCCTTTTGCGCCGGCTTTGCGGGCTAATTGAATTTTCTCGTCTTTAAATCCAAATGCCTGTCGGGCATCTTTGGACGTAGGACTTCCGGCCTTTACGACCACAAGTTTTCCGTCCACATTTGCATTTTCATAGTCACTCTCTAGTCCATGGCCTAAAAATATTGCCTCTCCTTTAAATTCGGTTAGCGTAGGCTGAATAGCCACATTATCCTTGTATTCAGTTCCGTTTATGGAAAATGTATTTTTTCGTGGAGGAATTACCTTCTTCAGTTGAAATTCCTGATAATAAGTGCCTGTTTTAGGATTGGGTTTAACTCCATAGCGTCTAAAGCTATTCGCCAGATAGGCAGCCGCGATCTTGTTCTCAGCGGTACCTGTTTCTCGCCCTTTTAATAGATCATCGGCCAAAAAGTAAATATGGCCCTCAATATTGTTTTTTGAAATGGTTTCCAGTACTTTTTCCTTATCAGTTTGAGCAAATACCACGCTTACACTAAAAGCGAACAGGATAAATATGATTTTTTTCATGAAGTTATATTTTAGAATTTCAAATATACGGGATGAATACAAATAACGGTATCCGTCACAACCCTATTTATATCATTAAATTGAGAATTATTTCGACTTACTGTGTTCGGCGCTTACCATCCATTGAATTCCAAAACGATCTTTGCACATACCGAAATAAGATTCCCAGAAAGTATCGGCCATAGGCATGATCACATAGCCTTTGTCACTAAGTTTCTTGAAGATTTCGTCTGCTTTGTCACGCTTTTCGACGTTTATAGAAATAGAGAAATTGGAGCCGGCCACTGCCTTATGTCCAAAATTCTCTGAGGTATCACTTCCCATTAAAACACTATGGTCTCCTATGGGTAAGGAAACGTGCATAATTAAATCTCTGTCTTCTTCAGAAACAGGATATTCAGGATCGGGTGGCATTTCTCCAAAGCGACTTAATGTTTGAAAATCACCTCCAAATATTCCTTTGTACAGAGTAAACGCTGCTTCGCAATCGCCATTAAATGTGAGATATGGATGAATTGATGTCATAATTTAAGATTTGTTTATCGCTCTTCTTTATTTCTACGGAAGGTCATTTTGGTTGAAATTCGTTCTAACCCGTCTAATTGGATGGTGCGTGACAGAATTAACGCATACAAAGTATCCCTTCGCGTTGATTTTTCTGAAACTATATCGAAGCTCAGTTTTAATTCGGTTACCGAATCATTGAGCCTGCGTGCTTCAGATATCGGTGATATATTTCTGATATCGATTTTTAAACTATCTGAAAAAATGTCGATATCATCTTCAGATAAAGCTTCCAATTTTTCCGTTATACCTGACTTGAATTCCGGGTGTTGCTGCTGTAGCAATTTCAGATCCACATATTCCTGAAGCTTTTGTTTTGCAATTGCCTCATAGTCCACAGTTTTCCCATCATCAACTTCAGCAACGGCCTCTTCCAATTCCTCTTCGGCCACATCTGAGGCCTTCAGACTTTCCGAATTATAACTGTTGTTACAGGAAACTGTTACCAAAATTACGAATAGTATGTATAAAAAGCCTTTCATTTCACTATGAATTTCAGTTTTACAATTTGTCCGTTCCTATAGGTTTTATCCAAAATTTCAATGTTCTTCAGACTACTGGTGGGGATAGTAAGTTTGCTTATAAAATCTTCTCTGGAATACATTTCAATCCCACTTTGCTGCGGGTAGATCTGATAAATTTGAGCATTTTCTGAGATCATCGAACGTAATTGCTCCTTCCGTTTTTCCCAGTCACTCACATTACCATTACTGTAATATTGCAGCATAAGAGCGTAGTCATCTGTACTTAGCCGGACTACCGGATTGTTACCGGTATTGATATGCCTAATGATCGTATCGGTCTTATGATACGGAGACTGTACTACGAATTTTATAATGTCATCATGGGTTTCATAAGTAAAGCATCCGTTGCTGTCGGTTTTGAGATAAACAGGCGATTGTCCTTCTGTTAGTATCTTAATATCCAATGTTACAGTTGAAATGGCCTCGTTTTGATCCTCATCGACCATACAAAAGCGAAATTCGTGAGTGCCGTTTAAAGAATAATACAGTATTGAAATTCCAATAAGTAACCCAATAAAGATAAGATACATTATGGCTTTGGTATTCTTCTTTTGCTTTATAAATGACGGTCCGTGCTTTGTTTTAAATTCATTCCAATTTGAATATCCCGTATAATTGCTCAACAAATTGAGCATATCGATACGCGGTAGCTTATGGGGTTCGTTCTTAAAATAGGTGTAAAACCATTTTTCACTGACCCTCGCTTTGGTTTTGCTGAAGAGATCCTCCTGAAACGCAACAATATCTTCCCCTTTCCAATCTTTCATTGAAGCAGGAGCATGGTGTTTACTTAAAAAAGTGAGGGCAATTTCCTTTTTTAAGGTAGTAAAGAGATGTTTGTTTGAAGGATTCAAAGAGTTATAAATTACTGATTATAAGTTTATTAAAAATTGTAAAATAATTTACAAAGGGTTTACTACCGCTTTGCAAAGCCTCCTGCCGTTGGCTGAATAAGTTTGTCTCAGTAATCCTTAAAAATATAAAATTATGAAAACAATTTCAGTTAAATCAGTATTTAAAACAATAGCCATAATTGTTATCGTCCTTTCGGTTTTTTCGTGTAACAACGGAAGTTACAGTGAAAACCTAAAAGTAGCCGATGTTGACCTTTCCGAAGACTTTGAAACCATTGAAGAAGCGGAAGAGATGGCCTCCTTTAAGCAGGATGGTACCGCCAATCTTATCGAGACTCCCGTCGATCTTAAGATCATTAAATCGGCTTCGGCGCGATATAAAGTGGCCAGTGTTACAAAGGCTACAGAGCAGATAAAGGTAATTGCCGGTCAATACGATGCCTATATCAGTGACTTGAGATTCGAGAATAATCTTTATCAAAAAGAAAACCGCTTTACGATCAAGGTTCCCAGCGATCGTTTTGATGCGATCATGGACTCTATTGGTTCGGTGGTCGAATTCGTCGAATACGAGAATATTACTACCAAAGATGTTACTGAAGAATATATCGACCTTCAAACCCGATTAAAAACCAAGCTGGAAGTAAAGGCAAGATATGAAGAAGTACTTCGGAAAAACGCGCGTACGGTGGAAGATATCTTAAACACCGAAGATAAACTTCGGGTGATACAGGAGGAGATTGAAGCTGCACAGGGTAGATTGAAATATTTAACAAGTAAAGTTTCATACAGTACCATCCAGATCGATCTTTATGAAACTGTAGAATATATAAAGGAGCCGGACAGCTACAAGAAGAGTTTTGCAGCCAAGGCCAAGAACGGACTTTCATTTGGCTGGAACATGATCGAAGCCATTGTTCTTGGGCTTATTCATATTTGGCCCATCCTATTCATCATAATCCTGTTAACGGTAATCCTTTGGCGGCGATTAAAAAAGTAAAATGGCAAAAAAAAACCTCTCGTAATATACACGAGAGGTTTTTTATCGATTTAATACGATCAATTATCTTGTTGCATTCCAACATCATTCGCCAATGTGTCTGTGGCTTTTGCTGCTTTTTGTAATTCCATGTTGGCCAGAACAAGTTCAGTCTGGTTGTAGTATCCATATTCTTTTACAATTTTACCATCCTTAAATTGCAAGGTAAGATGTACAGGCATGACGAACTTTTGATCGTTGGCAGACATAGTGCCTTCCCAAATACCCCAGTAATTTACCCAGGTCTCACCTTCATCGGTTACAACCATTTCCATATCTCCTTCATCTTTTACAAACGAATAGCTGGAATATCCCGAGGTGGATTCTTTAAAACGCTCTGCAGACTGTGTCGGACTAACGGGTTTGTCTTTGGTATTGTGATAGATCTTGGCCGTATCGGCATAGAGACTAACATACTTGTCCCAATCTGCCGCTTCATAAGCTGCGATCGCTGCTTTAACCGAATCAATTTCCGGAGAATTTTGGGTATAACGTTCAGATTGTTTTTCCTGACAAGCCACAAAGAACATTAAGATAATGCCTAATAAGGTGAATTTTTTCATAATTATTGGTTTGGTTAGTAATTGGTTTTTACCGTTTAACAACA
This sequence comes from Constantimarinum furrinae, assembly GCF_014295415.1. GTDB lineage: Bacteria > Bacteroidota > Bacteroidia > Flavobacteriales > Flavobacteriaceae > Constantimarinum > Constantimarinum furrinae. The sequence goes on from NZ_CP052909.1 coordinate 1,690,838, forward strand.
AGTGTTACGTTACTGTAGAATTGGAGGGTCGTTGAAATTATAAAACATTGAAATACAACTTTTTAAAATTACAAATTAATTTCATAGAATATATACGTATTCTCGCGTATTTTTAATTCTGTTTTCATTTTCTCAGTTACAGCGAACCTAAGCCCCGATTATTAACTGTATCTTTGCCGTTCATAATGAAATATGACCTGAGTAATTTTCAGAATATATTTCTGAAAAACATTCTATGTCATTTAAAAACCTCGGGCTATCCGATGCCCTGTTGAAAGCGATCGACAAAAAAGGATATACTACTCCCTCCCCAATTCAGCAAAAAGCAATTCCGAAGATATTAGAACGAAAGGATATTTTAGCCTCTGCTCAAACCGGAACCGGTAAAACAGCTGGCTTTGCCCTTCCCATGCTTCAAATATTGAACAATAGTAAGCCGCTTAGTAAAAGACCGGTAAGAGCACTTATTCTAACACCTACCAGAGAACTTGCAGCTCAGGTTTACGATGACATTAGAACCTATGCTGCCTATGTAGACCTCAGATCGACCGTAATATTTGGAGGCGTTAATGCCAATCCCCAGATTAGAACGCTTCGTCAGGGGGTCGATATTCTGGTAGCCACTCCTGGTAGACTGCTCGACCTTCATAATCAAAAAGTATTCTCTCTGGCTAATGTAGAAATGTTGGTGCTGGATGAAGCCGATCGAATGCTGGATATGGGTTTTCTTAGAGATATTAAAAAAATTCTCGCCTTACTTCCAAACAGAAGACAAAACCTTTTGTTCTCTGCCACTTTTTCGAAAGAAATAAAACAACTGGCTGGCAGTTTCCTTCATCACCCCGTTTTAGTTGAAGCCACTCCGGAGAATTCTACTGCCGAAAAGGTAGAGCAGATCGTATACAGAACCGATAAATCCAAGAAAACCGATCTGGTCGTAAAACTAATTTCTGAAGGCGACTGGAAACAGGTTCTAATATTTACACGAACCAAACACGGTGCCAACCGATTGAGCCAGAAGCTAGAAAAAGCGAATATTTCTTCGTCTGCCATACACGGGAACAAGAGTCAGGGTGCCCGCACAAAAGCTCTTGCCGGATTTAAAAGTGGCAAGGTACGGGTACTTGTAGCTACCGATATTGCAGCGCGCGGACTTGATATTCCCTTATTGCCCCACGTAATTAATTACGAATTGCCTAATATTCCGGAGGATTATGTGCACCGCATTGGAAGAACCGGACGTGCAGGAGCAAGTGGTGAAGCCATATCCATAGTTAGTGTTGATGAGGATGAATATGTAAGAGCCATTGAAAAATTGCTGGGGGAACGACTACAGGAAGAAACGATCCCGGGATTTGAAGTTACCGAAACCTTAACCGAGGTGTTAGACCGTAAAGCCGAGAATAAAGCACAAAATCAACGGGGACGACAAAACAGCAATCGAAAATCTAACCCAAAGCAAAAGAAAGGCTTTCAGAAAAGAGGACGACGTTAATCTATGGACTTATTTTTTGGGAGAATAAGACAGGTCTGTTCTCATATATCCTGAAAGTGTTTCTACTTTACTAATGGTTTCCAAAAGTTCTTTGTAGATCACATCGCGTTCTTTTCCCAATAATTCTTTATTCAATTTTCTAATTCGCTCGTATTCTTCGGCGCTCGGCGCAGAAATAGCCACGAGTATAAACGGCTCGGGAGCTCCAAACCCGCTTCGGTAAACACGATAATGCTCAGGAGAACTTTTACGGCTGTATAATTCTTTAAACCGCTTAGCGATGTCCAACATCTTTTGAATGTTTTTAGGAGTGACATACCACAGTTCTAATTTTCGGAATTCCATTCCGTCTTGCATGATCTCGACTCCCGAAGGCATATACGAAAGGTTATGATCCAGATGAATTATATAATCGTTATGTGTTTCGTAACAACTGTCGAAATTATCGAATAGCTGGTTAAATTCTTGTTCGCCCATTTTATTCCGGAGTAAGGAAAATCTGTTTTGGTCGAGATCCCCCATCTTATCGATAGGAGTAATGTGAAAATACCGCAATTCGTCGGTTGAAATGGTAAACCAATTAGCCTTCTGAATATTGAATTCTGCGCATTTGTCTGCCAGAGTCGCACAATAGGCTTCATAATCGAGTACCTTTGCCGGTATTACCGGGTCTTCGTGCACCCAGAAGGTTTCTGTTTTTCCGTCCTGTGCAAATAGATTAGAAGGTATAATAAGAGGTATGGTAAATAGTATTAGAGATACAACTAAGGTTTTCATAGGATTCAGTTTAGGTTGAGAATAAAAAATTGTGCCTTTATCAAGATTATCACAGGCTATTTTGTCAAGCAGATATTCGATAGTAGCCACATTGGATACTTGTGACACCTCACTCCGTTGCAGGCATGTCTTTTATAATGCATTCCCACATAGAAAACTTCCTATTAAAGATACGGAAAGTTTTTTAATGTCTGTTTTTTGTTAATTGTTCTCTTAAAACTGAATTTGCTAACCCAATTTATTAGCAGATCATCTTTGGGATAAGAATATATATGAATGCTGTATTCTTAAAATTAAACTGGAACCGAATCTTTGTAACTCAGCGCTCAATTAGTATCTTTGCGCACGCAAACTGAAGCCTTAAAATAAGGTGTCGTTTAGAATAAATTACCATAAGATATGTTCGATAGTTTAAGTGATAAGTTAGATAAAGCATTACATGTCCTCAAAGGACATGGAAGTATTACCGAGGTTAACGTAGCCGAAACACTTAAGGAAGTTCGTCGCGCCCTCCTTGATGCCGACGTCAATTTTAAAATTGCCAAAGAGTTTACGAATACAGTTAAGGAAAAGGCACTGGGGCAAAATGTACTTACAACCTTACAACCCGGACAGTTGATGGTCAAGCTTGTAAAGGATGAATTGACCGAGCTTATGGGTGGTGATGCCGAAGGCTTAAACCTCAGTGGTAACCCAAGTATTATTTTGATGTCCGGATTACAAGGTAGTGGTAAAACTACTTTTTCCGGGAAACTTGCAAACTTCTTAAAGACAAAAAAATCTAAAAAGCCACTTTTGGTAGCCTGTGATGTCTATCGTCCCGCCGCGATCAATCAGTTACATGTGGTCGGGGATCAGGTAGGGGTTGAGGTGTATAGCGAAGAAGGCAATATGAATCCGGTAGAGATCGCACAGAATGCGATCGCCCACGCCAAGCAAAATGGCCACAATGTGATCATCGTGGATACCGCCGGTCGATTGGCAGTTGATGAGGAAATGATGACCGAGATCGCCAATGTTCACAAAGCTATCGATCCGCAGGAAACCCTGTTTGTGGTAGATGCCATGACAGGGCAGGATGCTGTAAATACCGCCAAAGCATTTAATGACAGACTAAACTTTGAGGGCGTAGTGCTTACCAAACTCGATGGAGATACCCGGGGAGGAGCAGCCATTTCTATTAAAAGTGTGGTTAATAAGCCAATCAAATTTATCGGTACCGGGGAGAAGATGGATGCCATCGATGTGTTTTATCCTTCCAGGATGGCCGACAGGATCCTTGGGATGGGAGATGTGGTATCGTTGGTAGAACGAGCGCAGGAACAATTTGATGAGGAAGAAGCGAGAAAACTTCAGAAAAAAATTGCAAAGAACCAATTTGGTTTCGATGATTTCATAAAGCAGATCCAGCAAGTAAAGAAAATGGGAAGTATGAAGGACCTTGTGGGGATGATCCCGGGAGCCGGAAAAGCAATGAAAGATGTCGATATTGACGACGATGCCTTTAAACATATTGAAGCCATTATACACAGTATGACTCCCGATGAGCGTTCTACACCTGCGGTAATAAACGGAAGCAGAAAGAAAAGGATCGCTAAAGGAAGCGGAACCTCTGTGCAACAGGTAAATCAGTTATTGAAGCAATTTGATCAGATGAGTAAGATGATGAAGATGATGCAGGGTGGCGGTGGCCGTAAGATGATGCAAATGATGGGGAAGATGAAATAATTCATACGAATTGTTGATAAGAAAACACAATATCAAACGAACATGACAATACTAGACGGTAAGAAAGTAAGTAACGATATTAAAGATGAGATCGCAGCCGAGGTTTCTAAAATGAAGGCTAATGGAGAAAAAGTACCACATCTTGCCGCAGTGATCGTAGGAGACGATGGAGCCAGTCTAACCTATGTTGGAAGTAAAGTAAGAGCCTGTGAGCGTGTAGGCTTCGAATCGACCATGGTTCGATTACCCAATACCACCAGCGAAGTGGAATTGTTGGATAAGATTGAAGAACTAAATACTAACGACGATATCGACGGATTTATAATTCAATTGCCCTTACCCGATCAAATCGATACTCAGAAAGTATTAATGGCGGTCGACCCGAGTAAGGACGTTGATGGCTTTCATCCGGAAAATTTTGGAAAAATGGCGCTGGATATGACGACTTTTATCCCTGCTACACCTTTTGGGATCCTCGAATTACTGGAGCGCTATAAGGTGGATACCAAAGGAAAACATACAGTGGTCATTGGCCGAAGTCACATTGTTGGTCGACCTATGAGTATCTTAATGAGTCGCAAGGGCTGGCCGGGGAACAGTACTGTAACCCTTACGCACAGTAATACCAAAAATATTGCTCAAATAACTACTCAGGCCGACATCGTTATTTCTGCTTTGGGGGTTCCTAATTTTCTGAAGGCTGAAATGGTTCGTGATGACGCTGTGATCATCGATGTGGGAATAACCCGTGTAGTAGATAAAAGTCACCCTAAAGGCTATGTTATTACCGGGGATGTGGATTTTGAAAATGTGAGTAAAAAAGCATCCTTTATCACGCCGGTACCGGGGGGTGTAGGTCCTATGACGATCGCAATGTTACTGAAGAATACGCTATTGGCAAGAGAGCAAAGACGAAACCGTTAAGCCTGTTTAGAACCTTGATCCAACTTCCAATCGATGTAACTGTGAAGGTCACTTTCTATCCATCCAATACCGATTGAAAGTACTGCAACATCATCCAGATATCCTAAACCTGGTATAAAATCGGGTACGAGATCCAACGGATTTAAAACATACAATAGGGCCATTACGATCGTTGCTATAGTAAACCATGGAACTCTCTTATATTCTCCACGTTTTATATCCTTGACCATGGCGATCATTAACTTACCAATGTCCAGATATTTCCCAAAGGAATTAGACCGACTCAATTTTTTGGTGATCTCTTCTTCATTTTTCAACAAGATCTCGACATCACCCTCTTCAATTTCGGTTACCTGATCTTCTACATAGTCCCGATCTACCTCGACGGTTTTCTTATCGGTGTTAACACGCATTCTTTTGAAAATTCCTTTTAAAGACATAATAGATTGTTATTTATAACTTTAAAGATAAGGCTTCAGAATCGGATTTTATTTTAAAAGTTTGTTATAAAAAACGTATCAAACTATAAATTATAGCCAAAAATAAGAGTAGATACAGAAACCAGTACGGTTTTAAGTTTTCCGGATTCCTTCCGAAGGAAAGAATAGTAAGCTTATAAAAAAAAGACCTGTGCTTTGCTATGACAATATACATCTGGTCACTTAACCAGGTAAACCAACTATACCTTAAATACCACTTGTGATAGGGCAAATGGTTTTTTGTGCTGTAAACAAGACTTCGATAAGCCGAATCGGGACCACTATAAACTCTGCCGTCGGGTTCTACGAGCCTGGATGCTTTCTTAAACTCATTTATAGGAATATCGACAAAGATCTCCGCGGTTTCCTGATATGTTCTGAACTCTATTTTACCTACTGTAAGATACTTCCAGTGGTGCACCCAATACGCACAGAATCCACAATTACCATCCCAGACCAAAATCGGTTTATTTCCGAAGGCATATTCTGTTCGTTTAATTTTGGTAAACATAGCTTAAAGCCTTTCTTCGCCTTCTACTTTCTTTCCGTATTCTTCACGGTAAATACGAGCCAGAATGATAAACATACTAATAAGCAAAGGTCCAAAGATCAACCCTATGAATCCAAAAAGAGGTACACCTATAATAACACCAATTAAGGTGATTAGTGGGTGCACATTGTCTAATTTTTTAAGAACGTACAGCCGGATAATATTGTCGGTAGAACCAACGACAACGATACCGTAGATTAGAATCCCCCACGCCTGAAAAGTACTGCCGGAAGAAAGCGTTAATAAAAATACCGGGATAATACCCACAAAAGTTCCCACAAAGGGAATCATAGAGCCGATCACAACAACGACAAACCAAAAGAAAGGGTCTTCTATGCCAAAAATAAAAAAACCAATGATCGCTACTATTCCTTGAGCGATGGCCACCAAGGGAATACCCAGTGCATTGGAACGTACCATTGCTTGAGCGTCTTTACCTATGGCTTTTAAATTGTTCTTATTAATAGGAATATATTCAAACAAAGATTCCCGCAACTGTCGCCGGTTGGTGAACATATAAAATAGCATAAAATACATCACACCAATTGCGACAAGAATATTAAAGGTGCCACCTGCCAGATTCTGCAAATTTTCGGAGATCCAACCTGAAATAGCCGAAGTATCGATCTGCGAGTTCAAATCATAACCCACCATAGCTTCCCATTTTGCCAATTGATCCTTAAAGGCACCAATAACACGTTCAGAATTATTTACTGCATTACTAATTTTATTGCCAAGCATGAAAACAATTCCGGCAACCGGGACCAGAATAAGTATAAAAGACAAGAACATTAGAAGCGCTGCCGCGAGATCAGGATTCCACCCGCGTCGAACCAATCTAACCATCCATTTTCGAAGTAACACATAAATAGTAATGGCACCCAAAACTCCCGAAAGATAGGGAAGCATCTCCCTGAAAATAAGGCTGCCCATAAGCACAATGATGAGCAGTACAAAAATTTGACGAATAATATTGGGATGTATGGTTTTCATGAATTATTTGGCAAAGAGTTGATCCATATTCTTAAAGGCTTTAAATTCCAGTGCATTTCCTGAAGGATCCTTGAAGAACATAGTCGCTTGTTCTCCTGTTAATCCCTGAAACCTGATATAGGGTTCTATGATAAATGTAACATTTTTTTCTTTCAATCGTGCTGAAAGTAAATCAAATTGAGCCATACTTAAAACAACACCAAAATGAGGAATAGGAACTTCTTTCCCATCAACCGGATTATGAACGGTCTCTTCCGAATCTCCTGCTTTGTAATGAATCACTAACTGATGGCCAAAAAAATTAAAATCCACCCACTGGTCGCTACTACGTCCTTCTGAACAGCCAAGGATTTCTCTATAGAAAGTCCGATTTAATTCTAGGTCGGTAACTGGAATTGCAAGATGGAAAGGGGTTAAGGTGCTCATGAATTTTATGTTCGTTATTCTGAAAACTAATTTTATTAAGAATTGGCTGCATTTAATGCTTTTATAAATTCCTCAGTGTTGCGTTTAAGGGTTTGAATGCTGCTTTCATCTGTATAATCCATATAATGGGCTACAAAGATCAAACGTTTTTTAATTAGTACGCTTCCCATGGTAAAAGCCATTAAATGATTGGATTGCTCACCCGATAGCCGCATTAGTGCTACCATAATTGAAGCATCCCCGGAAAGTGTATATTTTTCCAGTAGTACCGGTTCCGAAATGTTTATTTGATGCTTACTGAAATTTTTATCCTTGTTTAATTCCTCTGCCGTCATATCTAAAAACCCTGAGGTCATCAGGGCCATGACGTCCTTGAGCATTTTTCTGTCGGCCTCTACTCCCAATACCTTTTTTGAAGCGTAAACCTTGTAATAATTGTCGAAACTAAAGTGACCGAGACTGTCTACTCGTTCAAATGTCCTGTCGCTGAGGTAGTATCCCAAAAGCACATTTTCGGGATCTTCAAATTTTGCCAGATGACGTTGCACTTTGGGATGGGTGTGACACTCTGTTTGCCCCTCAATGTGAGGCAGACATAGCGTTATATTACCGAAATCCGACTTGGTATTACAATCGGTTATGGGCAAATTCGCGTTCTCCTGAATGGTGAGTTTTTCTTTTTCTGAAGGATTTCTGCAACCGACAACTATCATAAATAAACTTAAGATAATAAACAATTGTTTATCCATAACTATAACGTATTCCAGATATCTAAATACATTTTCCAGTCTCCATCTTCTTTGCGCCAAACGATTACATATTTTCCTTTAAATGGGGTCTCGATACCTTCTTTATTTTTAGTAGAGCCTTCATAGTATCCAAAATCATAGGCATAATTATTTATGATCTTTATTTCTGAAGGCGTAATTTTATGGCTTACCGGAATAACATTGTCTGAAAACTTCCAACGTTCTGCTATGGCTTCTCTTCCCGATATGATCATGGAGTTGTTAGGAAAAATATGTGCGTCCTTAGTATACATATTTGCTATGGCGAGATGGTCGCCTCGGCGAAACGCTCTTGAAAAGGCTTGGGTATTCTTCTGGATAACAATCTCCTCGGCAGATTTCTCACTACGTTTACTACAATCTATTTTCCAGGTAGGATAAACGATTTTCTCTGTTGGATCTACCCATTCACCTATCCAATTAAATCCATTGTCGCTGATATTTTTAAAGGTAAGCCTGAATTTTCCGTCCATACCGTTGGGTGCTTTTTGATCCCGATATAAAACAATACTGTCTCCACGTTTCGCACCTTCCCAAGTGGGTAATGTCGTGCTGGGCGTTGTGTTTGAATACCAATGTACATACCATTTGCTACTATCTGCAATAAATTGGCGAATACTCCCCGAATGACTTCCGTCTTCTTTTAAAGTCTCATCCTGAACGGCCATCCCGTTCATGATGTATTTGAAGGTCCATTCCATTTTTTGAGGTTCAGCCCAGTCCCCGTCCGGCTTTCTCGCAGTGGACAGGCAATCACAGGTTCCTATCATAGGTGCAAAATCACCCATTTCCTTTGGTGCTTCAGGGTTGAGCTTCCCGTAAGGATGTGAAGCGGTTTGGTCGTATTCATACGGATTTTGTGCCAGTGCCATTAACGGAAGAAAAATGAATAGTAGTAATGATCTCATAAGCTAAATTTTTTAAAGTTTTAAATTACTACTATTCCTGAAATAAAAAAAGCCTTCCTAGAGGAAGGCTTTTTATTAATTGTTTCTAAGTGAATCAATTAATTGTTTTTTGTTCATTGTTGAACGTCCTTTAATTTCAAGTTTCTTGGCTTGTTGGTAAAGTTCTGCTTTAGTACGTTCTTCGTAGGGTTTTGCTTTTCCTCCTTTTTTTCCGGCATTGGGAGTATTTGCAATTCGTGCAGATTTCTGCTTACTGTATCCTTGTTCCCGCAAAGCTTCGTACTGTTCTTCGTTTTTAATTCTTGGATCCGGCATAGCGTTGAGTTTTAATAATTATGTCTATAATTACTTATTCTCGGCATCTATAGTATCGGTGTCTTTTCGATATTTCAATAATCCGATCCCTGCAAAGAAGAATACGACACCTAAAATAATTAAAGCCCAAGGGCTTAAACCTACATTGGCACTTCCAAATGCACCTAGAACTCCCATTACTAAAGAGATTCCACCGCCTATAGTTAAAATAAAACCTAAGATCTTGATCATAATTTCTAAATTTTGAATGGTTAATGATTAAAATTAAGGTTTAGGACAGGGGATACACTGTCTCTTAACAAAACATTGATACAGTTTTCAGAAAAATTTATCACTATTCAGGTCGATCCCAGCCTATCATAAAGTATTTGAAAGTTGCTTCATCCGGAATCATACTGGCATCTATCTTTACTCTTGGATCATAGCGAAGGTTTTCGGGCAATTGTTTTTTGTCTATGGTAAGGTAAATGTCGCTGTCCTTCAGGAACACGACCACATTGTGAATAGCAGACTCGATGTTGTTAACAGTATAATTTGCCTTTACATCTTTAAATGTACTTCCTCTGTGCAAGCCTTTTTCCGTTTTATAGCGATCGTCAAAAACCTGAATGTTGGTAATTACTGAATTCGGATCGCTTTCGTCTTCAGGAGAAACCAGTAACAACTGCTTTCCGTCCTTGTCGTAAATCATCACTTCTCCCTGAGTACCAAGCGCTTTTTCAATGGGGTTTAGCTTTACAATAGAATCATTGGCGAACAGACTGTCTATCTGTTTCATTTGAACTTCCTTCGTCAATGGTCCAACAGTTCCGTTGCCAATAACAAAAGGATCGTTTTCTTCTCCGCATTGCACAAACAATAAGGTGGCAATCACGGCAAATAAAAGGGTGTTTTTCATAGAATATTTTATTGATATGTTTATCGTAACATTTTAGTTAATATCCCCAGTACGCTTCTAATTACGGTAGGACTGGTGAGTGTTTTTACAAATGGATTTTGGGTGGATCGCCTGCGTCTGCTGCTGGTCGATCTTCGAGAGGTAGCTTCGCGCATTTCTTCTTTTTCACGCTTGGCTTTTTCCTTGGCTTCCTCTTTTTCGGCTGTTTCTATCTTTTCATTTAATAATTCATAGGCACTTTCTCTGTCAATTTCTTCATTATATCGCGGAATTAATTTTGATTCCTCAATCAAATCTTTTAGTTCATGATCTTCCAGAATATCCATCCTGCTCATGGGCGCCCGAAGCATGGTTGCAGCCAACGGTGTTGGAATTCCTTTTTCGTTTAACGCAGTCACGAGAGCTTCCCCAATCCCTAAGGAGGTGAGCACTTCATCGGTTTTGTAATAGTCGGATAACGGATAATTTTCTGCGGTTAACTTTATTGCCTTCCGGTCTTTGGCTGTAAATGCTCTTAATGCGTGCTGTACTTTTAAGCCTAACTGACTCAACACAGCATCCGGTACGTCGGTAGGATTTTGAGTCACAAAATAAAGTCCAACTCCCTTAGAGCGAATCAGTTTTACGATACTTTCTATTTGGTCTAACAAGGCATCGCTGGCTTCTTTAAAGATCAAATGTGCTTCATCGATAAAGATAACCAGTTCTGGTTGTCCGCTGTCGCCCTGCTCCGGAAATGTCGAATAGATCTCTGCCAGCAACGAAAGCATAAAGGTAGAGAATAGTTTAGGCCGATCCTGAATATCGGTGAGACGAACGATATTAATATATCCCATACCATTTTCATCTACCCGCAACAGATCGGCAGTATCAAAGGATTTTTCTCCGAAGAATTTATCACCTCCCTGCTGTTCGAGCTCAACAACTTTTCTGAGTATAGCCCCGGTGGAAGCAGGGGAGATGCGCCCGTAGTCTTTCGAAAGCTCCTCTTTTCCTTCCCCGGTAGCATATTGAAGCACTTTCTTAAAATCCTTAAGATCGAGCAGCGGCAGTTTATTATCGTCACAGTATTTAAAGATCACCGAAATGATACCCGACTGGGTCTCACTTACATCTAGGATCCTTGAGAGTAGTACAGGGCCGAATTCACTCACCGTTGCCCGCAAACGAACCCCTTTTTGTTCCGATAAAGAAAGGATCTCTACTGGAAACTTTTTAGCTTCAAACGGGAAGCCAATCTTTTCGTGTCGTTCGTCAATCTTAGGATGTCCCGGGCTGGGTTGTGCAATTCCACTAAGGTCACCTTTCATATCCATTAATAATACTGGAATTCCTTTGTTAGAAAGATTTTCGGCCAATATCTGCAGCGTTTTTGTCTTTCCGGTTCCTGTGGCCCCGGCTATTAGTCCGTGACGGTTCAACGTTTTTAACGGTACCTTTACCAACGCATTGGTGATGGTCTCCCCATCCAGCATTGCTGCTCCCAAGGTAATGGAGTCTCCTTTGAAGGTGTTTCCGTTCTGGATATAATCAAAAAAAGCCTGCGAATCTGCCATCTTTAAATTTTTGATAAAAATAGTAATAGTATTGTTGCTATTGAAATAATACGTAATTTAAAATACTAATTCGTAAAGCAATGAAGTTATTTATCCCGGTTTGGATTTTGAGTACTTTATTCTTCGGAATGGCGGGGTGCACAGATCAAAAAAATAGAAACGAAAAATCGATGGTTTCAGAAAATGAGCAGAATGTTAAACCCGATACCCTTGTTTTTTATGACTCTCATGAACCTGAAAAACAAGATCTTCCTTTTAGCGATGTTGTGCAAGTAGGAAATCTTTATTTTCTATCGGGCCAAATAGGAATGGACCACGGTACTCGCAAATTGGTTTCAGGAGGTATTACTGCGGAAACGGTTCAGACGCTCGAAAATATTAAGGCAGTGCTTGAACATCATAACCTTAGGCTTACCCAAGTAGTAAAAGTGATGGTGATCCTCGATGATATCGATGATTTTTCAGCATTTAATGAAGTCTATATAACTTACTTTCCGCAGAAACCCGCGAGAACTACCTTCGCAGCTGAAGCCCTTGCCAAAGGCGCCAAAATTGAAATTGAGGTCGTGGCCGCAGCGAATACGTCCTCAGAAAATAACTGAAATTACATTTGAGTTTTTTAGGAATTTGCCACCCTTAGGTCTGTTAAATACGCTATTTTTGCAGCTATGTTAGAGCAAACTCAATTATTGGTCGACAAAGGTGAAATGCTTCCGTTGATGGAAGAATTTTATACCATTCAAGGGGAGGGATTTCACAAAGGCACGGCAGCTTATTTTATACGAATAGGAGGTTGCGATGTTGGCTGCCATTGGTGTGATGTGAAAGAAAGCTGGAATGCTGCCTTACACCCGCCTACACGGACTGAAGCCATAGTGAAAAATGCAGCTGCATATTCGAATACAGTGGTAGTTACGGGAGGAGAGCCGCTCACCTGGGATATGGGGCCTTTAACGGCTCAGTTAAAAGCAAAGGGTTTACAAGTACATATTGAAACCTCCGGAGCATATTCCCTTACAGGAGCGTGGGACTGGATTTGTCTTTCTCCAAAGAAAGTCAAACTTCCCACCGAAGAAATTTACAAAGTTGCCAATGAGCTTAAGGTTATCGTCTATAACAATGACGATCTTCGTTTTGCCGAAGAACAGGCAGCCAAGGTTAACAGCGAATGTATTCTTTATCTGCAACCGGAATGGAGTAAACGTGAAAAGGTTATTCCTGTCATTGTCGATTACGTGATGAAACACCCAAAATGGAAAGTTTCGCTGCAAACGCACAAATATCTCAATATTCCATAAAAAAACCCGAAATTAAATCCGGGTCTCTTACCATATTATTTTAATTCGGTTTAGATCGATTTAAAGGGTATTTCCACGTAGGTAGAGTCCCAGCCGATCATTAGGGTCATTCCGTCACTTTCGGGGCGAAAAACCATAGATAATGACTCTGTAGGTGCAGGTGCGTCCTTAGCAGGCACATCAATTCTCGCCACATCTTTTTCTTTCTTATAGCTATAAGCGCCCCACACATTGGTGTCGCTGTTAATGATAATAGTCCAAGAATCTTCATTGGGAATGGTGTACAGCGTATATGTTCCGGCATCAAGCCTGGCCTTTCCAAACATCATGGGTTTATACAGTGTAAGCTCTGTGGCTTCATTGGCGCCGGTTCGCCAAACCTCTCCGTATGGAACTAGGTTTCCGAAGATCTTACGATCTTTCTTCAGAGGGCGGCTGTATATGACACGTGCTACTGGCTGACTGTTCCTATCGGCTTTTGCAAGAGCAAGGTCCATAGGACTCGCGTCCATCTTAGGAAAAGATTGAGCTTGAACTTCTTGTGTAGAAAATAAGGTCGCTGCAACGATCGCAAAGGCGAAAGCAAAATTTTTCATAGTAGTTTTTTTAAGTCTTTAAAGATACCTTTTGAACGTACAAAAAGCTCTAAAATTATGTGAAAATTTAAAGAATGAATTCGAGAGTTCTGTCGTAGTTTTTTCGAGCAACTTACCAAAGGGATCAGAAAATGTAAATCAAGTCTATTTTTTCACAAAAATTTGTTAATAACTTAGCGCATTAAACAAGCCGAATGCCTATATTTTATTGGGGGTTTTGTTATATTTGTTCGTTACCAAAAAATCGAGATTAACAAGCTAAATTTATATGAGCGAAGAACAGAAAAAAGGCAGTTACGGAGCCGATAGTATTCAGGCATTAGAAGGGATGGAACACGTGCGTATGCGCCCGTCCATGTATATAGGAGATGTAGGTGTTCGCGGACTACATCATTTGGTGTATGAAGTGGTGGATAATTCCATCGATGAGGCCATGGGAGGCCATTGTGATACGATCGATGTATGGATCAATGAAGACAACTCAGTTTCAGTAAAAGATAACGGTCGGGGTATTCCGGTCGATATGCATAAAAAAGAAGGCGTTTCGGCATTAGAGGTGGTAATGACCAAGATTGGTGCCGGAGGTAAATTCGATAAGGACTCTTATAAAGTTTCTGGTGGTTTACACGGAGTAGGAGTTTCGGTGGTAAATGCACTTTCTGAAAACCTGAAGGCCACTGTGCATCGCGATGGGAAGATATGGGAACAGGAATACGAGCGTGGTAAATCTATGTATCCTGTAAAGGCGGTAGGAGAGACCGATTACAGAGGAACCATCGTTACGTTTAAACCCGATAGTCAGATTTTTCAGCAATCGCTAGAATACAATTACGACACTTTAGCAAGCAGGTTAAGAGAACTTTCTTTTCTGAATAAGGGGATTACTATTACACTAACCGACAAGCGCCATACAGAAGAGAATGGTGATTTTGTAACCGAAACGTTTCACAGTGATGAAGGACTAAAGGAATTTATTCGCTTCCTCGATGGGAATCGGGAACCGCTTATTTCTGATGTCATCTCCATGGAAGGCGAAAAGAATGATATTCCGGTAGAAGTGGCTATGGTATACAACACTTCCTTTAATGAAAATCTGCATTCGTACGTAAACAATATCAATACACATGAGGGAGGTACCCACCTTTCGGGATTCAGAAGAGGTTTAACAACCACCCTTAAAAAATATGCCGATGCTTCGGGAATGCTCGACAAACTGAAATTTGAAATTTCAGGAGATGATTTCCGTGAAGGATTAACCGCTATTATTTCAGTAAAAGTCGCAGAGCCTCAGTTTGAAGGACAAACTAAAACCAAATTAGGAAACCGGGAAGTGACTTCGGCGGTGAGTCAGGCCGTTTCCGAGATGCTTGAAAATTATCTCGAAGAACATCCAAACGATGCCAAAACCATAGTCCAAAAAGTAATTCTGGCGGCTCAAGCGAGACACGCAGCTCGAAAAGCACGGGAAATGGTGCAGCGAAAGACGGTTATGAGTGGCGGCGGACTGCCCGGAAAGCTTTCCGATTGCTCCGAACAGGATCCTGAAAAATGCGAAGTATTCCTCGTGGAGGGAGACTCGGCAGGTGGAACGGCCAAGCAGGGTCGTGACCGAAACTTTCAGGCCATCTTACCGCTTCGTGGAAAGATCCTCAACGTGGAAAAAGCCATGCAGCACAAGGTTTTTGAAAATGAAGAAATAAGAAACATATTTACAGCACTTGGCGTTACCATAGGTACCGAAGAGGACAGCAAAGCCCTTAACCTCGAAAAATTACGCTATCACAAAGTAGTGATCATGTGTGATGCCGATGTGGATGGTAGCCATATCTCAACGCTTATTCTAACCTTCTTTTTCCGATATATGAAAGAGCTGGTTGAAGCAGGTTATGTTTATATCGCTACACCGCCCTTATACCTCGTAAAAAAGGGTCAAAAGAAAGAATATGCGTGGAGTGATAAACAGAGAGACGAGCTCAATGAGCAGTTTGGAGGGAGTGCCAGCATACAGCGATATAAAGGTCTGGGGGAGATGAACGCCGAACAGCTTTGGGAAACCACCATGAAACCCGACAACCGTACATTGCGACAGGTCACCATAGACAACGGAACTGAAGCAGACCGTGTGTTTTCTATGTTGATGGGAGATGAGGTTCCGCCGCGTCGGGAATTCATCGAGAAAAACGCCGTGTATGCCAATATTGATGCATAATATAAAGCGTTAAACTTTCATTAAAGACCCGCAACAAACGTTGCGGGTTTTTTATTTTGTACAAAAATAATGGCTATGAAAAATATAATGTTTACCCTATGCTTTGTTTCTATAACTTCCTTAAGTGCTCAGGAGAATCTGGAAGATCTGCTCGCTGCAGGTATTGAAGACGCGCAGCGCTTTACCGCAGGCTATATTTCTCCCGCTACCGAAGGGATGATCTACAATACTTCCAACGGCTGGATCAACTCTGCCGAAGTGAAAAAACCGCTTAAATTCGAGATCTCTGTGATCGGGAATGCGACCTTCGTAAAGGACGAACACAAAACATTTACCCTTAATACTGCCGATTATAACAATCTGAAATTTCGTGATGGAAGTACCTCCAAAGAGGTTGCAACCGCCTTTGGTGAAAATGACCCCGACATTCTCGTATTTGCCGAGGTTCAGGATTTTTCCGGGGTTTTTACTGAAGAAGTGGAATTTTTGCTTCCGCAGGGACTAGCATCGGTCAATGTTAATGTATTGCCCACTGCCTTTCTTCAGGCCCGACTGGGTGTTTTAAAGGCTACTGAAGTGAAAGTCAGGTATTTTCCGAAGATAGACCGGGAAGACGTAAAAACCGGATTAGTGGGCTTCGGATTACAACATGAAATAAGTCAATGGTTCCCTGCCGAAAGTGCATTTCCCGTGGCTATTTCCGGATTTGTGGGCTATACCAACGTTTCGGGTAATTACGATTTTACTGATGATGAAGTCATCGATGGGGATAATCAGCAGTTTGATGTGAGTATAAACAGCTGGTTGTTTCAATTGCAAGGATCTACAACAATGCCTGTTTTTAATGTGTACGGCGGATTGGGATATGTTACCGGTACATCAGATTTTGACGTATTAGGAACCTACAGGGTTCGGGCAGGGGTTCCATTCTTTGAAACTACCAACGAATTTACCGATCCTTTTTCGGTAACTAATAAAATTTCAGGCATACGGGCTACCTTGGGCGCAAAATTACAGTTAGGTTTTTTCGGCCTTCATGCCGATTACAATATTGCCGAATACAATAATGTTTCGGTTGGAATGCACTTCGGAATTTAATGTGCTAATTGTTTAACAATTACGTCTGTAAATTGTACTTTTGCACTCAGTTTTTGAAAAGCAATCTTTTCTGAAAGAATTAACCGAAATACTAATATAAAATATAGAAAATGAAAGTAACAGTTGTTGGCGCAGGTGCGGTAGGCGCGAGTTGCGCAGAGTACATCGCCATTAAGGATTTTGCAAGTGAAGTAGTGCTTCTGGATATCAAGGAAGGATATGCCGAAGGGAAAGCGATGGATCTAATGCAGACGGCTTCTTTAAACGGATTTGACACCAAAATTACCGGTACTACAGGCGATTATTCGAAGACTGCAGGAAGTGATATTTGTGTGATCACCAGCGGAATTCCACGTAAACCGGGAATGACTCGTGAGGAACTGATCGGGATCAATGCAGGAATCGTAAAATCGGTTTCTTCCTCTTTGGTTGAGCATTCACCAAATACGATTCTTATCGTTGTGAGCAACCCTATGGATACAATGACTTACCTGGTTCATAAAACCACCGGACTTCCAAAGAACCGTATCATTGGTATGGGTGGAGCGCTAGACAGTGCACGTTTCAAATATCGCTTGGCTGAAGCATTAGGCGCGCCTATCAGTGATGTAGACGGAATGGTGATTGGAGGTCATAGTGATAAAGGAATGGTTCCTTTAACTCGACTTGCAACCCGTAACAGCGTTCCGGTTACTGCGTTTATTTCTGAAGAGCGCCTTGAACAGGTTAAGGAAGATACTAAAGTTGGTGGAGCTACACTTACTAAATTATTGGGAACTTCGGCTTGGTATGCTCCCGGAGCAGCTGTTTCGGGATTAGTACAGGCTATTGCTTGCGATCAGAAAAAAATATACCCCTGTTCCACCTTTTTAGAGGGAGAATACGGACTTTCAGATATATGTATAGGAGTTCCTGTAGTTCTTGGACGTGACGGAATTGAAAAAGTGGTCGAAATAGACTTGACCGATGCCGAAAAGAATCATATGAGCGAAAGTGCCGATGGCGTAAGTGCAACCAACGAATTGCTTGAATTGTAATCATACGGTGGCAGCGAATTTTCCTGCCTTTTGTTATTTATATGGAAGACCGCAATTTGCGGTCTTTTTTTGTTCACATTTAAAAAGAAAATAATTGTCATTTCCTTTTTGAAAAACTATATTTGCACGTTTTTAAAACTATCTAAATACCCATAGAATGCAAAATAAAGGACTTATAACAGTTTTTGCGATATTATTTGGTCTGGTAAGTTTATACCAATTATCGTTTACCTATATCGCCAATCAGGTTGAAGATGATGCCAAAGAATACGCAAGAAGCATGTTTTCTGAAAATGAACCGGACGAACGTTCGCTTGCCGAGGTTAAGTACCTGGATTCCATGGCAACCGAAGAGGTTTTTATGGGGATCGATTATAAAACTGCTGTAGACAAGCAACTTAATAAAGGGTTGGACCTTAAAGGAGGGATCAACGTAATTCTTCAGGTTTCAGTGCAGGATATTCTCCGCGGACTGGCCAACAACTCCAAGGACCCTGCTTTCAATCAGGCACTCGCCAACGCGGTTGAACTTCAGAAGCAATCACAGGAAACTTATCTTGAATCTTTTTTCAGAGCATTCGAAGCCATACCGGGAGACAACTCTTTGGCATCACCCGATATTTTCTTTAACAAAAATCTGGAAGATGAGATCAATGCTTCTATGAGTAATGAAGAAGTAAAGAGTGTTATCGAAAGAAAATTGGATGAGTCTATCGCCTCGGCTTTTGAAGTATTGAGAAAACGTATCGATAAATTTGGTGTTACACAACCTAACATCCAGCGTTTAGGAAATTCGGGGAGAATTCTCGTGGAACTACCCGGAGCAAAAGATATTGAAAGAACCAAGGATCTTTTAGTGCAAACGGCACAATTGGAATTCTGGGAAGTTTTTAAAGCAGATCAGTTTCAGAATTTCTTTATTGAAGCAGATGCCAAGATTAAGGAACTGGCAAAACCGGAAACCGACTCTTCAGTCACCGATACTACTAAGGTTGAAGATGACGATATTACAGAGCTCCTTGTTGATGAAGCCGACCAGGATGATGCTTCTGCAGACCCTTCAAAGGCAAATCCGCTACTTTCTAGAATATCGTTTGGAACTCCCGGATATCCGGTAATCGCGACCGTAGAAAGCAAGGATGTAAATAAAGTAAAAGAATATCTTGCGATGCCTCAGGTTCGTCAACTGTTGCCGGCAGAGCTTCGTTATGCAAAGTTTGTTTGGGGATTACCCAGCACGATCGAAACAGCTAACAACGGTACTTTAGAAGTTGTTGAATTATATGCCCTTCAGGGGAACAGAGAGAACGAACCCCCTTTAAGTGGTGGGGTAGTTACCGACGCCGCTCAGTCTTACGACCAGGCAAGTCGGGTATCGGTAGATATGCAAATGAACGGTAAGGGTGCTAAGATCTGGGAAGAGATGACCGGTAAAGCATATACCAATCAAAGTCAGATTGCCATCGTACTCGATGATATCGTTTATTCGGCTCCGGGAGTAACTTCAGGGCCAATTGCCGGAGGACGTAGTTCGATTACAGGAGACTTCAGTATTACCGAAGGTCAGGATCTCGCGAATGTTCTTAGAGCGGGTAAGTTGCCTGCGAGAGCGGAGATCATTCAGGCTGAGGTTGTGGGACCAACTTTAGGTCAGGAAGCTATCGATAGCGGAATACTTTCGTTCCTTATTGCACTTGGATTCGTATTGTTGTGGATGATATTTTACTACGGAAAGGCAGGTGTTTTTGCCGATGTTGCCTTGGTAGTGAACATCCTTTTTATCTTCGGGATCTTAGCCGGACTTGGTGCGGTGCTAACCTTACCTGGTATCGCCGGTATTGTCTTGACCATTGGTATCTCGGTAGATGCGAACGTACTTATCTTTGAAAGGATACGGGAAGAACTCGCAAAGGGGAAAGCACAAAAAGATGCAATTAAGGATGGTTTCAACAATGCCCTTTCTTCGATTCTTGATGCGAACATCACAACAGGACTTACCGGTCTTATTCTATTGGTATTTGGTACAGGACCTATTAAAGGATTTGCGACTACTTTACTGATAGGTATTCTTACTTCGTTGTTTACCGCGATCTTTATCACAAGATTGTTTATTGACGGATATACGAAAAACGGAAAACCTTTAACCTGTTCGACATCTATCACGAAGAACCTCTTTAAGAACGTTAATATCAATTTCCTCGGAAAGCGTAAAGTGGCCTATATCATTTCAGGGATATTGCTCTGTCTAAGTTTGGGGTCATTGTTTACCAACGGCCTTAACCAGGGGGTGGATTTTGTTGGAGGTAGAACGTACACGGTGCGTTTTGATAAGGATGTGAATGCTACCGATATTCAGAATGATATGATCGCTGTATTTGGTTCGGCTGAAGCCAAGACCTATGGTGGTGATAATCAGTTAAAAATTACTACTAAATATAAGGTAGATGATTCCGGAACTGAAGTGGATAATGAGATCGAGCAAATGCTTTATGAAGGGTTAAAACCCAACTTACCTGCTACCATGACCTTCGAAGACTTTAAAGGTGATGATGAAGGAAAGACTATAGGTAGAATGGAATATTATAAGGTAAGCCCTACAATTGCAGATGATATCAAGAAATCTTCCTTCTGGGCAGTACTTGGATCTCTTATTGTGGTATTCCTTTATATACTTTTGCGTTTTAGAAGATGGCAATTTAGTTTAGGTGCTGTTGCAGCGGTGTTCCATGATGTGTTGATCGTATTAGGGATATTCTCCCTTACCTATAAGTTCATGCCGTTTAATATGGAGATCGATCAGTCCTTTATTGCGGCGATCCTAACGGTGATCGGATACTCGCTAAACGACACGGTGGTAGTATTTGACCGTATTCGTGAATTCTTTAACGAACATTCCGGTTGGAAGATGAATCGAATCATCAACAGTGCATTAAACAGCACATTGAGTAGAACTTTAAATACCTCTATCACCACACTTATCGTATTATTAACCATCTTTATTTTGGGAGCCGAATCAATTCGCGGATTGATTTTTGCCTTGATCGTGGGTGTGGTAGTAGGTACGTATTCTTCGTTGTTCATCGCAACGCCGGTATTCTTTGATACTGTGAAAAAGCGTGGAATTGATCTCACCGATAAGTCTAAAGAGGAGGAGTCTGAAGAAGAGAAGAAATAATTGGTTTCGTATTGAAATCAACAAAAAAGTCCGCTGCATTTGCAGCGGACTTTTTTTGTTTCTAATAGTTTTAATTTACATTATTGTCTGGTCCAATCTACGAGATCACCTTTTTTGATACCCCATTTATCACTTAAACCGGCATTGACCTCCAGTACGTATTTTGCAGGACCTTCCGAAGGAATAGTCGTGGTATTAAAGGGAACCGCATTCTTCGCAATATTCACGATCTTTTTATCACTGTTAATATAAATGATATCTAAAGCGAATTCGGTATTTTTCATATAAAAGCCCCGTTTCACTTCCTCATCAAAAATAAAGAGCATCCCCTTATCATTATCCATGGATTTCCGGTACATCAATCCGGTACGTGTCTGATAGTCATCATCGGCGATTTCTATTTCAAGATTCGCGACTATAGAGTCGTTTTCATTTTTTATAAGGACCAGTTCACCTTCCTTAGTAAACGTAACTTCCTTTGTAAGCGATTGCGATTGTGTTTTTTCTTTGCAGCCTTCAGAAAGGCCTATAAATGCTGCTAAAACCAGCGGTATCCAAATTCTTTTCATGCTTCGTATCGATTGTTATAAGATCGCCAAATAAAGTAAAAACCTGCCAATACCAGTGGAATACTTAATAACTGTCCGGTATTGAGGTACCAATCCTCTCTGCCTACCACCTGTGCTTCCTTAACAAATTCGACAAAGAAACGGATAGACCAGAGTATAACAAGGAATACCCCAAAAATAAAGCCTAGTTGTTTACTTTTTTCAGTTTTCCAGTAGATATAATAAAGTAAGATAAACAGAATGACACACCCCGCCGATTCGTATAACTGCGCAGGATGTCTTGGAAAGGTTTCATTAAGTTGGGCAAAAATAACTCCATAATCACTGCCGGTAGGTTTCCCGATAATTTCAGAATTAATAAAATTCCCTAATCTGATAAAAATTCCCCCACAGGTTACTGCAATAACGATGCGATCCAGAACCCATAAAACCGGTTTTTTGATCACCCGTTTCGCATAAATAAACATGGCGATAATAATGGAAATAGCAGCACCGTGACTTGCAAGCCCCTGAAATCCGGTAAATTCAAATTCGGGTACTGTTCGTATGGGAAGTAAGATGGACAATGGGTCCTCAGTGATTAATTCGGGCTGATAGAAGATCACATGACCTAGTCGTGCCCCCAATAAGGTGGCAATGACCATATAGATAAAAAGACTGTCGAGCTTTTCCTGTGATTCTCCTTCATTCTTATAGATTCGTTTGGTGATAAACCAACCCAGTGTAAATGCTATAACGAACATTAAACTGTAATATCTGATCATAAAAAAACCCAGATCGATCCCTTCTGCAGGATCCCAAACGAAACTTAAATAGTGCATAGTTTTATTTTAAGAAGGGTAAATATACTAAAAAACGAATCTGTATTTTTTGATTTATAGATTAGATTTCTTCTTCAGAACCGGGTACCGGATCATAGCCGGAGCCACCCCAGGGCTGACAGCTGCCAATTCGTTTTAACGCAAGCCACCCGCCTTTGAAAAGACCGTGAATTTTAAGTGCTTCTATGGTATAATGTGAACAAGTAGGGGTATATCTGCAAGTTGATGGTGTGAGCGGAGAAATTAGAACCTGATACCCTCTTACCAAAATAATAAAAGGATATGTGAGTACCTTTTTCATCTTAGTTGAGCGAGTAGGTAGTCCCGTCTTTTCCGTCCTTTAATTGAATACCCACTTCCAGCAAAGAATCCCGTATTTTATCACTTGTTGCAAAATCCTTATTGGCTCTGGCATCGTTTCTAAGTTGAATAAGTAAATCGATCGCCCCTTCCAGTTTTTCTCCGCTTCCGTTGTTTTCGGACGCTACATCAACGAGTCCGAGTACATCAAAAATAAAATCCGACATCGTTTGTTTAAGTAATTTGAGGTCTTCTACAGTAATACTTCCGGAGCCGTGCTTGACCGAATTTATAAAGGTAGCACCTTCAAATAATTGCGCGATGAGGATAGGACTGTTAAAATCATCGTTCATGGCATCATAGCAAGATTGCTTCCATTGGGCTATGTTCATGCTGCTTTCTTCGGAAGTATCTAAACTTTCAATACTTCGGAAGGCATCCATTAAGCGATTAAATCCTTTTTCTGAAGCCAGCAAAGCGTCATTCGAAAAATCTAGAATACTTCCGTAATGCGCTTGATACATAAAAAATTTAGCTACAGCAGGTGAAAAAGCCTTACTCAGTATATCGTTGTCTCCGGTGAACAATTCTGAAGGTAAAATATTATTCCCGGTTGATTTCGCCATTTTTTTACCGTTTAAAGTAAGCATATTGGTATGCATCCAATAGTTGACCGGTGATTTTTTTGTACTTGCTTCGGCCTGAGCGATCTCACATTCGTGATGCGGAAACTTAAGGTCCATGCCGCCTCCGTGAATATCGAATTGATCCCCCAAGTATTTAGTGCTCATGGCAGTACATTCGAGATGCCAACCGGGAAATCCATCACTCCAGGGAGATGGCCAGCGCATAATATGTTGCGGTTCTGCTTTCTTCCAAAGTGCAAAATCCTGCGGATTTTTCTTTTCGCTTTGAGCTGCTAGTTCGCGCGTATTAGTCACCATGTCTTCGAGCTGTCTTCCACTTAATTTTCCGTAGGCATTATCTTCATTGAACTTCATGACATCGAAATATACCGAACCGTTCTTTTCATAGGCGTAACCTTCGGCCATGATCTTTTCCACGATTCTTATTTGTTCGAAAATATGGCCAGTGGCCGTAGGTTCTATACTGGGTGGCAACGCATTGAATTTTGCCATGATCGTATGGAAGTCAACGGTGTATTTCTGAACCACTTCCATAGGTTCCAGTTGTTCGATTCGTGCTTTTTTTAAGATAGGATCTTCGCCACTTTCTCCATCATTCTCAAGGTGCCCTGCATCGGTAATATTGCGTACATAACGAACTTTATATCCAAGGTGAGTAAGATAGCGGTATACGAGATCAAAAGAAAGAAACGTGCGGCAATTTCCCATATGTACATTACTGTAAACCGTAGGTCCACAGACATACAATCCTATTGCGCCTTCGTGAATAGGCGTGAAGAGCTCTTTAGATTTGGTAAGGGAATTGTGTATATAAAGCTGCTGTTTCTCGTAACGTTTCATTATGTACTTCTGAAGGTATGACTTGTTAAAATTCAGTATTTAGCTGAATATAATCTAAAAAATCCCGGCGAACTTCTGCGTTTTTAAAGACACCGCCAAATTCGCTGGTTACCGTACTGCTGTCGATATCCCGGATTCCTCTCGAATTAACGCATAGGTGTTTGGCATCGATCACACAAGCTACATCGTCGGTGTTCAATACCTGTTGTAATTCTTTTACGATTTGCATGGTTAGCCGCTCTTGCACCTGAGGTCGTTTCGCAAAATAATCGACAATTCGGTTCATTTTTGATAGCCCAACAACCGTTCCGTTAGAAATATAAGCGATATGTGCCTTCCCAACTATTGGTAGCAGGTGATGCTCGCAGGTAGAATATAGCGTGATGTTCTTTTCAACCAGCATTTCTCCGTATTTATATTTATTTTCAAAAGTAGAGGCCTTAGGCTTTCTATCGGGATGTAATCCACCAAAAAGCTCCTGTACAAACATTTTTGCTACACGGGAGGGCGTACCTTTAAGACTATCGTCATTCAAGTCCAGACCGAGAGTAACCATTATATTTTGAACATCTTTTTTTATTTTGGCAATTTTTTCGATGTCGCTTAGCTCAAAAGCATCAGGGCGCAACGGAGTGTCGGTAGAAGTTCCAACGTGGTCGTTTCCAAATGACTCTATATCTTTCAGCTGCTTTTCCAAATCCATAAAAATAAAGTTACGTATGTAAAATACAAGGTGCAAAGATACGCATTCAAGCTATGCTATAAAAAATTGAATCTTACTATTTTTAAGAATTGAAACCCTAACAATTTCATAAAATTTTCTTAATTTTCCGCGATTATAGAAAATTGAATATGAAAAAGATGTACCCCACGACATTCTTAGCGTTTTTTGCGTTCTTATTTTTGAGTATAAACGTATTCTCTCAAGGAGGAACCTGTTCGGTAATAGAGCCATTTTGCGCTGGAGATCAGTCATTAATTTTTGCGAATTGTAATAATACAGATCCGAGTTGTAATGCTACTGCAGAGCCCGGTCCCGATTATGGCTGTCTTGGAACACAACCCTATCCGGCATGGTTTTATTTGCAGGTTGATCAATCCGGAAATTTAAATTTTCAAATTGTTCAGAATACCTCCTTCGATATTAACGGTAATCCAACCGGGACAGGATTGGATGTCGATTTCATCTGTTGGGGACCCTTTAATCAGGGTGACAACCTTTGTGATTATACGCAACTTCAATCTTTTAACGAGATCGCATGTAGTTTTTCTCCCGCTCCTGTAGAGAATTTTACCATCCCCGGGGCAGTATCCGGACAAATCTATGTTCTTGTAATTACAAATTATAATCAAAGCGCGGGCTTTATCAAGCTCGAGCAGACAAATGCCGGTCAGCCGGGTGCAGGATCTACAGATTGTTCCATTTTAACTACTCAGACTGGGTGTGAGGGTGAAACTTTTACCTTAGACGCCAGCGAATTAGATGCGACTAATTACCTGTGGGAATATGATGATGGAACCGGGTTTGTCACAATTTTTAATGGTGATTTTCCAGTAATCAATGTGACGGGAGCCGGTGACTATAGGGTAACCATAACATTTGCTTCCGGGACACCTCAAATTCGGGAATTCCAGGTAGTAATTCTACCTACTCCGGTTATTGCAAGTCCTCCTAATAATCTAGTACAGTGTGATGACGGTATAAATACAGGAGTATTTGATCTTACCGTGAATGATGCCGTTGTCCTCGGTGCGCAGGATCCGGCCGAATTTAATGTTACGTATCACAATACTCCCGATGATGCTTTTGCAGGAAGTAATCCTATTAATCCGGCTAACGCTTATCCGATAGCAACTCCTCCGCTGGAAACGATTTATCTTCGAATAGCCGATCAGACAGGGACATGTTTTGAAACCGATTCCTTTACTATTGAATTTTCGTCTGCAACTGCAGGACCTATGACCGATATTATTGCTTGTGATGACGGGAGTGGCACCACAAGTCTGGATCTTGTTGCCTTAAAGGACGCCGAAGCTCTTGGAGCACAAAGTCCCGATGCTTTTACGGTTACCTATCACGCATCGCAGGCGGAGGCCGATGCCGGAATAAATGCCCATCCCAATCCATATACCGCGACTGCTCCTCAGGAAACGATCTTTGTAAGAGTTGAAAATAATGATACGCCCACTTGCTATGGGACGGATAGTTTCGTGGTCGATATATTTGAAACACCGACGGCTAATCAGCCTAGCCCTATAGTTCTTTGTGATGAAGCACCTAACGATGGTCTTGCCGAATTTGATCTTACTATAAGAGACAATCAAATAACCGGAGGTAATCCTAATGCTGTGGTATTCTACTATATCACTTTGGGCGCAGCTCAGGCCGGATTGGATCCTATTCCAACCCCTACTGCCTGGACTAATACTGTTCCAAATTTTCAAACAATATACGCCAGAGTAGAGAATGTAAATAACCCGGACTGTTTTAGTATTACCTCATTGGTACTTCAAGTCGACGATGCTCCCTCGATTACTGATCCCATTAGTGATTATTTTATATGCGACAATGATCAGGATGGATTTGAGGTTTTTGATCTCACGAGTAAGGATTCAGAGATCTTGAACATATTGGTTAATGTTACTTTGACCTATCACACCTCACAGGCTGATGCTTTGGGTGGTACTAATGCTATTGCGAATCCGACCAATTATGTAAGTGGTGGTGAACTTATCTGGGTACGTGCTGAGAATAGTGCGGGCTGTGTTACTGTGGGTAGTTTTGGGTTGATTTTGGGTGATATTCCGATGTTTGTTGAAGTGGATGAGTTTGAGCAGTGTGATAATGATAGTGATGGTTTAGAGGATTTTGATCTCAACAGTCAGAATGCTACCATAGTGGGTGGTAATTTGAATTTGAGTGTTAGTTATCATCCTACTTTGGGTGATGCTCAGGGGGATAGTAATCCTTTGGGTATTCCTTATACCAGTGCTGGTGGTGAGTTTATATGGGTACGTGTTGAGGATAATATGACGGGTTGTTATGGGACCTTTGAGATGGAGTTGATCGTTTTGATGGCTCCTGAGATCTTTGAGCCCGATCCTTTGACCTATTGTGATGATGACAATGATGGTTTTGGTGAGTTTACCTTAACGGATGCCGATGAGGATGTTGTCAACGGGAATCCATCGGGGAATTTGGTGGTGAGTTATCATGAGACGTTGGCCGATGCACAAAATGGGGTCAATGCCTTAAGTAGTCCGTATACGAACGTGGATCCTTTTACTCAGACGCTTTATGTTCGTTTGCTGGATCTGGCTACGGGTTGTTACAGTACTACGACCTTGCTTTTGATCGTACAGGACAGTCCTTTGATCAATGATCCTGCTGCTTTGGTGCTGTGTGATGACGATGGAGATGGTGTTGAGATCTTCGATCTCACCCAGGTGGAGCCAGAGGTGTTAGGTTCTTTGGATCCTGCCAATTATACCATTAGTTATTATGAGGATCCAGCCCTTACCATTGCCATAGTCAATACCACGGCCTATCCCAATATAAGTAATCCTCAGACGATTCATATTGTTGTTGAGGATATTGCCAATGGGTGCCAGGGTCTCACGACGGTGGAACTTATTGTGAATTTGCCTCCTTCCCTTGTTGCTCCTACGCCTTTGGAGCTTTGTGATGTTAACAATCCCGGGGATGAGATGGAGGCCTTTAATTTAGAGAGTAAGACCTTTGAGATCACCGGTGGTGATCCTACCATTGTTATCACCTATCATGAGACGCAAGGGGATGCCGATGCGGGTATTAATGCGCTCAATAGTCCTTATGTGAATACGGTTCCTCAGCCTCAGACGATCTATATACGTGCTGTTGGTGGGGGTACGGGTTGTGTGGTGAGTCAGGGCTTTACTCTGGATCTGGTTGTGAATCCTTTGCCTTCTCCTGTCACGCCGACTCCTTTGGAGGTTTGTGATGTGAACAATGATGGATTTGCGATGTTCGATCTCACGAGTAAGGATGCTGAGATCATTGCGGGTGAGCCGGGTGTTATTTTAAGTTATCATGAGACACTTTCGGATGCGAATTTGGGTATTTTTCCTTTGAGTAGTCCGTATCAGAATATAGTTGCAGGTATGCAGACGGTGTATGCGCGTGCGGAGTATGGTGTGTCTAATCCCCCTCCCAACAATACGGGCTGTTTTAGGGTTGTTGAGTTGGATCTTATTGTGTTGCCTACCCCTGTTGTTCCGTTGAATTTGGATCCGCTTATCCTCTGTGATGTGGATGGCAATGGCAGTGAGGTTTTTGATCTCACCCAGCGTGCGGCAGATATTTACGGCACTCAGGATCCCTCCCTGTATAGTCTTACCTACCATGAGAGTTTGGCAGCTGCTCAGGCGGGTACTCCCTTTATAGGCAGTCCCCAGTCCTATACGAATTTGAGCAATCCACAGACGATCTATGTTCGTTTAGAGGATAATTCCTCGGGATGTTTTAAGATCGGTCAGTTTGAGTTGCAGACCCCTTCGGGTCCTGCGGTGACTCAGCCTACGCCTTTGAGTGTTTGTGATGATGTTGGTGAGCCCTGGGATGGTATTTCGGTATTTGATCTTACGGTAAAGAACGATGAGATCACCGGTGGTGCTTTGGGTGTTGGGGTGCGATACTATGAGACGTTGGCCGATGCTCAGAATGATGAGAATGTTATCGATCCCGATACGGCCTATACGAATTTGACCAATCCACAGACCTTGTATGTTCGTGTGAGTGATGGTAATACGGGATGTGTCAATACCACTACGACCTTAACGCTTCGCGTGAGTGCCAATCCGGACCCCGAGGCTCCCGATGCCTTATCGCTTTGTGATGTGAATGACCCGGGTGATGGGGTAGAGGTGTTCGATCTAACGGTTGTTGAGGCACAGATCTTAGATGGTGAGACCTGGGATGTTAGTTATCATGAGAGTTATGATGATGCCTTTGCGGGGGTCAATGCTATTGTTGATCCTACCCTGTACAGCAATTTAAGCAATCCACAGACGATCTACATTCGTGTGACCAACAATACGATCCCTGAGGCTTGTTTTGAGATCGTTACCTTGGAGCTTATTGTAAATCCGCTTCCTGATGCGAGTGTTGTTATAAGTGATTATATCATTTGTGAGGTTCCTTCCAATGGTATGGCCTTGTTTGATCTAAGCAGTAAGATCCCTGAGATCTTAGGGGGTCAGGATCCTTCAGTTTTTGTGGTTAGTTTCTATGAGAGTCAGGTTGAGGCCCAGGGGATGCTCAATCCGATACAAAATACTACGGCCTATCCCAATAGTACGAATCCACAGACGATCTATGTTGGGATCTTAAACAGTCAGACGGGTTGTTATGTTGCTACCCAGAGTTTTGACCTAGAGGAGCGTGAGGGTGCTGTTGCCAATACTCCTGCTGCACCGTATGAGATATGTGATAATCTGGGAGATAACGATGGCATCGGGGAGTTTACCTTAGATGGCAGCACTGTGGAATCTCAGGCGCTTATCGATGAGATCCTGGCGGGTCAGGATCCTTCGGTGTACTTGCTTAGTTTCTATGAGAGTCTCTCCAATGCTCAGACGGCCACAGATCCTTTGGCTGGCACTTATGTGAATGTTATCAATCCCCAGGTGATCTATGCTCGTGTTGACAATAGTGATACGGAGTGTTTTGAGATCACTCAGGTGATCTTAAAGGTGGAGCAGCTTCCCGAGCTTACCCTGGAGGAGAGTTATCGTTTGTGTGTGGATGCCAATGGGAATCCTATTCCAGAGGAAGAGGGTGCTTTGTCACCTCCTGTGATCGATACGGGACTTGATGCTTCGCTCTACAGTTTTGAGTGGTATTTCAACGGTGAGATCATCTTGGGTCAGAGTGATCCGTTTATCACGGCCCTGGAAGGGGGTACCTATAGTGTGATAGTGACCGAGTTGGATAGTGGATGTAGTACAGAGGGTGTTACCACGGTGGTGCTTTCTTCGCCTCCTTTGGAATATGAGGTATTGGTCTCTGAGGCATTCTCATCGAGTCATACCATTACGGTGAATGTGACCCAGGGCTTGGGTGAATGGGTGTATCAATTGGATGATGGTGTCTTTCAGGTGGAGAATGTCTTTGATGGGGTATTACCGGGGACACATCTGGTGACCATCAAGGATGCCAATGGGTGTGGTAGTGTAACCGTTGAAGTTGGGATCGTTGATTATCCAAGGTTTGTCACACCCAATCAGGATGGCTATCACGATACGTGGAACATCATTGGTATTGCCGATAGTGACCCTACGGCAAAAATTTATATATTTGACAGGTTTGGAAAATTGTTAAAGCAGATCAGTCCCCTTGGCGAGGGCTGGGATGGTACCTATAACGGGAATCCATTACCGTCGAGTGATTACTGGTTCTTGGTGGAATACAAAGAAGACGACACCACCAAAGAGTTCAGAGGTCATTTTACCTTAAAGAGATAATCTAAACAATACAAGTATATTAAACAAAATACCCTGTGATCCAATCACAGGGTATTTTGCTTAATGCAGGAAAAGTAAAAAACGAAAGCGATACACGGCTCATTTATTGATTTTTTACCTCGCCTTTTTGATTAAAATTCAATATATTACGCAGTTATTTTTGCAAAAAATAATTAAATTAGATCAATTATACTAACTGTCTATGAAAAAAATTACTCTTCTAGTTTTTCTAATTCTTTCATATTGCGCTCTGGCGCAGCCTGTCACATTATTTCAACAATTTAATGGTCAATACGATTTTACGGCATTTGGAAATACGCTAAACACAGCCGAAAATGGAGGGGGAGCATGTACTGTTCTTAGCTCGAGTAGCGCCAACCTTAATCTCTTACCTACACAAACGCTTGTTTCAGCACATTTATACTGGGCAGGACCAGAGCCTTCAGACTTATCGGTTGTACTCAATGGAGCTGAAGTAGTAGCTTCAAGGACATTTTCATATAATTTTGGTACAAATTCGTTTTTTGCGGCTTACGCAGATGTTACTAATATCGTGGCAGCCAACGGTAATGGAATGTATACCTTATCTGATTTAAATCTCAACACAAACTGCAGTACCGGAACCAACTTTGGTGGCTGGGCTATTACAGTAATTTATGAAGATCTGTCACTTACCTTAAATCAGATTAGCTTGTTCGACGGCCTTGAAGGGGTATCCTCATCCAATCCTAGCCTAGAAATTGTTTTAACCAATATCGATATCGCCAGTGAAGATCTTGCCAAGATCGGTTTTACTGCCTGGGAAGGTGATGCGGGACTAGCTGTTAATGAAACATTACTCATCAATGGAAACCTGATTGATAATCCGCCTTTAAATCCAGGCAATAACGCATTTAATGGAACTAATAGTTATACAGGAAGTAACACCATGTACAATATGGATCTCGATTTCTATGATATTGAGAATGTTGTAATGCCCGGGGATACAGAAATAACAATTAACTTAACCTCAGGGCAGGATCTTGTAATGATCAATAATGTGATCACCAGTGTGAATTCTGAACTTCCGGATGCTACGATCACAATTGACGACCTCGGGGTTCTATGCGAAAATAATACTATAGAAGTAGATTATACTGTCTTTAATACCAATAGTACAGCATTGTTACCAGTAGATACTCCTATCGCATTTTATGCCGATAATGTTTTGATCGGGCAAACTCAAACTACAGTAGATATCCCTATAAATGGTTCTGAAAGTGGGACCATTGTTTTAAACATACCACCGGGTACCCCAGTAATTTTTACACTTAAGGCTGTTGTGGATGATGATGGAACCGGAAATGGAATCGTAAATGAAACCGACGAATTGAATAACGAATTCGAACTGGTAGTAGATCTCAATTTATTAGCACTTAATCTTGGTCCGGACCGAGAGAGTTGTGTTGGATACATTGAAATATTAGACACTAATATTGATGATCCGCTATTTACCTTTGAATGGTTTTTTAACGGAAATCTTATCGTGGGACAAAACAACCCTACATTACCGGTTACGAATACGGGGACCTATAAAGTTGAAGCATTTAAAGGAATTTGTTTTGTTGAAGACGAAATTTTTGTAAATTTTAATGCGCTTCCTGTTGCAGAAGATCCTACACCATTGCAACAATGTGATGAAGTCCCTAATGATGGTTTTGCTGTTTTTGACCTTACTACAAAAGATGCCGAGATAATTAATGGACAGCCAAATACTTTTGTAACTTATTTTACAACCCAGAATAATGCTCAAATTAATTTAGACCCTATCCCGGATCCGACCATGTTTGCGAATACATCCATGGGCTTCCAAACGGTTTATGCTAGACTTGAGCATACATTGGCCGGTTGTTTTGATGTTGTTGATTTAGATTTAATTGTCGACGATGCTCCCTCGATTACTGATCCCATTAGTGATTATTTTATATGCGACAATGATCAGGATGGATTTGAGGTTTTTGATCTCACGAGTAAGGATTCAGAGATCTTGAACATATTGGTTAATGTTACTTTGACCTATCACACCTCGCAGGCTGATGCTTTGGGTGGTACTAATGCTATTGCGAATCCGACCAATTATGTAAGTGGTGGTGAACTTATCTGGGTACGTGCTGAGAATAGTGCGGGCTGTGTTACTGTGGGTAGTTTTGGGTTGATTTTGGGTGATATTCCGATGTTTGTTGAAGTGGATGAGTTTGAGCAGTGTGATAATGATGGTGATGGTTTAGAGGATTTTGATCTCAACAGTCAGAATGCTACCATAGTGGGTGGTAATTTGAATTTGAGTGTTAGTTATCATCCTACTTTGGGTGATGCTCAGGGGGATAGTAATCCTTTGGGTATTCCTTATACCAGTGCTGGTGGTGAGTTTATATGGGTACGTGTTGAGGATAATATGACGGGTTGTTATGGGACCTTTGAGATGGAGTTGATCGTTTTGATGGCTCCTGAGATCTTTGAGCCCGATCCTTTGACCTATTGTGATGATGACAATGATGGTTTTGGTGAGTTTACCTTAACGGATGCCGATGAGGATGTTGTCAACGGGAACCCATCGGGGAATTTGGTGGTGAGTTATCATGAGACGTTGGCCGATGCACAAAATGGGGTCAATGCCTTAAGTAGTCCGTATACGAACGTGGATCCTTTTACTCAGACGCTTTATGTTCGTTTGCTGGATCTGGCTACGGGTTGTTACAGTACTACGACCTTGCTTTTGATCGTACAGGACAGTCCTTTGATCAATGATCCTGCTGCTTTGGTGCTGTGTGATGACGATGGAGATGGTGTTGAGATCTTCGATCTCACTCAGGTGGAGCCAGAGGTGTTAGGTTCTTTGGATCCTGCCAATTATACCATTAGTTATTATGAGGATCCTGCCCTTACCATTGCCATAGTCAATACCACGGCCTATCCCAATATAAGTAATCCTCAGACGATTCATATTGTTGTTGAGGATATTGCTAATGGGTGCCAGGGTCTCACGACGGTGGAACTTATTGTGAATTTACCTCCTTCCCTTGTTGCTCCTACGCCTTTGGAGCTTTGTGATGTTAACAATCCCGGGGATGAGATGGAGGCCTTTAATTTAGAGAGTAAGACCTTTGAGATCACCGGTGGTGATCCTACCATTGTTATCACCTATCATGAGACGCAAGGGGATGCCGATGCGGGTATTAATGCGCTCAATAGTCCTTATGTGAATACGGTTCCTCAGCCTCAGACGATCTATATACGTGCTGTTGGTGGGGGTACGGGTTGTGTGGTGAGTCAGGGCTTTACTCTGGATCTGGTTGTGAATCCTTTGCCTTCTCCTGTCACGCCGACTCCTTTGGAGGTTTGTGATGTGAACAATGATGGATTTGCGATGTTCGATCTCACGAGTAAGGATGCTGAGATCATTGCGGGTGAGCCGGGTGTTATTTTAAGTTATCATGAGACACTTTCGGATGCGAATTTGGGTATTTTTCCTTTGAGTAGTCCGTATCAGAATATAGTTGCAGGTATGCAGACGGTGTATGCGCGTGCGGAGTATGGTGTGTCTAATCCCCCTCCCAACAATACGGGCTGTTTTAGGGTTGTTGAGTTGGATCTTATTGTGTTGCCTACCCCTGTTGTTCCGTTGAATTTGGATCCGCTTATCCTCTGTGATGTGGATGGCAATGGCAGTGAGGTTTTTGATCTCACCCAGCGTGCGGCAGATATTTACGGCACTCAGGATCCCTCCCTGTATAGTCTTACCTACCATGAGAGTTTGGCAGCTGCTCAGGCGGGTACTCCCTTTATAGGCAGTCCCCAGTCCTATACGAATTTGAGCAATCCACAGACGATCTATGTTCGTTTAGAGGATAATTCCTCGGGATGTTTTAAGATCGGTCAGTTTGAGTTGCAGACCCCTTCGGGTCCTGCGGTGACTCAGCCTACGCCTTTGAGTGTTTGTGATGATGTTGGTGAGCCCTGGGATGGTATTTCGGTATTTGATCTTACGGTAAAGAACGATGAGATCACCGGTGGTGCTTTGGGTGTTGGGGTGCGATACTATGAGACGTTGGCCGATGCTCAGAATGATGAGAATGTTATCGATCCCGATACGGCCTATACGAATTTGACCAATCCACAGACCTTGTATGTTCGTGTGAGTGATGGTAATACGGGATGTGTCAATACCACTACGACCTTAACGCTTCGCGTGAGTGCCAATCCGGACCCCGAGGCTCCCGATGCCTTATCGCTTTGTGATGTGAATGACCCGGGTGATGGGGTAGAGGTGTTCGATCTAACGGTTGTTGAGGCACAGATCTTAGATGGTGAGACCTGGGATGTTAGTTATCATGAGAGTTATGATGATGCCTTTGCGGGGGTCAATGCTATTGTTGATCCTACCCTGTACAGCAATTTAAGCAATCCACAGACGATCTACATTCGTGTGACCAACAATACGATCCCTGAGGCTTGTTTTGAGATCGTTACCTTGGAGCTTATTGTAAATCCGCTTCCTGATGCGAGTGTTGTTATAAGTGATTATATCATTTGTGAGGTTCCTTCCAATGGTATGGCCTTGTTTGATCTAAGCAGTAAGATCCCTGAGATCTTAGGGGGTCAGGATCCTTCAGTTTTTGTGGTTAGTTTCTATGAGAGTCAGGTTGAGGCCCAGGGGATGCTCAATCCGATACAAAATACTACGGCCTATCCCAATAGTACGAATCCACAGACGATCTATGTTGGGATCTTAAACAGTCAGACGGGTTGTTATGTTGCTACCCAGAGTTTTGACATAGAGGAGCGTGAGGGTGCTGTTGCCAATACTCCTGCTGCACCGTATGAGATATGTGATAATCTGGGAGATAACGATGGCATCGGGGAGTTTACCTTAGATGGCAGCACTGTGGAATCTCAGGCGCTTATCGATGAGATCCTGGCGGGTCAGGATCCTTCGGTGTACTTGCTTAGTTTCTATGAGAGTCTCTCCAATGCTCAGACGGCCACAGATCCTTTGGCTGGCACCTATGTGAATGTTATCAATCCCCAGGTGATCTATGCCCGTGTTGACAATAGTGATACGGAGTGTTTTGAGATCACTCAGGTGATCTTAAAGGTGGAGCAGCTTCCCGAGCTTACCCTGGAGGAGAGTTATCGTTTGTGTGTGGATGCCAATGGGAATCCTATTCCAGAGGAAGAGGGTGCTTTGTCACCTCCTGTGATCGATACGGGACTTGATGCTTCGCTCTACAGTTTTGAGTGGTATTTCAACGGTGAGATCATCTTGGGTCAGAGTGATCCGTTTATCACGGCCCTAGAAGGGGGTACCTATAGTGTGATAGTGACCGAGTTGGATAGTGGATGTAGTACAGAGGGTGTTACCACGGTGGTGCTTTCTTCGCCTCCTTTGGAATATGAGGTATTGGTCTCTGAGGCATTTTCATCGAGTCATACCATCACGGTGAATGTGACCCAAGGCTTGGGTGAATGGGTGTATCAATTGGATGATGGTGTCTTTCAGGTGGAGAATGTCTTTGATGGGGTATTACCGGGGACACATCTGGTGACCATCAAGGATGCCAATGGGTGTGGTAGTGTAACCGTTGAAGTTGGGATCGTTGATTATCCAAGGTTTGTCACACCCAATCAGGATGGCTATCACGATACGTGGAACATCATTGGTATTGCCGATAGTGACCCTACGGCAAAAATTTATATATTTGACAGGTTTGGAAAATTGTTAAAGCAGATCAGTCCCCTTGGCGAGGGCTGGGATGGTACCTATAACGGGAATCCATTACCGTCGAGTGATTACTGGTTCCTGGTGGAATACAAAGAAGACGACACCACCAAAGAGTTCAGAGGTCATTTTACCTTAAAGAGATAATCTAAACAATACAAGTATATTAAACAAAATACCCTGTGATCCAATCACAGGGTATTTTGTTTAATGCAGGAAAATATTACAGGTTAAAACCCAGGGTAAATACGATATTACTAAAGGTACTATCAATAGCTGCACTATCGGTTAATCCAACATCATAGAGTTGTTGATTCCTACTTTGTTCGGCTCGTGAATAAGAGACATCAAAATTATAGTTCCCAAAATTATAACCAAAACCCAATGAAAAACCGGTAGTGTCCCCAATAACAGTTTCATTCTTATACGGACTTTCCTGATAGTTAAATCCACCTCTCAAACTCAATTGGTTTATTCTGTACTCACCTCCAACTCTATACGTAGAGGAAGCCTTCAGCGAATTATCAATGGTAATATTCAGTGGAGCGAATTCGGAAGAGCGATTAGAAGAAAAGCGTGTTTCAGCAAAATTCTTGTAGGAATAGTCAAAACTTATAAGCCCTTGCTTTCCGAAGATATAAGCAGCACTTGCAGTTAACTTTCCCGGGGTTCGCAGATTGTAATTTTCAAAAATGTTTAAAACCCTCGGATCAACGATCTCTGTAGTAGTATTTCCATCTTCGGTTCTGGTTGCTTCAATGTATTGGGTGGTTTCTTCAGAGATTTCGTACCAGGTGGGGGTGTCATAGGTAAACCCCAATCTAAACTCATCTGAAATTTTCCCAATTGCACCAATTTGCGCCGAGAATCCATAGCCCAGTACCGATAGGTTGTTTTCAAAGCCTACTTCGTTTACAAGACTCCCGTTGTTATTATTCGTTTCATATAGAAATGTGCGTTGAACATAATCAATTGAATGCGAGTTCAGGTTTATTCCGAAGAAATAATCATCGCCATATTGTGTAGCAACATTTAAGGTGTATTTTCCGGTGTAACCGTTAGTGGCATACAAATATTCCTGATTAAAATTACCCGGAGCTATATTGGAAATATATTGCGTGTTCATAGGATC
The DNA here is from genome assembly GCF_014295415.1 of Constantimarinum furrinae. Classification (GTDB taxonomy): domain Bacteria; phylum Bacteroidota; class Bacteroidia; order Flavobacteriales; family Flavobacteriaceae; genus Constantimarinum; species Constantimarinum furrinae. The sequence continues at coordinate 1,728,656 of NZ_CP052909.1, forward strand.
TTCAAAATCTACAGGATCAATAATAAAGCTTTGAAAGCCTAAGAATGCATTTTGTGCAGCTACACCCTGAGTTTGTCCTAAAAATGCGTATAGATCGGCAATGCTTTCTCCACTCTGTAGTTGTAAGAGTTCTAATGGTATTCCCTGTGCCTGCGCCAGAAAGTATTCGGCTATAGAAGTATTTCCGTTCCCTTGAATAAACAAATGATCATCGTAATTATTTGTTAAGTTGTAATTCACCCCTATAGTAAATTTTCTCCAGGATGATTCGGTGTCCGGATTATTAAAGACAAATACACCGCCTGCCTGACCTAAATTTACGTCGGTATCGATGCTTCGTGTTAGTGTATTGAAATACCTAGAATCGCTTTCTTTATCTAAGATGGTGATCGAAATGGCTGCGTGATTGTTCAAAAATACAGCACTTCCCGCAGGGTTAATTGCCATAGCCGAAAGATCACCACCTAATGCGCCAAAAGCTCCACTCAACGCATTAAAACGGGCAGTTCCGGTAGTTTCATCCATTCCGTATCGGAGTCCGTCGGAGATTCCTTGTGCGTTCGAATTGGTCATAACACATGCAGCTATGATCAAGAATAGAATTCTTTTCATATAAAAAAATTGAAAGATTTAAGAATGATTTTTAAAGTCCGCCGCCTCTTCTTCCACCGCCGCGACTACCGCCACCTCTTGATCCTGATGATCGCGAGCTACTGCCCGAACTTCTCATAGTTCCGGAGCTTCGATTGCTCGAAGAACGCGTGTTCATACGAGGAGTCGTTGAAGAATTATTCCGCTGCACTCTCGTATTTGAAGGTCGTACAGAATTATTCCTACGTGTGTCTGTACCCGAATTTCTACGCACCGTATTGGAATTTCTTCTTACGGTATTATTAGAAGATCTGCGCACAGAATTATTGTTTGATCTTCGATTTAACTCACTTCGAGTATAGGAACTTCTACGTGTATTTGACGATGAGCGGCCAAGATTGTAATCTATGTTTCTTCTTCCCCGGTTGTACGATGCGTATCCATTATGATAACCTCCATAGTAACCGCCGGCATAATATCCACCCCCATAATAATATGGATAGGGTCGGTAAAAATGGCCATACCCATAATATCCATACCAGTAAGGATGTCCCCAACCATAGCCAATGCTCCAGTAAGGATTATACCAATACGGGTAGAAACCCCAATAGGTCCAATACGGGCTGTGCCAGTAATATCCACCAGTATTATAAACGTTTACGGTGATGTTTTCGGAGTTATTTCCCCAACCACCATAACCGTCGTTATATTCAGATTCTTCGATAACCACATAGCCTTCTTCGTCCAAACTTTCTGTAGTACTATATGCTTCTATATCGGTAAATATTAGATCCTCTTCGGGCAAATTATCGTAATCGTCCTCTTTTGATTCAAAATACTGTTTGTAATAATTTGACTTGTTTGTCGACTCGGCTGTTTCTGTGGTTGCACTTTCTGATGAATAGATACCATCTGTTTCACCATACCCGTTGTTATACGTGCCACAAGAGGTTAATAAAAGGGTGACCACCCCCGTGAGAATCACCGGGATAAATCTTTTCATAGCGTAATTTTTGGTTTGCATAACTACAGTAATTTTAATTGTTGGACATTATAAAAATAGTTAGTTTTGCCGAGAACTAATAATATTTAACAAAGTCACAACATTTGTGCCAAACTACGCACTATGGCTAAGAATTTAACTACTCGCGGCGAGGATTACTCAAAATGGTACAACGAACTTGTTGTTAAGGCAGATCTTGCTGAAAACTCGGGAGTTAGAGGTTGTATGGTTATTAAGCCCTATGGTTTTGCTATTTGGGAAAAAATGCAGGCAGAACTGGATAGAATGTTTAAGGAGACCGGGCATCAAAACGCTTATTTTCCTTTATTTATTCCTAAATCATACTTTAGCAAAGAGGCGAGTCATGTGGACGGATTTGCCAAGGAATGTGCGGTGGTTACTCATTACAGATTAAAAAATGCCGAAGACGGTAGCGGAATTGTTGTGGATCCCGATGCGAAACTTGAAGAAGAGCTTATTGTTAGGCCTACTTCAGAAACCATTATTTGGGATACCTACCGAAAATGGATACAATCCTATAGAGACCTTCCCTTGCTTATCAATCAATGGGCAAATGTAGTTCGTTGGGAGATGCGAACTCGACTTTTCTTGCGTACTGCTGAATTTTTATGGCAAGAGGGACATACAGCGCATGCAACGGAACGGGAAGCCATTGCAGAAGCAGAGCAGATGATGAATGTATATGCCGAATTTGTCGAAAATTATATGGCAGTTCCTGTTTTGAAAGGAACGAAAACCGAAAGCGAGCGATTTGCAGGTGCTTTAGAGACCTATTGTATTGAAGCGCTAATGCAAGATGGAAAAGCGTTGCAAGCAGGTACTTCACACTTTTTGGGGCAGAATTTTGCGAAGGCATTCGATGTAAAATTTGCGACTAAAGAAGGGAGTCAGGACTATGTTTGGGCTACTTCATGGGGGGTTTCAACGCGTTTGATGGGGGCATTGATCATGACTCATAGTGATGACAACGGATTGGTTTTACCGCCAAAACTTGCACCAGATCAGGTTGTGATCGTACCAATTTATAAAAATGAAGAGCAATTTAATGCGGTAAGTGAAGTTGCTGTGGATTTAATGAAATCACTTCGGAAGGAAGGGATACGCGTTAAATTTGATAACAGGGATACACATAAGCCGGGATGGAAATTCAATGAATACGAATTGAAAGGAGTTCCGGTGCGCATTGCTATTGGGCCGAAAGATGTTGAGAAAGGAACTGTGGAGCTCGCCAGAAGGGATACACTTAGTAAGGAGTTTGTTCCGGTTGAAAATGTAGTGGGGCAAGTAAAAGGGCTAATGGAGGATATTCAGAAGAATCTATACAATAAGGCAATTCAACACAGAAGGGATAATACACGCAGTGTAGAAACCTATGAAGAATTTAAGGAAATAATTAAAACCAAGGGTGGATTTGTACTGGCGCATTGGGACGGCACTCCCGAAACCGAAGAGCGTATAAAAAATGAAACCAAAGCGACCATTCGCTGTATTCCAATTGAGGGAGAAATTGCAAGCGGAAACTGCATGGTTACAGGGAATCCCTCTAAAAGGAGGGTAGTTTTTGCAAAAGCGTATTAAATTTTTTGCAAAAAATCTTAATTGGATTTGCGGCATTAAAAAATAGTTGTATTTTTGCATCCGCATTGAAAAATAAATGGTCCGTTCGTCTAGGGGTTAGGACGCCAGGTTTTCATCCTGGTAACAGGGGTTCGATTCCCCTACGGACTACAAAACAAAGTTAAATAAAGCAACATGGCGAATCACAAGTCAGCATTAAAAAGAATCAGAAACAGCGAGACCAAGCGTTTACGCAACCGTTATCAGCACAAAACGGCTCGTAATGCTGTGAAGAAGCTAAAGGAATTGACTTCTAAGAAAGAAGCAGAAAAAATGTTTCCTGAAGTGGTTTCAATGATTGACAGATTAGCGAAGAAGAATATTATTCACGCTAATAAGGCTTCAAACCTTAAATCTCAATTGTCTCGACACGTAGCTGCATTGTAAGACTTTATTCAGCTTTAAAATTACAACTCCCTTATTATTTTTAAGGGAGTTTTTTTATTCAAATAGTTCAATTCTAAGATCGTCCAGATACACAGAAGCCTCTACTTGCGTTTTAAAATAGAACAAGACTCTAATTGCTTCCACTTCGGAAGTTAAACAGAGAGATGTCGTTTCAAAGTCGGCATAGATCTGCAAGCCATTGGTGTTATCCTGGATCACGTTTGAATACCTTCCGAAGGGCTCTGGGTTATTGGCGCCATCGTATTCGATAAAATCCACCACCAAAGCAACATATCCACTGGAAAGATCATTGGTAATGATATTAGCCTTTAAAACAATGTTAGCGCAATATTCAAAATTGTATACCTCGAAATCCTTATACCAATAGCCATAGCCTTCTTCAGTGGCCGTTCCGTTTGAGTAGATCCCCAGCGAATAGGGCGGTGAGGTAGTATGTTCATCCTCCAAATAAAATTGATAAGGAATCGTTCCTCTAGGGTCATTTTCGATCGTATACTCCCAATGCTCAAGTGGAAGATCAAAATCTTCGGTAGTTATTACTTCTGAAAAGAACTTTTCCTGCGACCATGTAGGGGGAGGAGTAGAGGGATTAACCAATTGATCCAGATAATAGGAACGTTGTTGGCTTTGGTATTTGTTATACACACGGTAATTGTTACAAACCAAGCTGCACATGAGAGAAACGGGCATGCCGTTGGGAAGTAACTGACTGAAATGAACCTGCCCTAACAAGGCATGGCCTAACTCATGATACATAAGATTTTCACGCTCTTTATTTGTCCGGTCATTCCAGCATTGAGCGTTTTGTTTAATTTCTATTCTTGGGTTTCCGCCACCAAATATATTAAAGGCATAGGCACAAAACTGCTCGCCGCCTCCGATTGTTATTTCATCTACAAAGGTGACACTAAGAGAAGTAATATCAACACCTACACCCCGTGAGAGCATTTCGGCCTTGAAACTATTCACATAGGGTAGAAATACAGGATCGATATACCCGGCTGAACCAATTCCCGGATTACCTGAATTTCCTCCATTCGGGATTACAGGGGTAGTGTTATGAGGAGGATCCTTTGAACATCCGGCACAAATTAGAACTGAAAGCAGGAGATGATAAATTAAACGCATTTCAACAGAATTTTCATTGAAATTAGCGTAAAATAGAGGGCTTCAGAATAACCTGCTTTAATAATTAGTAAATAATAATAATTATTCAGAATTAAATGACCCTTCAAGTCATACCGGGCACTTAATTATTATTTAAATAGATAATTTCAGTAGAATAGGAGATACCTTATACGTATTTACTATTTATAAGCTTACTCTCTAACACTCCATATTTCATGCATGGGGTCACCTTTGCTTGACAACCCGATATGATGCCAGTTTCCGTCTATAAGTTGGAAATTGAATTTTAAACTAAGTCCGGCTTTGGAATCATCTCTTGAAAAGAATTCAATGTTTTCGGTGTATTCTCCATTTTCAGTAGTGTAAGTTCCACCACCAGTCCCCATAAATTCCTTTGTTTCGGAATTATATGCAATCCATTGAAATCGTGTTCCCGATAGGATTTTCATGGTTTTTCTAGGCCTGTTTATATCCCGTAACTGAGTTTCTCCATTTCTAACTCTCCCAGACATTAACCAGGCTCCTTGCAATTTACCCGGTGACCCACTGTCGATCCTTTTAAATTTCAGGTCTTTCTCGATCATATACAGCTGATCGTCAGAAACGATCACTTTTGAAGTTAGTTCAGTTCCAACTAATTCGGGATTCTCTGTGTTAAACTCAATAATTTGGGTCATGTTGTCCCCCTGAAGTTCCCATTTACCACCGGTTGTGTTTATGAACTCACCCGAGCTGGCATTGTAATGAGTTAATGCGTGGTATCCATCCGCGAATATAATTACACTTCGTATCTGATCTTCATTTCCTTTGGTTGCGGAAGTGGTTTCCCATGCGCCAATTATGCTTTGAGCATGAATTACAATAGAGAAACACATAAAAAAGAGAAATAGCGTTGTTTTTTTCATAATTCTAATTTTATTTAAAATGTTATACCAATTCATCTTTATGATTCTTAAGTTCTATTCGTCAAAATGATGGATGCATCTGTCACTTCTCATCATTATAAGATCGATGTAAGATGTATGCGGTTCAGTTGTAGCGAATACGTTACTTTTTGAAATAATCAGAACCTGTATTATTGATTTAAAAATATGAATTTTAAATTAGTTCTGCACTGCCGGTAAATTAAAGTTGATTAAGACGTTTGGTTCACTGTTAGGATGTCCTTTATATGAATTTGAGAAAACTGCCGATGGTCAATATAGTGCTTAGGGAAACCATTATAATTCCAGCTAAAATCAAATGATCCTTCTTTGATGAATATATTTTAATTCCCCAGAAGAGTAGAACGATTTGTCCTATTAAAAGTGGAATTGTAATTAACTCACCAAAAACATTTAGGGGTGTAAAAGAGATCTCAAAGAGGATCAATAGATACATACTCAAGAAATAACAAACAATTCCTATGCACAAGAAGAAATAAACCTTGGTGTTCAGAAATTTAACCATTTTAATAATCTCTTTAAAAAAAATGCCGATGACATTGATTAAAAGTTATTTCGATTGTCGCCATGCGAGGCTTTGTCAAAACCGGCCTTTGGCGTGGACGGCTGATTCGTTTACGAATCGTGCCATGTAACAGCTTGGGTAGCCCGCAATTCATTCTTTAGGAAGTTAATATAGTGAATTGTGAGAAATCAATATGAAACAACGAGAAATGTATTATAAATAGCGATATTTTTGTAATGCGATGCTTACAACCTGATTATTCATTTTCTAAATTGGACAGTCCTTTAAACAGTAATTTCATTCCCCATTCCATAAGTTCAACGGATTCATTGTTGGTTAATCCACAGACGTCCTTTGTCACAATAAGCGGTTCTATACCCATAAATATTGTGAGTAAATTCGCTAGTTTTTGCTTTTCATCACTTGAAAAATTACTGTCATCAAGTACTAATTTCAAAGTTTTTTTACGTCTGGCTCCTCTTTTGGGTATGGAAGTATTTGAATTCAACACTGTGCTTAAATATTTTCGAAATAGCTTTTCATGATCTACGGCGAGCTTATTATAATACTGTTGTATCCCCAGTACTTTTTGTTCGAATTCTTTTCCTTTTAAATCTTCATAAATATCCTGCGGATCCTTAGTGCTAATATCCAAGCCGGCCTCCGCTCCCAGAATATCGATATTGGAAAAATATCTGTACACCGTCGCTCTTGAGATTCCTGCTTCTTTAGCGATATCTTCAAGATTGAAGTCCAATCCTTTATTTAGAAACGTTTGCGCAGTTCTTAAAATTAATTTCCTGGTTTCTAATTTTTGGTTGGTTCTACCGGTACTTGTATAGGTTTTAGTCATGAGACAAATATCTTATAAAATTTGCTTCAGTAAAAATAAAATGATATGTTTGTGAGACAAAAATCTCATAAAATGAATTCAGCAGACACGAAATGGCTCTTAGGTCATAAAATCACACCCCACGACAGTTCAGGTGATTTTGATCTAATGGTAGCAGAAACACCGTCAAAGGTTCAAGGACCCCCACCGCATTTACACCATTCCTTTAAAGAATCATTTCTCATAATAGAGGGAGAAATGGAATTTTTTGTGAACGGGGAAGTTAAGGTTTTAAAGGCCGGCGAATCTATCGACATTCCTCCAAATACCTTACACACATTTTCTAATAAAAGTGATACTTCATGTAAGTGGATTAATATTCATAGTCCAAAAGGGTTTAGATCTTTTTTCGAGGATATTGGAGTTTCTGAAACTGAAGAAAATGCCATTGAAAAATCGCTTGCTCCGGCAGTAATCGATAAAGTGATGGCCACTGCAGCCAATTATGATATGATTATTAAGGTCTAACCGGAGCCTATTAATACCGTATTCATTTAATTATCGTGTACTGACATCTAGTTATGGACGGCCGGTGTAAATCAGTTTCAACTTAACCCTAGGTCATATGCGATGCTGTACACTAGTTATTTATTCGAAAGAGAAGATAGTGTTGATTTGAGATCTTTAGCCAATTGGGTCACCTTTTCATTCAAAGACACATAGCTCATATATATAGTTTCTTGAGAAGCGAGAATATTTTTAAATTTTGATTGGTTAATAAATTCATTTATGACATTAGGATCGATTTCAATGTTATTGGATAAAGGAATATTCTCAAGAAAATATGGGTCAATAATCTCACTAACAAACTTGTCATGCCAGGTATTGAAATCGGTAATACCGGCTAGCTCATATTCATAAAAAGTCGTTATTTGATCACGTAATTCTGAGGATTGGATTAAGCGAATTTTTTTTTCGTCTTTTAGTGTTTGATAAACTGTGTTAAACTCTTTTGATTTAACTTCGTCACCGATTGCAAATACAATATTCCTTGGGTCTTGATCTGAACCAGCTACATCTTTGAAACTTTCTATTGTGAGTAATCTTTCTTGTTTGTCTTTTTTTTCTGTTTCTAAGAACTTTATATTCTGATTCAATTCTTCTATCATAGAATGTAAAGAAAGATTTAATTCATTTCTTTCGATTCTTTTGTCATTCCAATTATTAATTTGAAGGGCAATTAAAATACCAATAATGACTAAGAGGATTTCACCAATGGCATATTTCAAATACTTCCCGGTTTTGCCTTCTGAAAGTAGATTTAGTCTAATTTTTCTAAAGAAATTATTCATTGTTTCAATTCGGTGTTTGATACTTCAATTATATCTTTCATTAAATCTCTGAGTGACTGAAAATATGATTTTGATCTTACAGCAAGGAAATAAAAATTGTCTGCTCTATTTTCAAATTCAGGATTCTTTAATAGCTCAGGACTGTTTTCGGCTATCGTTGATTGTAGAAGGTTATTAGTGCTTTCTGTTAGGGCATCTATATTTCTAACTGAACCATTTTTGGTAATAAATTCAATATATTCAGCCCCGTATTGTTGAAAAATACCTTTGTTATTATCCAAATTTTCAAATTCTCTTTCCCATTTAAAAAGTAAGGATTTTAAGTTTCTACTCTTTAATTTAGATAGACCACCCGAACTTTTTAATTCCACAAGAACAAAGGAGCTAGGGCTCCAGTTTGGCATCCAGAACGTTTTGTTCAAAAGCTTGTCCAGCTCACGATGAGTTAAAGTAATATCCTGAGTTCTCATTAAAAGGAGTAATGTATCCAATCCTTCAATTACATCGTCTAATCTTTTGATACTTGAGTCTAATTCAATTAGGTTCTCATTAAACTCTTCATTTAGATTTTGAAGAATAATGTAGTTATGTTTTTTTACGATGCGATCTTGATTCCAATTATTAATCTGCAATGCGATCAATATTCCAATCACTACAAGCACGATTTCGCCAATTGCGTAAAGCAGATATTTACTGAACTTATTTTCTTTCATCAATCTGCGGCGAATTTTTCTGAAGAACTTTATCATTAGAGGTTAGTTTCTCTAAAGATATGATAATTAATCAATTGGAATTTTTGAGATGATAAAGCACGAGAACTTCAAATATTGCTAGTGAAGAAGACGGACGGCTCAATCTGCGGTACCGGAACGTTCCGTTAGAAATTGATGCAAGCCCATAAGGGAAGAGTAATCTACTTCAAGGCGTGCGATTCATTGGTGCCGGATAAGCCGTTTGTTTATTTTTTCGGTAGTTAAGATACTACTTTTGACGATATACGAATCAATTAACTTAACTATAATGCTTTGAATTATAGATTTTTGTGTGAAGTCGTCTATTCCAATATGACAAAGAAACCTTTTAATCCCGATAATATACTTTGAATGGCATATGATGCCAGGATTAGTCCCATAATTTTACTTACAACAGTGATTCCATACTCTCCAACTCGCTCCTTAACTTTATTGGCTATTAATAATAAAAAACAAGTAGCTGTGATCACAACAAATACTAATACGGTTGTCATGGCTTGTTGTGAAAAAGTATATAGGTTGTTGTCGGTCATTAAAACTACAGCCATTATTGCTCCCGGAGAAGCAATCGAGGGTATCGCAACTGGAAATATAGTAACATGCTTATAATCGGTGATGAGATGTTTTTCTGATTCTGGTTTACCATCTCCGAATATCATTGTAAGTGCAAATAAAAATAAAATTACTCCACCGGAGATCTGAAATGCATCAAGTGAAACATCCATGCCCTCAAGAACAATTTGTCCAACCACAATGAAGAGTAAAAGAATGAAAAATGCAATTACAGATGCTCTAATGGCAACTTTTTTTCTATGCTTTTTTTCCAATTGTTTTGTTGCTTCCAAATATACGGGTACAGAACCTAGTGGGTCGATTACGGCAATTAAGAATAGAATTGTGGTTATTATTTCATGCATTTATGCTACTTGTTTTTATTAATAAAGCTACACAGTATATAATTTTAAAAGTATAAAAAGTAATTAACTTCTTTTAGTACATAACACAATGTTTGGGTGTAAGGCTTGGTGTGGAAAATCAATATGATTTTGCGATTAAATAGTTCAGACACAATGAACTCTATACATTGCTGGCATACCTATTTTCAATTCAATGGCGGGTACGCGCTGCGCCAATCCACGTCTGTGGCGTATGTGGAAACCCTTAAGTGAAGCGTAACCTGCTTCAGGGCGTGCGATTGAACAGCACCGGATGCATCGCTACGCGGATTTATGAAAACCTATTATGGAAATTAAATGTGAATCAATATATAAATTTACCAACGTGCAATTACATAGCCGTTGTTGTTCACGGTTTTCATTTCTGATATGCACCTGATGAATATGTCAATTCGTAGCTGTGAGTATAAATTTCAAATACGATGCCAAATGGGTCTTCCACATAAACCATTTTATAGGGTTTTTCATTTGGATAATATTCCCGAATAGGCATTCTTTGCTTGCCACCGGCTTTTACTATTTTTTTTGTCAAGTTTTCGATGTCAGGGTCCTGGACGCAGAAGTGGAAAAGTCCTGTGTTGAACGGATTAAATTTTGGAGCTTCTTTTTTGCCATTTGGAAACGAAAAAAGTTCAATTCCAATGCCGTCGGAAGTTGACATATGAGCGATTTCGAATTCTTCCCAATTCTCGCCAAAAACATCAATACACATCTGCCCAATAGCTGTATCATTTTCTTTTTTTACTGTAGATGGTTGCATTATCACATACCATCCCATAATACTTTGATAAAATTCTACTGCTTTGTGAATATCAGGAACGGTTATTCCAATGTGTGAAAATGATTTAGGATACTTTATTGCTGTCATTTCAAATTATTTTTAAATTGTATTTAGCGCCACAGGCTATTGCTCGGTGTGATCTGCGATGATTCGTTGGGGCGCCAATACACTTCGGTAGCGCTTGAGTGAAGCCCAGAAGTGCAGCGAAGCCAACTGCAGGACGTGCGACTTGGCAGCCCTGGCTAAAATGAGCACTTTTGAGCAAGAGGAAGACATGTAAAAACGTCTTTGAGATTTACCTGAACCTAATATTTAAATTTAAAAGTAGGAAAATTAATTCTATTACTCATTTAGAATTTGCGGTTACAAATAGTGGTGTGCAGTATTTATTCAATTCTTTTTGCATTTTATTAAATACATTGGCTGACTTTCAATTACTTCGTTTATTTCAAAAAGACCAAAGTCATTGAATTCTGTTTTCACAGATTCATGGTCATAGTAAAATATTTTGGCTCCCTCGTGAAATTCGTAACGGTCTATTTCTATTAGTTTTCCTTTTCCAAAATTCTTTGCTTTTTTAGTTATGGCAGTAAAAATCATAAATCCATTTTCGGTCAGTTGGTTGTAGCAATCTTGAATTAGTTTTTTCCGTTTATTACTGTCTAACAAATGAATCAGCGCATAGCAAAAAATTCCGTCATATTTTTTGTTTTCAAATGGCATTTCGGTTACTGAACCGTGAAAAATGGTCAATTTATTTCCAAAATGTACTTTTGCGAGTTCAATAGCCGTTTTTGAAATCTCAATTCCAGTTACATTTATTCCGTTTGTGATAAAAGGTTGCGCATTTCGTCCATATCCAATTCCCGGAATTAGGATATTTTTTAGTGATTTTTTCAGGAAGAAGTCTTTAGTCAATTCCGCAGATGCTGTAGGGTTCATTCCCCACATTTCTTTTTTGTCATTAAATGCTGTTTCCCAGAATTCTGTCATTGTTCTTGATCAAGTAAAACACAAGGGTTTCGGTTAACGATTGTGGTTAGTGGCGGCTGAATCGGTTCTGCCAAACCAAGCCTGTGGCGTGGGTGGAAGCTTCACCTGCGAAATTTGCGATTAAGCTGCGCCGGAAGAGCCGCTTCTGAGTTTTATCAGAATCTATTTTGCTAATTTAAATGTATGAATTTAAAATTAGTTGAGCGGTATCGCTGAATGGTTGCTATTGTTCCTTATAGATTTTATTCCAAGTCCCAGAATTTGATAATACCTTTTAGGTCAACTGAAACTAACTGGTTTTTGTTCTTTGAAATTTGCATATCGCTGATAGTTGCTTTATGCCCAGTCCAGTTTTCAAGGAGTAATCCCGTCTTCTTGTCCCAAACTCTTATTGACCTATCTATGCCCGCTGTATATACCTTATCCTTTGAAAACTTTGCTTTTGTTAATTTCATCGATAATGGTATTTCTGCCAGTACTTCCCCATTTGGTTTAAAATATATCCAATTTGGGTGGGAAACTTTAATCACTACAGAATCTTTGTTTTTATCGAAAAGTATACACTCATTATGATTTAACAATAGTAAATTTCCCTGATTATCTACATCAACCGCACGATGTCCATTTATAGTTAAAGTATCCTCTACACCTTCGGTTTGATGGTTATATATAAATGTCTTATCCTGTGAGGAAAAATAGAACTTACCTGACTCATCTGAGAGACTTAGCTTTCTGTCTAAAAATGAATCAGGTAATTGTATTCTTGAATAGTGGTTAGTAACGTCCCATATATGGTTCATCCCTTTAACATCCGTTGTAAATAAATAATTTTCGTCCTTGGTAAATTCTATCCAATTGGTCCAGCCATTTTCCACCGATAATTTTCTTATGATTTTACCATTACCGTTGTTTAATATAAGGATGCCAGAATTTAGTGTGGCTACAATTATTTCGTTTCGTTTATTCGAGTATGCCATTGCATAAATTTCATCATTAATTGTTGCGATCACGTACTCAGAATCATCATTTTGAATTCTTCTTGCGATTCTGCCCGAATATGTGGAAACTAATACTGTGTCTTTATGTGAAGTGTAGATTACGCTAGTATAAGCCAACGGATTAATTGCAGTAAGCTTTTTGTTGTTCTCTTTTTTATTTTGATGACAACTCATACAAATCAAAATCAAACAGGAAAGAATGATGAGTGTTGAGACCTTATTCATTTCTATTCAATTTTATTTGTCTTCCGTTTAACTTCAAATCAATGTCAATAGTGTCTTCATATGCACCTATACTTATCTTATTGTTATTTCTACCCCAAACCTGCATAGTCGCTCCTCCTTGCGGTTCAGAAATGAAAAGTGCTTGTTGTGAAACTTTTGAATCTAGAGTTAAAAAAATATTTCCATAGACATCGTCAGTAACGTAGCCACCTCTTTCTTGTCCTTCTGAATCATACAACATTAAACCAGAAACTGACCCACCGCGCGGAACTCGGTACCCATGAAAAGTAGGGTCTGGTAAATGTGCTCCAATAATTGCTCTTTCTACTCCTAAAGAGTCCACTATAATAATTGCTCTAGCGGTAATTATATCGTTTGAATCATTTCTGTTAGAATTTTTTAGTTCTTGATATTTAAACAATAAAATCCCTGATATCACTAAGTTTAAGACGATGACGGCAAATAATATTTTTGACTTCATATGATGATTTTCATCATAGACGATAATATTTGAAAATTGTTACATGAGGGAAAATACAGCCAACGCATTTGTATGATGCTCGTATGGCAGTCCGGCGGCTCGATTGGCCTGTCAAAAATTTGCGGCAGCAAATGTTGGCAGCATCACTTTGTGATGCGTTCGTTTCGGTGCGATGGCCAAGAAGCTTTGGTTACTTTACAGATAGTTAAGAAAGCATTTTTAAGTAGGACATTTCAATCAATTCGCCATCTTACCGCTGAATTGTTACCTGTGTTATTTTCTGGGCGTCTTATTTAATAGTTAAACTCATTTCTACCAATATAAATTGTAAAGTCGTGTAAGTGAAATGAGATTAAGTATCTATGCGCTAGAACTGAATTTTATTTCGAAAGCACTACAATTATTTGGGAGAAAATCCTTCGTTCCAATCACCCTTTAAAAACTCTAAGGTTCTTCTTAAAAAATCTGCACCATTTAAAGGCCCATTCTGGGGCAAGTGCCATCCATTTGGTACAATGTTGAGATGGGCATTAGGAATACTGTTAAACATTTCCCATGCCTGAGCAACTGGAACAAAATCGTTGTCGCCATGGATAATTAGGGTACGCGCTTTAATGGTTGCTAATTGATCTGGAGTAATTGCTGGGTCTCCTTTTAGTTTATGAAAATTATAGAATTGATTAGCAATCAACATACCTTTAAGTTTTCCGTGCAGTTTTTCTCCGTCGTTAAATTTATAATATGATTCGGGCTTTGCATTCTCTTTAATAAATTCACGAGTTTGCGAACTGAAATACATTTGTGCACTTATTGGCACAATTGCATCAAACCGTTCTGGCTGCATCGTAGCTGCATATAGTATTATAATTCCTCCACTACTATGTCCGATTACCTTTGCTTTTTCAATTTTTAAAATATCCATAAGAGATAGTAAATCTTGTGCGGCAACGGCATGATGAAAAACCACACTAGTATCTGGATTGGTTGAACGTCCATGCCCACGCATATCCCATGCTATTACGCGGTAATGCTTGGATAAATCTGGAATGAAAAATTGCCAATCTGATGCCGTTCTGCCGAAACCATGAAGTAAAATCAATGGTTCACCTTCTCCGTATTCTTCATAGTAAATTTTAGCTCCATGTACATTGGTAAATTTGCCATTTGGTGAAACTGGTTCTTGAGCTTTCAAGATTGGGTGAGCTAAGAAAGCGCTTAAGACGAATAAAAAAATGATTTGATTTTGGTTCATAGATTTCGATTTAAATTTTTCAATCCTTCCTAATAATTTGTTTTTTTATTCCAGTCAAAAATTTTCTCCACTTTGCAACCAACGGTCCTAGTTATGAAGCGTTGTGGTTGGCGATGCGTGTAGCTGTGCCAAACCACGCCGGTGGCGTGGGTGGAAGCTTCGCCTGCGAAGCGTGTGATTCAGCAGTCCTGTCTCCAACGAGCTCGTTTGAGCTAAAGGAAGCCATGCAAGCCGCGTTCGATCTTTTTCGGAAGTTAAGATAGTTAATTTGCAGGAAATCCAATCAACCTAATCCACAACGAAGTAATTACTTATAGCCATTGTTGTGCTTTCGTTATTGGCTAAATATTTCTTTCCTTAAAGGAATTATTCAAGTTTTTCAGGATTGGTAGTTTTAATTATTTCATCTACAAGTTTTTCAGCTTCATAAAGTCTATCAATTATGTTTTGATGAAGCCATAAGGAATTATCTAGTAAATTTTCGAATTTAATGCTCTGGAATAATGGATAATAATTCGGTTTAACTTTAGATTTACCCGTCCACATATAACCTGCATTACTGTCCATTTCTTTAAAGGATATATAATCTAATAAATAAGGTAATAGTTGTTCATTATTCCAAGAATCAAGCTTTTCAATGCGCACTTTTCGAATTTCTTCCAATGAATTCCATTGATTAAGTAGTTCATTAATTGAGGAGTTTTCAAATAAGTTTAGTCGTCCATTCTGTATAATGTTATTGACTGCATTATTTGAAAAGGCTAGTTCATTTGAAGGGAAAGACTCAAAAAGTAAACTATCTAAATTATGTTGTAAAAGTTCTTTTTCGGATGCACCTATCAAGTTCATAAGTACTACACTTGAACTTATTGCGCTATTTTCACGAATTCGGTTATTAATTAATTCTTTTTTATTTGCTTTAAATTCAGAATGTAGTTTGGCAAGTAATTCTTTTTTTTCTTTTTCATTTAGCCTCTCATGGTTCCAGGTATTAATTTGAAGAGCAATCAAAATTCCAATTACTACTAGAATAATTTCACCACTAGCATAGAGTAGATATCTACTGAATTTGTTTTCAGTCAATAATCTTTGTCGAATTTTCCGGAAGAATTTTATCATTAGAGGTTAGTTTCTCTAAATGTATGATTTTAAATTTGAAACGGAAATTTCAAAATAATGAAGCACAACGTATTTGTGGATGAGTTGTATGGCAGAGACTCCGCAGGATTTATAGAAGTAGCAAATCAGATGATTGAAGATAGTAATTCAAAATGGAGTGGAGACGTAGTATGAATTATACAAGTTGCTGATATACGTTTCTATTCCGACTTTTTATATTCTTTACCATTCTTAAAAACAGTCACTACACTTCGAATATTTTCAATGTTTTCTAAAGGGTTTTTGGATAAGACAACTAAATTTGCCGTCTTACCTTCTTCAATGCTTCCATGGGTAGATTCAATTCCAATGGCCAATGCACCATGAAAGGTTGCAGCCTCAATTACTTTTGCTTCTGACAGAATTCCGTCGTTTACTAAGGCTTCGATCTCATCGAACAAACTCGGAAATGGCGATTCTGGATCATTATGTATATCAGTTCCGGTGCTAAACGATACGCCCATTTTACTGGCTTCCACAAGGAATTTTTTATATAAATTTCTTTTCTCAGAACTTTTTATGTTATAAGTAGCGTCCCAAATGGTTTGTCTTTTAATCATTTCCTCATAAAGTAAAGCCACTTGAGGGTCATCGGCATTTAATAGTGACAAATCTTGTGGAAAAATTGCATTTCTCGCTTCTTGGAAGGACGTATGTGTAAAAGGGACCTTTAAAGAAGGGTCAACATCTGGATCTTGCCAAATTGCTCCCCAAACATGAGAAACCACGTCCACATTTGCCTTCACTACATCTAATGGTCGGTCCGGAAAGACCGTCAAATGACTCCATGACTTTAATCCTTGTTTATGAGCTTCTTCTGAAAGTTGTGCTATTACTTTAGCATCAACACCGGCATAAATCTTAATGCCAGTGGCTCCAGTTCCCTTGGCTCTCGCTATGCTTCGTATTATATCCATTCCAGGATAGGCTTCTTGAAACCATGAAACCTTTTCGTTGGTAGTACCAAGGGATTGTTTCTTCTGCCTGAGATCTTTTTTAACCATATCAGGACTTCCGTAATTAACAGAATAATAGATATCAGGACCGGGGATTTTACCAATTGCGATCAGTCTATTTTCATAAGCAATTAGTCGGGCATCTCCGCTCATTTCACGAACTGAAGTTACACCGTTATAGAGCCATTTGCGAAATTCTTGGTGGGTTCTGTCGGATGATTCATGGATTCCCAACTGTCCTAGATGTACATGGCTATCGATAAGACCCGGAATCACGAATTTGCCTGATAGATTATAAACTTGTATGGAGTCCGCATACGAGTGGTTTTCACTTTTTCGTAAGCTTGAAATTTTTGAGCCTTTAATAAGGATATCCATATTTGGCATAAAATTATTTCTACCATCAATAATTGTCACATTTCTAAGAATAATTAAATCATTGGAAACAGATTGCGAATTAGTTTCATGCAAAAAATTAAGGCATAAAACAATGAATAAATAAAATTTCGTTTTTTTCATCGCCTGTGGTTTTTAGAATGTGTGTCAACGGTCAAGGTTATGGTACGGTGCGCCTGCGGCATCTTCGGCCAGAAAACCTACCAAAGTCTTTCGCGTGGCAGCGTACGTTTCGGAGCAAGGCAAAGCCGATTGTTTGTTTTTTTTGGTTAGTTAAAAATAGTCTTTTTTGTAAGAAATACAATTCTATTAACCAACTAAGAGCTGTATTATATGCGGTGTTGGCGTTTCGTTAATTCGATTGTCTCGGCCATGCTTGACTTATCATATGATCTGTAATTAGCCAAACATCATTGAATTTTTGATAGATGCGTAAGTGATTAATGACTCTGTCATCCATTTTAGATCCATCAGGCCATTTTTGATTTTTCCTAATATTTTGTGATCTTACTGTTGCAGTTTTATCGTTTATAAAGTTTATTTCGTTTTGACCATAATTATTCTCACCAGACATAACAAAATCCATGTTGAAGATTCGGTTAAGCAATTCTTTCAACTCCTCTTTAGATTGAACTCTTGCTCCGAAAGCATTGGTCCAATCAGTTGAGTCAGAATAATGTTTAATAGCTAAATTCAAATCTTTCGTTTCCCACGCAATATCCCAATCCTTTATAGTTTTATTTATTTCTTTTAAATCTGAACTGTAATCAATTGTTAATTCAGTTTTCTCTGAATCACAACTTACAATGGAAAATAAGATACAAAGTGTAAATACTAATTTTTTCATGAATTATATATTAATGAACGCCAACGGTTTCGTATAATGCTCGTGTGGCGGTCTGCGGCGCTGAATTGGCGTGCCAACAAAACGCGTTAGCGTTTGTTGAAAGCTTCGCTCTGCGAAGCGTGCGATTTAGCAGCATCGGATGCGCCGTTTGTTTGTTTTTTCGGAAGTTAAGATAATACTTTTGAAGGAAAGCGAATCAACTTACTTAGCGGCAGCTCTTAGCGATAGCCGTTGTTTGCTAACGTTCATGTCCTAGGTTTAAATTTAAAAGGTAAATTATACCCTGAGCCGCTACATTTGAAACATCTTCCATTTTCTACATGTTTATATTCTTTTAAATATCCTTTTCCAACACATCTATCACAAGGACCAAATTCCAACATATTCAGCTTGTTTTGATCCCAAACGGGAATTTTATTATTGTCGTGTATTTCTTGATGACATTCTCTACAAACACATATTAATGCTATGTCATCATATTCCCAAGGGAAATTATTTAAAATATAGTAATTATGGTGGACTTCGAGATTGATTGGTTCTTTAGATCTAATAAGACTTTCATTTTCTTGTGGTTCAATCTTATTCAATTCAAAATACATTGCTTTGCCCCCAGACCACATTTTAAAAGTTCTTTTCCTTTTACAGTTAGAACATTTAAATTCATCTCGTTTAAATATTTCTTGTCTTTTTTCTTTCCATTCTTGACAACATAGCAAATCATTATACGTAATTTCTGCGTTTGACTTGTTTATTTCAAGCTCTTTCAAGTTCATTTATTTTTTTTTTGAATGTTAGCAAACGGTCTCGACTAAGAAACGTAGAGCATTACGGAGCGATTAGCAGTCCACCGAACCAGACGTTTGTTAAATAGACAAACCTTTCGGAAACCCTTATCCGCCCTATTTTTTTAGCCAAGGTTAGCCTTAGTTTTCTATTCAAACAATATTTTTTCAATCCCATCCCAAATGGGTTGACGGGTTCTAAGATGATTGTTGATTAGTATGATTACTTTAATGTTTTGGATTTTGTACCAAGCAATTTGACTTTCAAAATTACGTAAACCACCCCCTCGCGCCAACACTTTTCCAATATCTGGTCTGTCAATTATGTGAAACCCGTAGGCCTCTCCTTCCATTTGTTCAGAATACATTTTTTGCAAATAGGCACTTCCCAGTAATTTATTGTTGTCAAGACCATTTAGAAATTTATTTAAATCGGTCACATTGGTGATTATCCCACTTGGACCTCTGTCTCCCCAAACGTATTCTGGGGTTTTATACAGTTCTAGTGAATCAATTGTATTTCCAGCATATCCATTGGCTACATTTTGCAGTGAATCTTCAAAGCCGAAGGTTGTATTGGTCAAGTTTAAGGGCTTAAAAATATTTTCACTCAAATAATCTTCATATGGCATTTGGCTTACTTCTTCTATTATAGCTGCGAGTAAGGTATATCCTGCATTCGTATATCTGTATTTTTCTCCAGGAATTGATTCAACTGGGGCATTTTTCACGCTTTGCACAAAGCCCGTTCTTGTATTATAATCAAGTTCAAATCCTCTTGGGACTAATCCACCAGTATGTAGCAATAGATGGTTTATTGTTGCCTGATTCTTTGGAGTATTGAAATTCCCAAGATGTTTGTCAATTTTATCGTTCAAAGAAAGTTTACCTCTTTCAGCCAATTGAAGGATTGAAACAACGGTAAACAATTTGGTAACCGAAGCAATCTCAAACTTTGTGTTTTCAGTATTGTGATTATTATGTTCTCTGTCCGCCAGTCCGTAACCTTTAGCAAACATTACATTATCATTTTCACTTATTAAAACACTACCTGAAAATCCATATTCAACTTTTTCTGTAAGCAGCCAATCAATATCTCTTAGCTTTTCTTCATCCACGAGATTTTGTGCTAGGGATTTGCAATGGCAAAAAAGAATTGTGATGTAAAGTATAAATTTAGGAAATGTTTTCAATTTAGTATTTTTTCAAATGAATGCCAACGGTCCTGGCTATCGCTTGGTGCGGTTTGCGGCGCTGGCTCGGCGTGTCAAAAATTTGCGTTAGCAAATGTTGGCAGCATCGTTTTGCGATGCGTGCGATTCAGAGCCCTGTCTCCGGTGAGCTCTTTTGAGCGATAGGAAGACATGCAAGCCGCGTTCGAGTTTGGTCAGAGGTGAAGATAGTAAATTGTGGGAAATCTATTGGAAATAACCCTCGAACTAGCCATACGCATTATACGTTGTTGTGCTTTCGTTATTTTTTCACTTCCTTATTTATTAAATCAATAATTTTCTCATTTTTCTCTTTTATATTCAATAGTTGGCTATTCCAACCCTTGAAATACATAGCTGCAAATGCAAATCCATTTTTTTGTGTTTGGTCATTCAACATTTCCTTAAAGTCATTCTCAGTCAAATTTCCCAAATTTCCATTCTGTCCGTTTGATTTTTGAAAGAAATAATTATTAGATAACGAATAAATGTCAGTCATTCGGTATGATGGTTCGTACAAGGTTATTTCTGCGTCATACCGGAAATGATCTTCTGAATATTTGAGCTTTTTATAAAGTTGGTTAACTGTAAGCAAACCGTTTTTTATAGAATCATTAGAAATAATTTCAAAATTTCCAGAGTTCATTAACTCTTGAAATGTATTATCTATTTGATAAAACCGTTGCCAAGTATATACATCAATTGTATGTTTGTTAAATTCATTCCAATCTGATATAGGTTTTCCATTATAATGTTCAAGAACACTATTTGCAGCATTTGCACGTTGATTTCGAGAGGAAATATATTGGTCAATTTCTGAATTAGTCAATTCTAAATCACTCTTAATATTGGTCAAATAAGACACTTCTTTATTTCTTGTTTTTCTTGCTTCATTCCAATTGTTTATCGAAAGAGCAATTAAAATCCCAATAACAACAAGTATAATTTCTCCAATGGCGTATTTAAAATACTTTCCAGTCTTGCCTTCTGCAAGTAAATTTTGTCTAATTTTTCTAAAGAATTTTATCATTAGAAGTTAGTTTCTCTAAAGATATGATTTTAATTGAATTAGGTAGTTAAAATAATGAAGCACAACGGTTTCGTATAATGCTCGTGTGGCGGTTTGGCGGCTGGCTCGGCGTGTCAAAAATTTGCGATAGCAAATGTTGGCAGCATCGCTTTGCGATGCGTGCGATTCAGCAGCTATGGATTAGCCGCAATCGAGTTTTGTCGGAATTAAAAGTAGTTAATTAAGCGTAGGAATACTAATTCATTTAGAAACTAACCATTGTCGTTATACGTTGTTGGCAGTTGCCTTTTTCAGTTTAATATTATTCTTCGATACTCAAAAACTTCTTCGCATTCTTATAGAATATCATTTCCTTTTCTTCTTTCGTTAAAAAGTCTAAATCGTTTAAAAAGTCAATCGAATTTGTAATTGCATCTGGCCAAACCATTTGGTCAGAACCGAACATTACTCTATCAAGAAATCCGTATTCTTTTGCTGATTGCAAAAATTTTACAGCAAAGTCTTTGGTCATAGGATGCAACCACATTTCTACTCCTAAATCTGTATGAAGATTTGGATATCCATCCATCATTCTCAAAGTGTTTTCATAGAAGTTTTCTCCAGCGTGCATTAGATATAATTTCAACTTGGGGAATTTCACCAAAACATCTTCAATCAAAAAAGGATCTCCAAGACTAATTCTGTAATTTGGCCATCCAAACTGTTGTGCATTTGGGAAACTTCCTCCTGAATGATATCCAACAGGAACTCCATATTTTTCGCAAACAGCTAAATATGGTTGATAAATTGGGTCAGCAAGTGTTTTACCTTTGTAAACAGCCATTACTTCTCCGAAAACTTTTATTTTTCCAGATTTTATATAATCTTCAAATTTATCTATAGGTATTAGCCCTTCCTCATAATCTTGATATGCAGGAATAAATCTTTTGTCCGTTTTGGTATAGAGTTCTATACTTTCGATTGAGCCACAAACTACTGCATATACAATGTTATGCTCATTCATTTTTTGAATAGTTTGCTCTAATGTTTCTTTAGCTGACTTACTTGATTCAAGTCCATTTCGTGCTGTTCCGACCCAAAAGTCTTTATCTGTATAGCTATGCATATGCATGTCTATTATTTGTCCATAAGAGATATTAATTTTAATTGTTAGTAATGTAAAAATCAATATTATTTTTCTCATTTGAATCTCTTTTTTCTGATGGACGATAGTTTTTTTGGTTATTGCCAACGGTCCTGGCTATCTTTTCGGCGGGGCTGGCGGCGTGCGCGGGCTGTGCCAAACCGCGCCAGTGGCGTGGGTGGAAGCTTCGCCTGCGAAGCGTGCGATTCAGCCGCATCGGATGAGCCGCTTCTGAGATTTATCAGAACCTATTTTGTTGATTTAAATGTATGAATTTTAAATTAGTTCAGAGGTACCGCTGAATGATAGCCGTTGTTGGCAACTGGCTTTCTACATTTTATTTTCGACCTTGATTGTTTTGTGCAAATGTAATTCGGTTATTTTCCGGATCGAAAATTGTAGCTGTATTTGCTACATCAGATTTTGTTTGTTGCTCTATTTTAATATTCTTTTCTTCAAGTTCGTTTTTAACCTTTTCTAAATCGTCAACCATTAATGTAATTGATGAACTGCCTGCTCTATGATTATCTTGAACCAATTGAAATACTCCTCCGTTGGGAAAATTCCACTCATAAAGGTTATCCATTGGATGATAGTCCGATTTTCTGTCGAAAAGTTTTGCATACCATTCTGATGCCTTCTCGATATCTGATGTCATCATACCAGCGTATACGTTTTCAATTTTCATACTATTCTGAGATTTCCAATTTATTCATGTCATTGACATAGCTTGTTGCCAACGGTCCTGGCTATCGCTTGGTGCGGTCTGCGGCGCTGAGTCGGCGTGCCAACAAAACGCGCTAGCGTTTGTGGGAAGCTTCGCTCAGCGAAGCGTGCGATTCAGCAGTATCGGATGCGCCGTTTGTTTGTTTTTTCGGAAGTTAAGATAATACTTTTGAAGGAAAGCGAATCAATTTACTCAACAGCAGCACTTGGCGATAGCCGTTGTTGTGCGATCGTGCCGTTTCAGATTTAATTATTTTCAATCATAATTTCTATTAAGCTTTTTAGGTCTTCATCCAGCATGCTGATGAGTAAAAGTTTTCCAATTTCTAAATCCCATATCCGATCGGAATATGGATTGACAATAAACCGATTATTTTTTAGATCTTGGAAGCTAGTGGTATCTGATATTAATGTAGAATCTATTTTTATCACCCCTTTGTATACATTTTCAGGGCTAAAATCAAATTTTCCTAATTTTAAGGATATATTTAACGCATTGACAGTATCGCTATTATTTTCCATATATCCAATAATTCCAATATTATCCCAAACAGCAATATCATTTTTAAGCTTTATGATTCTGTTTGGTTCTCCAAAATGTTTTTCTAAGTTCTCTATCTCAATAGGTAATTCTATTTTTTCATTATTCAATGTGAACCCAGTACTATCTATTAAGATTTTATTCGATTCAATTTGAGCATTCGCTTGAGCACTAAAAAATAGAGTCATTATGATAAGTAATAAAGTCAATAGTTTTTTCATGTTTTAATTTGATTTTGACTAATGGAAGGTGAATTTAAGCATGACGCACAACGGTTTCGTATAATGCTCGTGTGGCGGTCTGGCGGCTGAATCGGCGCGCCAAAAATTTGCGGTAGCAAATGTTGGAAGCATCGCTCTGCGATGCGTGCGATTCAGCAGTAGGGATAGCCGCGTTCGAGTTTTTTCGGAAGTTACAATTTTTAATTTATGTGCGAATAAAAATTCTCTTGACCAACTAGCTATACGCATTATACATTGTTGGCAAATGTTATTTTTTTAAAAATTTTACAGTTTTCCTGTTATTAATACTTAGGAAATACAAGCCGTCGTTTAAGTTTTTAATATTTATTCTTTCATTATTATGAATCTTACCACTCATTATTTCGTAACCAACTATATCATAAATTTTAAATTCTTCTGATTCGGATATTCCAGAAATCTCAATAAAATCATTTGAAGGGTTCGGGAATAGCTTTAAACTTGGAATAGATTGATGTTCATTAATTGAGAGTTCTCCGAAGTTTCTTAAAACTGTACCATTATCTCCGACAATAACAGCGTTTGTAGGTGAAACCATATTAATTGAATTGAGATCAGTTGTTGATGTTCCTGAGTTCTGTGAGTTCCAATTCATTCCACCATCATTGGTAAAAAGTATAATACCATTATTGCCAACCACAAACCCATGATTTTCGTCATAAAAATCTATGCTCAAAAAAGAGACATTTGTATATATAAAAATTTCGTTATATGAATTACCTCCATCAATAGTTTTTAAAACGTGACCATTACCATCATTAATGATAACATATCCGATATTTTCATCTATAAAGTGCATATCCCAAGCATCGTCAGAAGAACTCCCTGGTCTGGTAGTAGTCCATGTATTTCCACTATCAACAGATTTCATTATTTTACCTCTAAAATTTATAATATGTAAAGTCGTTGAATTGGTTTGAACCATATCGATTAACGCAGAATTTGTAGCTTGATTGAGCGGTGTTGTGGTAATAGTGCCATTAGTTTCAAAGGTTATGTCATAAACCCAACCTCCATGTCCAGCGAAGAGTGCTCTATTTTCACTTATTGCAACAACGGCATTAAAAAATGGATTGATTGGTGGTCCTGATGGTGGTATCATTGATTCCCATGATTCCCAAGTAATTCCTCCATCTGTCGTTCTCAATATAGCTTCTTGGCTTATAATTCCTGAAGCAAAACCAATATTGGAATCAAAAAAATCCAAGTGATCAATCCATATATCTGAAATTTGAGACCAATGATTTCCACCATCAACAGTTTTATAAGTTTTGGAAGCTGAGCAAAAGCCAATTTGGTCATTAATGAAAACAACATTCCGAAAATTTGCCGTTTCACCAAGGGGGATGTTTATCCATTGAGAATGTGCCATTATCGAAAAAAATATACTAAAGAGTATAAATAAGATATTATTTTTCTTGTTTTAAAATTTGAAGTTTATTATAATATTTGCCAACGGTCCTGGCTATCGCTTGGTGCGGTTTGAGGCGCTGAATTGGCGTGCCAACAAAACGCGCTAGCGTTTGTGGGAAGCTTCGCGCTGCGAAGCGTGCGATTCAGCAGCACTGGATGAGCCGCCTCTAAGTTTTATCAGAACCTAAAATTTTGAGTTGTAAGATAAATAATAAAATTAACCCGCAGTAGCACTTAGCAGATAGCCGTTGTTGTGGTGCGTTTCTTTATTCGATCAGTTTAAATTTTCTTCCTATCAATTCACATTTTTTGGTTACGTTCCAAAATCCATACCCAGGAAATCCTGTGGGTATTTTCCAATATACAACTTCTCCATTTTTCTTAACTAATCCGAAATCAGCATGATATCCATCGTGCTTGTTAATTATTTTTTCTTCTTTATCTAACGCAAAAGATTTATAACCATTATGTAATTTAAATTCAGAGTACTTAATAATTTCAGTTGATTCAGTGTCAATTCGAACAAATTTTTTTGTTGTATTAACTATAAATTCAGTTTGAGATATTTTTAAAACTAAGACAGGAATTTCATTTTGTTCTAGACAAAGGAATTTTATGATATCAGATTGCAGTTCCTTATTTAGAAGTTCAAACAATGTGAATGTTTCACTTCCATTGAAATCTGTCTTACTTTTATTGAAATAATTTAAAAACCAAAATTCAATACGGTCTTTTATTTGTTTAGCAGACATTTCAATTAAGTTTTTCATTTATTAAATGCACCACAACGGTCCTGGCTATCTTTTCGGCGGGGCTGGCGGCGTGCGCGGGCTGTGCCAAACCACGCCGGTGGCGTGGGTGGAAGCTTCGCCTGCGAAGCGTGCGATTCAGCCGCATCGGATGAGCCGCCTCTGAGATTTATCAGAACCTATTTCGTTGATTTAAATGTATGAATTTTAAATTAGTTCAGCGGTACCGCTGAATGATAGCCGTTGTTGCCCACTGTTTGATCAATTATCAATAATAATATAGTTTTGATCAGCTTCTCTTTTCTTTAATATTTTTCCAACAATGTGCCTAAATTGACCTTGAAATTCAATTTGATAATTTCCAAAGCTGTTTGATATAATTTCTGACTTTCCCTTAATTCGACCCATAATAGTATCCCCTCTTTGGAACTTTGTTGAATTAATTTCTAAACTATATTCATCAATGGCTATTTTCATTGTATTTTTTCCACTAAATTCATTAGTGTCAGACCAAAGGAATAATTCAAGTTTTGGATATTCATTAAAATTTAATTTAACTAATACACCACTTAATCCGTGGTTTCCAATAGTCACAATTAAAGAATCTGATTTTTGATTGTCAAATGAAGTATAAGCCCTATAAGTACTATCGAAGTCTTTAATGACAATATTGGTAGAATCGAATCGTAATGTTGAGTCTACTTTTACTTCTTGGGAAAAGGTATTAATTCCCAGAAACATAATTATCAATATTAGCACTGTCTTTCTCAAATTGTGGGCAACGGTCCTGGCTATCTTTTCGGCGGGGCTGGTGGCGTGCGCGGGCTGTGCCAAACCCGAACCGTCAGGGCGGGGTGGAAGCATCGCTCTGCGATGCGTGCGATTCAGCAGCATCGGATGAGCCGCCTCTGAGATCTATCAGAACCTAGATTTTTCAGTTGTAAGATAAATAATAAAATTGACCCACAAGTACCGCTGATTGATAGCCGTTGTTGGCAATAGTTAATTATTAAATGGATTGGTCTGAGCAAAGGGATTTTTATCAACCTGAATGAAAGAAACTGAATAAATTGTGTCTTCTTGAACTACCGTAATCATTAAACTATCCTTTGTTGGGTTTAATCTGTATTCATAGTCTAGACTTATTTTTATAACTGAATCAGTATTTATATATGGATAAAATTGCCTAATATTCTTCAAATATAATTTCGTACTGTCAACTGACCACTCTGACGAAGTTCGAAATCCACCGCCAAATCCCTCTGTAATAATTGAGTCTTTGTAAAAGCTAAGGACAGTTTTTCCTGTAAAATCATTTGTTGATTCCCATATTCCAATGAATTCAGATTTTTTATCAACTGATTCACATGAAAAATTAAACAAACAAAGTAGAAAGAAGTATAAAGTTTTTCTAAGTTTCATTTAATTATTGCCAACGGTCCTGGCTATCGCTTGGTGCGGTCTGCGGCGCTGGGTCGGCGTGCCAACAAAACGCGGTAGCGTTTGTGGGAAGCTTCGCGCTGCGAAGCGTGCGATTCAGCGGCATCGGAGGAGCCGTTTGTTTGTTTTTTCGGAAGTTAAGATAATACTTTTGAAGGAAAGCTAATCAGTTTACTCAACTCTAGCACTTTGCGATAGCCGTTGTTGGCTAGCGTTAAATAGGATCGACAAATACCAATACTTGCTCCAATTCAATAAGATCTTGTTTTTCAGGAAACTTGTTTAGTAGTTGTTCTAAATTACTTTTTGCACTTTCGCAATTCTCTTTGGTATTTCTACACCTATAAACTTGTGCATAAACTGATCTATACAAAGCATCATAATTATTTGGAAAAATCTCGAGTGCTTTATTGTACTGAAAAATTGCATTATGCCATTGACCTTTGTTCAAATATGAATCTCCATCTGAAATGTAGAAATTATACTTTTCGTTGTTATTCTTAATTTCCAGCCTTTCTTCTTCCGAAACATAATTCGGATTAGTTTTAAAATAATCGACTGAAAAATAGGCTACAACAGAAGCCAGAATTACAAATAGTACAATAGTAACTAGACTGTCTTTTTTTCTCTTTGCTACAATAGAATTTCGAATAGCCAAAAGTTCTTCTTTAGATGCATTTCTTAGACTTTCAACTCCACCCGCTCGTTTGACATATTCTCTTTTTCTATTAAGAAATGAGCGTTCTG
The DNA here is from genome assembly GCF_014295415.1 of Constantimarinum furrinae. GTDB lineage: Bacteria > Bacteroidota > Bacteroidia > Flavobacteriales > Flavobacteriaceae > Constantimarinum > Constantimarinum furrinae. The sequence continues at coordinate 1,756,874 of NZ_CP052909.1, forward strand.
CTGGGAAGAACCTAGTCTTTTTAAGAAGTTTTCTATTTTCTTTAAGGCTATTATTGAATCCTTGTATACTTCCTCCTCCTCCCATCAATTTCTCTATTCTTTTTATCTATTTAATGATTGCTAACGGTCCTGGCTATCTTTTCGGCGGGGCTGGCGGCGAGCGCGGGCTGTGCCAAACCACGCCGTTGGCGTGGGTGGAAGCTTCGCCTGCGAAGCGTGCGATTCAGCCGCATCGGATGAGCCGCCTCTGAGATTGATCAGAACCTATTTTGTTGATTTAAATGTATGAATTTTAAATTAGTTCAGCGGTACCGCTGAATGATAGCCGTTGTTACCCACAGTATCTTTACTTAGTGCGAAAAAAGGGTAAAAATGAAGTCCCCAATATGATGCCAAATTGATTTTTTAGATTTTTCATTGTTTGGATCTTTAATCCAGAATTCACATACATTACAAATTATCTGTTCACGAAATGTTTCCTTGCCACCTAAGCCATCTAGAACAGCAATTTCATCAGCATAACCAATTTTATCTGAAGTATCAGTCCAAGCCACTTTTTCTACTCGAATTTTATCAGACGAGCATCTTGTACATCTAAGTCTATTTTTTGTAGACTTCTTTTTTGGATTGACTTTAATCAGTTCGTCAATCCTGTGGTTATTTAAGTTACGTTGGATTAAGTATCGTTTAATTTCGTATTGAGTTTCCGGTAAATAGGTATCTAACTTGAATTTAGCAAAATAAGCCAATTCATAATCATCGAGTTCACTAAGAAATTTTATGGTTTTACTCAATTTTATATATTGTGGGTAACGGTTTTGTATAACCACCGTGGCGGTTAGGTGGCTCGATTGGCAAGAGACAAAAATGCGGTAGCATTTTGTGGGAAGTCACGCCGTTGGCGTGACGTGCGAATCAGCCGTAATGGAAGCCGCCTACTGTGATTTATCGGAAGTTAAGATAGATAATTTGTACGAGAAATAATAAACCTAACTAATATCTAGCCATGGTTGTTATACGTTGTTAGGCACAGTTAATTTATTTCAAATATTTCTCCTTCAATATCCTTCTCAGCCAATTCAGTCGCCAAGTAAATTATTTTGAACACTTCTGTTTCGATGGAGAATTTCAAATATGGTCTTTTAGCAATTTCATAGTATTCATTCAGAAAAAAATCATTGTGGTCAGAATATAATTTAGGATTAATTTTTGGACTTTCAATATTATAACAATAATTCAAAGTCAGATTTTGATTATATATACTAGTTGCTTTGAATTCATAACACTCACAATCTAAATCTAATATTTTCTGATTTTCAATTTTTCCTTTGCTCAATAATTTTAGAGAATTTTCCTTAACGTCCAACGAGTCAACTTGAGAACTGTTTTTATTCGTAAAATATAACTTTGCTTTATTAGCAAAATAATATTGTGAATCAGCTCCGGATTCAGAACTATTCAGATGAACTCTACGAAAGTTTCCATTACTGGAATAATACATTAATAAACTGTCTCCGTATTTATTGTATAAATGATTTTTGAATCCTTCCGGTGCTAATTCAGTTGTTGTAATTTCAGTTGAGAATTTTACAATTCCCTCAAAACTCTTTTGTCCATAAAAATTGCAACTTGCTAAAATCAAAAAGGTGAATATTATTAATCTGTTCATTTTCTAATTGTGCCTAACGGTCCGGGCTATCGCTTGGTGCGGTCTGCGGCGCTGAATTGGCGTGCCAACAAAACGCGGCAGCGTTTGTGGGAAGCTTCGCGCTGCGAAGCGTGCGATTCAGCAGTATCGGAGGAGCCGTTTGTTTGTTTTTTCGGAAGTTAAGATAATACTTTTAAAGGAAAGCCAATCAGTTTACTCAACTCTAGCAATTTGCGATAGGCGTTGTTGTAGCACGTTTATTATTTTAAAGTGTCATAGAATTGGTCTGGGTTTGTAATGAACAAATGAGCTCGTGATTCTTTGATTAATTCCACTAAATTTTGAATTTTAGGCTCGCACAAATTCCCTTTGTCGTCCATTAAAATCCATTCGTTTTTCTCGCATAAATCCAACATTGATTTTATAAAAATCAGAGTTGAGTCGGTCAAGTCCGTCCGAAATCGAAAATCCTCAATGTAATTTTCTTTGTCATTAAAATCTATGCTCAAATCGTGGTCAAATTCCGCTTTTCCCGTTTTCCAACTCGTTCCGCCATTCCATTCCGCACGAGTGATTATTTTGTCAATATCCTTTCTCAATTCCACAATATCAATTTCAATTCCTTTCCACCATTTTGTTGAAATCGCATCTTTAAATTCAGGTTCTGGCTCATCGTTCAATTCCATATCGTAGTTTTCCCAATACTTTTCCCATTCAGCGAGTTTAATTTCGAGCTGTTTTGGTATTCCGCCATATTTTTCTTCAATCGGCTTTTTTGGAAGTACAAATGTTAGAAATTGGTTTATTGCCATTGGGTTTTCTTAAATGTGCTACAACGGTCCTGGCTATCGCTTGTTGTGGGTGGCGACACTGTGTTGGCTGAGAGTCAAAAACCCGGTAGGGTTTTGTGGGAAGCAGCTTAAGCTGCGTGCGAATCAGCCGTACAGGAGGTGTCGCTACCGAGATTTATCGGAACCTTTTATTTTGAATTAAAAGTAGGAATAATAATTTAGTTATTGAACAAACAATTGGCGATAGCCGTTGTTGTGCACTGGCTTTTCTATTCATAGCCCTGTTAATTTTAAATTTTCAGATTGATAAAATTTTTCAAACTCAATCCATTTTTCTTCGTCCATTTTAAATAAACAAGCTAAAATATTGTCCAATTCATTTTCCAATATTGAATCGAAATATCTTATGTATTCAGCGTCTGAGTTTATTCCGTTTTTCCAATAAAAATCAGGAAATTTGTATATCGACTGTTTATTATTTTTGTAATTCGCAAAATGAATTAAGTCAAAACGTTTTTTGTCGTAAATTAATTCAGCAAATATTGGTCCTTTTTCATAGAAATAAATCAACTCCAAAATTGCTCCATATTTCAATTGGCAGGATTTAAACATTCCTCTATCCTCCATTTTCAATATTTCAAACCCGTTTTTAAGAGTGAATTTAGAATTTGATTTTATTGTAATTTTCCAACTCATTTCTTTCTTTTTGTCAGCTTGTGCACAACGGTTTCGTATAATGCTCGTGTGGCGGTCTGGCGGCTGGTTCGGCGTGTCAAAAATTTGCGATAGCAAATGTTGGCAGCATCGCTATGCGATGCGTGCGATTCAGCAGTAGGGGATAGCCGCGTTCGAGTTTAGTCAGAAGTGAAGATAGTAAATTGTGGGAAATCAATTTAAATTAACCACTGAATAAGCCATACGCATTATACGTTGTTGTGCACTGGCTAGTTGGATTAATAATCTTGCACTAATACTTCTGTTGGAATTCGAAGAGTTTTATTTAAACTTCGAATCATGCTAAGAGTAAGTTTTCTTTTTCCATTTAAAATTTCACTAACCCTACTCTTAAAACCAACAATATCCGCTAAGTCTTTTTGCTTCATTCCCATTTGATCCATTCTGAATTTTATAGCCTCTATTGGATCTGGCATTTCAATAGGAAAATGTTCATTTTCATATCTATCAATTAAAATTGAAAGTATTTCTAGTTCATCTCCTTCAGGAGTTCCTTGCTTAGCATCAAATATCAATTCTAATCTATCCAATGCTGCTTGGTAGTCTTTTTCATTTCTTATAGGTGAAATTTTCATATCAAATGGTATTTGCGTCAATTTTGTCATATTCTGCATGGGTTCCAACAAATCGAATCCATCCTATTTGAAAGTCAAAATTGAATTTTACAATCAGTCTATAATTATTGCCTTTAATATTAAATACGATTCTATTTTCTCTAAGAATACTTGCATTAGGATATTCTAACTTTAACTCATTAATATTTTTCCATTCAGCTCTTTCAGCTTCTCGATACCATGATTTTAATTGTTGCTCACAATCGGCATGAATTTCCCAAAATTCTCTAAGAGTTCGTTTTGCAATAATTCTCACATTTAATGTATTTGTCGCAAATATATGTAAAAAGTTACCAAAACGGTAACTTTTGTCAAGATTTTTTTAGCTTGTGCACAACGGTCCTGGCTATCGCTTGGTGCGGTCTGCGGCGCTGAATTGGTGTACCAACAAAACGCGTTAGCGTTTGTGGGAAGCTTCGCGCTGCGAAGCGTGCGATTCAGCGGCATTGGATGAGCCGCCTCTAAGTTTTATCAGAACCTAAAATTTTGAGTTGTAAGATAAATAATAAAATTGACCCACAGTAGCACTTTGCGATAGCCATTGTTGTAATTAGTTTTGTTACTTAAGTTTTGTCCAAGAGTATTTTCTAAAAAACTGTTTAAACCACACCTTCCAATTTAATGCTTGATCCTTGTGTGCATTATATGAACAAATACGGCACTTTTGAGAATTTACTTCAACTTCATAACCACCATATTTAGTAGCTCTTAATTCATTGTCCTTAATTTGTTGAAAGTTATTGGATCCACATCTAGGACATTTTTCATTATCTTCAACTTCTTGCGGATGAGTTAATTGTACTATTTTACTCTTTGTTAAATTCCTTTTTCGTAGCTCTTCTGAAATTTTTTCCTGAGATGCAGGCATAAACTCTTTTTGACGGAACTTTGAAAAAAATGAAAGTTCCTTGTCCGTTAAGTTTTGTAAAAATTGATCTAAAGTCTCTGTTTTCAAAATTAATTACAACGGTCCTGGCTATCGCTTGGTGCGGTCTGCGGCGCTGAATTGGCGTGCCAACAAAACGCGGCAGCGTTTGTGGGAAGCTTCGCGCTGCGAAGCGTGCGATTCAGCAGTATCGGAGGAGCCGTTTGTTTGTTTTTTCGGAAGTTAAGATAATACTTTTAAAGGAAAGCCAATCAGTTTACTCAACTCTAGCAATTTGCGATAGGCGTTGTTGTAGCACGTTTATTATTTTAAAGTGTCATAGAATTGGTCTGGGTTTGTAATGAACAAATGAGCTCGTGATTCTTTGATTAATTCCACTAAATTTTGAATTTTAGGCTCGCACAAATTCCCTTTGTCGTCCATTAAAATCCATTCGTTTTTCTCGCATAAATCCAACATTGATTTTATAAAAATCAGAGTTGAGTCGGTCAAGTCCGTCCGAAATCGAAAATCCTCAATGTAATTTTCTTTGTCATTAAAATCTATGCTCAAATCGTGGTCAAATTCCGCTTTTCCCGTTTTCCAACTCGTTCCGCCATTCCATTCCGCACGAGTGATTATTTTGTCAATATCCTTTCTCAATTCCACAATATCAATTTCAATTCCTTTCCACCATTTTGTTGAAATCGCATCTTTAAATTCAGGTTCTGGCTCATCGTTCAATTCCATATCGTAGTTTTCCCAATACTTTTCCCATTCAGCGAGTTTAATTTCGAGCTGTTTTGGTATTCCGCCATATTTTTCTTCAATCGGCTTTTTTGGAAGTACAAATGTTAGAAATTGGTTTATTGCCATTGGGTTTTCTTAAATGTGCTACAACGGTCCTGGCTATCGCTTGGTGCGGTCTGCGGCGCTGGATCGGCGTGCCAACAAAACGCGCTAGCGTTTGTGGGAAGCTTCGCCCTGCGAAGCGTGCGATTCAGCCGCATCGGATGCGCCGTTTGTTTATTTTTTCGGAAGTTAAGATAATACTTTTGAAGGAAAGCCAATCAATTTACTCAACAGTAGCACTTGGCGATAGGCGTTGTTATGTGTAGGTTGGTCTAGTTATTTAATTTGATAAAACTTCTTGGTGACGATCCGTCTGGTCCAATATCTAATTTATTTCCACTAATCCACAACAGACCATTTCCTAGTTCAATAAATTCTGTTCCATCAAGATTAAAAGTTTTCCAATTACTGAATTCAATGATGCAATTTGATTTTGCACTTATTTGCCAAGTTCCTGAATCAACTAATTCAATATTATTTGATTTAAAACTATGAGAAAAAGTTCCGTCAGCATTTAATTTTAGATAATTTTCAGCTCCCGAAATGTTTTCACAATAATATTTTCCTTCCACTTTTTCTGCGCAATTTCTTAAGTCTAAACAACTTTGAAATGAGCAAAAAAGTAAACAAAACAAAAAGTATTTAAAACTGGCTCTCATTATTCAATTTGGGATGATTTTCAACTTACACATAACGGTCCTGGCTATCGCTTGGTGCGGTCTGCGGCGCTGAATTGGCGAGCCAACAAAACGCGTTAGCGTTTGTGGGAAGCTTCGCTCTGCGAAGCGTGCGAATCAGCAGCACCGGATGCGCCGTTGGTTTGTTTTTTCGGAAGTTAAGATAATACTTTTGCAGGAAAGCGAATCAATTTACTCAACTGGAGCACTTAGCAGATAGCCGTTGTTATGCTTAGTTAATCTTATCTTTAAGATTGTACTTATTTCGAAACATAAAAATCAGAGCAACCATTATAATCCACTTGGACATATTTATTCCTAATGTCATCCAGCCATAGAACGAAATGAAATCCACTGCATCGGAATTTTGAATAGCGTCGCTATTCTCGGCAAATAAACCTGACAGCTTGTTCGTAATGGGACTCAGAAATATTGCAATAATTACTAAAATTGTGAATGTTTTCTTTGGAAAGTCAGCTAAGTAAATTCCATCGGAGCCGGAACTTGTTTTAATCTTTTTTAAAATCAAGACAGTAGATATAACGTACAATATTAGTGTTAGTATCGGTATTATGAAAGTCTGAATTTTAAATGATACTCCTGAAGCTGTTAATCCGAAATATGTTAAATGTGTGAAGAACACCAAAACTGAGTCAAAAGCTTCAATAAAAACAAATCCAAAAATTATCCAAAGTATTAGAAGTACATTTTCTTTACTCATCGAATGTGTGTCTTAATTAAGCATAACGGTCCTGGCTATCTTTTCGGCGGGGCTGGCGGCGTGCGCGGGCTGTGCCAAACCACGCCGGTGGCGTGGGTGGAAGCTTCGCCTGCGAAGCGTCCGATTCAGCTGCATCGGATGAGCCGCCTCTGAGATTTATCAGAACCTATTTCGTTGATTTAAATGTATGAATTTTAAATTAGTTCAGCGGTACCGCTGAATGATAGCCGTTGTTGGCAAACGTTAATTACCAAAATATACTAAACATTCTCTCTTCCTTTATGGCTAACCTTTGTTTATAGAAAAAAATAATCGTCAAGATTAGAGTGAACAGTGGAAAGTAAAGGAACTCAAATTTTGTGGATAAAAAGTAAAACAAGATGTCTAAAAAAAGTCCAAAAATAATTGCTACCTTAAGGTTTGCCTTTGAAATGAAATTCATTTTACTTATTAAATACCTACCGACAGGCAATAAAAATTCGTGATAATTGTATATGGATTGTCCTTTTTCTAAAGGAAATTCTTGATCCTTAATTAAACTGAAATATGTCAATAAATTTTTTTCGTATTCTTCAAATTTTGATTTATCCCAAGTCCTTAATAATCCATTTGTAATATTAATTGTAGAATTATAATGTATTCTCCTTTTGCTAAAATCAGATTGGGATTCATTGTTGTGAATGAACTCTTTTAGCTTTTCTTGTAGAACTGATTTGTTTAGCACATCAGAATTTTATAAATGTTTGCCAACGGTTCTGGCTATCGCTTGGTGCGGTTTGAGGCGCTGAATTAGCGTGCCAACAAAACGCGCTAGCGTTTGTGGGAAGCTTCGCGCTGCGAAGCGTGCGATTCAGCAGCACTGGATGAGCCGCCTCTAAGTTTTATCAGAACCTATTAATTTGATTTAAATGTAAGAATAATAATTCTGTTACTGATCGAGCAATAAGCAGATAGCCGTTGTTATGTGCTGGCTTTTTTTAATTTATTTTCCATACCGTAAATCAACTCTCGGAAGTTTTGAAATCCACCAAGATTTAATTTTTCAGGTTGTTTTTTATCTCCAATTTGGAATATTATAATTCCGATTATTATTGGTATCGTTAACCACCAATTAAAACTCCAAATCCACCAAATTGCAATCATCGCAAAAATTCCGATAAACATAATATTTCGTCCAATCCGAGATAATTTATGCGATTGATATTCAAATTCGGACATTGTTCCTGGCGCAATTCTATTAACTTCATCAATCAATAATCCACCATATTTTAGGAAAAAGGGATTGATTTCAGAACTCGGTTTTAATTCAGTTGTGTCAGCTCCTTTTTCAGTAAGATTTTGTTTTAATGTTCTAAATATTGATGCGGTTTGACAATTCTGTCCCAATAATTTAATTGGTTCAATACTATCCCTTTTCGCATGGTCAGAAATATATTCACATAAATCAAAAACCGTTTTGTTGTGTTCATCAATTAAAATACTTTCAATTTCAAAAAGCGGTCTATTAATTTTGAAACTTTTATGATAAACTCGCGCAAGATCTTTAGGATTCATTAAATCACAGGCAACACGCAAATCGAAAATAGTACTCTCGAAATCTAGATCCATCCCTTCAAAAACTTCAGGGTCAAATTCAATTTGGTATTTATATTGAGATATGAATATCTGTAGTAAATCTTCTTTACTATATTTCATTTTTTATGCTCTTTTCTTCAGCTTGCACATAACGGTCCTGGCTATTAATAGTTGCGATTAGCAGCGCGTCTGGCTCAGAAAAAATTTTGCGGTAGCAAAATGTTGGAAGCGAAGCGTGCGAATCAGCAGGGTAGGAGCGCTGCTTAGTTTAAATTTATCGGAAGTAATTTACAACAATTGTAGGAAAGCCAATCAATTTTTCTCGAACCGAGCAATTTTTAATAGCCGTTGTTACCAGCTATTATTATCCATTGTTCAATTTAGTAAGTTTTTCAACAGTTGTCGTCAAAAGAACTTGTTTTATATGATACCTGTTATATAATTCTCTACCAAAATCTTGTATTCGTTCGATTGGATTCAAATCAGAATTTATGTTATTGTTATTATTTAAAAATCCAAAATCACTTTCAAGAGTTTCAATGTAACTATAGGGATTTAACCAACTTTGCTTATTATAAAATGCAGAATCGAAAATATTAGTCAACGTATCACTTAATCGAGAAACTACTCTAAAATATTCTGATGAGTGCCATCCAATATCTGAACCATTTTGGTCAAAGGAATAATAGTGTCTTGCAGTATTAACTTTTTCGTGTGGAAAAATAGAAACGTGGCTTCGTAAAAAAGGAACAAATCCAAAATAAGAAACCCAATTCCTTTGATAAATACTATTTACTCCAAAATCGAATGGATGATAACGAAATCTATACATCGAATTAAATAGATTCTTAACATAACTATCTTTTTTTAAATCTAATGGTGCGACATAAAATGCAGAAACATTTTCTTGTCCGTTAAGCTTTAATAAAATGTTGTGTTGATAATCTTCTGCATTATCAGCCATCTCTCTTAGTTTAAAAAATAGAGTTGGATTATCATTTAATTGCTTTTCTTTTCTAAATTTTCTAATTCGTTGATGCGGTTTATTAGATAAGTAGTTCAAATTAAACTTTGTGTCAATTGCAGTTAATCCGTGAGAAACTTTGAATTGCAAATACATTGGAACAATTAAATCAACTCTCTTGTCAGCTCCAGTTAATTGTTCATTCACATCTATTAGTCTGAATGGCATTGCATTATAGGGCGGCGAAATCCATCCAAAATATGTAGCTACATCAGCTTCTACTTGTTTTTCAGATAATTCGCTTCTTATATGGAATTTTCTCGCCATTTGGTTTTTTCTAATTGCTGGTAACGGTCCTGGCTATCTTTTCGGCGGGGCTGGCGGCGTGCGCGGGCTGTGCCAAACCACGCCGGTGGCGTGGGTGGAAGCTTCGCCTGCGAAGCGTGCGATTCAGCCGCATCAGATGAGCCGCCTCTGAGATTTATCAGAACCTATATTTTGAATTGTAAGATAAATAATAAAATTGACCCACAAGTACCGCTGAATGATAGCCGTTGTTACCCAACGTATTTACTAATTAAGTCATCAATAAAGTAAGAATCTGATCTGCCGTCAAACATAATAATCGAGTTTTCGGTATCCATAAAAGTGCTAGCATATTCAATGATTGATTTTGGAATTAGTATCAGAAACTCAATTTCTTCAAAATCAATATTCAATTCAGAACTGTCAAATGGTTCATTATGAGCAAGAATTTTATCTCGCCAATTTTTAAGATGTTGAAAAGAACTGTCAGACGTTTTAAATTTTCTATAAAAAGCGATGAAGTGGCGGATATAATTTTGGGGCTCCATTTTATCGACTTCCATTTTATCAAATATCAATTTATATTTTGATTCGAATTCCTCCCACTTGTTTGGGAAGAGTTCAAATGGATAAGATATAGAAATACCTACGCTATTATTTATAAGCTCATCGATACATCTTGTTTTATATTTTTTACTTTCGGAATCGTAAACTCTAGCTATTGATAAGATTGCATTTTCTTTTGCATTAATTCTAATATAATTGAACAGTTTTTGCTCAGTTTTCTCCAGTCTAGAATGATTTACCCGATCAAATATCTTTCTATACACATTATAATTCAAATCAGCTAAAAACGTATCTGTCGCGATTCCCTTTGACAGTATTTCGTTGAATTTTGTGTGTGTCATTTAATATGTTGGGTAACGGTTTCGTATAATGCTCGTGTGGCGGTTTGGCGGCTGGCTCGGCGTGTCAAAAATTTGCGTTAGCAAATGTTGGCAGCATCGCTATGCGATGCGTGCGATTCAGCAGTAAGGGGAGCCGCGTACGAGTTTTGTCGGAATCTAAATTACTCTTTTTTTGTAAGAACTCGAATACCATTACCCAACGAGCCATACGCATTATACGTTGTTGTGAGTAGTTTTAATTTCCATAGTTTTTTATCCAACCTTTTATATCTTCAAAATCCTTAAGTTCTAATTGAAATTTTAGTGGTTTGACAAAATCAATGGCTCCTTTGGTAAATGTTGATGTAGTTGCAATTATTGCCTGATTATAATTTTCAGCAGATTTAATGCCATATAAACCGCGAACCAATTCTACTCCCACTTTATTTTCAGGATTATATCTTTTACACTCTACTATGAACATTTGATGTCCAAATGGGGAATTATATACAGCTATGATATCTTTACCTCCATCTTTTGTACTGGGTGTTAAAGTCACTTCATAGCCCTTGTCATGAAGAATAGCAGCGATTAGTTCCTCAAATTTTCTTGGATTCATCTCACGCATAAACTGAGGATGTTTTCCCAAATATTTGATAAGCTCGTCATTTATTTCATTTAAATCGATTTGAAGTTGTTCTTTATTTTCAATATCCCCTGAATCAAAAAATTGCGGATAAACTTCTTTTATCGGATTATATTTTGAATATCCTTGAGCCACGTACTTATTCGTGTATGGATACACAACACCATTCCTCGGGATACGTTCACCTATGGCCTGAGCTTCATTTTCATCCATGTGTTTTTTACATAAAAATGGACAAGTATAATCTTGTTCATAAAATGTCTCGGAACTGTGTACATAATAGTCGTAAAGTACAACTTCATATTCCGCAGGATCTATGCAGTTTTGAACCGAGCATTTTGTATCACGCTCGTACTTCAAGTATTTTTTATAGTTTTTTTCCAAAATTACTCACAACGGTCCTGGCTATCGCTTGGTGCGGTCTGCGGCGCTGAGTCGGCGTGCCAACAAAACGCGCTAGCGTTTGTGGGAAGCTTCGCGCTGCGAAGCGTGCGATTCAGCAGCATTGGAGGAGCCGCGTCTAAGATTTATCAGAACCTATTAATTTGATTTAAATGTAAGAATAATAATTCTGTTACTGATCGAGCACTTAGCGATAGGCGTTGTTATGCATCGAATGGTTATTAACTCTTAACTAATTTTTTTGCAATCCTTTTTTGGTTTTCATTTTCTATTATAATGAAATAAAGACCACTTTTTAGATTTTCAATATTTATTAAAGTTTTATCAGAATTCATGGTTGATCTTGAAAAAAGTAATTTACCATTAACATCTACAATTTGTAGGCTTTCAATATTTAACCCTTGTAATGATTGCACAATGACTTCGTTTGAAGTTGGATTGGGAAATATTGAAAAAGTGTCAAAACTTATATCCTTAATGGACAATAGTTCAGTGTTGTAAAATGCTTGATCGCCTTGAACATTTACTATAATGAGGGTTTTACTTCCATTAGATTCATTAATAATTTCATAGCCGAAAGGATCATCTATATTGCTAACAAAAAAATCATCTAAATAAATAATTTGAAAATTTTTATTTATCGGATTGATACAATTAAACAATGTCATTGCCCAGCTATCTATTAAAAACTCTGAATTATTATGAATTAAGATTCCGTCTAAAAGATCACAAGTGAAAGTTTCAAACCCATCTGGTTGATTAAAATTTACAGTGATATGGGGAACTTCCGTATTAGACGGGGGTATATTGTTACTACCATTTATAATCAAATTTTGTAGATACCAAGTATTTTCAAAAAGCTGTAAATCTTGACTTTTCCCCTTATTATAAATGAAAATAAGTAATATTATAAGTAAAAATTTCCTCATTTGATGCATAACGGTCCTGGCTATCGCTTGGTGCGGTCTGCGGCGCTGAAATGGCGTGCCAACAAAACGCGCTAGCGTTTGTGGGAAGCTTCGCGCTGCGAAGCGTGCGATTCAGCTGCATCGGATGCGCCGTTTGTTTGTTTTTTCGGTAGTTAAGATAATACTTTTGAAGGAAAGCGAATCAATTTACTCAACAGTAGCAATTAGCGATAGCCGTTGTTAGCGCCAGTAATTTCTGTTTTGACCTATGAAATAAAGAATAGGAACAGACATTTTACTTATTGAGTTGTTGATCACGCAACTTAAGGTTTCATTTTCACATGCAAATTCAAAACCAGGATTTTTATCGCCAGCTGTAATTTGATCTTCAATTACAATTTCATTAAACTTTTGGTTGTACAATTGAAAGTCAACTTTGGCCTTCTTTTCACCATTTTCTACATAGAATTCAACCCTTTTTATATTGATTACCCAGTTGACATCATGTTTGTCTGCAATTGCTTCTAAAGTACGGATTCCTGAATCATTGCTTTCCTTTGCTGGATAAATTAGCATGTTTTCAAAATATTCAAAGAATTTGAAGCTTAACCAATAGTTAAGTCCAAAACTAATATTTGAGGAAATGTCAGTATTCTGAAGAAAGTCAATTTCTTTTTGTGCTTTGAATTTAAATTTCTTTCCGTTTTCTTCACGAATTCTTTTTTTACCCTGTGCATCAAGTTTTTTGGTTACATATGTTTGTGTAATTGAATCAAGCTCTTGTGCTATAATAGTTTCTTGCGAGTTAAGTACAATTATTGTAGGTGACCTTTTTTCTTGGCCATTTGACACAATTGTAAAAAGTATACAAAGGATAAATGAGAGATATTTCATATTGGCGCTAACGGTCCGGGCTATCGCTTGTTGTGGGTGGCGGCACTGCGTTGGCTGTGCCAAACCTGACCCGAAGGGCAGGGTGGAAGTCACGCCTTGGCGTGACGTTAGAATCAGCAGTATCGGCCGAGCCGCGTAACGAGTTTTATCGGAACCTATTATTTTGAATTAAAAGTAGGGATAATAATTTAGTTACTGACCAAACAATGAGCGATAGGCATTGTTGCCACCAGTTTTTTATTCATTTTCAGACCTTTTTTTCTCCACTTGTAAAATGTTGTTTTGAATATCTTTCATTATCCATTTTCCCCACCAACCTGCATAAAAATTAAAAGTCGTATTCATTTTGAAATGGCTATATAAATGTAAACGATTCAGACCATTTGGTAATTTTTCAAGTTCGTAAGTTCCATTCAAAACATCAAAATAATCTCCTCCGATAACAACGTGTTCATCCAAAGTGGTTGATGGAATTTCATGTGGATATGCTTTTATTGTGAAAACCATTTTTTCATTGTCTTTATATTCCGTTACAGTTTCGTGAAAAACAAGTCCTTTTGTGAAAATAGCTTCTCTATACGCTCCAACTCCTTCAAAGTTCAATTCTGCTTTTATTGGTCTTGGAAAGCCTAACATTCTTGTTAAATATCCTTTGTCCTGTTCAACTGGAATTTCCTTTACACGGGTTACGTTGTCCCAAATTTTTTCGGTTGGCGCATTTATATCTATGTAGGTATATGCCTTATAAGTTCCTGGAATTGTTTCTATCAGGCTTTCAATTGGCCCAATTAAGAATGGTAGTAAAACTAATATTGAAATATTTAGTCGGTCGTTTCTTCTATGAGTTTTTAAGTATCCACCAAATATTCCTCCAATTGATGCTGTTAGTAAAAAAACTGGTAAAATCATTAACCAGCAAGCCCACCCTTCAATTCCCCAAGCTAAAGTCAGAATCAAGAACAGAAAAACAGGAATCCAAGGTGTAAATATTCTGTATGTAATTCTTTTGGCTTTTTCTTGGCTTGATAAATACACTGTTAAGGCTCCAATTATTGTTGGAAGTAGGAACAAAAATGTTACCGACATAACCTGAAAAAAGTCATCCCAAGTTTTCAATTTTAATCCGAATATAATACGGACGAGAATAGCATAGATGACTGGAATTCCAATCGCAATAAGGAAGTTTTTAATTTTTCTATTCATTTCTCAAATTGGTGGCAACGGTATTGTATATGATTTGTGGCGACTTGGAGCGGCTGAATCGGAGTGAGGCAATCCTGCGTCAGCGGGATGCGGGAAGCCCTCCGGAGCCAACGGCGAAGGATGGGCATGCGATTCAGCGTGCGTTGGAGCCGCTTCGATCGTTTTTATCAGATATGAAGGTAGTGAATTTTGTGTAGGAAAAACAATTCGATTAAGCACTGGCGTAGCCATGAATTATATACGTTGTTACCCACTGGCTTTATTCGGTTCAGTCTGGTTTTCAGCGCTGGAAAAGGCATACTCTTTTGCAATTTTTGGCTGTGGTTTGGCTGGTGCGAATTGCAAATGTGTATGACTTTTAGCGTTGGCTTATTAACAACAACTTTCTTTTTTCTGTATAGAAGGACATTTTACAGAGCCAAAACTGCAATAGACACAACAATCGCCTTCGTTAGGTCGTATTACTTCTTTACAGTTCTCACATTCGTAAAAGAATTGACAGGATTCTGTCGGCATTTCTTCTACTTTTTTATGTCCGCAGTTTGGACAAGTTATTTCTGATTTTAATTGGACTTCCATTAGTTTTCTTTTATGCCAGTTACTTTATAACCTGTTGCGTTAATCGCTTTCTCGATTTCCGTTTCGTTGGTCTTGGTTTTGTCAAATTCAACAATTGCATTTCCATTTTCGTAGGATGCCTTTGAGCTAACGATTCCGTTGAGTTTATTTACTTCGTGATTTACGTGTTCTTCGCAACCGGCACAAGTCATTCCGCTGATTTTGAATTCAGTTGTTTTTAAGTCCGATTTGTCAACTATGATTATTTGTTTTTCAGTTTTCGGGTAAAAAATTTCCGAATAGTAAGGGAAAGCCAACATTACAATTGCAAATACAGTTACGATTCCTAAAAACTTTTTTGATTGAATAAATTTTGGTTTTTCGTCTGTCTCACATTCGCAATCGACTTCTTTTTGCGGTTTTAGTTTTTGATACCAAGCAAAACCAAGAACTAAAATTGTAAGTCCAATCAGGTATGGTCTAAAAGGTTCAATCCAAGAAAATGTTGAAGCAATTCCGCTCGTTCCTGCGATTAGAGCCAAAACAGGCGTAATGCAGCATAATGAAGCTGTAATTGCAGTTAGCAAACTTGCACCTATTAATTTGTTTTCACTTTTCATACCACTTTTAAAATTTTGTTTTTATCAAGTATCTCAAAGAATGGGTTTAGCAATTTTTCGTATTCAGAAGTAAGGGAGTAAAATATCGTTTGAGCTTCTCTCTCGGTTTCCAATAGATTGCGATCTTTCATTTTTCTCAAGTGTTGAGAAATAGCAGAAATGTTCATGCCAAGAATGTCGCTCAAATCACAAACGCAAAGTCTTTTTTCCTCAAAAAGTAGGTAGAGTATTTTCAGTCTTACGCTATTTCCGACCAATGAAAGTCCATTTGCCAAATAGTTGAAAGACTCGTTTAATTCCGAAACTGTGTCTTTGCAACGATTTATTTGTTCAATATCGGCTTGTTGTCTAATGCAAGAATTATTTTCCATAAAACAAAATTACATTTATTTATTATTAAAGCAAATACTTAAATACATAATTTTCGAATGTTGAGAAAATTTTAGCTTTTTTGGTTTTTATAACGTTGGATTTGTGTGTCGGAAAAAACCGAAAGTGCTAAAATGTGCGGATGGTTCTTAGCTTGTGGGTAACGGTCTCGGCTATGCGTAGTGCGGGATTTCAAGGCACTTCACTGTCCGCCTACCGTAAAGTTTATTTAATGTAATTACTTTCATATCAGCACTTTCCCCCGCATTACGTATAGCCATTGTTGTGCGTTCGTGCTTTATTTTTCTTTTCGTTTTAGTCTTCATTTTCAATGTCCTCCTGTGCGGTGGGGCATTTTTTAAAATTTCTCTTTTCTTGGGTTGGAAAAGCACACTCTTTGCCAAGTTTTGAATTGCGGGTCGGCTTGTGCGACTTGGCAATGTGTGTGCTTTGGGTCGGGATTCATATCTGTCCTCCAACACCTTTAAATTTGTCTACAAACGAAGAAATCTTTTGAAATACACTTTGTTTTTTCGTCAGATACTGAGGATTTAAAGGACTCATCTTTGGTAAAAGTGCATTCAGTTCAGTTCCGTTCTCGCTTGCATATTCCCGTCTTAAAGAAGCCGAAATGTATCTTTTTGCTTCTTCGATATTTAGATTTTCTTCTGTAATTAGTTCGGTTGCCTCTGCTTTTTGTTTCCTTTGTGCATAGGAGAAGAAAGCATCAATAATGCTCGCTTTATCCTGAATTGAATCAAGTTCGGTTTCATTGATGAAATCCACCACCAAACTTTCCTTGGCTCTGTTTCCGATACTTGCACGAATAACTCTTCGTATTTCTTCAATTAATGAGGCTTTGTCCTTAGTTTTCTTGTTGTGTTCAAAGATTAGTTCCAGAATGTAATCAAGGTTTATCTCTTGCGATTTAAGCAAGTCAACTTCAAAGACTACATCATCCCAATCAATTGTTGATTCTTCGGCTTCCTTGCCACTTTTCTCTCTTCTTAACCAATCTCGAATATCATTATATGTAGAGCGATAATCTTGAATGGTACGTTGTGCTGGCAATTCAATTCCTTGCATTGCTGCAATGTCTTCATCTGTTACAAAGTGAGATTCTTTGAATTCTTCAACAGATTCTGGGTCGTTTAAATCGACTGATTGTAAATCTTTTAAGTTGGTGAACTCATCATAGTTCTGGAGTATATTTTCAACTCGTAAGTACTCGCCAAAGAGCTTAGCAAAATCCTTTTTGTCTTTCTCTGTAGCTATTTCATCTGGGTTAGGAAACTTTGCATTTAGCTCATTTACTACTTCAATGTATCCTCTTCTTGCTTCTCCTGTTGCAATGTCTGTGAAGCCCTCTAAATATTCTTTATAGCTTTTTTCTAAGACTACATTCTTGGTGCTACTGTCTCCAAACAGCGTAATGGCATCAACAGTCGCTTTCTCTAAGTCACGGAAGGTAATTATGTTACCGAATGTTTTAGTAGCGTCATAGATTCGATTGGTGCGTGAGAAGGCTTGCATTAAACCATGATAGCGTAGGTTTTTGTCAACGAATAATGTGTTTAATGTGGGTGCATCAAAACCCGTTAAGAACATTCCGACTACAATAATTAGGTCAACCTCCTTGCTTTTTACTCTTTTAGCAAGGTCACGGTAATAGTTTTGAAACTCTTTACTTTCAACGCCATAACTGGTTTTAAACATGGTGTTGTAGTCATTGATAGCTTTGTTTAAGAACTCTTTTGCGCTTTGATCCATTGCTGAAGGCTCAAAAGTTTCGTCAACAATTTCTCCAATAGCGTTTTGTTCTTCGTTGGCTGCATATGAAAAAATCGTGGCTATTTTTAAAGGCTTTTCACTTTCCTTTTGCAAGTTGTTTAGTTCGTCATAATAGCACTTTGCTGCATCAACGCTGCTAACGGCAAACATGGCATTGAATCCAGTATTTCCTCCTTTTGTTCTATGTGTTTTTTGTCTGAAATTCTGTAAGATGTATTGTGATATTTCTTTAATACGAACAGGGTGGAGCAGAGCTTTTTTGTTTTCTGCTGCACTTAGTTTTTTCTCGTCAATTTCTGTCTCAATTCCTTTGAACTGAGGACGGACATCATTATAGTCTACTTTGAATTTGAGAACTTTCTCGTCTCTAATGGCATCTGTAATTACATAAGAGTGTAATTCTCGTCCAAAAACGCTTGCTGTGGTTTCAGAACCCAATGCATTTTGAGGGAAAATGGGTGTACCAGTAAAGCCAAATTGAAAATACTTTTTGAACTTTTTTTGAAGATTCTTTTGAGCCTCTCCAAATTGTGAACGGTGTGCTTCATCAAAGATGAATACTACCTGTTTTTGATAGATAGCCAAATCACTTTCACTTTTCATCAGATTGTTCAATTTCTGAATTGTTGTGACTATGATTTTATTATCCTCTTTATCAATATTCCGTTTTAAACCTGCTGTACTCTCTGAACCGTTTACACTATCAGGAGAGAATCGCTGATACTCTTTCATGGTTTGAAAATCCAAATCCTTACGGTCAACTACAAAGAATACTTTATCAATAAAGTCAAGCTGTGTAGCGAGTCTTGCTGCTTTAAAACTGGTAAGAGTTTTACCCGAACCAGTGGTATGCCAAATGAAGCCACCACTTTCATTTGTTGACCATTTCTTAGCATTATACGAGCTTTCTATTTTCCATAAAATTCTCTCTGTAGCTGCTATTTGATACGGTCTCATGATAAGAAGCGTATCACTTACATCAAATACTGAATAATTTACCAATACATTTAGTAGCGTTCGCTTTTCAAAGAAGGTGAGGGTGAAATCCTTTAAATCTTTTATCAAAGAGTTATCAGCTTTAGCCCAGTTCATGGTAAAGTCAAAGCTGTTTTTATCTCGTTTCACCGTATTGGCAAAATAGCGGCTGTCCGTGCCATTTGAAATGACAAATACCTGTAAGTATTTAAAAAGAGAGTTTTCACTATTGAAGCTTTCTTTGCTGTAGCGATGTACTTGATTAAAAGCCTCACGGATGGCAACTCCACGCTTTTTTAGTTCTACTTGAACCAATGGCAAGCCATTCACCAATATGGTAACGTCATAGCGATTGGCATGAGTTCCTGTCTGCTCAAATTGAGAGATTACCTGAACTTTATTTCGAACTATGTTTTTCTTATCAAGCAAATAGATGTTTTGGATATGACCATCATCAAATACAAAGTCGTAGATATAATTGTCATGTATTTTTCTTGTCTTGTCAACAATGTTATCTCCTGGTTTATCTAAATACTCTTCTACAAATCGAGCCCACTCTCCATCTTTAAACTCCATGTCATTAAGAGCTTGCAACTGAACTCTTACATTAGACAACATTGCCTCAAGGGTATTTAGGTTTGTTGGGTTTTCATACCCTTGATTGACTAAGTCTTGTATAAACTCTCTTTCAAGAGCTGATTCTGTTTGATAACTTGCAGGAGCTTCATTCACCTCAGAGTACTTAGTGTATTTGTCGAGTACAATGAAATTGTTTGATTCCGCTATGGTTTTATATGTTCCCATTTTCTTTTTAATACTTAGTTAACTGCGGATTTGAAACCGTACATTCTTTTTACTTCTCCTACTAGGAAACTCAATACTCTCTTATCATTTTCTTCAATAATTGAAATTTCCTCACCATTGTGCTTTGAATGGCTAGATAGGTTGATTATGCGATTATAATATGCTTGCCTTGATTCTTGGGGTAACAGTTCTTCCCAGTTGTTGAAGCCTAGAAAAGTGGAAGTCTTTTCGAATAAATTTCTTAGAAAATTGAAGTGATATTTTTGAATATCTCCCGATTCAACCACCTTTTCAAGTTCAGATAAAAGAAATAGATGATAGGAGAAAGGAGAGTCTTTTGGTTGTTCTACAAGAGAAAAAGAGCCGTCAAATAATTTTTCTAAACGCCATTTCTTTGTTTTCTTAACTCTACTAAATTCATTGAAAAGCACATTGTAGAATAATGGATTGTGGGTAGTGATTATGAACTTCAATTCAGAAGTGCTGGACTTGATTAACGTAGCAATATCTACGGCTAACTCAATTAAGTGAGTGTCATCTAATGAACTTACAGGGTCGTCAATAAATACGTATTGTAAGTCGTTGAATTGGTCTGTTTCTCGCTCAGCTTCTTCTGCAACATTTAAAACACTAATAGTTTGCTCCAACAAACTGTAAAAAACGCTCCAGATAAAACAGCTTTCCTCTCCTTTAGAAATCTTTACAAATTCAGAATCTGAATCATCACCTGTTTCAAATGAGAAACGGATTTCTGAAAATCCTTCGTTAAACTTTGGTGTTAGTTTATCATTAGTATAGCGTTGAAAATGGCTCGCTATATTAGGTTCTTGACCTTGTTCAACAAGTACCCAATTGGTGTAACCATTAGACTGGATTTTTAACTTCCTGTCAGTATCATTTTCCAAATCATTATCCCAATAGAATAAATCTTCTGTAAATGCATTATAGTAAAGGACTTTAACCCCAGAGTCATCTTCGCTTTCAGGGTCTTTTGGTACTATCAATTCTTTGAACTCACGAGACAAACGTGTTTTTCCTGAACCATTAAATGCATAGATTAATTGCACTTTTTTATTAGCATCTCTCAGATTTTCTGCTATTTCAAATAATGATTGTCCCATATTAAACTTCTACATTTTCTTTAGGAAAGGTTAATAGTGTTTCTCGGTAATACTCATATTGCTTTTGTCTCAACTCAATTTCTTTAGGGAGTCCTTCACTGATGGAAGTTGTGAGGGTGTCAAATTTGTTAAGGATTGAAACTAATTTGGACTGTTGTTCTAATGACGGAACAGGGATTTCAAAGTCTTTGACTTTAGCATCAGAAATAGATGGATAAGCAGACCCACTTTCATTGTCTTCAACATATTTCTTGAACTCTGCGGTAGTTAGCCAATAAAAAATCCACTTTGGTAAGACTATATTTGAATCGGCTCTCAAAACACAATAACCCGTACTTGCAACTTCATTAGAATATTCTTCTGGAATTAAACAAAGACGTTGCTGGGTTGGGCGTGTTGTAGCAAAAATAATATCATCCTTTAGGATTATTTTTTGTGCTCGACTCGGGGCATCATCCTTTGTTATTTCAACTGTTTCTAAAATAGCATTTGTGTCGCGGCAAACAGAAGACAAATCAACATATCTATAAGGCTTATTTGTTTCACGCCATTTTATGTTTGAAGTAGGTAAAACAACTTCTCCCAACGTTTTCCAATTCACTTCATCTTTTTCAAATGCTAATAGTCTGTCTCGATAAAAGCTATACTGTTGTTTACGTGCTGTAAGCTCTGCTGTAAGCTCTGCTGTAAGCTCTGTAAAAGTATCTAGAATACGACCAATTTCCTTTTGGATGTTTATTGGTAGCAATGGGACTTTAAAAAGTTGCATTTGCTTTTTTGAAATTGCTGGTATGCCACCTTTTTGTTGACTGCCAATTAACTTAGTTTCATTGCCTTTTAAATAGTGATAAAGAAATATCCAATCAAGGCTGGATGGGTCTTTAACACCTATAGAGTAACAACTATTACCAGCCCAATAAGGTGTTGAAATACGTGTAACAAACCCTGCATTTGCACCCCTAGCGCTTACAATTATTTTATTTCCTGAGTTGTTAAACTTATCATAGTATCCTGTAGGAGATGTTCCACCATTGAATACGGGATATTCGGCTGCATCATTTTGGCTGTCTTTGCGTACAAATTCACCAATCGTAATTGTAGCTAACTCATTAAGGTCTAACCACTTTATCTCAGCATCTTTAAGCAATTTATTTATGATACTCATGCTTCAATTCCATTTACAATTTCATCAATGTCTGCACGAAGCTTATTTATCTTCTCCACCGTTTTGGCAACTTCATTGTTCAAGACTTCAATGTCAATTTTTTCACGAGTGTCTATAGATTCCACATAGGAGCTAACAGATAAGTTGTAATCATTTTCGGCAATCTTAGTATTGTCAATAGAGGTAGCTACATGTGCTACTTCCTCTTTACTATCAAACATTTCCATCACCTTCTCAATGTGCTCATCTGTCATCACATTGTTGTTGGTTACTTTCTTGAAGAAATCCTCACCACTCGCATCAATAAACTGGGTTTTGTTCTCCGTTTTATGTTTGGATAGTACGAGAAGGTTCACCGCTATTGATGTTCCATAAAAAAGGTTAGGAGCTAAGGAGATAACACTCTCCACATAGTTATTATCTACCAAGTATTTTCGAATCTTTTGTTCTGCACCACCTCTATAGAAGATACCAGGGAAACAAACAATGGCAGCCCGTCCTTTGCTAGATAAATAACTCAAAGCATGTAAAACAAAGGCAAAATCAGCTTTTGATTTTGGAGCAAGCACGCCAGCAGGTGCAAAACGGTCATCATTAATCATGGTGGGGTCGGCATCACCAATCCATTTTACCGAATATGGTGGATTTGATACAATTGCATCAAATGGTTTTTCGTCAGCTAGTTGAGGGTTCCTTAAAGTGTCACCCAATACAATGTGAAACTTGTCGTAATTAATGTTGTGCAAAAACATATTCATACGAGCAAGATTGTAGGTCGTATGGTTTACTTCTTGCCCAAAGAAACCTTCTTCAATGATGTGATCATCAAAATGTTTTTTGGCTTGAAGAAGTAAAGATCCTGAACCTGCTGCTGGGTCGTAAATTTTGTTTACGGTTGTTTGTCCGTGCATTGCTAATTGAGCAATGAGTTTGGAAACGTGAACAGGAGTGAAGAATTCACCACCCGATTTTCCTGCATTGGCGGCATAATTGCCAATTAGGAATTCATAGGCATCACCAAAGAGTTCTATTTCGCTCTCTTCAAATTTTCCAAAATTCAACTCTTCAACACCTTTAATAACAGATGCTAATCGGCTGTTTTTGTTTTCAACGGTATTACCAAGTCGTGAGCTAGTTGTATCAAAATCAGCAAACAATCCTTTAATGTCTTGTTCAGAGGGATACCCGTTTGCCGAACTTTCAATTGAGTCAAAAATTGCTTTTAGGTCTGTGTTAAGATTGGAATTTGTATTCGCTGTTTTCGCCACATTTACAAACAGTTGACTCGGATAAATAAAGTAGCCTTTTGTCTTTACAGCATCATCTTTTATTTCGGGTGTAATTACATCATCTGAAAGGTTTGGGTAATTCACGCTTTCATCACCGCCTTCAATATAGTTGGTGAAATTTTCACTGATAAAACGGTAGAACAGCGTTCCTAGCACAAACTGTTTGAAATCCCATCCATCTACTGAGCCACGAACGTCATTCGCTATTTTCCAGATTTTAGCTTGTAATTCAGCTCTTTGGTTTATGCTTGTCATTATTTGTCTTTTATTAAATCTTGTGGTTTAACTTCTAATATTTCTGCAATCTCGAAAAGCACTTCCAATCTCGGTTGCTGTCTATTCTGCACATATGAGTTCACCATGTTGTAACTCTTTCCCAGTTTTTCAGCTAGCCAAGTCTGCTTAATTCCTTTTTCTTCAAGCACTTCTTTGATTCGATTCATTGCTGTCAAATTATTCGGGTCTAAATTACAATAATATCTCAAAAAGTAAGATATAAAACGATAATTATCATGGGTAGTTCGGGGAGGGAAATTTGGCTCTTTTACAAAGCTTGGGTTGTGGGTTGGCTTAAGCGGCTTTGCAAATGTGCCAAATGCGGGTTGGCAGAGAAATTTTAAAAAATGCGAAGCGGGGGAAATAGAAATCTTGTCATTCTCGGTCGAATGATAAAAGCACGGTTCAGTTTGATTGTCTGTCCAGTTACTCCATATGTTTCTTATTTCAGTTTCACTTCTTGTCAAGGTTCAATCTGTCCTTTTTTGCATGACGCACAACGGTTTCGTATAATGCTCGTGTGGCGGTCTGGCGGCTGAATCGGCGTGTCGGATTACGCCTTAGGCGTAATGCCGGAAGCATCGCCTGCGATGCGTGCGATTCAGCAGTAAGTGATAGCCGTGTACGAGTTTTGTCGGATTAAATATAAAGAATCTTTGGGTAGGAAAACTAATCAACTTTACTCACTGTAGACATGCGCATTATACGTTGTTATCTCTCGTTTTTCAGCTAATTCTTCGTCAATAGTATCATTCCGTAAGAATAGTGGCCACTTGGTAATCGGTCACGAAATTTTACAAAATATTCCCATAACTTGAATTCGGAGTTGATTTTATTCAAAATGTTCCTCACATTTATCACTTCTTTAATGAGGGGATCTTGGTATTGTTCGCTTTCGGGTTCCCAATATGAATAAACTCTTCTTTCTTTATTTGCGCTAATTTCAAATATGTAGGTTTTACCATCTAGTCCATTAACGTAGCCATCAACTTCGTCGGAATCTGGTAATATTTCGATATTCTCAGAATTCAATTCGGTTATTAGTTTCTTAACTGTTTTAATAGGAATGGTAATTTTTTGAAAAATTGTTTTTTTGTGAATTCCTTTTCGGTTCGTTTTCGATATAAAATTGACAAGAAGTCCAGAGTAAGTCGTGTCATTAAATTTAATCAATTCCACAACCTGATAATCTGTCCAAATACGATAAGCTTTTTCAAAATTCAAACTATCATATTTTGGTAGCTCGATTTCAATTCGATCAGTTTCAATGTGCGAATTCCAAAATGACACCTTTTCCATTTCTCCGAAAGACAAACTTGAAATAAAAATAGTAATCACTAGTATGTATAATTTCTTTTTCAAAATGAGAGATAACGGCCCTGGCTATCTTCCTCGTTAGGGTAGCGGTTTTGTGAGTAAGTTATGCCGTATATGATAAAATAAGCGCAAAGAGCTACTTTTTCTAAGCGTCGGCAAAACGAACAAAACCAGCCTCTGAGATTTGTCAGAACCAATTTTGATTAAATGTACTTAAATTTTTCAATTAACGATAGAGCCCTAATGAGAGATAGCCATTGTTAACTCTTGTAGCTAATTTCAAAACACACAGAATAAAATATCTAGAAAATCTATCTACTGTAGCTTTGTAACATTACCCTTTGAAATCGTGGATTATTCAATCAAGCTACGCAATGAGATATTCAAAGACCTAAAATTCCTATTTAAGATCTCAATTTTTCGGTTGAGGTAAGAAGTTATGTTTGTATCTGGTCTAAAACCTGAGCTATTGGAGTTAACGGTCCTGGCTATCTTTTCGGCGGGGCTGGCGGCGTGCGCGGGCTGTGCCAAACCACGCCGGTGGCGTGGGTGGAAGCTTCGCCCGCGAAGCGTGCGATTCAGCAGCATCGGATGAGCCGCTTCTGAGATTTATCAGAACCTATTTAGGTGATTTAAATGTATGAATTTTAAATTTGTTCAGCGGTACCGCTGAACGATAGCCGTTGTTGTACACTGTTAAGCATTGTAGAGAGATTCTATCGCAGGATAATTCCCGTTAACAAAGTATTCTAAAAATTTAAGAGAATCATTCTTGTCAATTGACCAAACATCATCAACTCTCATTTTTTCTTTTTCTCCTAATAAACCAAAAAATATTTTTACTTTTTTAGGTCTGCTATACCACAGTGAAAAAGTCAAATTTTTATTATCGTCGTATTGTGCTGTTAGGCAAAATCTTCTACCATTATTTATACATTTAAAATCTAATGAAGGATTATAAAATGTCTCGCTTGCATTGAGTGAATCATACAATTCCATCTTTTCAATCCAAGGATAATTTTCAGCGATTTCAAGTACTTCTCTATCAGAAATTGGAAGAGTTTTATATTCAATAGTTTCTTTATCAGGATGGCAAATAGAATAATTATAAGTCATTAATATGGTATAGCTTAATTGTGTACAACGGTCCTGGCTATCGCTTGGTGCGGTCTGCGGCGCTGAGTCGGCGTGCCAACAAAACGCGCTAGCGTTTGTGGGAAGCTTCGCGCTGCGAAGCGTGTGATTCAGCAGCATCGGATGCGCCGTTTGTTTGTTTTTTCGGAAGTTAAGATAATACTTTTGAAGGAAAGCCAATCAATTTACTCAACAGTAGCGCTTAGCAGATAGCCGTTGTTAGCTACAGTATTTTTCTTTTAGCTTATCAACTAAAATTTTTTGAAAATCCATATTAGGTTTGAATGATTCCTCCTTATCATCGAAACCTAAATGAAAGACAGTTTCACAATTGAAAATTCCATTTTGATATTTTCCAGTAATTGTAGGAATAAAAGCCACTTTTTTTGACAAATCAGTCATTCCAGATTTATTTAAATAATCCTTCAAAGAAGCAATTGTAAATTGATCTTGTGACTTAATTTTCCATATTTCTTTGTTCAATCCAAATAGTCTTGAGAAATGGTATTTTGTAGAAATGATAAACTCAGGTATTTCTCTTGTAGGATTTAAATCAAAATTGAATTTCGCTAGATGTTGATGTCCAAACTCATAATTGGCATAAATGATTGTTTCATTGTGTTCTAAACGAAACTTCATTATTGTGATAGGTGTTTTTGATCCTAAATATGCTCCATCAACTACATATTTTTCTTTTGTGAATTCGCATTCATATAATTTTGCAAATTCCTCTAATCTTGATTCAATTTTTATCACCTTTTAATATTGTAGCTAACGGTCCTGGCTATCTTTTCGGCGGGGCTGGCGGCGTGCGCGGGCTGTGCCAAACCACGCCGGTGGCGTGGGTGGAAGCTTCGCCTGCGAAGCGTGCGATTCAGCCGCATCGGATGAGCCGCCTCTGAGATTTATCAGAACCTATTTCGTTGATTTAAATGTATGAATTTTAAATTAGCTCAGCGGCACCGCTGAACGATAGCCGTTGTTGGGCATATGTGCGCAATCTATTTATATCTTTTTCTTACCGCCCTTGGATAAAAGCCAAATTGTTAAAGTCATCTCACCAACTATGCTAGTAACTGCAACAAAAATTAAAAATATTGAAGCATATTGCTGGTAATTCGACAGTAAGAAATATGCAATTGAGTCTATAATATACATAGATCCTGCTATAGTAATAAGTATTCTAAGAATCTTAGGTGAATGGATAATTTTACCTAATAATATTAAGTGAAATCCAAATAGAAACAATCCAATGAGCCAAATAGAATTAAATGACCTCAGATTATCCAAAATTTCGCTGTCAGAAGTGAAATGGAGGATTTCAGTTAATTTGAAGATAGCAATACCCATAATAATAGCATGGCTAAGTCTAAAAAGCGTGCTTAGAATAGATAGGACATGCTCCTTGTATAACTTTTGGAAAGCCCAAGCTATTACAATATCAAGCATAACTGTTACCAAAAACGCTATGATTCCAAGTCGAACAAGAAAGTTGTTTTCATGAATTACAGCCAAGGGATTTTCAATAATTTTTTCAAGTACGAAGAAATTAGCAAATATTGCGGTAAAGAAAATTATCAAATAACTTACACCAGCTATGAGCGAAAGTCTTCTCGAGCTAATTGTGTTGTTCATTATTTTTCAATAGTTAAAAGCATTATGCCCAACGGCCCTGGCTATCTTCCTCGTTAGGGTAGCGGTTTTGTGAGTAAGTTATGCCGTAGATGATAAAATAAGCGCAAAGAGCTACTTTTTCTAAGCGTCGGCAAAACGAACAAAACCAGCCTCTGAGAATTGTCAGAACCAATTTTGATTAAATGTACTTAAATTTTTCAATTAACGATAGAGCCCTAATGAGAGATAGCCATTGTTAACTCTTGTAGCTAATTTCAAAACACACAGAATAAAATATCTAGAAAAACCTATCTACTGTAGCTTTGTAACATTACCCTTTGAAATCGTGGATTATTCAATCAAGCTACGCAATGAAATACTCAAGAAACTAAAATTACCATTTAAGATCTGAATTTTTCAGTTGAGGTATGAAGTTATGTCTGTATCTGGTCTAAAACCTGAGCTGTTGGAGTTAACTTGTTATATTCGGACTAAAATACACAATTATCCGCTAAGGTTTTGGGATAATGAGGGAAATGGTTGATTCTTATCGGAGGAAGATAATTGATGTAGGGCAGTATCCAACGGACTTCTAACCCGCAACAGGTCCCGACGGGCAACATGGGTATAGATCATGGTCGTTTCAGGTTTTGCATGACCTAAAAGATCCTGTACGTGCCGCAATCCAACGCCGTTCTCTATTAAATGCGTCGCATAACTATGCCGCAAAGTATGAGGAGTGACACGTTTCGAAATTCCGGCATCACGGCAAGAACGCTTTAAAAAACTGCGAACACTGCTCGAATTGTAGATCTTACCCTTTGGACCTTCAACAAAATATCGCTTCGGACTATAAGTCATGTAATAATTCTGAAAAAGTGGAATAAAACTCTCCGCCATGATCACCACGCGATCCTTTCGGCCCTTGGCATTTTTTATAATGAGCTGCCGTCTATCGATATCAATATGTTTTAATTCCAATCGTATCAGCTCACTAATACGGATTCCGGAAGAATACAAGAGCGCCAGTATAGTACGGTGTTTCAGGTTTTTGGTTACCCGGAGTAGATCAACTACTTCCTCCTTGCTCAAAACAGTGGGCAGATAGCTCGATTTTGAGGGCCGCTGTAACTCATCGGCATTAATCGCACATTCGGGATAGAAGAATGCAAAATGTTTCAACCCACTTATCATTTGTCGGTGGGTGCTAATGGAATATTTTTTTACCGGTACCGTTTCTTCCACGAACAGTCGAACGTCGTTATTGGTGAGTTCTTTAAAAGCTTTGTTTTGTATGAAATACAGAAAATCCAGCACAAATGACGAATATACTTTTATGGTGTTTTCACTAAGCCGTAGCCCTCGTAAATACCGTATGTAATTATTGAGCAGTTCTTTTTTTTCGGGACTGAAATCTGATTCTTTTTGTTTTCCGTCCTTCTTTGTAAATGAAGAAGCATTCACAATGAACCCGCTTTTCCGAAGATATTCCGAAAGATGACTAAGTACTAGCCTGTGGTTATTTTTTACATAAAAAAGGCGATGTGTCATACTCCAATTCGAGCCGGGATATTTCTTTACAAGCTCTTTTGCATCATGACTAAAAGGAAATTCGAGCGCAATACAATTTTGACCTTTATGCTTTAAGGGACGTAGCGTGACTTTCATAGGAAATTGAGACCATGAAATGGTCTATTTTAAAAGAGGGGAGAAAGTGCTGTGGAAAAACTAAAACCTGATATAAATCTACAAAAATTATTTCTTTTGGCGTAAGGCTTTTGGGACCAACATCGAATAGTCACCGTTGTTGCGCATAACGTCCCGTACTATGGTAGACGAAATATTTGAAACTTCGGGTGAACACACCAGAAAAATACTTTCTATCCCGGCCATCGAGGCGTTGGTTTGTGCGATAGACTGTTCGTAGTTGAGATCGGTGGCGTTGCGAAGTCCGCGAAGGATAAATGGAGCCTTTTCAGCTTTACAAAAATGTGCTGTGAGTCCGGTATAAGTTTTTACCACGACCTGAGGTTCATCGGCAAAGGTCGCTTCAATCGCCTGCTTCCGTTCTTCTAGAGAAAGCATGTATTTTTTATCGGCATTCACGCCTATGGCGACAACTATTTCGTCAAAGAGTGCCAGACCGCGCATAATGATATCTACATGGCCCAGGGTAATGGGGTCAAAACTTCCGGGAAAAACTGCGCGTTTCATGTTTATTTTACGATTTATGCTAAGGTACTAAGTAATTTTGAATTCTGACTAGTGTGATGTAAGTAGTGAAAAATGAGAAGTAAGTAAACTAATTCTCCTAACTCCTAACTCCTAACTCCTAATTTACCTCCGCCTCTTCAACCAGCATCCCAAAAAATTCGGTGAGCGTCATTCCGGCTTCACGTATTTGCTTGGGAACAATACTTTCCTTCGAAAGTCCGGGAGTAGTATTGATCTCTAAAAAGAAGGGTTTCCCTTTCTGAATAATAAATTCTGCACGGGTAACGCCGCTCATGTTTAGCAGCTTATATATTCTCTTGGCCTCTTCTTGTACCAACTTGGTTTCTTCTTCTGAAATTCGGGCCGGGGTGATCTCTTCAGATTGTCCAAGGTATTTGGCTTCATAGTCGAAAAAATCATTTTCGGTAACGATCTCGGTAACGGGAAGGGCGTTGATCGTATTATTGGTTTTATACACTCCCACCGAAACTTCTACGCCCACCAATGCGGTTTCGATGATCACTTCATGATCCTCTGCGAAAGCCTTCTCAATGGAAGGGATCAACATATCAAGCTCTTTTACCTTGCTCACTCCAAAACTCGATCCGGCTCTGTTTGGTTTTACAAAACAGGGCAGGCCTACTTTTTTTACGATCTCTTCGGAAGGGATTTCGTTGCCTTGGTTAATGTAATAGGAGTTGGCGCAGTGTATATTGAATTGTTTTAATACTGAAAGACAATCTCGTTTGTTGAAACTTAGTGCCGCCTGATAGAAGCCGGTGCTGGTTTGTGGGATTTCCAGTAAATTCCAGTACGCCTGAAGGAATCCGTCTTCGCCGGGCGTTCCGTGTACGGTATTAAAGATCACATCGGGTTTAACGGTGGTACTTCCATCCTTAAAACTGAAATCATCTTTAGATACAGCATGTTTATCACCCTTAGGGGCTACATAATACCAACCTTCTTTGAGAATATGAACGGCAAAGACATTGTATTTAGCGCGATCTAACTCTTCAAAAACCACAGCGCCGCTGTTAAGTGATATTTCATATTCAGAGGAATAGCCGCCCATCACAACGGCAACATTTTTTTTCTTCATAACAAAGTAACGATTACAACGTTTAACAAAAATATCACTATTCAATTTAAAGATACTAACTTTAGGTTTTATATTTTTGCCTACCAACCCTCAACGTATGACATTTTTTAAATTCATGTTTACAAAGGCGTTCTTAAAGCAGTTATTATTAGCTGTTTTGGCACTTATAGTACTCTCATTCATAATTCTTTGGTGGTTGCGTAGCACGACCAATCACAATCAGAAAATTGAAGTGCCCGATCTGGCTAAAATGGCATTGGATGATGTAGAAGAAACTCTGGATGAATACGATCTAAACTTCGAAATATTGGATTCGGCGAATTATAATCCCGAGTTTCCGAAATATTCGGTGATCGAACAGATTCCTAAGGCTGGTAGTTTTGTGAAAGAAAACCGCAAGATCTATTTATACCTCAATCCTTCAGGATACAGAAAAGTTATCATTCCGGGTGTCGTGGGTAAGACCTTGCGTCAGGCAGAGCCTACGCTCAAGGCCAT
Source organism: Constantimarinum furrinae (assembly GCF_014295415.1). Lineage (GTDB taxonomy): Bacteria > Bacteroidota > Bacteroidia > Flavobacteriales > Flavobacteriaceae > Constantimarinum > Constantimarinum furrinae. Next base: position 1,788,406 of record NZ_CP052909.1, read on the forward strand.
GGGCTTCGAGATAGGTAAGATTAGTTATCGCCCGTATATTGCTCCCGATGAGGTGTTGGAATTACGTCATAACGGCTCGAAGATCGAACCGGGAGATGAGCTTCAGAAGACTTCGGTGATCGATCTAATTGTTGGGGATGGCTCCGGAAGTCTCCGTAGAAATGAAGAAAATAATCCTGAAGAGGATGCTTCCGAAGAAAATTCAACCGAAACAACCGACGAAGGTGGAAACTAATCCCCAGTCTGAAGATACCGGAAACGACGATCTCTACGAACATTTTCGGTTTGTGGCAGATCCCGGTCAGCAACCCCTTAGAGTCGATAAATACCTGATGAACCGGGTAGAAAATGCCACGCGTAATAAAATTCAGAAGGCAGCCAAGGACGGAAATATCTTCGTTAATGATGTGGCTGTAAAATCCAGCTATAAAGTCAAGGGAAATGATGTGGTCACCGTACTTTTCGAGCATCCTCCTTACGAATTCCTGCTGGTACCCGAAGATATTCCAATTGATATTATTTACGAGGATGATGAGGTGTTGGTGGTGAATAAACCTGCCGGCATGGTGGTTCATCCGGGCCACGGAAACTATAGCGGGACGTTAATAAATGCACTGACTTTTCATTTTGAAAACCTGCCCAATAACAGCAGTAACCGACCGGGATTGGTACATCGAATAGATAAAGATACCAGCGGACTCTTGGTAATTGCTAAGACAGAGGAAGCCATGACACATTTGTCACGACAGTTTTTTAATAAAAGTACCGAGCGGGAATACGTAGCATTGGTATGGGGTAATATGGAAGAAGATGAAGGGACTATAGAAGGACATATAGGTAGACATCCTAAGAACAGACTTCAGAATACCGTGTTTTTAGACGATGATGCCGATGACAAGGGAAAGCCGGCGGTAACCCACTATAAAGTGTTGGAACGACTTGGCTATGTCACTTTGGTTTCCTGTAGGCTGGAAACAGGACGCACACATCAAATAAGGGTGCATTTAAAACATATAGGACATACACTCTTTAATGACGAGCGCTACGGTGGGGATAAAATCTTAAAAGGAACCAGCTTTAGTAAATACAAGCAATTTGTAGACAATTGCTTTAAAATATTACCGAGACAGGCACTTCATGCCCGTACCTTGGGATTTGAACATCCGGTAACCGGCAAAATGCTACGGTTTGAGTCACCCATTCCAGATGATATCGAAACCTGTCTTGAAAAATGGCGTAATTATTCGAAGCATGTGATCGAGTAGAAGCTCGAAAATTCTTGCTATTTTTGGAGAAAAGTTACATATGAAAGTTGTTATATCTCCGGCAAAATCACTCGATTTTGAAACTAAATTACCTACTTCACGAGCTACGCAGCCCAAATTTCTAAAGGAGGCTGAAATGATCAATACCAAACTTTCCAACAAGTCGAAAAAGTCTATTGGGAAATTGATGAGTATCAGTGATGCTTTGGCCGAGTTGAATTACAACCGGTATAAAGAATTTTCCACTCCATTTACCCAGAGTAATGCGCGTCCAGCAATTTATGCCTTTGCGGGTGATGTCTACCAAGGTTTGGATGCCTACACGATTCCTTCAGAAAAACTTGACAGCTTACAGAATACCGTCCGCATACTGTCTGGGATGTATGGAATTTTAAGGCCTTTAGACCTTATTCAGCCTTACCGACTGGAGATGGGAACCCAATTGCCTGTAAGCAGAAAAAAAAACCTGTATGATTTCTGGAAAAAGAAGCTCACATCCACTTTGAATGACGAATTAGAGGATGGCGAGCTTTTCCTGAATTTGGCCAGCAACGAATACTTTAAGGCCATCGATGCCAAAAAATTGAATGCTGAAGTGATCTCGCCGGTGTTCAAGGATTTTAAGGATGGTAAACTCATGCTGATTTCATTTTTTGCGAAAAAGGCGAGAGGTAGTATGGCTCGGTATGTGGTTGATAATGATATAAATACTTTGGAAGGTGTGAAAGCATTTAATTACGATGGGTATTCCTATAGTGCTGCCGAAACCAAAAAAGAAAACAAGCCCGTCTTTATTCGATAGTGTTTTTGCATACACACCCATACCCGCCGTTTATTCCTGAATTTGCTACAAAACTTATCGTTGGAACCTTACCACCACCCCGTTTTACCACCGGTGATCTAAAAGAAGGAGATGTCGATTTTTGCTACGGAAGTCGCGACGGACAACTTTGGCCGATACTCAATACTATATTCGACTTAGATCTGAAGTTTGAAACAACGAGGGAAGCCATAGCACAACGGAAGAATTTTTTAAAGGATCGCGGCATAGGAATCTGTGATATAGTGGAGTCTGCGGGTCGGGAAAAGGTAGACGCCTCAGATCTTGGAATGCAGCAGGTGGTGTTACGAGATATTTTAGAAGTTTTAAGGGTCAATTCACGAATTGACACCTTGTTATTTACGGGTGGAAATAGTAAGAACGGTCCCGAATATTTTTTCCGTCAACTACTGAAAAGAGAAGGATTGTCCTTAAAAATTATTTCTTCGGAAGTACCTCGAATTCATGAATTGAGACTCCCGGATTCAAACAGGATCATTACAACGGTATCGTTAACAGCACCATCCGGGGCTGCAAACAGAGCGGTTGGGAGTTTACAACGGTATAAAGAAATGAAAGCTCTTGATCCAAAGCTCACAACCATAGATTTTAGGATAGCCCAGTATAAACCCTTCTTCTAAGGATTAAAACTGAAGATCTCAAGAGGAGCATTATTACTTACCACCATAAAATGTTTCTTGCCGGCGATAGTGATTTCCTGTAGATCTTTGGCATCGGAAGCAACAAATGGATCCAGCTCCTGGGAATACCTAAACCCTCCTTTTCCATCTCCCAAAAGCACATAACCGTAATTGCTGTCATAGCGAATAGTCTCCACTTCGGCATCGTAGATTCCGCCCACACCCATAATATCGTTAAGCCCATCGTTGTTGTAATCCCCTACAGTAAAGGCAAGGGTAGGCCCTAATTGTGCTTCATTGGGCAGTTTCTTTATCTCGAAGGTACCGTCGCCTTTATTTTCTGCATAGACCGTTTCGAACATATAAGCTGTAAGACGATAAGCCTCTTTGAGTTCATCTTCACCATATATATCATCCATTTCGAGCGAGGCAAATTCCTTATAGCTCTGGATCTTTTCGAGCAGGAAGGGGTTTTGCTGACTGCTGCATTCTTTACCTCGTACGGGCACCAATCTTCCGTCGTTGATCTTACTTAAGGCAACATCGAAGCTACCGTTATCGTCAAAATCCTTGGCGTAAATGTAGATCGGTTTTTCCTTTTTAGGCTGGAATTTGTTGTTTAGACCCAGATTTCCGAAGACATAATCCTCGTCACCGTCACCATCAAAATCTGATGCGGTAACGCTAAACCACCAGCCTTCAGTTTTTTCAAGACCTCCAATGGCTTCAGCCCGTTCAAAAATACCGTTGGTATTGTTAAAGAAGGTTGGAGCCATCCATTCGCCCACCAGGACCAAATCCGGATCGTTGTCTCCATCATAGTCTGAGAACACGGCTTCAGAAACCATGCCTATTTCAGATAAACCATTATGTTGAGAGGTAACATCCTTAAACGTACCTCGTTCATTCTTCAGAATATAGGAACGCGGAGACAAGGGATATTTTCCGGGCACAACATTTCCGCCAACAAAAAGATCCAAATCACCGTCCTTATCAATATCGGCGGCCGCCACAGCTTTGCCGGAAACCAACATTCTCGGCAGGGCACTGGAATTTAAGGTAAAATTTCCTTTGCCGTCGTTCATATACAATCTGTCCTGAAGTCGTGTATCGTTTTCTTTGAGATCGTAACCGGCACTTACCACATACAGGTCCTGATCTCCATCGCCATCGGCATCAAAGAAGAGTGCGTTAGCATCTTCGTATTTGGCTTCTTTGGTCCATAATGTTTCGTTGGATTTTGCGAAAGTGCCATCACTGTTCTGCAGGTACAATGCGGCTGGAGCCCCTAGGGCATTTCCTACGAAGAAATCTTCCAGTCCGTCCCCATTTACATCGGCTTTTGCGAGTCCGGCACCTTTGGTGGATTGCTTTTGAGGAATTAATAACTGTAGGTCGAAGTCATTAAAATCGTTCTCTATATGAGTAAAATCAATACCTAATGAAGCACTATTTACGCTTTTTTTAGCCGAAACGAAATTGCGCAGTGCAAGTTCGTCGTTTTTGGCGGTGGCGTAGTCAATTTCTAAACGTTGGTTTGCTGCAGAGTTTTCCACTTTAGATATCTTACCATCGGGCCATTTTACAATAACTTCGGAAGGAGCATCGCTGGTTCCAAGACCGAATTGCAGTACAGCCGGTACGGTAGACTCGAATCCTCTGGCCGTGTATAATTTCTGAAACTGTCTGTTTTCATTATTCTTTACATATACTGACGCGCCAATCCCCTGAAGATTCGTCTCCGGCCCTTTTAGTTTTACCTGAAGAAAATTTTCGTTCGCATTATTCTTATAGAGTCCCACTTCATCGTTAATATTATTCACGATAAGGTCGAGGTCCCCGTCGTTGTCGAAATCGGCATAAGCAGCGCCATTCGAGAAATTGGGATCTTCCAGTCCCCATTCGGTTATCATTTTCTGAAAGGTAAGATCGCCCTTGTTCTTATAAATATAATTGCTGAGTTTTTCAGCCGGCATCATATCGAGCACATCTTCTAGTTTCATTGTTTCTCCTCTTTCATTTTTTTCACGCAATTGTGTTCTGAAATCCTGATTGGTGTAATCTTTAAGTACCCCGTTAGTTATAAAAATATCTTTCATACCATCATTGTCGAAGTCGGCAATAAGGGGTGCCCAACTCCAGTCGGTTTTTACGATCCCACTTAGCTGTCCTGTTTCTTTAAATTTTCCATTACCGGAATTCATATGGAGCATATTGGCCATATAGGCATGATGGTATCCAACTTTTACCATGCTCATAAAATTTTCTGTACTCATGGATGCCATATTTTCCTTGCTTCGGGCATAGTTTTCGGCAAGCATATCTACGGTGATGAGGTCTTCGTACATATTGTTATCCAGATCGGCATAGTCTGCTCCCATACTGTTAAAGGAGATATGCTGGATGCGTTCATTGATCTCATTTTTAAATGTGCCATCTTGCTGGTTGATATACATTACGTCGGGTTCAAGAAAATCGTTGGAAACATGTATATCGTCCCAGCCGTCATTATTAAAATCACCTATTACGACGGCCAATCCCCAGGCTTTATTATACAGCCCGGCTTCACCGGTCACTTTGGTGAATCTGTTTCCATCGTTTCTATAGAGCTGATCACTTGTGGTTTCTTCTATCTGACTCTGAATCACTCCACTTATCTTGGTGTTGTTTTTAAAATCCGGACGATAATTGAGAACATATAGGTCCATATCTCCATCCTTGTCAAAATCTAACTGATATGCCTGAGTGGTATACCCGGGATCGTCAAGACCCCACTTAGCAGCTTCCTCAACGAATGTTCCGTCCTTTTTATTAACGAAAAGTTTATTTCTCCTTCCATTATCATCATTAAGAGAACCTGCTTTACCTATATACATGTCGAGCCAACCGTCATTGTTAATATCCAGAATCGTAACGCCGGTTGAAAAGCCTGTGTTGTCTATAGTTCCGGAGGCAAGTGTAACATCTTCAAATTCGAAATTTCCATTATTTAAGTACATTTTGTTGGGTCCTAAATTTGAGACCAGATAAATATCTTCCATGCCATCATTGTTGAAGTCGCCAACGCCAACACCACCGCCGGTATAGATGTATGGATAATTTAAAAAATTGAAATCGAATTTCTCTTCTACCAGATTTATAAAAGTGAGGTTGGAAGAAGCCGAATTAACTTTAGTGAATAAGGTTGTTGCGCCATCGGTTAAAGTACCCGATTTTTTAGGAGCAACTGTGGAATCTGAACACGCGACGATTAGGAGGGAAACAAAGGAAGCACAAATCTTTAATTTCATGGTATTTTGAGTAAAGAGGTTCTCACAAATATATAAAATCTGAAGACTTGATATTCAGCCCTCTTAGAAATCTGAATAATAATGATGTGACGTATTTTCTGTGGTATTTAAATTAAAAATAGTTGAGAAAAAGATAAATAAATTGATTATTAAAAAAATTTGATTTTAAGGTTAGCTAAAAAAAGCTATATTCCATAAATTTTTTTTGACAGCAACTAATCTCTTCATTTTTAACTAAAATGTACTTCAAATCAGCCAAAAATTTCAGTGTACTTTTTTCAAACTCTGTAAAAGTTCTTTCATTCCTTCTTATCTGTTTTATCTTTATGAATTGTGACAATAAAACTGAAGAAAAAGAAGAGTATAACGGACCATTATTTAGTCTGGTATCACCAGAACAATCGGGTCTAAACTTTATAAATAATCTACCCCCCGAAAGCAGGGGATTCAATATAGTAGTTTATCAATACCTTCATAATGGAGCGGGAGTTTCAGTGGGGGACATAAATAATGACGGGTTATTAGATATTTTCTTTGTTACAAATTTTGGAGATGATAAGCTCTATTTGAACAAAGGGAATATGAAGTTTGAAGAAATTGCCCAAAGAGCAGGAGTGAAAGGAAAGTGGGGTTGGTCTACGGGAAGTACCATGGTCGATATTAACGGAGACGGTTTTCTGGATATCTATGTTAGCCGATCGGGGGACATGGACCCTGAAAAGAGAAAAAATGCCTTGTTTATAAATAACGGTGATCTTACATTTTCTGAACGAGCCGAGGAATATGGATTAGCCGATGAGAGTTACTCTACACAAGCCAGTTTTTTCGATTACGACAAGGATGGGGATTTAGATATGTATTTGCTTAATCATAACATTATTGCGGTTCTGGATAAAGATCTTCAGTTTGAGAGAAATAACAGAAACCCATATGCAGGAGATAAATTATTCAGAAATGACAATGGAAAGTTTATCGATGTAAGCGAGGAGGCAGGAATCATTGGAAATGGTATTGGGTATGGTTTGAGTGTCTCTGCTGGAGATATCAATAACGATGGTTGGCCGGATCTCTATGTTAGTAATGATTATATAGAGCATGATTATTTATACTATAATAATGGTGATGGCACATTTTCAGAAAAGCTGAAACAATCGACAAAACACATATCGAATTTTTCAATGGGATCGGATATTGCAGATTTCAATAACGATGGCCTTTTGGACATCATGGTTGTCGATATGGTGGCGGAAGATAATTACAGAACCAAGACAAACATGAGTGGTATGAATACTGAAAAGTTTTATGCCGCTGTCGATAATGGTTTTCATCATCAGTATATGATGAATACCCTACAGATGAATAATGGAAATGGTACGTTTAGCGAAGTTTCACAGTTAGCCGGATTATCGAATACCGATTGGAGTTGGGCGCCATTGTGGGCAGATTTTGATATGGACGGTCGTAAAGATCTGTTGGTCACCAATGGTTTAAGAAAGGAAGCCAGGAATAGTGACTTTGTGAACCGCAAGCGGGAAATTATGATGCAGATGCAGAATGATCCCACGCGTAACCTGGAGTATATAAAAATGATCCTGGATGAATTGCCCGAGAATATGATCAAAAATTATATTTACAGAAACGAGGGAGATATTAGATTTTCAAACATGCGAGACCAATGGGGACTTACTCAAACGTCCTATTCTAACGGTGCAGCTTACGCCGACCTTGATAATGATGGGGATCTGGATATTGTAATTTCTAATATAGACCATCCTGCTTTTTTATATGAAAATAAATCTGAATTATTATCGGATAAAAATTATTTAAAAGTAAAACTTACAGGTAAGGGTACGAATGTTTCTGGTATTGGAACGAGAGTCACATTAAAAACAGGAGATGAGATTCAAGTGCAGGAGCACTATATGAGTAGAGGCTATCAATCTTCTACACCCGACGAACTTTACTTTGGGTTTGGAAAAAACACGAAAATAGATTCGCTTTGGTTGGAGTGGCCGGATGGAAGTATTCAATTACTTACAGAAATCGAGGCCAATCAGAATTTGCAAGTAGCTTTCGATAAAAACCGGTTAACCAAAATAAAACCGATTCAGAAAAACTATAGGCCCATATTTTCGGAAGTGACACAATCTCTAAGTGTCCCTTACGTACACAAGGAAAATGTGTACAATGATTTTGCCAGAGAGATCCTTATTCCGCATAAGCTCTCTATGCAGGGTCCCGGGATGGCTGTTGGGGATGTAAATGGTGACGGGATGGAGGATTTTTATATTGGTGCGGCAAAAGGCGAATCTGCAAAATTATTTCTACAAACGAAAAGCGGTTCTTATCTCGAAACAAATCAAACCGCTTGGCTTTCAGATAGAAAATTTGAAGATGTTTCTGCTGTTTTTTTCGACTTAGAAAACGATGGAGATTTGGATTTATATGTGGTGAGTGGAGGCAATGAAGTTACAATAGCTTCGGAAGAACTTCAAGACCGACTTTATATCAATGACGGATCCGGGAATTTTAGTAAAGCGATTGCTGCATTACCTAAAATGTTCACAAGTGGAAGCTCGGTTTCTGCTGAAGATTTTGACGGGGATGGGGATATGGATCTATTTGTGGGAGGAAGGGTAGTACCCGGTGCTTATCCAATGGCCCCAAGAAGTTATTTATTACAAAACAACAATGGAATTTTTGAAGATGTTACAAAGTCACTGGCTCCGGAACTTGAAAGTCCGGGGATGGTAACCAGCAGTGTTTGGGTAGATTTTGATAAGGATGGAAAAAAAGATCTGGTGGTTGCTGGTGAATGGATGCCTATTATGGTAATGCACAATAATGGAAATTACTTCAATAATGTAAGTGCTAAACTTGGATTGCAGGACACTGCAGGTTGGTGGAACGCTGTTGCAAGCGGTGATTTTGATGGGGATGGGGATGAGGATTTTATTTTTGGGAATCTTGGCCTGAATTATAAGTACAGAACAACTTCAGAGCAAACCTTCGATATTTATTACGATGATTTTGATAGCAATGGTACCGGAGATATTGTACTTACTTACAATGAAAGTGGTGAAGTGTACACGCTAAGAGGAAGAGAATGTACATCGCAACAAATGCCATTTATAAAAGAAAAATTTAAAACGTATGATGCTTTTGCCAGAGCAAACATTTCAGAAATATTTGGCGAGGAAAATTTAAATAATGCGCTGCATTTAAGTGCTCAGACGTTTGCCAGTGTCTATGTTGAGAACAATGGAGACTCCAAATGGAATGTCACGGCACTGCCGCGATTGGCACAATTATCTTCAGTAAACGGAATTGTCGTCAAGGATTTCGATGGAGATTCGAAATTGGATGTTGTGATTGCGGGAAATTTGTTCGAATCGGAAGTTGAAACACCCCGAAATGACGCATCGCAGGGATTATTCCTAAAAGGAGATGGTGAGGGAAATTTTACGGTGCTTAGCTGTTTGGAATCCGGCATCAATGCTTCCGGTAATGTTAAGGAAGTACATATGATTACTTTAGGAAGTACCAGGCAAATTGCTTTTGTAAATAACAGTGATAAACTTCAATTTTTCAGGCTTAATAATTTGTAGTAAAATACCTACACATTCTGATTTAAGTCCAGACTATAGTTCGATTATCTACTAATTTGGTGGGATTAACGACTCTTTCAACTGATTATTGTTTTAAATGACAAATAATATTTTGCTGCCCAGAAATTTTATGTTATTTTTAACAATTGACAAATTGATTAACTAACATTTAATAATTTCAGATTTATGAAAAAAATTACATTTGCCTTTTTTGCCTTATTTGCATTATGCTTTTCGGGTAATCTTATGGCTCAAACTGAAATTCCGCAAGCTGCCGGTACCTTTACGGCCGGGACAGATTTTGTGGATGGTGACATTTACACCGATTCCGGTGGATCCACCGGAAATTATGCCAGCAATGAACTTTCTACAATGATGTTCTGCGCGAATCCCGGCGAATTTATTGTAATCGACTTTACAACATTCGATGTTGAAGCTTCCGGTGGTGGGGGAGGTCAATGTTGGGACAATCTTACCATCTCCGGTGATACCGGAGGGATGGATGGTACTTATGCCGGTGATGGATTTGATGCAGGTGCCGGATTAGTTTGTATGGATGGTACCGACGGTGCCGGAAATCCCACATTAGGCCCATTTACCTCAGCAGCCGGTGGATGTCTTACATTTACATTTGACTCTGATTCTTCTGTGACACAGTCAGGATGGACAGCAGATATTAATGTGAATACCGTGCCACCTATGGCTTGTGGTGTACCGCTTGGGCAACCCATTCCTGAGGTAGGAACAAGTGGGTCCATGGTACCTTCTGTTGCATCTATTGTCAATTGTGGATTTATTGGTTCAAATTACGCCATTGATAGTGTAGAGCTTGATCTTAATCATACTTTTGACGGTGATCTTGACATTACACTAACCTCACCCGAAGGGACCACAATATTCCTAGCCGATCAAATTGGTGGTTCAGGAGACAACTTTACCGGCACAGTCTTTATGGACGGAAATCCTAATATTACTTCAGGTGCTCCACCATATACCGGAACTTTTGAAGCGCAAGGTGGTCAGTTAAATACCATATTTGCCGGAGAAAATATTAGTGGAGACTGGACTTTAAATATTTTAGACAATTTTGGAGGTGATTCAGGAATGTTAAATAACTTCTGTATTAATTTTACCGAACTAAGTCCTAATCAGCCTCCTATAGTTTCATGTCCTGGAAACATCAATGTGAATAACGATGCAGGACAGTGTAGTGCAGTGGTAAACTTTGGTAATCCGGCAGCGATCGATCCTGAAGGAGGCCCTGTAACTGTAACTCAAACCGGTGGTCTTCCAAGTGGAGATCCATTCCCGGTAGGAACTACCACCGTAGAATTTACCGTAACCGATGCATGTGGTGCGTCAACGATTTGTACTTTCGATGTAGTTGTTACGGATAACGAACCACCTTCTCAATTCGATTGTCCTGCAGATATCGTAGTTGATAATGATCCTGGAGATTGTGGAGCGGTTGTAAATTATCCTGATCCTATTTTAATGGATAACTGTTTTGCATCTACTACAGGTAGTGCTACATACGATCAAACGATCAACTTTACAAATCCTGCCTTGATGAGTAGCAATATCTTTAGCTTTACCGGAGCGATCGTTGGAGCAACTGCCGATGCAACTCTTGAAGTAAGAACCTTTGGAGACATCGATAATGCTACAGAAATCTGGCAAATTGAGGACGAAGATGGCAATCCTACCGGACAAATTGGTAATACCGGAGTTTTTGCAGATCAGTGTAATACAATTCTTATGGAGACCTTTACCATACCTGCTGCCATGATCGATACTTGGGCGGCCGATGGACAAATTGATTTTACAGGATTTGACTTAGTAGGAGGAATTAACGTGACACTTTGTGGAGGTGACTTCCTTGAGTTACGACTTATATACGATTATACTTCAACAACGCAACCTCCGGTACCTTATACGGTAGTAACCGGATTGCCAAGTGGTTCTGTATTCCCTGTGGGAACTACATTAACTACACTTGAATATTCAGATTCTGGAGGAAACACGGTTCAATGTTCATTTAACGTAACGGTTAATGATACAGAAGCACCGGAAATAGTTTGTGTTGGAGAACAAGTAATTCCACCACTTATCGCGGGAGACTCACCGAGTACTCCAATCGTTGATAATACAACATTCTCAGAAACACTTACTGTGACTGAAGATCATGTTATTACAGATCTAAATGTGGATATCGATATTACACATACATGGACAGGAGATATTACAATTACTCTAGAATCGCCAGCCGGTACTGTTGTAACTGTATTTGACGATCTTGACGGTTGTTCAGCAAATGATATTGTGACAACCTTTGACGATCAATCTGCGAATGTATTGGATTGCGATCCGGGTGGAGTTGGTACCAATGGTGATGCCTTCCCTGAAGCAGATTATATTCCAAGTAATCCGTTAGCAGCTTTCAATGGAGAAAGCACTTTAGGAGATTGGATATTATCTATTGAGGATGACGCAGGTGGAGATACCGGTACGTTAAATTCGTATGCTTTAGTATTCGACTTTACGCCTGTAGTAGGTACACCGCTGGATGTTGTTCTAGATGCCAATGGTATGGCCAGTATTCCTGTGTCGAGTCTTGTGATGTCATCTTCCGATAACTGTGGCCCTGTTACGGTAACAGCCGGAGGAGCAGCAGGAACGTACGATTCTACTATTAACATAGTGAATCCTACACTTGCAAGCACCAACATCTTCAGCTTTGCTGGAACTCCTGTTGGAGCTACCGGTGATGCTACCTTAGAAGTTAGAACTTTTGGAGATATCGACGGAGCTGTTGGTGGAACCAACGAAGAGATGTGGACCATTACCGATGAAGATGCTGCAACCACCGGAACTATTGGTGGAACAGGTGTCTTCGCCGACCAGTGTTCTACGACACTTATGGAAACCTTTACGATCCCTGCAGCAATGATCGATACCTGGGCAGCCGATGGAATGATCGACTTTACCGGTACCGATGTAGCAGGAAATATAAACGTAACCCTTTGTGGAGGTGATTTCCTTGAGTTGCGACTTACCTACAATTTCGATCAGGCGTCTTCTACTATCGACTTTACTTGTGACGATGTAGGACAGAATTCTATAGTAGTTACTGCTACAGATCCTAGTGGAAATGAGTCCACTTGTACTGCAACAGTAAACGTGATCGATGACACCGATCCTATACTTGTTTGTCAGGATGTAACTATCGAATTGGGTGCCGACGGTACCGCAATGGTAGATCCACAAGCATTTGTAGACGTTGCCAATACAATTGAGGCCTGTGGTCTTGCTGTACTTGCTACCGATGTTACCGATGTAAGTTGTGATGATATTGGAACACCAATTACAGTGACGCTGTTTGTAGCAGATCCAAGTGGAAACCTTGCTTCCTGTACTGCGACCCTTACGGTTGTAGATCTGTTAGGACCGGATGTTACTTGTCCTGCAGATCAAACCGTGGATCCGGGACCAGGAAACTTGTTCTATACCGTACCGGATTACTTCGCTACGGGAGAGGCTACAGCTCTTGACAACTGTACCGATCCTGTAACAGTATTCTCTCAGGATCCTGCAGCAGGTTCTCAGATTCCAGACGGAGTTTACAATGTACAGGTATGTGCAACCGATGAGTATGGTAATGAAAACTGCTGTACCTTCGAACTTACAGTAGAGAGCATCTTAGGAAACGAAGACAGTGAGCTAAGCAACGCCATTGTGATGTATCCTAACCCTGCACAGAACGAGGTAAGAATCTCTAACGGATCTAACCTTTTACTGAACAATGCACAGATCTATGATGTGAATGGAAAGCTCATAAGCACCATCGATCTTAGAGATATGCAGCAGGAGAAAGTGATTGATATTTCAGGTTTATCATCAGGAGTGTACGTGGTACAGATCACCGGTGAGAACTCAAGCGTTGTAAAACGATTGATCAAGGAATAATCAATAGAGTAACCAACCAAAAAGAAACCCCCTTGGCGATGCCAAGGGGGTTTCTTGCTTTTAAACTATCTATAGAACCTATTTTTTTGCCGTTCCTTTCGTGGTTTTAGGCTGTAAACTAAATTTACGTCTGCGAGGTCTTAATTTACCGTAGGTACCTAAAATTATCTTACCTCTTCTTGTTTTCTTATCTCCCTTTCCCATTACTTTTTATTTTGTTGTTCTTTGATCGTTTTGGAATCAATATCAAAATCGTTGGTATTCTGGTTTGTATTAGCCGTCGGATTGGTGGGATGGGTCTGTTCAGTCTTTCGTTTAAACTTTCTTTTATCTTCAGTTGCCATAATCTATTGTATTTTAAGGTTATAGCTTCTAACTTATACAATAGATTCGATAATTTGTATTAAAGCTATACTAAAATAAGGTTAAACCTTTCTTAGCGCTGTAATAAACTCCGTAACACCCCTTAGGCCTTTTGTCGCCAGCATTTTTATAAAAGCACTGCCAATAATCGCTCCATGGGTGTGTTTCGTGGCCTCATTAAATGAGGCTTTATCTTTTATACCAAATCCTACGATCACGGGCTTCGACAGCTTCATCGCCGAGATGCGCTTAAAATAAACTTGCTGCGCTTCACTTATGTCCCGAGTTGTGCCAGTGGTACCGGCACTGCTTACAAGATAAATAAATGTATTTGATATACTGTCGATCTCTTTAATACGGGCTAGCGGTGTTTGGGGAGTAACAAGAAAAATGTTTGATAGCATATATTTTTCAAAGATGGGCCTATAGTGTAGCGTGTATTCCTCCAGAGGAAGGTCGGGTAATATGAGTCCGTCGATGCCAATCTCATTACATTTCTTACAGAATTCCTCAACGCCGTACTGAAGCACAGGATTAAAATAGCCCATAAGAATCAGAGGGATGGAAACGGTCTTTCTAATGTCTTTCAGTTGATCGAATAATACCGTGGTGGTCATCCCATTTTGTAATGCTGCAGCAGAGCTTTGCTGAATTGTTGGACCATCGGCTATGGGATCACTAAAGGGCAGCCCTATTTCAACCATGTCCACACCATTTTGCTGAAGCGACTCGAGTATAGGCACAGTGTCCTGAAGTTGCGGAAATCCTGCCGTGTAATATATGGACAGGAGTTTATTATTTTCTGAAAGTTTGTTTTTAATTCTGTTCATGTTCTTAGGATTGTGTTAGGGACCCACCTTCGCTGCTTCGGCAGCTATGGTGGGCTTTTTAAGGCGGCATCCTCTACTTTGCTCTAAAGTCGCAAAGTAGAGATATAGCCGAAAACCTGCCTTTGCCGGTAGGCAGGCCCGACCGAGTTCCCTGCAAGGTTTTGAATAACCTTGAAGGTTTAACGAGGGAACACTCAAATGCTACGCATAATTCATTCCTTATAGATTAAAATAGTCGATATAGGTACTGAGGTCTTTATCGCCGCGTCCGCTTAAGTTCACCACAATAATATCATTAGGTTTAAATGCTTTGTCTTCAAAAATAGCCAGGGCATGACTACTTTCTATGGCGGGTATAATGCCTTCTAATTTGCAAAGTTCAAGTCCGGCCTGCATGGCTGCGTCATCGGTGACTGAAACAAACTGCGCCCTGCCACTTTTACACAGATGTGCATGCATAGGGCCGACACCCGGATAATCAAGTCCCGCCGAAATTGAATACGGTTCGGTGATCTGTCCGTCATGGGTCTGCATCAATAAGGTCTTACTGCCGTGAATAATACCCACTTTTCCCAATACCGAAGTTGCAGCGCTTTCACCACTGTTAACCCCCTTTCCTGCTGCTTCAACTGCGATTAGTCCTACGCTAATGTCATTGAGGTAATGGTAGAAAGCCCCGGCAGCATTACTGCCTCCTCCTACGCAGGCAATAACATAATCGGGTCGATTTGTTCCTTCCAGAACTGTGAGCTGTGATTTGATCTCCTCCGAAATAACGCTTTGAAACCGTGCGACCATATCGGGATAGGGATGCGGACCCACCACACTACCTATAATATAATGTGTGTCCAACGGATTGTTGATCCAGTCTCTAATAGCCTCGTTAGTGGCGTCCTTTAATGTTTTGCTGCCACTCGTCGCCGGAATCACAGTTGCGCCCAGCATTTTCATACGCGCGACATTGGGTGCCTGACGTTTAATATCGATCTCTCCCATGTATACCACACATTCCAATCCCATTAAGGCACAAACTGTAGCGGTTGCCACACCGTGTTGCCCGGCACCGGTTTCGGCGATGATACGTGTCTTTTTTAGGTGTTTTGCCATAAGGATCTGCCCAATGGTATTATTTATTTTATGGGCGCCGGTATGACATAGATCCTCGCGTTTTAAATATATTCTAGTGTGGTATTTTTCTGAAAGACGTTTGGCAAAATATAAGGGAGTTGGTCGGCCCACATAGTTTCTTAGTAATTCGTCGAATTCTTGTTTAAAGCTATCCAGTTGCATGATGCTAAGGTAGTTTTGCCGAAGCTCCTCAACATTGGGATATAGCATTTCTGGGATAAAAGCACCCCCAAACGCTCCGTAATATCCTTTCTTATCTGTGTTGTAGTTCATTGCCTAAATTTAGGTTAGACCGGGTTTTTTATGGATTCGATAAAACTTTTAAGCCCATCCACGTTTTTAAGTCCGGGTCCGAGCTCAAATTTGCTGTTTACGTCCACGGCGTAGACAGGAAGATCTGAATTGAGTATGTCTTTAAGCATGGTCAACTGATCAATGCCAATACCCCCGCTCAATATGAATTGTTTTTTAGAGGTATACTTTTCCAATAGTTTCCAGTTAAAGGTATAACCGTTTCCCCCCTTGTGTTCTCCTTTGGTATCCAGAAGAAATTTATCTGCCACCGCTTCGTAGCATTCCAGTTCTTCGAAATTAAATTGATCGTCGATACTGAATACCTTCCAGATCTCTACAGATTGCTTCCTATCAGACAGCGATGCATTTCTTAATTCTTCACAGAACTGAGGAGATTCATTACCGTGCAATTGAATGATATCCAGCTGAAATAGCTCAATTTTTTCGAGGATCTCTTCTATGGAAGGATTTACGAAAACGCCTACTTTCTTGATATTTTCATCGGGAGCGGGAGGGACAGTATCGAAATTTCGGGGAGAATCCTTATAAAATATAAAACCCATATAATCGGGTTGCAGTAAGGCAACATCATTTGCATTTTCTTTATTACCGCAAACTTTGATCTTTATTTTTCTTTTCAAAACAACTGATTTATAAATTCTTTGGCAGTATTGCCGGGGTCTTGGGCTTTCATAAACTGTTCTCCTATAAGAAAGCCACGAAAACCGTAATCTCTAAGCTCTTTTATGGTAGCAACAGAGTTGATCCCGCTTTCAGATATTTTTATAAACTCCTCCGGTATATATTCTGAAAGCGTTTTGCTCGTATTTGTTGAAACTTCAAAGGTTTTAAGATTCCGGTTGTTTATTCCCAACATGTCTACGGAAGGCAGCAGGGCGCGGTTCAGCTCTTCTTTACAATGCACTTCTAGAAGCACTTCGAGTTTCAGGCTTTGTGCGAGTTCTGAAAATTCTTTCAATGCTGAATCGGACAGAACCGCGGCGATGAGGAGAATAGCGTCTGCACCATAGGCCTTGCTTTCAATGATCTGGTATGGATCCACTATAAATTCTTTCCGAAGTATGGGAAAAGAAGTTACCGAGCGCGCCAGAAGCAGGTCGTCCAGTGAACCCCCAAAAAAGTTTGTGTCTGTAAGTACCGACATGCCCGCGGCTCCAGCACTTTGGTAGCCCTCAGCTATATCCTGAACTAGGAGACTGTCATTGATGATTTTTTTACTGGGAGACCGTCTTTTGTGTTCTGCGATTATGCCTACCGGAACTTTTTCTAAGGCATTCCTCAGAGAGCGAGTAGGTGCCGTAAAAAGAACGGACGATTCAAGCAAGGAAACAGGAAATGCATATTTTTTCTGTTCCACTTCTTGGTGCTTGTACTTTACTATTTTTTCTAAAATGCTCATCATTATTGACTCAGGCCTCTTAGTTTATTGAATTTTTTTAAAGCATTACCGTTGAGGAGTGCCTCTTTAGCTAAATTAAAAGCTTCGTTTAATGCTGTTTTATTAACAACGGAAATTGCCATGGCGGCATTGGCGCAAACCACATCATTCTGTGCTTTTGTACCGTTTCCATTTAGGATTTGCATAAATATTTCGGCCGATTCTGCTACTGTTTTTCCGCCGTATATTTCTGAAGGATCAATAGTATTTAGATCCAGATGGGAAGGGTCTAAAATGATTTCAGAAGCATTCCGGATCACTTTTACGGGACTCGTGAGCGATATCTCGTCATAACCATCCATGGCGTGCAATACGGCATAATTCCTTTGACTTTTCTGGTACAGGTAGCCGTACATTCTTGCAAGCTCCAGATCGAAGACGCCTACCAACTGATTTTTGGGAAATGCCGGATTCACCATAGGACCCAGCATATTGAAAAAGGTTTTAACACCAAGCGCACGTCTAATGGGTGCCACATTTTTCATAGCAGGGTGGAATAAGGGAGCGTGTAACACGCATATACCGGCTTCGTCCAGACATTTTTTGAGGAAACCGGGATCATTACTGAATTTTATTCCGAGCTGCTCCATGACATTACTGCTTCCGCTTACTGAAGATACACCGTAATTCCCGTGCTTGGTGACTAACACCCCGGCTCCGGCAGTTACAAAGGATGCTAAGGTTGAAATATTAAAGGTGTTTTTTCCATCACCCCCAGTTCCGCAGAGATCGATAGTATTATAATCTGAAACATCGATTTTGAGACAAAGGTCCAACAGAGCATCACGGAATCCTTCCAGTTCATCCAACGTGATACTACGCATCATAAACACAGTTAGAAAGGCAGTGATCTCATTGGTATTATACCTGTCTTCAGAAATATTGACCAATACCTGTCTGGCCTCTTCTTTCGAAAGCTGCTCGTGGTTGATCAATCTGTTTAAAATATTTTTCATCAATGCTTCTGAAGATTAACTCTCCACCCAGTTTTTAATAATTTGTTTTCCTTTAGGGGTAAGGACACTTTCAGGATGAAATTGTACACCTTTAATATCGTAATCCCTGTGTCGTAACGACATGATCTGTTGATTTTCATCTACCGAAGTGATCTCCAGTACCGATGGAAAATCTTCCCGGGATACAACCCAGGAATGATATCTGCCAATTTCCAGAGTATCCTCCAGACCTTTAAAAAGGGGCTCGTCCCTTACAACAATGGTAGCCTTGGTAGAAACCCCGTGAAATACTTCGTTGAGATTGGTAATACTTCCGCCAAAGACTTCACCAATGGCTTGTTGTCCTAAACAAACACCAAGAATAGGTTTGGAAGCTGCATAGGATTTTATTACCGTTTTTAGTAAACCCGCTTCATCAGGAATACCAGGACCGGGAGACAGTAGAATTTTGTCGAATTCGTTTAGAGCCTCCAGTTGAAAGCGGTCGTTACGCAGCACGGTCACTTCGCAATTGAGTTCCTCCAGATAATGCACCAGATTGTACACAAAACTATCGTAGTTGTCGATCACAACAATCCTGATCCTTTCTTTTGATGAAGGCTTTTCTTCTTTTTCCTGTTTTGTTTGAGACATGATATAACTACTTAAATTTTATATGGATTCGGCCAGTTCCAGCGCTTTTGTTAAGGCCCCCAGTTTATTATACACCTCCTGCAGTTCATTTTCGGCTGAACTTCCGGCAACTACACCTGCTCCCGCCTGATAATGCAGCCAATGATCCTTGCTTACAAAGGAACGGATAATGATGGCATGGTTGAAATTGCCTTTAAAATCCATAAATCCGATGGCTCCCCCGTAAAATTCACGACTGCAGTTTTCATAGGATTCCAGCAGTTGCATTGCCTTATGTTTTGGTGCACCACTAAGAGTTCCGGCCGGAAAAGTGTCGGCGACGATCTGCATGGTTGCCGTGTTTTTATGTTTGTTAGCCGAAACCTTGCTCACCAAATGAATTACATGGGAAAAAAACTGAACTTCCTTGTATGTTTCAACAGTAACGTTTGTTCCGTGGCGGCTGAGGTCGTTACGGGCCAGATCGACCAGCATGACATGTTCACTGTTTTCTTTTTTATCGGCTGCCAGTTTCCGCGCCAACACGGCATCCTGTTCGTCATTTCCGGTGCGTTTAAAGGTTCCGGCAATGGGATGGATCTCTGCTTTTTCTCCTTTTACTACCAACTGAGCCTCGGGCGAACTCCCAAAGATTTTAAAATCCCCGTAGTCGAAATAAAACAAATACGGTGACGGATTCACACTGCGAAGTGTTCGGTATACGTTGAATTCATCGCCCGTAAATTCCTGTGAAAAGCGTTTGCTGGCCACGATCTGAAATACATCGCCACGAGCACAGTGTTGTTTGCACTTGTTGACCAGATCCTTAAAGCCGGAGTCACTCAGGTTGGTTTGTACCGCTCCTTTTCGGTTAAAGGGATATTCGGCAAAGGTCTTGGCTTTCAGTAATTGTTCTAATTGCTGAATGTTATTTTCAGAATTATAGCAATGTGCAAAGATCCAGGCTTCGTTGTTGAAATGATTGATCGCAATGATGTTTTGATAAACTGCATAATAAACATCCGGGATGTTGAGTAGTTTTTCTTTTTTCTTCAGCGAAACCGACTCGAAGTAGCGAACAGCATCGTAGGCCATATAGCCGAAGAGTCCGTTGTTAATAAATTTGAAGGAGTTGCTTTCCGAAGTAAAGGATTCGGCAAAATCACTGATAACCCGTGGTACATTGATGTTGCTGTCAATTAAAGAACTAAGGGATTCTCCATCCGGAAAGGTTTGAGTGATGGATTCATTTTCGATTGTAATAGAAGCGATAGGATTGCAACAGATATAACTGAAGCTGTTATCATTGGCGTGATAATCACTGCTTTCAAGCAGCACACTGTTTGGAAATCTGTCGCGCAGCCGTAAATACACCGAAACCGGGGTAAGCGTATCTGCCAGGAGCTTTTTGGAATATGTGGTTAACTTATATTGCATGTAAACAATTCTAGAATTCAGTGTATAAAAAAAGGCTTGTCGTGATTAGACAAGCCTTTGTATATGAAACATACCACAGTGCATTCTCTCACGACGATCGACGTAAGTTTTTCCACCACCAAGTATGTAATTTATTATTGTTCATAGTTGAAAGACCAAAGATATAAATTGGATTTTAATCACCAAACAATTTATGAGATAATGCTTTCATAAAACTTTTGGCATAGTTTTTAGTTATATATAGGTATGGAATTTATTCATATTCAACATTTATATCGCAGAGCAGGTTTTGGGATAAGTCCGCAGGACGCCAAAGGCAAGGTTCGGTTTACCCGGGAACAGGTCGTTGATGAATTGTTTTCAAATTCTGAAAGGATCACACCGCTGCAAGGCGATATGTCTGCTTATGATGAATTCTTTGAGGAAAATCCTGATGCCACCTTTAGGGATTTGAAAAAGCTACTCACAAAAACAAGTGATCTTAAATTCGACCTCAACAAAGCATGGTTGGAACGAATCTGTGATCCAACCGAAACCCTTAATGAACGTATGACGCTCTTTTGGGCTAATGTATTTGTCTGTAAGGATTATATAGCACCTCGCATCTTGCAGTTCAATAATACACTTCGAGCTCATGCCCTAGGAAATTTCAGGGAGTTTGTGAAGGTGATCTCCAAGGAGCCTGCCATGATGAGCTATTTAAGTACGAACCTCAATAAAAAGAGTCGTCCCAATGAGAATTTTGCCAGAGAACTCATGGAGTTGTTTACGCTGGGGGTGGATAATTATACCGAAGATGATATTAAAGAAGCTGCCCGTGCCTTTACCGGTTACGGTTATACCTTGGACGGCAGATTTAAATTGAATCACAGTCAACATGATACGGGAGCAAAGTTCTTCCGTGGAAAAACAGGAACTTTTAACGGTGATGATATTATAGATATCATCTGTGCTGACAGGCAGTGTGCCCGATTTATTTGTGGAAAACTGTATGTCTACTTTGTAAATGAACATCTGAATGATGAGAGAATAAATGAGCTTGCCGATATTTTTTATCAAACGAATGAGATTAAACAGGTTCTCAAGCACCTTTTTACGAGCGACTGGTTTTATGAAAAGGAAAATATAGGGACCAAGATCAAATCACCTGTGGATCTACTGGCTTCGGTATACCGGGTAGTTCCCTTTAGATTTTCAGGGAACCGAGAACAGGTTTTTATTCAGCGCATCATGGGTCAGGAACTGATGAATCCACCAAACGTTGCCGGATGGGAAGGTGGCAGAGCATGGATCAACACCAATAGTTTGATGATCCGGTTAAAACTGGCATCGGTTTTATTAGGTGACGGTATGATCCCTACCGAAAGATCTTGGGATCACAAGGACAGAAAAACGTTTGGACAACATTTAAAAGTAAGTCCTAACTGGAATAAATTTGAGGAAGATTTTAAATTGATTTCGTCCCAAGAACTTCCTGAAATTATACTGGCCACCGCGCCCAACCGTGGTACAGAGCAACTTATTAACGAAAGAGGGAATATATCGAAGGAGGACCTTTGTCTTCAGCTGATGTCTCTGCCCGAATTTCAATTAACCTGAGGCTATGAAACGTAGAGATTTCTTAAAAAATTCGGCTCTGGCAAGCAGCTTCCTGTTTGTACCTGGTTTCGTAAAGGCCATGGATGCCCAGGTTTTTCTTTCAAAAGGAATTAAAAGGCTGGTGATCATACAATTGGCAGGAGGGAACGACGGACTCAACGCTTTGGTACCTTTTAGAAATGATATTTACTACAGGGAGCGACCTACCATAGCTGTAAAGCGCCGGGATCTGCTTCCAATCAATGATGAACTTGGGTTTCATAAAAATCTGAAATCACTCAAATCGTTATACGATACGGGTGAGTTGACCATTATCAATAACGTAGGCTATCCAAACCCTAATCGTTCACATTTCAGGTCGAGCGATATCTGGCAGACGGCCAGTGGCGCAAATGAGGTGATAAAGCATGGATGGGTTGGACGCTTTATGGATAATTATGGTACAAAACCATACAATGCTATAGAATTGGGGAATTCACTTTCTGTACTTATGAAAGGAGAAACCCGGTCCGGAGTGGTTACACGCGATGCCGGATTTTTAAATAAGGTAGCATCCGACCCTTACTTCAAACGTGTTTTGTCTAACTATGACCAACAGCATCTTAGTGAACATAATATGGGTTATTTATATCAGACTATGATCGATGCAAAGCAATCTGCTTCCTATATCTATGAAAAATCCAGCGTGTATTCTTCAAAAATGAATTATGGTACATCGTCCTTCGGTAAGCAATTAAAAACATTGTCGGAGTTTATCAATTCCGGTCTGGATACCAAAGTGTATTATGCCTCACTGGGTGGCTTCGACACACATGTGAAACAAGTTGGGGCCCAGGATTCCTTACTAAAGACCTATAGTGATGCTGTGGGGACATTGGTAGCCGATCTAAAAGCGAACAATACTTTTGAGGATACGTTGATCCTTACTTTTTCTGAATTTGGAAGAAGAGTGTCTCAAAATGCTGCCGATGGAACAGACCATGGTGCGGCCAACAATGTTTTTGTGATAGGAGGGAAGCTGAAAAGACCGGGACTCTATAATGCGGCACCGGATCTGTCGAAATTGGACGACAACGGAGATCTCATCTATGAAATTGACTTTAGAAGTATATATTCGAACATTCTTGAAAACTGGTTAGATGCCGATGCCGGAAAAATATTAACACAGCCTGTTTCCGCAATTTCTATTGTATAAAAAAAGGTCTGCTACTGCAGACCTTTATTCATGCTTAAGGGAGTTTAGAATTTCATCATTACATCCAGTTCAAAATTGTCTGAAATGGCGTTATCTGCAAGTTTATCGGAGATACTTCCCGAACCAAACTGAACATTGTATTGCATGCGATCTATTACCACACTTGCTCTGGCACCTGTCTGGCCCATTTCCAGAACAAAATTCAACGGATTTGTGATTCCTTTTATGGTCATGTTTGCAGAGACTTCATAGGTGGTTCCCACTTTTGTCGCTTTTTTGATAATTAAAGTTGAAGTTGGGTGGTTTTCAACACCAAAGAAATCATCGCTCTTAAGATGCCCTTCTAATTTTGCCTTATTTTTATCCTTAAGGTCTGTTACCGTGATGGAGGTCATATCTACGACAAATTTTCCGCCAACCAATTGGTCACCGTCCATTTCCAGATATCCTTCAGTTAAAGTAACCGTTCCGGTATGAGAGCCAAGGATCTTTTTACCTTTCCAGTTTATGGTACTTTCGGTAACTACTTTCTTTTCCTTGTCGGCAATTGTAAATGCCGTAGATCCCATGACTACAGACATGATTAAAATAGAATTGATTATTGTTTTCATGATTTTAGTATTTAATTGTTTATGTAAAATTTATGTGGTTCGTATAGAGTCGAGAATGCTATTAAAAGCTTCCATTTGTTCTTCTGAAAGGTTTGAAACCAAATTCTCGTTATTCTTTTCAATAAGCGGGTCAAGTTCTTTTAACAGCTCCAGACCGGTCTCTGTGATCACAATTTCTACCTTGCGTCGATTAGTTTTGCAAATGGAGCGTTTCGCCCAATCCTTTTGGATAAGTTTATCAACCAGGCGCGTAGTGTTACTGCTTTTATCGATCATCCGCTCCTGAATGGTGCACAAATTCGCCGGATTTCCGTTTTGCCCGCGCAGGATACGCAACACATTGTATTGCTGAGATGTAAGGTCATAAGGTTTGAGTACAGACGAAACGGCATCCTCTACAAACCGAGAAGTATACATGATATTGATCACTGTTTTTGTCGTGATCCCCATTTGGTGAATAGATTTTATGGCGGTTTCTATATTCATATATGTAAGTACAATATTTGTATGTACAAATGTAATATGATTTTTAAGTCTGACACTAATTTTAACAAAAAATTAATTCAGCTTGTCTGGTAATTATTTTTTTAACTCTAAATGAATTGTTAAAAGTTTTATGCTTATTATTGGTTTAAATATTTTTAGGCTATGAAGTTTACTTATTTGTTGTTGTTATTTATGGTGTTTCAGGCTTGTGTGGAAGGCAAAGAAACTCCTTCCGAAGAAGCTGAAGTTTCAGAAGAAATAGATAAAGCCGAGTCCTATACCAATACAGACGGAAAAATTGCTGTATATAATTTTGAAGGTTTGGAACCCGAATTCAGCAAGAGTAACGACACCACCTACATTGTTAATTTTTGGGCTACCTGGTGCAAACCATGTATCAAGGAATTACCATACTTTGAAGAGATCAATTCCAAATATTCAGAAGATAAAGTAAAAGTGATGTTAGTGAGTCTGGATGATCCTAAAAAACTGGATTCTCAACTGCTCCCTTTCGTGGAGAAGCATCAATTAAATTCAACCGTGGTTCTTCTCGATGACCCCGCAGCAAATACCTGGATTCCTATGGTGAGTCCCGAATGGAGTGGTTCTATCCCTGCAACTTTAATGATAAAGAACGGAGCACGTAAATTTTACGAACGCTCCTTTACCTATAATGAATTAGAAACTGAACTTAAAACAATCTTATAATCGTATGAAAACAAAAAGTATATTAACCGTTGCAGTCATTGCCATCCTGGGCGTGTTTGCGTTTAGTAGTTTTACAAGCACTGCGGAATCTGGCACTACAAAGGGCTATACCATTGGGGATAAGGCTGCAAATATCAACTTAAAGAATGTAGACGGAAAGATGGTCTCTTACGACGACTATCCCAATGCCGATGGCTTTATTGTCATTTTTACCTGTAATACCTGTCCTTATGCCGTGGCCAGCGAAGACCGTATCATAGCATTGGATAAGGAATTTAAAACAAAGGGTTATCCGGTAATTGCCATAAATCCTAATAATCCTGAAGTACAACCGGACGACTCGTACGAATTGATGCAGAAAAAGGCCAAGGAAAAAGGTTTTACCTTCCCGTACCTTTATGATGAGAGTCAGTCGGTATACGCCACCTACGGTGCTACCAAAACACCTCATGTAT
This sequence comes from Constantimarinum furrinae, assembly GCF_014295415.1. Lineage (GTDB taxonomy): Bacteria > Bacteroidota > Bacteroidia > Flavobacteriales > Flavobacteriaceae > Constantimarinum > Constantimarinum furrinae. The sequence continues at coordinate 1,814,129 of NZ_CP052909.1, forward strand.
ATCTTTTACAGAAAACAGCAGACGGAGATCGAATTGTTCGATATATAGGAGCAATTGACGATAATGTTAGGGATGGATCTGCCGTAAAGGATCGCTTTTTAGCAAACGCTGTAAATCAGTTGATCGCCGGTACCGAAGTAACCGTAAAGGAAACCAAGGCCATTGGTTGTTCAGTAAAGCAGTAAATGATCATTAAATGAATTTAAACCGGTTTTTTTACATCGTAGAAGAGCCGGTTTCTTTATGTATACACAAAAGTTTTTCTATTTTTACGCAAATTTTTAAAACATGAAGGATCTCACTCAAAATCAGTGGAACGAACAAATTAAGGCCGATAAAGACGCTGTAATTCTCGATGTACGCACCGATGAAGAAGTGGCCGAAGGATATATTCCGGGAGCAAAACAATTGGATATCTATAATGCCGGCGCCTTTATGGAAAAGGCTAACCTCATGGATAAGTCAAAGAATTATTACGTCTATTGTCGCTCCGGAAGCCGAAGTGCTCAGGCTTGTATGATCCTGGAATCCATCGGATTCGACACAACATATAATCTTTTAGGAGGTTTTAGTGAATGGGAAGGAGATAAAACGGTATGACCTTTACTTTTAGAATTCTAACAAGTGTTTTTTTAGGCTGTAGCGTATTGCTACTCGGTGCATGTATGGACAATGCTACCAAAGCTTCTGAGATGAATTCGGAAGTATCAACAAGCACCATATCTGAACAGGCTAATTCTATTGTGGTATTGACGGTAAGCGATTTTAATTCGGCAATTCAGCAGAATAATCAAAACGTCCAGCTTTTGGATGTACGCACACCAAGCGAATTTTCAGATGGTCATATTGAAGGTGCCGTTAACCTGGATGTGAATTCAAATTCCTTTGTTCGCGCGATTCAGACTTTAGATCCCGCGATGCCGGTCTATGTATATTGCCGAAGTGGAGGGCGAAGTGCTAGGGCAGCAAAAATAATGGAACAGGAAGGTTTTAAAACGATCTTCGATCTTGAGGGTGGAATCACCGCCTGGACCGCCCAAGATATGCCTACTAAAAAATAGCATCCCATTTAGACCGAATCAGGTTTTCGTGGGAAGTCCATTACAATCCTCTTAATTTATTTAACACATTGAAAAATATGTAGTTAAAGTTTTGCAAAACCACATTTTCTTAACATCCGAACTAGCGTTCTATGCGTAAATTAGAATAACCTAAAAAACGGATCGCTATGAAAAATCAGGATCAAATTGTTCAAGAAGAGTTGCGTAAGCTCATTAAAAAAAGTTGCGCTCAACCTACTACCGACAATTATAATTTTCAGAAGTCACTTTTAAAATTCTTTTTTAAAGCAGTCGACGTGACAATCGATTATGACAAATCGACGATATCATTATGGACATCTAGCTCATCCCGGCCACTTCACGATAAATTATACCAGTTAAAAGATGCGGTATCTGTTAAGATCTCGTACACGAATCTGGAAGAAACCTTAAAAGGTTGTTTGGAGAACGGTCCTGCCAAGTCCCGTTTTTACAAATCATTGCTATATCACTATAACAATGTAGAACAAGAAATTGCTAACAGCGCCATTAGCGCATAATCCCCCCATTATCATGTACCAATTATTTTTTTACGGAATAAAGGTGTTGCTAATCGCTATTGTTATTGCCTCGCTGGGTTCGCATATTTTATTAGAACCACTACCGGCAGCAACACTCACGAAGATATATTTAATAATTCCTGTTTTGATCGTTCTCAGCTTTATAAAGGTTGAAGAGCGACAAAAGGCCTGATGAGAAACCACCGAAAGGTGGTTTTTTTATTGTCATCTAAGCCGATATTTTCTTTACTCCTTTCTTTTCTTGCCAAATAAAAAGCCAAGAGGTAGCCACACAAACACGAACAGAAACTTTCCTGTAATTAGTCCGAATATTGTGATCGCAGCCGCCGCCACCATGAGCACAATTTCGTATTGTTTAAATTTTCTCACTTAGGTGAAATGTAACAATTTATTTGAAAATATAGTAGTTAAAAAAACCTTCCTTCACTTCTCATTGTGTTCGAAATTTCGAATGGCGAAGGTGGAGCCAGCTTGTCGCGCTGGCGTGAGACGACCGTAGGCCGAACGCTTTATCAGGGAGTACCTTCGGTGATCCCTACTGGTTCCAGTCCTGCAAATAGTAATCTCTTGCTTGCTTCGCAATCAAAACGTCTTCAAATAAAAATTGCCTCAAAAGCAAGCTTTCAGGCATTTTCTAATTTGAATCCATTGCAGAGATTACTGCTTGATCGTGGAGCCAGAGAGGGCCGAGCGTTTACAAAATGTCCTGCGGACATTTTTAGTGAGGGGCCAGCTTGTCGCGCTGGCGTGAGACGACCGCAGGCCGAACGCTTTATCAGGGAGTACCTTCGGTGATCCCTACTGGTTCCAGTCCTGCAAATAGTAATCTCTTGCTTGCTTCGCAATCAAAACGTCTTCAAATAAAAAATGCCTCAAAAGCAAGCTTTCAGGCATTTTCTAATTTGAATCCATTGCAGAGATTACTGCTTGATCGTGGAGCCGGAGGGAGTCGAACCCTCGTCCAAACGTGCAACCATAACGCTTTCTACATGCTTAGTTTTCATTTAGGTTTTCGAGGGCTTGCCGGTCGAAAACTACCAACGCACCCCTTATCGCCGCTTAAATGTCTCAGATACATCAACGCCCTGTACCCGATAGGTCTACTTTTACGAACTCACTAAACCGACTGCCGTAAACCAAGGCGTTCGAGTGAGTTCCTGCTTGCCCGCCTTGCGGGCCGAGGCATTATCCTACTATAATTCGGATTATGCAGCTAGGGCGTAGTTATTCTCGCCGTTTAAAAAGTGTGAAAAATGAGATTTACGAGCTGTTTCCCAGCGCTCGACATGCTTACATTACAATTAGACCCGCTGTCAAAACCAGTCGGCCCCAATATTCCCTGCATCAACAGGGATCTTATGAACTTAGATCATAAGTGTTTTTTCAAAGATCTTATTTTTTTTGGCGGGTGCTTCCTACACCTCCGCCTAGGCTCCGGCGTATCAAGCCGGGCTTTCGGTGCTACACGCTTGCTCGCCGAAGCGCTCGCAAACGGGGTAGTGTACCTCAATCCCTACCCGAAACCGGGTTCCAAAGATACTATAAAACACTATCTTTGCGCCCGTAAATAATGAACAAAAAGCATTCCAAATGGCTATCACCTTCGCAATCATTAAAGAACGTAAGAATCCACCCGACAGACGTGTCGTTTTTTCACCTCAAAAATGTCAGGAAGTCATAAAAACTTTTCCCGATGCGAAAATTATCGTCGAAGCTTCAGAGGTACGTATCTTCCCCGATGAAGCCTATCGAGCTGCCGGATTTGAAGTTTTGGATGATGTTTCAGAAGCAGATGTGATGCTCGGGGTTAAGGAAGTTCCTGTGGAAGCTCTTATTCCGAAGAAAAAATATTTCTTTTTCAGTCATACCATAAAAAAACAACCCTATAATCAAAAACTCCTTCGCGCAATCCTCGATAAGAAGATCGAGCTTTATGACCATGAGACCATTGTACGCAAAAGCGGAGCCCGCCTTATCGGATTTGGTCGATACGCAGGACTTGTGGGCGCTTATAATGCGTTTAGGGCACTGGGATTAAGAGATGACCTCTTCGAACTGCCAAAAGTGGAAACGCTACGCGACCTTAAAGCCGTAAAAGCAGAATTGAATAAGATCACCGTACCTAATAGCCTAAGGATCATCCTTTCCGGAACCGGAAAAGTGGCCAAAGGAGCCCGAGAGATCCTCGATCATTTAAAGATCAAAGAAGTTACCGATGCCCAATACCTTTCAGAGTCATTTAATGAAGCCGTATATTGCCTTATCGATGTTACCGAGTACAACAAACGCGTTGACGGAAAGCCTATGGACAAGTATAAGTTCTATAAGGATCCGTCCGGTTATGAAAGCGACTTTATGAAGTATGCCAAAGTGAGCGATATGTTTATTGCCGGACATTTTTACGGGAACGGAGCGCCGTATTTGTTTACTCGGGAGGATGCGCGTCACCCCGATTTCAATATTGATCTGGTGGCCGATATTTCCTGCGATGTGGACGGGCCGGTGGCAAGTACCCTGCGTGCTTCGACCATAGCCGATCCATTTTATGGCTACGACCCAAAATCTGAAACAGAAACCATCTTTAACGCCCCAGGCGCCATTACTGTAATGGCTGTGGATAATTTACCCTGTGAATTACCCAAAGATGCCAGCGAAGGATTTGGGGAAATGTTTCTGGAGCACGTGATCCCTGCATTTTTCAACGGAGATGAGCATGAAATACTGGAACGCGCACGAATGACCACTTTAGAAGGTACATTAACCAAGAGGTTTAGTTATTTACAATCGTATGCGGAAGGTATGATTTAAACCTTTTTAAGCACCAAGGGCTGGTTCTTAAGAACGGTAATAATTCGGTTAAAGAAGTCCTGCAGACTTTTATAAGCCTCTGCTCCGTAGCGTTCTTTTTCGAGCTTAAGGTCGAATTTGATATTGAGGATTCCGTTTTCCTCAACATAGGAGATAATAAATTCTCCTCCATCCTGAGGTAATTTTACCCGTTGGTTTTGCGGTAACTCCGGGATCGTATACTTTCCGTTAAGATCGATCTGATATAAATAGGTATTAGTTAGCGGATACCCAAAATCCACGGGATAAGATCTTTCGTTAAGTTTAAACGGATTTTCAGTAAATAACGGATTTACAAGGAAAGGATATAAAAACACCTCATCGGCAACCAGTTCTGATTCTAATTTTAGATTATAAGTTTCTTTTAAGGGTTCTTCTATTTCCTTGAGGGCTTCAGTTTTATAGTCGCTCAGCAATAATTCTACAGAGGACTTTTGCTTTTCAGAAACAATTTCGGTCACAGCCCGGTTTGCAAATTCGCGACGCTTACTTAAGCCTATATAGCCCGTACTTATCTCTTCAACAGACCCCTCGAATGAACCGTTATCACCTGCGGTAAATTGAGCATTTACATAATGTACATTCTTGTTAAACGGAACAATTGGAGTCCAACTGCTTTCCTCTTTCAGGTCCATGACGCGTCCCTGAATATTTAGTGCTCGAAAAGGTACTAAACCAAAGGGAGCGTATTTTTCTGAAGCATCCAGTAAATATTTAGTGCCGTCTATCTCCAGCAAAACAAACAGATAATTGAAATCTGTAAGCACAGGATATAAGAACCCCGGTAATCCATTATCCCGGGTGGACGATAAGACCATCTTTGCATCCAGATCGGCTGCTTCGAGTGCATTGATCAGAGAAAGATTGATTTCCTTTATGGAGCCCGACTTTTCTTCGAAAGCATCTTTTACTCGCGCATCCCCAAAGAGAGCATATTTTTCGTTCCAGGTGTAATAATCACGGATATAAGAATAAACGGCTTTGGCCCGATCGAGTTTATTGGGAATGGACAATATATTTTGCGGTAATTCCTTTTCAAAGAGCTTATCATATTTAAGCTGACCTCCAATATCCTTGTTGTTTCTAATTTCCTTATCAACATCCTTCCACTCGCGCGTAAACTCACTCTTGTTCCCTTTAAAATCGGTGTATTCCTTTAGCTCATAGTTTATATTTGAGCGATAGTTTTTTGGAGAAAGCATATAATCCTCTTCTTGAAATGCCGGAACATGATGCATAGCGTAGGTAGACACCTCGCAATCGGCGTTTTGAGCAAAGCCCGGGATGTGAAAGCAATCCCTCTTTAAAGAGACTTTATTAATATCTAGTTTTTCGGTTCCGACCAAGGCTCTGCGGTAAACAAAATTTCCGGGCAGCTCGGTTTCGTACTCACTATAGATCTTTGGTAATTTTCCCTGAAATTCCCAGCCGTTTATATTAAAGAAGAACGGAGTTTCACGTCGATAGGTGTATTCTAGCACACTGCCATTTTGAATATCGGAAAACGAAAAACTTTTTAAGGACCAGTTTTCGGTAATATCCTTATCAAATATTTCGGAACTTTTCACAAAGGTCTGAACCTTTCCATTGTGAGTTATGGCCTTTAAATGGCTGATGTTTTCCTTAGTGTTGCTGCCTCGGTAGTATGGAATTTCAATGATACCCTGATCGAATCTGGAAGCGTCCAAAACCTTGGTGATCACATGAACTTCGGTGACCAGTAACATGCGGTTGTTGATCAAAGAGGCATAGGTCTTTCCTTTTTCGAACACGACTACTGCCGCCGCCTCAGGGTCCTGCGGATATGATTCTATAGTGTTTACTTCATGGGAGAGTGTCCCGAAAGTTGCCGATTTTCGGCCTTGCGAGGAGGCCGACAGAGAAAATAAAACAATAAACAGAGTGAAAAGAAGGGTGCGAAAAGTCATCGTTTGAGAGGTGTTATTTATTGCAAAATACACTAATTCCTGAAAATTCAAAATGTATGTCTCGCTTCGCCAGGTAATGGTTCTTCCAAGTGCCTGATAATAAATTTTTTAAATATTAAGTTCATAAATAGCAACAGAATTCCGAAGCCAATAATAAACAGATATGCATCTGTATTTTGGGAAGGAAAGAAGATGATCCTTAATACATCTTTAAGGAGTTGATTGGGTTGTTGTAAAATATCCCACGAATTCCACCGCAATGTCCTTCCGAGAAAAATGCCAAATCCGCATAAAAAAGGGATACACAGAAGCACTAATTTTGAGAACCCATTGCTTAGGTGTCGTTTCAGAACCTTTTCCATTTCGGAAAGTGAAAGTACATACAGGAAAAGCCCGGTGAGTGCAAATGATATAATAAGGATACTGTCCAGCCATAGCATTTCGGGTTGGGTTAACCTTAGATGGATAATATCTGTAACAATATAAGGAGCATTTGGGAGGAACAGCAGCCAAGTGATAAATACCAACCCCATAATTAACTTTGGCTGATTTGTGTTGTTTAACCATAGTGAAATTAAATATGGTAGAATGGCAAGAAAGAGATTCCATGTCATAAAAAGGAGAAAAAAGGACTGGGTAAGTTCCATTCGTAAAGCGAGTAAAGCAATGCTTCCGAATATTCCTAAAAAAAGCAAGGCAAGGATTTTAAAGCGATTGAAGATGATATATTTAAGCGCATTCATTTTTTCGGAATAGTTTTTCGATTAGAATAATGATAAAAAAGCCTGTTAGATAGGCGAGAAGGTCCCACGGATCGAACACCGAGCCCACAACAATTTTAAGAACAGGATTCTGAATGTTCAAGGCTTCAGTGAGATCTGCAAGCTGTAAGAATTCTATTCCGAAGGCAAAAAGTAATACGGTAAAGGCTATCCTTTCCGAAGAAAATGAGAGAAAACTTGTCAGGAAAGTATATAGGAGCAATACTACCAAAACATCGCCCAAAAAACCACGTATAAAAGGATGAACGCTCCAAAACGCTATGGCGACCTCGATGAGCAGCAAGACCAGTGTGGCGATAACATATCGAATTTTAAAGACGAACATCCTTTTTCTATTTGACATTAAAGTTACTTTTTATGATTCGTTACCCCAATCGATCTTACGTGAAGCGAACATAACTATGGCCAGAATAGCGAACAATCCTATACTTCCAACCAACAAGGCGTAGCTTTCCAATTGTATGATCACATATATAAATCCGTATAACGATGCCAGTGAGGTACAAACCAGCAAAGGAAATTTAAATCCTTTGAGTATGGCTCTGGAATAAATGGTGATGAGTGCCAGCACCGATGCTCCTGCTATGGCGTATGACTTAAAGAACGAACTGTGTTCTGAAATGGATATAAGTAAGGTATAGAACATAACCAGAGCGAGGCCGATCATGACATATTGAAACGGGTGAATATGGATTTTACTTACCAATTGGATGAGAAGAAAGACGAGCAAAGTGAGTCCGATGACCATAAACCCATACTTTGCGGTTCGTTCGCTTTTTTGATATTCATCTACGGGAATAATGAGCTTGGTACCGAAGGCAAACTCACTAAGGTCGGGTAGATACCCAAAGAAGGACTGCTCGAACTGTCTGTTGATCTGCAGTACTTTCCATGAGGCACTAAAGCCATCTGCGTTAATATCCCGTGAACCATCTTCAGGTAAAAAGCGTCCGTTAAAACTAGGGGAGTGCCAGTCTGAGTTCATTATTGCGGTGGTTTCTTTACCAATAGGAATAAAATGAAGGTGATCACTTCCATTGATCGTAATAGTAAAAGAAAACGGGATGGGTTTGGTGTTGATGTCCTTAAACGTAGTTATCGGGGTGCTTTGTATGGTGTTGAGGTATTCTTTGTCGTATTGGGGTGTCATTTGCAGTTTTTCTGAATCCAGACCGATCTCCAGCGTATTCCTGATCCCTTTTAAGTTTGATGTTTTGATGAGTAAGGTCGCTTTTTCCCAGAGTATTTTTTCCGAAGGAATATCGCTTCCACTAAAATCGATAAGGGGAAAGTTGCCCGAAATGTTCATGTCTGCAGTAAATACTACCGACTCATAAATACTTCGGTTAAGTTCCTTGCTTTGAACTTTGGTATCTATATGAAGCTTTTCAGGGAAGAAATACGCGTATTTTACAGGCTCGGTAACTAACTTACTATACGTTTTATTCACTTTATTAAAAACAGTTTCTTCTTTAATGGTTTTATAGGGAATTTTTATAATGGGCCCCGAGAACACCACTTCATTTCCCCACTTGTCATTGGTTTCATTAATGACTTCCTGTTGTCTAAGCGCGCGCTCCTGAATGAGTTCCTTCACGAATTGTAAGGGAATAAGTAAAACAAGTAGTAGGAGTCCTACTACGAGCATACGGGCAGTTATAGAGTTGCGTAACCAGTTTGAGAATTTGTTTCTTTTCTGTTCCATAATTTTAAATTAAAAGTACTTTGTATTTCAAAGTAAGTTAGTAAAAATTTTTTGTGTTATTTTTTGATCAGTTTTTCAAGCGCATTAATATGTTTTTTGAATTCGTTATTTCCCAAGGTAGTGGCCGAATAGCGAGTATTCGGTTTTCGTCCAATGAATTGCTTTTGAACCAGGATATATTCGGCCTGTTCCAGAGCTTTAAGGTGGCTTGCCAAATTGCCGTCGGTCACATCCAGTAACTCCTTTAGGCGGTTAAAGTCGGCGTCTTCATTTACCACAAGGATCGACATGATCCCCAGTCGTATTCTATGATCGAATACTTTATTTATATTGTCTATTATACCCACTACTATTGTTTTTTCTCCTGCATACACATAATACTGCCATAAATGATGTGCATCACTCCAAATCCGAAGATCCAAAACCAAAAGCCGTATCCCGGTAGGGCAGCACAAATTAAACCGGCCACGATCTCTACATAACCAAGATACTTAATATTTCCAATAGTATATTTTGAAGCATTCACTAGTGCGAGTCCGTAAAATATCAACATTAGAGAAGCGGTGAGGCCGTAGTGCTGACTGTTTAACTTTATTAGAATGTATATTCCTCCGGTAAGCAATGGGACTATAAAATTAAGTAAAAGTCTTTTGGTGGTGGTATCCCAGATCGGCACCTTATTTTGTTTTGCTTTTCTTGTGGTAAGGAGGAAAGCAGTCACCACACTTAAAACAGCGACCAGCAAAAGCAAGCCAAGAAGCATTTTGAAATTCCAACTGTGTAATACTACAAAATCGCCTTTGGGTAAGAGAAAGAAATAAGCAACAGCAGCTCCGATTATCGCATAAACTCCGGCAAAAATACCGGAGAGACCACTAAGGGAAATAAAGCGGGAAGAACGGTTCATTAAACTTTTGATCTCGCTAATGTCTTTTAAATATTCTTGTTCACTCATAATAAAGTACTTTGAATAACAAAGTAAATATATTTATTCTTATTGGAGTACTATTTTTTAAAAAAATTAACGTTAGGAAAAATCCTTATACAAAACAGGAAAAACCCTGTTGTATGATATGTACTATGTTTCGCATCTTTACCATGCTTAATTAATTGGGGAGTTAATAAAAGCGAAATAAAAGGGTTGCTTTCTAAAAGCGGCCTTTTTTCATTCACCCGTTTAGGTTAAGTTAAGTTTTATATGGGTGATATTGAATTTTAGCTAAGCCCTGCCAATATATCAGGCAGGGTTTTTAGTTTTAATTTACACTCCTTCCTATAAAGTGGTGCTCCCTTTGAATTCATTCACCATAATACCGATTTTTCCTACTTTCATAATGCTTTGATATCGAGTAATTAAGCACTTCTCCGATAAAAATTGTCAATACATCGAAAAATGTAAAGAAAGACCTACCTAGCTATGCAATTTTAACAGGATATGTCTTACATTTCACTTCTCAAATCTGATGAACTACTATGTTTATCTCATTAAATTAAGAAGTTATGAGACATTTAGCCCCCCTGCTACTTATGTTCTTAATAGGAATAACTAGCTACAGCCAGGTTGGAATCAACACCACCGAACCCTCAACCACATTAGACGTAAACGGAGACGTACGAATTAGAGGATTGCGTTCCAATGCCAATGAGATCGTTGCCAAAAAAATAGTTGGTGTCGACGATTTTGGAAATTTTGTCGAAGTTGAAGTCGATGAAAACCTGATCCTTGAAAATAATCGAATTAGAGCCATTAATAGAAGAGAAAAAATAGGGGACATCCCTGTTTTGGGCTTACCTATTATAGATGATCTGGAATTGATCATACTTCCGGGAGAACCCAACGAAGACAAATCTGTGATCAGAATTACGAGTTTGTTAGGTGATGCCTTTATAAGTGGTATAAAAGCCGGTGAAGACGGACAAACCATCTGGTTATATCCTGTGTCTGGAGATATCAACTTCCTGCCAAACAGTTTACTGTCTATCTTCGGAAACCGAATAGAAGCGAACGATAACATGGTAGTGAAAAGATACCATATGGTGAAATTAATGTACGATGGTACACGACAAAAGTGGATCATTATGCAGAATGCCAATTAAGGTGAATAGCCGGGAGCGCATTGGGTATAATTCCAACGCAACTCCATAGTACTACTAAATGCTCCATACGAATACTCGTATGGAGCATTTTCTTATACTATACGGCTTCTTCAATGCAAAGGATATGAAGCTTTAACGCTTCCTTCTACCGGTTCTGTTTTTATAGCCTAGTTGTTAGTTGGGCATGGTTGTCTCTATATTTAATAGAATTAAGGACTAGCTGAGGTGTATGTTCGTCGCCGATATGGTGCGGCAATCTAGGTGATTCCCTCAATGCGCAATCCAACACCACAGTTCTGCAATTCATAATGGGAAAGTTAACGGTAACCGGGCCTGGGGTTGCATGGTGCATTCCCCGACATCCTTCCTTATAGCCACGAAGAGCGACTTTTCATACTACATAGGTATAACGGTTAAGTTAATCTAAAAACGCAGAGAAACGGTCTTTAATTAGATGAGTAGCGTAATGTATTTATGGGAAATGAGGATATGATCTTAAACCTCTATAGTGTCTGTAAACTTCGAAATAGTTTCAATAAATACTTCGTTCTTATAAGGCTTGATTATGATACCATTCATAAGGTTAAAAGAGTTCTTACCTGTGACCTTTTCCTTTTCAACCGCAGTTAGTGCTACTATGGGAATTTCAGTATTGAATGCTCTAATGGCCTCTGTGGCTTCAAAACCATTCATTTCGGGCATGTTGATATCCATTAAGATAAGGTCGATCTTTTTTTCTTTGGCAAGCTGAATGGCTTTACTTCCTCCGTCGGCAGTAAGTACTGTGGCTCCATAGAGCTCAAGGAATTTTTTGGTAACCAATAAATTGATCTTATTGTCGTCAACAGCCAGAATGCATTTGCCTTTAAATAAGGAATCGTTCTTTACGGCGATGTTCTTATTATTTTCTTCAGTTTTTTCCGAACGGTCAAAACAAATCACAAAACTCACTTCGGTTCCCTTGCCTACATCACTTTCAATCTGTAACGAAGTACTGTGCAGATCCAATATCCTCTTAACAATGGGTAATCCCATTCCCGTATGCTGGTATTCGTCTGTGGATTCGGTTTGTGCGAATTCATTAAAAAGCAGGCTTTGCTTTTCTTTCGAAATTCCATCACCGGTATCTTTAATTTTAAATTGGAGGCAGATCTGCTTTTCTATATCCTTTTTACGAGATACTGAAACAGAGACCTTGCCATTCTTTGTGAATTTGGTCGCATTGCTCACTAGGTTTATCAATACCTGAGAGAGCTTCATTTCATCTCCCATTAAATATTCGGGGACATCGTCATTGATGGTAATTTCAAAGGTATTCGGATGTTCGGTATTGATAAACTTGGAGGACTTAACAATATTCTTTACCAAATCATACACATTAAACTCTACCTTGCTCAGCTCTTCTTTTTTGGTCGCATCTATCTGATTTAGTTGCAACACCTTATTGATAAGCCCCAATAAATGATTGGCCGAAAATCGTAGCGATTTAATGTTCTCATCGTGGTGTTTTAGCTTTTTGTCGCTGTCCAATAGCGATGAAACTCCAATAATCCCATACATAGGAGTTCTTAATTCATGGGTAATATTCGAGAATAGGATGCTTTTTGCTCTGGAAAGTTCTTCCGTTTTTTCTTTCTCTTTAAGGTATTTTTTATTCTTGTCGATGACATCTATCAAAAGCCTTTTTCGGCGTCTGTATGAGACGAACAGGAAAATTGAGGAAACAAACAATATGGCCGAAGCGATCTTCACCCATAATATGGTCGTCTCTCGTTTCGCCGCTTCTCTGTTAAACTGTGCCTGCAACGCCTGCGCCTTAAGTTCCTGCTGATATTGATTTAATTTGAATTTTGCCGTCACTGTTTCGATGGCACGAATTTTATCGGTCTTATACTTTTCCTGTCTAAAATGATCGGCCTTTAGAAGATTGGCATAGGCCAATTTGTGATTGCCCAAAACAGAATCAGATTTGGCGAGATACTCATACCCTTCAATTAAAGGATCTGTATACCCCGATTGTGTAGCAAGTGCCACACTTTCTTCCAGATTTTGCTTAGCCAGTTGCGGATCTCCTTTTAGAAAATTTAATTTTCCAACGTTGAGTTTAGCCACCGCCTTATAGGCATCTACCGTCTCTTTGGTGATGTAACTGTTGGTCTGATTTACGTAATAATCGGCATTTGCTACGTCCTTTTTATTTAAATTCAACTCGGCGAGGTTAAAATTCAATATAAATAAATGCGAAGAATCCTTTAATTTTTCGGCCAAAGGAATAGTCTCTTTATAAAGTTTTATAGCCGGTTCAGGTTTTTTCTGAAGGGCATAGTAATTACCCAGATCTATTCGTGCCGTGAGAATACTTCTGTCGGTACTGTAAGCTTTTAATAAGGTGTCTACAGGAAGGTCTTTTTCCTGAAGGGATTCTGCCTCAGCAAGTGTTTCCATAAAGATACGTTTGGCCTGCAGTGTATCCTCAATTTGTACAAACGCATTTCCCATCAAGCTTGACACAGAGAAAATAGATCTGTAATCCCCAAGTTCTCTGGCAAGTTTCAGGGTCTTATCACCCACCTCGATAGTGAGATCGTAATTGTTCTTATAAAACTGATTTCTGGTAAATCGAACAAGCGAATCAACTTCCTTGATCAATTTTTTTCGTTCATATAATTGGGTGGTATCTTTAGAAATAGCGGTGCCCGTCTGCGCATAAATTGGGGCAATGCACAGTATACATACTATCAGGAATGTAGTTACTATCCTCAAGCAGGTTCTGGTGTTAGGGTATCTAAATATATGTATTTTTTCGTCAACCCAATAAAATAATTGTAAAATATTGAAAATGAGTTAATTGTATTTGAAAAAATTCTGAAGATTTTTTAAACACATTGGTAGGCTGATTTTTATTATTTTGGCAGGATGAAACCCGCGGAAGCCTACATACTCAATAAACCCGAGCCGTACCGAAGCATATTGCTCCAGTTACAACTAATTATTGAAAGCAGCCTTCCCGAATTGCAGTTAAAATACAAATGGCATCTGCCGTTTTATTATTTTTCTGAAAAGGAGCCCTTTTGTTATTTAAATCAGTCGAAAAATTATGTAGACCTCGTCTTCTGGCACGGAACACACCTCACTAAGCACACTGAAACTCTCGTCCTGGGAGGAAGAAAGCACTTTAAATCCCTTCGCTATTTTGCCGTCGAAGACATTGATGGTGAAATTCTTGCCGAAGTTCTGGAAGAGGCTACTTCCATGCGTGGTAAAAAGTACTATAAGTGATTTATAGTCTTTCTTATTGCAACCAGATCCTTGAGCAGTTTTTCCAGATGATGAAGGTCAAGCATATTAGCACCATCGCTTTTGGCGTTGGCCGGATCGAAATGTGTTTCGATAAAGAGTCCGTCGGCACCTACGGCAATTCCTGCACGGGCAATGGTTGAGATCATTTCGGGGCGACCGCCGGTAACTCCAATGCTTTGATTGGGCTGTTGTAAGCTATGGGTTACATCCAATACGGTTGGGGCATATTGCTTCATGGTTGGAATCCCCCTAAAATCGACGATCATATCCTGATAGCCAAACATCGTCCCCCTGTCTGTGATCATGGCTTTATCATTGCCGCTATCTGTCACTTTTTTTACAGCGTGTTGCATACTTTCGGGGCTCATGAACTGCCCTTTTTTAAGATTAACGACCTTTCCTGTATTTGCTGCTGCAACAACAAGATCGGTTTGCCGTACCAAAAATGCCGGGATCTGAAGGATGTCCACATACTTAGCAGCCATTGCGGCATCGCTTACTTCGTGAATATCGGTGACGGTAGGGATATCGAATTCTTGAGATACTTTTTTAAGGATCTTTAGTGCTTTTTCGTCTCCAATTCCGGTAAAACTATCGATCCTACTGCGATTGGCTTTTTTAAAACTACCTTTAAAAACAAAGGGAATTTCCAATCGGTTGGTAATGGCAACGATCTTTTCGGCGATGACCATGGCCATTTCTTCACCTTCGATCGCACAGGGACCGGCCAACAGAAAAAAATTCCCGGATCGGGTGTGTTTTAACTTCGGAATTTGATTTAGATCCATAAGAGTATTTTGAGATGCAAAGGTAACCAATTATCAACTTTATTAACCGAAACCCGAAAGGATTTAGCATGTTCGCGTTAGGGGCCTGCCGTAGCTTCTTCATGTCATTTCAGTTTTGCGATGATGAAAAATAGCTATGGCAGGCTTGTAGGAGCGGCATCCCCTGTAGTAAGTTTCGCTACTACAGGGATACAGCGGATAACCCGACCCCTCCGGAGCTCACGCAGAGAGCGAAGGAGAGGGAACGCCCAAAAAACATAGAACCGATGAAGTAAATTAATGCCCGGTATTATCTGCGGAAGTAGCGAATTAATGATTGAAAAGAATTAACGGTTTATTATGTACTAATCCATTAGGAAACACTACTTTTGCGCGCTCGTAAGTGAGACCTGTAACATACTCACTACAAACTGAATATTATGAAGATTAAAAACATAGCGATCATCGCACACGTTGACCACGGAAAGACCACTTTGGTAGATAAGATCATGCATCATTGCAGCCTCTTTCGTGAAAATGAACACACAGGAGATCTAATTCTCGATAATAACGATCTGGAACGTGAACGTGGAATTACCATCACGTCCAAAAATGTTTCGGTGACATACAAGGATACAAAGATCAATATCATCGATACTCCCGGTCACGCCGATTTTGGTGGTGAAGTAGAGCGTGTTTTAAATATGGCCGACGGGGTATTGCTGCTGGTAGATGCTTTTGAAGGGCCTATGCCGCAAACGCGTTTTGTACTTCAGAAGGCGATCGACCTCGGATTAAAGCCCTGCGTGGTGATCAACAAGGTGGATAAGGAAAACTGTACTCCCGAAGAGGTACATGAAGCTGTTTTTGACCTGATGTTTGAATTGGGTGCCGAAGAGTGGCAGCTGGATTTCCCGGCAGTTTACGGATCAGCCAAGCACAACTGGATGAGTGACGACTGGAAGGATCAAACTGATAATATTGAGCCTTTGCTTGATATGGTGTTGGAACATATTCCTTCTCCTAAAGTGGAAGCCGGTAGTGTGCAGATGTTAATCACTTCGCTGGATTATTCATCGTTTACCGGAAGGATCGCTATTGGGCGTCTTCAACGCGGGGTTTTAAAGGAAAATATGCAGGTTTCACTGGTAAAACGGGACGGAAGTACTGTAAAAGCAAAAATAAAGGAGCTTCATACCTTCGAAGGTCTGGGTCGTAAAAAAGTAAGTGAAGTGCATGCCGGGGACATTTGTGCACTGGTAGGTCTTGAAGGATTCGAAATTGGTGATACTGTTGCCGATCTTGAAAATCCGGAAGGCTTAAAGACCATCGCCATCGACGAGCCTACCATGAGTATGTTGTTCACGATAAACGATTCGCCATTCTTTGGAAAGGATGGAAAATTTGTGACTTCCCGTCATATTAGAGAACGTCTTGAACGCGAACTGGAAAAGAACCTTGCACTTCGTGTAAACGCTACAGACAGTGCCGATAAATTTTTGGTTTTCGGACGTGGGGTATTGCACCTTTCGGTACTTATTGAGACTATGAGAAGAGAAGGATACGAATTGCAGATCGGTCAGCCGCAGGTGATCATCAAAGAGATCGACGGAGTAAAATGTGAGCCTGTTGAGGAACTTACCATAGATCTTCCTGAAGAAGTAAGCGGAAGAGCCATCGATATGGTGACACTTCGAAAAGGGGAGATGCAAAGTATGGAAGCCAAGGGAGAACGAATGATCTGTAAATTCCTTATCCCGTCTCGTGGAATCATAGGATTGCGAAATCAGTTGCTTACTGCAACGGCTGGAGAGGCAATTATGACGCATCGTTTTCTGGAATATCAGCCATTAAAGGGAGGAATTCCAGAACGACAGAACGGAAGTTTGGTTTCTATGGAAAATGGAACTGCCATACCTTATTCTATCGATAAATTACAGGATCGCGGGCGCTTCTTTGTGGATCCGGGAGAAGCGATTTACGAAGGACAGGTGATTGGTGAAAATACGCGTCAGGATGATATGACCGTAAATGTAACCAAGACTAAGAAGCTATCAAACGTACGTTCATCGGGTGCCGATGATAAGGCGAAGATCGTTCCGGCAGTTAAATTTTCATTGGAAGAAGCTTTGGAATATATTCAGAAGGATGAATATGTTGAGGTAACGCCCTCACATTTGAGATTGCGTAAAGTTTACCTGAAAGAAGTAGACCGCAAGCGAAACAAACTGTAAATATTCTTGTGATTTGTTTCAATAAACTGATTGATTTTTAGTTTATTTGTTAGCGCAATATTATCATAAGATCATCTTTTTAATTTATCTATATGTATTTTTTGTATTTCGACCCGGGATTAGGAGCAATGATAGTGCAGGCAGTGGTTGCTATGGCGGCCGGAGTATTGCTTTTTTCCAAAAACGTGATGTATAAGGTGAAATCTTTTTTCGGATTGATAAAAGAAGAGGAAGATACTTACGATTCAATTGATATTGATGAGAAGGACACCACAACCGATGACCATAAGCGAGACTAACACACATCAGGCATCATTCAGGGATCCTTCGGGTTATATGTTTCATGACGGTGAAACGCTACGAAGGGTAATACATCCTATCTACTTTCCGCAGTACAATAAACTTAAAGACAGCGGCTTTTTTAAAACTCTTATTGATAAAGGGCTTTTAATTGGTCATGAGGAAACTTCGGCTAGTGCTGAAAACATTATAATCACTCCCGAAAAGATCCCGTTCATAACCAACCCTTACGAGTGGAGTTTTGAGCAATACAAGCACGCCGCTCTTCACACCTTAAAAATTCAGAAATATGCACTTTCCAAAGGGTTTATTCTGAAGGATGCTTCGGCGTACAACGTGACTTTTCACAAGGGGAAACCTGTATTCATAGACACCCTTTCTTTCGATTTCTACGAAGAGGATACACCGTGGCGCGCTTATAAACAGTTTATCACGCACTTTTTCGGGCCTTTGGTGCTTGCTAAATTTCACGGCACCGAAGTGTTTAAAATGATGCAAACGCATATAGACGGGATTCCGGTAAAATTAATAGCTTCCATGTTACCCGGAAAAACTAAACTGAGTTCTACCCTCTATACCAACATTCACCTGCTGGCTAAAATGGAGAGTAAGCACAGCGAAGATTACAAAGCTGAAACCAAAGTTGCCCGATTGTCTAAAAAGGCACAGAGCAATATACTGGAAAGCCTCTTTGATTATATTAAAAAGCTGGAACTTAAAGAAGTTACCGAATGGGGGAATTACTACGACAAGACCAATTACGATACCGAAGCATTTACCGCTAAAAAGGAGCTTATTAAAAGTTGGGTGAGTCCGTTACAACCAAAAACCTTGATCGATGTGGGTGGTAATGACGGAACTTTTGCTCGAACCGTACTGGATACAGTACCTCATGTGATGGTTACCGATATCGATCCCAATGCAGTTGATCATAATTACCGGACTGCCCTTAAGAACAACGAATACAACATGCTTCCTTTTGTGTGTGACGTGCTACAACCCGCACCCGGAATCGGTTTTAATAACACCGAGCGTTCATCGCTTATCGAGCGGTTGCGCGACTATGCTCCGGATGTAACTATGGCTTTAGCTCTGATCCATCACATTACACTTTCAGGGAATGTACCATTTGAGAAATCGGCCGAATTCTTTTCGAAATTTTCAAAACATCTCATCATAGAATTCCCTACGCGCACCGATTCGTGGGTAGAATCCTTGTTAGTGAGAAAACGCGAGTTCATCAATCATTTCGATTTTTATCGCGAAGAAGAATTTGAAAAAGGATATAACAAATACTTCAGCTTAGAGAAAAAAGAAGCTGTTGCAGGTACAAAGCGTATTCTGTATTTGTATAAAAACCTTGAACATGGAGGGTAAGAGAACGGGCAGATCGGGTGGATTCTTCGGCCTGTCGGGCCCGCACCCCTTGCTTATTGCTTTAGCTGCCGGACTCTATCCATTACTGCATTATTACAACGGAAATTTCGATATTGCTGATAGCTGGATACAGTTGTTATTTATGCTGGGCTTGTGTCTGGGATTACCAATCCTGCTGGTTTATGTATCCAAATTCGTTTTTCGCCTTGGATTTTTGCGAAAATTTAAATCCTACCGACTTACAGCGGTGAATCTGGTGGTCTTCTTCGGATTGCTTGGCTTACTTATTTTTCACTTGAACAAAAAAGAGTTAGCCGTTGTACTACTGGTGTCGGCTTTGGCTAGTTTTTTATTATACCGTTTTTTAGGACAGGTAATTATTCTTCAGTTGCTCCTGGCAGTGATGAGTTTTGTGACACTCATTCCGCGGGGCTGGTTTGTTTTAAATTACGATGCAGAATGGACACAGACACCCGATGCGATCACCGAGGTGGTCTTTAAACAAAATCCCAATGTTTACGTGATTCAGCCGGATGGCTATACCAACTTTACCGAACTGAGAAAGGCACCTTATAACCACAGGGATAAAACCTTCGAAAATTATCTTACTGAAACCGGTTTTATTAATTACCCTAACTTCCGAAGCAATTATTATTCAACGTTAACATCCAATTCGTCCATGTTCGCGATGAAACACCACTATTATCAAAATACGTATCCCGGGAATTTAAAGACCTACGGCTCGCAGGAAGTGATTGTAGGATCGCAAAATAATGTATTAAAAACATTTAAGAAGAACGGTTATAAAACCCATCTGGTCACAGACAACTCTTTTTTTCTCACTAACCGGAAACTTTCAAGTTTCGATCATTGTAACATAGATCAGAGCGAAGTGAAATTATATGATACCGGTGGTATTTCGGGAGTGGACATCATTGAGGATTTTCAAAAGTTGCTTCATGGCCAGTCGGACACAAGCAATTTTTATTTTATAGAAAAGACTATCCCCAGTCACATACAGTATACCAAAGCTGCCTCTCTGGGTGTTGAAATGGAGCGGGAAACCTATCTTGAACGCCTCGAAGAAGCGAACGACTGGTTAACGCAGCTTATCACTCTCATTCATACCTATGACACGGATCCATTGATCATTTTGGTTGGAGATCACGGCGGATATGTTGGTCTAAGTTATGTCAAGGAGGTGGAACAGATAAAATTGAGTCCGTTAGAGGCTACCTCGGTATTCAGCAGTCTGCTTTCTATAAAATGGCCCCAAGGATTAAATGCTGAAGGAATTGAGTTCAGGTCTAATGTGAACTTATTCCGGCAGCTATTTGCGGTGATGAGCGGGGACAAGCAATGGCTCAATAATCTTGAAGCCAACGAAAGCTTTGTCCCTTTGTATGATGGGGGAAGTGCCAACTTTTATAAATATATTGATGATGAAGGAAATTCGGTTTTTGAGCAAGTAGAAACGCCGAATTAAATAATTTAAATCGGGTAAGAAAAGATGAAAAGCGATTCGGGATCGAAACGTATTGTTAGGGTTAGCCCCATCGATGCTGCCATAGCGGCAGGGCTATATCCGGTCTTTTTTTACTTTACGAACAACTATACGCTGGTAAATACCTGGGAACATCTGGGTTATTTTGCACTGATGTTCTTATTGGTGCCGGCTGTAGTCTTTTTAATAGCTGATAGAGTTTTCAGGTGGTCATTTTTAAGCAAATGGCACAAATATGTACTCCCTTTTTTAAACAGTTTTGTTTTCCTTTTTCTTCTTAAAGTTTGCTTGTATGCCGGCCTTCAAAAGAAGTTGATACTGGTGATACTGGTATTGGCTTCGGTCTTTTCTTTTTTTCTGTACAGGCACCTAAAAAAGTTGATCCTGCTACAGTTTCTGTTGGCCGCTATAGGATTATTTACATTGGTACCCACAGTAATTAAGCAGCTTAGTTTTTCTACCGAATGGATGAAACAACCCGATGACATTGCTTCAGCTACCTTTAAGAAAAAACCGAATGTTTACTTTATTGAACCCGATGGCTATGTGAATTTCTCAGAATTGAAAAGGGGTTATTACAATTATGATAACTCCGATTTCGAAAATTTTGTCGCCACTCAGGGATTCACCCATTACGCGGACTTCCGCAGTAATTACGCCAGTACCCTGGCAACCAACAGTGCAACCTTTATGATGAAACATCATTATTACAATAAGGGCACCAGTTTTAGCGAAGCTATAGATGCCAGGAATGTTATTATTTCAGACAATACGGTTTTGAACGTATTTAAAAAGAATGGCTACAAAACTCATTTTCTGGCCGAGAAGCCTTATTTATTGCTCAATCGACCTGAAATGGGTTACGACGAGACTAATCTGGATTACGGTGAAGTTGGGTTTATTGGAACCGGCCTGGGAACGCGTCAGGATCTAATGATTCCTTTAAAGCAATATCTTGCGATTGAATCGACCCAACCTAAATTCTTTTTTGTCCAGATCTTTAATCCGGGACATATTGGAAGGAGAGCGGGTAAAACTGCCGGAGCGGAGGAAGAACGGAGGCTGTGGCTCGAAAGTCTGGAACGGGGGAATGCCGTACTTAAGGACATGATTAGTGCCATTAAAGAGAACGATCCCGAGGCATTGATTGTTCTCATGGCAGATCACGGAGGATTTGTTGGGATGGATTATACCAATCAGACGTATGAAAAACTACAGGATCGCGACCTTATTTACTCTATTTTTAGCAGCAATTTACTTATCCACTGGCCGAATGATGACATCCCGGAATACGATACTACATTGATATCGTCTGTTAATTTGTTTAGAATCCTATTTGCCTATTTGACTGAAAATGAAGAATACCTCGAACATCTGCAGGATGATGAGTCGTTTGTGATCGTTAATAAGGGCGCTCCAAAAGGCGTGTATAGATATCTGGATAATGAAGGAAAGGTTGTTTTTGAAAAGTTGTGAGCGTACATTCAAAATTTCGAGTATAGATAAAGCACATGATTAAGAAATTTTTAAAGAGCGAAAAAAGATCCCCGTTCATTTTCGGATTGGCGGCCGGATTGTATCCTGTTATTTTTTACTACGCCACCAATTATACCTTGATTAATTCGTGGAAACACCTGGGGTTTTTCATCGCTTTGTTTCTTGTGGCACCCATAGTTTCACTGTTTGTAGTAGATAAACTTACAAAGCTTAGATCCCTTCACAGGTTTCAACACTATGCCTTGCCCTTCCTCAATGTCTTCCTATTTCTGTTTTTTCTTCACTTGTGTTTGTACGCATCTGTTCAGGTATGGATCTCACTGGGATTATTGATATTGGCAGGAATCATTGCTTTTTTCCTGAACAAACACAGTAAAAAGATCGTGGTACTTCAATTTATTCTGGCGGTCATCGCCTTTGTGTCCTTGGTGCCAACAGTAATAAATCAGTTGAGCTACAGTGATGAATGGATGATACTACCAGACGATATCGCCGAGGCTCAATTTGTTACAAAACCCAATGTGTACTACATACAACCGGACGGTTATGTAAATTTTTCAGAAATCGAAAAAGGATATTACAATATCGATAATACAGTATTTAAAGCCTTTTTGAAGACACAGGGCTTTACCCTCTACGAGGACTTCCGAAGTAATTATAATTCGACATTGGTATCTAATACCGCTATCTTTTCTATGCGGCATCACTACCACAACAGCGGTTTTAATTTTAGCGAGACCATAGATGGGAGAGATATCATCATCACCAAAAATGCCGTGCTCGATGTTTTTAAGAAGAACGGTTATAAGACCCATTTTTTTGCCGAAAGTCCGTATCTGCTGGCCAATCACCCTGAAATAGGCTATGATGTCACCAATTTTTCCCTGGATGAGATCTCATATATTGGAACCGGTCTTGAGGTGAGTAAGGAAATCTTTGATCCGTTAAAGGAGTATATCGACGTGGAAACAGAGCAGCCTAAATTCTTCTTTGTAGAGATCTTTAAACCGGGACATGTACCTTCTCAAAAGGCAGATTCAAAAGGAGCCGAAGCCGAAAAGCAATTATGGATCGAGCGATTGCAACTGGCCAATGAAAAGTTACGTAAGACCGTTAATATTATAAAGGAACGCGACCCCAACGCACTTATCCTTATCATGGCAGATCACGGGGGCTATGTAGGTATGGATTATATGATGCAGATGCGGACCCGAACTGAGGACAGAGACCAATTATTTTCTATCTTTAGTTCCCAATTGGCCATACATTGGCCCGACAATAAAGCGCCTCGATTTGACAATACTTTTAAAACTACCGTGAATACATTTCGGATACTGTTTTCGTATCTGGCACAGGAGGAGAAATATCTGAAACATCTTGAGGAGGATGTAAGTTTTTTAATTGTAAAAGAAGGTGCGCCCAAAGGGGTGTACAAGTGTATCGATGCAGAAGGAAACATAATCTTTGAAAAAATTTAAGTGAATTATAAGGTATTAAAATATACGGTTGACCATAGAGCTGCCTGGGACGGTTTTGTCGATAGTGCAAAGAATGCGACGTTTTTGTTTAAGCGTGACTTTATGGAGTATCACAGTGACCGATTCGAAGATTTTTCACTAATGGTTTTTAGGGATGATGTCCTGTACGCGCTACTTCCGGCAAATCGAAAAGGGAACACGGTATATTCCCATCAGGGGCTTACCTACGGTAGTTTTATGCTACAGGACAGCGCCAAATTGTTGTATAGTTTCGAGGCGTTTAAGGCTATGCTTTCCTTTCTTTCTTCGGAAGGGATCCGGGAGCTGGAAATTAAGGTGATCCCTACGTTTTACAACCATATGCCTGCCGATGAATTGGAGTATTTCTTGTACAAAGCTGAAGCAGAACTTACCAAACGTGATGTTCTTATGGTTATCGATTACAGCCATAAATTGCGATTTCAGAAGAACCGAAGGGAAGGGATTAACAAAGCAATTCGCAACGGATTGACAGTGAGGATCGATGATAATTTTGAAGGATTCTGGAATACCATTCTTATTCCTAATCTCAACAAAAAGCACGGTGTACAACCGGTTCATAGGTTAGAAGAGATACAATTACTAGCCAGACGTTTTCCTGAAAACATAAAACAAGTAAGTGTGTACAATGAATCGGGACAGCTGGTAGCCGGGACCACAGTTTTTTTAACCGAAACTACGGTGCATCCTCAATATGTGTCGGGAAATACGGATAAAAATTTTTACGGAAGTCTTGATCTCGCTTACGATTATATCATCAATGAGCTCTGGCAGGACAAAAAGTATTTCGATTTCAATATTTCTTCCGAAGATAACGGCACTATGCTTAATAAAGGACTTATTTTCTGGAAGGAAAGCTGCGGAGCGCGTACTTTTACTGCAGACAACTATTTGGTGGAAACCGCATCTTATAAAAAATTAAACCTGAAACTGAAGTGATCCCATTTTTAGACTTACATAAGGTTAATAAACGATTTGAATCTGAATTTCAGGAAAAATTCAACACCTTCTTGAATTCTGGTTCTTATATCCTTGGAAAGGAAGTAAAGGCCTTTGAAGAAGAATTCGCTGCTTTTTGCGGCGTAGATCATTGTATTGGTGTGGGCAACGGACTCGATGCCTTGCGACTTATTCTCGAAGGATATAAAGTGTTAAACCGACTTAAGTCGGGAGATGAAGTACTTGTGGCTTCCAATACTTTTATAGCTACTATTGTTGCCATAAAACAGGCCGGACTCACCCCGGTATTGGTTGAAGCCGACGCTGAGAGCTTTAATTTCAGTAATCAATCCATTTTGGAAAATATAAGTGAGAAGACCAAAGTCATCATGCCGGTGCATCTCTACGGACAACTATCTCCAATGGATAATATCAAAGAGCTTGCAAAAGAACATGACTTGCTGGTGATTGAAGATGCGGCTCAGGCTCATGGGGCGGAGTACAGCGATGGTAGACTGGCAGGAAATTTAGGGGATGCAGCCGGATTTAGTTTTTACCCCACCAAAAATCTGGGGGCACTTGGTGACGGGGGAGCGGTAACTACAAACAATGCCGATCTGGCCAATGCGATTAGAATGCTTCGAAATTATGGAGCATCCACAAAATATGTCAATGAGATACTAGGAGTAAATTCGAGACTAGACGAATTACAGGCCATAATGCTTAGGTGCAAGCTCCCCGAACTAGAAGCGGATAATAAGAAGCGAATTGAAATTGCGAAACGATATATTTCAGAAATAAAGAATGATAGAATTTTGCTCCCTAAATTTAGTGGTAAAGATGATCATGTCTTTCATTTGTTTGTGATCTGCACGAAGGAACGGGATGAGCTAATGGATTATCTGAAAGATAAAAAAGTGGGCTGCCTTATCCATTACCCAATTCCGCCTCATAAGCAGGAAGCACTAAAGGAGTTCAATCACTTAAGCTTCCCTGTTGCCGAGAAAATACACGATGAGGTGTTGAGTTTACCTATGAGTCCGGTATTATCAGATGAAGAGGTGAGTCGAGTTATCGATGTGCTTAATGAGTTTTAGAAGAAAGAGGTCGGAAGTCTAAAGTCGGAAGTTGGAAGTCGGAAGATTGAAGACCGAAACATAAACGACAGCGGTCTAATAGAAATAATAATACCTAATAAATAATAGTAATACCTAATAAATAATAATCATCCCATCCCTTGAAAATCCCTCAATTTATACGTGGTAATCTTCTCTTAAAGATGACTTCCTTGAATGCCACAGTGATCGCGATCCGCTTGGTGGTTTCACTGTTTATCCAGCGATTGTTAGCCGAAATAGTAGGAGAGGCGGGAATCTCGAAAATTGGGCAGTTGCGAAACCTAACCCAACTCTTAACCTCTGTTTCCAGTGTAGGTGTTTTTAACGGTGTAGTAAAATATGTAGCCGAACATAAGGACGATAAAGAGCAGTTACAAAAGTTATTTTCCACGGCCTTCGTGTTCGTCGTTTTAAGTATTGTAATTACAGGGGTAACATTATTCTTCGCTGCCAACATAATAAGCAATTATCTGTTTACAACTTCAGAATATGCGTATATCATAAAACTTATCGCAGTAACCATCCCGTTCATAGGAATTCATCGTGTATTTAACGGAGTGGTAAACGGTTTGTCGCAGTATAAGAAGTTTGCAAAGATCGATCTGCTCGGCTATCTGTTAAGTGCAGTTCTTACTGTTATATTGCTCCTGCAGTACAACATTGATGGTGCCTTAGTGGCCATTGCCATAACTCCAGTTCTTCAGCTCATTGTATTGCTCTATATCTTTATAAAAGTACTTCGTGAATACATTCAGTTTTCCAGTTTACAATTTAAGGTACCGCTGGCAAGGAGTCTGCTGGCATTTTCGTTAATGTCCTTCTTTTCTACAGTGCTGATCAACTTTGTTGAAATTGATGTGCGTACCATGATCGTAAACCGAATCACCGAAGTAGATGCGGGAATCTGGACGGCAATGACCTTTATTTCTAAGAATTATATGGTCTTCTCTGCGGCGATATTTACACTTTATGTACTACCAAAATTTGCCAGCATACATACCGAAACAGGCTTCAAGAAGGAATTGTTGTCCATCTATAAAACATTGCTCCCCATTTTTGGGGCTGGAATGATCCTGGTGTATTTGTTGAGGTATCAGGTAATAGAGATCATTTATCCCGACTTTACAACGATGGCCCCTCTGTTTAAATGGCAGTTGGCAGGTGATTTTGTTCGACTCGGATCCTTGGTGTTGGCCCATCAATTTTTAGCGAAAAAAATGGTGAGAAACTTTATCTTTACCGAGCTTTTATCTTTGGGACTTTTCTACGGACTTGCCTATTATCTGGTAGGAGATTATGGTGTAGAAGGGGTGGTAATGGCCCATTTTATTAGATATGTGATTTACTTTTTAGTAGTACTGATTTTAGTGTGGAGATATTTCAGAATACAAAAAAGAACAATTCCGAATGATTCGGAGGATTAAAGAGAGATTATGGAGTGCCAGTTAAAAATAGACAATGAACCTTTTCATTTTCAAGTGGAAGGAGACTTCTTTTGGGGAGAGGGAGGCGCGTTGTTCGAAACCGAAAATAATATTATTTCGAAAACTTCATGGAAAGAAGCAGGATATAGCGTTGTCGATGCATTTATAGAAGATGAATTTGAGCGGTTTAATCGGTCGGTACGCGATAATATCGTTAAAGCCATGCTGGATAGCGGGATAGAGGTAGACACAGAGTCTTTTCAACTTAAAGACTATCACAAGGTGGTTACCAATGATGCCGATCATCTTAAAGTGATCAATATTACTCGAAATCTCACCAATGACGATATCGATTTCGACATCGATAAGCTGGCAGATCGCTTCGGAAAGGTATTGGGTTATACATTAACTTCTTGGATAGAAGCCCTTCAGAAAAGCCACATACAAATTAGGATAAGCAGACCCAGCACCCTGGATATCAATCCGCCTCATCGCGATGGTTATCTGGATTATTGGAAGAATATCATTAATGTTTGGGTGCCGGTAGAAGGCTGCAATGAGCAAACGTCGTTGCCGGTGGTTCCCGGTAGCCATCTAATTGCTGAACACGAGATACTACGCACCGAAAGTAAAGGTGCCAAGATAAACGGGAATACTTATTTTGTTCCCTGTATCCTGAAAACAAAAAACGGAAACCTCAATATGATACGGCCTAATCCCAAAGAAGGTCAGGCCCTTATTTTTACGCCTTTCCTAATTCACGGGGCAGCGGTAAACCGAAGCGAAGTAACCAGGGTTTCCATCGAATTGCGATTTCCAAAGATCGATGCCTAAATTGCGCTTTGCCATTTGTCTAGATAATTTTTAGCCGACACTTTATGATCGTGATATTTTGTGACAAATTCCCGGGCGTTTTTTGAGATTTCAGTGATTTTCTCAGGGTTTTCTATCAGCCAAACTAATTTTTCTGCAATTGATTCAGGGTCGGGTAGTGCGTTGATCGCTACCGTATCGGCTTCCAAACCGTGGTAATCCAGCCATTCCTGTTCGGCCCCCGTAAATACTACTTTTCCCTTGGCCATTCCTTCGAGCGCATTAAATCCTTGGTCGTAGGCATAAACCTGATCCAGTAAGATATGTGCCTTGTCGTAGGCCTTAATGTATTCGTTATAGGGCACACTCACCACCGTGGTAATTTTTACTTTTTCAGGATATTTTTTCTGAATGATCGCCAAAGCCGCCTCAAAAAGATCGTTTCCCTTTTTGTAATAATTTGCCCGGTTGATGCCGTGAAAAATGTGAATTTTATCTGAAATATCCATCGGAATATAGGCTATTTCCGAAAGATCAATAGGGTTGGGCGCGAGTCCGAGATACTTGGGATCACCTAATAGGGGAATGTGATAATCCAGATCTGAAGCAATGATTCCTTTGATATTCGAATAAATAAATTGATGCAGTGCTTTATAAGGTGGGGTGATATATTTTAAAATGGGCTGATACAGTTTTAAATTCCCCTTTTGCTCAAAATAAGGTGTAAGGATGGAATATCTGAATTTCTTTTCCATCGCATAGGTCACACTTAAATGATCTGTCCCGCAGGACAGCAAAAACACATTGGGGTTGTGATCAAAGATATAGCGGAGCAAATCTCTTTCAATAGGAGGAAGACACTGAAAGGAATTTTCATTTATGAGTTGTACGATATCGTTGTTTTCAAAGATAGATTTGTTTCTGAAAAATTGCTTTTTGATGGAAAGTGAAGTAAGGTCGGTCTTAAAAAGGCGGAACCATACTTTTTTCAAAAATAAGGGCAACCCGGAAGTGTACTTATCCTCAAAATTAACATCGACCATTCGTTTTTTAAAACCGTCGCCCAGTCCCACAACGGTGACCTCATGTCCCAGCGCAACCAAACCGTCCTTTAGCGTCTTATGGGAGGAGTTGTATTCTCCCACCAACAATATTTTCATTTTTTTCAAATTTTTGGCAGTCAAAAAATCTAGCGTTTAAAAAATTCCCGACATTCAGGAAATCATCACAATTTATTTTACTTTTAACCAAACTTCCGCATTGCAAAGTAAGAATAATAAAATTTGTATCACATCCATTTCGTTGGGAAAAGGTGGCGCCGAGCGTTCGGCTGCCATGCTCACTCAAATGCTTGATGAGCTTGGATATGAGGTCCATCTTGTGGTGCTCAATGACGACATCGACTTCCCCTTTTCCGGGAAACTGCTTAACCTGGGTACGCTAAAAAAAGCAAAGGATCCTATTTGGAATCGCTTACAACGATTTAAAAAATTCAGAAAATATCTTGTCGAACATCAAATTAGTGTCGTAATAGATCACCGACCTAAAAATCAATACCTAAGAGAGTTGTATTATGCCAACTACGTCTATAAAGGAATAGAACGGATCTATGTATTTCACAGCAGTAATAAGGAAGAATACCTCACCCGCTATCCAAAGAAGTTTGTGCGTCTGTGCAACAACAACAGGGCTAATGTGGGTGTTTCAGATTATATTTCTTCAAGTATTCTTCAGCAACACGGGATGGAAAACGTAAATACCATTCACAATGCTTTTGATACAAATTGGGCTTCGGAAGATGTAACCCTTCCTGCGGAACTTCAGCATAAACAATACCTACTCTCCTACGGACGAATGGTCGATGCCATTAAGGATTTTAGTTTTTTGATCAGATCTTTTTCTGAATCTGAAGTATGGAAAGACGATATTTATCTGGTCTTGTTGGGCGATGGACCCGATAAAGAAAAGTTACAAGCATTGGCCGGCACGTTAAACGGAGGAACCTATATTCTTTTTTTACCCTTTACTGAAAATCCATTTCCTATAGTGAGCAAGGCAGAGTTCGTCACCCTTACCAGTACCTATGAAGGATTCCCCATGGTGTTAGTAGAATCCTTATCATTGGGAACTCCGGTGGTTTCCTTGGATATCACATCGGGGCCGGCAGAGATTGTACAGCACGGTGAAAATGGTTTGTTAATACAAAAAAGAAGCATACCTTTATTTGCTGAAGCCATTAAAGAATTTATTTCGAATACAGAATTACATAAGAAGTGCAGTGCCAAGGCAAAAAAATCGGTTAAGGATTTTTCGATGGAAGTCATTGCAAAGAAATGGCAAAGTATATTGCAACATGATTGAGAAGAATTTAGACAAAATAGAACTAATAGACATTCCCAAGATCACTGCCGACGATGGTCGTGGCAATCTTTCGGTGATCGAAAAGGAATTGCTGCCCTACGATATAAAACGGGTCTATTATTTATACGATGTCCCCAGTGATACTCAGCGCGGCGGACATGCACATCGAGAACTTGTGCAGTTTCTTATTGCGGTGAGCGGGAGTTTCGACGTGGTGCTGGACGATGGGAAACAGCGTCGTAATTTTACGCTCAACAGACCATTTAAAGGCTTGCTCATCCCAAACGGACTCTGGCGCTCCTTGGAAAATTTCTCGGCAGGCGCGGTTTGTTTGTCGTTGGTAAGTGATGTGTATAAGGAATCGGATTATATTCGGAATTATGACGACTTTAAGCTATTTAAAGGCGCTTAAGTAGATGCCTCTGCGTTCCATAAAAATTTTAAATTTTCGCGAAAGTTGAAGGATGCCGGAAGGTGTGCTTAACAGGAATCGCTGTTTTTTATTAAGATTAGCTTCATCCAGTTGCGATCTAAATCTTTTATAATTCTTATCATCTCCTTGCAATTTGGCTAGCATCGCCAAGGAGTAACGGTTCAGGTCTAAGAACTTTTTTAAAGCAGGTTTATTCTTCTCCTCCCTCGTATATGCTTCAAATGTCGCCTTACTCTCAAATGATGTTGAGGTGGCGTTCAATCCGTCGTCCTTGATTTGATAACGCGCAGTGATCTTTCCCCCGAAAACCACTTTATAATTAAGTCCGAGCCGCACATACAAATCGGTATCTTCTCCTGTTTTAAACACCGAATTATATCCTCCAACAGCATTAAAAGCGGCTTTTTTTATGCCAAAGTTGGAACTGTGAAGAATTGAGGACTTCAAGCTGGCTTCAAAATAATTCAATATTTGAATGCCGGAATTTTCGGGGATCGAGTACAGGCAGGGAAAGATCTTTCCGTTTCGCTCAACTTCCAACGCATTGGCATAAATATGCTCTTTCGGGAACTCAGCAATTAGTTTTTCCAGTTCCTCGAGATGATGGGAGTACCAATAATCATCAGCATCCAGCAAGGCAATGTAATCGTTCTTGGCTTTTTTAATAGCTTCATTTCGGGCTGCTCCGGCTCCTTGATTCACTTGCGAATAATAAGAAATGCGGGGATCGTTACATTTTTTGATCTCGGCTTCACTGTTATCTGTAGAACCATCATTGACGATCACCACCTCAAAGTGGGTGTATGTTTGCTCCAACACACTCTGCAAGGTTTTTGCAATATGCTTTTCCTTATTGTAAACCGCTATGACAACCGAAAATTTAATCATTGCCCTTTAAAAGTTTTAAATAATATCCCAGGCGGTACAGGTCGAATACAAATAGTGAAGGATTTTTAGACAACAGATTCTTTTTCATTTTTTTGCTGAAGGCATTGTAAAAGCTCAAAAATGCAGTGGCCAATCCTTTTTTCTGAAGGCTTTCAGCTTTCTTAGAAAGCGCCGTCTCTTCGGCATTTATAAGTCCTTCTGAAACAAACTGATATAAGGCTTGCACAGATTCCATGGATTTCTGAAGGAAGACTTCACTGGATTCCAATCCCAGATGCACCACCGGATTGTCAATATGACTAACGTGAATACCCTTCTTTTTCGAATCCAATGCGAACAAGGTGTCTTCATGCCGAAGGTTGGGGATTTCTTCATTGAACCTATGCCTATCGAAAACACCTTTAGCGATCAAAAAATTAAGAGTGAGAAACCGTAGGTGCGGATCTCTATTTCGTTCCGTTACTGTTAAGGCTTCCCGATCATTCCCGTACTTCCAGCGAAGTATTTCAGCTGCCGGAGGCGGATCTTTCTGGTATTCGATTCCGCCGTAAATGATCTGAGTATTGTCAGAGACCGAATTCAAATAGGTCTCAATAAAATTCTCCCGTATCACGGCCGTATCGGCATCCAGAAATAATAGCATGCTATATCGGGCATCGGTAGCGAGTTTATTGCGTATCGCGCTTCTGCCTATATTTTTATCGAGGATAGTGAAGGAACAATTCGAAAGTTCGTTGATCTCTTCATTGAAAGCAACAGCTTGGGGCGAATGATCATCATAAACCCTAATCTCGTATTCCAGATCCAATTTTTCGGCCTGTTGATGCAGGGAAGTCACCAGCGGCAGTACATTGTAATTGTAAGTGGGAATGAGTATGGACAGTGTTTTTGTCATTACAGCAAAAATAGCAAAACTAGCGTTGGCAGAAGCGAAACAGACACTAAGATTTAAGCTACGATAAAACGGTGATCGATTTTTATTCGGATTAAAAAAAAAGTATCTTAGAAGAAATAATTCGCTATGCGTCCTTTATACCTTACATTTTTTTTCCTGTTCGCGGGAACAGCCATTATTCAGGCTCAGGATGAAGTTTGGTTTTACCTAAGAGCCCACGATTCGTTGTTTGAGCCAACTTTCGAAAGGACGGGAAATACGCTAACCTATTCCGGAACTGATCTAAAACTGAAAGCGGTTCTGGACAAATATGAGATCTCGGCATTTAAAAAGACTCAGCGAAAGACCAACAAGAAGAATAAGTTAAAAACGTTTTTCGTCATGGCCGATAAGGAATTTCTTTTGGAAGATCTGCTTCAGCAAACGCCTTACTTATTTTATGCCGGGGAGATCATCCCTGAAGCCGATAGAAAGATCTATGAACCAAATGACTACGGACTTACAAGTACCATTGGTGCCAATTTAGGACTTCAGGCAGACCTAAGCTATCTCGATTATCTCGGGGCTCCTGAAGCCTGGTATTACACTACCGGTTCCCCCGATGTGATCATTGCCATCTCAGACGCCAGAGTCGATACTGTAGACATCGATTTTAAAGACAAAACAACCATACTTAGAAAATCTACGCTTTCTAACGGTCACGGTTACAGCTCGGGAGGTACTGCGGCTGCTCAGGGTGACAATGCACATGGGATTGCGGGAATATGCTACGATTGCAGTTTGTTTTCGACTAACTATGGCGACCAGAAAAATATGTCTCAGCTAAAGGAAGCTGCTCAAAAAGGGGCAAAGGTGATCAACTGTAGCTGGATAGGAAGAAGATACGATGAAGTTTCGCAGGCTGTTATCGATACGATCTTTAATAATGGGACCATCATCGTTGCGTCGGGTGGAAATAAGAACTGGCAGGAGACCAAGGGAAATTTGAAGTACTATCCCGCTTCTTATGACAATGTGATCGCTGTTTCCTCAGTAATGTATAAATATGAAACCCCCCTGGACAATCTGGGTCAACTCCCGGATGGTACGTACTACTCGGCGAATGTTCGGGGCTATCTGGGTCGTACCATGGGTTTTACCGATAATGATACTTTAAAGCAGCCGCATATCTATCCAATATCGGTACGGACTTTAAATGAAGATATCGACCTATTGGCACCTACTCACGACATTTTTATGTATTCGTATTATTTATTGGAAGGCAAGGTATTGTACCATGAATATTCAACGACTTCCGGCGCTTCTCCTTTTGTTTCAGGGACCGTCGGACTCATGTTTTCACTTTACCCCTGTCTTCCGGTAAAGGAGGTGGAATCCATTTTAAAATGTGCTTCGACTAATATCGATCATATTGAAGCGAATAAACCGTTTGCGGGGAAATACGGAGCCGGAATGCTTCATATAGGGAACACTATAAAATTGCTTCACGATCTTAAATCGGAAGATGAAATCGCCTATATCGAAGATCAGCAGTTCTCTCGATGGGATTTTACGCTGACTTCCTTTTCAGAACAGGTAATTTTACGGAACCAGAAATTTACCAATACATCAACCCTGGATCTTACGGCTAAAAACCGAATCGTGCTTTCAGAAAATACAGTACTTCGTCCGAGTAAGCAGGGTAGAATGCATTTGAAAATTGATCCCGATATGGAAAAGGAATGTGATTTGGAACTTCGGGAAGATAAATAGAAAAAGGTAATTATTGAGGTTGGTAAATATCAAAAAATTGAGTCCGATCAATTAATTTCCAGTTTTGCTCTATTCTGTCTATAAGCTCGTAGCCATCGCGTTGTTCTTTTGTAAGCGGGGCATTTTCAAGGAGTATGGTGGTGTTTTTTTCCTTAAGCTGTTGCTCTAGCAGTGTAGCCTCATCGTTAATTTCAACATCCAGTGGCCAGTCGGTGCCAATAGGATTTACAGTCCCGGTAAGATAATGAGCCAGCGTCATGGATGGGATGACCGTAAAATTTGGATATTTTATAGCCAGTGTTTTCAATTCTGAATACTTTTCAAATCCTTCAGTATCACTTTTTATAAAGGTTAACTGCGGAAAAACCTCACCCATGTCCCTATTCAGATCCTTACGGGGTGCATCGCGGTAGATACTCTGGTAGCCCAGATAAAAAGTGACCAGAAAAGCGAGGATAACAATGCCTCCGGTAAGCGGTTGTAAAGTCAATTTATCCAATTCTGAAGTCCTTTTTTCCGCACTAAAAACAATGAGATACAGGGTAAAAAAGACAGGTAGTGAAAAATGTATGGGTGTTTGATAGCCATTGCTAATGGAAGCACTCCAGCTTAAACAGAGCAAAAGAATTACCAATAAAAAACGACGGTCTTTGTGAATCAAAATTTTAAATAGCGCAAACCCGAAAGTGATGAGCAGTAGCAGCTGAAGCAAATAAGGCACTATGGACCAATTATCACTGTCATTGAGATAAACGATAGAAAAAAGCACGGCAATAGACAGTTGCGAAAGTGCATACGCAATATTTTTTGGCAGATATTTCACAGCAGCAATAAATAGAAGTATGCCTATACTAAAATACAGCAGATTGAATTTTACTGCCAGATAATAGGTTTTAACGCCAACGTTCATCAAGGATCCAGCTCCCGTTCGCTGAAAGGTTTGTTCAAAAAAGGGTTCTAAAGTGCCGGTGGCGTATTTAAAAGCGAGATAGAGCAACAAACAGCATAGCCCTGTAGCCGAGTACCACGCCAGTTTCTTAAAATCCTTCCGAAGTAAAAAATACAGAAAGAGAAATAATGGCATAAAGTAAAACGACTGTTTCGAAAATACGCCTAACACCAAAAATAAAGAGCCTAATAGCACCTGAACCGGTTTGAGTTTGGGTTTTAATAAAAAGTAGAGTCCGAGGGTGCAAAAGAAAATACCGTCAATGGTATTCCAACCCATGGGCGGGTAATTATGAACGCTCACAATAGCTCCCAGTGATGCGATAAAATATAGGAATGTCTTCTGTTTTATTTCAAAGTGATCTGCAAGTATTTTGGCAGCCAAAAGCGAATAGGTAAATACCTGAACATAGAAAAAGGACCGGTCGAGCAGATAGCCGTAGGTTTCAGAAATAAATAAAAAAATACTGTGAAAATATGCGGGAAAGGCCGGTCGGGTATAGATAAAGTCCCTGTGCGGAAACTCCCCGTTATAGACATTCCATGAGGAACCGAAGATATAGCCTGTATCGGTTCCTTCAAAACCAAAAGGCATATAAAAAACGAGGTAGAATACGCACAAACCGTAAAACAGGATTTGAAAGGCCCTGTCTGAATGCTGTGTAGTGATCCTCATTTTAATTGTTTTAAAGGCTTTTCAATCCAATCAGCATAGTGCAACCGGCTTTGTTATACCGTTTTTTGTACGACTTCAAAGATCTGACTTTCATCACATTTTAAGGTCTTGGAAGGATATTTAAGCAATAGGGCATAATCGTGCGTTGCCATTAAAATGGTGTTGCCATTCTTATTTATTTCCTGCAATACCTCCATTACTTCCACACTGGTTTGCGGATCCAGATTTCCCGTGGGCTCATCGGCCAGAATAAGTTCCGGGTCATTTAATAAGGCTCGCGCAATGGCAACCCGTTGTTGTTCTCCGCCTGATAACTGATAGGGGTATTTAAAATTCTTAGTTTTCATACCCACTTTGCCCAACACTTCGTCGATCTTACTTTTCATAGCCGGTTTATCCTTCCAGCCTGTTGCGGTAAGGACAAAAAGAAGGTTGTCGTGAACAGTACGGTCGTTCAATAATTTAAAATCCTGAAATACCACCCCGAGCTTCCGTCTTAGAAAGGGAATATCCTTTTCCTTTAATCCTGCGAGATCATAGCCAACGATCTCTCCGGTCCCTTCTTTGAGCGGGAGATCTCCGTAAAGCGTTTTCATAAAACTACTTTTTCCGGTGCCGGTCTTTCCTATCAAATAGACAAATTCACCTTTTTCTACACTGATGGAAACATCAGATAAGACCAGATTATCGCCTTGAAATATCGATGCATCCTTTAAGAATAATACGTGATTGGACATTGGGCTTCCGGCTTTATAAATTAATGGATTCTTTTAGAAGTGATCTTGAATGCTGTGATTTTCCAACAAATGTAAATGGATTTCCCTCAAACTGCAACTAGTTAGGGTCTTCTTATTTATTTTCTGAAATTTTTTCTTTGAGAGCATCAATTTCTTCCTGCTGCTGAAGGGTATAGAGCGTAAGTTCCTCGATCTTCTGAAGCAATATCAGGTTCATTTTCTTTAATGATATTCCGTCTTCCTGCATTTGTTGAGCCGAAGGAACATCGGGTAAATGATGATTTAATTTAATATACGAAGCCAGTTGAGACAAGGACAACATTTGGTAATCGGGGTTTAATAAGGAAGTTCCTTTATAAAAATGTTCAAAGACATAGTCGGGTGCTACAGCGCCGTCTAGATCTACCAGAACCTCCTGAGTATGGATCTTTCCTTTAACCGTGAGCATTTCGTCGGGTGCTTTGGTGCCAATCCCGATCTTTCCGTCTTTTTCTGAAAGATTCTTAAATGGATTTCGTTGTGCGGATACACTAACAGTGAGTAATACAAGCGTTATAAAAAGCAAATGTTTCATGGCAAACTATTTAATTTGAAGTACAGCATTAAAAATAAGGTATTTTAATCGGGAATTACAATTAAGAAGTATATCTCTTTAAAAACATACTTAGCCATTAATTATTGCGTTACTATGAAAGGACGCTATAGTAGCCGGGATATGACAGATGTTAACAAATATCGGCACACTTTATGTTGATGGAAATGTTAAAAACTTATTGGCGCTAGCGTGCCTACTTTAACAGATACTATAATTTTGTAGCTACAAAAAACCTCAAACGAAATGATGAAGAACCTCTTAACCGTTTCCCTTTTCCTACTTATCAGTTTTACTTCTTTTTCCCAGCAAACCGCTGTCT
Source organism: Constantimarinum furrinae (assembly GCF_014295415.1). Taxonomy (GTDB): domain Bacteria; phylum Bacteroidota; class Bacteroidia; order Flavobacteriales; family Flavobacteriaceae; genus Constantimarinum; species Constantimarinum furrinae. The sequence continues at coordinate 1,851,503 of NZ_CP052909.1, forward strand.
TTACCAACGATCTTGTCGAGTATAACAAGGCCATCGAATTGTACAATAACAATCAGTTTTTGGCGGCTCAGTCGTTGTTTACCAGTTTAAAGGATAAAAGCAATGATGAAAGCGTAAAAGGGGATTGTGCCTATTATATTGCTAATTGTGCCGTAAGACTAAATCAGCAGAATGCCGATCAGTTAATGGAAGAATTCGTGGAAGAATATCCAACCTCCATAAAACGGAACGATGCTTACATAAATGTAGCCAATTACTATTTCGAGAATGGTAAATATTCATATGCCCGAAAATGGTATGATAAGGTCGATGAAAGCAGTCTTGGACGATCCGAAATGGAACGATACAACTTCAACAACGGCTATGCTTATTTTAAGAACAAGCGCTACAACGAGGCGAAAAAATATTTTAATCGGGTGAGCAATTCCCAAAAATACGGCTCTCAGGCCAAGTATTATCTTGGTTTTATCGCCTATGAGGGAGACGATTATCAGGAAGCTAACGAACTTTTCGAAGAGGTAAAGGATGAAGAGCGTTATGCCGAAGGATTGAGTTACTATCAGGCCGATATGAACTTTAAACTCGGTAATTTTCAGAAGGCCATCGATATGGGGAAGGAGCAATACGACAATTCAAGTCCGCAAGAAAAAAGCGAGCTTTCAAAGATCATTGGCGAGAGCTATTTCAACCTGGAGCAATACGCAGAAGCCATCCCATATTTACGCGAGTACAAGGGAAAACGTGGGAAGTGGAACAACACCGATTATTATTTATTGGGTTACGCTTACTACAAACAGGGTGATTACGAAAGTGCGATAGGGGAATTTAATAAGATCGTAGACGGAAGAAACGCCGTTGCACAGAATGCCTACTATCATCTGGCCGAAAGTTATCTGAAACTCGATCAAAAACAACAGGCATTAAATGCCTTTAAGAATGCTTCAGAAATGGATTTCAGTCTGGAAATTCAGGAAGATGCATGGCTTAACTACGCCAAACTCAGTTACGAGATCGGGAACAGCTACCAGAGTGTTCCGCAGGTATTGCAATCCTTTATTGAGAAGTATCCTAAAAACAAGAACAATGAGGCTTTAAAGGATTTGTTGATCGATTCGTATATCACATCAAAGAATTACAAGGCAGCTATGGAGTTACTCGAAAATAATAAGTCTTTCGAGAATAAGCTGGCCTACCAAAAGGTGGCATTTTTCCGTGGGATTGAATTGTACAACGAAGGAAATTATACCGAAGCCAAAGAGTTTTTGAACAAGTCTTTAAAAGAACCCCGGGATGCTAATTATACGGCTCGTGCGACCTATTGGAAGGCCGAAAGCGATTATAACCTCTCCAACTTTGACGAGGCGCTTATAGGTTACAAGCAGTTTTTACAACTCCCTAATGCAGCTATTACGCCCGAAGCAAAAAACAGCAAGTACAATCTGGGATATACCCATTTTAAACTGAAAAACTACAACGAAGCGATTTCCAGCTTTAAAGGATATGTAGAATCCTCGTCGGCTTCGGGGGCGAGAAAACAGGACGCATATCTAAGACTTGGTGACAGTTATTTTGTCACGAGTCAGTATTGGCCGGCCATGGACAACTACAACCTTGCGATTGAACTGGGAACTGCCGATGAGGATTATGCGGCATTTCAGAAAGCGATTAGCTACGGCTTTGTTGATAAAACCGGTAAAAAAATAGAAGGACTACAAAGTTTTTCGGCTAAATACCCCAAGTCACTTTATAAGGATGACGCCTTGTATGAACTTGGAAATACCTATGTAGCACAGGATCAGACGGCTAGTGGGATTGAAGCGTATGACAAGCTGATTCGGGAAAATCCTAAGAGTAGTTACGTGTCACGGTCGATGCTGAAAAAGGCCCTAATTTTCGATAATACCGGAAAAAGTAATGATGCGCTTGCGATCTTTAAGAAGGTGGCGGCCGACTATCCGTCTACTCCCGAAGCCTTACAAGCGGTAGCTTCGGCCAAGATCATTTATATAGATCAGGGGCGGGTCGATGAGTATGCTCGATGGGTGAGCGCACTCGATTTTGTGGATGTTGGTGATGAGGAACTGGATGATGCTACCTATCAGGCAGCAGAACAACCTTATCTGGAAAACAAGGAGCAGCAGGCAATAACTCGTTTTGAAGGGTATCTTCAGCAGTTTCCAAATGGAAAGCACGCGCTTCAGGCACATTTTTATCTTGGACAGCTTTACTTCGGAAAAAATAATTCTGAAAAAGCCATTCCGCATTACAAATTCGTGGTATCCAAAGAGCGAAGTGAATTTACCGAGCAAGCACTCGCAAGAATTTCTGAATTATACCTTACCAAAAAGGACTATCAGAATGCGCTAACCTATTTGAAGCGTCTTGAAACGGAAGCCGACTTTCCACAGAATATCGTTTTTGCGCAAACCAACAGCATGAAAGCGGCATACGAGCTTAAACAGTATGCAGAAGCCGTAAGTTTTGCAGAAAAAGTCCTTCAGAACACCAAGATCGACAACAGTATTAAAAGTGATGCTCAGGTGATCATTGCGAGATCGGCCATAAAAACCGGAAATGAAGGAAAAGCAAGAACAGCCTATGCCGAAGTTGGTAAGATCGCAACCGGACAATTGGCCGCAGAAGCCCTTTTTTACGATGCCTATTTTAAACATAAGGATGCTAAGTTTGAGGCATCCAATACGGCGGTTCAGAAATTGGCTAAGGATTATTCCGGGTATAAATATTTTGGAGCCAAGGGATTAGTGCTTATGGCAAAGAATTTCTATGCACTGGATGACGCGTATCAGGCAACCTATATTCTGGAAAGTGTGATCAAGAACTTTACAGATTATCCCGATGTGGTCGATGACGCTAAAGCAGAACTCGCCGTGATCAAATCGGCCGAATCCAAGACCAATTCGTCTGTAGAAACCGACGGAAATTAATATTCATCAATCAGATTTAAATCTAATATATATGAACATATTGCCCATATGTAATTGTAAGCTTTATAGGAATTTAAAAAATATGCTTAACCTCAATAGTATTGTGAAAAATTATAACAAAAGCGGTATACTGATATTGCTGTTAGTGTTATTTCAATATTCTGGAGTAATGGCTCAGGAAGAAGATCTGGGCACCGAAGTGGTAAACATTGTAAAACCATATACTCCTACGATCTCCGATGCTTTTAAAGTAAAAGAAACGCCCGAACTCAACGATTCGTTAACCACTCAGAAAAAAGAAGTGAACTACAATATTTTTTCTGTACCGGTAGCGTCCACGTTTACTCCTGCAAAGGGAAAGGCGGCTACTGTAGAAAAGGCAAAACCCATAAAATTATACGACAATTATGCGACGCTCGGTTTTGGAAATTATACCAGTATTTTGGGAGAGTTGTTCAGTAATTTTGATATCAGTCGTACCGATAACGCCGGATTCTTTTTTAAGCACAATTCATCCCAAGGGGATATAGACGGAGTTCGAGTTGAGAATAAATACTATGACACCAGTCTCGATGGAAACTACACCAGCAGGCAGCGGGATATGACCTATCGTGCCGAAGCCGGTGTGGAACATCAACTTTTTAACTGGTACGGAATAAGTCCGAATTACGATACCGTCCCTGATGAATTTATAAATGACTTAGAACTGAAACAAACCTATCTCAGCGGATATGTTGGCGGAAGCATCGCTTTAGACAATTCCTTTTTTGAGCGTGCTGCGGTACAGGTTCGCTATCTGTCCGATTCGTTCTCTTCTTCAGAATTAAATGTTACCGCCAAACCCGAGTTTTCGTTTCCCTTAACCGATTTTACCTTAACGGTAGACGGGGAAGTAGATTATTTAAGCGGAAGTTTCGACCGCATGTATTTTAGTGCACAAGGTATCAATTACAGTGTTCTGAATGCAGGGGTGTCACCTTCCATCGTTTATGTAAATGAAGACCTTACCATTTCACTTGGAGTTGCAGGTTTTATTAGTTTGGATACCGAAAACAGCGCTTCCGAATTTAATCTGTATCCGCGAATTAATCTCTCTTATCGACTGGTGGATGAATTGCTTATTGCTTATGCCGGAGCCGACGGCGGATTGCGACAGAACACCTATTACAATTTTAAAGAGGAGAATCCCTTTGTGTCGCCTACCTTACAGATCATGCCAACCAGTGAATTATACGATGGATTTGCAGGACTAAAAGGGAAGTTGTCGAATTCTGTTGGGTATAATGTTCGCGCTTCCTACGGAAAGGAAAATGATAAAGCGCTTTTTGTGATAAATCCCACCTTTCAGGGAAATACGCCTACTCAGGGTTATGAGTATGGTAATTCCTTCGGAATTCAATACGACGATGTAAATACCTTATCGCTATTTGGAGAATTGAAAGTTGAAGTATCTGAAGTATTTTCATTGGGTGTGACCGGAGAATACTTTAGTTATAAGACCGCTAACGAGCTTGAAGCCTGGAACTTACCGGATATCAAAGCTTCTATCTTTACCAATTTCAATATCACCGAACAACTCTATGGAGGTGCTTCTATTTTTTATATAGGGGAACGCAAAGCCCAGCCTCTGGTATTCGGACCTTTTATTGAACCCAATCCGGAAGGGATCACTTTAGACAGCTATCTGGATGCGAATGTACATTTGGGTTATCGAATAAATGATCGCTTATCGGTCTTTGCTAAGGGAAGTAATTTGTTGGGTGATAATTACGAAAAGTGGGTTAATTATCCCGTTCAGGGTATACAGGCCTTGTTGGGAGCTACTTATAAGTTCGATTGGTAATAATTAAAAAGGCCTATTTTTATAAAAATCATTGATTTGAAAAGATTGCTTGTTATTTTCGGTTTTGCCGTTCTTACCCTTACCACTTCCTGTGTAAAGGATACCTATAATTTTGACGATGCATTGAAAGGGAGCTGGAATCTGGTGCAGGTTAGCGGTGGCCTTGCTGGCTTAGATGAGCAGATAGCGCCCGGAAAGGTGTCCTGGACCTTCGATGGTTCGGGTGAAATTATTGTAAACAATACTGTTGGTGTGAACCAAGGAGGGGTTCTGGAATCGGGAAAATTTGACTATAATGTGATTAACAGTAATGGAAATACATTTTTAGTGATTGAAAATAATGAGTTTGGGATTTATACCATACAGAACGGTGAATTGAGAATGGATGAAGCCTTTACTTCAGATGGCGTAGGAAAACTGGATGGTTTTAAATTATTCTTCCAGCGATAGACTTAGTGACCATTTCAACGTTTTATAAATTGGCACACTTAAATAAGTGTGCTTTTCTTATTTTTACCAAAAACCACCCAAGATGAAACACCTTGCTCTTCTACTATGTATATTAGCCACAATCTCTTGTGCTCCTGACAAGACTTCGGCAGATCTTCTCGTTAAAAACGCGACTATTTATACGGTTAATGCAACCTTCGATACGGCTAATGCCTTTGTCGTTAAAGATGGTAAGATCCTCGAGATAGGTAAAAAGCCCGAACTCGAACTTAAATACAAAATTAGAGAGACCTATGATGCCAAGGGTCAGACCATTGTTCCCGGATTGATTGATGCTCACGCCCATTTATACAATCTGGGAGTTACGAAACAGCAGGTTGATCTTGTAGGGACTACCAGTTTCGATGAAGTACTGGAACGGGTGATTGCTTTTCAAAAGGAAAAGAACAGTGCGTTTATTCTCGGTCGGGGATGGGATCAGAACGATTGGGATATAAAACAATTTCCGAATAAAGAGGCATTGGATTCGTTGTTTCCGGACACGCCGGTCGCACTTACACGTATCGACGGACATGCATTACTTGTAAATACCAAAGCGCTGGAATTGGCCGGAATAACTTCAGAAACAAAAATAGATGGAGGAGAAGTCATTCTTGAAAACGGTGAACCTTCAGGAATCCTTGTGGATACCCCAATGAAATTGGTGTATGATGTAGTTCCAAAGCGAACCCACGAATTTAATACCACTGCATTAAAAGATGCTGAAGCATTATGCGTAGCGATGGGCCTTACCACAGTTAATGATGCCGGACTGGGTAAAAAAATCATCGAACTTATTAATGAACTTCAGGAAAATGAAGAAATGGATCTAAGAGTGTATGCCATGATAAGTAGTGGTGCACCCGATTTAGATACTATGCTTAAATCGGGTATACTAAAAACCGATCGGCTGAATGTTCGTTCGGTAAAGGTATATGCCGATGGGGCACTCGGATCTCGTGGCGCTGCTATGAGAGCACCCTATAGTGACCAGCCCGGACATTTTGGAGCTATGATTACCCCTATGGAAGGTTTGGATTCGTTAGCACGGAAAATTGCGGCTGCTAACTTTCAAATGAACACGCATGCCATTGGAGATTCAGCAAATGTTTCGGTGATTAGAGCCTATGAAAAAGCGTTGAAAGGGAAGAATGATGCACGTTGGAAAATTGAACACGCTCAAATTGTGAGTCAGGAGGATCTCAATAAATTTTCACGAAATATAATTCCTTCGGTACAACCTACTCACGCCACCAGTGACATGTACTGGGCAGAAGACAGGGTGGGGCCGGATCGTATAAAAGGTGGTTATGCCTACAGAACATTACTTGACCATGCCGGAATCATTGTCCTGGGTACCGATTTTCCTGTAGAAGCGGTAAATCCCATGCATACCTTCTACTCGGCGGTAGCCAGAAAGGATTTGAAAAACTTTCCCGAAGGGGGTTATCGTATGGAAGAGGCACTAACCCGTGAAGAAGCCCTTAAGGGGATGACTATTTGGGCCGCCTTTTCAAATTTTGAAGAAAACGAGAAAGGCAGTATTGAACCCGGAAAATTTGCAGATTTTGTTGTTCTGGATCGTGACATTATGACCATTCCGGAAGATAGTATTCCGAAGACAAAAGTACAAGCGACATTTATTAACGGAAAAAAGGTCTATTCGGTCACCGAAGAAAAATAATAGTGAGTCGTGAGAATTTAGTAGTTGTTCTTATTTTTACACCTAACACCTAACACCTAACACCTAACACCTAACACCTAACACCTAACACCTAACACCTAACACCTAATCCATTACTTCCCGCCCTTCGCTTGCAGATCGGCAAGGCATAATTCATCCAGAGGAGGTATATCTCCTTTTACCGGATTTGGAATGGTCCCGGGATTTGTACTGGCGAAATACATTAAGCATTCTTCAACTACGCAATGTTTGTTATTGTCGGGGTCTTCGTGGTCACTGTGAATATCATCCCCCTGAATGTTCACGAGCCCCAAAAGATGTCCAAATTCATGCCGTAAGGTAGTGGCTTCCACCAGGAAGAAATCCCCTAAATTCAGGTTTTGTATGGTTTCTTCGTAAATAACGATAGAGGTGTTTTGATACGCAGTACCTAAGGTAACCGAATTAGCCGTATCATTCGAAGAACTGCCGTTAGCAAAGAACACATAGACCGCTATTTCATCCCCAACGGTATATCGGGTCCTGTTATTGGCTTCAATCTCACGAATTTCCTGAATGCTGAATGGCTTCCCCTGGGGGGCGTCGATCACAGTTTCTACTATGGAAATTCCATCAGGTTTGTTGAGTCGGTCGTTTAAGAAAATTTCAAAACTGTCTATGGTGAGCTGCTGCGGACGATAGCCGTTAGCATAAACAATTTCGACGACAATACTGGTATACTCATCATCCGAAAGTAGATCTTCTGCAGACGTTCCCAATGCTTTTAGATTCTCTGCCCTTGGATCTTCCATGGGGCCACCATCATCACTTTTACAGGAAAGAATTAATAAAAAGGATAAAAATAAGAGAGCGAATCTTAGCGGGGCTTTTCTCATAGTATTATTTTTGTATTTTTAGCAAACATAACTTTTAATTGGGCATTATGAAAATTGGATATTTATTTTTAACGCTTTTTTTGGCGATTTGTTTTTCAACTTCGGCGCAGTCTGATGCGTTCGAGGCGGGGATCATTAATTATTTAGACAATAGTGGAATTCGCGCCCAATATGACCAAGCTTATGAAGAAATGTTCCTGGTTCTTGCAAAAAATTTCAGAAATACAGAGATCATGGAAGAAGATTGGACTACCATTCGCGAAGACAAGGACAAAACGATCGATCAGGCAATGGTCTTACTCACTTCAGCGTATAAAAAGCACTTTTCCAAAGAGGATATTGCTGCAATGACCGACTTTTACGGTAGTGAGGCAGCAAAACAACAGCGACAGGACCCAACTGCTCTAACTGTAGCGCAGCAGGAGGAGATCAACGGTTTTTACGATGGAAAGGTTGGGCAAAAAATAGAAAATGCTAAGACTGTGTTGGCTTCAGACCTTACCAGGATCTCGGAACAATGGGCAAGAGAACTTTTTGGATCAAAAATGACCCAATTGGTTAAGATGGGCTATCGCAATCAACAGTAATCCTGGCGAGATAATCGTAGTTTTCACCCCGCGTTATTACCTCAAATTTTAGGCCTTCAGAAGTACATATTTCCTCAAAACGTAGTTCATCCAGGTACAACCAGAAAAATGGGGGAGAGGATACGCCCTTGTAGGTCATGGTAAATTCAAGTTCACCATAATAACGATCTGCCGGTACCCACAACCCTCCTTCCTCATTTCTATCATACATATATTGAAGATCACTCGAATCTATAAGGATTTGACCGTTTTTAGCCAACAATGACTTCACATGCTGAAGGTACTCCGGAATATTCTCAAGCGTTTCAAAAATGCCCGTTCCGTTCATTAACAACAGTATAGTATCAAAGTCTTTGTCTTTAAACTGAAGCAGCTCAGTGTGCCGTACATCCTTTAGCCCTCTGCGTTGACAAACTTCAACTGCTCCCGGTGAAGTATCAATGGCTGTAACCTCCATTCCTTTATTCTGAAGGTACAGCGAATGACTTCCGGTACCGCAGCCTACATCGAGGATCCTTCCCTTTGAAAGTTGTAATGCTTTTTGTTCCAGAGGAGGCATTTCAGAATAACTTCTAAAGAGATAGGGAAGTGGTAAGACATCTTCTTCGCTGATATTCGTTTCCGTTATGATATCTTCAGTATACTTTCCGTGGAAATAATCCAACAGAGCTCGTCCATATATGTCGTTCATATGCGCATCGGGTTAATGGTTGCGGGGTATAGGTTACAGGTTACAGGTTGCATGTTACGGGTTACAGGATTTTTCTTTACACTTCGTTCGATGAGTTGCTTACAGCATACTGGTTACTGTATACAGGCTATTACTTATTCGTTGTTTTCTACTCCTAATTCCTAATTACTATTTACTCAAAATTCATTACTAGTTCCTAAATCCGTAATTTTACGCCATGGAAGACATCCTGAATGAACTCCCTCAACGGGCTAAAGATACATATAAGGAGAATAAAAAGTTCTTCGGAAAGCTTCGGAAAAAGCCGCCAAAAAATCTGGATACGCTCATGGTAGAGCTGCATGAAGCCGAGTTTGAGCGGACCGATTGCTTAACATGCGCCAACTGCTGTAAGACCACAGGGCCATTATTTACCAACAAGGATATTGAACGTATAGCAAAGCACTTTAAAATGAAGCCTCAAAAATTCGTTGAATCCTATTTAAAGGTTGATGAGGAGAATGACCATGTATTGCAGCGTGTACCCTGTACTTTTTTGGGAGCAGATAATTTCTGCAGTATTTATGATGTGCGCCCAAAGGCCTGCCGCGAATTTCCACATACCGATAGAAAAAAATTTCAGCAGATCTCGAACCTTACCTTAAAGAATGTGGCGATTTGCCCTGCGGCATTTAATATAGTGGAAGAAATGAAGCGGCGAATTAAATAACAATACGCACACCTAAACTAAAGGAAATATAAGTTGCTCCGTTAAAAAATGTTTTCAATTCCGACGGACTTTCAATATTCAAAAAATCCCTTCGGAAAGCCAACTCACCATAAGCACCAATGTGTCTTGAAAAGTGATATCCCATACTTGGTGCCACCGTTAAACTCCCTCCCGAATCACTAAAATCGAAATTTTTCCCGCTATTTTTATATTTTACAAATCCGTAGCCCAAAGCTACTGTGCCACGCCAATTCGTGTCGTTTAAAACCTGATATCCAATCATCGGGCCAATACTGTTAATATCGGCTCCGGTATAATTGCCCACCAGTTGCGGATCCACAACATCGGCGTGAAAATGATTAAAATTCACACCCAGAAGGACAGGTGAATCGAAAATATTTACCATAAAGGCCACTTCAACACCGGCATCCTGTTTTAAAGCCTTATTTGCAAAGTTATCACCCATAACAAGAGGAACATACAATCCTACCTTAAACACTCCGAAATGATCATCCTGCACCCAGTCTGAAGAGTTGCTATCTTCCTCTTCTATCTCTTGCCCGGAAGTTAATAGCACGGAGAACAGACACAAACAAAACAGTATTTTTTTAATATTCAAATTCATAGGTCGTGGTTGCTTCGGTCAATTCAATAAGAATGATTTGAGGTGGTTCATTATTCAGCTCGTAAGTAAATCGAACCGTAGTATTTAATAGTGAAGGTACTTCTGTTTCAAAATTGGTTTGATTGTCGTTCAAGGTTCCGGAAATTATCTTATCCTCATAACAATCTTCAGAATTAGGAATATTGGTATCTATAAAGAAGAACGAACATTCACTGCTTATGTATTCCAGTGAGAAATCCAAAACATTCTGATCCGGAGAGGTTTTTGTTATTTTAAAATCGAGTGTTGCTAATTTCCGTAAAACCACTTGATCAAGGTTGTAACGCTCTTCGAACGAGCTGTCACCATAAACATAGGTTACGCGGCTGTATGGAGAACCCTCTGTTCTGTTGATCGCGATCCTGAAATCATCATACCCGGTTCTCAGGGTAGTAAAATTGAAAAACCCATTGGACTCACTGCGGGATTCACCCAATACAAGATCCTCAGAGATCACCTGAATTTTGATGTCACTTAGTGGATTATTGTTTCCGTCGACAATTAAACCACTCACAGAGGAGCGCTGATCGTTTTCAACTTCTTCTTCACACTGAAAAGCACACAGCACGAATAGAAGTAGAAGATAAAGTACTTTCTTCAATCTGCAAATTTTAAGGGAAGATACAAAAATAGTCTCGCCGTAAAGGTGTTTTTAAGCGTTTAGGATATTAGCCGGGAAATTTTAAATACAATTAATTAATGCCCAATTATTTATAAAGCAGATATTTTTTCCTCATGGCGTCATAAGCATCCAGATCACGTAGCCAGGTGGCCCGTATTTCGGGATAGGTATATCCTTTTTCGATCTGTTCCTGCAATTTAGTGGTTCCGGCAAGATTCGTAAAAAAGTCATTAAAGAACTCCTTCTTTTTTCCATAACCCACATAGGCCTCAATAAGCCACTCCAGATTCAGTTTGTTCATTTTTTTCGTATTCCTGAGGTCGAGCCCGTTACACTGCTCACCCTTAAACTTAGGATGTTTAGCACCTTCATTAGCTTGTGGGGTGAATGTATACGGAAAAAACTCAGCCGGTAAGGATGGCGCTCCAAACACCTGAAACTGAGTATTTGTACCCCGCCCGGCACTTACAACGGTACCTTCAAAAAAACAAAGGCTTGGATATAAATTGATGGCTGTATCATTTGGAAGATTTGGTGAAGGCTTCACAGGAAGTGAATACGCAGTTTGGTGGTCGTAATTGAGCATCTTAATAACCTTAATTTCGCACTGCTTCTTATTTTCCAGCCATCCCTGTCCGTTTATCATTTGTGCATATTCCCCAATGGTCATCCCGTGGACTACCGGAACGGGATGCATGCCCACAAAACTTTTATGCTGAATTTCCAGAATAGGACCATCTATATAGTGCCCGTTGGGATTTGGTCGATCCATTATAATAAGGGGAATCCCGGCTTCGGCACAGGCTTCCATCACATAGTGAAGGGTAGAGATATAGGTGTAAAAACGTGCACCTACATCCTGAATATCAAATATCATTACCTCTAAACCCGACAGTTGTTGTTGGGAAGGTTTTTTGTTTTTTCCGTACAGTGAAATTATAGGAAGACCGGTACTCACATCCATACCATCCTTAATCAGTTCACCGGCATCTGCCGTTCCTCTGAAACCGTGCTCGGGAGCAAATACTTTTTTTAAATCGATTTTCTTCGACACTAAAAAGTCTACTAAATGTATGGACTGTTGTTCTGCACTAATCACAGAAGTCTGATTTGCGACAACGCCAACCGTTTTGTTTCGGAGCAGTCCGGAGTAGGTATCAAACTGTTCGGCGCCCATCACAATAGTGTCATCTTTATCAATGCTTCCGGCTTCCGACTTCGAACTACGGGCTTCAGACTCCTCCGTATTTTCTTCTGAAAAAGGAATTTGATTCCCTTTGTCTCCACTTCCGCAGGAAAAACCTAACAGAAGAAGGATTAAAAATGTATTTTTGAACAACGTAAATCGCATAAAGTAACCCGTGAATTTCGAATTTTTCATCGCCCGGCGCATCATCGCTTCCAAGGATTATAAAAGTAGCATTTCGGCTCCAATAATAAAAATTGCGATAAGTGCGATTGCCCTGGGTATAATAATGATGCTTATCTCCATAGCAACGGGCGTCGGACTGCAAAAAAAGATACGAGAAAAGGTCTCGGCTTTTAACGGAGACATCATAATTTCAAATTTCGATACCAACTTTAGTAACGATTCACAGATCCCGATCTCTAAAAACCAACCGTTTTATCCGAAGTTTACTACTGTAGATGGTATTGATCACATTCAGGTTACCGCATCCAAGGCAGGAGTGATACGTACCGAAACCGATTTTGAAGGTATCGTGGTAAAAGGGGTGAGTGAGGACTATAATTGGGCGTACTTTGATGATTTTTTGGTAGAAGGCGATCTTCCCGATTTTAGCGGTGACCTTGGTAATGAGATCCTCTTATCCTCCTATTTGGCAAACCGCTTGCAGTTACAGCTCAATGATAAAATTGTCACCTTTTTTCTCAATGAAGACAGCACAAAACCACCCCGTACTCGCGGATTTGTGATCAAGGGGATCTACAACAGCGGCTTTCAACAATTTGATGAACAATTTATCATTGCCGATATCCGTCATATTCAGCGTCTCAATAAATGGGAAGCTGACCAGATTGGTGCTTTCGAGCTTTTTGTTGAGGATTTCGATGATATACAACAGGTAGGCAACGCCGTTTATAAGGAAACGGAAAGTACACTGGATACTCAGACCATTCGGGAAAAGTATTATTCCATTTTCGAGTGGCTCGACCTTTTCGATTTTAATATTGCCCTAATCATCGGGATCATGATCCTGGTTGCCGGGATTAATATGATTACTGCCTTACTGGTACTCATACTGGAACGAACACAAATGATAGGAATTCTCAAAGCACTGGGAAGTAATGATTGGAGTGTACGCAAGGTGTTTTTATACAATGCAATGTACCTAATTGGAGTAGGCCTCTTCTGGGGAAATGTCATTGGTCTCGGACTCCTTCTAGCTCAGAAGTATTTCAAACTGTTTCCGTTAAACCCGGATACATATTACGTTACCGAAGCCCCTGTCTATCTGGATGCCGGCTATATTCTGGCACTTAATGCGGGAACGTTTATTTTGTGTCTTTTAATGCTGCTTATTCCAACCTGGATCATTGCCAAGATCTCTCCTGTTAAGGCCATTCGTTACGAATAATAGTTTTTGTGCTCCTACAGCCTACTGGGTTGAGGCTAATAAAAGTGGCCATAGTTGCGCTCCTCTGAATTAAAATTGTCGCCTATCTGAAAGGAGTAATGGCAAGTCTACGGGACGTCTGTGAACGACAATGTTGATGATAAGATTTCCATGGGATTCCTAGCAAGTTTATATAAATAAGAATTACCTGTTTTTCCTCTCTTTCCGCTCAAAATCTCTATTAATTTGAAAGCTCTGGAGACAGACTTTTTTATACCTTTGCACTTCTAAAATTTGTTATGGAATACGCAGAAAACATATTGGGCACTATCGGGAATACGCCATTGGTAAAGATTAACAATCTAACTAAAGACATTCCGGCATTGGTGCTAGCAAAATACGAGACCTTTAATCCCGGAAATTCGGTCAAGGACCGAATGGCGCTGAAGATGATAGAAGATGCCGAAAATGACGGCAGATTAAAACCCGGGGGGACCATCATTGAAGGTACCAGCGGGAATACGGGAATGGGCCTGGCACTGGCAGCTATTGTAAAAGGATACAAAATGGTATGTGTGATCAGTGATAAACAGAGCAAGGAGAAAATGGATATTCTTAGAGCCGTAGGTAGTGAAGTGATTGTGTGTCCTACCGATGTTGAACCGGACGACCCAAGATCATATTATTCTACTTCCAAACGTTTGGCCGAAGAAACACCTAACAGTTGGTATGTGAATCAGTATGACAATCCTAGCAATACTGCAGCACACTACGAAAGTACCGGACCCGAGATTTGGAGGCAAACCGACGGAAAAGTGACTCACTTTGTAGTGGGTGTAGGTACCGGTGGTACCATTAGTGGGGTAGGGAAATACCTAAAGGAACAAAACCCCAATATTAAAGTATGGGGAATCGATACTTACGGAAGCGTATTTAAAAAATATCACGAGACAGGAATTTTTGATGAAAAGGAAATCTATCCTTATGTAACTGAAGGAATAGGCGAAGATATTCTTCCTAAGAATGTGAACTTCGATATTATTGATGGTTTTACCAAAGTGACCGATAAGGATGCCGCAGTATATACTCAGAAACTCGCTAAAGAAGAGGGTATGTTTCTCGGAAATTCGGCAGGAGCAGCCATAAAAGGCTTGCTTCAGCTAAAAGACCATTTTACAAAAGACGATGTGGTAGTGGTACTTTTTCATGACCACGGAAGTAGGTACGTGGGGAAAATGTTCAACAACGACTGGATGAAAAAAATGGGTTATATCGATTAGACCATTCGTTAAATGTTTTAAAAAATCCTTTCTTTCCGGAAAGGATTTCTTTATTTTTAAGCTATAATGAAACGCAAGGCAAAAAGATTGTTTCGCTTTTTACGAACCAAGCCCATACCGGTAAACACCAGAGAGATCCTGGCTTTAGAACGAACCAATCTGGCAAACGAACGTACGCTACTGGCATATATAAGAGCGTCCCTGTATTTATTACTTGGAGGTTTGGCATTATTGCAATTGAAGGATTTCGAGCAGATTCATTGGTTAGGGTATGTGGCTCTAGTGGTTTGTGTTTGTTTTCTGGCAATAGGCATTTTCAGGTTTTTGATGTTGCGCCGTAAGTTGTATAAATGGAATAAAGCATTGTACGCCGATCCCATTCGAGACGCTGTTGAAAACGACGATACCAAGGACAAAACAAATTAAGCTTTTACGACTCCCCGCAATTTTTATTACTCATGAGAGAGGATTTTCTACACTATGTGTGGAAGTTTCAAAAATTTGATGCGCGTAATTTACTTACGGTTCAGGGGGAAACTTTAACATTGATCGACCCGGGGAGTCACAACCTCAATTCGGGGCCGGACTTCTTTAACGGCCAAATTCTGGTCAACGATCTTAAATGGATTGGTAATATAGAGATTCACCTTAAATCGTCAGATTGGTATGTTCATCAGCATCAAACTGATAAAAACTACGATAATGTTATCCTTCATGTAGTCTGGGAGCACGATGCAGAAGTATTTAGAAATGATAATACCTCGATTCCCACGCTTGAGTTAAAAAAGGTTACACATGATGCGATACTTACAAACTATCATAAGTTATTCTCAAACAAAGAAGCGTGGATCTATTGCGAAAATAACTTCGCCACCGTTCCGGGGCTCACCGTTAAAAATTGGTTGGAGCGTCTGTATTTTGAGCGCTTAGAATTACGTAATGAACAAATATTAAAGGAGCTATCCCAATCCAAAAATCATTGGGAGGCAGTACTTTTTTATATGTTGAGTAAAAGCTTCGGATTAAAAGTGAATGGAGAATCATTTTACAGTATCGCCAAGTCGGTACCCTTTACGGTCATAAAAAAATGCAGTAAAAAACAATTAGATTTGGAGGCTTTATTGTTAGGGCAGGCAGGAATGCTCAACACCTGGAAGGAAGATATGCATTTTGAAGTTGTGCTTCAGAAATATAATTTTATCAAACAAAAATTTAAGATCGACGACACCGCTGTGATCCAGCCAAAATTCTTTCGATTGCGACCGCCTAATTTCCCTACGATTAGATTATCTCAACTCGCGGCACTTTTCAGCACAAAAAAGAACCTCTTTTCCGAAGTGATCGAAACAAAGACCGCAGAAGGGTTTTACAGATTGTTTGCAGTACATGCAAGTTCGTATTGGGATACCCACTACAATTTCGATGTCAGCTCTTCCAAAAGGAAGAAATCACTTTCCAAAGGATTTATCGATCTGCTCATTATTAATACATTAATTCCGATAAAATTTTGCTATGCTACATATCAGAGTAATGATATATCTGAAGAGATCGTTCGTTTAGCCTCCGGCTTAAGAAAGGAAGAGAATGCCATCATCAAAAAATTTAACCAACTGCGGCCGGTGGCAGAAAACGCGCTAGAGAGTCAGGCACTACTTCAACTCAAAAAATGCTATTGTAATCCGGGTCAATGTCTCAAATGTGCGATTGGGAATTCGATACTAAAGCAGCAGAACGCTTCAAGGGTAAATTGACTAAAAATTGCTACTTTGCAGCTATGTTACAATTGGTCTATAATATAAGGCATTACTTCGAAAAGCGAGGGTTTTATGTGAGCTCGCGGCTGGCAGACCGACTGGGAATGCGCGCCAAAAGTGTGCGTCTATTCTTTATATATGTTTCCTTTGCAACCTTTGGTGCCGGATTCGCGATTTATCTAACACTTGCATTCTGGTTAAAATTAAAAGACCTTTTGTATACCAAACGAAGCTCTGTATTCGATCTATGATTAAATTGCTACGCTCAAATATAGTTGGCGCCTTGCTGTTATTAGTGCTGGTGTTTTTAATTGGAGTCATTGGATTTCGATTTTTTTCAGGGTATTCATGGGTGGATGCCTGGTATATGACGGTCATCAGTATTACCACAGTAGGGTTTAAGGAGGTAGAGCCTTTAAGTAATACCGAAAAAGTATTTACGTCGGTGTTAATTTTAACCAGTATTTTTATTGTCGGATATGCTATAAAAGTGATTACTGAATATATCCTGAGCAGTAATAATATTGGTAATTTAAAACAAAAGAAAGTGCAAAAAAAAATCGACTCCCTTTCGGGACAGGTCATAGTTTGCGGATATGGACGAAACGGACGTCAAGCGGTTGAAAAATTAATGGCGTATAATAAGTCCTTTGTCGTAATCGAAGACAATAAGGATGTAGTAGAGCGCTTTACAACCGAGGATATGTTATTTGTTCACGGAAATGCTGTTGAAGATGAAATTTTAATTCGAGCGGGAATCGAGAAAGCATCGGTGCTTATATGTGCCCTTCCCAGTGATGCCGATAATTTGTTTGTGGTTTTATCGGCCAGACAAATCAACAAAGACCTTAAGATCATTAGCAGGGCAACCGAAGAGGCAAGTTATAAAAAACTTAAACTTGCGGGGGCAGATAATGTAATCCTGCCGGACAGAATAGGCGGTGAGCATATGGCTTCATTGGTAGTTGTCCCCGATCTAGTGGAATTTTTGGATAACCTTTCTGTGACCGGAGAAAAAGAAAGTATCAATGTAAAGCAGGTCGATTTCGAAAAAATCTGTAAAGACGGAAGAGAGCAATCCATTAGAGAATTAGATATTCGAAAAAAGACGGGCTGTTCGGTTATCGGTTATAAAACTCCGGAAGGAGAATATATTGTCAATCCTGAGCCTTCAATGATTATCAAAAAGCAATCCAAATTGATCCTCATCGGAAGGCCCGACCAAATTGAATCACTCAAAACCTATTTTAAAGATTAAGCTATCGTTAACAAATTAAGCAGCAAAAATTTGAATTCGCTGTTTTTTTTTAGCATCTTGCCTTGCTTTAAAATACAAGTCTCACCAATAAAATCAATTATGAAGAAATATCTTCTCGCTTTTCTTACCATTTTATCTCCACTTTTAACTTTTGCTCAGGAAGCGGAAGAGATGGGGTTAGATCAACAAATAGATCAGGCGTTTGCGCCTGTTTCCGAGTTTGTTACGAACGTTATTTTCTTTTTGGTTTGGGAAGATCCCGATATCCCTTTTGTATTGATATTGCTAGTTGCCAGTGCGGCATTCTTTACCCTGTATTTCGGATTTCCGAATATCCGGTTTTTTGGAAAAGCCATCAATACAGTTCGAGGAAAATATGAGGATATAGAAAAGTATGGAGCTAAAGAATTATATGGCGAAGATGGAATTGCCCAAGGGCAGGATATGAACAAGGTGGACAGCCTTGATAAACATCTTGAAACTGTCGATGAATTAGCCATTGATGGAGATATAGTCGATACCATCCGTGATGAGAGCTCAGACGGTGAGGTAAGTCACTTTCAGGCATTGGCCACAGCCGTATCGGGAACCGTTGGTAATGGTAATATCGCCGGTGTCGCCTTAGCAATTGCGCTGGGGGGACCCGGAGCTACTTTCTGGATGATCGTGTGTGGTTTGCTGGGGATGAGCACAAAATTTGTGGAATGTACCCTGGGAGTTCAATACAGGGATGTTGGACCCGATGGAACTGTCTATGGGGGGCCTATGTATTATATAAGCAAAGGATTAAAAGAAAGAGGATTTAAAACCATTGGTAAAATTGCAGCTGCCTTGTTTGCTGTTTTTTGTATCGGTGGATCATTTGGGGGTGGTAATGCAGCTCAAAGTAATCAGGCAACCATCGTATTAAAGGAATTATTTAACTGGGAAAGTACCGCAGCAGGTGCCATCGTTGGAATAGTCCTCGCAATCCTGGTAGGGATCATTATTATTGGAGGAATAAAGCGTATTGCACAAGTGACCGAAAAGGTAGTACCGTTTATGGCAATATTATATATCGCTTGTTGTTTGTATATTATTTTAAGTAATTTTTCATTTATCGATGATGCGATCAGTCTTATCATAACCGAAGCCTTTAACCCAACTGCGATTGGTGTTGGAAGTTTAATAGGTGTGTTATTAGTCGGATTTCAACGTGCGGCATTCTCTAACGAAGCAGGTGCAGGTTCCGCATCGATTGCACACTCGGCTGTAAAAACAAAGTATTCCGCAAGTGAAGGATTAGTGGCACTTTTAGAGCCATTTATTGATACTGTTGTAATTTGTACGATGACCGCATTGGTGATCATTATCTTTAATTTTGGAGGATATTTCGAGTATGGAGGGGATGGTACAGGAACCGTGCTTATTGATGGGTTACCGTATGAAGGAGCCGGAATTACTTCCAAAGCCTTTGCCGAATATATTCCTTATTCCAAAATATTCTTAACGATCGCAGTAGTGCTCTTTGCGGTTTCTACCATGATCTCATGGTCGTATTACGGTCTTCAGTCCTGGAAATTTCTCTTCGGAAGAGGTAAAAGAGCGGATCTCGTGTATAAGCTGCTATTCTTAACGTTTGTGGTAATAGGTGCCGCTGCTAGTATGGATTCTATCTGGGCATTCTCTGACGCGATGATCTTTGCCATGGTATTCCCGAATATGGTAGGATTGTACTTCCTCTTCCCCGTAGTGAAGAAACAGTTGAAACGTTATTTGGATGCCATCAAATTAAAACGGGAAGCGATAAACGATTAAGGACTATCTCAAATATGTAATTTAGTAATGCGCTCCTTGACAATCAAGGAGCGCATTTTTTATTCAATTTTTAATATATTTATGGAAACTCCCCAATTCTTAGAGTGGAGTCATGTCAACTTTTCTTTCTCATTTCGTTTTCAGTCGTTCTCAACGCAACAGTATTTTATCTCTGCTGTTTGTCATTCTGGCCTTATTGGCTGTTTACTTTTTTCTGGATACTTCGGAAGAAGATCCGGTATCTTTTTCAAATCCCGAGATTGACTTAATACTTAAGCAATTGGATTCATTGCGTTGCGCTGAAGCCGAAAAGCATAAACCGAAACAATATCCTTTCAATCCGAATTTTATTACCGATTACAAGGCCTACACGCTTGGATTGACCGTTGAAGAATTCGACAGACTTCAGCAGTACAGAGAAAAAGGAGAATGGATCAACTCTGTAGCCGATTTTAAAAGGGTTACCCGGGTTTCCGATTCGGTGTTAAACAGAATCAGCCCTTTGTTTACATTTCCGGATTGGGTTACCAAACCCGGGACTTACAGACCTGCTTTCAGAAAAACTATTTCTGAGTTACCTCAGGAAAAAAAGGCCGATCTTAATGCAGCCACCGCCGAGCAGCTTCAGGAGGTAAAAGGTTTGGGTGTTACATTAAGCCAAAGAATAGTAAGATACAGAGAGCGTATAGGAGGGTTTTCAAATGAACTTCAGCTTTATGAAGTATACGGTTTGAGTGATTCCGTCGTACAACGAACCTTAAGATTGTTTACGGTAAAACTTCCGAAGGACATAAAAAAAATGAATCTCAACACCATTTCTGCTTCCGATATAGCTACCATTCCGGGAGTCTCTTTCGAGCTTGCAAAAAAGATTTGGGAATACCGAATATTGCATGAAAAGATCGAGCACATTTCGGAGTTGGAAAAAATTGAAGGAATGACACCTCAGAAATTACAGCTATTTCAGTTATATTTGTGCTTTGAGTAATATTACTTCATCAGCGTATATCCCTAAACCTTAAAACAATTTATGAGTACCACATACTTTACAGAAGAACATGATTTTTTCAGAAAGAGCTTTCAAGATTTCTTACAGAAAGAAGTAGTTCCCCATATCGAAAAGTGGGAAGAAACAGGTCATATAGAACGTTTCATCTGGAAAAAAATGGGGGATATGGGATATTTTGGTATCAATTATCCCGAAGCTTACGGCGGGATGGATCTCGATCTTTTCTACACTGTGATCTTTCTGGAAGAATTGCAAAAAGTAAACTCAGGTGGTTTTGCAGCGGCTATGTGGGCCCATGCATATCTGGCGATGACCCATCTTAATAAGGAGGGAAATCACGAACAAAAAGAGAAGTACCTTGCTCCCAGTATTTCGGGAGATATGATTGGTTGTCTGTGTATTACTGAACCCTTTGGAGGAAGTGACGTCTCTGGAATGCGCAGTACAGCGGTAAAAAAGGGTGACAGTTATATTTTAAACGGTTCCAAAACCTTTATTACAAATGGAGTATATAGTGATTACCTAATAGTAGCCGCCAAAACTTCACCCGAATTAGGAAATAAAGGAATAAGCATGTTTATTGTTGATCGTGAGGCCAAAGGTGTTTCGGCAACAAAATTAGACAAGCTGGGTTGGCGTGCCAGCGATACAGGTGAGATCGCGTTCGATAATGTGGAGATTCCGGCTGCTAACCTCATGGGTGAAGAGAATAAGGGCTTTCCGTATATTATGCAGCATTTTGCATTGGAACGACTCATAATGGGGATTAACTCACATGCACGCAGTCAATGGGCACTCGATTACACCATAGCCTATATGAAGGAAAGAGTTGCCTTTGGAAAACCTATTTCAGAGTTTCAGGCCTTGAGACACAAAGTAGCTCAGATGTCGGCCGAAATAGAAGTGTGTAAAACCTTCAACTACGTGACGGCCCAACGACTTAATAATGGTGAATATGTTGTTAAGGAAGCCACCATGTCCAAGCTTATATCTACCAAGGTAGCCGATGAGGTTGCCTATGAATGTTTGCAGTTGTTAGGAGGATATGGGTATATGGAAGAATATCCTTTGGCACGGAATCTGCGAGACAGCAGACTGGGACCCATTGGCGGAGGAACGTCAGAGATCCTAAGAGAGATCATTGCAAAGATGGTAATGGACGGCAAAGCATATAAACCGGCTACCTAAAATTATAGTGGGGAACAAAACATTATAGCACCAATGAAATTAAGGAAATTAGAAAAATTTGTTAGTTTTTTAATCGGATTTATTTGTTTCAGCAGTTTTGCTCAAACAGAGATCAAAGGGAAGGTAGCCGACTTCTTAACCTTTCTCCCCATTGAAAGTGCGAGTGTTTATATTCAGAATTCAACCATAGGTACCATCACGAATATCGATGGAAATTTTGTGTTACAGGCACCAAGAGAATTTAGTAATGATACCCTCATTATTTCTTCCATTGGTTATAAGAGTTTTAAAACGGTTATCAGTGAACTGGAGCAGCCTTTAGAGATCTTTCTGGAAGAAGATATTGCTGCGCTGGATGAAGTCGTTGTGGTGTCGTCTACCCGCCCTAAAACAGGGAATGATATCGTGTTAAAGGCTATCGAAGAATTACCCGATAATTTACCCGAATTGCCATATCTTCAGAAAGGATTTTTAAGACACCGGGAGCGCAATAAAAAGGAATATAAATGGCTAATTGAAAGTGCAATAACCATGTACGACTCAAGCTACGCTTCCGGGGCCAAGAAAAATCTAAAGATCAATGTAGACGAGATTCGCAAAAGCTATGACCTTCGGGAAGTGGACAGTTTGTTTGCTTATGCTTCCTTTTTAAAGTATAATGGTAAAAACATAAATGTAAAGGCAAAGGAATTGCGTAGAGACACCATTAAAACCGCTTCACTGGTCAACGCAATTAAATGGAACGATCAGCGCTTAAATGGTCTGGAAAAGCTTTTCGCAGGGCAGCTTAATCTGGTGAGAAATGCCAATGCACGTGATGCATTATTCGGAAAGAATATGCTCAAAACCCATCAGTTCACATTGGATACTGTTTTAGTTGAAAATGGAAGAAAATTGTACAAGATTAAAATTGGTAAGAGTTCAGATTTTATAGACCTGAACACACCAAATATTTATAACGACGGTTTTGAAGCCAACGGTTGGCTCTATATTTATTGGGATAATTATGCCTTTAAAAAGATAGAGTACGAATTGGTAGCCGCATCAGACGTGCAAAAACGAAGAAGCAAGAGTTTGTTTGATACTCAGGTAAATCATAAATTGGTGATCACCTATATGGAGTATGAAGGAAAGATGTATCCAAATTATTTTTATTACGAATCTCCAAAACTGGTGAATATTGGTGACCGCTCATCAGACCAGGTAAAGACCGAAAGTGAACCGGGTTTTGATAAAGACGAACAGTATTATTTTACGATTCAGGAAATACTATTTACTGAAGTGATTCGCGATGCTTTTGCTGTGGAGACGGCATTGAATAAAGAATGGTCTGAAGATATTTTTAGCTCAAGACCATATAACGAAGAATTCTGGGATAACTACAATGTATTGTTAGAAAGTGAAGAGGAGGAGCAGTTAATAAAAGATCTGGGTAAACGGGCATCGTTATTTAAACAGTAATTTTTTAGCATTTCTTAACGATGTATTACAAATAACTTTTTATCTTTGCCGTCCCAAAAGAGAGGAGGTGATGACACTATGTTAATTATACCAGTTAAAGACGGAGAAAATATCGATAGAGCACTAAAGCGTTTCAAGCGTAAGTTTGATCGTACCGGAACTATGCGTCAACTACGTGCAAGACAAGCTTTTTCAAAGCCTTCTGTAGTACGTAGAGCACAAATCCAAAAAGCTCAATATATCCAAAATCTAAGAGATCAGGAAGAGATCTAAAGATTCCTTTTATTGTAAATCACAAAAATCCGTTGGATTATAGTATTTTTACTACCAACGGATTTTTTATGCCCTTTTCTGAATTTACCGACTACCTTACACTCGAGAAAAAGTATTCTCCTCATACCATTACAGCCTATCTCAACGACCTGGAGAATTTCGCTTTTTTTGCTAAGGAAAATTATGAATACCAAGGCATAAAAGAGGTTAATTATTCTGTCATTCGGAGTTGGATCGTAATGATGGTCGATAACGGAACTTCGAACCGAAGTATTAATCGCAAGATCTCTTCGCTAAAATCCTATTATAAATTCTTGCTGAAGACCAAACAGATCGAAGTGAACCCTTTACTGAAGCACAAGGCATTAAAAACGTCAAAAAAAATACAGGTCCCTTTTTCTGAAAAGGAAATTGCTGCGGTTCTGGAAAAACTGAATGACGCTGAAGGATTTGAAGGACTCCGAAATAAATTGATCGTGGAATTGTTTTATTCTACCGGGATGCGTAGGGCTGAACTGATAGGTATAAAGGTGAAAGATGTTCATATTGCGCAAAGGTCAATTAAAGTACATGGAAAGCGTAATAAGGAAAGAATTATCCCTTTAATTCCACCGGTCGTGAAGACGATAGAGCAGTATCTGCATCTAAGGAATGAACTGGAAGCCATTCGCGATGATTCGTATTTGTTTCTTTCTGCAAAGGGCGTTAAAATATATGAAACACTTGTCTACCGTATTATAAATTCATATTTTAGTGAGGCATCTCTCAAAGTGAAGAAGAGTCCGCATATTTTGCGACATTCTTTTGCCACTCATTTATTAAATGAGGGTGCAGATTTAAACGCAGTGAAAGAACTGTTAGGGCATTCGAGTCTCGCCTCCACACAAGTGTATACACATAATAGTATCGCGCAACTAAAGCAGGTGTATAAGGATTCGCATCCCCGAAATTCAAACTGATCTACTAACTACTAAAATTCTTGCGTATGAAGGTAAATGTGCAAACTCCAAATTTTGCAGCGGACAGTAAACTCATTAATTTTATTGAAAGACGGTTAACTAAGCTGGAGCAATTTTACGACAGGATCGTTTTCGCAGATGTTTTTTTAAAAGTTCAGAAAACAAGTGAAAAGCAGAACAAAATTGTAGAGGTTTTGTTGAGTATTCCCGGTGGGGATTTGATAGTAAAGAAGGACGCTAAATCCTTCGAAGAAGGAACAGACGAATGTGTGCAATCGCTGGAACGACAGTTAAAAAAACGGAAACAAAAACAAAGAGCATATTTATAGGAAAAAAATCAAAAAAAGTTTTTTAGAAAAAATAATTTATTTACATTTGCAGTCCGTTAGAAATAGCGGACTTTTTTATGCTGATTTTTTTAGCTGAAAAAGCCAAAAAGGCCGATGTAGCTCAGCTGGCTAGAGCAGCTGATTTGTAATCAGCAGGTCGTGGGTTCGAGTCCCTCCATCGGCTCCTGAAAAAACTGAGTTGAAACGATTTCAAAATCGGTTTTTTTGTTGATGAAAGTTGAATGAGTCGGATAAAGGTTGACTCTTGAGATTTTAAAGTTCTTTAAAAAATTAGAATGGTTTGGGGAGATACTCAAGCGGCCAACGAGGGCAGACTGTAAATCTGCTGACCTAGTCTTCGCAGGTTCGAATCCTGCTCTCCCCACAAACATTTTTAGAGAATTCGTAGAAAGCTTGCTTTCTTAAGGATTCGAAAAAAATGTTTGTTTAGGGTCCCCCTAAACGGATCACGAGCAAAGCGAGTAATCCAAGGGTCCCCCTAAACGGATCACGAGCATAGCGAGTAATCCTAGATTGTGAATGGATTGCTGGATTTAGCGAGGTGATCCTAGATCGTGAATGGATTGCCGGATTTAGCGAGGTGATCGAAATTTGAAATATTGAAAATGCAATCTGATTAGATTCAGAAAAAAAATGCGGGAGTAGCTCAGTTGGTAGAGCGTCAGCCTTCCAAGCTGAATGTCGCCGGTTCGAACCCGGTCTCCCGCTCAAAGCGGAAAGTCATCACGCCTAATGGCGTGATCTCCCGCTGAAAGCGGACAGTGATTACACTGTATTGTGTAATTGTTGCTTTAAATTCCTATGAAGGCAGAAATCACTTCCTTTAGAAAAGGAACAAATTAAATACTTTACGCCGGTGTAGCTCAGGGGTAGAGCGTTTCCTTGGTAAGGAAGAGGTCATGGGTTCAAATCCCATCATTGGCTCAAGTTGATTAAAATTGAACACTAATATATAACTAAGATTAAATAAATACACAATGGCAAAAGAAACATTTGATCGGTCTAAACCTCACTTAAACGTAGGTACTATTGGACACGTAGATCACGGTAAAACAACATTAACTGCTGCTATTACTAAGGTGATGGCAGATGCTGGTTATTCAGAGGCTAGATCTTTTGATCAAATTGATAATGCTCCTGAAGAAAAAGAAAGAGGTATTACAATTAACTCTTCACACGTAGAGTACCAAACTGCAAACCGTCATTACGCACACGTTGACTGTCCAGGTCACGCGGATTACGTAAAGAACATGGTAACTGGTGCTGCACAGATGGACGGTGCTATTCTTGTGGTTGCGGCTACAGATGGTCCAATGCCACAAACTCGTGAGCACATCCTTCTTGGACGTCAGGTAGGTATTCCTCGTATTGTTGTATTCATGAATAAAGTGGATATGGTTGATGATGAAGAACTTCTTGAGCTTGTTGAAATGGAGATCAGAGATCTTCTTTCTTTCTACGAGTATGATGGTGACAACGGTCCTGTAATTGCTGGTTCAGCTCTTGGAGCATTGAACGGTGAAGACAAATGGGTTAAGTCAGTATTAGAATTAATGGAAGCTGTTGATAGCTGGATCGAAGAGCCTCTTCGTGAAGTTGACAAGCCATTCCTTATGCCTATTGAAGATGTATTTTCTATTACAGGTCGTGGAACTGTTGCAACAGGTCGTATCGAAACCGGTATCGCAAACACTGGTGATCCTGTAGAGATCATTGGTATGGGTGCAGAGAAACTTACTTCAACCATTACTGGTATTGAGATGTTCCGTCAGATCCTTGACAGAGGTGAAGCTGGTGATAACGCCGGTATCCTTTTAAGAGGTATTGAGAAGTCTCAGATTTCTAGAGGTATGGTTATCTGTAAGCCAGGTTCTGTTACTCCTCACGCTAAGTTTAAAGCAGAGGTTTACGTACTTAAGAAAGAAGAAGGTGGACGTCACACTCCATTCCATAATAACTACCGTCCTCAGTTTTACGTTCGTACAACCGACGTAACAGGAAATATTAGTCTTCCTGATGGTGTTGAAATGGTAATGCCTGGTGATAACCTTACAATTCACGTTGAGCTTATTCAAGCGATCGCGATGAATGTTGGTCTTCGTTTTGCTATCCGTGAAGGTGGTAGAACAGTAGGTGCCGGTCAGGTTACTGAAATTTTAGACTAATACTATAATTTTTAAAGTCATAAAGGTGTTCCGTTTTTACGGAACGCCTTGACTTTTATTACGGGTTTAGCTTTCCCGATTGCTATTGGGACAATAGCTGAATATAGAGATTAAGTAGTAATATTTAATTAAAGTATACGGGTTTAGCTCAGTTGGTAGAGCACTGGTCTCCAAAACCAGGTGTCGGGAGTTCGAGTCTCTCAACCCGTGCAAGAAGAATGTTTGGGATAAAACATCACTTCAAAAAAATAAATACACCAAGAACAATGGTAGCTTATATAAAAGAATCCTATAACGAACTTAAAAACCATGTTACATGGCCTACCTGGGCTGAAGCTCAGAAATTAACTGTGATCGTTGCTGTATTTTCAGTAATACTGGCTTTGGCAGTTTGGGGTGTGGATACGGTCTTTAGTGGTGTTATTGAGCAATATTTCAAATGGATCAAGTCGTAAACATGACTGAAACAAAGAGTACAAAAAAATGGTATGTGGTCCGTTCGGTAAGTGGACAGGAGAACAAGATCAAATCGTATATCGAATCTGAGATAAAACGATTGAATCTTGAGGATTATATTGATCAGGTTCTGGTACCTACCGAAAAAGTAGTTCAGATAAGAAACGGAAAGAAAGTGAACAAAGAACGTGTTTACTTCCCGGGATATATTATGATACAGGCAAGCCTGGCAGGTGAAATACCACATATTATAAAATCAATTAACGGAGTGATCGGTTTTCTTGGGGAAACTAAAGGAGGAGATCCCGTGCCGTTGAGACAGTCTGAGGTTAACCGAATGTTAGGAAAAGTTGATGAGCTGGCGGTTAAGGACGACAATGTGAATATTCCTTATGTAATTGGGGAAACTGTAAAAGTGATCGATGGACCGTTTAACGGATTTAACGGAACTGTCGAAAAAATAAATGAAGAGAAGCGTAAACTTGAAGTCATGGTGAAGATCTTCGGAAGAAAAACACCATTGGAATTAAGTTATATGCAGGTTGAAAAAGTTTAATTGTTACACGCTATATATAATAGGCTATTTTCTTAAGCTTCCACAATAGAAAATACCGCATTAAAATTTGAAAAATGGCAAAAGAAGTTGGTAAAGTAGTAAAGTTGCAAGTTCGTGGAGGTGCCGCTAACCCGTCACCACCCGTTGGACCCGCTTTAGGTGCTGCCGGTGTGAACATTATGGAGTTCTGTAAGCAATTTAATGCTAGAACTCAAGACAAGCAAGGTAAAGTATTGCCAGTTGTGATTACAGTTTATAAGGACAAGTCTTTCGACTTCGTTATTAAAACTCCTCCGGCTGCCGTGCAGATCCTTGAAGCGGCCAAAGCCAAAAAGGGCTCTGGCGAACCACACGTAGTTAAGGTAGCAACTATCTCCTGGGATCAGGTGAGAACGATTGCAGAAGACAAAATGCCCGATTTAAATGCATTTACAGTAGAATCTGCTATGAAAATGGTAGCAGGAACTGCTAGATCAATGGGAGTTAAAATAAAAGGTGCTGCACCTTTTTAAACCGAAAAGAATCTAAAAAATGGCAAGATTAACTAAAAAGCAAAAAGAAGCAACTGCAAAGGTAGAGGCAAAAACCTATTCCGTAGCTGAAGCTTCTGCTTTAATAAAAGAGATCACCAACGCAAATTTCGATGCCTCTGTAGATTTGGCCGTGCGTCTTAATGTAGACCCGCGTAAAGCAAATCAGATGGTTAGAGGTGTTGTTACCCTTCCTCATGGAACAGGTAAAGACGTAAAGGTATTGGCTTTGGTAACTCCCGATAAGGAGGCCGAAGCTAAAGAAGCCGGCGCAGATTTCGTTGGATTGGATGAGTACCTCGAAAAAATAAAAGGAGGTTGGACAGACGTTGACGTTATTGTAACCATGCCAAGTGTTATGGGTAAATTAGGACCATTAGGACGTGTTTTAGGACCTCGTGGATTAATGCCTAACCCAAAGACCGGTACCGTTACTATGGACGTTGCTAAAGCTGTTTCTGATGTGAAAGCAGGTAAGATCGACTTTAAAGTGGATAAGACCGGAATCGTTCACGCCGCAATTGGAAAAGCATCTTTCGATGCTGAAAAAATTGCCGGAAACGCGAGAGAATTATTAACTACTCTGGTTAAACTGAAGCCTCAGTCGGCTAAAGGTGTTTATATTAAAAGCATCTATATGTCAAGTACTATGAGCCCTTCAGTAGAGATAGATACGAAAAGATTTACTGAGCAGTAACAATTAGAAATTATGACAAGAGAAGAAAAATCACAAGTAATTGAAAATTTAACTGCACAGTTGTCTGAAAATGCTACTATTTATTTAGCAGATATTTCAGGTCTTGATGCAGGGACTACTTCAAACTTAAGACGCGCTTGTTTTAAAGCTGGTGTGAAGTTGGCTGTAGTAAAGAACACCTTGCTTGCAAAAGCAATGGAAAGTTCAGATAAGGACTTCGGAGAGCTTTCAGGAATACTTAAAGGAAACACTTCTTTAATGTTCTCAGAAACCGGAAACGGTCCCGCAAAAGTAATTAAGGAATTCAGAAAAAAATCTGACAGACCATTACTTAAAGGAGCTTACATTGAAGAATCTATCTATGTTGGTGACGATCAGTTAGACAAATTGGTGGAGATCAAATCTAAGGACGAGCTTATTGGAGAGATCATTGGATTACTTCAATCACCGGCCAAGAATGTTATCTCGGCACTTAAGTCTGGTGGTGGAACCATCGCAGGTATAGTTAAAACCCTTCAGGAAAGAGAAGGATAAATTATTGCACTAATTAAATTATATAACACAAATTATTTTTAAAACGATAGAAAATGGCAGATTTAAAAGATTTCGCAGAACAATTAGTTAACTTAACAGTAAAAGAAGTTAATGAGTTAGCTACTATATTAAAAGACGAGTATGGTATCGAGCCTGCTGCTGCAGCTGTTGCTGTTGCTGCTGGTGGTGGTGCTGCCGGTGCAGAAGCTGAAGAAGAAAAGTCAGAATTTGACGTAATTCTTACTGCTCCGGGTGGTTCTAAATTAGCAGTTGTAAAACTGGTAAAAGAACTTACAGGTGCTGGTCTTAAAGACGCTAAAGAATTAGTGGATAACGCTCCTTCTCCTATTAAAGAAGGTGTATCAAAAGACGAAGCTGAAGCGTTAAAAGCTCAGTTAGAAGAAGCTGGAGCAGAGGTTGAGCTTAAGTAAGCTCCCAACGTTCCAAACCTTAAGGTTTAGGTCTTCCGCATCGCGCGGAATGGCCTAAACCATTTTGCGTATATATAGGTTAATATTTTAGGGTATACGCACACACCGTTTATTTTAATTAAAATTCCGTCCATAGATGTCAGCAACGCAAACTGAAAGATTGAATTTTTCCTCTGTACAAAACAAGCCGGAATATCCGGACTTTTTGGACATCCAGATCAAATCCTTTCAGGATTTTTTCCAACTGGAAACCAAGTCAGAAGAAAGAGGTAACGAAGGGCTTTACAAGACCTTCATGGAAAATTTTCCTATTACCGACACACGCAACCAATTTGTTTTAGAGTTTTTAGATTACTTTGTAGACCCTCCGCGATATTCCATTCAGGAATGTATTGAAAGAGGTCTTACCTACAGCGTACCCTTAAAAGCACGATTAAAACTGTATTGTACAGATCCCGAACACGAGGATTTTGAAACGATCGTACAGGATGTTTATCTGGGGACTATTCCCTATATGACTCCAAGTGGTACTTTTTGTATCAATGGAGCAGAACGTGTTGTTGTTTCTCAGTTACACCGTTCGCCCGGTGTCTTCTTTGGACAATCGTTCCACGCCAACGGAACAAAATTATATTCGGCCAGAGTAATTCCTTTTAAAGGCTCTTGGATCGAATTCGCTACCGATATCAACAGCGTGATGTACGCTTATATCGATAGAAAGAAAAAGTTACCGGTTACAACACTTTTCCGTGCTATTGGTTTTGAAAGAGATAAGGATATCCTTGAGATCTTCGACCTTGCCGAAGAAGTGAAAGCTTCAAAAACCGGTCTTAAAAAATATCTTGGACGTAAACTTGCTGCCCGTGTCCTAAAAACCTGGCATGAGGATTTCGTAGATGAAGATACCGGTGAGGTAGTTTCTATCGAACGAAACGAGATCGTATTGGATCGTGATACTGTACTTGAAAAGGATCATATAGAGGAGATCTTAGATTCAGGTTCTAAGACTATTCTTTTACATAAAGAGGATAATCTTCAGGCAGATTACGCTATCATTCACAATACACTTCAGAAAGATCCTACCAATTCAGAAAAAGAAGCGGTAGAGCATATTTACAGACAATTGCGTAATGCCGAACCGCCAGATGAAGAAACGGCCCGAGGGATTATCAACAAGTTGTTCTTTAGTGATCAGCGATATAACCTTGGTGAAGTTGGACGTTACCGAATGAATAAAAAACTGGGTCTTGATATCGCAATGGACAAGCAAGTGCTTACCAAAGAAGATATCATTACCATCGTTAAATATTTGATCGAGCTTATCAACTCTAAGGCAGAGATCGATGATATTGATCACCTTTCTAACCGTCGTGTTCGTACGGTAGGGGAACAGTTGTCATCTCAGTTTGGTGTTGGTCTTGCCCGTATGGCACGTACCATTCGTGAACGTATGAACGTTCGTGACAATGAAGTATTTACACCTATCGACCTTATTAATGCGAAGACTTTATCTTCTGTGATCAACTCGTTCTTCGGGACGAACCAGTTGTCTCAGTTTATGGATCAAACCAATCCGTTGGCAGAGATCACACATAAGCGTCGTCTATCTGCATTAGGACCGGGAGGTCTTTCAAGAGAAAGAGCCGGGTTCGAGGTGCGTGATGTTCACTATACACACTACGGAAGACTTTGTCCTATTGAAACTCCGGAAGGACCGAACATCGGACTTATTTCTTCACTATCAGTATATGCCAAGGTGAATAACCTAGGATTTATTGAAACTCCCTATCGAAAAGTGACCGACGGTAAGATCGATCTAAAGACCGAACCTACCTATCTGTCTGCTGAAGAAGAGGAAGAAAAATTAATTGCACAAGCTAACATTCCTATTAAGGAAGATGGTACTATCGATACCGATAAGGTAATTGCACGTATGGAAGGTGACTTCCCGTTGGTTGAACCAAAATCGGTTCATTATACCGATGTAGCGCCTAACCAGATCTCTTCAATTTCTGCTTCGTTGATCCCGTTCCTGGAACATGATGATGCGAACCGTGCCTTGATGGGATCTAACATGATGCGACAGGCGGTACCTTTATTGATTGCCGATTCTCCTATTGTTGGGACCGGACTTGAACGTCAGGTAGCTTCAGATTCTAGAGTACTTATCAATGCAGAAGGTGATGGTGTTGTAGAATATGTGGATGCGAATATGATCACCATTAAATACGACCGTACCGAGGATGAGCGTATGGTGAGTTTTGATGAGGACAGTAAGACCTATAATCTTGTAAAATTCAGAAAAACAAACCAAAGTACTTCCATTAACCTGAAACCTATCGTAAGAAAAGGGGATCGCGTTAAAAAAGGACAGGTACTTTGTCAAGGATATGCAACCGAAAAAGGAGAACTTGCACTGGGACGAAACATGAAGGTAGCCTTCATGCCCTGGAAGGGATATAACTTTGAGGATGCGATCGTAATATCTGAAAAAGTAGTACGTGAAGATATCTTCACCTCTATACATATAGATGAATACTCACTGGAAGTTAGAGATACTAAATTGGGTAATGAAGAATTGACCAATGATATCCCTAATGTTTCTGAAGAAGCTACCAAAGATCTTGACGAACACGGAATGATCCGGGTTGGTGCTGAAGTGAAGCCGGGAGACATACTAATTGGAAAAATTACTCCAAAAGGAGAAAGTGATCCTACCCCGGAAGAAAAATTACTTCGTGCGATCTTCGGAGATAAAGCAGGTGATGTAAAAGACGCATCACTTAAAGCTTCTCCATCACTTAATGGTGTCGTAATTGACAAGAAGTTGTTTGCACGTGCTATTAAGGATAAGCGTAAAAGAGCAAAAGACAAGGAAGACATCACCGAACTGGAAGCAGCTTATGATGCAAAATTCGATGCGTTGAAAGATGTACTTGTTGAAAAATTATTTGCGATCGTAGGTGGAAAAACTGCACAAGGCGTCATGAACGACCTTGGTGAAGTAGTATTTCCAAAGGGTAAGAAGTATACCTTGAAAATGCTTAACGCAGTTGAGGATTATACTCACCTAACAGGGGGTACCTGGACCACAGATGACGCTACCAATCATATGGTGGCAGATCTGATGCACAATTATAAGATCAAGGAAAATGATCTTCAGGGGAATTTACGTCGTGAGAAATTTACGATCTCTGTTGGAGATGAATTGCCTTCAGGAATTTTGAAACTCGCCAAGGTTTACATCGCTAAAAAGCGTAAACTGAAAGTAGGGGATAAGATGGCAGGTCGTCACGGAAACAAGGGTATTGTTGCCCGAATCGTTCGTGAAGAAGATATGCCTTTCCTTGAAGACGGAACACCTGTTGATATCGTATTGAACCCTCTGGGAGTACCATCGCGTATGAACATCGGTCAGATCTACGAAACCGTTTTAGGTTGGGCAGGTCAGAAACTGAACCGAAAGTTTGCAACGCCAATTTTTGACGGAGCGACGTTAGATCAGATCAATGAACTTACAGATGAAGCAGAAATTCCAAGATTTGGTCATACCTACCTCTATGACGGTGGTACCGGGCAACGCTTCGACCAACCTGCAACAGTAGGAGTGATCTATATGCTAAAGCTGGGTCATATGGTAGACGATAAGATGCATGCCCGTTCTATTGGTCCTTACTCATTAATTACGCAACAACCCTTGGGTGGTAAAGCTCAGTTTGGTGGTCAGCGTTTTGGAGAGATGGAAGTTTGGGCTTTGGAGGCTTATGGAGCATCCAGCACCTTGCGGGAGATTTTGACAGTTAAATCTGATGACGTTATTGGAAGAGCCAAGACATACGAAAGTATAGTAAAAGGTGAAACCATGCCTGAACCGGGATTACCGGAATCGTTCAACGTGTTAATGCACGAATTGAAGGGACTCGGACTCGATATCAGATTAGAGGAATAATAGAAATCCCCGTATTGTGTTTCGCTAAAGAATTCGCGAAGATACAAAGCGGGGAACTTTTAAACCTCATGAGGTTCGTATTTACCGACCTCTTTTCAAAAACAAAAAAGATTATTTTACAGCATTATGGCAAGAAATAAAGAAAACACAGTACAGAAATTCGATAAGATTTCTATTGGTTTGGCCTCTCCTGAGTCTATTTTGGCAGAGTCTCGCGGTGAAGTTTTAAAGCCTGAAACAATTAACTACCGTACACATAAGCCGGAGCGTGACGGTCTTTTCTGTGAGCGTATTTTTGGTCCTGTAAAGGATTACGAATGTGCCTGTGGTAAATATAAAAGAATCCGCTACAAGGGAATAGTTTGCGACCGTTGTGGTGTTGAGGTAACCGAAAAGAAAGTTCGTCGTGACCGAGTGGGACATATCAATCTGGTAGTTCCTGTGGCACACATCTGGTATTTCCGTAGTTTACCAAACAAAATTGGATATTTGCTTGGATTGCCTTCCAAGAAACTGGATATGATCATATACTACGAAAGGTATGTGGTAATACAACCCGGTATCGCTAAATACGAAGACGGGGAGCCGGTTAAGAAAATGGATTTCCTTACTGAAGAAGAGTATCTTACTATTTTAGATTCACTTCCGCAGGAAAATCTGTATCTGGAAGATTCAGACCCGAACAAGTTCATCGCTAAGATGGGGGCAGAGTGTTTGATCGATCTATTAAACAGAATTGATCTGGACAGTCTTTCATTCGAACTTAGACACAAAGCGAATAACGAAACTTCTAAACAACGAAAAACAGAGGCTTTAAAGCGTCTTCAAGTAGTTGAAGCACTTCGTGATGCCAATAAGAACCGAGAGAACAAGCCGGAGTGGATGATCATGAAGGTAGTACCGGTAATTCCGCCGGAATTACGTCCGTTGGTACCTCTTGATGGTGGTCGTTTTGCAACTTCCGATCTTAATGACTTGTACCGTCGTGTGATCATTAGAAACAATCGCTTAAAGCGATTGATGGAAATTAAGGCTCCCGAAGTGATTCTGCGTAATGAAAAGCGTATGCTTCAGGAATCTGTGGATTCATTATTCGACAACACCCGAAAGTCTTCCGCAGTAAAAACCGATAGTAACCGTCCGTTAAAATCGCTGTCCGATTCATTAAAAGGTAAGCAAGGACGTTTCCGTCAAAACTTATTAGGGAAACGTGTAGATTATTCGGCGCGATCGGTAATTGTTGTTGGACCCGAACTAAAATTATTTGAATGTGGTCTTCCAAAGGACATGGCAGCCGAACTTTATAAGCCTTTTGTTATCAGAAAACTGATTGAGAGAGGAATCGTAAAAACGGTTAAGAGTGCAAAGAAGATTATAGATAAGAAAGAACCCGTGGTATGGGATATCCTGGAAAATGTATTGAAAGGACACCCTGTACTATTAAACCGTGCTCCTACCTTGCACCGTTTGGGAATTCAGGCGTTCCAGCCTAAATTAATAGAAGGAAAAGCGATCCAGTTACACCCATTGGTATGTACGGCATTTAACGCCGACTTTGACGGTGACCAGATGGCGGTTCACCTTCCGTTAGGTCCGGAAGCTATTCTTGAAGCACAATTGTTAATGCTCGCATCGCACAATATTCTGAATCCTGCCAACGGTTCGCCGGTAGCAGTACCATCTCAGGATATGGTCTTGGGTCTTTACTATATGACCAAATTGCGTAAATCGACGAAGGAATTAAAGGTAAAAGGAGAAGGCTTAACGTTTTACTCGGCAGAAGAGGCAATCATTGCTTATAATGAAAAGCAGGTTGACCTGAATGCTGAAATTAAAATACGTACGAAAGACTTTAATGAAGAAGGAGAACTTGTTTATCAGATCATCACAACTACCCTAGGTAGAGTGATCTTTAACGAGCAGGTTCCTGAAGAGGCAGGATATATAAATGAAGTATTGACCAAGAAATCACTTCGTGATATTATTGGGGATATTCTTTCGGTAACAAGTGTGCCGACAACTTCTGCTTTCCTTGATGAAATTAAGACTCTCGGATATAAGTTTGCATTTGAAGGTGGCTTATCATTTAGCTTGGGTGATATTATTATACCTGAGGAAAAGTATACCATGATCGATGATGCTAACACACAGGTTGATGGTATCATTGCCAACTATAACATGGGACTTATCACCAATAACGAACGTTACAATCAGGTGATCGATATATGGACAGCTACCAATGCTGAACTTACCGAATTGTCTATGAAACGTATCCGCGAGGATCAGCAAGGATTCAACTCGGTGTATATGATGCTTGATTCGGGAGCTCGTGGATCTAAAGAACAGATCCGTCAGTTAACCGGGATGCGTGGATTGATGGCAAAACCTAAAAAATCGAATTCAGGGGGTGGCGAAATTATTGAGAACCCGATTCTTTCTAACTTTAAGGAAGGATTATCAATTCTTGAATACTTTATCTCCACTCACGGTGCTCGTAAAGGTCTGGCCGATACGGCACTTAAAACTGCCGATGCAGGTTATTTAACGCGTCGATTGGTAGATGTGTCACAGGATGTGATCATCAATGAAGAAGATTGTGGTACTCTTAGAGGAATCGAGGTTGCTGCATTAAAGAAAAACGAAGAGATTGTAGAATCTTTAAGTGACAGGATCGTAGGTAGAACTGCACTAAATGATGTGTTGAATCCGTTGACCAAAGAAATTTTGGTGAAAAGCGGCGATCATATAACAGAAGCCGTTGCCGCCAAGATCGGAAATTCACCAATTGAAACAGTTGAGGTTCGTTCGGCGTTAACCTGCGAAGCTAAAAAGGGAATTTGTTCTCAGTGCTACGGAAGAAACCTTGCTACCAACAAAATGGTACAACGAGGAGAAGCCGTTGGTGTTGTAGCTGCACAATCCATTGGGGAACCTGGTACTCAGCTTACGCTACGTACCTTCCACGTGGGTGGTATTGCCGGAAACATTTCAGAAGAAAACAAACTTACCGTTAAATTTGACGGAAAGGCCGAGATCGAAGACCTGAAGACAGTAAAAGGAGAGGATTCAGAAGGAAAAACTGTAGATATCGTTATTTCGAGAACTTCAGAGATCAAATTGATCGATGAGAAGACCGGGATTACTTTAAGTACTAATAATATCCCTTACGGTTCTACCATTTTTGTAAAGAATGGAAGTAAACTGAAAGCAGGTGAAACAGTATGTCAATGGGATCCATATAACGGGGTGATCATTTCTGAATTTGCCGGTAAGATCAAGTACGAAAATATCGAACAAGGTGTTACCTATCAGGTTGAGATCGATGAGCAGACCGGATTCCAGGAAAAAGTAATTTCAGAATCAAGAGATAAAAAGAAGATCCCAACGCTTCAGATCCTTGGTAAGAAGGACGAGGTAATTCGCTCTTATAACTTACCGGTAGGAGCTCACCTAATGGTGGATGATGGCGATAAGATCAAGATAGGAAAGATTCTTGTGAAGATCCCTCGTAAATCGGCTAAGGCTGGTGATATTACGGGAGGTTTACCGCGTGTTACCGAATTATTTGAAGCGCGTAATCCATCGAACCCTGCGGTTGTAAGTGAGATCGATGGTGTAGTTTCCTTCGGAAAAATTAAGCGTGGTAACCGTGAGATCATCATCGAATCTAAGCTTGGTGAGATCAAGAAGTATTTGGTGAAGCTTTCCAATCAGATCCTGGTTCAGGAGAACGATTATGTTCGTGCAGGAATGCCATTATCTGACGGATCGATTACTCCAGAAGATATCCTTAGAATTAAAGGGCCTTCAGCAGTACAGCAGTATCTGGTGAATGAAGTACAGGAAGTATACCGATTACAGGGAGTAAAGATCAACGATAAGCATTTTGAGGTGGTTGTACGCCAGATGATGCGTAAGGTACAGATCGTGGATAGTGGAGACACTACATTCCTTGAAAATCAGTTAGCACATAAGGACGATTTCATTGAAGAGAACGATAAGATCTTCGGAATGAAAGTGGTTGTTAATGCCGGTGATTCAGAAAATCTGAAAGAAGGACAGATCATTTCTCCAAGGGATCTTAGAGATGAGAATTCAATTCTGAGAAGAAACGATAAGGTGTTGGTTGAAGCTCGTGATGCTGAAACCGCAACGGCGACTCCAATACTTCAGGGTATTACCAGAGCATCGTTGCAGACTAAGTCGTTTATTTCTGCGGCTTCCTTCCAGGAAACTACTAAAGTATTGAACGAAGCTGCTGTTAGTGGCAAAGTAGATACTTTGGAAGGCCTTAAAGAGAATGTGATTGTAGGACATAAGATTCCGGCCGGTACCGGTATGAGAAGTTATGACACTATAATTGTAGGTTCTAAAGAAGAGTTGGAAGAAATGACTCGTGAGAAGCAAGAAGTGAATTATAACTAGTATTTTTAATTGAATACAAGGTTTTATTATATAATTAAAGAATCCCGTGACAAAGCGGGATTCTTTGTTTAAATTAAATATTATGGCAGATCAGAATAATAAAAAACAACAGCCCCAACAAGGACAAATTAATATTGAATTAGATGAAAATACAGCCCAGGGTATTTATAGCAATCTGGCGATCATCAACCATTCCCAATCGGAGTTTGTAGTAGACTTTGTAAGTATAATGCCGGGAGTTCCAAAGAGTAAAGTAAAATCACGAATAGTGATCACACCCCAGCATGCGAAACGTTTTCTGAAGGCTTTGCACGACAATGTACAACGATTTGAGAAAGCTCATGGGGAGATAAAGGACTATCAGCAATCTCCAATTCCAATTAATTTTGGGCCCACGGGAGAAGCTTAGAGTTACAATTTATCAGGTAAAAAATTACATCCTTCAGACTTCGGTCTGAAGGATTTTTTTATGCGACGACCACACAATTACTATCCTCATTTTGTACTTTTTTCTTGAAAAATTCAGTGTTAAAAATCTTAATTTTTTTGTTATAAAGTGCATTTAAACGGATTAATATTTCACTATAACGAATATAAGTAGCTGTGTAGTAGGAAAATACTTTATATGTCATAAGTTTGTCTCAAATCATGAGAGCCCCAGTTAATTTTTAAAATTAATTCTTGTGATGAGTACCCCAAAAAATCCTACTTATGAAAACAGCTGTACATATCGTTCAGTGTAGAAGATTGTTCTTTATAGCATCAAGTTTACTTTACTTGTTGTTTACTACTGTTGGTTTTGCGCAAACTCAGGCGACCTCGGTGACAACGGGAGTAACCTTTCAGTGGACAGATACTCAGTTAAATCCGAATTTCCCCGCTACTATAAAATCCATTACCATTGATGGTCTCGTTTACGAGTCCTTTGCAGCTCCTACCTCCTACGAAATGACGCGAGTAGGGCCAAACGGACATGCAGCAAACCGAATTATTCAAAATGGAGTTAATGTTATTAGTAACAGTTCGAATGTTACGTGGAATACAGCTGCAATAGCCGCATTTAGAGATAAAAACTTAAATCACTATTTCCTGTCCGATTCAAACGGACGCAATATCTGCAATGATTTTGCAGCCGTTGAAACTACAGATGCACAGGTTCAATCTTTGTATTATTCTCCCGGAATTCCATCGAATCAAGGCGGACTTATAGCTATATCTGAGCGAAATGCGAACAATTGCTATTATATCGCCGTTTACGGAACGCCTGTAGGAGGCGGACCAGAGCAATTTCTTGGAGATACCTTTGTTAGGCCGAACTCAACACAATGGGGTCCCCAATTTAATGCACCTCCTAATGGAGTAGATTATTGGAACTCGGGAAGAGTGTTGGAAAATAACGGAACTATAGGAATTGCCATATTTAAGTTAAGTGATCTGGCGCCAACAGGTTCGATAATTACAAGATTTGAATTAACTGCAGCCACCGCAGATCATGGAGACGGAAAAGCATTTATAATTCAAAAATACGCGACACCGTTGAACGAAACAGGTTGTCTCGATACCGAATTTAATGGTTCTGTTGTTACCAACAGTGTACCGGCCGGCTCAACGTTTTCGTTGGTCTCCGGACCTACTCCGGCAGGGGAATCATTTTCTTTTAATCCGGACGGAAGTTATTCTTATACCCCGGAAGCAGGATTTTTAGGAGATGTAACATTTGAATATCAGGTTTGTTTACCCTTTCCGAACGCAGGAACATGTGATACCTCTACGGTGACTTTATCCTATGTACCATGGTCTGATCCACATTGTGTGTGTTCTTCGGGAAATGCAGACGGACCAATGTTGCAGAATTAACGAACAGAAAAATTAAAAGATATTA
Organism: Constantimarinum furrinae; assembly: GCF_014295415.1. Taxonomy (GTDB): domain Bacteria; phylum Bacteroidota; class Bacteroidia; order Flavobacteriales; family Flavobacteriaceae; genus Constantimarinum; species Constantimarinum furrinae. Next base: position 1,892,142 of record NZ_CP052909.1, read on the forward strand.
TAAAAATACAATTCGATCAATTATGAAAAATACAACTACATTTTTTGCACTCTTTCTTCTTGCCGCACTCTCGGTAAGTGCTCAGGTTGGAATTGGAACTACAGACCCTCAGGAAATTTTACATATATCGGGTAATGATAGTACCATTCGAATAGATGGATTAAATAGCGAGAATAACAATAAAAATATGGGAGGCGATTCCAGTTATAATGTTATGGTTGATGCGAACGGTAATCTTAAACTGGCAGAGGTATCCGGTGAACTTTCTTCCGAATCGAGCGTTGCCACTCCGGTGATTATTCAAACCACAGCCAATTCAGGCTTAAATTCATCCGAAGTATATAAGAAGAACTTTACACTTACCGAAAGGGCTTTAGTTGTCATTACCTATTATATTTCTGTGGATTTTAAAAGTTATGACGGAACCACGAATATAGCCGATGGCAGGGCGAAGATTGCCCATAATTATTTTTATCTGGGGGATGGCACAACACCCGATACTTCAAAGGCCTATGGGATGACTAGTTCGGTTTATTCCAATTCTAATTGTGACACGGCAACAGGTTTTGTTTATAATTCGCGTTCAACCACGATTTCTTTAGAACCCGGCACATATAGTATACACTTAAATGGAGCCGTATATGGTGGTAATTTAGTTTCGGATGCTGCCTTTAGAGCAACCTTTGGTGATATTGACCGATTAGATATCCAAGCTATATATTTGTAAAATTGCGGTGGTTATCTATTGCTGTTTTTCAAATTCGCTTACGAAATGTAACTTGACATTAGGATATTTGCTCTGTGTCATTTGAAGTGTAAACGCCGAATCGGCAAAGAAAACCAATTGACCACGTTTGTCTTTCGCAAGAAATTTCGATTTTACACGTTTAAAATCTGCAAATTCCTCACTTTTTGGATCTTTTGGTTCTACCCAGCAGGCTTTATGGACATTTAAATTTTCATATCTGCATTTAGCACCGTATTCATGTTCAAGACGATACTGAATAACTTCAAACTGTAGTGCTCCCACAGTCCCTATTACTTTTCTTCCGTTTAACTCTAAGGTAAATAACTGAGCAACGCCCTCATCCATCAATTGGTCAATTCCTTTCTCCAATTGCTTACTCTTCATTGGATCGGCATTGTTAATATATTTAAAATGCTCCGGTGAAAAACTTGGAATTCCCTTGTAATTCATTTCTTCCCCTTCAGTAAGGGTGTCACCGATCTTAAAATTTCCTGTATCGTGTAAACCAACAATATCTCCGGGATAAGAGATATCAACGATCTGTTTTTTTTCAGCAAAAAAGGCGTTCGGACTAGAAAATTTTAATTTTTTATTATGTCTTACGTGCAAATACGAAGTATTTCGTTCAAAAGTACCTGAAACTATTTTCACAAATGCCAGGCGATCCCGGTGTTTAGGATCCATATTTGCGTGGATTTTAAACACAAATCCTGAGAAATCCTTTTCATCGGGTTTTACTAAGCGAGTGTCACTTTCTTTTGGCCGGGGCGTTGGTGCGATAGAAACAAAACAATCCAATAATTCACGAACTCCAAAATTATTAAGAGCAGAGCCGAAGAAAACCGGCTGTAACTCCCCGTTTAAATACTCATCTCTGTTAAAATCAGGATAGACCTCATAAACTAACTCCAACTCATCTCTTAGAGAATTGGCCGGTTTCTCACCAATGAGTTGATCCAATTCAGGATCTTTAAGATCTTCGATCTTTATGGTTTCCTCAATATTCTTTCTGCTATCACCACTAAAGAGATTCACATTCTTTTCCCAGATATTGTAAATTCCTTTGAAATCGTATCCCATTCCGATGGGGAAACTAAGTGGCGTTACCCTTAGTTTTAACTTTTGTTCAATCTCATCCAAAAGCTCGAATGCATCTTTTCCTTCTCTATCCAGTTTATTAATAAAAACGATCATAGGGATGTTTCTCATGCGGCAAACTTCTACCAGTTTTTCGGTCTGTTCTTCCACACCCTTTGCTACATCTATTACAACAATTACGCTATCCACAGCTGTTAGTGTTCTAAAAGTATCTTCAGCAAAATCCTTGTGACCGGGAGTATCTAGTATATTGATCTTGATCCCGTTATATTCAAAAGCCAATACGGAAGTGGCAACAGAAATCCCCCTTTGACGTTCTATCTCCATAAAATCACTGGTCGCCCCTTTTTTAATTTTATTGCTTTTTACGGCTCCGGCCTCCTGTATTGCTCCACCAAAGAGCAATAGCTTTTCGGTCAATGTGGTTTTACCGGCATCGGGATGTGATATGATTCCAAAAGTTCTTCGTCTTTGAATTTCCTTTTTTAGCATTTTTCTTAATCGAATTTTGATGGCAAAGATAGGTTTTGTTCTTATGGATTTAAAAAAAGATTTCTGGAAGAAAAATGAAATTCTTTTCTTACAAAAAAATAACCATTAACTCTCCTAAATTTAGGCATCTACGTGGAAACACGTATATTAATTTCCTACAAAAATTTACAGATTTTCCAAAAAAATGTGTCGTTCATCGTTTTTATCTAACATTTCAACAATTTTATGCGATTTCATAGTGCTTATTTCGATTTCAAAATTACCTTTATTCCTCGAAAAGTGTAAGAGGTTACGTACAAAATGTTCATGAAGTACTTAATTTCGTCATACTTTCGGTAGCCCCCAAGCTATTCATTTACAGATTAATACCTACTTATTGTTTCTAGAATTAGAATTTTTATTCTAATTACAGGATTGAAACAGTCTTGGTTGCTATTGGAATATTGATACACTGATACAAGTAATAAGTATTGTTAAAAAATGTAATTATGAATAATATTTCTTCATTAATGAGATCAAGTAAGAACTGGCTGTTTTTTCATTTTCTTCTAGTATGCATATTTCTTTCATTTTCGGGATATGCTCAAAACTGCAATAGTGATTTAAGTGTGGAAAAAAATAGAAATGTGAAGTCTGCGGGTGAAAATGGTGCTGTTTATCTATTAACACTCACCAACAATACTTCTAAAACAAACACGTATCATTTGGCTTCTGTTTTCAGTGACCTATCCTGTGCGAATAAGAACAGACAAACACGGTCTGCAAACGTAACTCTCAATGTTGCGTTTGAAGGAAATTCATCTGTAATTACAAATAATCAGATCACTGTGGGTTCAGGCCAGTCCAAAAAATTTAAAGTGAGAGTTACCGTTCCTGGCGGTACTCCTTATCGCACTTGGAGTTGTATTCAAATTCAGGCGCGGGCTGAACATTGTAACAATGCCATTAGCGAAACATTACTTCGTGTATTTGTTCCTGATCCTTCAGAAGGATAATTCTGTTAAACGATATTTAGATATATAGGTTTCAACCTAAACCAAAAAGCATGAAACAATTATTACAATTTCGAAATTCGACCATAAAAAGATCAACCAACGTATGGGTTGTATTCTTGTTTATGTTTGCTGCGGGATCATTAGTTGCGCAGGAAATTACTATTAATCGTACTGTGGTTGCAAGTCCGACACTTTGCAACCAATTTGATGTAACACTCGAGATCATAGGTGACCCGCCTTCTGTTCCAAGTGAGGTGGTTCTTATTATTGATAGATCGGGAAGTATGGACGATGGAGCCAGTCCCTTACCTATTGATTATGCCAAGGATGCTGCGATAGAATTCGTTGAGAATCTTTTTGAACCCGCTAATAATCCAACGGGATTAAATAGAGTAGCCATTGTAAGTTATGCTGCTTCTGCTTCATTGGATATTGGATTAACGTCTTCAGCGGGGGAACAAGATGTCATTGATGCAATAAATGATATTACCACCGGAGGAAATACGAACATACAATCGGGTTTGGTACGAGCAGACCAGGAGTTAACCAACAATGGAACCTTCGATTGTAGTACTTCCAGAAGTATTGTTTTACTTACGGATGGTGTAACAAACAGAGATAATAGCGGGAATTCATGTAGTAATACCGGAGCTAATACCATTTGTCAGCAAAATGCGATTCAGGCGGGTATTAATGCCCAAACTACTGTAGTTTCGGGAGTGACGTATAACCAAAATGTATTTAGTGTAGGGCTTTTTGGAGCCATCTCGGGATCTCAACAAACTATCGCTACTAATACTATTGACGCAATTCAAAATGCAGGTTTGTATACAACCGAAACGGGTGCAGACCTTTCGGGGATCTATACAACCATTCTTGGTCAGCTCGCCGCTGCAGCAAAAGCTGTTCCGGGGGAAGCTTTAGTAACTAATTCACTTTCACCGAATTTTAATTATGTAGCGGGCTCCATATCTACAAATAAAGGAAGCGCTTCATTTTCAGGTAGTTTACTTTCATGGTTCGTAGATCAGGTAAATGAAGAGACAATAACCTTACAATACAGTATTGAAGCTGCAGTGATTCCGGGTGCCTGCGGAGTACAGAATTCGGGAAATGCACTTCTTAAATATATAGATTCAAATTGTAATGTGGTGGAAACACCATTTAATAACCCAAGTATTTGTGTGCCATGTCCAGATCTTACTGACCCTGTTTTGGATCAGTTAGATTGTACGAATAGTGTGGATTACAGCGCAACTTTCGATACCGGTGCCTGTACTCCCTTTTCAACCAATTTTGAATGGGAGTTCTTCCTGAATAACGTTTCTGTAGGGACGACATCAGGTTCGTCCTTAGGAGATCTGTCAGGAACTTTTGTTTATGCAGGGGCCCCTCCGTTTGAAGGGGATTTTAGAGCCGAATTAACATTTAGTGGTGTTTACAATAATTGTTCGATCACACCAATCTCGGTTTCATCTACCATTCCGGTATATGTAAACCCCGACGCTCCCATTAGCGGTGGTGATCAAATTGAATGTGCCGATACCCCAACCGTTCAGACCTTAACTGCCACTGCCTCTGTTGATCCCGGAGATAGTATTGTATGGTATGATGCTGCTATAAATGGGTCGGTGGTACTGGACCCATCATTGAGTAGTATTGGCAGTGTAACCTATTATGCTGAAACTATTGATGGTACCAGCGGATGTTCTAGTGCAGACAGAACACCTGTCACACTAACACTATATAACTGTGCGATTTCTATTGAAAAATCGGCAGTGCCTAATAATACAACAACATGTAATCCTATTCCGGCGGGAGGAACGATCGCGTATACATTTACTGTAGCGAATGAGGGTAATGTGGAAATTACCGGAGTTGAAGTTAACGATCCTCTAATAGACCCCGTGAATCCTATTCCGGGACCTGCTTCCGGGGATCTTATTAATCCGGGGGTTTTAGATGTTGGTGAAGTTTGGACTTATTTAGCGTCCTACACGGTAACTCAGGCGGATATTGTGAACGGTGAAGTAATGAATACTGCTGAAGTTGACGGAACTGTTACCGGATCGTCTTCTTCATATAATGTAAATGACGATGATTCAGTAACTGTTGAATTATGTCAAAATGCTGAAATTTCTATCTCCAAAGCCAGTGTTAGTGCTACCGGAACATGTAATAATTTTGAAGTAAACGATCAAATTGATTATACTTTTGTGGTAATGAATGAAGGAGATGTAGATATTACCGATGTAGTAGTTACCGACGCAATTCTTGGTGGTGTAATTGCCGGACCGGCTTCCGGAGATTTGAATAACGATTCTATTCTGAATGTTGGTGAGGTATGGGGTTATGTTGCCTCCTATACAATAACGCAGACGGATATCGATAATGGCTCTGTGATAAATACAGCTGAAGTGAATGGAAACACTGCTTTAAATGCTGTAGATGATACCAGTAACGAGGTAACTGTTTTAATTTGTCAGAATCCGGATATTGCCCTTATCAAAGTAGGCAGTTATGATGGTTTTGATCCTACGGGCGCCTGTATTGCTGCTCCCGGCGATGTGATCACTTATACCTTCAGTGTAAAGAACACCGGAAATGTGACCTTGAGTAATGTGATGGTTACCGATGCTGGCGTGACCATGGTAGGTGGTCCTATTGCTTCTTTGGCTCCCGGAGCTGAAGACACCACGACCTTCACGGCCAGTTATGTACTGACTCAGGCAGATATTGATGCGGGAGAATATTCGAACCAGGCCCTTGCTACGGGAACTCCTCCCAGTGGTCCTGATGTAACGGATGCCTCAGATGACAACTCCTATGTAGAGGATGAGCCTACGATCACCGATATTTGTAATGCTGCAAGCATTGCCCTTATCAAAGTAGGCAGTTATGATGGTTTTGATCCTACGGGCGCCTGTATTGCTGCTCCCGGCGATGTGATCACTTATACCTTCAGTGTAAAGAACACCGGAAATGTGACCTTGAGTAATGTGATAGTTACCGATGCTGGCGTGACCATGGTAGGTGGTCCTATTGCATCTTTGGCTCCCGGAGCTGAAGACACCACGACCTTCACGGCCAGTTATGTACTGACTCAGGCAGATATTGATGCGGGAGAATATTCGAACCAGGCCCTTGCTACGGGAACTCCTCCCAGTGGTCCTGATGTAACGGATGCCTCAGATGACAACTCCTATGTAGAGGATGAGCCTACGATCACCGATATTTGTAATGCTGCAAGCATTGCCCTTATCAAAGTAGGCAGTTATGATGGTTTTGATCCTACGGGCGCCTGTATTGCTGCTCCCGGCGATGTGATCACTTATACCTTCAGTGTAAAGAACACCGGAAATGTGACCTTGAGTAATGTGATGGTTACCGATGCTGGCGTGACCATGGTAGGTGGTCCTATTGCATCTTTGGCTCCCGGAGCTGAAGACACCACGACCTTCACGGCCAGTTATGTACTGACTCAGGCAGATATTGATGCGGGAGAATATTCGAACCAGGCCCTTGCTACGGGAACTCCTCCCAGTGGTCCTGATGTAACGGATGCTTCAGATGACAATTCGTATGTAGAGGATGAGCCTACGATCACCGATATTTGTAATGCTGCAAGCATTGCCCTTATCAAAGTAGGCAGTTATGATGGTTTTGATCCAACGGGCGCCTGTATTGCTGCTCCCGGCGATGTGATCACTTATACCTTCAGTGTAAAGAACACCGGAAATGTGACCTTGAGTAATGTGATAGTTACCGATGCTGGCGTGACCATGGTAGGTGGTCCTATTGCTTCTTTGGCTCCCGGAGCTGAAGACACCACGACCTTCACGGCCAGTTATGTACTGACTCAGGCAGATATTGATGCGGGAGAATATTCGAACCAGGCCCTTGCTACGGGAACTCCTCCCAGTGGTCCTGATGTAACGGATGCTTCAGATGACAATTCGTATGTAGAGGATGAGCCTACGATCACCGATATTTGTAATGCTGCAAGCATTGCTCTTATCAAAGTAGGCAGTTATGATGGTTTTGATCCTACGGGCGCCTGTATTGCTGCTCCCGGAGATGTGATCACTTATACCTTCAGTGTAAAGAACACCGGAAATGTGACCTTGAGTAATGTGATAGTTACCGATGCTGGCGTGACCATGGTAGGTGGTCCTATTGCATCTTTGGCTCCCGGAGCTGAAGACACCACGACCTTCACGGCCAGTTATGTACTGACTCAGGCAGATATTGATGCGGGAGAATATTCGAACCAGGCCCTTGCTACGGGAACTCCTCCCAGTGGTCCTGATGTAACGGATGCTTCAGATGACAATTCGTATGTAGAGGATGAGCCTACGATCACCGATATTTGTAATGCTGCGAGCATTGCCCTTATCAAAGTAAGCAGTTATGATGGTTTTGATCCTACGGGCGCCTGTATTGCTGCTCCCGGCGATGTGATCACTTATACCTTCAGTGTAAAGAACACCGGAAATGTGACCTTGAGTAATGTGATAGTTACCGATGCTGGCGTGACCATGGTAGGTGGTCCTATTGCATCTTTGGCTCCCGGAGCTGAAGACACCACGACCTTCACGGCCAGTTATGTACTGACTCAGGCAGATATTGATGCGGGAGAATATTCGAACCAGGCCCTTGCTACGGGAACTCCTCCCAGTGGTCCTGATGTAACGGATGCTTCAGATGACAATTCGTATGTAGAGGATGAGCCTACGATCACCGATATTTGTAATGCTGCAAGCATTGCCCTTATCAAAGTAGGCAGTTATGATGGTTTTGATCCAACGGGCGCCTGTATTGCTGCTCCCGGCGATGTGATCACTTATACCTTCAGTGTAAAGAACACCGGAAATGTGACCTTGAGTAATGTGATAGTTACCGATGCTGGCGTGACCATGGTAGGTGGTCCTATTGCTTCTTTGGCTCCCGGAGCTGAAGACACCACGACCTTCACGGCCAGTTATGTACTGACTCAGGCAGATATTGATGCGGGAGAATATTCGAACCAGGCCCTTGCTACGGGAACTCCTCCCAGTGGTCCTGATGTAACGGATGCTTCAGATGACAATTCGTATGTAGAGGATGAGCCTACGATCACCGATATTTGTAATGCTGCAAGCATTGCTCTTATCAAAGTAGGCAGTTATGATGGTTTTGATCCTACGGGCGCCTGTATTGCTGCTCCCGGAGATGTGATCACTTATACCTTCAGTGTAAAGAACACCGGAAATGTGACCTTGAGTAATGTGATAGTTACCGATGCTGGCGTGACCATGGTAGGTGGTCCTATTGCATCTTTGGCTCCCGGAGCTGAAGACACCACGACCTTCACGGCCAGTTATGTACTGACTCAGGCAGATATTGATGCGGGAGAATATTCGAACCAGGCCCTTGCTACGGGAACTCCTCCCAGTGGTCCTGATGTAACGGATGCTTCAGATGACAACTCCTATGTAGAAGATGAGCCTACGATCACCGATATTTGTAATGCTGCAAGCATTGCTCTTATCAAAGTAGGCAGTTATGATGGTTTTGATCCTACGGGCGCCTGTATTGCTGCTCCCGGAGATGTGATCACTTATACCTTCAGTGTAAAGAACACCGGAAATGTGACCTTGAGTAATGTGATAGTTACCGATGCTGGCGTGACCATGCTAGGTGGTCCTATTGCTTCTTTGGCTCCCGGAGCTGAAGACACCACGACCTTCACGGCCAGTTATGTACTGACTCAGGCAGATATTGATGCGGGAGAATATTCGAATCAGGCCCTTGCTACGGGAACTCCTCCCAGTGGCCCTGATGTAACGGATGCTTCAGATGACAATTCGTATGTAGAAGATGAGCCTACGATCACCGATATTTGTCAATTGCCAGTCATTGCAATTGTTAAAACAGGCGTCTTTGTTGACGGAAACGGAAACCAATGTTCAGATCCGGGAGAGTCTATAGACTATACCTTTACGGTAACCAATGAAGGAAATGTAAGTCTGTCAGCTATTTCAGTAACCGATCCTCTTGTAGCTCCGATCACTTTTGTATCGGGAGATACCGATGGTGATACTGAATTGGATGTCACCGAGACCTGGATCTATACTGCATCTTATGCGATCACTCAGGCCGATATTGATGCCGGGCAGGTAACCAATCAGGCAACTGCCGAAGGTACAGCACCGGATTCTACGGTGGTAAGTGATCTATCTGATGATACTTCGGTATTGGAAGACGATCCAACAGTAACACCGCTTTGTCAGTCCGCTGATATTGCAATTATTAAAACAGGCGTCTTTGTGGATGGTAACGGCAACCAATGTGCCGATCCGGGAGAAGCTATCGATTATACATTTACAGTAACCAATGAAGGAAATGTAAGTCTGTCAGCTATTTCAGTAACCGATCCTCTTGTAGCTCCGATCACTTTTGTTTCTGGAGATACCGATGGCGACACTCAATTGGATGTCACCGAAACATGGATCTATACCGGAAGTTATGCTATTACTCAAGTAGATATTGACGCAGGGCAGGTAACCAATCAGGCTCCCGCCGAAGGAACCGCTCCGGATACGACAGTGGTAAGTGATCTATCTGATGATACTTCGGTGTTGGAAGATGACCCAACGGTAACCCCACTTTGTCAGAATCCTGAGATTGCGATCGTTAAAACAGGAGTATTTGTTGACGGTAATGGAAACCAATGTTCAGATCCGGGAGAAGCTATCGATTATACATTTACAGTAACCAATGAAGGAAATGTAAGTCTGTCAGCTATTTCAGTTACCGATCCTCTTGTAGCTCCGATCACTTTTGTATCGGGAGATACCGATGGTGACACTGAATTGGATGTCACCGAGACCTGGATCTATACCGGAAGTTATGCTATTACTCAAGCAGATATTGACGCAGGGCAGGTAACCAATCAGGCTACTGCCGAAGGTACAGCACCGGATTCTACGGTGGTAAGTGATCTATCTGATGATACTTCGGTGTTGGAAGACGATCCAACAGTAACCCCACTTTGTCAAAATCCTGATATAGCGATCGTAAAAACCGGAGTATTTGTAGATGGCAACGGAAATCAGTGTGCCGATCCGGGAGAAGCTATCGATTATACATTTACAGTAACCAATGAAGGAAATGTAAGTCTATCAGCTATTTCAGTAACCGATCCTCTTGTAGCTCCGATCACTTTTGTATCGGGAGATACCGATGGCGACACTCAATTGGATGTCACCGAAACATGGATCTATACCGGAAGTTATGCTATTACTCAAGCAGATATTGACGCAGGGCAGGTAACCAATCAGGCTACTGCCGAAGGTACAGCACCGGATTCTACGGTGGTAAGTGATCTATCTGATGATACTTCGGTGTTGGAAGACGATCCAACAGTAACACCGCTGTGTCAGTCACCTGATTTAGCAATCGTTAAAACAGGAGTCTTTGTGGATGGTAACGGCAACCAATGTGCCGATCCGGGAGAAGCTATCGACTATACCTTTACGGTAACCAATGAAGGAAATGTAAGTCTGTCAGCTATTTCAGTAACCGATCCTCTTGTAGCTCCGATCACTTTTGTATCGGGAGATACCGATGGCGACAACGAACTCGATGTCACCGAGACATGGATCTATACCGGAAGTTATGCTATTACTCAAGCAGATATTGACGCAGGGCAGGTAACCAATCAGGCTACTGCCGAAGGTACAGCACCGGATACGACAGTGGTAAGTGATCTATCTGATGATACTTCGGTGTTGGAAGATGACCCAACGGTAACCCCACTTTGTCAAAATCCTGATATAGCGATCGTAAAAACCGGAGTATTTGTAGATGGCAACGGAAATCAGTGTGCCGATCCGGGAGAAGCTATCGACTATACCTTTACGGTAACCAATGAAGGAAATGTAAGTCTGTCAGCTATTTCAGTAACAGACCCCTTAGTAGCTCCGATCACTTTTGTATCGGGAGATACCGATGGTGACACTGAATTGGATGTCACCGAGACCTGGATCTATACCGGAAGTTATGCTATTACTCAAGCAGATATTGACGCAGGGCAGGTAACCAATCAAGCTATGGCAGAAGGTATTGCGCCGGATTCTACTGTGGTAAGTGATTTTTCAGATGATACTTCGGTGTTGGAAGACGATCCAACAGTAACACCGCTGTGTCAGTCACCTGATATAGCGATCGTTAAAACCGGAGTATTTGTTGACGGTAATGGAAACCAATGTTCAGATCCGGGAGAGTCTATAGACTATACCTTTACGGTAACCAATGAAGGAAATGTAAGTCTGTCAGCTATTTCAGTAACAGACCCCCTTGTAGCTCCGATCACTTATGTTTCTGGAGATACCGATGGCGATACTCAATTGGATGTAACCGAGACCTGGATCTATACCGGAAGTTATGCTATTACTCAAGCAGATATTGACGCCGGGCAGGTAACCAATCAGGCTACTGCCGAAGGTACAGCACCGGATTCTACGGTGGTAAGTGATCTATCTGATAATACTTCGGTGTTGGAAGATGACCCAACGGTAACCCCACTTTGTCAGAATCCTGAGATAGCGATCGTTAAAACAGGAGTATTTGTTGACGGTAATGGAAACCAATGTTCAGATCCGGGAGAGTCTATAGACTATACCTTTACGGTAACCAATGAAGGAAATGTAAGTCTGTCAGCTATTTCAGTAACCGATCCTCTTGTAGCTCCGATCACTTTTGTATCGGGGGATACCGATGGCGACACTCAATTGGATGTCACCGAAACATGGATTTATACCGGAAACTATATAATTACACAAGTTGATATTGATGCCGGGCAGGTAACCAATCAGGCTACTGCCGAAGGTACAGCACCGGATACGACAGTGGTAAGTGATCTATCTGATGATACTTCGGTATTGGAAGACGATCCAACGGTAACTCCACTTTGCCAAAATCCGATTATTTCAATTATAAAAACTAGTGAATTTATTGATGGTAACGGCAACCAGTGTGCCGATCCGGGAGAAGCAATAGAATACATGTTTACGGTAGGTAACGAAGGTAATGTATCACTAATTAATATTGTGGTTACAGATCCATTATTAGGAGGTAATGTTCCCGGGCCCGATTCAGGGGATCTGGATGGAGATAATGAGTTGGATGTAGAAGAAAAATGGATCTATTCCGGAAGTTATGCTATTACTCAAGCCGATATAGATGCCGGACAAGTAATCAACCAGGCCACGGCAGAAGGAACCGCTCCTGACACAACTGTGGTTAGTGATTTGTCTGATGATACTAATGAATTTGAAGATGATCCTACAATAACTCCGCTGTGTCAGAATCCTGATATAGCGATCGTTAAGACCGGAGTATTTGTTGATGGAAACGGTAACCAGTGTGCCGATCCGGGAGAGTCTATAGACTATACCTTTACGGTAACCAATGAAGGAAATGTTTCACTTTCTTCTATTTCAGTTACTGACTTACTTGTGGCTCCAATTACTTTTGTTTCTGGAGATACCGATGGCGATACTGAATTGGATGTTACCGAAACATGGATCTTTACCGGAAGTTATACAATAACCCAGGATGATATTGATGCTGGACAAGTTACCAATCAGGCTACCGCTGAAGGTACTGCACCGGATTCTACGGTTGTGAGTGACCTTTCGGATGATACTTCGGTACTGGAAGACGATCCTACAGTGACTCCGCTTTGTCAGTCACCTGATTTAGCGATAGTTAAGACTGGAGTATTTATAGATGGCAACGGAAATCAGTGCGCCGATCCGGGAGAATTGATCGACTACACCTTTACGGTAACCAATGAAGGCAATGTTTCTCTTACTTCAATCATTGTAGATGATCTGTTATTAGGAGGAACTGTTCCCGGACCTGTTTCAGGAGATGTTGATGGAGATAATGAACTTGATGTGACTGAAACATGGATCTATACTGCATCTTATGTGATCACTCAGGATGATATTGATGCCGGGCAGGTTACTAACCAGGCGACTGCTGAAGGTACCGCACCCGACGGAACGGTTGTAGATGATCTCTCTGATAATGATAATGTTCTTGAGGATGATCCTACGGTAACTCCGCTTTGTCAGTCACCTGATATAGCGATCGTTAAGACCGGAGTATTTATAGATGGCAACGGAAATCAGTGCGCCGATCCTGGAGAAATGATCGACTACACCTTTACCGTAACCAATGAAGGCAATGTTTCTCTTGCTTCAATCATCGTCGATGATCTGTTATTAGGAGGAACTGTTCCCGGACCTGTTTCAGGAGATTTTGATGGTGATTCTGAATTGGATGTGACTGAAACATGGATCTATACAGCATCTTATGCGATCACTCAGGATGATATTGATGCCGGGCAGGTAACCAATCAGGCAACTGCTGAAGGTACTGCACCCGACGGAACGGTAGTAGATGATCTCTCTGATGATGATAATGTTCTTGAGGATGATCCTACGGTAACTCCGCTTTGTCAGTCACCTGATATAGCGATCGTAAAAACCGGAGTATTTGTAGATGGCAACGGAAATCAGTGTGCCGATCCGGGAGAATTGATCGAGTATACATTTACAGTAACCAATGAAGGAAATGTTTCTCTGGCTTCTATATTATTGACAGATCCACTTTTGGGCGGCACATTTGCGGTGCCGAATTCAGGAGACGATGATGGCGATAATGAACTGGATGTAACTGAGACCTGGATATATATTAGAAACTATACAATTACTCAGGCAGATATTGATGCCGGACAGGTAACCAATCAGGCTACTGCTGAAGGTACTGCACCGGATGGTACGGTTGTAACAGACCTGTCTGATGATAACTCTATACTTGAAAATGATCCAACAGTAACTGTTTTATGTCAGAATCCGATCATTGCTTTGATCAAGACTGGAACTCCTACCGATGAGAATGGTAATGGTTGTATTGATCTGGGTGAGACTATTGTTTATGATTTTGTAGTGACGAATTTGGGTAATGTTGATCTTACGGGTGTGACTGTTGTTGATCCTATGGTTACGGTTGTTGGTGGTCCTATTTCTTTGGCTGCCGGTGCGAGTGATACGGAGACCTTCAGTGCGGTTTACACTGTTGTTCAGGCCGATGTTGATGCGGGTCAGGTGAGCAATCAGGCTACGGCCTCTGGTACGGCTCCCGATGGTAGTGTCGTTACAGATCTATCGGATAACAACAGTAATTTTGAGGATGATCCTACGGTGACAGTTCTGTGTCAGGATCCTTCGATGTCTGTGGAGAAGTCAGGTGTTTTCAATGATGAGAACGCAGATGGTTCTGCACAGGCCGGTGAGACTATATCGTATGTCTTTACGGTTACCAATACGGGTAATGTTACCTTGTATGACATAGTGTTGATGGATGATCTTCCTGGGATTGTATTAGAGGGAGGTCCTATTGCGGTGTTAGAGCCCGGTGAGATTGACGATAGTACCTTTACTGCGAGTTATACAGTTACCGAGGCTGATATTTTGGCTGGTGAGGTAATTAATCAGGCCATAGGTACTGGAGTTACTGCTACGGGTCAGGTTGTAGAGGATACCTCAGATGATCCTCAGGATCTTACCAATATTGATCCAAATGGAGATGGTGAGCCTGATGATCCTACGCGTACGATCTTACCGATAGTAAATCCTGAAGTTCCCTTTGAGATTTTCAACGGTATTACCCCCGATGGCGATGGTCTCAATGACTTTATGAAGATCGTTGGTATTGAGGAGTATCCTGATAATAACATGAAGATCTTCAACCGTTGGGGTGTTCTGGTTTGGGAGACCGATGGTTATGGAGGTAGTGATGGTAATGAGAATGTCTTTAGAGGTGTTTCCAATGGTCGAGCTACGGTTCGCGAGGAGAAGGAGCTTCCAACGGGCACTTACTATTATGTTCTCACGATCCTTGGCGAGGATAATCCTGGTCAATCGAGTTATTCAGGTTACTTATACATAAATAGATAGAAAAATCGAAAAATAACACCGGGAGGTTTTTGTATCTCCCGGGTTAAAAATACTTAACTATGAAACACAGTTATATCACACTCATAATTTTGATTTTGCTAGGGTCTTTCACATCGATGGCTCAGCAGGATCCTCAGTATACGCAGTATATGTATAACACCCAGGTGGTGAATCCTGCCTATGCTGGTTCTCGGGAGGCCTTAAGTTTTGGTGCTTTGTACCGTACCCAGTGGGTTGGTTTTGAGGGGGCTCCCAAGACGGGTACCTTTACGGTGAACACTCCCATAGGTGCTTTACAGAACATGGGTTTGGGTCTGTCTATTGTAAGAGATGAGTTGGGGCCTGCCATTGAGTCCAATGTAAACATTGATTATTCGTACTGGATCAATACCTCCGATAATGCCAAGTTGGCCTTTGGGCTAAAGGCCGGGTTGGATCTTTTGGATGTTGATTTTACCAAGCTCAATATTTTTGACAGCAATGATCCCAGGTTTCAGAACAATATCGATAACAAGCTTCAGCCACAGATAGGGGCGGGATTGTATTATTATACGGATAATTTTTATGCCGGGTTGTCGGTTCCTAATTTTTTAACCACCAAGCATTTTGATGAAAGCAGTATCGCCAACACCAGTGTAGAGACCGTAGCGGCGGAGCGTTTGCATTATTTTCTGATTGCGGGATATGTTTTCGATGTGAGTGATAATTTAAAGTTCAAGCCAGCGACCCTGGTCAAGGCCGTTAGTGGTTCTCCGCTTCAGTGGGATGTCTCTGCTAACTTTTTGCTTTATGATAAGTTTACCGTTGGGGCTGCCTATCGTTGGAGTGCTGCCATGAGTGCTATGGTTGGTTTTCAGGCCAGCGATGAGATCTTCATTGGATTTGGCTATGATTATCAGACCACCGATATTGAGGATTACAGTGATGGTTCCTATGAGATCATGCTTCGCTTTGATCTGTTTAAAAAGCCTGAACGTGTATTAACGCCAAGATTCTTCTAAAAACCACACCACTATGAAGACAGTACTACAAAAAATAATTTTATTCACACTAGTATTTAGCTATACTAGTGTTTGTTTTTCTCAGAAGAAGCAAGTTGAGAAGGCCAATAAGGAATTCGATAAGTATGCCTATATCGATGCTCGTGAGATCTACTTAAAGGTCGTTGAGGATGGGTATAGTTCTGCTCAGATCTATAAGAACCTTGGGGACACCTATTATTGGAACAGTGATTATGACAATGCTGCCAAGTGGTATTTGAAATTAATATCACAGTATCCCTCGGAGACCGATGTTACGTATTACTATCGTGCTGCGCAGTCGCTCAAGAGTATCAATCAGTCTGAGGAGTCCAAGAAATATATGTCCATGTACATTGAGAAGGGAGGAGATCCCGGGATCATCAAGGCGACCACCACGAGTTTTTTAGAGTATCAGGTGGAGTTGGAGAAGGTCTCTGTCAATACGAATCGTTCCGATTTTGGGGCTGCGTATTATTTGGATAAGCTGGTGTTTTCATCTGCTGCTATGAATACCGAAGGCACGAAGCTTCACGATTGGAACCAAGAGCCTTTTTTAGATCTTTATATGGCCGATATGGACTCGGAGGGGAAGCTTTCGAATCCCGAGCCTTTAAAGGGAGATATCAATACGCCCTATCATGAATCTTCTGCGGTCTTTACCAAGGATGGTAACACGGTGTATTTTACGCGAAACAATTATATAGATGGTAAAAAGGGTAAGGACAGGAATAAGACCATTCGTTTAAAGCTGTATAAGGCTACGCGAGATGGGGATAATCGTTGGGAGAACGTGGTGGAACTTCCCTTTAACAGCAAGGAGTACTCTGTGGCACATCCTGCCCTGAGCCTTGATGAGACCAAGTTGTATTTCTCTTCCGATATGGAGGGTACTGTTGGGATGAGCGATCTGTGGTATGTTGATATTTTAGCAGCAGACAGTTATAGTGAGCCAAAGAACCTTACCAGAGCATTAAATACCGAGGCCAGAGAGTCCTTTCCTTTTATCAGCGACAAGGGCAAGCTTTTCTTTGCCAGTGATGGTCGGGGCGGTCTTGGGGGCTATGATGTCTTTATGGTGGCCTTGGATGCTCAGGGGCTTCCAACGGGTGAGATCAAGAATTTAGGCGCACCCACCAACAGTAGTAAGGATGATTTTGCTTTTGTGATCAACGAAGATCGTCGTATAGGATATGTTTCTTCTAACCGCGATGGAGAGAAGGGTAGTGTAGCCGATGAGATCTACCGTGTACAGGAGAAGTGTGAGGTGATGATCGTAGGAACTGTCTTTGATGTGGACAGCAAGGAGTTGCTTCCTGGCGCCGAGGTGACGCTTTTGGATGCCAATAACAATATTGTAGATAAGATGATCGTAGGTCAGGATGCTGCCTATAGCTTTACGGCCCAGTGTGAGTCCCAGTATTCGGTACGAGGTACCAAGAGTCAGTATGCTCCCAATGAGAAGGTATTACAGACTCCCGATGCCAGTGGTACGGTAGAGATTCCGCTTCCGCTCAAACTTATCGATCCTTGTCCTCCTAACGATCTGGGATGTCGTTTGAATCTTCAGCCGATTTACTTTGACTTTGATCGCTATAACATCCGTCCGGACGCTGCCGTGGAACTTGCCAAGATACTGGCTGCCATGCGACAATACCCTGAGCTTGTGATCCATATAGAATCTCATACCGATTCTCGAGGAAACGATGCTTACAATGCGGCGCTTTCAGAGAAGCGGGCACAATCTACCCTGGAATGGCTGGTGAACAAAGGCATAGACCGAAATCGACTCTCTGCCAAGGGATATGGTGAGAGCCAGTTGACCAACGACTGTGGCAATAAATCAGAGTGTACCGAGGAAGAGCATCAGCTCAACCGTCGTTCGATGTTTATTATTCAGAATTAAGACTAACCAACCCGATTAATTTCTAAATCAAACGCCCAATATAGTATTGGGCGTTTTTTGTTGGGTGAAACTACTTCGTATTTCGTATTTTTGAGAAAAACAGAAATTGAATATGGAAGAAGAACAAGTTATTCTTGTGAATGAGAATGACGAAAAGATTGGATTAATGCCTAAAATGGAAGCTCACGAAAAAGCACTTTTGCACCGCGCATTTTCCGTTTTTATATTTAACGAAAACCACGAGCTTATGCTTCAGCAAAGAGCCAAAGATAAATACCATTCTCCCGGGCTCTGGACCAATACATGTTGTAGTCATCAAAGAGATGGAGAAAGCTCAATAGCAGCCGGTAAAAGAAGACTACAAGAGGAGATGGGATTTGTCACCGACCTGAAGGAAACAACTTCATTTATTTATAAAGCGCCTTTTGACAATGGTTTAACGGAACACGAATACGATCATATTTTAGTGGGAAATTATAATGATGCCCCGATTCCTAATCCAAATGAAGTATCAGATTGGAAATGGATGTCACTTGAAACTGTAAAAAATGATATTGAAAATAATCCCGAAAGATACACGGCTTGGTTTAAGATTATTTTTCAAAAGTTTTACCAACATATTAGTTTATGAGTCTAACGCTCTACAGAAAAGCACATTTTAATGCAGCACACCGCTTATTTAGAGCAGAGTGGAGCGATGAAAAAAATGCTGCTGTTTTCGGGAAATGCAGTAACCCTAACTATCATGGACACAATTATGAACTCATCGTGGGAGTGACTGGGAATATTGACCCTGAAACAGGATACCTGATCGATCTTAAAACTCTTAAGGAGATCATTAAGGAGGAAGTTGAAATACCTTTCGATCATAAGAATCTAAATATTGAAGTCCCCGAATTTAAAAGTCTGAACCCTACTGTGGAAAACATCGCCATCGTGATCTGGAATAAGCTGAGAAAACGATTAGACTCGGACTATGAGATTTCGGTGAAATTATTTGAGACACCACGAAACTTCGTTGTTTACTCGGGTTAATAATAAGTGCTATTGAGTAATTTTCCTTTATATCCGTTAAAGTTTAAACCTATCCTTAAGCAAAAGGTATGGGGTGGAAACAAACTGGCAACAATTCTTGATAAACCGGCAGGATCTTTAACCGGAGAAAGTTGGGAGATTTCCGGGGTAAGCGATAATATTTCGGTGGTTTCAAACGGTAAATTAAAGGGTAGGACCCTTGAAGACATTATAGAAATAGCACCCCGGTTACTTTTAGGAGCATCTGTTTTTTCGGAATTTGGAACTAAATTCCCGTTGCTTTTTAAGTTTATAGACGCAACCCTAGATCTTTCAGTCCAGTTACATCCAGATGATAATCTTGCCAAAAAAAGACACAATTCCTTCGGGAAGACAGAGTTATGGTATATCATTCAGGCTGATGCGGATTCCAGACTAATATTAGGCTTTGATAAAAGAATGGACCCGTCGGTTTATTTAAAGCACCTTTCAGAAAAAACTTTAACACGGATACTACATTCAGAAAAAGTAAAGGCCGGTGATGCTTTTTTTATTAAACCCGGGACAGTTCACGCCATTGGTGCCGGCATCCTTCTGGCCGAAATTCAGCAAACATCAGATATTACGTATCGAATATATGATTGGGACCGACCCGACACTAACGGTGAAATGCGGGAACTACATACAGAAGAAGCACTGGAGGCCATTAACTACGATCTCTATGATGATAAATTGCACTATTCAGAAATTAAAAATACTCCCAATCCGATTTGTGTTAATCCTTACTTCCATACTAATAAACTCCGGTTGGATGCGAGCTTTCAGCGTGATTTAAAAAATATAGACTCCTTTGTCGTTTATATGTGCCTGGAGGGAAGCAGTAAACTCAGTATGAATAAATATTCCGAAACCGTAAAAAAAGGCGAGACCATTTTAATTCCTGCAGCTGCAGAAACTGTTCATTTCAAGAATGATAATGCAACATTTTTAGAAGTTTATATTCAATGAACCATTGTATTGTAGTATTTTTGCCCAAAATTAAGAACTATGGCAAACGTACGTGAATTAAAAAAAGATATTAATTACGTCTTAGGGGATATCATTGAAGCGGTGTATATCTGGGAACTTACAAATCCCGATAAGGATAACAAAAAAGCAGAGTCAATCATCGATGAAGCTATCGTTGTTTTTGACGAATTGATCGTAAAAGTGAATCAAAAAGATGTTGAGAATAAAAAGAAACATTTTAAAGCGATCAATCAGGAATTGGAAGATCGAGGCCGAAAACTAATCGATAAGATCAATAAGCTTTAAGCCTATTCTGTAAGATTTTTTCTATTTTCAATATAAGACTCTAACTGCTTACCGTATTTAGAGTCTTTTATTTTTGGGGTAAGTGCTTTATAAACCGTATCCAGATATTTAATATTTGCATCAAACACTTCGCTTAAAATTAAATAGGGAGACATCTCATAATCGGGATGATTCAGCGCAAAATTTACAGTAGCAAGGTATTTTCCTTTTACGATATCATTTTGTTGTTTTTGAAAAGCCCGTATTGCCGAATCGCTTTTCTGTTGCCCTGCTGCTAAGTTTTTCTGAATTAATTCGAGGTTTTTATCATTGTACCTCGCAATGAGCTTATTGTATTCCTGAATCTTATCCTGATTGAGAGAGCCGGTTATTTTCGGACTGGTTCCGAAGTCTTTTAAGGTCGTTGTTATATGTATTTCTGAAGGTTCCCCAAAAAATGTAATTCGGTCATCACGCAGGGTTCCGTCTTTAAGCCGAAGATAGAGGTAAAAAATTTCTGGGCTTACAATTTCTTCAGAAAAGTAAAAAGAGGAATTTCCGTCGATCATCACCGAATCTACGGTCACTACCAAAGTATCTTCGATCTTCTGAAGCAACAACGTTCCTTTTTTAAGTCCGTTTACTTCACCCGTAAGGATCATTTTATTTTCGTTGGAAGAACAACTTGCAACAATTAGGATTACGATAATTCCGAAAAAAAATTGCTTCATCTGGGATTAAATTTGAAGGCGCAAAGATGCATATTTTTAAGCATAAAACCTATGCCGCGGCCGCCAATTGCATGAGCATCGTACATAGAATTGCGCCTACCGTACCAATCGCGTAGCCAAAGACGGCCAGTAATACGCCTACAGTCGCCAGAGAAGGATGAAAGGCCGAAGCAACTATAGGTGCCGAAGCTGCACCTCCCACATTGGCCTGACTTCCAACAGCCAAAAAGAAATAGGGTGCTTTGATGAGTTTTGCAACCAAAATGAGTAATCCTGCGTGTATGATCATCCACAGACCACCAATTGCGATCAACCCCAGATTATCGAAAATTAAAGTTAGGTCCATTTTCATTCCAATACTCGCAACCAATATGTAAATAAATACACTACCAAATTTACTGGCGCCCGCGCCTTCATAACTTCTCAGTTTAGTAAATGAAAGTAACACTCCAATTATGGTAGTGATCGTGATCATCCAGAAAAAACTCGAATTTAAGAATGTAAAGACATTTCGCTTGATCCCTTTTGGAATTCCATTTACAAAATCGGAAAAGAACTCGCTTAGATACCCTGCACCAAAATGCGCCAGACTCACGGTGCCAAACGCAATTCCTGCCAGGATCATAAGGTCTGTTAACGAAGGATTTCGGTCTACCTTTTTGGAATAATTGGATACTTTTTCTTTTAAACTTTCAATTGCAGAAGTATCCGATCCGAGCCATTTATCAATTCGCGTGGCCTTGCCAATTCCTATTAAAATAATAGCCATCCAAATGTTGGCGATCACAATATCAACAAAGACCATTCCTCCATAGAGCGCCTGATTGTAACCATATATCTCTAACATCGCAGTTTGGTTGGCACCACCGCCTATCCAGCTACCTGCGAGAGTTGAGAGTCCGCGCCAAACAGCATCGGCACCAACACCACCAACAGTCTCAGGCGATATAGTTCCTATGAGTAGCACCGCTATGGGTCCACCTAAAATGATTCCGACCGTACCGGTTAAAAACATGATAAGTGCCTTTGGGCCCAGATTAAACACTCCTTTCAGGTCGATACTAAGGGTCATGAGCACAAGCGCGGCAGGCAGTAAATACCGGCTGGACATAAAATACAGGTTTGATTCATGCGTGGTTGCAGTACCGGCATCATTCACAGATACCCATTCTGGTGCGATAAGGCCGCTAGTGGTGAGTACCGCCGGTATAAAGTAAGCCATAAATAAGGCCGGAACAAATTTATAAAAGCTCTGCCAGAAACCTTCTTTTTTACTTGAAGTATAAAAAATAAGCCCCAGTGCGATCATTAAAACACCAAAAACTATAGTGTCATTCGTTAATAGAGGGGTAGTGTCTTTTACAATTTCGGAAGCAACATCCTGCATAATATGTAGTTTGTTGCAAAATACAATTTATTGGGGAAACTGTTAATTTAAAACAAAAGTACTTATGAGATCGATCACCTCTGGCATGACAGGACGATCATATTCGTTATAGGATTTCTGATTTTCCATATCGTTGCCTTTAATTTCTTTCAGGATATGGTTCATGTTCGAAATAATATGAAGTTGAGATTCTGGTTTAGCCCTGTAGAGTAAATCGGCTTCGGAAGGGTGCACCTGAAGGTCCTTATCGCCGTTTATGATGAGAATCGGCATATCAAGTTTGGCGATTTCCTCCTGCGGATCGTATTGCATCCAGCTAAAAATAAAAGGCTGAATATCTTTTCTGAAAATTGAGGATAATCCCGGACTGTAATTTTGTGCGGTTCCATTAACCCTAAGGTCATCGAATGCCTGTCTTGCGTTATCTTTTAAGCCAGGAGCCTGTTTTTCCAATTGAGCAACGATCACGTCATCGATCTCCTGTCCGGCCCCGGCAACCGATATAAATCCGTCTGCACGACCCTGAGCAGCTACCATGGCAACTAATGATCCCTGACTATGACCCAAAAGAATGATCTTAGAAAATCTTTGATCCTTTTTAAAATATTCGGTAATTTCTATGGCATCTTCAATAAAATGATCGAAACTAATTTTCTTTTCGTCGATCTTACCCATTTTCATGATCTTTACAATGCGTTTATCATATCGAAATGTCGCAATACCTTTGCTATATAGATCTTCAGCCAGAAACTTATAGGCGTTGTTCTTCATCATCATCTGGTTTCCATTTCGATCAGTAGGTCCCGACCCTGCAACAATAATGACAAGGGGAGGCGTTTCAGATGTAACAGGCATTAGAAGCGTGCCTTCAATTAAAGAACCTATCGATAGTTCTTCAGAAGTATTTGATTGGTCCTGTGCGGAAGCCGTTCCGAAGGAAATAAACATAAGGAGAACAAGGATCTTTTTCATAACTAGGAATACAATTTAGACTATCTATGCAGTATTGTAAAACAACAAGACACCGAGAATATTGTTGAAAATAATAATTAAGTTTCAACCTGTTAAAATTACCATTTAATTATTTACCATGCTATCTTTGCGGAAAAGATCCTGTAATGAAATATCTTAAGATTGTTATACTTTTTCCATTAATCGCAGTTATTTGCGGATTTACTTCAGAGGATTGGGGTAGGACAGGGCACCGGGCCACAGGAGCTATTGCAGAACAACACCTCACGAAAAAGGCCAAACGACAGATCGGACAATTGTTAGACGGTAAATCACTGGCTCTGGTCTCCACATATGCCGATGAGATAAGAAGTGACGATGCGTATCGCGAATATGCTCCATGGCATTATGTCAACTTTCCGTTTGACCTCACTTATGACAGCCATCCCAAAAGTGAACAAGGAGATATCTATGTTGCCATTAATACTTGCATCGCGGTTTTAAAAGACAAGAACTCTTCCAAAGAGAAAAAGGCTTTTCATCTTAAATTATTGGTTCATTTTGTTGGCGATCTGCATCAGCCTCTGCATGTTGGAATTGCTGAAGACCGGGGGGGAAATCGTTTTCAGGTACAATGGTTTGATGAGGGGACGAATTTGCATCGGGTTTGGGATGAGGAACTCATTGAAAGTTTTCAGATGTCGTATTCTGAACTTGCCGAAAATACAAAGATGCTTTCCGAAATCGAATTGGAAAATATAAAGAAGGGTTCGGTAAAGGATTGGATGAACGAAAGCCGAAGGTTATGCGTAAAAATTTATGAAACTACCGAAAGCGGAGAAAACCTAGGCTATCGATATATGTACGATTATATGGATGTGGTGAGGGAACAATTACAAAGAGGTGGTATAAGGCTTGCTGTGCTGCTGAATGAAATTTTTGATTAATATGTTTCTCCTCATTAGTATATATATCGAAAAGTAAGATTGATCCGGGGGCTCGTAATTTTTTCTGTCTTCGGAATTTGATGTTTCCAGTATTTCTGTGTAGTACCTTTCATTAGCAACAAACTACCGTTTTCCAATTCCAACTTATGTCGCAAATGCTTCACAATTTTATGCTTTAACTGAAACTGTCTACCTGCGCCTAAACTCACTGACGCGATTACCGGATTATCTCCCAATTCCTTTTCATCATCACTATGCCAGCCGTTACTGTCGTTTCCATCGCGATATAGATTTAGCAGCACCGCGTTGAATTGTAATGATGTAAATTTTTCTATTCGCTTTTTTATTTCGATAAGTTCTGGAGTAAATGGTGTCGGCTTCATTGTGATACCCGAATAACTGTAACTTTTTCCTTCACTCCCGTACAAGGCGGTTAGTCGCGGCTGATTAAAAGTTTTTCCGAAGAGTTTTATGGTGTCTTGTTGCCAGCTTACCTTATCGAGGAAGGTGTTAGAATACAGTTTAGCACGATAAGGATCTATAAACCTGTCAACATATTGAATATCGGCATCGGGTAGCTCTAAGTTTATTATCTGTTTGTTTTCTTCTGAAGAAAATAGATCCATATTAGGTATATAAAAACGCCCAGTAGATCAGTGCTAATTGAAGCGGAAGTCTTAGAATGAGCACCCACTTCGGAAGCTTTAACGAGGCATGCTCGTTTTGAAGCATATAGAGGTGTACCGGGATAAATAATATGAGTAAACCAATGATTCCCCAAGCTGCTATAATTTGAGTTTCGGGATTTAAAAGCATCAAACCGAAACACATTTCGGCGATCCCGCTAACAATGACCAAAGTCTTAGGATCGGGGAAGTACGACGGAATAATACGTTCATAGATCTTTGGTGTCCTAAAATGGTTAGCACCAGCCAGGAGAAATAGAAAACCAAGAAGATATTGATGCCAGGGTAACATATTACTGTTTTTATCAAGGAAGATCAAAAGTAATTCTTTTATTTATAATACCCCTTGTTTAGTTATGAACTGAAGGATGAGGGGAAAATATGCGGGGTATTAGTTCGTATTCCCAATATTATAAGTTATGTAACTCTTAAAATCAAAAACCCCCTTGGCGATGCCAAGGGGGTTTCTTTTTGGTTGGTTACTCTATTGATTACTCCTTGATCAATCGTTTTACAACGCTTGAGTTCTCACCGGTGATCTGTACCACGTACACCCCTGATGATAAACCTGAAATATCAATCACTTTCTCCTGCTGCATATCTCTAAGATCGATGGTGCTTATTAGCTTTCCATTCACATCATAGATCTGTGCATTGTTCAGTAAAAGGTTAGATCCATTAGAGATCCTTACCTCGTTCTGTGCAGGGTTAGGATACATCACAATGGCGTTGCTTAGCTCACTGTCTTCGTTTCCTAAGATGCTCTCTACTGTAAGTTCGAAGGTACAGCAGTTTTCATTACCATACTCATCGGTTGCACATACCTGTACATTGTAAACTCCGTCTGGAATCTGAGAACCTGCTGCAGGATCCTGAGAGAATACTGTTACAGGATCGGTACAGTTGTCAAGAGCTGTAGCCTCTCCCGTAGCGAAGTAATCCGGTACGGTATAGAACAAGTTTCCTGGTCCCGGATCCACGGTTTGATCTGCAGGACAAGTAACATCCGGTCCTAACAGATCTACAACCGTAAGGGTCGCAGTACAGGAAGCAAGGTTTCCACTTGGATCTGCTACAAACAGCGTCACTGTAATTGGTGTTCCAATATCATCACAACTTACATCGGTAACATCGGTAGCAAGTACAGCAAGACCACAGGCCTCAATTGTATTAGCAACGTCTACAAATGCTTGTGGATCTACCATTGCGGTACCGTCGGCACCCAATTCGATAGTTACATCCTGACAAACAAGTATAGGATCGGTGTCATCGATCACGTTTACTGTTGCGATACATGAAGACTCATTTCCACTTGGATCTGTAGCAAAGACTTCAATAAAGTTTTCACCTACATCATCACATGTGAAATCTATGGTAGTAGAGGGTGCTCCTCCGGCATTATAATGAATGTTTCCATTAAACACACGAGGCTGGAAAAGACCACCTGCAGTGAACGAATCCTTAGCTCCACCTTCCAAAAATTCGATATTAGCATCAGAAGCCCATACATTTCCAACACCTGTACCATTGGTATATTCGAGTCCGCCGACTCCGGTAGGGTCAGTAGGTCGAATATAGAAGGCATGAGTCTCGCCTGCAGCCATGACATAATTTAAAGTTAAGTTAAGAGGTGTTGGTGTATTTACGGCGTTAGTGGTCACCGTAGTTGTTGTAAGTAATGTCCATGCCGCGGCATTGGTTTCATTTCCTACCCAAGTTCCACTTTTCGCATAAATTTCAAGCTCTAAATTTATACCGGCTCCGTTTTCAGAGTTTATATCGAAACTTTGCACAGTTGCGTCATTTAGTGCATTGATATCAAAGAAGTTTCCGAAACTTCTGTTACCTCCTGCAAAACCTGTATTCAATGTAGCGGGAACCGGAGCACCGCCTGAGGCAGTAACTGTAACAGGACCACAGTTATCTGAGGTTGAAGCCACCAGACTCGATACTGGAATACTGGCCATACCATTGGCATCGAGTACAACGTCAACCGGTGTTCCACCAGCTGTGCTGTAAATCAATCTTAACTCGAGGAAGTCTCCACCACATAGCGTTAGATTGATATTTCCGGCCACATCGGTACCGGTAAAGTCGATCATACCGTCGGCTGCCCACGCATCGATCATGGCCGCAGGAATAGTAAAGGTTTCCAAAAGGGTAGTATTACATTGATCGGCAAACACTCCTGTCGCACCAATCATACCGGTAGTGTTGGAGTCTTCATCAGTAATGGTCCAAGCCTCTTCATTACCACCTGTACCGTCTATATCACCAAATGTTCTTACCTCTAAGGTAGCATCTCCCGCAGCACCTACCGGAGTTCCGGTAAAGCTAAACGTATTAGTGCTCATTAAGGCCGGATTAGTTATAGTAATCGTTTGGTCGTACGTACCGGGTGCACCCAAACAAGTAATTGTTGGGGCCTCAATATCATTAACCGTAACGTTAAAAGTACACTGTACTGTATTACCACCGGCATCAGTATATTCTAATGTGGTAAGGGTAGTACCAACAGGGAAAACGTCGCCACTTGGAAAACCGGTAACTACTGTATACATCACTGAAGATGTGTTTATCTCGTAGCGTACAGTTCCATTCCATATTCTCGGGCTAAATACACTTCCTGTAAACGGTACGTTGGTCGCTTGGCCCAAAGCAATTGAAAGATCTGCGTTCGAGAAATTTTCATTAGATCCATTACCATTTGTATATTCATGACCGTGAGAAGCATCCATTACTAAAGCGATACCATATGTAGTATTCGCATTCAGAGTAACTGGATTGTCCAGAACAGCCACAGAAGGAGTATCTTCAGGATTTCCGGTACCAGATCCAACAGCCACCGGTGCGCCCCATGCAGCCGCATTGGTTTCGTTCCCAACCGATGAACCTACTAAAGTGTAAACATCCATAGAGAAAGGAGCACCAGTTCCGGCGATATTTATATCTAGTTCAGTGATCATAATATTTTGAGGACCTACTGTAATATCAAAATAGACCGCACCTCCATCACTTCCTCCATTATTGCTTCCAAATATTGTTGAAAGCTCATCGGTAACTATTCCTCCACCGGAGAAACAATTATCCATTAAAATGGGATCCGGATAATCTACTACGGCTCCACATATTCCCGGATCGTTATCCACTGTGATATCTGCCGGACAGTCAAATTGGGTTGGAGGCTCATTATCCACCACAGTTATTGTAAACTGACAGGTAGAGGAATCTCCATCCTGATCTGTGGCAGTAAATTCTATAATCGTATCTCCAACAGGAAAGGCACTACCGGATGGTGGTCCCATAGTTTGTGTAATAGTAACCGGTCCGCCATCGGGATCAACGGCAGAGGCGTTTCCAAAGTTAACAACCGCAGAACATTGTCCCGCATCATTGTTTACCATGATGTCCATCGGACAAGATATAATTGGTGCTGTTACACATCTGAAGATCTGAAAATGATCGATCGAGGTATCCGATTCGAAAGTCGAGATTGCCCCGTTCCCTTCGGTCATACATATTTGGATGGTAGCTAAACCTCCTGCATAAGCGTCGAGGCTAAAAGTACCTTGTAACCAAGGGTCGAATTGTCCGGTCTGTTGTTGACCACTCACAATAAATTCCTGAGTACCATTTACATTGATAATCAGGTCGCCTATATTGTCACCAAACATATAGTACCAGAAGGAAGCTTGTAATGGCGCCGATTCTGCTGTAAGGTCCACAGTAGTAGACATACAATGGGTTTCGCCCGCCAGTGTAAAGGAGCCTTCAAGGAAAATGTATTCCGGTCCTGCTGTTCCTTCCGGATTACATTCCGCGCCGGTTCCCCCGGACGGTGTATCCCCACCGGTACTTACGGTAAGGTCATTAGATCCACTTGTTCCAGGACCCGGAGGGGAATCTTCAGTAAACACACCAAACCCTCCATCGAAGGTTTCGGTGAACAAGGCATCTGCCTGCCCGCCAGGGAAGTTACAGGAAATTGCTCCCGGAGGATCCGGGAATCCGGCAGTAGGTGTACATTGCGCAAACAACTCACCTTGCCAGAATAATGTCAAGCCTAAGAAAAGCATACATGCTAAACTTAGACGATGATTCGTCAAAGTAATTTTTTTCATAATAATTGTTGATTTTGAAATTCTGTTAAAGTTATGTAAAAATTAGCAGCTGTTCAAATATATTTTCCTACTTCAACGGTAGAGCTTTAACCTACTTATTGTCACTATTTTAAAGAGGTTTCTTTTTTTATTAAAAACAAAAAAACCGCCGGAATGGCGGTTTTTTAACACTTTAAAATAATAAATCTTACTTGATCATCTCATAACTTCTCTTAATAAACCGGGTCATCTCTTCACCTTTCAAAAGGTTCTTACTCAACTTCGCCAGATCAAGTGCCTGAAGTACCAGACGTTCCTTTTTCTTTTTGGTCTTAGTATTCAGAATTTCAGAAACCAAAGGATGATTCGTATTAACTACAAGGTTGTAAATTTCCGGCATAGCCCCCATACCAAACATTCCACCACCGGTTTGCTGCATTTCTTTCATACGACGCATAAATTCCGGTTCAGTAATTATAAAGGGATTAGCATTACTGTCCATGGCCTCCAGCTTTACTGTAAACTTTTCCGAAGGAATCGTTTCTTTTAAAAAACCGGATAAAGTTTCCTTTTCATCATCATTTAATTTAGATACTGCTTCTTCTTCTTTCTTAATAAGGGAGTCGATTGGATCACTGTCTACCCGAACAAATGAAATTTTCTCTTCCTTGGATTCGATTTTCTGAAGTAAATGTGAAACAATCGGCGAATCGAGGAGCAATACTTCATAACCCTTGGCTTTGGCCGCCTCGATATAGCTGTGCTGAGTTTCGGTATTGGAAGCATATAATACGACCAGCTTATCATCTTTATCCGTTTGAAGGTCTTTAATTTTTTCCTTTAATTCTGAAAAAGTAAAATAGGTGCCATCAACCGTTGGATACAGAGCAAAATCCTGGGCTTTTTCATAGAATTTCTCCTCGGTAAGCATTCCGTATTCTATCACCATTTTAATATCGTTCCACTTCTTCTCGAAATCCTCACGATCGCTATTGAACAAACTCTTTAGTTTATCGGCGACTTTTCGGGTAATATAACTGGATATCTTCTTAACAGCTCCATCGGCCTGAAGATAGCTTCGGGATACATTTAATGGAATATCGGGACTATCGATCACTCCTCGTAGCATGGTTAAAAACTCAGGTACGATTCCCTCAACATTATCGGTAACGAATACCTGATTTTGATACAGCTGAATCTTATCCTTCTGAATATTCATATCATTAGTCATCTTAGGGAAATACAATATTCCGGTAAGATTAAAAGGATAATCCACATTCAAATGGATGTTGAAGAGCGGCTCTTCAAACTGCATGGGGTAGAGCTCACGATAAAAACTTTTGTAATCCTCATCTTTAAGTTCGGTTGGCGCTTTTGTCCATGCCGGATCAGGATTATTAATAATATTATCTACTTCTTTAGTGGGAGCAGGCTCTTCCTCTTTTGCGCCTTCAGGCTTGGAAAGTGTTTCAGTTTTAGTACCGAATTTTATCGGTATTGGCATAAACTTATTGTACTTGACCAATAACTCCCGGATCCGGGACTCTTCCAGAAATTCGGTAGAATCTTCAGCAATGTGCAAAATGATCTCCGTTCCTCTATCTTCTTTACTGCTTTTTTCAATGATGTAGTTGGGTGACCCGTCACAAGTCCAGTGCACCGCAGGCTCGTCCTTGTAACTTTTAGTGATGATCTCCACTTTTTTGGCGACCATAAACGCAGAATAAAAGCCCAAACCGAAATGACCTATAATTCCGGCATCATCCCCATTCTTATCCTTGTACTTTTCAATAAATTCTTCAGCTCCCGAAAAAGCGATCTCGTTGATGTACTTCTCAACTTCTTCACGGGTCATTCCAATTCCCTGATCGATGATATGAAGTTGTTTTTTGTCCTTATCGATCTTCACTTCGATCTTTGGACTACCGTAATCTACCTTTGCTTCTCCAATATTGGTAAGGTGTTTCAGTTTTAAAGTAGCATCTGTGGCATTCGAGACCAATTCACGTAAAAAGATCTCGTGGTCACTGTATAAAAACTTTTTAATAAGCGGAAAGATGTTCTCTACCGATACATTAATAGTTCCTTTACTCATAATTTTTATGTTTTGTTATTCCTCTACGGAACAGGTTATATTTCGTTCTGAAGAGATAATAGTCAAATAGAATACCAGACTATTTTTTATGACAGCTTGTCATTTATTGGAACTTTAACAAAACATTGTTTAATTCTTAAGATTCTTTATTAAACATTTTAATGATCTTTATATCATAATGATATGGGATTCAAGATTGCTATGAAAGAGTAATTGATACCCTATATTTTATTGGTTAGGTTGTTAGAGAAAGAGGAGCTTTTAGCTCCTCTTTTTTTTATGACAATATGTTTAAACAAAACTATTTTTTGATCTCATCTGTAACTTTTACCGTGTTTTCATCTCTGTTCTTTACATATTTTTCGAGCCAGCTATCCTGTTCCCAGAGTAAGTGAAGTATACTTTCTTTTGCTCTGTAACCGTGACTTTCCTTAGGTAACATAACGAGTCTCGCTGGAGCCCCCAGGCCTTTTAAGGCATTGAAATAACGCTCACTCTGCAAAGGATAGGTTCCAGAATTATTGTCGGCTTCTCCGTGAATGAGCAACAGGGGTGTTTTCATTTTGTCGGCGTGCATAAAAGGCGACATTGTATAATAGGTTTCGGGCGAATCCCAATAACTGCGCTCTTCACTTTGAAATCCGAATGGTGTCAGGGTACGATTATAAGCTCCGCTTCGCGCAATTCCGGCAGCGAAAAGATCACTGTGACTTAACAAATTGGCCACCATAAAGGCTCCGTAACTATGTCCGCCAACACCTACACGATTCCTGTCTATATAGCCCAACGCGTCGACTGCATCAATGGCAGCTTTTGCATTGCCTACCAATTGACTCCTGAAGGTATCATTAGGTTCTTCATCACCTTCACCCACTATAGGAAACGCGGCATCATCCAGCACCACATAACCTCGGGTTACCCAATAGATCGGACTTCCATAATACGGATAGATAAACTCATTGGGGTTTGTGGTGTTTTGTGAAGCACTGCTTTTGTCTTTGAACTCACGAGGATATGCCCAAAGGATCATAGGCTTCTTTTCTTTTTTGTTCCTATCATAACCTACCGGCAAATACAGTGTGGCCTCGAGTTCTAAGCCGTCATATCTTTTATAAGTAATTACCTCTTTGTGCACATTAGACAGACTCTTATAGGGATTCTCGAATGAGGTCACCGCTGTGAGATCGTTGTCCTTGTATATGTTTCTGAAGTAATAATTGGGATACTCATTCTTAGATTCGATACGCACCAGGATCTTACCTTCTTTCATATTTACAGCATAACGCAAATCTTCTTTCTTATCGGTATATGTTGATTGGTAAATACGTTTTTTGCTTTGGTCCTTTAAATTAAATTCATCGACAAAGGGAAACTGCCCTTTTTCCGAAAAACCGTCTCCAATTAAATAGGCTTTTCCATTATTAATCTCCAACACATCACGATGGTATTTGTTTTGCTTCATCACAAAATTTCCCGGATCACTGTATTGATCCTGATAATTTCGATCTGAAATAATAGTCGGTGTTTGTCCCGGTTGTGACGGATTAAACAGATAGGTTTTGGTGTTTCGATCATTCCACCAGTAATCGTACGCCACAGCAACCTCGTCATTTCCCCAGGATATTCCTGAAAAACGATTTTTACTTTTAAAGACCTCGCGCCCTTTGCCCGTAAAAGGAGCATATACTTCATAGACCACATCTCTGTAAGCCACTTCATTTTCCGGATCTCCTCCGTCTAAGGCCTCTACCCAATAAAGTGTGGAAGGCTTATCTGCTCTCCAAGAAAAATTTCGTTTTCCGGTTCGGGTGGCCATAAATCCTTTTGGACGTACTTCATCCAATGGAACATCGTTCACTTTGTGCACCATCTTACCCGAAGCATCATACACGATCTCTTCATATGGGAAACGATAGTAGGGAACAATATAGGAGAATGGCTTTTTGGTCGTAGCGATCAAGACATACTCACCATCGGGGGAAAAGGACACGCTTCGATACATGGCCGAAGGTAAAAAATCAGATACAGTACCGCTAAGCGTTATTTTTTTTAATTCTGAATGTGCCAATTGCTCAAAATTAGCTTCATCATTCGGATTTTTTAGCAGATCCTGATAGGTCCTGTTTTGTGCTTTGGCACCATCACTTACTGAAATAGTAGGCCCCTCGGGCACAGCTTCAGCAGTATTTATCAATTCTTTTTTTTGCTTCGGAAGCATTTTCACCAGCAATGCATCCGAATTCTTGAACCAATTAATGGGGTCTCCCATATTTGCATTTACCGTGGCTCCGCTTAATTTTTTAGCCGATCTGTTGTCAATATCGAGAACCCAGACTTCAACACCATTAGAGACGGTATTTAAAAATGCTATCTTTTTTTGATCGGGAGACCAGTTAAAATAGGAAAAACGACCGTTTTGGGGCAGCCCCGTAATTGTGGAAGTATCTGTCGAAGTTGCTTTCTTGACCTGAATATCATTGTAATAGTTGGTTCGGCTACCAATATTAGTATTGGGGTTTATTCGCAAGCCGGCAAGCCGTAATTCTGTTTCTGATAGTTCTTCGATACTCTTATAGGCATCTCTGAAGAGTAATACAACATTTTCTCCTTTGTCATCAATTAACACAGAAGGAGCGAGGGGAGCGTCTACAAGATCCATTATTGATTTAGGCGGTTGTTGATATCCTGTTTTTTCCTGAGCAGTTACTGCAACAATAAACAAAAACAACAAGGCTGGAAAGAGTAATTTTTTCATGAGTTTAAAATTTGTAAAAAGATAGGGAAATTAAAAATTTGATGCAATGAAGAAAATAGTGGTTTTCCGTTTTTATTTTTATATAATTGAATTCTTTTTATTCTGAATGAATATCTTGCTATCTTCAATTAAATTTTAGTGTATGTACAGTGCAAAAATATCGGGTCTGGGGTCTTATGTACCCGAAAATGTCGTGACCAACGACGATCTGTCTAAATTGATGGATACCAACGACGCTTGGATCCAGGAACGGACCGGAATAAAAGAACGTCGACACATTAAGAAAGGTGACGGAAATTCTACGTCGGTCATGGCTGTAAAGGCATCGACCATAGCACTGGAGCGTTCAAAACTTAGTCCCAAAGACATCGATATGATCATCTTTGCAACCTTAAGCCCCGACATGTATTTCCCCGGCGGAGGTGTTCAGGTTCAGGAAATGATGGGTATGCGTACAGTGCCGGCACTCGATGTTCGCAATCAATGCAGTGGTTTTGTATATGCGATTTCGGTTGCAGATCAGTTTATAAAAACCGGTATGTATAAACATATTCTAGTGATAGGTAGCGAAAACCATAGTGGCGGCCTCGATTTTACAACCCGGGGAAGAGGGGTCTCGGTAATTTTTGGAGATGGAGCAGGAGCGGCCGTTGTATCCCGAAACGATACGGGTGCCGGTGGAATCCTTTCAACCCATTTACACAGTGAAGGAAAGCACAAGGATGAACTTTCCCTTCAGGGGCCAAGTACTGAATACTGGGTACCGGAGATCATCGAGAAGAATCCGCAAGAAAACATACCGTATTATCCGTATATGAACGGAACCTTCGTTTTTAAGCATGCCGTGGTTCGTTTTAGCGAAGTTATTTCAGAAGGACTTAGAGCTAATAATCTGCAGAGTAAAGATATTAGCATGCTCATTCCGCACCAGGCAAATCTTAGAATCTCTCAGTTTATTCAGCAGAAAATGAAATTGAGGGACGATCAGGTATTCAATAATATTCAGAAATACGGAAATACCACCGCCGCATCAATTCCTATTGCCTTAACTGAAGCCTGGGAGGAAGGAAAGATAAATAATGGAGATATCGTAGTACTTGCCGCCTTCGGTAGTGGTTTTACTTGGGGAAGTGTGATCATACAGTGGGCATAGTTTTATAGAGCGATTACAGAAAGTACAAAAGCCATTCCGTTGAAAGAATGGCTTTGTAATACCTAATGATTTTATGATTAAGAATGGCTAATTCAAATAAATTATAAAATAACTAATTAGGTAGGTATATATATAGACTTAAAAACTGTACCAAACGTTGCATAAGCATCTCATTTTTAACGCAATTATAACATTTGAGTGTAATTTCATTTAAAAAATCCCACCACTGTCATCTTTTTCACGATCATCTCTACGCTTCCGTGACTTTGCTCTGTATTTTCCTCCACCAAAGCGGTATGAAAGTCCGACGTAAACCGTATTACTCTCCCAGTTAAACTCACCTGTCTGGGCATAAGGACGCTGACCGTCGAAAGCAAATTTCATACTATCCAGGATGTCGTTGTAATTGACACTAAAGGTCCCGCGACCATCCCAAAGACTGTACCGAGCTCCCAGATTGATGAAATACATAGGCTCTATTTCAAACTGAAGATTTCTATTTGCACCTCTGTAAAATCCGAAGGCGGAAAAAGTAAGCTCTTGGGTTACCTTAAAATTGTTGAACATTCTGAAATTCCAGGCAGTGTTTTCAACTTCTACGGTTTCAGTAATGATATTTTGGACCGTTGGATTGTTTCCCGGGTCTTCCAGTCTTTCGGTAATTCCCTTTTGTGTTTGGGAATATAGATCGAAGCTCGCATTAAAGTTCCACCAAGAAGTAGGTCTGTAATTTGTTGAAAGCTCTATTCCGTAGGCCGATGTGTTGTCGAAATTGTCGAATGTGAGGATCACCTTGTTCAAATCGGTGCGATCTACAAACACTGCCCTGTTGATCTCGTCTTCTATCGCCCGGAAAAAAACGCCACCGGTAATACTCCCTTTTTCCATATTCCGGGTGTAATTGGCTTCAATTGAATTTGTGAATTGAGGTTGCAGTTGTGTATTGCCGAAGGAAGAAATAAGCGGAGTACTCCATTCTCTAATTGGATTTACCTGTCCCAGGCCGGGTCTGTCAACTCTTCTGCTGTAACTTACCTGAAACTGATTAGCTTCGGTGGGTGTGTATGTCACATAGGCTGATGGATAGAGCTGAAAGTAATCATTAGTAAACGACCGTACCTGATTGGTATCGGCAGCCACATCTACGGTTTCTGCGCGTGCCCCTACCTGAAACGACCATTTCTCGTAATTTCTTCCATAAGTAACATAGGCCGAATAAATATCTCTTTCGTAATCGAAGTCGGTATCGGGTGTGGGGATGATTTCGCCTTCCGAATTAAACGACTGTCCGGTACTCATATAAGCCAGATTGGTCTCAAATAATCTAGCTTCCAGTCCCAATTCCAGTTTAGATTTTTCGGTCAAGGGATTCACATAGTCAAGGTTTACCGTGATCCGTTCTCGCTGGGTGTCTACAAAATCTTGGTAGTTGTTAAACGGATTGGCTCCAGAAAAGGCGAAATTCGCATCCTCACCACTTTCAAAATCATTGTAATCTGCTTCCAGTTCAATATTATGACCTTCTTTAGCGAAATCGAGCTTATAATTGAAATTGTATTGACCCGATTGATTGTCGTTCACGCTTAAAAACCGCTGCATCTGATTGCGGGCAGGGTCGTCGAAATAGAGAATATTGGTAGAACCTGTGGTGCTTCCGTCGAAAATATTCTGATTGGTGAATACAGAAATAGTGTGGTTATCATTGAGATAAAAGTCCAGTCCCACTTTAAATAAATTCGACCGACTGTCATCAAGAAATTCGAAACGTTGCTCTGAATTGTCATCGGGACGGTATATATGTCCAAAGTTTTCATTCTTTGATGAATTATGTCCCCAGTTTCCGAATAAATTAATTTTTCCGTTTCGGTAATTCATATCAATTGCACTATTGAACTTGGCTTGCTCTTCATAGGTAAGTCCAACGCTGGCGTTACCGTTAAACCCTATATTCACATTTTTATGAAGAATAATATTGATGATTCCACTCATTCCTTCAGGATTGTATTTGGCAGAAGGATTAGTAATAAGCTCTATTTGTTTTATTGAAGTGGATGGAATTTGCTTTAAAAGTTGTGCAATAGGGACATTCGAAAGTTTGCCATCCACCATGACGCGTACATTCTGATTTCCGCGTAAGGAAATATCACCGGTTTGTTGATCGACACTTACTGAAGGAAGATTATTCATAATGTCTGATGCTGTTGGACCTGCTGTGGTAAGGTCTTTTCCAACATTGATGACTTTCCTGTCGAGTTTTTGCTGAATGGTAGAGCGTTCGGCAACTACGGTAACTTCTCCTAACGCAGCAATATCCTCTTCCAATTCAATATTTCCCAAGTCGATATTGCGATTGCCCCGTGATATCTCGATCTCGGTGCTATAGGTTTTATAGCCTATATACTGAATGGATACATTGCTTTTTCCTTCGGGAATTTCCTCAATAATAAATTTTCCGTCGTCATCGGTTACACCTCCTGTAATGATCTCTCCTGAAAGTGTTTTAACAGCTACTGTTACATAGGGGATGGGTTGCTGTAGATTTTTATCGAAGACAACTCCTGTAATTTTTCCTGGCTTGTCTAAAGTAGGGTCAATGTTAGCGTGGGTGAAAACACACGCGAATAGTGCGATCACTAAAAATAACTGTTTCATTTTTTGATTGAATTAGTCCCATATTAGGGAGTTCGTAATTGGATTGATGTTGTTAAACTTACTACCTTGTATAGCATAGCTGATTAAACTATGTTTTATTCAAAATACAACGGTATAGTGTTATGACGCTTAAAATAAATTTGTGTTACAATAAAATTAAATTTTAACATAAAAAAATCAAGCCCGGAATCTAGAATCCCGGGCTTGAAACTTCACTGCTAATATTAACACTAACCATCAACGTAAAAAATTTCACAGTAAAGTAGAAATATTTCCTACTGTATAGACGAAACTACATTTGTTATGTTACACCTTATTGTTTTTTTAACGAAGTTTTAGGAAATAGACTAAAGGAGTCATTGTACTTTTCAAAAAAACTTTGATATGAAAAAGACCCTTGTATTAGGAGCGAGTACCAATCCGGCGCGATATTCAAATCTTGCGATCAACCGCTTGGTAGGTTATGGTCACCAAGTCGTTGCCGTTGGATTAAAAAAAGGGGTAGTAGCCGGGGTGGATATCGATGATGAAAAAGTGCCTTTTGAGGAGATCGATACGGTGACCTTATATTTAAATCCGCAGCGACAAAAGTCTTATTACGATTATATCCTTTCTTTAGATCCCAAACGTGTGATCTTCAATCCGGGAACCGAAAACCCCGAGTTCTATAAACTTCTTCGGACCAACAACATAGAAGTTGAGGTTGCCTGTACTTTAGTCCTTTTGGGTACGAATCAGTACTAAACCGAGATAGGTAAGGGCACCATTCAGAATTAAAATAAAGAACCCAAATTCGAAATTAAACCACATAGAACAGAAGTAACTGATCGCATAGCCTAAAAATGGAGTGGCAATCGCTACCCAAGGTACCCATTTGTCCTTTACACTTCCTTTTGTAAATAATCCATAGGCATACAGTCCCAACAAGGGACCATAGGTATAACCTGCGAACACAAATAATTTTGCAATCACCGAGGCATCGGCAATGAGGTATTTAAAGATGATGATGACCAGAATCAAAACCAGAGACGTGGCGATATGCACACGTTTGCGAATTCTAACCTGTTTTCTCTCATCATATTTTTTCTCTATATCCAGAATATCGATACTAAAAGAAGTAGTTAATGCTGTGAGTGCACTATCTGCGCTGGAATAGGCAGCAGCGATAAGGCCAAGGAGAAAGAACATGGCTACTCCAATTCCCAGGCCGCTTTCCACAGCAACAGCGGGAAAAAGTTCGTCGGCTCTGGCTTCAATACCATTTTGTCTGGCATATACGGTAAGTAATAATCCCAGTGCCAGAAACACAAAATTGACTATGGTAAGGACGATCGTAAACCAGAACATATTTTTTTGAGCGTCCTTCAGGTTTCTGCAGGTAAGATTCTTTTGCATCATATCCTGATCTAATCCTGTCATGACAATGGCGATGAACGCACCGCTAATAAATTGTTTTATGAAGTGATTTCCCGCCTTCCAGTCATCAAAAAAGAAGATCTGCGACATATCACTTTCAGCAATAAAACCGAACAGGTTATCTGCGGAAAGACCCAAATTTTCGGCCACGTAATAAATGGTCACCCCTACGGCGAGGAGCATAAACAAAGTTTGAAGCGTATCTGTCCAGACTATGGTCTTAATTCCACTTTTAAACGTATATAACCAGATGAGTAAGATGGTGATAGTAACGGTTATCCAGAAAGGAACTCCCTGAGAACCGAAGAAGGCTATTTTATCAAAAACAAGTTTTTGAAGAACGATCGCAACCAGATAAAGTCTAAAACTCGCTCCTACCACACGAGAAAGCAGAAAAAATGAAGCACCTGTCTTATAGGAACGATCGCCGAAGCGACCTTCCAGATAGGTATAAATTGAGGTGAGATTTAAGCGATAGTAGAGTGGTAGCAGCACAAGACCTATCACGGCATACCCTACGGTATACCCCAATACTACCTGAAAATAACTAAAGCTGGAGGCTTCAACCCAACCGGGAGCCGATACAAATGTAACCCCGCTTAATGAAGCACCTATCATTCCGAAAGCAACTAGATACCAGGGGGATTGCTTTCCGGCTTTAAAAAAATCGTCATTACTTCCTCCTTTGTTCGTAAAAAAAGACACCAATAACAGCACACCGAAGTATGCGACGATCAGAAAAATAATATGAATTGGCTCCATGAATTGGCTTTAGTTTGTTTGAATTTTCGTAAAAATACAAAGATTGTATTCCTTTTGGTTTTATTTTTTTAATACATTTGAAAACTTTTGATAGTTAGCTTTTTAGCTAAAAAATAAGACCCTATGAAACCCAGATCTTTACTTTTATCCATTGTTTTTATTCTGAATTTTAGTTTTATACAATCTCAGGAATACCTCGAGATGATCGATGCGGGCACCTACCCTGTTCAAGAGATCATTGACAGCGCCAACGCCTATTTTGAAGGAAAAGATAAAGGAAGAGGGACTGGTTATAAACCCTTTAAGCGTTGGGAATACAATGCTTTGCGATTGGTAAAGGAAAACGGGTATTTACCTACTATCACCGAAAATCTTGCCGAATGGGAACAATACAATGCTTATTTAAATCAGACCGCTCAAAACAGACAGGTTTTAGAAGATAACTGGGAGGAATTAGGCCCCGAAAACTGGAATGCTACCACGAGCTGGAACCCCGGCGTGGGTCGAATTACCGGCATCGCTATTGACAAAACGAACAGTGACCATATTGTTATTGGCGCCAATACCGGTGGCGTATGGAGGACCACTGATGCCGGACAATCATGGACACCTCTTAGCGATAATTTTTCAAACTTAACAGTGTATTCGGTCGCGATAGACCCTACGAACAGCGACACCTATTTCTTTGGCTCCTCAGGGGGATTAATGTTTAAATCGGAAGACGCCGGCGCTACATGGAATCCCATAGGCTCTGTTGGAAATTCCTCAGTGAATAAGATCCTTATTAACCCGGGAGATACAAATATTATGTATGCGAGTGCATCCAATGCAGGTATTTATCGGTC
Organism: Constantimarinum furrinae; assembly: GCF_014295415.1. Classification (GTDB taxonomy): domain Bacteria; phylum Bacteroidota; class Bacteroidia; order Flavobacteriales; family Flavobacteriaceae; genus Constantimarinum; species Constantimarinum furrinae. The sequence goes on from NZ_CP052909.1 coordinate 1,933,198, forward strand.
CGATAATGGGGGTTCGTCATGGACCAACACAGGTATAGACAGCCGTGGATATGATATTGAGTTTAAAGCCGATGATACCTCGGTGGTATTCGCTTCGGGTAACGGATTTCATAAATCGACCGATAATGGTGTCACTTTTACGACCATAGGAGGATTTAGCAATCAGCCTAAAATGATAGGGGTATCTCCGGCAGATCCCGATATTATTTATGTTTTAGAGGCTTCGGGCGGATCCTTTGGGGGATTTTACGTATCCACGACAACCGGTGACAGTTTTATAGAACTTGATCATACCGGAAGAAATTACTTTGGTTATGATACCGCAGGTTTTCAATCGGGAGGTCAGGCGCCCAGAGATATGGACATAGCCGTAAATCCGAATGATATAAACGAAGTTCATATTGCCGGAGTCCTAACGTGGAGGTCTATGGACGGAGGGGTAAACTTTACCTGTACTGCAGACTGGATCCCATCGGCTGCGGCCAATGCGAATATTGGTTATTGTCATGCCGATGTCGATATATTGGAGTTTAACGGATCTACACTGTTTGCGGGTACCGATGGGGGAATTTTTAAAGCTGAAGACACTGCGAACCTCGATGCAGATTACTTTACCGATATTACTACCGGTATAGGTATTCGACAATTTTATAAAATAGGGATCTCACAAACGCAAAACGTAGTAGTTACAGGCGGTTCGCAGGACAACGGAACGTCGTTCTATACCGAAGCGGAAGGTTGGAAAGACTGGCTGGGAGCTGATGGGATGGAAGGCTTTGTAGATAAAGACAATACCAATGTCATGTACGGAATGATTCAGTTTGGAGGCATGTACCGAACAGACGATGCGGCAGCGTCTATTGTTAATATTCCTGAACCCGGCCCCGGAAGTGGTGAATGGGTGACTCCCTTCGAGCAAGATCCATCAGCTTCAGGCACTGTTTATGTGGGTTATGACCGGGTTTACCGCTCTGTGAATACAGGAATTGGCTGGTCACCGATCTCTCAGGTGTTTGGAGGTGATCTCGATCATTTAAAAATAGCACCTTCCAACAATCAGGTGATCTACGCAGCAAACGCCACACAATTGTACAGAACACAGGATGGCGGGGCTACAAACTGGGAGGTAATGACGCCGCCCGGTGGTAACATAAATTCAATTGCTGTGCACCCTTTAGATCCCAATAAGATCGCAGTAGCCATAACTTCCGGTCAGAAGGTTAGAGTCTCTGAGGATGGTGGCGACACCTGGGAAAGCTATCAGTTTAATCTACCCAATTTTAGTGCATTGGCGGTAGTCTGGCAGAATAATGACACCAATGGGCTTTACGTAGGCATGAACTACGGAATATATTATATTGATGATACATTTACCGAATGGCAACCTTACAGCAATAATTTACCTAATGTCATCATCAATGAATTAGAGATCAATGAAGCCGACGGAAAAATATATGCAGGCTCTTATGGTCGCGGTCTTTGGGCATCTCCGGTTGTGGCTGATGTTATTCTAGGTACCGAAAATGTTGTTTCTAATAGTGATCTAACTCTTTATCCAAATCCGGCTGAAGACATCCTCTATATAAGCTTGCCATACGAAGTGGATGCCGATATTCGAGTCTTTGACTTATCAGGAAAACTTTTGATCTATAAAAATAGTATAGCACTCGAACGAAATTACGCTTTACAAATCTCGGGTTTAAACTCCGGGGTGTATTTTGTAAGGATCAATTCTGAAAAAGGGACTGTTACAAAACGGTTTATTAAGCGATAAACAGGAAAATATTTCTATAGAGATGCTTCAGGAAGCTACGGTTATTCTGAAGCATTTTTTTTATCTTGCCCTCAATTATCGCCCTATGGAATTTTCGTCAAAATTACTTGAAAATGCTGTTGCTGAAATGTCTCAGCTTCCTGGAATAGGTAAACGAACAGCGTTGCGCCTTGTACTTCACCTCTTAAAACAACCGGAAGATCAAACTACGGCACTTTCTGAAGCACTAACTATGATGCGTAACGAGATCAATTTTTGTAAGAATTGCCATAATATTTCAGATACTGCGCTGTGCGAAATATGTGCAAATCACAACCGCAACGAGCGATTAGTGTGTGTGGTTGAGGATATACGCGACGTTATGGCGATCGAGAATACCAGTCAGTTTCGGGGACACTACCATGTTCTTGGTGGGAAAATTTCCCCTATGGATGGTATAGGACCAGGGGATCTTACCATACATTCGTTGGTAGAAAAAGTAAAGTCGGGTACTATCGATGAATTAATATTTGCACTTAGCTCTACCATGGAAGGGGATACCACCAACTTCTATATTTTTAAACAAATAGAGCCCTATAATATCCTTACCACAACTATAGCGAGAGGTATAGCCGTAGGAGATGAGTTGGAATATGCAGATGAGGTAACCCTGGGACGAAGTATTTTAAACAGAATACCATTTGAGAATTCGTTAAAAAGCACCTAACTATTGAAACTTTCGGTTATCATACTTAACTATAATGTACGCTACTTTCTGGAGCAGACCATAGTGAGTACCCGGCAAGCGCTTAAGAATATAGATTCGGAGATCATTGTTGTAGATAATGATTCGAAGGACGACAGCTGTGAAATGATGAAAGTACGATTTCCGGAGATCACATTAATTGAAAATAAGGAGAATGTAGGGTTCAGTAAAGCCAACAATCAGGCAGTAGCCATAGCCAAAGGCGAATATATTTGTTTGCTGAATCCCGATACCGCTGTTACAGCAGACACCTTCAGGTATTGTTTAAGACATGCCGAAACCAACAAAAACCTCGGAGCAATTGGTGTCTATATGATGGATGGGACAGGTAATTTTCTACCGGAAAGCAAACGGAATGTGCCCACACCCAAGCGATCCCTACTAAAACTTATTGGGATGGCAAAGAATAAGAACAGCTATTACGCGATGGACATCAAAGAATCTGAAAATGGTGCGGTTGACATTTTGGCGGGTGCGTTTATGTTTATGAAACGGGAAGTGTTTAATGAAGTGAACGGACTGGACGATGATTATTTTATGTACGGCGAGGATATCGATCTGTCCTACAAGATTATAAAAGCGGGATATACCAATTATTATCTGGGGGGCAATGAGATCCTTCATTACAAAGGAGAGAGTACCTCACGGGATTCAGATTACCTCGATCGTTTTTACGGTGCGATGAAGATCTTCTACAACAAACATTTTAATCCGAATGTAATGCTTAAAACTGCGGTTAATCTAGGAATTTTTTTGGTGAAAAAATTCCGGGGTAATTCGGCCGACAAACGGAAAAGAGGAGACAAGGAACCGAAAGAAGCTTATTTGTTAACCGAAAATTTTCAGTTGCTAAAAATGCTTTCCGAAGTTATACAAACTCCCCTACATTCGGCTTCAAAAGCCATACTTCAGGATAAGCTTTACAGCGACACCCTGTTCATATTCGACACCGAGTATATGCCTTATTCGCAGATATTTATGGTGATGAAAGCGCAAAAGAACAGGAACAATCGTTTTAGAATTCGTCCTCCCGGCTGCAACTTTATAGTGGGTAGCGACAAAAGTGATCAAAAGGGAGAAGTGATCGTTTTTTAAGAAATTTTGAACAGCAAACATTTAAATTTTAACTAATTTTGCAGCGGTTTACCAACTATGGTAGGCCTTTTAATCAGTAAAATCTTACTTGTACAAGTATTGTTATGGCAAAATTTGAATTGAAACTTCCTAAAATGGGCGAAAGTGTTGCCGAGGCAACCGTGACCAATTGGCTAAAAAATGTGGGCGACAGTATTGAAGCCGATGAAGCCGTACTGGAAATTGCTACCGATAAGGTAGACAGCGAAGTGCCTAGTGAAGTGGATGGTATTTTAGTTGAAAAGCTGTTTGCCGAAGATGATGTAGTACAGGTTGGACAAACTATCGCAATTATTGAAACGGATGCCGCAGCGGGATCTTCCGAAAATTCGACACCTACAGAGGCAACTCCTGCACCCGAAATTGTAGCAAAAGTTGAGGAGCAGCTTACAAAAGCCGAAGCGGTAAAACAACCGGTTATTGAGAGCAAAGGGGAGCGTTTTTATTCGCCATTGGTTAAAAATATAGCAGCTGCCGAAGGGATCTCACAGGCGGAACTTGATGGAATTTCCGGAAGTGGCAAAGATGGCCGTGTTACCAAGAACGATATTCTGGATTACGTGGCGAACCGAGCTTCCGGTACTAAAGCGGTACCACAGAGCAGTGCTCCAGTTTCTGCAGATGCTCCTAAAGAAAAGACTACTTCAAAACCCACTGCACCGGTGTCGGTAAACGGTGGTGATGAGATCATAGAAATGACCCGTATGGGGAAACTTATCGCACACCATATGGTAGAGAGTGTGCAGACTTCGGCACATGTGCAATCCTTTATCGAAGCTGATGTTACAAAGATTTGGAACTGGCGTAAGAAGATGAAGGATGCTTTCTTTAAAAGAGAAGGAGAGAATCTAACCTTTACTCCTATTTTTATGGAAGCAGTTGCCAAAGCCCTGAAGGATTTCCCAATGATGAATATCTCGGTGGATGGTGACAAGATCATAAAAAGGAAGAATATAAATCTGGGAATGGCAGCTGCACTGGGAGATGGAAATCTTATCGTTCCTGTGATCAAAAATGCCGATCAGTTAAATCTGGTTGGCATGAGTAAGGCGGTGAACGATCTTGCTAACCGCGCACGTAACAATCAGTTGAAGCCCGATGAAATTCAAGGAGGCACCTATACGGTAACCAATGTGGGTACCTTCGGCAGTATCATGGGAACTCCCATTATTAATCAGCCGCAGGTTGGCATCCTTGCCCTGGGTGCAATTAGAAAAGTGCCTGCCGTAATCGAAACACCTGAAGGAGATTTTATAGGTATTCGATATAAAATGTTCTTGTCTCACAGTTATGACCACAGAGTGGTAAACGGTGCTTTGGGCGGACAATTTGTAAAAGCAGTGGCAGATTATCTCGAATCTTGGGACAGTAACAGGGAAATCTAGTTATCAAGTATAATTAACAGACGTTCAAGATCATCATAACCAAAGATCACGTCATCTTTATTCCAGATCACCGGAAACAGGATGCGGCTTTCAGCGGTGAGCTTTCGCTCAATAAAGGCCATGAATTGCCCGTAAAGCGTGGCGTCTTCATTTATATTGAAGCTTCGGTGTTGAATCCTATTTGCAGAAAGCGAATCGAGTAGCGCTTTACATTTTTCACATTCATCTGCAGTGAAGACCACGATCTTATCCTTTAAGATACGCTCAATGTCCTTTTGCTCCTTTTTGTAGGTAACACCTACACTGTAATCTTTTTCATTTACTACCAGATCGTAGGTGTATCGCGATTCAACTCCTTCCAATTCCACCAAGGTGATCATAGGTATTGTACTAAGTGGCGCAATATTTTTTATTACGGGCTTTGATGCACTGCGACGATAGCCTTCAGCATTCACCATTAGGAATACATTCAGGGTATCCTTAGTCTTATTCTCTGCCATAAGAACAACACGTTTGCCTTTCTTCTCTTCAGAAATAAGAACTTTAAGTCCTTGACAAACACTGTTTGAAGTACAAGTCAGAAATAATAAAAGCAGAATTTTAACTTTCATACGATCCGGCAAAGTTAGTAATTACTACCTTTGTTACACAAATTATACCAATGCAATTAAAGCTGAAAAAACCCATCTGTTTTTTTGATCTTGAAACCACAGGAATCAATATTGCGACAGACAGGATCGTAGAAATTTCGATCCTTAAAGTATTTCCAAACGGTAATAAAGAGAGTCATACATGGCGTGTAAACCCTGAAATGCCCATTCCCGAGGTGGTTTCAAAAATACACGGAATCACCGATGAAATGGTGGCGAATGAGCCAACATTCAGGGAATTGGCTCCCAAGATACATGCGCTGATAAAAGATTGTGACCTTGGAGGGTATAATTCGAACCGCTTCGATATTCCGTTACTTGCTGAAGAACTTTTAAGAGCCGAAATAGATTTCGATATGAAAAAAGCGGCTTCCGTAGATGTGCAAACTATTTTCCATAAAAAGGAAAAACGGACACTGGAAGCAGCTTACAAGTTTTATTGCGATAAGAATCTGGATGATGCCCATAGTGCGGAAGCAGACACCAATGCTACTTTCGAGGTATTAGAGGCTCAATTGGACAAATACAAGGATCTAGAAAATGATATCGCTTTTTTAGCGAATTACAGTGCACATAAGAATTTTGCCGATTTTGCCGGTTATATTGGATATAACAAGAACGGTGAAGAAATATTTGCATTCGGGAAACACAAAGGAAAGAAAGTGCTGGATGTGATGGAGCAGGAACCTGGTTATTTTGGTTGGTTGCTAAATGCCGATTTTCCCTTATACACCAAGAAAGTATTAACGCGAATAAAACTGAGTAAATTGAACACCAAAATATAAGTAGTTAAGTCGTGGTTGCCGAACAGTGAGCGGTTTGTCGTAGATGATAAATCGTTTATTTCTGAAGACGGAAGTCGGGAGTCAGGAGTTATTGAAACTGAGTTAATAAAACTTAGCACTTGAAACTAAAAAACTATGAAGATCATTTGTGTTGGCCGAAATTACGCCGCTCATATAGAAGAATTAAATAATGAAAAGCCAAGTGAGCCGGTATTATTCTTAAAACCGGATACCGCCATACTTCTCAAGAAACAGCCTTTTTTCATTCCCGATTTTTCAAATGATGTTCATCATGAAGTTGAGGTACTTGTAAAGATCAATCGGATTGGAAAACATATCGATAAGAAGTTTGCTCATAAGTATTATGAGGAGATCGGTTTAGGAATCGATTTCACGGCAAGAGACCTTCAGTCTAAATTGAAAGAAAAGGGATTGCCTTGGGAAAAGGCGAAAGGATTCGATGGAGCGGCAATAATAGGTAAGTTTTTACCAAAAAGCACGTTCACTTCAGTAGACCAAATAGAATTCAGTCTACAAAAGAATGGGGTAGAAGTACAGAAAGGAAATACCGCATTACTTTTGTGGAAAATCGATGAATTGATAGAATATATCTCAAAATATTTCACTTTAAAGATTGGAGATATTATATTTACAGGCACCCCTTCGGGAGTGGGTAAAGTGAGTGCAAATGATTCCTTAGTTGGGTTTATTAATAACAAAGAAGTATTTTCGATTAAAGTAAGATAAATGGGCAAACATTATTCAATTGACAGTCTTAAAGAAATAGCCGGCGGAGACGCCGATTTTATGGCCGTTGTGGCTCAAACCTTTTTGGAAGAGATTCCGCCGGATCTGCAGGCTTTGGAAGAAGCAGTAGGAAACGATAATAAAGAATTGGCCTACCAGTTTGCACATAAAATGAAACCAAATCTAGAAATGTTTGGAATGGATGTTTTAAAAGATATTACTACCATTGAAGCTTGGACAAAAACTTCGAAGAACAAGGCTTCTATTACCGAAAATCTCAATAATGTTTCCACGGCGCTTCACGAAGTTTTTAAAGAGTTGAAAGCCGATTTTAACCTATAGATGCAAGCAGAGATTATCACCATTGGTGACGAAATTCTTATCGGACAGATCGTTGATACCAATTCGGCTCATATTTGTAAAGAGCTGAATAAAATTGGTATTAAGGTTTATCAGATCACATCCATTCAGGATAACAGAGATCATATTTTGCAAGCACTCAAAAATGCAAAGAATAATGCCGATCTGGTCATAATAACGGGAGGGTTGGGACCAACCAAAGACGATATCACCAAACAAACGCTTTGCGAATTTTTCGATGATACACTGCGCGAGGACCCAAAAGTGAGAACTCATATAGAAGATCTATTTACGAAATATTATAACAAAAGGCCTTTGCCTACCAACTTATTGCAGGCCATGATCCCTTCCAAAGCCGCCGTTTTAATGAACGACCATGGAACCGCTCCCGGCATGTGGTTTGACGAAGATGATACCGTCTATGTATCTTTGCCAGGAGTACCTTATGAAATGAAACATTTACTTGAAGACAAGGTACTTCCTAAAACCCTCAAACGATTTAACCGCCCCTTTATTTATCACAAAACGCTACTTACCTATGGCATGGGAGAAAGTGAGATCGCAAATCGTATCAGTGATTTTGAGGATTCTCTTCCCAAAGAGATAAAACTTGCGTACCTCCCTTCTTTAGGGCGGGTTCGTTTAAGATTATCTTCAACGGGCTTAGACGAATCGCTATTACAGCAAGCTGTCGATGCGCAAATGAAAAAACTTGAGGGGCTGCTAGGTGATATAGCCGTTGGATTTGAAGATCAGACGAACATAGTCGAACGAATAGCCGCGGTCTTAACACTTCGAAAGCACACCCTGAGTCTTGCCGAAAGTTGTACAGGTGGTGCTATTGCCGAACAGATTACTGCCATTCCCGGTGCTTCGGCCTATTTCAGGGGAAGTTTGGTTCCTTATGAAACTGAGAAGAAAGCAAGTGTACTTGGAGTGGATGCAAAACTCATTGAGAAATATTCGGTGGTAAGTGCGCAAGTGGCCGAAGCTATGGCTGTGGAATGTACAAAATTGTTTAACAGCACCTACGCTTTATCTACTACAGGCATAGCGGGACCTACCAAAGGTGATGGGAACGATGAGGTGGGAACTGTTTATATAGGAATCGCAGGGCCCTCAGGTGTATATTCAGAAAAGTTCAGCTTTGGAAATGCAAGAGAACGGGTTATTGCCAAAGCGACCAATAAGGCCTTCGAAATGTTCCTGAAAGAAATTTCAAAAAACTGAATTTCTTTTGTTGTGCATACCAATTAATTTATTTAAATTTGCAGCCTGTTTTAAAATAACATAAAAAGTTTAAGTAATGTCTAGAGTTTGTGAGCTTACCGGAAAGAGAGCGATCGTTGGAAACAACGTTTCTCACGCGATGAATAAAACGAAACGCAAGTTTAATGTAAACTTGGTAAAGAAGCGTTTTTACATTCCTGAGGAAGATAAATGGGTAACGCTTCGTGTGTCTACTTCAGCTTTAAAGAATATCAACAAGAAAGGAATTTCTGCAGTGATCAAAGAAGCCCGTCAAAAGGGGTACTTGAACAAATAATTGCAATAGTAAAAGTCTTATACAATGGCTAAAAAAGGAAATAGAGTACAGGTGATCTTAGAGTGCACAGAGCACAAAGAATCCGGAAAACCGGGAACTTCTCGTTATATCACAACAAAAAATAAAAAGAACACTCCCGATAGAATGGAGTTGAAGAAATTCAATCCTATTCTTAAGAAAATGACTGTTCATAAAGAGATAAAATAATTGAGTCATGGCAAAGAAATCAGTAGCATCATTACAAACAGGATCAAAGCGATTAACTAAAGCCATTAAGATGGTTAAATCGCCTAAGACAGGCGCATATACCTTTGTGGAATCTATCATGGCTCCAGATCAGGTAAACGATTGGTTAAATAAAAAATAACCTTCAAAATAAAATATTTTCAAAAGCCACTTTTTTATAAGAGTGGCTTTTTCTATTTGTATCTTTGCGGGTGTTTCCTTTCTCCATCTCACGCAATGAAGGCAGGTTCTAAAGGATACCGGGAATTGGGTTTTCCGATTGAAAAGTGCCTGCCACCCTTCATGGAGATGAATTGACAGGGAACGCGATACATCGCAAAAACTAAAATGAAATGAGCTTTTTTAAAAAAATATTTACAAAAGAGAAGAAGGAATCCCTGGACAAAGGATTGGAGAAGTCAAAAACCTCCTTCCTCGATAAATTAGGAAAGGCAGTTGCCGGGAAAAGCAAGGTAGACGACGATGTCTTAGATAATCTTGAAGAAGTATTGGTTTCCAGTGATGTTGGAGTCAATACAACCCTAAAAGTTATAGATCGAATTGAAGCACGGGTCGCGCGTGATAAATATTTGGGAACCGATGAACTCAATGCTATACTTCGGGAAGAGATAGCTGCATTGTTAAGCGAGACCAATACCGGAAATGCTGTAGATTTTGAACTTCCCGAATCCAATGTTCCCTATGTGATCATGGTAGTAGGGGTGAACGGGGTAGGTAAAACGACAACCATCGGAAAAATGGCGTATCAGTTTAAAAAGGCCGGTAAAAAGGTGGTCTTAGGAGCGGCCGATACCTTCCGGGCGGCAGCCATTGACCAGTTACAGATATGGGCAGACCGCACTGAAGTACCAATTGTTCGTCAGGAAATGGGAAGTGACCCCGCAAGTGTGGCTTTCGATACTCTGCAAAGCGCAGTTACTCAAAATGCCGATGTGGTCATTATCGATACGGCCGGCCGATTACACAACAAAGTGAATTTAATGAACGAGCTTACCAAAGTAAAACGTGTGATGCAAAAAGTTATTCCAAACGCACCTCACGACGTACTGTTGGTTCTTGATGGATCTACAGGCCAGAACGCTTTCGAGCAGGCTAAACAATTCACTGCAGCCACTGAGGTAACTTCTCTTGCGGTAACCAAACTCGATGGAACCGCCAAAGGAGGCGTGGTTATTGGAATTAGCGATCAGTTTCAGATCCCGGTAAAGTATATAGGAGTGGGTGAAGGTATGGAAGATCTGCAGGTTTTTAATAAATTTGAGTTCGTCGATAGTTTTTTTAAGTAATTTTCCGTAAATTTTTTTATGATTCACCCACATACCGAACTCCAATTCATAAGTGAAGAAATAGGACATGGCGTTGTTGCCACTCAATTCATTCCGGCAGGAACTATCACCTGGGTGTTAGACAGTCTGGACAGGGAGTTTTCTCCACAACAATTTAAAAACTTCGATCCCTTATACCAACATATTCTCGATACTTATTCGTATCGCAACAGCAAAGGTAATTATGTACTCTGCTGGGATCATGGCAGGTTTGTAAATCACAGTTTTAAATCCAATTGTCTCTCCACAGCATACGATTTTGAGATTGCAATACGCGATATTCATCCCGGAGAACAACTTACCGATGATTACGGATACCTTAATGTGGATACTCCTTTCCGTGCTTCAGAAGAAGGAACAAAGCGCAAGACCGTATATCCGGACGACCTTAAAAATTATCACAAGGTGTGGGATAAAAAGATCGCTGCTGTCTTCCCGAAGATATCCACCGTACCGCAGCCTCTGGAGGTTTTATTGTCTAAAGAAACTAAAAGGATCATCGATGAAGTAAATAGCAAAACCCGTCAACTTGAGTCGATACTAACTATTTATTATAACCGACATTAAGCGAGATTCGTTATACCACAATCTACTTTTTAGCAGTATCTTTGCAGCCCTTACAAAGTAATGATCTATGCGCACCAAAACCCTTAAAAAGAATAAAATAAATGTCGTGACCTTAGGATGTTCTAAAAACGTCTATGACAGCGAGGTTCTAATGGGGCAGCTTCGTGCCAACAATAAAGAGGTGGTTCATGAGGAAGAAGGAAATATTGTAGTGATCAATACCTGTGGTTTTATTGCCAATGCAAAAGAGGAAAGCGTAAATACCATACTCGAATATGTTCAGAAAAAGGAAGAAGGAATTGTAGACAAGGTCTTTGTGACCGGCTGTCTTTCCGAACGCTATAAACCGGATCTGCAAAAGGAAATTCCCAGTGTGGATCAGTATTTCGGGACTACAGAGTTACCGGGACTCCTAAAAGCATTGGGTGCCGACTATAAGCATGAATTAATTGGGGAACGTCTTACGACTACCCCCAAAAACTACGCATATCTTAAAATTGCAGAAGGATGCGACAGACCTTGTTCGTTTTGTGCGATTCCCATCATGCGGGGTAAACACCGTTCTACACCCATTGAGGACCTGGTAGTGGAAGCACAGAACCTTGCCGCTAATGGGGTAAAGGAATTGATTTTAATCGCTCAGGACCTTACCTATTACGGCCTCGATCTCTATAAAAAGAGAAACCTTGCCGAATTACTTATAAAACTGGCTGAGGTAGAAGGTATAGAATGGATACGACTTCACTATGCATTTCCCACCGGATTCCCTATGGATGTTCTTGAGGTGATGCGAAATGAGCCCAAGATCTGTAATTATATCGATATACCTTTACAACATATAGCCGATCCCATCTTAAAATCAATGCGACGGGGAACGACCAAGGAAAAGACAACCAAACTACTTAAGGAATTTAGAGCCGCCGTTCCCGAAATGACGATCCGAACTACGCTTATTGTTGGATACCCCGGCGAGACTGAAGAAGATTTTCAGACCCTTAAAAATTGGGTGAAGGAAATGCGTTTCGAGCGATTGGGTTGTTTTACCTATTCGCATGAAGAGAATACCCATGCGTACAATTTGGTAGATGATGTGCCGGAAGACGTAAAAATGGATCGCGCAAACCAGATCATGGAAATTCAGTCTCAAATCTCCTGGGAACTCAATCAGGAGAAAATAGGAAAGGAATTCAGAGTTGTGATCGACCGTAAGGAAGGAAGTTATTTTGTGGGGCGTACCGAATTTGATAGCCCCGATGTCGATAATGAGGTGCTAATTAACGCTGAAGAAGGATATCTTCGAACCGGGGAATTCTTCAATGTGCGGATTACCGCAGCCGAAGATTTCGATCTTTATGCCGAAATAGTTCAGGGCTAACATTATTCAAAATTGCATCAGAGGGAACGTACTTAATTTTGTATTTTCGGTAAAAATTATTCCATGCGTTACCTGCTTATACTTTGTATCCTGCTAACAGCTTGTAAATCGGATCCCAAAGATTCCAAAGAAATAAAGGAAGAACCCACTCACCATGAGATGTCAGAGAAAAAGGTTTCTCCTATCGCGAACCCGGTGAAAGGAAATAGCTCTTTACCGCGATTATATTCAAATGGGGAAGCCCTGTATATGAGTTGGGTAACCGTAAAGGACTCGGTCTCCATATTACATTACAGTTCCTATTCTGCTGCAAATAAATGGGACAGACCACGTGAGATCGCCCGGGGTTCCGATTGGTTTGTGAATTGGGCAGATTTTCCTGCCATTGCCGAAAATAACGGTAATATTTTAACCAATCTGCTTCAGAAATCTGCAGACGGTACGTACACCTACGATGTAAAACTCAATCTCTTTAATCCTAAAGAATCCACTTTTACAGACAATTGGAAGAAGAACTTTATTGCACATAATGATGGCACTAAGAGTGAACACGGTTTTGTGTCTATATTACCTTATGTTGAAGATGGTTTTTTTATTAGCTGGCTGGATGGAAGAAATACTTCAGGTGGAGGTCATGGCGATCATGATAAAATGGAAAGCGCAGGGGCCATGACCCTTAGAGCTGCAACTGTTACGAGTTCAGGAAAGATCATAAACGCTGTGGAGCTTGATGATAAAGTTTGTGATTGCTGTCAGACTTCCGCCGCCTTGACCGAAAACGGACCTATTGTGGTTTACAGAGATCGTTCCAACGAAGAGATCAGGGATATTTCTATAGTTCGGTTGATTGATAACAAATGGTCCGAACCAGAACCTGTTGGCATTGACCGGTGGAAAATACCGGGCTGTCCGGTTAACGGCCCTTCTGTAGATGCTTTGGGATCTAATGTTGTCGTTGCGTGGTTTACTGCTGTTAAGGGGGAAGGCGATGTTAAGGTTATCTTTTCTGAAGATAATGGAGCGACCTTCGGAAATGCATTTACCATTGATTCGGGCAGTGCAACCGGAAGGGTAGATGTAGTGATGTTGGATGATACTGAAGCCGCAGTCCTTTGGATGGAACCTAAAGGAGAAGACGAAGTGATCCAGTTGATGAAGATCAACAAACACGGGTATTCCCAACCTCCTGTGACTGTATCCAAGACTTCAGCCGACAGAGCTGCAGGGTTTCCTCAATTGGAGCGGGTGGGAGATCAATTATTTCTCGCGTGGACTGTTGTTGGGGAAGAGAAAGATAAGACCATTAAAACGGCTTCCTTTCGTATAGACTTGCTTTAAATATTAACCCGGTGGTTTTTTCTGAATTTTCACAATCCCAACCATATTGAAATCACTTTTAATCATAGGTCATACGTTTCCCGAACCCACAACCACGGGTGCCGGAGTTCGGATGATGCAACTGATTACTCTTTTTGCGGCGGATCATATTGACATTACGTTTGCAAGTTCAGCAACTCCTTCGGAGCGTTCAGCCGACCTACAGAAATTTAGTATTCGTGTTGAGCAGATAGCCTTAAACGACCCTTCCTTCGACGCATTTATGTTAAAGCTGAATCCCGATGTCGTCCTTTTCGATCGTTTTATTTCGGAAGAGCAGTTTGGCTGGCGGGTCGCTGAAGTTTGTCCGAATGCCTTAAGGATCCTTGATACTGAAGACTTACATTTTCTTCGGAAGGCAAGAGAAGATGCGGTGAAACAAGGTAAAAATGCATCGGAAGCAGATCTGCATACCGACCTGGCAAAACGGGAGATTGCCAGTATTTTTCGATCAGATCTTAGTCTGTTAATCTCTGAAAAAGAGTTAGCGCTGCTTCAGGAAGAATTTCGCATACCGTCAGAATTACTCTACTATCTTCCGTTTTTAGTGGAGATTCCTTCCGAAGCAGAAAGAAAGCGATACCCCCATTTTAATGACCGAAGCAATTTTATGACGGTCGGCAATTTTTTACATTCACCCAATGTGGATGCGGTGGTTCAATTAAAGAAGGAGATTTGGCCTCGGATCAGAAAGCAGCTTCCTGAAGCAAAGCTCTGTATATATGGCGCCTATCCACCCGAAATGATACAACAGCTGCACAATCAAAAGGAAGGATTTATTATAAAGGGGTGGGTGGAAGATATCGATAATGTGGTCCAGCAGGCAAGGGTGAGTCTAGCACCACTCCGATTTGGCGCCGGACTTAAAGGAAAGCTTATCACAGCCCTGAAGAATGGAACCCCTGTTGTAACCACCACCATTGGTTCTGAAGGAATTAACCTTAACTCAACGTTTGATGATGTACCGGGATTTGTTAAGGAAGCAGTTACGTTGTATACTGAAGAGCAAAGTTGGATATCGGCTCGGAATAATGGCTTTAGAGTCCTTAGCGATCAGTTTAACGCAGAAGTACATGCAGACATCTTTATAAAAAGAGTAGATCACCTTCAAAAAGAGCTAAATATTCACCGAGGTCATAACTTTATAGGACAGATCCTTCAGCATCACAGCATGCAAAGCACCAAATATTTAAGCAGGTGGATTGAAGCGAAGAACAGGGGAGACTCAGAATAAATCCGTATAACGTTATTTTCGAACGGTAGATCTTCGTTTAATGGGCCGACTCTTTATAAAAATAACATCTCCTTTTTTATCGCTGTAAATATAACGGTATTCGTCCTGCAGAAATCCGGCACTTTGGTTATAAACATTTTTATTTTTGGCAAGTGACTCCAAATACTGTTCCTTGTCTACATACTGATGTTTGGTTTCTTCGACAGCACCCGGGATTAGATTCCATTTTGAATCAAGAACGAATGAAATGTCTGAAGTTCCCACAACTGAAGCTAGTAGTGCAATTTCATCATAAGTTTCCGGATTGGGTCCAAATCCCATAGGCACTGTGTTCATCATCATGTGCTGTTGAAACATCATTTGATGAAACCAGAACCAGTTATTGTTATATTTATATTTAGCAGGGTCTACATAGTCTAGTGTTATTTCAAAATTGTTATTTTTTGTCCTGTTAACACTTACTGTAGCCTTCATCTTAAATTTATTGGCTTCCTTAAGAAATTTTCCTTTTCTGGAGTTTATTGTTTTTTCAGCACTTAGTTCTTCACTTAAGAGCATACTCTTTTCCACATTTCCCGAATCAAGATCGAATATCGAAAGTTTTACATCTTCCTTGTTAAGCAAAACAGAGAATAGCTTGTTACCTTCCACATGAGTATTGCTCTTTTTTGTTTTATCCAGAGCATCGGTAGAGTAGTCTCTTACTGTGACAGGATCCGCGGCAGACGGATCGATCGTGATGGCTTCCAACAAATCAGATTCGATATCATCATTGATAAGATATATAATGCCTTGATTCAAATAAGCCTGTGATGCAGATATGGATCCGTTTTTAACATATTCATTTGTGTTCACCGCTTCTACATTCTTGAACATCTTTTTAATTTTTCGGTGCAGATCTTCTGAAACCTTGATGTTATTATCCACTATTTGTTCCCCGGATGTTATGGTTACAAGATTCAAGGTTTCCCCTTTTCTGTCAGCCGATAGTAGCACAGAAACAGAATCTTCAATGAATACGGCTTCAGGCTTTTCAATATTATTTCTTGAGACCTTACGAAGCGATCCAATGTCAATATCAAAGTCCAGAATATCCAATGTTTCATCCTGATGGCTTACCAGGGTAATGATACTTCCATTCATATGATACGAAATAAGGTCGGGCACTTCTTCAAAACTTGCAGTCTCCATTTGTTTAACCGCCATATTCTCATCCAGAAAGAACGGGATTAAATCATACATTTTTGAGTCCTTGTTTTTTACGATCACCATATGCAGGGTAGCTGATGAAGAAATATCAACTGATAATGTTTTTTCCAGTTTTTGGTGTTTTTGTAATTCAAAACTGAAAATGTCCGTGGCGAAGGCATTAATACTCAAAAGAAGGCAAACTAATCCGGTAATATATTTCATAATGCAAATTTAAATTTTCGAAATATAGTAAAACGGATCTTAATACTAAATGAATTTTAATAATTGTGTTTAAGATCACTCTCGGCAGCAATATGCCCAAAGGCTGCCCAATCATCGCGGGCTACCATATCTTCGAAGATCACTCGTGCCCGGGTGGGTTCACCGGTATAATACAGCCAGTTTCCAATGGCATAGTTTAGAGCGGCATTGGACGAACTGTCTTTTTCTTCCTCACTATTAATATCGCTTAACTGCAGTTCTCCTTTATAAAACAAGCAGGCCTTGTGATAAGCAGAATTTTCGATCACTTTCAGATCGGCTGTAATTGGTTTAAGATATGATTTTGCTTCTTCCTCACGTCCCAGACGACGCAGAATCATATAGATCCAATGCGTTGACGAGACCATATTATCGGGGTTGTTGGATGTTTCGAGACATTTTTTATAGGCTGCTAAAGCTGCTTCCATATCCTGATTGAGATAATGAGCGAGTCCGAGATGGTAATAGATATTTCCGTGAAGGGTACTCACAGGAATGTTCATTGCATTGGGCATGCCATCCGGCTCGACCCGATTTTCAGTGCCCTCGATAAGTTCAGCTGCTTTGTTAAGATCGGTGATCGCTTTGTTGAATTTTCTAATCGAAATATACCGATGTCCTCTGTGTCGATAAAGCCTTGCATCGTTTGGAAACGATTCAATGGCCTTGGTATAGATATCGATGGCTTCATTGTATTTTCCCAGATACGCTTTAAATCGCCCATACCAGATATAGTTTTCGACACTGGGATCCTTATCAAAGGCTTCTTTTTTTTCAGTATACTTTGCTACCACTGTGGTCGCAGGTGGTTGTGAATACAGCGTATCTCCCAGTAATGATATTGCCTCGTAATCGGGAGATGAGATCATCGCTTGAACGGGCTTCTCGTTGGTATTCTTCTTTTTTTCTGAAGAATTACAAGAGATCAAAACACAAATGGAGATAAGAAATAATGTTAATTTCATGATTTTTCGATATTTAAATTTAAAGATAGTGCTTTTTGATCATTCCGTAATTCCCTTATTTTTAAAGGGATGAACCTCCATTGTTTATAATTAAGTAAGAAAAATATTACAAATTATTAGTTTGTATCCTAATTTCGACATATTTTGGTACTGCTCCAAATTACAATGACGTAGATATCTGCTTGTGCTTTAAACTGAGAAATCATGGAAAAAGCACTCAACTATCCTTTTCAGAGAAGATCGGCTAATTTTATGGAATGGCTTTACGACCATATTAAATCTGAAAAGTACATTCAGACCGATGCCATTATTCTATCGAACGACATAGAGAACATTAAAAATTGATCCTCTTAACTCGGCGATATACAGCAAAAATACTTTTCAAATTTCGGTTCCTGCTTAAAGGGTAAACTTGTTATTGTTCACAAAGAATATACTGTTTACCAAAAACAGCTTTCCATTTTCCCAAAATGAACGGAACAATACATCGTCCACGAGGTACACGATGCTACCACTACCCATTCTGGCTTCTCCAAAGACCAGAGAATTACTCAATCGCGCTTTGGCTGCTTCACCGCTAAATCCGGAGACGCTTACAGGTGCATCTTTAATATAACCAACATTATAACCATTCTCGAGAAATTTATAGGAATTACTACCCAGTTTTAAACTAAAATAGGTGTCGTTAAACCCAAAAGCCATGGGGTGTGACGGATCCAGAGTCACTTTATAGATACTTCCCGTAATAAAGTCTTTAACGCTGGAACGTTCCCTTTGATCGTAAGGAATAAGGTTGCCCTTCGGACTATCTTCATCTTCCTTTTCCTCCTCATTCGATTTTAAGTCGAAGCCATCCACCTCATTAAAAGAGCTCACTGCTCTTCCCATAGCGATCAATTTGCCTCCGCCTCGAATCCAGTCCTTTAGACTATTGAGCGTACTTTCATTTAGTACCCCTCCATACCAGCCTTCGGGAAGTATGATAACATCAAAATTCTTTAAATTGATCCGATTAAGATTATCTGTATCTATTGAAGTAACAGGATATTTTAACTGGGTTTCAAAGAAATGCCATATCGATCCATAACTCAGGGAGGACGTATTGTTTCCTTTTAGCAATGCGATTCGTTGTTTGTTTATGAGTTTGATGTCCGGGGAGCCGAAATCGGTTCTGTTGTCGCTAAAGCTTGTAGGCGAGGCGAATAGGTTTCGGCCGTGCTCATTCGCAATTCGGGTAAGCTCAGTATCAAACTCCGGATTTTTTCGGTTATCACTTCGCGTAATAACCAAGCTTCCTCTTCCAAATGTTTTTCCTCCGAAACTCAATTCCTTTTCAGAAAAACGTACTCTAATATCGTTTTTAAGTAAATCGGCTAAAAAAGCAGCGTCATAAAGACTGTTCCATTCAGTAATATATCCCGCTGCCGATTTCACAGGAACAGCGTTGGATTTAACCATAGGTGCATTATTGTCTGCAGACACCAAAGAAGTACTCGCGATGGTTTCTAATCCGTAAGCATATGGAATACTCCAGGCAGTGATATCGTAGGTTAAAGGATCGCTTAATTTGGCATCGGGTTCAAATAAAACCTTCACCATTTTCCCTTTGGGCTGATTGGTGCTAACCACCAGGGCCCCTTTGGCATCCATACTTCCGTTGCCATTTTTGGAAAAGCTGTACCCTGAAACTGAGCCCCGATTTGTATAACCGTACTTAATCTCGTGTTTATCCAATAATTCGGTAAGGCTTTTTATTTTGTCGGGATGTCCTTTTAATACATAACTCTTATAGGTAAGATCGTCATTCTGAAAGAACTTTTTAAATTCGGTATTGAGTTTGGCGGCGTTTTGTGATGAGATCTCTACTGTCGATAAGCCTGTGGTGGTGTGATGCGCTACCCTGTCTACCAAGGTTAACACGTATCCTTCGTCGGTTTCTATCCCGAGTCCGGCACGACCATGACCCGCTTGCTCATAGGTCATCCCAATGGCTCCCATAAAAGTTGGATAAGTGTCTCCATAACTCGGGTAGAGCAGATCGAATCGTTCCCGGGTAAAAAACAGCCACCCTTCTTTGTCGAAATAGCGTGCATGATTCTTCCCTATTTCGGTCTGGAAGTCCCGCTGCCAGGGAGAAATGATCTCGTGATACGGTTCTGCAGCAGGAGCGAAATAATACGGTTCATTAATCCCTTGTTCGTGAAAATCGACGTGCACATGGGGCATCCACTGATTATAGATCTTTAATCGTTGCTGAGTTTCCACTTGTGTTGCCCATGCCCAGTCCCGGTTGAGATCGAACAGATAATGATTGGGTCTTCCCCCCGGCCATGGTTCGTCGTGTTCATCGGCAGCCTGAGAAGTGTTATAGGGAGTGGCCTTTACTTGGTTGTACCAATTCGCATAACGATCACGACCATCAGGATTTACACAGGGATCGATGATGACAACGGTGTTTTGTAGCCAGGCCTGTTTGTCGGTAATGAGTTTGTACAGAGTAAGCATGGAAGCTTCGGTACTGGACGCTTCGTTACCGTGCACGTTATAGCTTAGCCAAACAATAGCTGTTTGCGGAGTTGCCGAGCCGTCTGCAAGACCTATATTCTTTAAGTTATCTTTTCTAATGTTCTCTATATTTGCCAGATTCTGCGGCGAGGAAACAACGGCATAGGTTAAAGGTCTGCGTTCATTCGTTTTTCCATATGTTGCATAGGTAACCATGTTGCTGTTAGCCGCCACATGTTCGAAATAGCGAACCACATCGGCGTGACGGGAAAATTCTGTGCCAATCTCATAGCCTAAAAATTGCGAAGGTGATTGTAGTTGTGCATTCGAAATTACTGTGGTAAACAGCAATAGCATTGTAAAATATCGGATCATCAGTTGTTTTTTAAGAACGATAAAGCTACTAAAGTTTTGTCAAAATTTCCTTTCTCAATTCCGAATTCTGAATTAAACTGTATTTTTGATAAAACTTCAAGACTAACAATGCCCAAAAGCGCTATTCCCTATAAAGAAACCGGTTATTTTTCAGAGTTGATCTGTGATTATCTTTCCGAAAAACCCGAATTAAAACCGTTTTATGAGTATTTTCCGAAGGAGGAATTCTTCTTGGCACAACTTCAGAAAAAAGGTGCTTCTTTCTCTACCGATGCACGACAAATACTAGTAAACCGACTTACTGCACAATATGAGCAGATAAACACTTCCGAAGCAACGCGGAAGAACATAGAGACCTTGGCGTCAAATAAAACCTTTACCATCACGACAGGGCATCAGCTTAATCTTTTTACCGGTCCGTTGTATTTTCTTTACAAGATCTTTTCGGTGATCAATCTTTCTGAAAAACTAGATAAGGAGTATCCCGATTATGATTTTGTGCCGGTGTATTGGATGGCGACTGAAGATCACGATTTTGAGGAGATCAATTATTTTAATCTCTTCGGAAACAAGGTACAATGGAATAGAAAGGCGGGAGGGGCAGTAGGAGAACTGAATACAGATGGACTGGAAGTGATTCAAAAAGAACTACAAACGGCCTTAGGAGGAGGTAAAAATGCTAAGGAATTAGTTGCGTTATTTTCTCAAGCCTATACCCAACACACGAATCTTGCTGATGCTACCCGGTTTATAGCAAATGCCTTATTTGCTGACTATGGCCTTGTTATCGTAGACGGAAATGATGCGACACTTAAGAAGGCGTTTATTCCTTATGCTGAAAAGGAGCTGACAGAAAATCTATCTTATAATGAAGTTTCTGAAACCACAGCGCGACTCACCGCTTTAGGTTACAAAGAACAGGTGCATCCCAGAGAGATCAATTTATTTTATCTGAAAGAAGGATTACGGGAACGTATCATAGCGAAGGACGGGACATTTTTTATAAATGATACTGAATTGTCTTTTTCTGAAGCCGAAATTCTTAAGGAACTTAAAGACCATCCCGAAAGATTTTCACCCAATGCCTTGTTGCGACCATTGTTTCAGGAGTTGGTTCTTCCTAATTTATGCTATGTTGGAGGAGGGGGAGAATTGGCCTATTGGTTTCAGTTGAAAGATTATTTTAATTCTGTGAATGTACCCTTTCCAATGCTTTTGCTTCGGAATTCGGTAGTGCTTTTACCCAAAAATCTTTCAGAGAAAATGGAAAAACTGGATGTTGAATTCGCACTACTATTTCTTCCGAAGTCGGACTTAGAATCTTACTATACCAAAAAGATCAGCGAAATACCTATAGATCTTTCTACACAACGGAAGCATTTACAGGAACAATTTAAATCCTTGTATCAAACAGCGGAAAATACGGATGCATCTTTTGTGGGTGCTGTTGCTGCACAGGAAAAGAAGCAATTAAACGGTCTGGATCATCTTGAAAAGCGACTGTTAAAAGCACAGAAAAGAAAGTTAGCCGATCGGCTACACAGGCTAACCGCAATACAAGAGCAACTGTTTCCAAAGGGGAATTTACAGGAGCGCGTCCTTAATTTTGCAGAATTTTATAACGATCAAGGGCCGGGACTATTGGAACAGTTAAAAGAGGAACTTGATCCGTTATCCGGGGATTTTTCCATCATAAAGATCTAAAACGCAATCAAGGAAGCAGAGTTGATGAATTGCTTTTAAATCGGCAACCACCAACTTCCGACTACCTACTTTTAATTACTGACTTACGACTTCTCACGCCTCACAACTACAAGGTTGCAAGCCTGCTGTTAAACAGATAATCCTCATAGGTTTTGTTGTAATGTACTTTCTTCTCGATAGACTTGATCACTTCGGTAGAGAAATCGGTTTCGTACATGGCACCCATTACATTGAGTCCGCCCGGGCTAAATACATTAATTTCCATCAATTTATTCCCAACAATGTCTATTCCTACCAAGAACATACCGTCCTGAACGAGTTTAGGACGTACGATCTCGGCGAGTTCCATGATCTGATCGGTCATTTTGGCTTTTTGTGGTCTCCCACCGGCATGAATATTACTGCGAATATCGCCACTCGCATTCACCCGTTGCATTATGGCGTATTTTCCATCTGCCGATTTTAAGGGCTCTCCGTTCATTAAAAATAATCGGGTATCACCGTCCTTGGCAGCAGGTAAATATTCCTGGGCGATCACATATCCATCCCGGCATATGGCATCGATGGTTTGAGTAAGGTTGTGTTCGTTCTTTTTATCCATCATAAATACATTGGTCCCACCGGACCCCTGAAGCGGTTTGAGGATCATTTTTTGTTTTTGTTCTTTAAAGAAATCTTTAATCTCTTTATGATCTCTGGAAATAATGGTTCGCGGTCGAAGGATCTCTGGAAAATGTTGAAAGTACATTTTGTTTACGGCTCCCGCCAGACTGCTTGGGTGATTAAGCACGATCACTCTATCCCGTGTAGCTATTTCTCCAAAAATAAAGGCAGCATTTTGAGCCCAGTCTCGTTCATTAATTTCATCGGAAGGGTCGTTCCTTAGAAATAACACATCGAGATCCTTGGATGAGATTCGAGTGAAACTTTCTTTTTGAACTGCTTTAAAATAGGTTTCCTGTGTTTTAAAATTTGTTCCACTTATTGTTTTGCATCTTGCAGAAAGATGGCCGTCGCTGGCATAGGCCAATTCGCCTACACCAATAAAGTAAACCTCATGGTCTCTTTTATAGGCGGCGTATCCTAATGCAGGTGTAGTGAAATTTGGCTTTTCGGTAGCGTGATCATTTATTATAAATGCTATTTTCATATATTTTTTAATTTAATAATTCGGTTAGTTCTATTCCTTTTCTAAGTCTTGCAAGTCTTTTTTGTACAGATTCCCGCTCTAGAAATCTTGGTAATACAGGTTGTTTTAATACCTCCCTGTGCAACAATTCCTGAATGAGATTTATATGTGTAGTGTTAAATTTACCTGTATACAACGGTTCAAGTGCACCGCCATCTTTCAAATAGTCCAACAGATCGATTAGACCTGCCAGATATACCGCATCTTTAGTGAGGCCTCCTCCGCGATAGATTCGCATAGTGATATAATATGCGGTTTTTTCCGGGAAATTATGACCCTTCTGCAAGAGCGTAAAGGTTTCAATAAAAGTGGCACCAAAGATCATTGAATTTGCTGCGATGACCCGCCCTGCTAGCAATCGGAGACGATTTACTGTGAGTCCGTTAACCAAATATTCGGCCAACACGGCAAGACCCTCCTGCAACTGATCGTAACCCGCAAAACCGGCGTACATTTGTTTAATGGGCTGACGCTTTCCATTGCAGTAAGTGAGTATATGTGTTCCTATCTCATGTTGTATGAGGGCATCACAACGGTCGGCATCCATAGAAAGTTCTTCGCTTATAAATAATCTGGTTTCAGAAACCATGATTCCGGCCACATCGCCACGTATTTCAAGACATAAAGGGATATTTGGGAATTTATCCTGATAATAGTTAAGCTCTTTCTGGGCGTGTTCGGCAAATTCATAACAGTTAAAGCGCTCTATCTTCGCCGGATTATCTCCCTGGGGAAACTTTTTAAGGATGGCATTGGCACCGTCAAGCACATGTTCTTCAATAATACCGTAGAGACTTTCTCCTATAAACCTGAAGTTATCTGTTCCTCGTTCTTCGAGCATGGTAAGCTGCTTTTCTATTTCCAGACGTTTGTCTCTAAGGATAAAAGATAAGGTAGGATCGTCTACTTTTTCAATAGGGATGTCGTATAATTTTCGTTTTTCCTGTTCCGGATCCAACGCAATGAGTCGGTAATTAAAAGCAGGGGGCTTTTCGAAATTATTCTTCTTAAAAAGTTCCCATTGTCTCGTACTGTTTACCGGAGTGGTTCGGAGCAGAAATGACATTTTCTCACTGATCTTTGCAAGGGTAGAATCGGCATCCAGAGTAATCCTGTCGATGTTTGTTTTACCCAGCATTAGATAATGATCGTAGGGATTTGAAGTTTGAACCCTTATAAATTCGTAAGCGGCACGCTTAATGATCTCTGAAAGGCGTGAAACAAATTTTCGGTAGAAAAGGGAAAAGATCTCATTCTCTTCAGGACGTTCGTAGATGGTAGGAACTGCCAGACCGATGATCAAACTACCCGATTCTTTCGTTTCTTCAACGTTAAGCAATCCTTCCAGGTGCTCGGGGTGTCGGGTATGTGTATCGGAAATGGTCACGCTAATTTCCGGGTAGATTACCCGTAATTCATTGATACCTTCTTCAAGTGCCTTAATGGTTGCCGGAGCCTTCGATTTAGGGCATGAAATTTCAAACTCGGCCTGATGGTCTTTTCGTACCGGCCACATTTCAATTATGAGAAAGGCATTTAATTTTTTTGAAATATTAGTGGACAAGCACTCAAGCAAATCAGAAATTGGATACGAATCCTTTACTATTAGATAGGATCCCTGAGTTTTCAATAAACCTGAAAAAAGATGATCTGTTTTTTTGTACCGATACACACAGATATAAGGGAGTAGTTTGTCAATATGAAGCAAACCACCGTCTGGTAAAGATTCATTTACCGGAAGTTCATTTTCCAAATTATGACAGACTTGCTCTAATAGGTCGGTTTTGATCATAGTATCCTAAATTACTATAAATACATCACCGATGCTTTTTATGAAAGCGTATTTAGCATACATTTAACTGAAAACAATGGTTCTCTAACGAAATATTTAGAATTGTGAAACGGTGAAAAAAAGCTGTTAAATTTTTCTAATATCCATTTAGGCAACTTATTTTTTTCAATTACTTTTGCCTATGCAAAATAACGTCCTCATTTTAGATTTTGGATCGCAGTACACCCAGCTCATTGCCAGACGAGTTAGAGAATTGAATATTTACTGCGAAATTCACCCTTATCACAATATTCCTGAGAATTTAGATGATTTTAAAGCGGTCATTTTATCCGGTAGCCCGTTTTCGGTGCGCGCCGTGGATGCTCCGCATCCCGACCTTTCCCGAATAAAAGGTCACAAACCGCTATTGGCGGTTTGTTACGGCGCGCAATATCTCGCACATTTTCATGGAGGTAGCGTCGAACCGTCTAATATTAGAGAATACGGAAGGGCAAAACTTTCAACAATTTATGGTAGCAACGGACTCTTTGCCGGAATTGAAGAGGGTACTCAGGTGTGGATGAGCCATAGTGATACCATTGCGAAACTTCCAGAAAACGGAGTGCAACTTGCCAGTACCAAAGACGTGGGTATTGCTGCATATCAAATTGAAGGGGAAGAGACATATGCCATTCAATTTCATCCTGAGGTTTACCACACCACCGATGGTAAACAATTGTTAGAAAATTTTCTGGTACACATCGCCGGGGTAGCTCAATCATGGACCCCAGCTGCCTTTGTAGACACTACGGTGGAACAATTAAAAGATAAGCTAGGCAACGATAAAGTGGTTCTTGGTCTAAGCGGAGGTGTGGACTCCACCGTGGCAGCTACTTTACTCCATAAAGCGATTGGAAAGAATCTGTACTGCATTTTCGTCAATAACGGTTTGCTGCGGAAGGATGAGTTTGAAAGCGTTCTACACCAGTATAAGGACATGGGACTGAATGTAAAAGGGGTTGATGCTTCGGCACGCTTCTTGAAAGCCCTCGAGGGTGAAAGTGATCCTGAAAAAAAGCGAAAGGCTATAGGAAATGCCTTTATTGAAGTGTTCGATGATGAGGCACATCAGGTTACTAATGTGGATTGGTTGGCGCAGGGAACCATTTATCCCGATGTGATTGAAAGTGTTTCAGTAAACGGACCATCGGTGACCATTAAGTCACATCATAATGTGGGGGGGTTACCCGACTTTATGAAACTAAAGATAGTAGAACCATTGCGAATGTTGTTTAAGGATGAGGTGCGTAGAGTAGGAGCCGAACTGGGAATAGACAAACAATTACTGGGAAGACACCCTTTTCCCGGACCCGGACTTGCGATTCGTATATTAGGTGATATTACTGCCGAAAAAGTACGTATCTTACAAGAGGTAGATGCTATTTTTATTAATGGTTTAAGGGAATGGGGTCTGTACGATAAAGTGTGGCAGGCCGGAGCGATCCTACTGCCGGTACAAAGCGTTGGCGTAATGGGAGATGAACGAACCTATGAAAAAGTAGTGGCGCTAAGAGCGGTAGAATCGACTGATGGAATGACAGCCGATTGGGTAAATTTACCTTATGAATTTTTACAGGAAACAAGCAATCATATAATAAACCGGGTAAAAGGCGTTAATAGAGTAGTGTACGATATTAGTTCGAAGCCACCCGCAACAATTGAATGGGAATAAACTTATGAGAATAGTCATCTATATAGCATTTCTTTGTTGGTTTACGGTGGGATGCGGTGCTGTAAGTCAGCAGGAGTACAAAACCCACAAGGTAGAGAAAGGAGAAACCGTTTATAGTATTTCTAAAAAATACAGTATCTCCAGTGAAGATATTTACCGGTTAAATCCCGATTCTAAAAATGGAATTTCTGAGAATACCGTACTCATCCTCCCTCAGAATTCAGTGGTTTCAACCGCCGGAATCACGTTTAAAACACATAGAGTAAAAAGAAAGGAAACTATTTTCGGGATTGCACAACTCTATAATATTTCGGTAGACGATATTAAAAAATACAATAAAGAACTTTATTCACGGCAATTAAAAAAAGGAGAGCGTATTCAGATTCCGGTAGGAAATGTACCCACCACTACAACTGTGGTTTCCAATACCGTTGAAACAAGTACTTCGGAAGGCGGGATACACACGGTTATGCCCAAGGAGACAAAATACGGAATTGCCAGAAAGTATGGGATTACCATTGCCGAACTTGAACAATTGAATCCTGGGATGGGCGAAAACCTTCAGATTGGCGCCGTTCTTTCGGTTCCGGAAGATTCAGTAATAGATTCTGCAACCATCGAGGATGAAAGTTATGAATTTTACGAGGTGCAGCCTAAAGAAGGGTTTTTCAGATTAAAAGTAAAACTCGGACTTTCAGAAGAAGCGATCGTTGCGCTCAACCCGTACGCAAAAGACGGTCTTAAAGCAGGGATGATCCTTAAAATTCCCAAAAAGGGGGATGAGGAAATGGGACCTTCGCAAATCGTTAATCTTGAAAATAGTATTGTTAACCGAAAGAAAAAGCAAATTGCAGTGATGCTGCCGTTCCAACTTTCAAAAATCGATTCCGATTCGCTTCAGAACAATGCCGGTCTCATAAGAGAAAACGGTGCTTTACGTGTGGCGCTGGACTTCTACAGCGGAGTACTTATGGCGGCCGAATTTGCGAAGGATAAAGGCATTTCAGTACAATTGGATGTCTACGATACCGAAGGTATCGAATCTAAGGTAGGTCGAATTATTTCATCCAATAATTTTGATGATGTGGACGCCGTTATTGGTCCGTTACTCTGGAAAAATGTTGAACGTGCGGTGTCAGAGTTGAAGCGTAGCGATACGCCAGTTTTTTCACCTCTAAGTAACAGGGAGATAAAAATATCTTCAAATCTATTTCAGACACTACCCAGTGATGAAATGCTGCAAACTGCAATGCTATCTTATCTCGAGAAAAATAGTGAGGGAAAAAATGTGATCATTATAAGTGATCCAAAACATTCGTCAGTAAAAAATACCATTCTCTCTGCTATTCCGAATGCAAAAGCGATTTCTCCCAGAGAGAAAGGCTTTTTATACGCCACAGACATTAGTGGAAAGATTGAAAATGGCGGGCAGAATTGGATTATTTTAGCTTCTTCAGACCCTGTGATCGTTAGCAATGTGGTAGGTTTATTAAATGGGATGCCTCAATCGTATAATCTCAGATTATTTACCTTAGATAAAAATGACGCTTACGATTACCACGATGTATCTAATGTCCATCTCGCAAAACTCCATTTTACTTTTCCTTCAGTGAGTAAAAGCTATGATTTTAATGACAAAAATGCATTTTTAGTAAGCTATAAGAATAAATATGATGTGTTGCCCAACAAATACGCAGTACGAGGCTTTGATGTAACGTACGACGTGTTACTTCGGCTGGCATCAGCAGATGATGTGTACGAAGCCAGTAGTGGAAATATTGAAACCGAGTATATTGAAAACAAGTTTCGCTATTCAAAAAAACTTTTTTCTGGATATCAGAATCAGGCGTTTTACATCATTAAGTTTAACAAGGACCTTAATTTTGAAGTCGTAGAATGAGCACCTCTAAAGTAACTTATCTGGGAGATCTGCGTACCGAATGTGTACACCTAAAATCGGGAAGTACATATATCACCGATGCTCCTACCGATAATAACGGAAAGGGAGAAGCATTTTCACCTACCGATACGGTTGCCACAGGTTTGGCCAATTGCATGCTAACCGTGATGGGTATAAAAGCACGGGCTCTTGATGTAGTACTCGATGGCTCTCAAGCCGAGGTGACAAAAACCATGGCGAGCGACCCCAGAAGAATTTCTAAGATAGAAGTGGTGATGCAATTACCTGAAGGTGTTAGCGATAAACATAAGAAGATTCTGGAAAATACCGCGAGAACCTGTCCTGTTGAACAAAGTCTGCATCCCGATATTGAGCGTGTAGTGGTTTTTAACTGGGGCTAAGATCTCTATTTGAGCATTTTATGCTCAATATTTTTTAATTTTCTTCGTTAGTGAAAATATGAGATTTCTCTTCCTTCTTTTAACGCTTTCACTGTTTTCTTTTTCTTCGGAAAATGATAAAGAGAAGATGCAGTGGGATGAAAACCGTAAGCTAACATGGGCAGATTTTCAAGGCCGTCCTCAGGCAGGTAATGATTTTGTTGCCAGCACCAACAGCGGAATTTCCTTTTCCTATTCCTTTAGGATCGAAAACGGAAAACTCGATCTGGACTATTCTATTCAAAGTAATTTTTATCCTAAGCTCTCCTGGTATAAACGTGGGAATGTTTCAGATTACATATTGGAGCACGAACAGACACATTTCGATATTTCAGAATTGTTTGCCAGAAAGCTTCGGAAGAAAATGGTGGAGACCGGTTTTTCTTCCAATCCGAAAAAAGAGATCGATGCGATCTATCAAAAAAATGAACAGGAACGTCGTGCCTTTCAAAATCGATACGACGCCGAAACCGACCACTCTAAAAATCCGGAAGCCGAATACAAATGGCGCGAACTGGTGAAGACGCAATTAGATTTCTATGAACGATGGAAATAATTCAGCTCCCGTAAACCCTCTACCCAATCCCGGGCATCTCGAAGAATTAGCAAATTATAAAATGCCCTTTGGGAAGTATAAGGATCGATATCTGGTAAATCTTCCGGAAGCCTACTTCGTTTGGTTCAAACAGAAGGGTTTTCCTCAGGGAAAACTGGGATTATTTATGCAAGAAATGCATGAGATCAAGATCAACGGACTGGAAGATCTGGTGCGGAAATTAATTCGATGAGCCATCATATTAGCTTTCCACCCTGTTTATTGAAATTTGTTTATTGCCTTCTGCAATAAAAACGTACCTTTGCATCCCGTATAGATATTACAGCAAAGGGACACCATGAGCACTACAAAATATATCTTCGTAACGGGCGGAGTATCTTCATCATTAGGAAAAGGAATAATCGCAGCTTCATTGGCTAAATTACTACAGGCCAGAGGGTATCGTGTGACTATCCAAAAGTTGGATCC
The DNA here is from genome assembly GCF_014295415.1 of Constantimarinum furrinae. Classification (GTDB taxonomy): domain Bacteria; phylum Bacteroidota; class Bacteroidia; order Flavobacteriales; family Flavobacteriaceae; genus Constantimarinum; species Constantimarinum furrinae. Next base: position 1,963,505 of record NZ_CP052909.1, read on the forward strand.
CTATATTAATGTAGATCCCGGTACTTTAAATCCGTATGAACACGGAGAGTGTTATGTAACCGACGATGGTGCCGAAACCGACCTGGATCTTGGGCATTATGAGCGCTTTTTAAACGTTTCTACTTCGCAAGCCAATAACGTTACAACAGGAAGGATCTACCAAAGTGTGATCGAAAAGGAACGTCGCGGAGAATTTCTAGGGAAAACCGTTCAGGTGGTTCCTCATATTACCAACGAAATTAAAGAACGAATTCAATTGCTTGGGAATAACGGTGATTACGATATAGTGATCACCGAAATTGGGGGTACGGTTGGTGATATAGAATCCTTACCCTATATAGAATCTGTTCGTCAGTTAAAATGGGAAATGGGAGACGACAATGCACTCGTAATTCACCTTACTTTAGTTCCATATCTCTCAGCAGCAGGAGAATTAAAGACCAAACCTACGCAGCATTCTGTAAAAACTCTGATGGAAAGCGGTATTAAAGCCGATATTCTGGTATGTCGTACCGAACATGAATTATCCGATGATCTGAAACGAAAACTAGCGCTTTTTTGTAATGTAAAAAAGGAAGCGGTTATCCAATCTATCGATGCATCCACCATATACGATGTGCCTAATATGATGCTCGATGAAGGACTGGACAAAGTTACACTTGCCAAGCTAAATCTTCCCGATGACAGTAAACCCGATTTGAATCGTTGGAATCAATTCTTACAAAGACATAAGAATCCGAAGAGTGAAGTGCGTATCGGACTCATTGGAAAGTATGTGGAGCTTCAGGATAGTTATAAATCCATACTGGAATCATTTATTCATGCCGGTGCCGAAAATGAAGTGAAAGTACATGTGGAAGCTATACACAGTGAACATATCGATGCCAATTCGATAGCCGAAGAGCTTTCCGGTTTGGACGGAATATTGGTGGCTCCCGGTTTTGGAGAGCGTGGTATTGAAGGAAAGATAGAAGCGGTGCGCTATGCTCGTGAAAATAACCTGCCTTTTCTTGGAATCTGTCTTGGAATGCAAATGGCAGTGATAGAATTTGCGCGCAATGTCCTTAAACTCAACGATGCAAATTCCACAGAGATGAACGAAAATACATCTCACCCGGTGATCAATTTAATGGAAGACCAGAAAAGTGTTACCAACAAAGGCGGTACCATGCGTTTGGGAGCCTGGGCCTGTGAAGTAGAACCTGATAGTATAGTAGGGCGAATTTATAATAGTAAAGTAATTAACGAACGACATAGACACCGCTACGAGTACAATAATGACTACCGCGATGAACTTGAGAATGCAGGACTAAAAGCTACCGGTATCAATCCGGAAACAGGATTGGTTGAGATCATTGAAATTCCCGATCACCCTTGGTTTGTAGGGGTACAATATCACCCCGAATACAAGAGCACAGTTGCAAATCCGCATCCACTGTTCGTAGGTTTTGTCAAGGCTGCTCACGAACACGCGGCCAGGCATTAAACCGACAATTTGGCTGAATTCCGTTTTCGGGCGGGATTCTTGATTACGACTGAAAAGAACATAAATTTAATTATTTCCGGCAGCGTACCGGAATCACGATATGGAAGAAAAGAAATTTGATATTAACTCGCTTATCGGGTTCGTTTTAATAGGAGGAATACTGGTTTGGATGCTTTATTTACAGAGTCCGACTCCGGAGGAGATAGAAGCCGAAAAGGCAAAGCAGGAACAACTTACAGAAGAAAATTCTCCAGCACAGAAAGATACTACTACGACGCTGGACGATGGTATTTCAGAAATGACCGCAGAAACTACTCCTGGAGATTCTCTGGCTTTCGAGAAACTTAAAACAACGCTGGGTTCATTTGCGTATTCGGGTACTCTGTCCTCTGCGACAGATGCTACCACGACCCTTGAAAATGATGTTCTGTTATTAAAGATTAGTAATAAAGGCGGTTATATTACCGAGGCAATGTTAAAAGAGCACACCACTTATACAGGAGAACAGGTGTATCTTATCAAAGACGGTAATGCTTCGCTAAATCTTCAATTCAATTCAGAGAATAGAACGCTTAATACCAGAGACCTCTACTTTGAACCGTCTGTTTCTCAATCGGGTGAGAATACGGTTTTAACGATGCGTTTAAAAACTTCGGAAAGCGCGTTCATTGAATATCGCTACGAACTTTCTCCCGGAGAATATATGCTCGGATTTAGTCTGCGCTCTCAGGGACTGGATGGGATCGTAAATACAACGCAACCCATGTACCTGGACTGGAATATGAAGGGGTATCGGCATGCTAAAAGTATCTCGTACGAAAACCGCTATTCACGTCTTACCTATGAATTTGAAAATGGAGATGATCATTCAAAACTCGATCCCACGGGGGAAGATGAAGAAAACGAGAAGGATGTGACATGGATGAACTTCCGTCAGCATTTTTTCAGCTCCATGATCCTTACAGATACTCCCTTCAGGGAAGTGCGATTAACCTCATTGGATCTGGTTGAAGATGAAGAGATAGATACCGTATATACTAAACAATATGGAGCAAAAATGTTACTGGAACCTTCCGGTGGTGGTATTGCCTATAACATGGACATGTATTACGGTCCTACCGATTACCAAATATTAAAGAAATACGATCGAAATCTGGATGAGGCCATGCCGTTGGGATGGGGTATCTTCGGAATGATCAACAAATACCTTATCATTCCGTTATTCGGATTTTTGAGTGGCATGCTTCCTGCAGGGATCGCGATCATCGTGCTTACCATACTTATCAAATTAGCTTTGTCTCCGGTTCAGTACAAACAGTATCTCTCACAAATGAAAATGAAGATACTGAAGCCCGAACTTGATGAGATCCGTAAAAAATATGAAGGCAACTCAATGAAGATCCAACAGGAAACCCTGAAGCTTCAGAATGTTGCCGGGGCTAGTCCGTTAAAAGGATGTTTACCGGCCTTACTGCAGATTCCGGTCTTCTATGCCTTATTTACGTTTTTTCCAACGGCTTTCGATTTGAGACAAAAGAGTTTTCTTTGGGCCGAAGACCTTTCCAGTTACGATACCATAGCCGAATTACCGTTTCACATTCCGTTTTATGGTGATCATGTTAGTTTATTTCCGATCCTCGCATCCATTGCTATCTTCGTTTATATGATGATGACCATGGGGCAGAGTATGCAGGCCACACAGCAGCCGGGAATGCCTAATATGAAATTTTTAATGTATCTCTCTCCGCTCTTTATGTTGGTGTTCTTCAACAATTATGCGAGTGGATTATCCTTGTATTATTTTGTCTCCAATCTCATTACCATTGGAATCATGTTGGTGATCAAGAATTTTATTCTCGACGAAGATAAGATCCATGCTAAAATTCAGGCGAATAAGAAAAAGCCAAAGAAAAAGAATCGTTTTCAGCGTAAGATGGCCGAAATGATGGAACAGGCAGAACAGCAAAAAAATGCTGGCAAACGCAAGTAATTCTTTTTCGGCATCGTTTTTGAAAAATGTAAGATGTATTCAATAGAATAGAAAATCTTTCGTTTATATGGTAAATGATTTTAAAATGAAATTAGTTTTTTGTTTTTTCTTCGGAATTTTCTTCGGAATATATCCTGCTTTTGCACAATCGGATATCAACCAATATGATGAGAACGGGAAGCGCCATGGTGTCTGGAAGAAATATTTCAGCAATAGTCAGCAATTGCGCTACGAAGGTGAATTCGATCATGGCAAGGAGGTAGGAACCTTTAAATATTACTGCGAAGAATGCAAAGATGTTCCTACAATTACCAGAGAATTCAAAAAAGACAATACAGCCTTGGTGAAATACTTTACTAAAAAAGGAAAACTGGTAAGTGAAGGAATGATGGATGGTAAAGACCGCATTGGTGAATGGATATATTATCATGAAAAATCGGAAGCTGTAATGACAAAGGAGTCGTATGTAAACGGTAAGCTTCACGGAAAAAAGATCACCTATTACCCCAACGGAAAAGTCACTGAAGAGATCAATTATGAAAATGGAGTGATGCAAGGGGAGAATCTGTACTATTCATATGATGGAGTACTGTTGAAAAAGCTTAAATACGAGAACGACCAACTTCAGGGAGAGGCTACCTATTATGATGCGCATGGGAATGTGGTCATCGAAGGTTTTTACAAGGACGGCAAAAAGCACGGCCTGTGGAAATATTATAAGGACGGTAAAATCATACTCGAAGAAACCTACCCAAAACCTCAGGATTAACTATTTAGTCCCTTTTTATTGTAAGTTTTACGACTTTTAGCTGTCCGAGCTACATACAATATGATTTTGCTTTATCAAAAGCATGACCATAGCTTTTGTAATAAAGCACTTCAAAATTTAGTAACTTTGCTGTCATTAAAATGAGAAAGAAACGTGTTGTTGTTGGACTAAGCGGAGGTGTAGACTCCAGTGTTGCTGCCTATCTTTTAAAAAAGAAGGGATACGACGTTATTGGGCTGTTTATGAAGAACTGGCACGATGATTCGGTAACCATTTCTAACGAATGTCCATGGCTGGAAGACAGTAATGATGCTATGTTAGTAGCTCAAAAACTGGAAATCCCATTTCAAACCGTGGACCTTAGTGAAGAATATAAGGAACGTATAGTCGATTATATGTTTCACGAATATAAGATGGGCAGAACCCCAAATCCCGATGTGCTTTGCAACCGGGAAATTAAATTCGATGTTTTTATGAAGATTGCTCTCAAATTGGGAGCAGATTTTGTTGCTACCGGACACTATTGTCGAAAAGGGACTATCACTAGTGACGGCAAGGAAATATATCAATTACTTTCCGGGAAGGATCCAAATAAGGATCAGTCTTACTTTTTGTGTCAGTTGTCGCAGGAACAACTTGCCAAAACATTATTTCCTATTGGGGAGTTGCTAAAACCGGAAGTTAGAAAGATCGCCGCAGATCAGGATCTTATTACTGCTGAAAAGCGAGACTCGCAAGGATTGTGTTTTATAGGTAAGGTTCGACTTCCCGAATTTCTTCAGCAACAACTGGCTCCAAAGGAAGGTGTTATCGTTGAGGTGCCTTCAGACTTTTCAGCGTATAAAAAGGCAACCCCGGAGTTTTCTTCCGAAGAGGCTAAATTGCAATTTCTTTCAGAAAAAACCGCTTACAGCACTTCCGACGGAAAGATCATCGGAAAGCATCAAGGGGCACATTATTTTACGAAAGGACAGCGAAAAGGACTGGCCGTGGGCGGAACCAAAGAACCCTTGTTTGTTATCGATACCAATGTAACCGAAAATGTGATCTATACCGGACAAGGAAAAGATCATCCCGGGCTATATCGCAGAGGACTTTTTGTTAAACAGGAAGAAGTACATTGGGTGCGTGAGGACCTAGCTTTAAAAGAAGATGAAACTATGGAAGTTATGGCGCGTATTCGCTATCGGCAACCTTTGGAAAAAGGGATTCTGTATCAAACAGATTCGGGACTTTATGTTATCTTTGATAATCCCCAATCGGCCATTACGGAAGGGCAGTTTGTCGCTTGGTACACCCACGATGAATTGTTGGGTAGTGGGGTAATTTCTTAAAAAATTTATATGAAAAGATTATTATTTCTTGGGCTACTATCCGTTACACAGATCACCGTAGCACAAATTCAGGATGCATGGGTGTTCTTTGCCGATAAGGAAGATGTGCAGGCATCTATCGCAAATCCTATAAGTATTCTTACTCAAGAATCTATAGACCGAAAAACAATGCACGGGGTGGTGATCGACGAGCGTGATGTGCCGGTAAACGAATCCTATATTTCTACGATAAAGAATCAGACAGGAATCACTGTTTTTGCTAAATCGAAGTGGATGAACTGTGTGTACGTGCAGGGGACTCAAAACAACATTGAAAATTTATTGGGACTTCCGTTTGTAACCGATGTGGAATACGCCGATAAAGACTTGAACCTAATTCCGGATCATACCCCGGCAGCAGATAAATTTGCCATTGAAAACGATCAAAGCAGGGTAGTCTATAATTATGGTGATGCAACAAATCAAACAGAAATGATAGGCATAGACTATGTGCATGAACAGAATTTTACAGGCGAAGATATGATCGTTGCGGTAATGGATAGCGGGTTTCCTAATTTTGCCTCAAATCCGGGATTCGCCAATATTATCAGTGAAGGCAGATTGTTAGGAACATTCGATTTTTTTAGCCGTACGACCAATGTTACAGGAACCGGGTCGCATGGTATAAGCACTAGTAGCGATATTGGTGGTTTTATTCAGGATGAATTCGTAGGAACTGCTCCCAATGCCTCTTTTTATCTTTTTAGAACAGAATACGGCCCCGATGAAAACCCCAGAGAAGAAGCCTGGTGGGTAGAAGCCTTAGAAAGAGCCGACAGTCTTGGGGTTGATGTCGTGAATACGTCTTTGAGTTATCAGGAGTATGACAACTCGAATTACAGTCACAGTTATGCCGATCTTGACGGCCAAACCACTTTTGCCGCGAGAGGTGCCAATCTTGCCTTCGACAAGGGAATGCTGCTGGTAAGTTCCGCCGGAAATGCCGGAAACGGATTTGGTACGGTGGCAACACCTGCAGATGCACCGGGGGTTCTTACTGTTGGTGCCGTTGATTTAAACGGAAATTATGTGAGTTTCAGCTCAAGAGGACCTACAGTGGATGGTCGTGTTAAGCCAGATGTAATGGCAAAAGGTCTGGATGCTGCAGTGATATCACAAAATGGAAACGTTACTACAAGTAACGGCACGTCTTTTAGCTCGCCCATTATGGCGGGTGCAGTGACCTCGCTATGGGAGGTACGTCCCGAATTGCGTAATTATCAAATCATGCAAATCGTCCGCGAGTCGGCACATTTATTTCACAATCCAACGAACGAAATGGGATATGGGATCCCTAATTTTGAAGATGCCTATAACGCCGTAATAACCCTTGGATTAGAGGATGAAATGCTGGACAAATATTTTGCCTTATATCCTAATCCTGTGGTGGATGTGTTACATATTTCATTTCCTGAGGATAGTAATTCGGCAGATTTAGTGATTTATAATGTTCTTGGAACAAAGATCATGGAAACTCCTATTACTAGGGATAGAAACCGAATTGATATGTCATCATTTACTTCAGGAATTTACCTAGTAACAATTACATCGGGTACAAAGCGTAATAGCTACAAAATCGTTAAACAATAGTGCAGAACAGAATTACCGAACTTTTTAAAATTGAACATCCTATTATCCAGGCAGGAATGATTTGGAACAGCGGCTGGCGACTTGCCAGTGCCTGTAGTAATGCCGGTGCATTAGGATTGTTGGGGGCCGGCTCCATGTATCCTGAAGTGCTTCGGGAGCACATTATAAAATGCCAGAAAGCAACGAATAAGCCATTCGGTGTAAACGTGCCTATGCTTTATCCTCAAATTGATGAGATCATTGATATCATCATAGAAGAAGGTGTGAAGATCGTTTTTACTTCCGCGGGAAACCCTAAAACATATACAGCAAAACTTAAAGAACAGGGTATCATCGTCGTTCATGTGGTTAGTAGTGTAAAATTTGCACTAAAGGCACAGGACGCAGGCGTGGATGCCGTGGTAGCCGAAGGGTTTGAGGCCGGAGGTCATAACGGCAGAGAAGAAACCACAACATTTACTTTGATTCCTATGGTAAAGGAGCAGATATCGGTACCGCTTATCGCTGCCGGGGGAATTGCCAACGGAAATGGTATGTTGGCCGCGATGGTCTTAGGTGCAGACGCAGTTCAGGTGGGAAGTCGTTTTGTGGCTTCCGAAGAATCCTCTTCACACAGAGCATTTAAGCAAATGGTTGTGGATGCTAAAGAAGGAGACACTCTTTTAACACTTAAAGAGCTTGCTCCGGTTCGAATGATGAAAAATAAGTTCTTTGAAGACGTAATGCGTTTATATATCACCAATCCCACTAAGGAAGCCTTGCAGGAATTACTGGGCCGCGCTCGTGCGAAAAGAGGTATGTTTGAAGGCGATCTGGAAGAAGGAGAATTGGAAATCGGACAAATAGCGGGACTCATTCACGATATAAAACCTGCGGCACAAATTGTTAACGATATGGTTTCCGAATTTGAAGCTGCTAAAAAAATGGTATCACACTTTTAGTTTTGTTTGCCGTTTCTCAAATTTATTCCGGTATAGAGATAAGCTTTAAGGGAACATATAAAATCTGTCCACCCTTGAGTCTGCCCCATCATCCTTAATATTTCTTTTTCTGAAGAGCCAAAAGAGTGCTCGGTAATTTCGATTAAGGTTTTACGTTCTTCTTCTTTTTTAAGTTTGATATCTACTGAAGATTTTTTCCCGCTTACGACCCATTCGAAGGAAATTTGTTCATTTTTTTTCACAGTGGTTACGGCAATTTCAGCGGAAACATTATAATCGGCCCATTCCCAAATGAGCAGTTTTCCTTCCCCAATATCTTCACTCGCATGAGAGGTAAAGTAGCCGCAAAGCTTTTCGGCAGAAATAATTGCGTTGTATACTTCGTGCAAGGGTCTAAATACAATATCTTTTACGGTTAGGTTCATGTTCTTATGATTTTTTCTTCCAGTAATATGTTCTGTTTTCTTCCCATTCTTCCGATGCTCCGGTTTTATAAGACGTTGTTGTAAGAATCTCTCCATCTAATGTACTAATATGACGGTCCATCCAATTCGTGCCATCCGGCAGCGAAAATGTTTGAATGGATTCCATGGTATTCTCATTTATGGGATATAAGGTGCCTATACCGGTCACACCGCCGTTGCCAAACTGAACAAGAACAGCCTTGCCTTCTATGTTGTCCCAGTATTGCCTGAATTGCCAGAAATCCCCGGTCTCCTTGCCATCCACAACGCCAAAAAGCCTACCTATGATGCTTGTCTTACCAATACCCCAGCGCCATTCCATTCCATATTGGGTATAGGGCTCGTTTTCTGAAACATAAGTATCATTATCGGTGATCCACACTCCGATATTGGATTCCATATCATTTAAGAACCACTGCGGAATTTCCCCCGATTGAGAGAACACCGAAACAGAGACAAAACAACAAACGAATAAATTAAACAACGTCCTTTTCATTTCAACTTAACTCTTAATTGTTTAACATGGGCTTCAATTGTGGGTCTTTATTTCTAAGATCGATTCCACCTTCATAAACCGATTTCAGGTTTAGTAAATAAAAAGACCAGCCATGATCACAGCCAAGTCTTATATTTTTCTTCGATTCGTTATCGGTTGGAATACCCGATTGAGTTAAGGTCACAATAGTACCTTTATCATAAGCCTTAAATGAAACGTCAACGACACAATCGCCTGCAAAGGTGAATTGAAATTGATCCTTACCGTTTGCTTCTCTGATCGCCCCCGATTCTGTGACATCATATAAATACCATTGCCATTGATAGGTAAGGCCCTTTGCAACAGCCTCCGTTTTTGAAACCGGAGTTCCTTCCGATGTTAAATACGTGGCATTACTTAAAAACCATTGTTCGATCTCGGCTGGAATAGTCCAAGCATCATACAGTGTTTGAACCGAAGCTCCAATAGCGATCTTACGAGTGAATTGGGTCCAATCAAAATCTTTCATAACTATTTGATTTAAAGCAAAAAGCTATTCTAAAGATATAAAAAAAGCCCCGATGCGGGGCTTGTTGTATTAAGATAATTCAAGAGGAACCTGATTTCTTATAATATCATCAAATGTCTCTCGCTTTCTTATCAGGTGAGCCTTTTCATTATACCACAGCACTTCTGCGGGTCTGTATCGGGAATTGTAGTTACTAGCCATACTAAAACAATAGGCACCTGCATTACTGAATGCGAGTATATCCCCTTCACTGATCTCAGCTATTCGGCGGTTATTCGCGAACGTATCGGTCTCGCAAATATATCCTACAACACTGTAAAACCTGTCTTTTCCCGATGGATTGGAAATGTTACTTATCTCGTGTTGAGAGCCGTATAACATGGGGCGTATTAAATGGTTAAAACCACTATCCACTTGTGCAAAGACAGTTGAAGTAGTCTGTTTTACAACATTTACTTTTACTAAAAACTTTCCTGCTTCGCTAACCAGAAATTTTCCGGGTTCAAATGCCAGAGTGAGCTCTCTCCCATAATTTTTACAAAATTCATTGAATCGCCGGCTTAGTTTTTCGCCCAGTTCTTCCACATTTGTTTCCACATCGCCCTCTTTGTAAGGGACTTTAAATCCGCTTCCAAAATCGATAAATTCAAGATCGACAAAATGGTTGGCGGCCTCAAAAAGTATCTCGGAGGCATACAGAAATACATCGATATCAAGAATATCACTTCCGGTATGCATATGTATTCCATTGATCTTCATTCCGGTGTTGTCTACGATTCGTTTTACCAAGGGAAGCTGATGAATTGAAATCCCGAATTTACTATCGATATGACCAACAGATATATTGGTGTTGCCCCCGGCCATAACGTGTGGGTTTATCCTTATACATACAGGAATAGTTGGATGCTTTGTTCCAAATTGTTCGAGAATAGAAAGATTGTCGATATTGATTTGAACCCCTAAACCGACAGCTCGTTCTATTTCTTCCAGCGATACCCCATTGGGAGTGTAGATAATATCCTGCGGTTGCACACCCGCCTCTAATGCCAATCGCACTTCCTGAATTGAAACTGTATCCATCGCACTGCCCATATTATTGAGTATCTTGAGCACAGATATATTAGATAATGCTTTTACAGCATAATGAATCTTTAAGTGTTTTACCTTTTTAAACGCTTTGGTCAAGCGTTTATACTGAGCTTCAATACGGTTGGCATCGTACACATACACGGGGCTTCCAAATTGGGTTGCAACAGTTAAAAGGTCTTTTGTTTTCATTATGAGTTTTTTAAAGTTTAAGGGCGTAAAATTAAGTCCTTACGCTTAAAAATCACTTAATTATTCTATAATATTTTTAGAAAAAACCCTTCCAAAAAATATTAGCGCAATCGTATAACATTTGCTATTTTTGTCACTCCTAAAAACCAAGCACAATACGCTATTATGAATTTACACGAATTTCAAGGAAAAGAGATACTCAACAGCTTTGGTGTTGAAATACAGCGAGGTCATGTTGCAACGACACCACAAGAGGCGGTTTCTGCTGCTAAAAAATTAACCGAAGAGACCGGAACCGGCTGGCATGTGATCAAGGCGCAGGTTCATGCAGGTGGGCGAGGTAAAGGTGGCGGAGTAAAGCTTGCTAAAAGTATTGAAGAAGTTGAAAGAATCTCAGGTGAGATCATTGGGATGAACCTGATCACGCCCCAAACCAGTGCTGAAGGAAAAAAAGTACATCAAGTTCTAATAGCAGAGGATGTTTATTACCCGGGTGAAAATGAACCTGAAGAATATTATATGAGCGTACTGCTTAATCGTGCCAATGGAAAGAATATGATCATGTATTCTACCGAAGGAGGTATGGATATTGAAACTGTCGCTGAAGAAACACCACATTTAATTTTTACCGAAGAAATAGATCCTGCAGCGGGATTACTTCCTTTTCAGGCGCGAAGAGTGGCATTTAATCTCGGACTCAGCGGTAAGGCATTCAAGGAAATGACCAAATTCGTTACCGCGCTCTATAAAGCCTATATAGCTTCAGACGCTTCATTGTTTGAAATTAACCCTGTACTTAAAACAAGTGATGACAGAGTGATCGCGGTGGATGCAAAAGTATCCTTAGACGACAATGCGCTCTTCCGACATAAGGATTATGAAGCTATGCGTGACCTTAGAGAAGAGAATGCAATTGAAGTAGAAGCCAAAGAAGTGGGACTTAATTATGTTGATCTCGACGGAAACGTGGGATGTATGGTAAATGGCGCAGGGCTTGCGATGGCCACTATGGACCTTATTAAGCAGGCCGGGGGAGAACCCGCCAACTTTCTTGATGTAGGGGGTACTGCGGACGCCGAACGGGTAGAAGCCGCTTTTAAGCTGATATTGAAAGATCCCAATGTAAAAGCGATCTTGGTAAATATCTTTGGAGGGATCGTTCGATGCGACCGAGTTGCACAGGGAATCGTGGATGCTTATAAAAATATGGGAACCATCAATGTTCCGATTATTGTACGCTTACAGGGAACCAATGCAGATATTGCAAAGGAATTGATCGATAATAGTGGACTGGATGTTCAGAGTGCTATCGAATTTCAGGAAGCGGCCGATAAAGTACAAGCTGTTCTCGCTTAACTGTTCTTAGATAAAGTAATAAAACCCTGCTGCTCTGCAGGGTTTTTTTGTTAAATATATTTGGGTTGCGTTAATAAACTGTTAAATATTAGGGTTTTAAGTAACGATTGGAGGAAAACTGTAGTCTATTAGAGTATATCAATCTTTTAAATCGAACAGTTATGAAAAAACTCAGATTAATTCTCGCAGCCTTTGGGCTTATTTTAACAACTACCCTTACAGCAGCTACCAAGCCGGTTGCGGTTGTGAGTTCGCCAACTTCCACAGAAATCGGTGAACTATTACAAAATCCAAATTTTTTGGTAGAACAGGAAATGCAGGCCAATGTTACTTTTGTTCTGAACAAAGACAATGAGATCGTTGTTCTTTCTGTAGACACCGACAACGACACAGTGGATCGCTATGTAAAGAACCGATTAAATTATCAAAAGTTGAATGTGTCCCTTAAGCAAGGTACAGCGTATAAAGTACCCATTCGGATCACATCTGTAAAATAGACTATTCAAACTTGAAAATTAGAGCCCGGATTCATCGACCGGGCTTTTTTATGATATAAAAATTCATATAATTTATTTCGAACTTCATAGAAAAATAGTAGTATTGCCCTATGAAAAATGAAAAGAACCGGGCCTTAATTAGTGACCTCATTGTGATCGCCAAAGCAGATGATAAGCTAACCGAAAGTGAATACGATTTTATAAAAAGACTTGCGGAGCGACTGGATCTTAGCGCAAAAGAGATCGATCCACTTTTTAAATCTCCATTACCGTCAAAACCATTGTTTAGTGAATTGGAACGCATTACACATTTCTATAAAATGGTGTTGATGATGAATGTCGACCGCGAAACTCATAAAAAAGAAATTGAGGCAGTAAGAAATTTTGGTTTAAAAATGGGAATCCGCCAGGGGGTAATAGATCAGATTCTCCTGAGGATGGAAGACTATGAGGATAAAATAATTCCTTCCGAAGAACTTATTAAAATATTTCAGACCTATTACAATTAGTGCGGGTGTTCGATATTGGTAATGGTTTCGATATCCTTTTTGGAGTCGAAAGCGAGTTTCGATTCTGTAATTAGGATTTTAAGCTCATTTTCTACCGCATTTAGATAGTCTTCATTTGTTGTCTGTTGCTTGCTTAGATATGTCAGCATCCAGATCAGTTTTTGAACTATTATCGGATCGTGCTTACAATAGGTCCTAAGGGAGGCCATCACATTGTATAACAATTCTTCGAAGTTTACTACGGCCAGTTTAAGAACTGCCTCATTGTTATGTGTAATGATACCACTGTCTCTTTTTTGCATTCGCAAAGCGAATAATTCGGTTAAATAATCGATCGCATTAACAGCTGTTCCCGGATCATTGATCCCCGGTGACATCGCTTTCACGGCTATTTCGGTGATTTGTTTAAACGCCAGTATATAATTGTCTTCAATCAATTCACCCCTGGCAAAATTAAAATTGGAAAGCAGTTGCTTTTGAGTCTTTGCATCCAGTTTTTTATCAGATTTTATAAATGGGACATTGTTTAAGACAAATAATCCCTGCGGAATGGTAACATATAGTTTTGTTTGGTGTTCTTCAGAAAATTCAAGGATGTTCTTTATTGATAAATTCTGAAAATACCCACTACTAATTGAGGTAAAGGCAAACCAATCTTTGGTATCAGGAAAATCTTTGATTAGTTCTTCATCTTTTTGTTTTTCACTTTCTATAAAGTACAGCAATTTTTTTCTTGAAGTGACATAAATATCCTCTAGTATGTTATTGATCTGAATACTCTGTGAAATGTTGTGTATAAAATAAATAAATGCACAGAGACACATAATCGTTAGGGATATTCCCAATAAAATAGAGACTCCCGGAAGTGTATATTTTTCATCACTTGGTTCTATTGAAAATAGAGTGAAAATATTATACAATATCGTGGCCAGATAAGCACCAAGTATGATCTGATGCTTTTTATCCGATATCAGCCCCGGTAAAAGTCTGGGAGAAAAGTTGCTTGATGCCTGACTCAGCAAAAGCATCACCATGGAGAAACTAAACACCATCATTGAAATAAGTCCTCCAATACAGACACTTAACACAGTAAGTGCGGTATCCCCGTTTTCCAACACTAATTTGGGAAGTACTTTAATAAGTTTGTTAGAGGCGCCCTGCTCCTCGATCCACATCATAATAAAGGCGAGATTAAAACCCAATACTGCCAATAGAGAAGGGTAGAAGGCTATTTTGCTTTGTACAGAATTAAAAAATGCTTTCAGGCGTGAGTAAAGTTTTTTCATAAATAGTTATTCCTCTCTAAAAGTAGAACTTAACCTAGTTGTTTTTCTTAAAATTGATATAAATGTGAATAAGGAGCAACATATGATAGACAAAAAGACAGATTCCTAAGTATAAAATAAGACAAAATGACCGAAATTTTGATATGGAATTTAAATTGCAGTATGGAAATAAAAAATGTAGAACTGTAAAAAATAATATTATATGAAATTAGTTAGAAAACAAAACGATTGGTTGCCCACTATTTTAGGTGATCTTTTAACTGAAAATAGATTGGATGTGCCTAATTATGAAAACTTTAGCATACCAGCTGTAAATATTTTCGAGAATTTGACGACCTTTGTAGTGGAACTTGCAGCCCCGGGATTAAAGAAAGATAATTTTGCTATTGAAATTGAAGAAAACCTGCTAAAAGTTTCTGCCGAAGTTAAACAAGAAAGTGAAACTTCACAGGAGCAAGAGGAGTTTAAGTATTCCAGAAAGGAATTCGGATATAGCAAATTTAAAAGAAACTTTACGCTTCCGGAAAGTGTGAAAAGTGAAGATATAAAAGCGTCTTACGAAAACGGAGTGTTGCAAATTACGCTTCCCAAGAAAGAAGAGAAGAAAGCATTGAAGAAAATGGTTGAGATTTCATAATTGAAATTAATTTGGTTAGTTAGTTGAAACAGACCGCGCCCTACTCAATCGGGTCGCGGTCTACTTTTTTCTACGCCTTCCACCTGTACTCGTTATCCGATCCACCTGAGGAACATTTTTAGACCCCGAAACAGCATCCTTTAAGTCCTGCAATTCTTTCGTTGTTAGGTCACGCCATTTACCCACCGGCAAATCGCCCAGCGTTATATTCATGATTCTGATACGCTTTAATTCAACAACTTCATATCCTAGATATTCACACATTCTTCTAATTTGACGGTTTAATCCTTGAACTAAAACTATTCTGAATACCAACCGACTTATTTGCTCCACTTCACATTTTTTAGTTAGGGTTTCAAGTTCTTCCAACCATACCCCATTGCCCATTTTTTTAATAAAATCGGCTGTTATAGGTCGGTCGGTTTTGACGATATATTCTTTTTCATGATCATTTCCGGCGCGCAGGATCTTATTTACAATATCACCATCATTGGTCATTAACAGGAGTCCTTCACTGGGTTTATCCAGTCTTCCTACATGAAATATGCGCTCTTTATGACCTATAAAATCTACTACATTTCCGTCTACCCTTGTATCTGTCGTACAGGTAATTCCCACCGGCTTGTTTAAGGCGATGTAAACCAGATTGTCGTTTTCGGTGATCAGCTTACCATCGATGCGAATTTCATCTCCGGGCATCGCACGATCTCCCAGGGAGACCTTTTCACCGTTCAGGGTCACTCGCCCCTGTTCAATAAGCGTATCGGCCTTCCGGCGTGAGCAATATCCGCTATCGCTAATCGCCTTATTCATTCGAATGGAATCGGGATGATGGGTCATAACGCAAAGATACTATTTTCGAGAGGCAATTTGAAAAGGTTAAACTTTATATAATGATTGGTTTTTTAAGTGTCGAATCTTCTATTTTTATAAAAATGACATTTCATGGCTATTTTAGGTACAATTATTAAAGGTGCGATCGAATTAAGAGGGTCGTTGGTCTCCGAAACTCCGGCTGTCGAGGCTCAGGAAAAAGTATTGAGAAAACTCCTGGAAAAAGCAAAAGACACTGCCTTTGGTAAATACTATGGGTTCCGTCAAATTTTAGATTCAGAGAGCATAACTAAATCGTTTTCCGACGCAATTCCGTATCACGATTACAATAAAATGACTGCCGATTGGTGGAGTAGGGTGCACGACGGGCTGGACGATATTACATGGCCGGGGAAGCCATCATATTTTGCCATGAGCAGCGGAACCACAGGTAAGACCAGCAAAAGAATTCCTGTAAGCGATGAAATGATAGATGCCATTCGAACTACAGGCATCCAACAGGTAAGCGCACTTTCTAATTTCGACCTACCTGCCGATTTTTTTGAGAAGGAGATCATGATGTTGGGTAGCAGTACCGATCTCACAGAGCGTGGAGGATTTCTTGAAGGTGAGATTAGTGGGATTAGCGCCAGTAACATCCCATTCTGGTTTCAGGGGTATTATAAGCCTGGAGAGGAGATCGCTAAAATTGACGATTGGGATGAGCGCGTGCAAACCATCGCCGAACGTGCAAAGGACTGGGATATCGGTGCGTTGAGCGGAATTCCATCATGGATCGAATTAATGTTGAAAAAAGTGATCGAATACCACAACCTTAATAATATACATGAGATCTGGCCTAACCTTCAAGTGTATACCAGCGGTGGTGTGGCATTTAAACCTTACGAAAAGAGTTTTAATCTGTTGCTTGATCATCCTATAACGGTCATAGATACCTATCTTGCTTCAGAAGGTTTTGTGGCGTTTCAGCAGCGACCGGAGACTCATGCAATGAAACTGGTTACCGATAATGGAATTTATTTTGAGTTTATTCCTTTCAAACCTGAATATATTAACGAAGACGGATCCATCACCCGTGATGCGCCCTGTTTAGATCTTTCCGAAGTAGAAACAAATACAGATTATGTACTTGTAATAAGTACCGTTTCCGGAGCGTGGCGCTACCTAATTGGCGATACCATTGCCTTTACCGATGTGGATCGGGCAGAGATCATTATAACCGGAAGAACCAAATTCTTCTTAAATGTCGTTGGATCACAACTTTCGGTAAATAAAATGGAAACCGCCCTCAGAGAACTTGAAGAACAATTCGATATCGAAATTCCTGAGTTTACACTTGCGGCGGTTAAATATGATAACGAATTTTATCATCATTGGTATCTGGGAACAGAGTCTGCGGTAAATACTGAAGAACTGGCCAACGCCTTGGATGAAGCGCTAAAATCGGCCAATAAAAATTACAAAGTAGCACGAAGTAAGGCTTTAAAGGGGGTAAAAGTTACCACGATCGCCCCCGATGTATTTTACGAGTGGAATGCCAAGAACAAGAAGAAGGGCGGACAGGTAAAAATGGCCAGAGTGATGAATGAGGAGAAATTTTCCGAATGGCAAAGGTTTGTTTCTGATTTTAACTAACAGCTTCCTCTAATTTTCCTTCATTAAGCAGTTCCATAACTTCTTCAGGAGACATATACAGATTTCTTATACGCTGCTTATATTTTTCAGAAATATGTGCATGATCCAATATGAAATTCTTGGTTTGTAAAATGTAATCTCCCATCCCATGCGCGATAGCATAATGATCTGCCGCACGTTCCACTTCTTTTATATGTGATTTGGAAAAAAGATATTTTATTCCGAAGAACAACATGCCCAAACCACTGCGATCCCGATAGTCCATTACATGTCCCAATTCGTGACCCAACCAGCCTGTGATCACGTCTGAAGGGATATCGGTTATATTGAATTCCTCGTGTTCGATCTGTATTTTTCTACTTATCAAAATTATGTATCCACGGTGCTTTCTGCGCTTTAAGAAACTCGCCCAGGTAGGCTGCGCTTGCATGGTGGATTTTTTAATCTTGTCCTTAAATTTAAAGATCACCTCACAGTCTTTCAGTTCAGGAAAATGACATAGTGCGGTTATTGCTTCTGTCCTTATTACTTCCGGGATTACCTTGTTTTCAAGATTTATTTCTTCAATTGAGATCATATTTGGGAAAATACGAATTAGGGCTTACTCCAACTGTTAAGAGGGTGGTAATTTTTTCAATACGTCGAGAAGTAATCTAGTGAAAAGTTACCTATTCAACTTCTTGTAAGCTCTTCTGAAGCCCCTTAATTTTATCCCGAAGTTTTGCAGCCATCATAAAGTCAAGTTCCTTAGCTGCCTTTTCCATAGCTTTCCGCGTATCACGAATCTTTTTCTCCAGTTGCGGTTTAGAGAGGTATTCGTTCTCTTTCTCCGCAGCAAGTATTTCTGCATTATCAAAGGTATAGGCATTCACTTTTTCCTTAGTAAGTGCATTTTCTAGAGATTTTTTGATCGCGGTAGGGGTTATATTATGCTCCTTATTGTAGGCTATTTGTTTTTCTCTCCGGTAATTTGTGCCATCGATCGTAGCCTGCATGCTATTGGTGATCTTATCGGCATACATGATCGCTTTTCCGTTCAGGTGTCGTGCAGCGCGGCCTACGGTTTGAGTCAATGAACGTGCGCTTCGCAGAAATCCTTCCTTATCGGCATCCAGAATTGCAACCAGGGATACCTCCGGAAGATCAAGACCTTCTCTTAACAAGTTTACACCCACCAGCACATCAAAAATGCCAAGACGCAGGTCCTGCATGATCTCTACACGCTCTAGAGTGTCCACATCACTATGAATATACCGACATCTAATATTGATTCGGGTGAGGTATTTGGTCAGTTCTTCCGCCATTCTTTTGGTGAGCGTGGTCACCAGAACCCGTTCATCTTTTTCGACGCGCTTTTGGATCTCTTCCAGCAGATCATCAATTTGGTTTAAACTCGGACGAACCTCAATGGGAGGATCCAGTAAACCTGTAGGGCGAATGATCTGTTCCACGAAAACCCCGCCGCTCTTCTCCAACTCATAATCAGCAGGGGTGGCACTTACATAGATCACCTGATTTTGAATTGCTTCAAATTCTTCAAATTTTAAAGGCCGGTTGTCCATAGCTGCCGGAAGTCGGAAACCATATTCTACCAGATTTTCCTTTCTGCTACGGTCGCCGCCATACATGGCTCCCACCTGAGGTATGGACACATGACTTTCATCCACGATCATCAGATAATCGTCAGGGAAATAGTCGAGTAGGCAGAAAGGCCGGGTGCCGGGTAATCGCTGGTCCAGATAACGCGAATAATTTTCTATACCGCTGCAATATCCTAATTCACGAATCATTTCCAGGTCGAAGTTGGTTCGTTCTTCAAGACGTTTGGCTTCCAAATGCTTCCCAATCTCCTTAAAATAGTCAATTTGTTTTACGAGATCATCCTGTATTTCTCTAATCGCACCCTGCAAGACATCAGGTGAGGTCACAAACATATTCGCAGGGTAGATGGTCAATCGGTCGTACTTTTCGATCACCGAATTGTTCAAGGGATCGAAAGCTTCAATTTCTTCTATCTCATCCCCAAAAAAATGAATTCTGAAGGCGTAATCGGCATAACCGGGATATACATCCACGGTATCTCCTTTTATTCGGAAACGTCCGTTACTGAATTCAGCTTCAGTTCTGGAATATAAACTTTGTACAAGACGATGTAGTAGTTTAGTCCTAGATATTACTTCTCCCTTCTTTATGGCGATCACATTTTTTTGAAACTCTACAGGATTCCCAATACCGTAAAGGCAGGATACCGATGCAACCACAAGTACATCCCGTCGCCCGGAGAGCAGGGAGGAGGTAGTACTCAGTCTCATTTTTTCGATCTCTTCATTAATCGAGAGGTCTTTTTCAATATAAGTCCCACTGGAAGGAATAAAAGCTTCCGGCTGATAATAATCATAGTAAGACACAAAGTATTCCACCGCATTATCCGGAAACAAATTTTTAAACTCACTGTATAGTTGAGCAGCCAGCGTTTTATTGTGTGCCAATACCAAAGTAGGCCGTTGAACCGCTTCTACGACATTAGCAACCGTAAAAGTTTTTCCACTTCCGGTTACTCCGAGCAAAGTCTGGTATTTCTCATCCATATTCAGTCCGTTAACCAATTCCTTAATGGCTTGTGGCTGATCTCCGGTTGGAGTGAAATCTGTAGCGATTTTAAATTTCATACAATTTTTATAGTACTGTAAAATTACTAAAAATTAGAAGCACGCCTTGTGAAGTCATGAACCAATTTTAAAGATCAAAAGCCAAAAGATCGGGTGTGATATATTGGTGCTTTGCCTTTTCAGAATTAAAAATATCAATGCTATAATGACTGTGCATTAACTCATTGAAACTAAGCTTTAAGCGTGGAAATTCTAAAATAAAACTCTTAAAATCATTCCCTTTAGATCTCAGCATAAAATGATACACGGCTTTAACCGCTGCGATCGTTAGGGTATGGTTATATTTATCATAGGCTCCTATATTTGAAACATAAGATTGGATCTGCTTTGGAATGATTTGTAAAGCAGTATCAATTCCATATGTGGTTATTTGAATCCAGGCCAGTCGTATATGGGCTTCATGGGTGAATTCTAAAGGCTTGAGATTCCCCGACTTAAATTCTCGAATAAATTCACGGTCGGTTAATTTAAAATGTGCTTCCATGTTTAAGTGTTATTTAATTGGACATAGGGCCTCATTTTATGAATTGAGCTTTTTTGCCAAGGACAATAATATGTATTTCTGAAGAACCGTCTGCTTTTTGGTAGTTTTTTCTGAATTCTTTAAAAACTTCCATTTTATTCTTCTGCATTTCTTTCTGAATACTTTCTTTTGAATGATACTGAAAATACATGCGGTCGTTTGTACTACCCGTGATATAGCCCGAATTTTCAGGCATGCCTTCCACAAAACTAAGATAAAGAATACCATTAGGATTTAGCTTATCGGAACAATTTTGCAATACTTCTGAAGTATCCTTTTCAGATAAATACGGTATGCAAAATCCGCAAACGATACCGTCGAATGTTTTTTTCAAACCGTCGATCTTTCGCGCATCCATTACTATAAAATCGGCTGAAACTACATTCTTTATAGCGAGATCGATCATATTTTTGGCAGTATCAATACCGAGTATTTTTAATTCCGGACATTTTGAAAGCAAATACCGGGTAATGTTTCCCGGGCCACAACCAATTTCAAGGATCTCTGCCGATTGGTTCTCTAAAGACTTCAGGAAAAAATCATAGCTGTCATTATAAAGGTCGAGGTCCATAAAACCCCTTTCGTAAGCTTCGGCAACATTATTCCAGCTTCTTAGATTTTCACCTTCCCGGTCTGATTGAAATTTTCCCGACTTGATCGTACTCATAATTCAGATTATTATAACTTCAGGTCTCGTTTATAAAAAATATAATCGGTAACTAATGGTGTTAAACCAGCATTTCTGAATTCGGTAGCGATCTGTGCCCTGTGATAGGTGGCGTGATTCACCACATGAAATAGCATGTCAAATACCGAGTTTGTAAAGGTTTGTCCTTTACTATTGGTGTACTCGATCAGTTTTTGGAGTTCCTCATTTTTTAAAATGCTCAGCGAAGTATGATAATTTTCGTTTTCTATGTCACGAAGTGCCGATGGTTTCAGCCTGTCCCAGGGCGAATGGTGATCGGTTCGTTTCAGAATTCGAAAATTCCAGATCTCATGTGCATTCAGAATATGATCCAACAACAAACGGGCCTTTTCAGGAACTTCCGAAGCATGTTCTTCAAAAAGAGTTATTAGGTTAAGATTGCAGTGATGGGAATATTCATGTAAACCGGTTAATTCCATGCGCTAATAATTTACATACACCCATCCCAGATACGGTTCTGGGAATTCCGGATCATTCAGAATTAAAACATAATAGTAGGTTCCTACCGGAACTATAGTTTCTTTGTATAGCAAACCGGTATTCGGGATGGCATCCCATAAACCGTCTTCATTTCCGCCTTCATAAATAAGATTTCCTTCCCGACTGTAGATCTTCAGAATAAAATCTTCGAAGACATCAATAAGTCCTTTTATTTTAAAGACATCGTTAAGTCCGTCGCCATTAGGAGAAATTCCCTGAGGAATTTGTGGCGGACAATTTTTCGTGGTGATTAAAAAGGAAGCCGTGGTAAAACAGATTTCATTTTCTAGCCTTACATATATAGTTTGCGGATCTATACTGTTTACATACTGTTCGGGGTCGGCGATGGCATTTTCGTTTGCAATGGCATTTTCCAAAGTAGTAAAATAACTAATCATATCGTCCGGATCTGTAGAGATCAATTCATTCTGGACGGTAAGATCGAAGGTGGCTGTATTCATCCCTTCATCGCATAAGAGCAGATCGGGCAGCATAGGAATAGGGGGGATGCTGCCAAATTCAACAAGGATACTAAATTCATTATTGAATTCATTTAACTCCTCCACGATCCCACTGCCATTGCCGGTATCGTCAACAATAGCCAGAAGCGTGAATGTATCCGGGGTATTGGGAGGCAACGTGATAAATACCGAGCCCGGTTCACTACCGTTTATTGGAATAGTATTTTGTGTTTCCGACTGTCCCAGCAAAAGACCATCGATATAAAAAGCAATGGGAGTATTTGCCGGCAAAGGACCGGTTCCTATATTGGAAACCGTAAATTCGATGGTGAGATCGCGCTGGCGGCAGGCATTAAGATTATTATCGATAGTAATTACTGCATCAGGCAACGGACAAATAACAACTTCGATCTCGAAACTATCAGTGATAAAGCAATCGGGGTTGGAAAGCCGAATCCAGATCGTTTGCGGATTGGTAATATTCTCGTATGCTTCCGGATTGGGAATAGGATCTTCATTGTTTAGGGCGTCATCTTCCGAAAGATGAAAACTGAGTTCATCTGCCGGATTCTGAAGATTTACACCCTCATTCAGATCAAAAAGTTCGGTGCCCACTACCTCACATAGCTCCAGGTCGACCACCTGATATACAGGAAAAACCAGTAAATGCACATTTACTATAAAACTATTGTTGTCCTCGTTCGTTTCATTAACGACACCGGTCCCTGTTCCGTCATCATCCACAAAAGCCTTTAATTCAAAATCGGCAGGAATCCCGGCAGGAATCGAAAGATCTATGGTTCCACTTTCCGACCCTCCAATAGGGATAATTGCAGTAGTTGCAGACTGACCTACCAATGTGGTGTTGGCATAAAATGCAATGGGCGTGTTGGCAGGAAGTTCATCGGTACTGTTCACATTATAGACGGTATAATCGACAGTTATGGTCCGATCACCACACTCATCGGCTCCCGAAACCTGGTCAATTTCAATGGTTGCATCGGGAAGTTCCGTATTTAGAACGGTAACAATATTATTGATGATCACCAGATCCTGATTGGAAGTAAGGTCTATGGTTGCTGAAGTATCTCCCGGTTGAATATTGTTTTCGATATTGTAAAAGTCAATATCCATGTTGTAGAGCTGTGAAGAACCCGTAAAACTGTTGGTGCTATTAAAGGCATTGTCAGCAGGGTTTAACGGAGGATTGCTTATAATATTTCCATTAATGCGCAGCGTTTCATTATTAGCCAAGCTCTGATCTCCTTCCCACGCTAAAAACCCGATCTTGGCTCCTATGTTATCTAAAACGTTAAGGTTGTCCAGCTCGATGGTAAGACTGGGATTGGAAGCAGAAACACTTTCGTATCCGTCAAAGATATTCACTTGATTTAACGGTAGTGTGGCCTCTTCATATATTACAGTCACGGCCCAGCCTCCAAAATTAGTGGTGTTGGCGCAGTAGGGAGGGATCACGTTGGTAAGATCAAGATCTGTAAGCGTATATCCACCATTACCCGTCGCTGCTACCAGGTCTGTGATATCGGCAAAGGCCGAAAAATAAACCAGCTCCGGTGTAAGTTGGTAACTAAAAGTACGGGAAGCCGTTATGGAAGTACCGTTAAGGGTAACATTAAAGTCTCCGGCTCCGGATCCGGCCCAGTAGAGGTATGCTGCCACTAATGTCTGACCCGGCTGTAATGCAAAATCTGCACTGCTTTGGGTAAGAATAGTGCAGGGAGAGGGAGGAGTTTGTCCGGTGTTTTCTGCGGTATTTAGGGTGTTGCCAAAAGCCAGGTAATCGTAACGACCATTAAATTGTTGAAATAAGCTAATCTCATCTTGCGCAATACCGAGTACCGGTAAACAAAACACAATCAAAAATATAGTCCTTGAAATAGTATTCATAGCAGCCATTCTACGCTAAATATACAGAATATTTAGTAAGAATTTCGGCGCTTAACCCATAGAAGGTCTTGATTTATAAATCCCGTCTTTTCAGGATTGCATAAGACCAATAAATAAACAGACCGGTCCAAACGATACAAATCCCTACACTCAATAGCGGAACATCATAGTTCTTATCGAAGCTCTCTCCCAGTTGGGTGGCTGCAGATTGTACAGCACCGAATCTTGTGAAGGGTTCAGAAATAAGATCGGACATTGCATTGAGTGGTAGATAATTATAAACCGTTTCAAAGAGATTGACTTCAGTCTTTACTTTTATATACTGAAACAGGATCGCTATGAGACCTTCAATCACCTGCCAAAGTCCCAAAAAGCCTAACGCAAACGCAGAGCGTTTTACCCAAAAAGCAAGGAACATACAGAAACTGAAGAAACACAATAATTTTAAAAAGTAAGCGCCCATATACTGCATATCGCTGAAAATGATCGAGACTTCATTATAATCGGAAAAAATAAGACTGAGGATCATGGTGACAATAAACAGAAATATAGTCGATATCACTGTAAACAGTATCACGGTAAGAATTTTTGAAGTGAGAAATTCCCGCTTACTCAGACCGTCGATCAGGTTTTGTTTTAGAGTTCTATAACTATATTCGTTAGAAACAATGGAGACGATCACAATAGCAAAGAATATTTTAAGCCAGGCTGCCACCCAGGTATTAAAATGCCATATAAATGGAAAATTAAAGATTCCCTGATCGGCAACGCGAAATTTCACGCCTCCGAAATCGAATTCAATGGATACGATAAAGGCGATAAAACAGATAAGCGCAAAATAGACGATAGATATTATTTTTGCCGATCTGTTATATTTAAGTTTCTGAAGTTCTATGTTGAGTAGTCGTAGCATGCCGGTTAGTTGAGGTTTTTGGTAATTTCAAGGAATTGCTCTTCCAGACTTTCTTTTCGTTTAACAAGATGTGATAAGGTAATTCCGCGTTCAAAAAGCATTTTGTTAAGTTCTGAAGCGTCCATAGGTTGATTGAGATAAACCGTTATTGTTTCACCTTCCCGTTTAATGGTCCCAAAAGAGGGATGACCCTGTAGTGCAGCTTCCAATTGATCGGGATCTTCGCTTTGTAAAATAAAAAATCCGTGACTCGCATTCATTCCGTCTACGCTTCCCGTATACAGACTCCTTCCTTTGCGAAGGATCACCACATGGCTGCAAACTTTTTCAACCTCATCAAGCAGGTGAGAGGCAAGGAGAATCGTTGTTCCTTCAGAAGCGATCTTTTTAATGATCTCACGAATTTGATGTATCCCTTGTGGATCGAGTCCGTTGGTAGGCTCATCCAGAATAAGTATTTCGGGGTCGTTGAGTAGTGCTGAAGCGATGGCCAACCTTTGTTTCATTCCCAAGGAAAAGGTGCTGAACTTACTGTTCTTACGGTCGAGTAAACCCACTATTTCGAGTTTTTCTTCAATTTTTTGGGAAGAAACCTCTTTGATCTTGCAAACCAGATTGAGGTTCTGAACCGCCGTCATATAAGGGTAAAAGTTTGGGCGTTCAATTATAGCGCCTACTTTCTTTAAGGCGTTATGCGTAGAATCTGAGCCATCAAACCAGTGATAGGAGCCGGCTGTTCTGTTTACAACATTGAGAACGATTCCCAGCGTCGTAGATTTGCCACTTCCATTAGGTCCTAAAATACCGTAGACATTACCTTTTTCGATAGTGAAAGAGAGATCGTCTACTGCGGTAATGGGGCCAAATCGTTTAGTGAGATTAGTAAGCGTAAGGATGGTATTCACAGAAATATGCTTTTAAGGTTAGCTGAAAGTATGACGAACGAAGCTATTAATTGTTACAATTAAAAGCAGGATTACCATTTCTAACCCTCAAATAACACAATCTGATCGTATGGAATCAGCTTTTCTGCTCTCGGTTAAAATAGACCAGGTAATAATACATCTGCTTTTCTTCATCCCAGCCCTTTTCTACGAATTTTTCCGCACTTTCCGAATTGATAAAATCCATTTTGATCTGAATGTTGGTATCCAGATTTATAACATTCTTTATTTTCTTACGCGCAGCAGTTACAGCCGTATTGGCAATAGGGAAGGTGGTTAGGTCTTCTATACTGTATTTAGGGGCCTTTTCAGTTTTGTAATGTGCAAATTCCGGGATGAGAGCCGGATTTTCGATCACTTCATTTACGAAGGAAGATTCTTCAAAGGTGTCGTTCTTAGCAAAATGATTTACGGCCCGGTTCATGAACATTACTTCTTCTTTTTTGTCTTCAGCAGGAAAAACCACATCTTTAGCAAAATCCTGACAAAATTTTAAGTATTTTTTGGTGAAGAAATTATCATCTTCAAAAGCGTCAACTCCAAGAAAATTCTCCAGCCAATATCGCGCATCATACCGATTACTGTCTACCGAAAGTACCTTATAACCTTCTTCCTTTTTAACGTTAAAGATGAGGCACCCCTTATCGAGTTTGTTGAGGTTTACCCCTTGTTGGAGGGAAGCTTCCAACTGATTTTCAGATTCTGAAAACTGAAGAAAATCCTGTTTTAACTCCGATTTAAATATTCCTACTGCGTCGACCTTTTCATTGTCTAACTGAAGATTCTCCAAATACGCTACATACACTTCACCGCTCTTTATATGTGGGTGCATGGATTGGTCGAAGAGGTACTTGGTGATCTTTTTACTTTGCTCGTGAATTGTTTCAGGATTGGAAAAAATTTCAGAAACTATGGTAAACAATTCATGAAATTCGAGATCGGTTTCGTGTGAAAACTGATAGTAATTCTCTTCTTTTTCACGAAAGGGTTTCAGAAAATATTCCTTTAAAAGCGGCGTAAGTTCATCATCAAATTTAAAAGGCTCTTTAGAAAGTAAAATGGATTCGTTTCTGCTTTTGTTTCCTACTCTGTGAATAGACAAAGTCGAAATATGCGTAGAATATAAATTGATCATAGTTATTTTTTATCGGCGATTATTTCAAGCGAATTAAAGAAGTCATCTACAAATTCGACGCCTTTATTGAGGCCGGTAGCGTCCAACGACATGGTAGCAACCAAAACCCCTGCATCCTTCCAACCATAGGCCACTACGATCCACTCATCTATCATACCCTGATAGGTGAGAATCGATTTTTTTCCTTTGAAAACACGACCGTCTTTGGAAGTGAATTCTACACTTGAAATTTCTTGTGCATAACCGTAATCCACACTTTCCTTAGTCACTTCATTAAGCATCAGGTCGACCATGAGGGTTGGGTCAAAACCTTCGTATTCCTGAATTAAAATACCCATACCTGTAGAATTAAGTGCGGCGATCTGTTTGATCCCTTCTTCCAAGACGGTTTCAGAAACGGGAAAATCCTTGGTATGCATAAAACTAATTACCCCGTCATTATAGTTGAGCTCATTCTTTTGTTGCACTATAATTTTAATCGGACCTTTCTTCTTGGCGTTATATTCGATTTCTGAACCGATCTGGTATTCAAAAGTCTCGCCATTAATGGAAATTATGTAGTTGTTTCCTTCCTGAGCAAAGCCAATACCCGCAACAAGACACAATAAGAGTAATAATTTTTTCATAGTACGTTTAGATTGAAATTGTTGACCGATATATCAGTTCCAGTTTTCGTCGAAATCGAGACTGTCGTAATCCTCCGGATCGAGGTCGTAATCATCATCGAGTTCTTCGCCTTCCGGAGCTTCGGCTATAAACTCTTTTTCCGGGGCCTCATCGGGAATCTGGCCGTGAGCAAACATTAAATTGGGGTAGGAGGTGCCATCGGCAGGTTCGGTGATTTCGGCTAATTCGACCAGAAATGTCCACATATTCAGAAAATCGTAAACATAGATCAATTTAGTTTGTTCTTCATCCACCACATCTTCCAATAGTGTTTCTCCCATAACACGAACTTCTTCTTCCTGTTCACTCATATCGAATAAAGCGATCTCGTCGCCTTCCTCCCATTGCTCATTACTTATATAGAAGGAGGCCATTTCCTGTCCGCCAAATCCAAAGGATTGCGTAATCACATTATGAAAATCTTCGAGGGTGTTATCGGCTTCAATCTCTATATCGCGGAACACATCTTCATGTGCATCTAGGATTATTCGGAAACGGTAAATCATTGCATTCGGTTAAGGGGTCAAAGTTACAAAATTATATTGCGCTTTTCAGAGCAGATCTTCTTAAAAAAACTTCCATGATCACATAAAACTGAAATGCAAATAATACCGAAGCCAACACTAAATGTAAGGGCTGCGACAGTATCGGAAAATCGAAGTAATACATGGCGATTCCTGTGGCTGCTTCACCGAGAATGAGTAGCAAGATCCAATTTAGTTTAGAGAGTCCGTAGCCGTGTTTTCGGTTGTAATACCATAGAAATAAATTCAAAAATAGCACAAGGACAGAAAATGTACGATGGATATAGAAATTCAAATCGGGATTTGATAGCCAACTTTCTTTTGCGTCGTACCCTAAAACAGCAACACGCTCGTCTACTAATTGTCGTACCTGAGTTCCCAGAATTACCTGAATTAGTGTAAGCACAACCGCAATGATGAGTGCCCACCTCAATATTCCGGATGTCTTATATGTTTGTCGATTTTCTGACGAAACATACAACAGATATAACAGTACGGCAACGATCACCAGAGCCATGACCATGTGTACCGTGATCTTTGCAGGGGCCAAGACCGAATACACTACGGTAGCGCCTAACCACGCCTGAAAGCCGAGTAGCACCACAGAGATCCAGGAAAGGACGGTGATCCATTTTCTTCGTTTCCACTGCCCTAGAGAGAAAATTGCCATAATTAAAATGGCGAGCCCCGATAGAGCTCCCATTAAACGGTTAATATATTCTATCCAGGTATGCCATACGTTAAAAATGGCATAATCGTGTTTGGTATAGGCATTCCAGTTTTCCGCATTATAATTTTCAGAAGTTATAAATGATTTGGCCGCTACTTTAAGAGTTTCATCCTTTATAATCACCATACCCTTATTAAATTCTCTGTTCGGTTGCCACTCCAGTTCGGAAGCATCGGTAGGAGGAATGTAGTATCCGAAACATTTGGGCCAGTCCGGGCAACCCATTCCGGATCCCGTCATACGGACCATCGCACCGGCAATAATAACCAGAAAGACAAAGATGAGGGAGATCTTTACCCAGAGGTGGTAGCGGGAATTATTCGTTTTGTTCATAGAATTTGAGGTTTCAAAGTTTCAAAGTGTCAAAGTGTCAAATTTTCAAAATATCAGAGTTTCAGAGATTCAAAGTATCAGAGTTTTATTTTTCTAATCTAACTTGTAAGCATGCGTTCAATTTCCCGGGTATCCTCATAAATTCTATCAAATTTATTTTCATTAATAAAATTCAAATTGAATGCTATCTCCAGTTGAGTTTGAAGTTCGAACAATGAGCTTAAAGAGATGTTTAGAAAACGCAAGTAATCATTGGTACCCTTTCTACCAAAACCTTCTGCTATATTGCTTGGTATTGAAACAGCACTTCTATTGATTTGTGATGTTAATCCGTACTGTTCAGACTTTGAAAATTTTTTGGTCAACTCATAAATCTTTATAACCAATCCCATCGATTTTTGCCAAATCATTAAACGACGAAAAGTTTTCTCATTGTCCATTTCTTCTAAGGATTTACATTATCACTGTTCAACTCTCTTTGCTTCTTTGGATCTTTGCTTCTTTGAGTCTAAACTACGACACAAAATCTAAAACTTATACCACTGTTAATCCAAGTTCCTTTCCCTTTTTTAGCATAAGTTCTCTGGCAGCCTCATATTCATTGGGAATATCACCATCGAGAATAGCCTCTTTTATCGCATCTTTTATTACACCTATTTCTCGTGATGGTTTTAAGCCGAATGTCTCCATGATCTCTTCACCACTCACCGGAGGTTGAAAATTCCTTACATGATCCCGCTCTTCCACCTCAACGATCTTTTCCCTCACCTTTTGAAAATTATTGCGGTATTTTTTGAATTTCTTCGGGTTCTTGGTGGTGATGTCGGCTTCGCACAAGGTCATCAAATCCTCCACATAGTCCCCGGCATCAAAAATGAGTCGGCGTACCGCACTATCGGTTACTTCTCCTGCCAGTACGATAGGGCGGGAGCTCATAAGTACCATTTTTTGAACGAACTTCATTTTATCGTTCAAGGGCATTTTGAGTCGTTTAAATAATTTATAGACCATTTTAGATCCTACAAACTCATGCGCATGAAAGGTCCAGCCTATTTTTTTATCAAACTTTTTGGTAGGGGCCTTCCCAATGTCATGAAGTAAGGCAGCCCAACGAAGCCACAGATCGTTAGTGGTTTGGGCGATATTGTCTACCACTTCCAAGGTATGCCAGAAGTTGTCCTTATGTAGCTGACCTTCAATCTCTTCTATCCCCTGAAGCGCAACGAGTTCGGGAAAGATATAAGGCAGTAAACCTGTTTTGTGCAGCAATGCAAATCCCTTGGATGGTACATCGGCCATGAGGATCTTGTTGATTTCGTCTACGATCCTTTCTTTAGAAATAATTTCGATTCGGTCTTTGTTCCGCGCAATGGCGTCCAGTGATTCCTTTTCAATGGTAAAATTGAGCTGTGTGGCAAAGCGAATTGCCCGTAGCATTCGCAATGGATCGTCACTGTACGTAATATCGGGGTCAAGAGGAGTACGAATTATTTTGTTTTCAAGGTCTTCGATCCCATGAAAAGGATCCAGGAGTTCACCATAAGAACCCTCATTTAAGCTAATTGCCAATGCATTAATTGTAAAATCCCTCCGGTTTTGGTCATCCTCTAAGGTACCGTCTTCAACTACCGGGTTCCGGCTGTCCCGATTATAGGATTCTTTTCTTGCCCCCACAAACTCTATTTCGAGACCCTGTGTCCTCAACATGGCTGTGCCATAGGTCTTAAAAACAGAAACTTTTGGCTTTTCATGAAGTAACTGGGCTGTTTTACGCGCCAGATCAATGCCGCTGCCAATAGCAACCACATCGATATCCTTTGCTTCACCACGATTTAGTAAATGATCCCGCACAAACCCACCTATGACATAACATTCCACGTCAAGGGTTTTAGCAGCCTGAGAGAGAATATTAAATACGGGATGATCCAGTGCGGACTTGTAGTTATTTTGACTCAAATTTTTATGATTTTTACAGTGAATTCACGAGTATTTATTCGCGAATAACTGTTACGGTTCCATCTGCTTTCAACTTAATAATAGCGGAAGGTTTCCCCGTTTTTCTATCCTGCTGCAAATTTACGACATAGTCTACGCCCTCCAAAATCCCGGTGCTTATTTCTTTAAAACTCTGGGGTGTTTTTTCACCACTGAAATTTGCTGAAGTGGAAACGATTGGTCGCCTGAACTTGCGAATGAGTTGTTTACAAAAATCATCTTTCACAACCCGAATGGCCAATGAATTATCTTCGGCAATAAGTGTTTCTGAAATACGGATCGGGTTGTCGTATATAATGGTCGTGGGCTTAACGGCATATTTTAGAATGTCATACGCCACTTCCGGTACATTTTCTACATGAAACTCCAGCATTTTAAAATCGTGTACCAGACAGATAAGGGATTTTTTATCCGACCGTTTCTTTAGCTGAAACACCCGCTCTATGGCAGCGGGGTTTGTAGCGTCGCAACCTATTCCCCATACCGTATCGGTAGGATATAAAATTAGTCCGCCGCGCTTTAAAACCTGTAATGCATTTTCAATTTCGATGTTCATGTACTGTTCTTGGTTTTTGTTTGTGTCTTAATGATTCTGAAGAAGGATCTGCCTTTAGAAGCACCGAAAGCAGATACCATTTTTTTGGTTTTAACAGTAAAGCTACCACCAAATATAATCTGATAACAGCATATTTCAGAAAACTGTAATTTTTCCGAAGTACATGCAGATAGGAGATATATCCTTCCTTATTTATGGCAACCGATTTCCCTATGCTTTTCCCCTGAAAGTGTAATACCTTGGCTTCCGGAACCAAAAAGGAATCATAGCCCTGTTTTTTTAGTCTGTAGCAGATATCCATCTCTTCCCAATATAAAAAAACACGGGTATCAAAGCCTCCAACTTTTAAGAATGCTTCAGACCTAAAGAATAAGAAAGCGCCGTTTACCCAGTCTACTTTCAGGGGTTTTTGGTATTCGTTTTTTCGTTTCGGATAGCGTTTCGGGTTGATCTTTTCCAGAAATCCTCTTCCGAATAAAAAGCGCCTTAGTCCTTTATTGTGATCAAAAGAAGGGACAAAGTTGTGGTGTTCATCATAATTCTGAGCGGTACATACTCCAACTTGAGGATGCTGGTCCATAAAGTCCTTCAGGATCGACAAACAATCGTTAAGCAGCATGGCATCATTATTCAGAAATAAAAAATATTTGGCTTTAGCGAACTGCACCCCAAACATATTTCCCCCGCCAAAGCCGGTATTGATGTCGCTGCGGTATAACTTAATGTTATCTTTCTTCGGAAAGTGAGTCTTTAAATGTATGTAATCGTCCGGCTCCGAATTGTTATCCACCACTATAATATCGTAAGAAATAGGTTCTGAAGTTCGTTTCACGACCGTGTCGATGCACTCCAATGTATAATTTGACGTATTGTAATTGATGATTATAACCGCAATATCCGTCATCCCTTATTCTAAAATATGTTTATACACTTGCAAATATTGTTTCGCTGTTTCGTCCCAGTTAAAACTTTTTGCGCGTTCCACATACCAATTCTCGTAGAAGGTTGGATTTTCACGGTACTTTTTCATGCCTTCATTAAAAACGTCAAGCATATATTGTGGATCGTAATAATCCCAATAGAACGAATGTACGCCGCCTATTTCGGGGAGGGAGGTATTCTTTGACAAGAATACAGGTTTTCCAAACCGCATGGCTTCAATAGGAGGAATCCCGAAGCCTTCACGATGAGACGGAAAAACAAAGGCTTCGCAATGCTGCAGATAATACTGCTTTTCCATATCTTCTATCTTTCCCGTTTGCATCACTCTGTCCTGCATTCCGTAGGAAGCGACCAGAGCACTTAGTTTATCGGCATAGATAGATCGGTTGTTTCCTGAAAGCACCAGATGGTGATCGGGCATAAGTTTGAGCATTTCGACCAATGCAATAAAATTCTTGCGCTCACTAAAATCTCCAATGGAGAATAAGAAGGGTTTAGATGGAATCTTTGCAGGTTCGTAATCTTCAGGCAGCGTAATATCGGTAATGGTATTTCCGTTGTGGATCACATATTCGGGTACTTCAGGGACCTTAAAATGGCGATGCATATCGAGTTTTGCAAATTGAGAAATATAGACTATCGCATTACTTCGTTCCAGTTTTTTTGCGAACTTCTCCCGTAGTTTTTGTTGTAATTCTGAAGTGCCTTCCGTTAAAAAATGTATGTCGTGAACCGTTAGCACATAAGGGATATTAAAAAAAGGTTCGATCTTGATATTCTGATTTAAACTATGCCAGAGCTCGTATTTGGTTTTAATCCGGAAGGGTTTATGACGGGTAATGCTTCTGTATTTTTTATATTCGAATTTCTCTCCAAAATCTTCTTTGGCCGAGGCAACGTCTTTTACGTGAAGAATAAACTGATAGCCGGGAGTTTCAAGTCGTGAAAATGCCTTGATGAGGTGAAAATTAAACTGCCCGAAGCCGGAAAATTTATTTTTAAGATTGTGAGATTCTAAGAAAATTCGCTTCATGGTCAGTCGATTTTGCGATAAAGGAGCCATAAATTCACATAGCGCTTAAACACCGAAAAAGCGCTAACATAGGCTAAGATAAAACCTTCTTTCCCATCCAGTATCCCCAATTGCAGTAAATATTGATTCCAGAACCTGTAAAAGGGTCTAAAGAGAAAATGAAACAGTGTGGGTCGCTTCTTTTTTGCATACAGCATGCGGGCCTGTAAAGCGCTGTAGGCATGCATTTTTGCCGTATAATCGTCGAAACTGGTATAGGTATAATGCGGCAGATGTTCTTTAAAGGTATTTGTTTTACCACGGGTTTCGAGTGTTTCGTGCACGAGATTCGAATTGTAATTGCAGTGTTCCTTATTAAAAACCCTCACCACGGCATCGTTTTGGAGTCCGCTGTATTTTATTCGTTTCCCCATAAACCAGAAATCGCGCTTTACGAAATAGGCTATGGCCTTCGGATCTTTAAGAGTTTTCAGGATCTCTTCGGAAAGTTGATCGGTTACTTCTTCATCTAGGTCGAAAAAGGTGACCCAGTGGTTTTTGGCTTTCGAAAGGGCGAAATTCTTCTGTGCTGAAAAATTATCGAAGGTGCGTTGATACACCGTTACTTTTTCATATTTTGAAGCCAGAGCAACCGTGTCGTCACTGCTGAAGGAATCTACAATAATGATCTCCTCGGCAAACCAAAGACTCTTAATATAGCTATCCACGTGAGAAGCTTCGTTAAGGGTAATGGCGAGGGCCGTAATTTTTACAGGAATTTCCAATCGCAGTCGGTCGTTTGGGTAAAAGTAATAATTTTACAAGGATTAATCTTATAAATCAGCATGTCGAAACTTCCGGTTTTAATGTATCACAATGTTTCTCTTACAGAAAGTAAGGGACTAACCATAAATGTTAAGAAACTAGAGGCTCAGTTTCAATATCTTTCAGATAAAAAGTATCGCTCGTATCACTTTTCAGAATTGATGAGTTTAGACCAGTTACCTGCTCAAAAGAATGTGGTCATTACCTTCGATGATGCTTATGTGAGTCAGTTGGAGTACGCCGTCCCATTATTAAAAAAGTACGAACTTAAAGCGACCTTCTTTGTACCCCTCTACTATTTAGGGAAAACCGATGCCTGGAATACGGCAACTCTACCGATTATGACGGCAGAACAGCTGCATTTGCTCGATCCTTCGGTAATAGAGCTGGGGTATCATTCGTATGCCCATCAAAAGTACGATGAGCTTTCGGTAGCAGAGATCGAAGCAGATACGAAGCAGTGTTTTGAAGCCGTCGACGATCACAGTTTAGAATTTACTAAGGTACTGGCGTATCCCTACGGAAAATACCCTCGGGAACATTCAGCAAAAAAACTTTTTTTTGAACAATTAAAGCAGGAACAATTTCAACTGGGACTACGTATTGGAAACCGGATAAATGTTTTTCCGTTTAAAGATCCCTTCGAGATCCAGCGTTTGGATATTAAAGGGGAGTACAGCTTGGGGAAATTTAAAAGAAAATTGAAATTCGGGAAATTTCTTTAGATCCCTGTGCTATTATTCATATAGATATTGTGTAACACCATTTCCGACGGATCTAAATCGCTTATCAGGTAAATTATTAGAGTGGTATTCATAACTGTAGCTCAAATCATCAATACCAAGGTCCGAATGCGTGCTTGTTCTTGAAACTAGATTATTGACATTTCTGTAGTCATCCAGATCTTCCATCAGGACATTGGTACCTTTCATGATCTTTATATATTCTTGAATCTTACCAAAGTTGAGAAAGGCGTCAGTACGGTATGGATTTACCTTTGAGTCGTAGCTGTAATTTATAGTTCTGCTGCTATTTCTGGTTTTTGAAATTAAATTTCCGTTTTCGTATTCCATATCAAGAATCAAGTTCTTATACTCGTAATAAACAATTCTTCCATCTTGATTCATTTTTACAACCTTATCTTCATTGGGAAGAGGACTGTCAAAGACAACGGTGTCATTAATATATTCAATTGTATAAATATTTAACGGACAATCCCCTTCACCTGTAATTGCGTCTATGCGGTTTAGATCGTCATAGCTGAAATTTAGAATTATATAGCAGGTAAAACCACTTCCCTGATCTATATAACTTTCTGTATATCGGGTTATTACACCGTTCGTCGCCTCCAGCTGGATCTCGCGATCGGACATACTGCCTGAAGCATTAAATACCTCCGTGAATCCGGTTAGAATATTATTGTCATAGGTAAGCGCTGTTGTTCCACTCACCCCGTTGATCATCAAATTCGTTCCAATTAGAACAGCAGGATTTGAAGTTGGTGCTTCGTCATCAGAACTATTACATGACAACAAAATAAACAAGCAGGAAATTAAAAAAATAAACCTGGTCATACGATGCTTTTTATACTAGTCACATAAAAGTACAAAAGGTTGCGTTATCGCAATCCTTTCCGCAGTAAATATAATTTTACATAACGTTCAAAAACACCATAGGCATTTACTGCCGCCACGGTCATACCCGGCACTCCATCACGAAAACCTCCTTTTAAAATAAAGGAACTAAAAAAGCGATAGGTGGGTTTAAAGAACAAGTGAAACCAATTTACTTTTTTACCCTTTTTCTTCAATTGTTCGGCCTGAGTCCAGGCGTATTGTTCTTTTTTCCGAATATAATTCCCCAGCCCCTTATAGGTGTAGTGAAGCATATGGTTATTCAACGTACCTACGCTGCCTGAACATTCCAGTTTTTCATGAACATCTCCCGAGAAACTCGCACCTTC
This sequence comes from Constantimarinum furrinae, assembly GCF_014295415.1. Classification (GTDB taxonomy): domain Bacteria; phylum Bacteroidota; class Bacteroidia; order Flavobacteriales; family Flavobacteriaceae; genus Constantimarinum; species Constantimarinum furrinae. The sequence continues at coordinate 2,000,442 of NZ_CP052909.1, forward strand.
GCGCCGGACCAGTCGAAGTACGTCATCACTATGGTGATAAAGAAACCGATTCATATAAAAATGCGGAAAATTGAGCTTGTAGCCATGGTGTTTTGGCTGCTGGAGGGTTTGGATAATCTCAGATTCCAAAGAATGGGTAACCCTTTCATCGGCATCCACAAACAACACCCAGTCCCCGTTAGCATGTTCTAATGCATAGTTCTTCTGATTGGAAAAATTGTCAAATTTTCGCTGAAGCACCTTATCTGCATATTGCTTTGAGATCGCAACCGTATCATCGGTGCTGTACGAATCGATCACGATAAGCTCATCGGCAAAAGCTACCGATTTAAGGGCGTCTTCTATATATGACGCCTCGTTAAAAGCAGGGATTATAACAGTGATCAACGGCATAGTGCAAACTTAGTAAATAACTTTATCTTTGCATCAAACCACGAAGCGCCCCTTATGAGCAATACCTGTAGAATTTGCGGAAATACTGAAGACAATACCAAGTATACCGCACGCGAGATGATGTATGGTTCAAGGAAGGAATTCGGGTATTTTCAATGTGACAGCTGCGATTGCCTGCAAATTGAGACTATTCCGGAAAATATGGATACGTACTACCCGGAGGATTATTACAGTTTCGACAAATATGACGGAAAGAAATTCGAAGGTCTCAAAGGGGCAATAAAAAAGAGTCAGTATAAGGCTGCTGCCCTTAGTGGGAGCTGTTATCAGAAAACACTTGGGAAGCTCTTCGGAAAAAAAGAATACGATATTTTTAACGATCTGGAAGTTACTCAAACCACAAGGATCCTTGATGTGGGCTGTGGAAACGGCCGTAATTTTCTATATCCTCTTGCCGAAGTTGGCTTTACCAATGTAAGTGGTTGCGACCCTTATCTGGAAGAAACGATTGCGTATGGCAACGGACTCACCATAGAAAACGTAAGTGTGGTTGATATGGAAGGAAACTTCGAAATTATCACCTACCACCATGCCTTCGAACACCTTGAACGACCGTTGCTAAATCTTGAAAAAGTTTACGAACTGCTAACAGACAATGGGGTATGTATAATTAGAATTCCAACGGTTTCTTCTCACGCCTGGGAACATTACGGAACCGATTGGGTGCAATTGGATGCTCCAAGACACTTTTTCCTGTATTCCATAAAAAGTATGGAGATTCTCGCTCAAAAAACCGGCTTCGAGATCTATAATGTCGAATTCGATTCAACACATTTCCAATTCACCGGAAGTGAGAAATACCGGAATGATATTCCGTTGTCCGACCCCAAATCGAAAGGTTTGTTAGATTCTATTCAGAGAAAATTCGACGAATACAACTACGGCTTGCAGGCCAATAAGCTCAATAAGGACGATTTTGGCGATCAGGCAGCCTTTTATTTAAGGAAGAAATAGGCTTATCTTTGCCTCCTATGCAAGCGATAGATACTTCCATAATTATAAGCACCTACAACTCACCTGTATGGCTGGAAAAGGTCCTGTATGGTTATAACAACCAAACTTATCGCAGGTTCGAGATCGTTATTGCCGATGACGGTTCAAAACCGGAAACGGGGCAGTTAATTGAACGATTAAGAAAAGAAGTGTTTTTTCCAATCGAGCATGTTTGGCATGAAGACAATGGGTTTCAAAAGTCACAGATTCTCAATAAAGCCATCATTGCGTGCAACACATCCTATATTATCATGAGTGACGGCGATTGCATTCCGCGGAAGGATTTTGTGGAGCAGCATGTAAAATACCGGGAGGAAGGATATTTTTTAAGCGGAGGCTATTTTATGCTGCCAAGGACTATTTCTGAAAGGATCACCAAAGAAGACATTTATACCGAAAAATGCTTTGATGTTAGCTGGTTAAAGCAACATGGGCTTAAATCCTCCTTTAAAAACAACAAGCTCAATTCAGGAAATCTAAAAGCCGGAATTCTAAATGCCATTACACCTACTAATGCCAGTTGGAACGGACATAATGCTTCAGGTTGGAAGGAGGATATTATCGCGGTCAATGGCTTCGATGAACGTATGCAGTATGGCGGACAAGACAGGGAACTGGGAGAACGCCTTGTAAATTATGGCTTGAAAAGCAAACAAATTCGCTACAATGCGGTAGTCATTCATCTGGATCATCCCAGAGGATATAAGAATCAGGAGTCTATTGATAAAAACAGGGCAATTCGTAAGGCAACAAGGGAAGAGCAAAAAAAATGGACCCCCTATGGAATCGTTAAAAAAGAAGCTTCAGTTTGAGCACAGTATCGGTCATCGTTTCTACTTATAACCAGCCGCAGTGGTTGCAAAAAGCCCTATGGGGATTCCGGCATCAAACACATAAGACCTTTGAGTTAATTATCGCAGACGATGGTTCTTCCGAAGAAACCACCGACCTTATTACTGAATTTCAGAAAAACTCATCGTTAACTATTCAGCACGTATGGCAGGAGGACAAGGGATTCCGGAAAACCAGGATCCTCAATAAGGCGATCGTTGCATCCACCGGCGAATATTTGATCTTTACCGATGGGGATTGCATTCCGAGGAACGATCTTGTTGCCCGGCACCTTAAGCACCGGAAACAGCAGTGTTTTCTATCGGGTGGGTATTTTAAATTACCATTGGATATTTCCGAAGCGATCACAGAAAATGATATTGAAACACAACGCTGTTTTGATGTTAACTGGTTGGTTGATGTGGGACTTAAAAAGACCTTTAAAACCAGGAAGTTAAATTCCTATGGGCTTTCAGAAAAGCTCTTAAACACATTTACGCCAACTAAAGCTACCTGGGACGGGAATAATGCATCTGGATGGCGGACAGATATTCTGGATGTAAATGGTTTTGATGAGCGCATGCAGTATGGGGGCGAGGACAGGGAACTTGGTGAGCGACTTATCAACAACGGAATTAAACCCGTACAGGTAAGATATAGCGCGATTACCCTTCATTTAGACCATCCCCGGGGTTATGTTACCGACGACATGCTTGAAAAAAACAAGCAGATTCGCAAAGAGACCAAACGACAAAAGCGCGTTTGGACATCCTTCGGGATAAAAAAAAATGATTAATTTTTGCGATATGCGCCTATTTTCCAGTAGCGCAGCTCTTCGTCTGTAGTGACTGTCGTAAAGTCCAGTTCGGTTAATTTCGTATTTTCCTTAAAATACTCCCAGCAGCCGGTTCCTTCGCGATAAATAGAAGTAATAATGAGTCCGTTAGGGTTGAGATGATCCAGCATTTGGTTAAGTACCTTTTCCTTTTCTGAATCGTGAATATAGTAAAAGGCTTCGTTAAAGACGATCACATCAAAATTTCGTGATGGAGTATAGCCAATGATATCTGCCGTTATGAATTCTGAGTTTCGAAACTCTTTTGCTATCGCTTTTTTAATCGATTCTTTCGAAAAATCCAAACCCAGAAAATAACTGAATTCGTAATCACCCATTCGCTGATTAAGGACGCCGTCTCCACAACCAATATCGAGGATCGTTGGGGTTTGTGGTGCATATTCCTTTAGATAATCAATGATCTGATGATATCGTTTCGCCTCTTTTTCACTTTGTAAACTATCCCAACGTCCTTTTTTGTACTGTTTATTCCAGCGTTGTTTTCGGCGCCAATGGTGAAATTTGTCGAGGATGTTCATACTATTTTTCAGCCGATTTTAAATGATGTGCCAGAAATGGTTTTAATTTCTGAAGAATTAACTCCGGGCCCAATTGCCGGTAAAGCGATTCAGGATCTTCTTCGATCTTACGTCGTTCTTCTAACGTAAAGCTACTGAAAAGATCGGGTTTTTCTTCCAATAAATGAACAGATTCGTGGGTTTTACCGTCTTCAAAACTGCACCAGTGTTCTTTGTTCACATAAGGGGAGTAGATGGTAAATGTAGGTTTGTGAAGTGCTTTGGTGATATGAACACTTCCGCCTTCATTGGCAACCAACAGATCACATTGATTCATTAATTGTATAAATCCGCGGATAGAATCTTCATAAATACTAAGATCGATCTGTTCTTTGTCCCGGCACATGTCATAGACCTTTAAAGCTTCCGTTTTTTGATGAGGGGCATAATTAAATAGGAGGGTACACGTATAGGTTGCCGTAATATAATCGATGAGTGTCGCGATATATTCGTAGGGCATGGATTTTTGAGGGGTGCTCCCCAGAACGCCCAGCATTAGGACCGGCGGACGTAAATGCGATGCACCTGAGTATTTTTTTTCTTCGGAAGTGAGAAATATTCTAGGTTCATGATCGGCTTGTGATAAAGGAAATACCGAAGTGATCATATTAATTCGGTCTTCGATCGCTTTTCCGCAGTCTTTCGTTCGGTTTTTCAGAAAACTTATGGGATGTGTGTAGAAGGGAAGCTTTAAGTCTTTATGAGCGCGTTTCAGTCCGATACGATACTCAGCCCCAGAAAACAAGCACATCATCCGGCTTTGAAACTTGGCGTAGGGATCGAAGATTATGTCGTATTTAGCCTTTCGGACCTCTCGTATCGCTTTAAAAAGATTTGGTAGTTTCTTCAGCTCTTTGTCATTGGCCGAAATGATCTCGTCTATATTGGGATTATTTTGAAGCACCCCGGTCGTATAATCGTAGACAAAGTAGGTGATATGGCTCTTCGGAAATACTTTTTTTATGTTGTTGGCAATGACCGAGCTAATGAGCACGTCGCCAATTCTTTTGTTCTGTATTACGAGTATTTTCTTCAGTTGCATTACCTTCGCAAAGTATCTCTTTTTTTGAAGTTATTAAAATTTAACATGGCGAAAACGGTTGTGGTGCATTCAGATTTCAAGGCCTTGGGTTCCCAATTGCAGGAAGCGATTTCCGGCTTTGATGCGAATATTGATTTTGTGACCAAAGGCGAACGCAATGTGATCAAAAAAGTGAGTATAGGTGACTCTGTGTTTACTATTAAACGTTTTAAGGAGCCGGGAATTTTTAATGCTTTGGTATACCAGTTTCTTCGGAAGAGCAAGGCAAAACGGTCGTTTGAGTACGCTATAAGGCTAATTGATCTGGGAATTAATACGCCAAGGCCGGTGGCTTATTTTGAAAGATTTTCCTTCGGATTAAAAGACAGCTATTACATTAGCGAACATATAGCATACGATCTCGATTTCAGAGTCTTAAATCACAATCCCGAATATCCAAACCGGGATGAGATCTTACGACAAGTAGCTGCGTTTACTTTTAAATTGCATGAGAACAATGTGAATTTTCTGGATCACTCTCCGGGAAATACACTTATAAAGGTTAGCGGAGAAGGGCAATTCGATTTTTATCTCATCGATCTTAACCGCATGCGTTTCGAACCCATGGATCTGGATGCCAGGATGAAGAATTTCAGAAGATTATGGCTATCAAAACGGATGATCAATGTCATGGCAGCAGCGTATGCCCAACTTTCGGGACATTCCCAATCCAAGATTCATGAGTTGATGACAAAGTACAGCCGACAATTTCAGAAGAAAGTGAATTCAAAGAAGATCAGAAAGCGCAAAAAGAACAAACTGCATTAAACCGCAACATCGTATTCGCGCAAGGCATCGTTTAACGAAGTCTTTTTATTGGTACTCTCCTTTCGTTTGCCGATGATAAGCGCACAACTCACTTGAAATTCTCCAGCAGGAAACTGTTTTGTATAACTTCCGGGAATCACCACAGAACGCGAAGGCACCAATCCTTTCATCTCTTTCGGACTGTCACCGGTAACATCTATGATCTTGGTAGAGGCAGTAAGAACCACATTGGCACCCAAAACCGCTTCCTTTTCAACCCTAACGCCTTCGACGACTATAGAACGGGAGCCAATAAACGCATTGTCTTCAATGATAACAGGTGCGGCCTGAAGTGGCTCGAGTACCCCGCCAATACCAACACCTCCACTTAAATGCACGTTCTTCCCAATCTGAGCACAACTACCTACCGTTGCCCAGGTATCGACCATAGTGCCTTCATCAACAAAAGCGCCAATATTCACGTAACTCGGCATCATGATCACTCCTTTAGAAATATAAGCACCGTAACGGGCAACAGCATGAGGCACTACTCGTATCCCTTTGGCTTCATAGCCACTCTTCAACGGAATTTTATCGTGATACTCAAAGATACCCGCTTCCATGGTTTCCATCTTCTGTATAGGAAAATAGAGAACGACAGCTTTTTTCACCCATTCGTTTACCTGCCATCCGCTGGCAGTGGGCTCGGCACAACGCAGCACGCCTTCATCACAGAGTTTTACGACTTCCCGGATCGCAGCTATGGTTTCGGTATTAGTTAATAAGGAGCGGTCGTCCCATGCTTTATTGATTTGTTCCTGAAGTTGTTTCATAGCTGTTCTACGTATATGTTAAATTATTTTTGGACTAAAAGGCTCAAAGGCTCAAAGGCTCAAAGGCTCAAAAATGCAAAGATGCAATGTCTCAAAGTCTTAAAGATTCAAAGTGATAGGTTAAGTAATTAATCATTTTATTAGATATTCACAACTCCCTACCGACTTCTGACCTCTGACTTCCGACTTCTGACCTCTGACTTCCGACTTCCGACTTCCGACTTCCGTCTTCCGTCTTCCGTCTTCCGTCTTCCGTCTTCCGTCTTCCGACGTCTCACGTCTAAACCTAGCTGCAAAGATAAGGCTCCCTCTTAATTCAGCTTTATTTTTAGCATACTATTTTGCAAACCCTTATTTTTGCCGATGAAATGGGACGTGTATTAGCCATAGATTTTGGGACCAAACGCTGCGGAATTGCTGTAACCGATGAGCTTCAGTTAATTGCTTCGGGGTTGACTACAGTAGAGCGGAAAGACATGATGGATTTTTTGAGTGATTATCTCATTTCAGAAGAAGTGGAGCTGATCCTTATTGGGGAACCCAAACAAAAAGACGGTAGTCCGAGTGATGTAGAAGAACATATTCTTAAATTCATAAAGAAATTTTCTGAAGCCTTTCCGAAGCAGGAGATCTTAAGAGTAGACGAACGGTACACCAGTAAAATGGCCTTTCAGACGATGATCGACAGCGGACTCAAAAAAAAGCAAAGACAAAACAAAGCACTGCTCGACGAGATTAGTGCCACTATAATTTTGCAGGAATACCTGTATAATAAATAGACTTGAAAATGATACTACCCATTGTAGCTTATGGCGACCCGGTTCTAAGAAAGGAAGCAACCGAAATTGATGCCGATTATCCGAAACTGGATACTCTAATTGAAAATATGTTCGACACCATGTACGGTGCACGAGGTATCGGACTTGCAGCACCTCAAATAGGATTACCTATCCGGCTGTTTATAGTAGATGCATCACCTTTTGAGGATGACGAAGACCTTTCGGAGGAAGAGCAAGAGTTTGTTTCAACCTTTAAAAAAGTGTTTATCAATGCCCGTATTCTGGAAGAAGATGGAGACGAATGGGCATTTAATGAAGGGTGTTTAAGTATTCCCGAGATCAATGAGGATGTCTTCAGAAAACCCAAAGTGACCATCGAGTATTACGACGAGAACTTTAAAAAGTATACCGACACCTTTGAAGGGATCGTTGCCCGTATCATTCAGCATGAATACGATCATATAGAAGGAATTTTGTTTACCGACAAACTATCGGTTCTTAAAAAGCGTTTAATAAAGGGGAAACTTGCCAATATTTCGAAAGGAAAGATCGACGTTAAGTACCGAATGAAATTTCCTATGGCTAAAAAGAAACGTTAACACCTTTGGTAAAATAATGCAAAGCATGCATATTTGCACCTTTATTTTGAAATTGAAAATTACTCGCTTTAATCAGGAGCACATACTATGAGTTTAGAGAAAATATTATCCATTGCCGGGAAACCCGGATTATATCAATTAAAAGCACAAACCCGTGGCGGATTTCTGGCTGAATCGTTGTTGGACGGAAAGAAGATAAGTGTGAGTACCCGCCATAACGTGAGTTTACTTTCGGAGATCGCCATTTATACCCTTACAGAAGAAGTACCGCTGCGCGAAGTTTTTTCTAAAATTGCTGAAAAGGAAGATAAAGGTCAGGCGATTAGTCATAAAGCTCCTAAGATCGAGCTTGAAGAATATTTCTTTGAAATATTACCCGATTACGACGAAGACCGTGTTTATGCCAGCGATATTAAAAAAGTAGTGCAATGGTATAATTTGCTTCAAAAGAACGGAATTACCGATTTCTCCGAAAGTGAAGCCGACACTTCCGAAGAAGAATAGGAACCTCTGGAAAAGGCATCTGCTGTTAATCCTTTTTAATAACTCTTTTTATTTCTGAATGGCTTTTCAATTAGCTTTGTTGCTATGAATTCCAGAAAAGACCAACTAAAGGCCATAGACCGCTTACTCACTATCATGGATGAGTTAAGGAAGCAATGTCCGTGGGATAAGAAACAAACCATGCTAAGCCTTCGGCATCTCACCATCGAAGAGACCTATGAGCTGGGTGATGCCATTCTCGATAATGATCTTCAAGAAGTAAAGAAAGAACTGGGCGATCTGTTATTACACATTATTTTTTATGCTAAAATAGGTAGTGAAACCAATGATTTTGATATAGCCGAGGTCGCCAACGATATCTGTGAAAAGTTAATTTCCCGTCACCCGCATATCTATGGCGATGTGACGGTTAAGGATGAAGAAGAGGTAAAGCAGAACTGGGAAAATCTAAAACTTAAGGAAGGTAAAAAAAGTGTGCTGGAAGGCGTACCTAAATCTTTGCCGGCCTTAGTTAAGGCAAACCGTATCCAGGATAAGGTTGCCGGTGTAGGTTTCGATTGGGAAGAGCCGCAGCAGGTATTTGAAAAATTAAAGGAAGAGTTGGAAGAATTGCAGCATGAAGTAAATGAAGGCAATGAAAAAAAGATCGAAGAAGAATTTGGCGATGTGTTGTTCTCAATGATCAATTATGCTCGCTTTCTCAAGGTAGACCCGGAAAATGCGCTTGAGCGAACCAATAAAAAATTCATAAAGCGTTTTCAATATCTCGAATCCAAAGCCAAGGGACAGGGGAAAGCCATGAAGGATATGACATTGGCCGAAATGGATGTGTACTGGGAAGAAGCGAAGCGATTATAATAGGAACATGAGGCTGGAAGTTTGAAGTGCGAAGTTTCCTTTCATCCAACTCCCTAATCCCGACTTCCGTCTCCCGACTTCCGTCTTCTATAGACTCATCACAATTAGCCTATCAGAAATTTCGAGTTCCTTAAATCCAAAATTCTTCTTGATCCAATTCAGATTTTCTTTCGAATAAAAAATAACATGAGTTGGGTCGTCCTTGTAATACCAATCTTTAAAGTGATTTAAATCCGGTAACAAATGGGTCATTCCATACAATGTTCCACCCGGATGTAAAAGGTTTTTCAGGCGTTGAAATTCTGTAAATGGATCGTGAAAATGTTCGATCACTTCACAACAGATAATAAAATCGAACATTTTGTTGAGTACCGAAGGATCCGGATAAAAAAAAGGGTCGTATAATGCTATATTAAATCCTTTTTCAGATAGCAGTTTAGCGATCACCGGTCCGGGACCGGCACCAAAATCAAGCCCGAAATGCCTGGGAGTTCGATCGGATGATATTCGATCGACTACCGGAGCTACAAAAGCTCGATAACCCGGGTCGTTTATGTCATTCTCATGAAGCAAATAGCGCTCCTTTTCTTCTGTAGGAGTTGGGAAAGCTTCAGGATGTTTAAATATGGATCCACATTGGGAACATTTCAGAAAAAGAATCGATTTGTCTTCTAATACCTGTTCTGTAGCATTACTATGGCACAACAGACAGCCCGACATACACTAGGCGTTTCGCGCCGACTTGATCTTAGAAAGTTTTTCCTTCCAGACTTCTAGCTGTTCTTTGTGCTTGGCAATGTTCTTGCGAACTTCCTTCACCAATGGATTGTTCGAATCTGCATTCTGAAAGAAGCCCAAATTATTCTCTAACTGGCGAATCTCACCTTTTACTTCACCAATTTTCTTTGAAATAAAGAACTGCTCATTCTGTAGTTTTCGTTCATCCTCCTGAGATACGATGGCATCCAATTTATTCTCGAATTTAATAAGCTCTGTTTCCTTCTTACTTAAATTCAATTTTTCGAAGAGTCCATCCAGTTTCTGATTGAATTTTTTCTGGATGTTCTTCTTGTTATAAGGAACCCTGCCAACTTCTTTCCAAGCTGATATATGTTCCTTAATAGTTTTTAGATCGGCTTCATTATCGCCTGTCAATTCAAGTTTATCGATGGCATCAAGCATTTTTTGCTTAGCTTCGAAATTGGCGATCTCTTCTTTATTGGCCTCATTCTTGGAGGCGTGCAATCGGTTAAAATAGTGGTTGCAAGCCGCTTTAAATTGTTTCCACACCTTGTCGCTGTCCTTTCGGGGCACATGACCAATTTTTTTCCAATCACTCTGAATCTTCTTCATCAAGGAAGTGACTTCATTAAAATCCTCACTATCCTTATTGGCTTCAGCGATCTTTATTAGCTCCCGCTTTTTCTCAAGATTGCTGTATTGCTCTTTCTTTTGGTTCTTATAAAAGGAATTTTTCTCCCTGTTAAAATTTCGAGTAACTTCCTTAAAGGCATTCCAGATTTCCTTTGTGTTAGAACGAGGTACCTTCCCCGATTCAAAATAAGCATCTCTCAACTCCTGAACTTTTTTAATAGCGTTTTGCCAGGCCTGATGACTACTGTTCGTATTTTTAGTTACTTCGGCTATTTCCTCAATAAGTTGCTTCTTCTTTTCCAGATTGGTTTCGAAGTGCTTTTCTTGTTCTTTGAGGTAATCCTGACGTTTATCGTGTACAATTTTGGTAGCAGCACTAAACTTATCCCAAACTTCGTCGCGGAATTCTTTGGCGACAGGACCAATTTCTTCCTTCCACATTTTGTGGAGCATTTGTAGTTCCCTGAAGGCCTTATTCACATTTTCTTCCTGCCCCAGTTCTTCGGCTCTGCCTATGAGTTTTAGTTTTTGTTCGAGATTGTGCTTAAAATCCAGATCCCTGAATTCACGGTTTAAGTGCAGGAAGTCATAAAAATTCTCAACATGATGATGATAGGTGTTCCAAACTATATTGTATTTATCACGCGGAATGGCACCGGCGACATGCCAGCGCTCCTGTATATCTTTAAAATGTTTGTAAGTGGTGTTTATATTCTCTTCAGCGTTTAACAAGCCCTTGAGTTCCTCGATCAATTCCAGCCTTTTGTTGAGGTTGGCTTGAAGGTCATTTTTTAAACTCTTATAGTAGTTGTTACGCTTTTCCTTATAATCGAAATATAAGGAACTAAATTCCTTTTTTAAAGGTGTAGTGTAATAGAAGTCGATAATATTGCCACCTTCTGCAAGGAACTCTTCTTTCTTGTGCTCTAATTCTTCATTGAATTTCGCATTGAATTCGGCACGAATCTCCTCTACCTCATTCTTTATATGCTGAACAGCCTTATTCTTTAATAAAGACTGTAGTTCGGCGATAAGCTCCTTTTTTGAAAGTGCGTGGTAGTCCTTTTCATCTTCGGTTTCTTCACTATCGCTATCATCGTCATCATCATCAGAAGAAGCAATTTCTTCCTCCTCTTCGTCATCCACCTCTTCCTCTTCGTCAACCTTTTTTTCTTCGGTATTAACATTGGAAGATGCTTCTGTAGTTTCAGTAGCTATTTGTTCGGCTGTTATTGTAATCTCCTCCCGGGGAGTTTCTTCGGAAGTGGTGACCGACTCGTCCCGAGTCTTTTTTTCAGAAGAGGGTGCTGCCTCATCCGATGCTTTTTCTTCAACAAGACTTTCAGAAGTTTCTGCTTTATTCTCTTCCTTATTGATCTCAGTTTCTGCTTCGGGAGTTTCGGAGATTTCTTTTTCTTTCGGTGCTTTTTTGTCTGACATTTATTTCAATGTTAAGGTTCGTATTCTAATTGTGTCAAGATACTAACTAGTGGGGAGATACCAAAAATAGCACCTTTATTTTAAGAAAATAATGCTCTTTTTTAGGATTTCCAGATGCTCCAGGATTTTTTTGCCTGAAATTCCAGCATTTTCAAACCGTTTTGAACTCTTGCTCCCTGTATGAAGCCTCGTTTTAAAAATTCAGATTCACTGGGATTGTAGATGAGATCATACAACACATGATTCTTGCCTAAAAATTGATAGGGTAGCTTAGGACACTCCAGAATATTAGGATAAGTACCCAAGGGCGTACAATTTACAATGAGACAATGTGACTCGATCACATCCCTCGTAAGCTTAGAATAGGGTAGGGTCCATTCCTTTTTACCACGGGAGACCACTAGGTATTTAAATTCCATGGCTTTCAGGACATATTCTATGGCCCTTGAGGCACCACCACTTCCTAAAATGAGTGCCGTTTTGTGCTTTAACGGCAATAAATCGGATAGCGTTTTGGCAAAGCCATAATGATCTGTATTATAACCCACTAAAGTTCCATCTGCCAGAATCTTTATAGTATTGACAGCGCCAATTTTTTGAGCTTCCTTATCGACCCGGTCTAATAGCGGAATTACTTCTGTCTTATAGGGAATAGTAACATTAAGCCCTTTAAGGTCGGAGTGTTTTCTTACGATCTCCGGAAGTAAACCGATATTCTCAATATCGAAATTCACATAACTGTCTTTTCGCTCTTCCTTTTCGAACTTAGTTGTAAAAAAGGTTTTTGAAAATGAATAGCCAATATCACGACCAATTAATCCGTATTTAGCCATTTGTACTTGTCCTCGATTTATGGTACCAATCTAAGCTTAAAACTATGAGGGTTCCTATAATAATAAATAAAATTGCTAACATTGTTTCGTTCGAGAGTTCGGTGGGCCAATACCTGTCGTAACCTTTAATAATTTCTCTGCCGTTAGCGTCCATTCGCACCTGACCTTCAGCATCCAGTTCGAGTAATTTTTCTTTCCATGGCCAAACCACACCAAGTGATCCGGCGATAAACCCAATGATAACCGCGTAGGTTGCTTTTTTGTAGCGCTTTAAGACATACGCCAATAGGTGAGAAAGTGAAACCAAACCCACTAGGGAGCCTAAGGAAAAGACACCTAGTACTTTTAACAATTCCATTTGTTCAGCATCATTTACAAAGCTAAAATCGAATTGAAGAAGTGCAGTAATTGTATCGAACAATGCATTCACCGAATCTACCAGCAGCAACACATAATTTCCAAACAATATGAGAATAAAAGAACCCGACAATCCGGGTAGGGTCATCCCCGAAACACCGATGATTCCGCAGAAGAACACAAAAATAAGATTGCTGTTTTCCTTAGCCGGTTCGAGAAAACTGATACTCACTCCGGCAATGATGCCGCATAACAGGTATCCGAGATATTTTCGGTTCCATTCGCCAAAATCCTTGGCGATGAAGTAGATCGAACCGATGATCATTCCGAAGAATGCACTCCATACATATAATTCGTAATGAACGATCAAATAATCCAGTACCTTGGAAACGCTAAAATAGCTAATGATCATTCCAAGTATCAACAAACTTAGGAATTGACCGTTTATATACTGATAAAAACTTCTGAAGCGCCCGTTAATTAAAAGCGCAAAAGCCTTTCGGTTAATTTTTTGAAGGGAATATATAAATTCTTCATAAAACCCGGCAACGAAGGCCACAACGCCTCCCGATACGCCCGGGACTTTATTTGCTGCACCCATTCCCAAACCTTTTAGGACCAACCAGATCTTATCTGAAAATGAGCGAGGTTCGTACATTTTTTATTTTTTCTGAATTGCAATTCGTTCCAGAATAAAGATACTTAAAAAGCCAAGGACAATAAAGACCATGGCCAATAGAATTTTTGGATCATCGGGGTAGGAAGTAGGGAAAATACTTTTCTCCAAAAAGGGAATTTTTTCTCCATCGTGATTTAATCGATATTCCAAAACTTCTTTCCATGGCCAGATCTTGTTTAAGGCACCGATCATAAATCCGGTTAGGATAGCGAGGATAAGGTTTTTATGATTTTTAAACATCCAGTTCAATACTCTGGAGAATACTTTGAGACCCACAATAGCTCCCGCCGCAAAGATGAGGATCTTTACTAATGCGCCGGAGATAAGATCCCAATTCATTGTGGTAATTCCTTCTCCCAACGTGCTTAAGGTACCGATAATGGCTCTGTATGCTCCTAGTAACAAGAGGATAAAAGATCCTGATATCCCAGGTAATATCATCGCGATGATCGCAATAAAGCCGGCTAAGAAAAGAAACCAGTTGCTGTCCGGAGTTCCTACAGGTTTTGCAAGGGTAATGGCATAAGCAAAGCCCGAAGCAATTACAAGAGCCAGTATATTCACCAACTTCCATTCACTAACCTGTTTACCCACATATATTATACTCGCAGCGACGAGTCCGAAAAAAAACGACCATACTAAAAGGGGATGGTCGGAGAGTAGCCAGGTGATTAGTTTTGCCAATGAAATTATGCTTAGGATCACCCCCGAGAATAAAGCAAGCAGGAATCCTAGATTATAATGTCGCCAGGCACTTAAAAACCCCTCAGCTCGCCAAATTTTAAAAAACCCGAGGTCGAGTTTGTGAATGGTCTCGATCAATTCTTCGTAGATACCGGATATAAAGGCAATGGTACCGCCAGAAACTCCCGGGACTACATCGGCAGCTCCCATGGCAATTCCTTTTAAAGAAATAACGAGGTATTGGAGCAGATTACGTGAAGGCATAGATTGCGTGTCTTTGCCTCAAAATTAAGGAAATTAAACAGAAGGATTTTGTCGTTTCTGAATTATTTCCCGCACCGATTTCCGCTCGTAGATGGACGGGAAGATCTCTTCGATGATCATGACAAATTCCGGCTCGAACTTTAGAGCATTCTTTAAATGATATTCACCCTTGGTTTCTTCATTCAAATAATAGTAAACACCGGCCAGCCTGTATTCGATCTCGGCACACTCCGGATAGAATTCTGCTGCCTGATTCAAATTATTGACTGCAGCCTCGTATTCGCCCAAACGAATCAATATATCCGACCGTGATACCCAGGTCTCAAGTTCGTAGTTGCCTAATTCAATTGTTCTTCTAAAGGCGTGTTCTGCCTCTTCAAAATGATTGAGTCGATTACTTATTCGGGCATATCGCTTCCAGTACAGCACGTTTTCACTGTCGATATTGATAGCCTTGTCTATATAATAGAGCGCCTTCTGATAATTTTTCCGTTTAAAATAAAAATCGGTGATCGCTATCCAGCCTTTATCCAATAGCGAATCTTCTTCTACACATTTTGTGAAGAACTGAAGCGCCAGCTCACTATTCCCTAGTTTTTCGTGGCATTTTCCGATCCGTAAGAGGGCAAATGAAGTGGGATCATCGAGCCCTAAAGTGATCGAATAACTTTCGATCGCCTCGTGATATTGCTTGAGTTTTTCCTGCACCTTTCCTTTTTCGAGATAGGCGCCAATAAAGGAATCGTCGCTTATAATGGCAAAATCGAAGGCAGCCAGGGCCTTTTTAAAATACTTAAGTACGGTGTATTGTTTTCCAACCTGATGCCATGCCACTTCACAATAAGGGTTCTTATTGAGAAAGTCGTTCAAGTAATCAATAGCGGCTTCGTGCTGTTCTAAATAGTCGAAACAATAAATGATATTATATAATGCCGAATAATCTTCCTCATCCTGTTCCAGGCACTTCATAAAATAGTACTTGGCATTCTCAAAATCTTCCATAAACAGGTACTCCATTCCCATGAGGGAGAGCACATCTGCTTCGTCGTTGGTGATTTCCAACGCCTTTTCCAAAAGTAAAATAGCCTCTTTGTGGTTATCCCTTCTGGAGAGAATATTGGCTTTCTGAATATAGATCTCCTCATTGGATTGTTCCAGAACATAAAGATCGTCCAGTAATTCCTCAGCGATATCCAGTTTGTTCTCAAAAATATACATCTCTACCTGAAACAATTTCAGATTTGTAGAGGTAGGATGTTGTTCTAATCCCAGCTTGACTGCCTTTCGTGCAAGTGCAATTTTTCCGTTTTCGAGGTAATGCTGAATGATCTCTTCAAACTCTTCAGAGTCAAAAAAGAGCACATTATTAGTCTTAAGCATGGATTCAAAGCGGGAGAGGGAGAAGTTGTTATGCTCGTTAGGGCTCATTTGCATACGCAGCGTTTTACTGATTCTTCTATTTTAAAGATACTAATGTAATAACGGATTCAATAGTTGTGCCGCTATTGTTGTTAACAAGCTTATCAACACAATAAAACGGAAGTAAATTGCTGAAAATCAACCACTAAGCAGAGGGATATTTTTTAGAAACTGATGTGAGAACTTCGGTCAATATGGCACAGCCTTCTTTAATCTCGTCATCGGTAATGGTGAGCGGAGGTGTTATGCGCACAGCTTTGGGCTCAAAAAGCAGCCAAAACAGTACTAGTCCGCGTTTTTTACACTCAAGAATAACTTCGGAAGTAATTTCGGCCGATTCCAGCATTAGGGCAAGCATTAAACCTTTTCCCCTTATTTCTTTAATCATGGGATGTACCAGGAGCGATCTGAAAAGTTTTTCTTTCTGAAGTGTTTCTGAAATGAGATTGGTCTCCAGAAGTTCTTTTAAGGTAGCCAACGCTGCTGAGGCGATCACTGCATTACCGCCAAAGGTGGTAATATGGCCCAGTTTAGGCTGATCACTCAACACCATCATATGTTCCTTAGAGGCCGTAAATGCACCAATGGGTAATCCACCTCCCATACCTTTTCCCATGACCAGTATATCGGGTACTATATCAAAATGTTGAAATCCGAACAGCTTTCCCGTACGGCCAAAACCGGGTTGCACTTCATCAAGGATAAGGAGTGTTCCTGTATTCTTACACCGTTCTTTTACTTTGTTCAGATAATTTTCCTCTGGAAGAATAAATCCGGCACCACCCTGTATGGTCTCCAGAATTACTGCTGCCGTTTTTTCGGTAATTTTTTCAAGATCACCTTCATCATTAAAGACAATAGCGTGACAATCGGGGAGTAGGGGTCCGAAAGGTGTTTTACGCTCTTCATAGCCCATAATGCTTAAAGATCCCAGCGTATTTCCGTGATAAGCATATTCGGCATATAGTATTTCTGAACGACCTGTAACTCTTCTTGCCAGTTTTAATGCTCCCTCTATGGCCTCGGTGCCACTGTTTACTAAATATGTGGATTCTAAGGGTGCTGGCAATTGCTCGGCTAACAATTTGGTTAACGCTACAGCAGGTTCTTGAATATATTCACCATATACCATCACATGCGAATAGGTTTCCATCTGTTCCTGAACGGCTTTTACCACACGTGGATGACAATGCCCCAATGTACAAGCCGAAACTCCTGCCACAAAATCCAGATGTTTATTCCCCGAAGTGTCGTAAATGTAACTTCCTTTGGCATGAGAAACTTCCATCGCCAAGGGATGTGGAGTGGTTTGAGCCTGATATTTAAAAAAATCCTGGTGCATTATATTGTGCAATTGCTAATGTTTTCCTTCGGAAGTGGAATTATCCCGTTTCCGTTTAGGCGGAATCGCATTATTTGGATCCGGAATCGTATCCCGGGTCATGGGTTTTGGATCATTTTCACGATTTTGAAGATCCTCGGGTTTTAATTTAGAATCCTTTGGAAGTTCAATTTCATCTATTGGAATATCATCAAAAAATTCTCCTTCGTCCTTGGGAAGTGGTATCCCTTTTATTTTAGGTAATATGGGTGCCGGTTTGCCCTTGAACAGATCTTGTACACTCAACAACCGTTCCTCACCCCGCCATTGGAAGCCGGGTAATATCCTGGCATTTTCGGGAAACTGAGATGGAGGATAGACTTTACCTTTTGCCTGTTTAATAAAGCGAATCCCTGCGATCTGCTGGGTTTCCAGATACATTTGAATTGAACTGGAAACGGTGTTGTTAATTCCTACTAACTCCTGTTTATCGTTCCGGGAGAAATAGATCACTTCGGCATTTTTAATAATGTTTACCGTGTCCAGCTCGTTATTGGTAAACAGTCCGATAAGCCGTTCACCTTTAACCTGATTGTAGCCAGCACTGTCTTTTTGGATTAGAAATGCATTCTTAAAAACTTTTAATGTATCAAGTTGTTCTGTTTTCGTATTCGAAAGTATATGGATGGTATCTCCAGTCATTTGGTTCTCTCCACTCCACATTACGGGCTCACGTATCAATTTAGTGATCCCTAATTTCTGATCGACAAAAATAGAGTCACATTTCCCACTGGTGGGTTCTTCTTCAGGGAGTCCTCGCTTGAACATCCGGGCTCTGTAAAACCCTTTAATGATCCTATTCTCGGGTTTGCCTGTAACCTGCAAGGTATCGGCATGAACATAGAGTGAATCATTATCTCTTAAGGTCACTGCTACCGCCCGTTTGGTGATAAAAACCGAATCTTTTTCTCGAAATACTTCAGCATAATGCCCTCGTATGACACTTTTATTTGTGGTGTCTAGGACTTTGATATTATTGGTAGCCGAAGCAAATGCCTTGTTTCTGTCAAAATAAATACTATCCCCATACAGAATTCTGTTATTGTAGTCTACTCTGGAATTCTTAACAAAATATCCCTTATCAGTTCGAGTATCATAATATCCGCGTTCACAGTATACGGTACTGGTTTCACTTACTATGGTCGATTCCCCGTATAAATATGCGCCGCCACTTTCAGAATAAAAATCCAATTGCTCACTGTGAACCGTGTACTTTGGATTTACGATCTTCACTTTAGACAAAAATTGATATTTCTTACTTTCAGCAAAATAGCGACCTATTCTGCTGGTAAGAGTACTTGCAGTATCTCGAACGGTTCCTCCGCTTCGATAATAGGCCTGTTGTTTAATGCGGTCGAAATAAAGAGTATCTGTTCTCAGGGTAGTTTTGGGCTCGGTTAGGATCACATCACCGCTGGCAAAGGCAAATTGGGTATTACCATTATATTCGGCGTATTTACTTCGCATGGAGACGGTGTCACCCTGACTAAGCCGAACGCTTCCGTAAGCTTTTACGAAATTGTCCTTTAGGTATACATAGGCCTGATCACACCACATCTCAACGCCTTCATGGACAATATAAACCTGGCCGGTGTTGTCTTTGGTATAAATGATGGCATCGGGGAATTCGGGTTTCTTTTCCAGATAACCCGATTGCACAGAAACCTTTGTTTTTTCGGGGTCGTCCTGTGCCCAGAGTTGTATTCCGAAGAAAAAAGCAATTACAACATACAGGAAACGAATGGGCTTGTTTTTACCAAACCCGGGATTACTGAAGTTAATATTGGTCTTTGCTTTCTGCAATGGACATTGCGTATTTAAATTTAAATAACGAAATTAATACCTGGCTTCGTATTATCTATATATCGTTTGTGTTCTGTCTGGTCCAACAGAAACGATCTTAATAGGTACTTCCAGTTCTTTTTCCAGAAAATTGATATAATCATTTAAGGCTTTTGGGATCTGAGAAGCTTCACTCATTTTAGTAAGATCTTCTTTCCATCCTGCCATTTCAGAATAAATAGGGGTTACATTCTCCGGCTCTATGTTATAAGGAAGATGCTCGATGGTTTCTCCTTTGTATTTATAGGCAGTACATACTTTCAGTTTATCGAATCCACTTAAAACATCACCTTTCATCATCATAAGCTGTGTGACTCCGTTTACCTGAACAGCATATTTTAAAGCTACCAGATCCAGCCATCCGCAACGGCGTGGACGTCCCGTAGTTGCTCCAAATTCGTTCCCCACTTTGGCCATGGTCTTTCCGTAGTCGTCAAAAAGTTCGGTGGGAAAGGGGCCACTTCCAACTCGGGTAGTGTATGCTTTAAAAATTCCGAAGACCTCTTTGATCTTTCCGGGAGCCACACCCAGCCCCGTACATGCGCCTGCCGCAGTAGTATTAGAGGACGTTACAAAAGGGTAGGTTCCAAAATCGATGTCGAGTAATGAGCCCTGAGCACCTTCCGCAAGTATGGTTTTTCCTGCTTTCTGTGCCTGATGCAGGTATTCTTCACTGTCTATAAAAGTAAGAGATTTAAGCACTTTAACAGCAGCAAAGAATTCTGTTTCGAGATCTTTCAGGTCGTATTGAATATCGACATTATAAAAATCGATCATGGCTTCATGCTTATTCGCAAGAGCACGATATTTTTCTTTCCAGTTGCTTAATTCAAGATCACCAACCCGTATGCCGTTTCTACCGGTTTTGTCCATATAGGTAGGACCGATTCCTTTAAGAGTTGAGCCAATTTTAGCCTTTCCTTTTGATGCTTCGGAAGCAGCATCGAGTAATCGATGTGTGGGTAAAATAAGGTGAGCTTTTCTGGATATTAACAAGGTTTTCTTAAGGTCAAGATTAAACTGTGAAAGGTTGTCCAGTTCTTTTTTAAAGATCACCGGATCGATCACGACCCCATTTCCAACCAGATTGATCGCGTTATCATGGAAAATTCCGCTGGGAATTGTATGGAGTACATGTTTAATTCCGTCAAATTCGAGCGTATGGCCGGCGTTAGGGCCTCCCTGAAAACGGGCAATAATATCATAATCTTTAGTAAGTACGTCGACGATCTTTCCTTTTCCTTCGTCTCCCCATTGCAGTCCGAGTAGTAAGTCTACAGCCATAGTGTATTAATAGTTAACCCGCCTGAAGTTGTCAGGTATTTTCGGGTGTTTTTTTATTTCCGTAGAAATAAAGCGAATGATTGGTTATTTCGATATCAAAAACTTCTTCGATGGTTTTTTTTATTGACTGAATTCGCGGATCACAAAACTCGATTACTTCTCCGTTTGAAAGGATGACATGATCGTGCTGTCGGTCGAAATACGATTTCTCGTAATGTGCCTGATTTTGTCCAAACTGGTGTTTGCGCACCAATTTGCACTCCATTAATAATTCGATGGTATTGTAGAGCGTTGCCCGACTCACGCGATAATTCTTATTCTTCATGTTAATGTACAACGACTCAATATCGAAATGATCATCGTGGTCGTAAATTTCCTGAAGTATCGCAAATCTTTCGGGCGTTTTACGGTGTCCTTTTTCTTCAAGGAATGCCGTAAAAACGTTCTTTACAATTGCCTGGTTATTTGGATCTGTTTTTGAACTCATATTGAAGTTGCAAAGTTACTTAATTATGTGCGTGTAACTTTATCAATACCGTTTATTTTTTTAATGTTTTCCACGAGGTTATTAAGAATGTTCTTGTTTTTTACCACAACCACGATCCGACCATTAAAAATACCGTCATTGCTATCGAAATGAACATTTTTCATATTGATGTGAAGGTTGTTGGAAACCACTTTGGTCACCTCATTTACTAGACCTATAGTATCGATTCCGGTGATCTTTAATTCGGCTTTAAAATCCCGTTGAGACGAATCGATCCATTTTGCCTGCATGATGCGGTAACCATAGTTACTTTGCAATTGAAGTGCGTTGGGACAATTTTGCTTATGGATCTTAATACCTTCATTTACTGTGAGAAAGCCAAATACATCATCTCCCGGGATGGGATTACAACAATTGGCGATCTTATAGTCAAGTTTTTCTTCTTCTTTTCCAAAGACCAGCTGATCGAATTTTTCAGAAAATTCATCCTTATCAATATCGTCCGGTTTGTCCGGTTTTCGAATGCGATTCTTAAAAAAACTAACAAATGCGTTGCTTCTGGATGCCGCAAATTCCTTTAACTTCTTGTTGTCGATAATTCCGGCACCCACTCTGTAGAAAAGGTCCAGACTGGTTTTCAGCTTAAAATAAACCACCAGCTGGTTGATCGTTCGTTCGTCCAGTGTGATCTTTAGGGACTTTAATTTTCTCGCGAGCACTACTTTACCTTCGGCGGCAATTTCTTTTTGTTCTTCTTTGAGGGAAGATTTGATCTTGGATCGCGCTCGCCCTGTAGTCGCGTAATCCAACCAGTTTGCTGTAGGTTGGGCCTTTTCGGAAGTCATGATCTCAACCTGATCGCCGCTTTTTAATACATGGCTTAGTGGTACCAGTTTTCCGTTTACCTTGGCACCCCTAGTATGTAAACCTACCTCGGTATGAACATGAAAAGCGAAATCCAGGGCAGTGGCTCCCTTGGCCAGGGAATAGAGATCTCCCTTAGGTGAAAATACAAAGATCTCCTTGGCATAGAGGTTTAGTTTAAACTCTTCCACAAAATCGATGGCATTGATCTCTGCATTTTCCAGCGTGTCCTGCAGCTTGTTCAGCCATCCCTCCAGACCCGCATCTTCCTTCTCGGTATTTTTGTATTTGTAGTGTGCGGCATAGCCTTTTTCGGCTATTTCGTTCATACGCTGACTTCGTATCTGAACTTCCACCCAGCGTCCTTTCGGTCCCATCACGGTAATGTGTAAGGCTTCATATCCCGTCGATTTGGGTGAAGAGATCCAGTCTCTCAGCCGTATAGGATTGGGTCTAAAATGATCGGTTACGATGGAATAGATCTTCCATGCGATAAATTTTTCGTCTTCCGGCTTGCTTTTGTAAATGATCCTTACCGCAAATTTGTCGTATACCTCTTCAAAACTCACATTTTGCGCGATCATTTTTCGTCGGATAGAGAAAATAGATTTTGGCCGTCCCTTTATTTCATATTTCAGTTTTTCTGAATCCAGCGAATCCTTGATCACTTTTGTAAAATCCAAGATATAAGCATCCTGTTCTTCCTTACTCTCCTTCATTTTACCGAGAATATCGTTATAGACATCGGGTTCGGTGTATTTAAGCCCTAGATCCTCTAATTCTGTCTTAATATTGTACAGCCCAATACGGTGCGCCATGGGAGCGTAAATGTACAGCGTTTCAGAAGCGATCTTTACCTGCTTATGATCGGGCATGGAGTCCATGGTCTGCATATTGTGTAACCTATCGGCGATCTTTATGATGATCACACGGATATCCTCATTGAGGGTAAGTAGCATTTTTCTGAAATTCTCGGCCTGCAAAGAAACATCCTTGTCGTACGGCATGTTGGAGATCTTCGTGAGTCCGTCGACAATGCGCGCAACGGTTTCGCCAAACATCTGCTCTAAATCTGCAAGAGTATACTGAGTGTCTTCAACGACATCATGAAGCAAAGCAGCGGCAATAGATGTGGCGTCCAACCCGATTTCTGAGGCCACGATCTTGGCCACTGCGATGGGGTGGAAAATATAAGCCTCTCCCGATTTTCGACGTTGATCCTTATGCGCATCCACGGCGATATCGAAAGCACTACGAATAAGCTTCTTGTCATCGGCGGTAAGTGTGCGATAACTAATTTTAAGAAGCTCTTTGTACTGCTTGGCAAGCTCTTTCTTTTCTTCCTGTAATGCCGCTTCTGTCATAAAACTAATGTACAATTAACCTATGGAAGAACAAAATTTGTGCCCTAACTTTAAAAGCAGTCCTTTATTTTTTTAGGTTTCTAAAACGCTCTAACAATGTGGGGTGCGAATAGTGTACGGTCACATAAGCAGGATGTGGGGTAAGGTTGCTCAAACTATTCTTTGACAGTTTTTTTAGTGCAGCGATGAGTGGCTGCCCCTTGTAGGTAGTCTTTGCGTAATTATCTGCCTGATATTCAAATTTACGAGAGAGATAGTTCATGATAAGTCCGGTAATCTCTGAAATAGGGGTATACAACACACCAAACGCTATTAGGCCTATATGGAATGACGGTTCAGAAACATTTAAGGCTTCAGAAAGCAATGTATTGCCTACGAATAAAGACAGCAACCACAGTGTAAATCCTGTGGTGAGTATTGAAGCGAAAAGATTTATGATGATGTGATTCCTTTTGTAATGTCCCACTTCGTGCGCCAAAACAGCAACAACTTCCTCATCTTCCAGATCGTTGATCAAGGTATCGTATAATGTTACCCGTTTTTCACTTCCGAAACCCGAAAAGTAGGCATTGGCTTTGGTACTTCGTTTAGATCCGTCGATCACAAATATCTTGTCTAAAGTAAAGCCAACGCTATTGGCATAGCTTTCGATTTTGGTGCGAAGACTGCCATCTTCCAACGGACTCTGTTTGTTAAAAAGCGGGACTATGAGTCTGGAATAAAAAAGATTCATGATTAAAGTAACCAGGGTTACAATTCCCCATGCATAGAGCCAAAAATGTTCACCCGTAGTCTGATAAAACCAGATTACAAGTGCGAGAACGCTTCCTCCCAGGACAACAAGCATAAGTAATCCCTTCAGTTTATCCATAAAAAAAGTGTAGCGAGTAGATTTATTGAAGCCGTATTTTTCCTCTATAACAAAGGTGTTGTAGTACCCAAAAGGAATACTTAAAAGATCACTTGCCAGCATAATAATTCCGAAGAAAATTAATGCAATAATGATTGCATTATCAGATATCGACCTCGCCAGTTCATCCACCACGGCAAATCCGTCAAAAAAGAAGAACAGTAAAGTAATGATTAATGTAACTGATGATGTTAGCACACCAAACCGGTATTTTTCCTGTTTATAGCGTTGGGACCTTTGGTACTCCTCCTCCTCATATACATCGGCGATTTCCGGAGGAAGCGGGTCATTAAAGTGTTTGGCATTAAGTGCATCGAGAATCTTATCGATCACAAAATTTATGACAATGATACCAATGATGATGTAGAATAATGTACCTGAATCCATATAAAAATTAGTAATTAATAATGTGTAATGAATAATAGAGGTAACATATTAATTTTTGGAACTCTCAACTATTCTGAAAAGTATTTTTAAGATCGCGGTCAATTTAGAATTTAATTCTTCAAACTCGTCAATGGAAATATATTGTGTATCCTTTAATAATCTTAACCAATACTGAGTCTCCCTTGCTTCTTTGTATGAAATAGACATCTTTGCTCTAAATTCTCTCTTAGAAATCCCACCTATCGCCTCTTCAACATTTGCACCGATGGATGTGCCGGATTTAAGTATTTGTTTTGACAGAATATATTCGTTCTGTATATTAAGTTTTTTACTCAATTCAACTATGCGGATGGCAAAAGAATAGGTCTTATCTGCAATTAAATTATTCTTCATTACACATTACACAAACCCTCTCTGCCGTTTGGCTTCAAATATAAGTATTCCTGCGGCCACCGAGACATTCATAGAGTCAATTTCACCTTGCATGGGAATGACGATATTCTGAGTGCTTTGTTGCAGCCATTCTTCGGAAAGACCGGTAGCCTCAGTTCCAACTATTATAGCGCAAGCTTGTGTGAGATCTATAGTGTGATACGGTTTTGAACTCTGTAAGGCAGCACAGTAAATTGCGATATTTTTTTCTTTCAGGTAGTGCAGAATTTCTGAAGTACTTCCCGTTGCGATGCGCTTGGTGAATATTCCACCTACACTACTGCGAATGATATTGGGATTATACAGGTCGGTTTTCGGATTGGCAAGTATGACCGCATCTACTCCGGCGGCATCGGCAGTACGTAACAGAGCACCTATATTCCCCGGTTTCTCGGGTGCTTCAGCCACTAGGATTAATGGATTTTCCGTTATAAACTGAAGCGCTTTTAGTTGATTCACTCGACTTTCAGCTATAGCTATAATACCTTCCGTAGTACCCCGGTACGCCAGTTTTTGATATACTTCAAGACTCAGTTCGATCACTTCAGAGTTCATCGTCACGAAGTTTTCTGTATCACCGGAAAAAATGTCACGGCAAATCAACACGGTTTTCAAAACATAACCGCCCTTGATCGCCAGTTGAATTTCGCGTTGTCCTTCAATAACGAAGAGTCCTGTTTTCTTTCGTTCTCTGGATTTTTCAATCAGTTGAACCAACTGTTTCACTAACGGATTCTGAAGACTGGAAATATGTTTTTGCATCCTGGTAAAGTTAGGTATTTTGTAGTTTAATCATAAAGATTTCTAAAAAGCTTCCGCGCTCTGTATAAGCTTTCTTATTTTTATATAAGAAACTAAAACCAAAACCTATGAAAACCATTATGCTGTGCCTTTTCTCGTTGTTGATCCTCGCTTCCTGTAAAGATGAAAAAAAGGACGAAATGCCTGTGATCCACGATACGGTGGCAGTGGAGGACCTTCCAAAGAAAAAAGAATATCCCGAGGTAATGAACACGGTTTTTGAAGCCCATGGCGGACTGGCAACATGGAATAAATTTAATAACGTTTGTTTTGAGATGGATGGTAAAAATGGAACCGAAGTGCATACCATTTCGTTACCCAACAGACACACCAAAATTGAAACTGAAGATTGGACGATTGGTTACGACGGAACCGATGTGTGGCTACTTGAAAACAAACCGGATTCGTATAAGGGTAATGCTCGATTTTACCATAACCTGATGTTTTATTTCTATGCGATGCCGTTTATTTTGTCTGACGACGGAATCATTTACGAAATACTACCCTCTGCCGAATTAAAGGGAAAGAATTATGATGCCGTGAAGATCTCATACAACAGTGGAGTAGGAGATTCTCCCGAAGATGAATATATCATTTATGTAGACCCGGATACCCGCCAAATGGAATGGCTGGGGTATACCGTAACCTATACGGATCAGGTAAAAAGTAACGACTGGCATTATATTAAATACGATAAATGGCAGAGCGTAAACGGAGTTATGCTCCCGGAAAAACTTACTTGGTACAATGTAAAAGATAACAAGCCTACCGGCGAGAAAAGCGATATGCGTTTTAAAAAGGTAACGGCCACAGAAACCATCCTGGCAGCGTCAACTTTTAAAAAGCCTGATGGCGCCGTTGTGATAGAGCGTTAATTGTCTACCACATTTTTTCTGAAAGCATCCCGATACAGCAAAACATAGAGCCAGAGAATTAGCCCAAGGAACAGCGTGGCTATAAAATGACGGTCTATCCAGAATCCACTGTAGTCCTCCAATTGTAAATAGTGCATAACTGCTTCGAGATTTAAGAAATATGCGGCACAGCCTAGCAAAGCAATACCCCAATTCATGGATATGAGGGCATATACCACCAAAAAGATCATGGCAGGATGCGAATAGCGCTCGTGCATTTGCGTGTTGAAAAAGAAGAACAGTAGTGGAATTAAGGCCGCAGTTAACATAAATTGTTGGTTGCCGACTTTAAAATTTACTTTTTTCCTTAATGAATGTATTCCTTTTTTAAATATGGGTAGAAGCGCAAAGAAACTGGCAGTGAAGAACAGTATCAATCCCCAGTTTTTGTAAGAAATACCTATAAACGTCGTGGAATCGGGCATGCGCATTAGATCCCCGGATAATACAAGATCCCAGAAATTAAAGGCATTCATGGAAACTACCGGGAAGTGATCCACCGAGTTTGCAACTACCTTCCAGACCGACGAAACTTCACCTTGAACGATAAACGGTAATAGAATTAAGAGCTGTAAACCAACAGGAATACCGATCCATAGTAACAAACGATTCAGGCTAAAATTTTGGATCATAGGCGGAAAAACCATCAAGGCAATTAGCGGTAAGAAGATAATGGCCTGAAGTTTAAAATTTAAAGCCAGAATAAAAAAGACAAGACAGAGGATGATCCTTTTTTGAAAAGCAAAATAACATGATGTGAATACGAAACAGGTGAGTATTGCATCTACCTGCCCCCAAATGATCGAATTATATAGAATCGCGATGTTCGCCAGATAAAATAGCGCGTATATTATGGATTTATGAAGGGTATCCTCCTTGTGTCGAATGAAAAGGATCACAAACCATGCACTTATAAAATGAAATACCAGTGTAATTGCTTTTAACCAATGTATGTTGAAGGCTATCTTAGCAGTACTTCCCTGAATTTTTCCGAAGAGATACAGTATATAATGATACAAGGGTAGATAATCTGTCCCCGAACCGTAAGCATTGCCCAATCCGTATTCGAACGTATGTACGGTCCATTTTTGCCACAACAGCATGTCCAGATGATAGCTGCTTTGTGGCATTAAGAAAATGAATAGCGCGTAAAGCAGAACACTCACCATTATATAAGTCGCTATTCCTTCAAATTTCATAATGCGAATTTTTAAATGCAAGATTTTATACAGCTAGATAAAAATAGCATATTCTGCCAAACTTGATGATGGGAGAACAAAAAAGCGGGAACTCTCGTCCCCGCTTTCATCAATGGTTTAATTCGTATTATTTTCTCGAATATTTCTCCATATACCGTTTCCAAAGTTCGGTTTGATGGGTTTCCAAAGACAGCGCTCTTCCGTCGATAAACGCATGGGTAAGAATGTTGGTACGCATATCAAGGGCATCCCCTTCGCTTATAAATAAGGTTGCGCTTTTCCCTGTTTCAAGAGTTCCGTAGTTTTGATCTATTCCCAGAATTTTAGCCGTATTACCGGTGATGAGTTGTAAGGCCGTCTCTTTGTCTAATCCCTGAGCCACGAGTTGTCCTGCATAAAAGGGCATGTTTCGGGTTTGAAAATTTGACGTACCCGAGTTTTCAAGAGCAACTAGCAATCCGCCATCCACCAATAACTTCGGTAATTTATAAGGAAGGTCGTAATCGTCGTCATCTCTGAAAGGGGTATTATGTGTATGCTGAATTAATACCGGCACGTTATGTTGTTTCAGAAAAGGAATGATCTTATAGGATTCATATCCTCCCACGATCACCACAGATTTTACGCCGCTTTCAATGGCTGTAGTTACGGCGTCTATGATCTCTTTTTCACCGTCGGCAGCGATGTATAATTTCTTGGAGCCATCGAACAAGCCCTGCATGGCCTTAAACCCTTCATTTGGCTGTTCCGAATTGCCCTTGCCGTATGCCTTAGAATTAGCGATAAATCCTTTAATTACGTCAATTTCTTTGGTGTATTCTTTATTGGGTTTAAATCCTCTAGGTTCTCCCAACCACCATCTTCCTCTTCTGAAACTGTTGGGCCAGTTGAGGTGAATTCCATCATCTACCTTTAAAGCAGCATCTTCCCAATTCCAGGCATCAAACTGAACGATAGAGGAAGTTCCGGAAATGGTTCCGCCCTGAGGAGCGATCTGTCCTATCAAGACTCCGTTAGGCCTCATGGATTCTACTACCTTGCTTTCTGCATTATAGGCAATTAAACTTCGAATATTAGGGATCATTTCGCCAATCTCATCCTGGTCATCACTGGCGCGTACTGCTTCTACTTCAACCAGTCCCAGAGAGCGTACCGGAGCAATTATTCCCGGATAAATATGCTTACCGCTGGCATTGATCACTTTGCCCTTTGTTGGAGTTCCGGCACCGCCAATAGCAGTTATAACTCCGTTCTCAAAAACTATGACACAGTTTTCTATAATGTTTCCGTTTCCTATATGCGCTGTTGCACCTGTAATGGATATCGCTTCATTTTGATCGGGTGCAGGCGTTTGTTGCGCCATGCCCTTGAAACCAAAACTTAATACCAGCGCTAAAATTATATATGTTATTTTTTTCATGGTTTCTTAATTTATGGTTTCACATTCAAAATACTGCTTGTCCTTTCCTTTAGGCTCACGGGTCTTTCCACCACCATTCTTTTCGTCAAGCATCATTTTCATAAGTTTATTACGTTCGGCTTTAATAGTTTCTCGTTTTGCCTTATCGGTTTCAATATCGAAATAGACCGTGCCTTCTATCATTGTCTTTTCAGCTTTTGCATAAACCGAAAGGGGATTGTCGCTCCACAACACAAGATCGGCATCCTTTCCTTCTTTTATACTACCAACTCGATCATCGATATGAAGTAGTTTCGCAGGATTTATCGTTACCATTTTCCAGGCTTCTTCTTCACTCATTCCTCCGTATTTTACACTTTTAGCGGCTTCCTGATTGAGTCTGCGTGACATCTCACCATCATCACTGTTTATCGCCACGGTGACACCAACGCTGGACATGATGGCTGCGTTATACGGAATGGCGTCATTTACTTCAAATTTGTAGGCCCACCAGTCACTAAAGGTAGAACCGCCAACCCCATGGTCTCTCATTTTATCGGCAACTTTATATCCTTCCAGTATATGTGTAAAAGTATTTACTCTGAAACCAAAGCGTTCGGCTACTTTCATAAGCATGTTGATCTCACTCTGAACATAGGAGTGACAGCTAATAAATCGCTCACCATTGAGAATTTCGGCTAAAACTTCCATTTCTTCATCGTGCCGAATGAATTTTCCGCTTTTTTTATCGGCGTCGTATGCTTTGGCCCGATTAAAATAATTCACATATAATTGTTCCACCCCCATACGAGTTTGTGGAAATCTGTTAAAGCTCTGCCAGTTCGATTGCTTTACGTTTTCTCCTAAAGCGAACTTTATAAACTTCGGACTATTATCATAGATTAAATTATCGGCATCTTCACCCCATTTCAATTTTATGATGGCCGATCTTCCTCCTATTGGGTTTGCCGATCCGTGTAAGATCTGAATGGAAGTAACACCTCCTGCAAGATTGCGATATATACTAATATCTTCGGGATCCACCACGTCTTCAATTGTAACTTCGGCTGAAGAATTATGACCGGCCTCATTAATTGCCAAAGCTGCAATATGTGAATGCTCGTCGATGACACCGGCAGTTAAGTGCTTTCCTGTAGCATCAACTACTTTGGCACCACCGGCATTTAGGTTATTACCAATTTTTACGATCTTTCCATCACGCACCAGCACATCGGTATTGTTTAGAACTCCCGCATCCTCTCCCGTCCACACGGTAGCATTCTTAAACAACATATCCTGTTGTTTCGGTTTCGATGTAAATCCGTAGCCCACATTAGGATAGGTAATAGGGACAACTTCAGGTTTTTTATCACTGTCTTCTTTGTCCTTTTTTTCTGAACTTGCATTCCCTTTGCGGGTAGCCGTAAAACTCTCTTCTGAACCGTTGGGTAATACCATTCGCCCCGAGAAGTTAGAACCGTCCTTTGGGATGATTCCCGTAGTTCTGAATACTTCATTGGTCTTGTCATTACTGAAGCTTAAGGTGATCCAGTTATCGGTATAATCGAATTTTGTTTTAAACTTTTGATCTCCCTGTTTTACTTCGGCTTTAGGTTTCGAAGCTTCACCCGAAATATCCAGATCGAATGATCTCCCTCCGCTGCTAAACGTATACTGGCCACGGATATCCTTTTGATCCTTGTCTGCAATAAGGTGTTTTTTCCCTTGCACCCAGTTTTCATACAAAGTCGTTTCTTTGTCAAAGATATCACCGCTGGTTACGAGAAAATTCGCATACCGGCCGGGTTGTAAGCTTCCAATTTCATTACTTTTTCCTAAAAGATCTGCCGGAATCGTAGTAAGTGCTTCAAGTGCTTTGGTTTTATCGAATCCATAAGTGATCGCTTTCAGCAATTTTGATTTTAGGTCGGCCGGACTTTTCAACTCATGTGTAGTTAGCGAAAAAACAATACCATTGTCGGCTAGAGCCTTTGGGTTTCCGGGGGCCTGGTTCCAAGCTCGCATATCCTGTAGTGAAATATAATTAGCGGCGTAGGGATTGCTTACGTCATAAGCATCAGGGAAATTCACCGGAATGATATATTTTGCGTTGGTGGCCTTAATCTTATTGATGATCTCGTATTCATCGCCTCCGCCAATGATAATATAGTTAACCCCAAACTGATCGCCTATTTTATCGGCCCTAAGGTTATTGCTTTTATTCCCGGCCTCAAAAAAAGCAGGCAGATTCTTGTTGGCGATCAGAGCTTCAAGCGAACGATCCTTGGTTTCTACATTGCCTTTTTCATACCAATCTGCATCCCAATACATTTGACGTAACAAAGCCATAGCTCCCATAAGTGAAGTAGGGTAGGATTGTCTGCTGGTCACACTTTTAGAAAAGGAAAAATAATTCCCCGATTCATCCTCAAGGATTCGGTCAGCGTCACTGGCGTCATCGTTTAAAGCGACCAGTACACCGGTTCCACGCGCAATTCCGTCCATGTTTAGCGTGTTCAATACCCCAAACCCTGCCTTTCGGAAGTTCTCCGCAGTTTTAGCATCGTATTTAAATTGTGATATCGCATTGTATTCGGGCATAATATGATCATTCCAATAGAACCCTTCTCTTGAAGGACCGTATTGTGGCGATCTACCCTGACCCTGCGCTCTTTTTGGCTTTTCAACGCCAAATCCCGTATATGGATCGATAAATGACGGATAAATATATTTCCCGTTAAGATCGATGACCACAGAATTTTCAGGAATTGAAACAGATCTTCCCGAAGCGATCACTTTTCCATTTTGTATTAAGAGCGTACCATTCTTTACAACCTGAGTTGGAGTTATGTACAGATTTGCATTTATAAATGCAGTGTAGTTGTTGTTTTTTTCTTTTACCCCGTCGTTCTTAGGAAAATAATCCTGAGCATTAATGAACGAAAAACAGAAAAGAAAAAACAATACAAAGTGTAGTTTTCTCATAGAAGTTAGAAGTTAGTTTAAAAAAAGAAGCTTAAAGATAACAAGGGTTTTAAAAGTAACCTCAAAGAATTGACGGTTTAACATTTAAATTTTAAAATGGTTTATCTTCAAAGTAATTTACAACCAAAGCCACCATATAACTATAGCTCATAATGCCTCTGGATTGATTATTTGCTTTTAAAAATTGATCCCAGAAACCCTTTGAGAACTCTTCAAAAGGATTTTCGTATTGTGCCCAGAAATCCCGCATTTCCTTATAACTCTTTAGTATTCCGGGATTCACCGTTTCAAGGATCTCATCGTAGGCATCCATATCCCGTCTTGCAATTTCATTAATACAATAACGCAGTGCGAAGATATATCCGCTGTACTGAATAAATTTATCTTCATTATTTATGGTAGCAAGTGTGGCGATAAAATTGGCTTCATTTTCTGCCGCATATCCTATCTGATGTGCCTCTTCGTGACAGCTCACTACGGGAAATTTATAGGTCTTAATGAGGTTGTTTACCTGAGCCTCGCCCGAAAATGGATTGTAATATCCGCTATATCCCATATAAGTTAGCCCGAGACTCCAGCCACTTTTTTTGATGCTTCGTGGAGAATATTCAAGTTGTGGGAATTCCTTTTCAAGATTTTGATAACCATTTAGTGATTTTTTAAAGATCTCTCGCTGTGAATAGGGAAGGTCGATCTTTACACTATCTGCATACCCCAGTTCTCTATGCATGGTATTCGATTTTTCGATGAGTCGACGGGTTGTCGTAATTAATTCTTCGGTTGTATATTGATAATCCAGTGACAGGGTTTTATGAAGTGGTTGCCTGTAATAATTAAAACCCCACAGCAAGTGAAACACAAAATAAACAAGGGAAACGGTAGCTGCAATATCTACAAAAAACCAAACAGGACGGGTTTTTAGTCTTTTTACATTTTTATACAGCCACCTCAATGCCACTATGGCAATAAGTACATAGAAGAGATCTCCAATGGAAAAGGGAATCCATCCAAAAACATAACGCGATATTTTTGAAATTACCGGGTAGATCCCTCTGCTGTAATACGATTCGACGAACTCCGGAAAATACTTTAAAAATTGTAATGCTATAACCTGAACCGGCAGTAATGTTGCCAGGATGAGACGTGTTCTGTTTTGCATAAATCAAACATACAAAGAAATCTTTTACCACATTATTTTTAAACCCTGGGTAAAACCTTAATTTTGTGTTCTAATTTTAAAACACCGCAGTTGCGGAATCGGAATATGAACGAAGAAATAAGAAACCTCGAACCAAAAGCGATCTGGAATAATTTTGCAGACCTGAATGCCGTTCCCAGACCTTCAAAAAAAGAAGAACGTGTTATCGCCTTTATGAAGGAATTTGGAGAGACCTTGGGACTTGAAACCATAGTGGATCATATAGGGAATGTGATCATTCGAAAACCGGCAACTCCGGGTATGGAAGACCGGCAAAAAGTTGTTTTGCAATCTCATTTAGATATGGTGCATCAAAAAAACAATGATACACAATTTGATTTCGATACACAGGGGATCGAAATGTACGTGGATGGAGATTGGGTTAGGGCGAAAGGAACGACTCTGGGAGCCGATAACGGCCTAGGTGTGGCTACCATAATGTCTGTATTAGAAAGCAAGGATATGGAACATCCCGAAATTGAAGCCTTATTTACCATAGATGAAGAAACCGGAATGACCGGTGCTATGGAACTTAAGGGCGGTTTGTTGCAAGGCGATATTCTCCTTAATCTGGATACTGAAGAAGACGATGAGATAGGCGTTGGCTGTGCCGGAGGTGTGGATATTACGGCTACCGGAACCTTCAGAAACGTAGAAGTCCCGGAAAATTCATCTGCGTTTAAGATTAATCTTAAAGGACTACAGGGCGGACATAGCGGTATGGATATCATTAAAGGTCTCGGAAATGCAAATAAATTGATGAACCGGGTCCTGAATGCTGTTTCAGATATTGCCGAAGTTTCAGAATTACAGGGAGGAAGTCTTCGGAATGCGATTCCCAGAGAAAGCAACGCGGTCGTTACTGTTTCTTCTTCGGAAGTAACTAATTTTCAGTCTGAAATTAAAAGCATAAGCGATCAGATTGCTGAAGAATATAAGACGCTGGAACCTCAACTAAGTATCACAACTGAATCTGTTCAGCTTCCCGGATCGGTCATGCATTCAGAAGATAAACGGCGATTTATTAAAGCGATGTACGCTGCTCATAACGGGGTTTATAGAATGAGTCCGGCCATCGAAGACCTGGTAGAAACCAGTAATAATATCGCAAAAGTCACTGTGCAAGATGGAAAGATTAAAATTGAGTGTTTAACGCGGTCTTCAGTCGAATCTTCCAAGACAGATCTTTCCAATACCTTGGCTTCCGTATTTGAACTGGCTGGATATGATGTATCCTTTTCGGGAGCGTATCCCGGTTGGGCACCGAACATGGAGAGTCCGATTTTAAAGGTGCTTGACGAATTGTACCAAGAACTGAATGGCGAGAAGGCACATGTGGCCGCCTGTCATGCCGGACTCGAATGTGGAATTCTGGGACAAAATTATCCGAATATGGATATGATCTCCTTTGGACCAACTATAAAAGGAGCACACTCTCCCGATGAACGTGCCAGTATTTCCTCCACTCAGAAATTCTGGACTTTTGTACAGGAAATCCTGAAAAATATTCCGAAAAAATAGTCCATAAAAAAAGCCGCTTAACAAAGCGGCTTTTTTTTTTAATGTTCTTCCTATTCTACAACATCTACAAGTTCCAGCTCAAAGATAAGGTCTGTGTTTCCGGGGACTAGTGGCGGATACCCTCTTTCTCCATAAGCAAGATGTGACGGAATAAATACCGTTATTTTATCTCCAACTCTCATACTGAGTAAGGCTTCTCTGAACCCGGGGATTAATCTTGCTTCGGTGCTGTAATCGGTGGCCGTAGGCTGGTATTGATCTGCTGCTTTTCTGGCTTCATCAACATTCTCGTACTTTTCTGCATGCTCGAGGACATTAGTAGTGAATAACGCACCATTATCGAAATAGCCCGAATAGTTCATAAGTACTTTTCCGCCTTCTGTTGGTTTCGGACCTGTTCCTTCTTCATTAACATAGATCTTTACACCACTTTCTAACGTGGTAGCTTTTTCACGGATCTCAGCAAAATCAACAGCCTTGTCTATAGCTACGCGCTCCAGACGTTCGGCTTTTTCCTTTTTCTCTTTTTCCAGGATCTCCATTTCGGCAGTGAAATTTGGAACTTTGACATTGCCTTTGGTAATTATATTCACTTCTTCCATGATCACAGGATTCACCGGCTTATCTCCTGGCTTGGTGGTTGGAACCATTCCTATGGAATCTACTACCTCCTGACCAATAACAACTTCTCCGAAAATGGTATGCTTGTTATCCAGCCATGGGGTTTCTTTCAGGGTCACAAAAAACTGACTCCCGTTTGTGGTTGGACCCGAATTTGCCATCGATAAGAGTCCTTTTTTAGAATGACGAAGTGTATCGACAAATTCATCCGGAAATCGATATCCCGGGTTTCCGGTTCCGTCTCCTAAAGGATCACCACCCTGAATCATAAAATCCTTGATCACACGGTGAAATATGAGTCCGTCGTAATATCTTTTTCCTTTGTAAACTGAATCCACCATTTGGTTAGTTCCCTGTGCCAAAGAAACAAAGTTCGACACGGTAAGCGGGGTAGCATCGTGATACAGTTTTGCTACGAAGGTTCCTTTATTAGTAATAAACTCGGCATATACACCCTCTTCCAGATCGGGGTACTTGTCCTCACACGCTGTAAAAGCCAGTGTCATTAATAAAAGTAAAAGAGATAATTTTTTCATTTGTTGTTTAATTTTCTTGTGATTGTTCTATTGATTTTAATGAAACAGTACTTTGCACCGGAATATTGGTACCCAATTTATTTTCTAACCCGTAATATCCAAATGCCTTAAAAGAAGG
The DNA here is from genome assembly GCF_014295415.1 of Constantimarinum furrinae. GTDB lineage: Bacteria > Bacteroidota > Bacteroidia > Flavobacteriales > Flavobacteriaceae > Constantimarinum > Constantimarinum furrinae. The sequence goes on from NZ_CP052909.1 coordinate 2,036,826, forward strand.
AAACAAAAACGTAATGGTTTCACCTTCTTTCATAAGTTTTAATCCGTCTCTAAGTCCGGAAATTAACTCTTGGTTGGTTTGATCCACTCTATAGGTTTGCAAGCCGTTTTCTTCTTCGGAAACGACAACGTCTCCATCCAGCATTTTAATATCGTAGGTAAACGTAACCACATCGCCAAGTTTAGGAAATACGGTTGCCGTAGTATCTTTTTCTTCATAGTAATACCAGAAACCACTTTCGGATGCGATATATACATTTTTGGTATCCTTCTCGATCAACCGTGCTATTTGTGCCTCTTCTTTTTTGTAGATCTCGATATTTCGTTCAGCAGATTCCTTTATAAAGCTACCTGAATTTTGCTGAACAGGTCTACGGGCTTCCGGACTTTTACAGGAAGCAATTAAAATGCAAAAGCTAAGGAGGGCAAAAAGTAGGTTACGATGCATCAGTGAGCGCTTTTTTATAGTTGGGCAATATACTAATAAATTCAGTAACGGTTTTAGATAAGGGTTGGTTGCTTCTTCCTCCGGCAGCATTTATATGACCCCCACCATTATAATATTCGCGGGCAAATTCATTTACGGAAAAATTACCTTTACTTCGGAATGACATTTTAACCAGTTTATCTTGTTTGTTTTCAATAAATATAACGGCAAATACGATGCCGGTTACAGATAATGCATAGTTCACAAATCCCTCGGTATCGCCTCTTCTAAAATTATGGGTATCCAGTTCTTTTTGCGTAAGTGTGATATATGCCGTGTTATATTCTGAAAGGATAGTGAGGTTTTTTAAAGCAACGCCCAATAATCGAAGTCTGTCGGGCGTATTTGTATCGTATACATTTTGGTGTATTTCTGAATTATTCGCACCCATTTCAATAAGATGTGCAATTACTCGGTGTGTCGTCGCAGTGGTGGAAGGGAACCGGAAAGAACCTGTATCGGTCATAATTCCTGTATACAAATGCGTAGCTACTTCTACACAGAGAATTCCAATTTCGTCTAATGCCTCCAGAAAATGATAGATCATTTCGGAAGTTGAACTCATTGAGGTGTCACTGTAACTCGCAACGGCGTAACTATCGGGTTCCTGATGGTGATCGATCAATACAAATTTGGCAGTGCTGTCTTCCAGAAATTGCTGCATATCGCCCGTACGATCCAACGCATTAAAATCGAGAGTGAAAACAATTTCGGCCTCATTGATCAAGGTCATGCTTTTGTCTGTATCCTTGTCGTGAATTACGATGTCTTCACTACCGGGGAGCCATTTTAAGAAATCGGGAAAATCATTTGGCATGATCACATCACTTTTATGCCCTAAGCGATTTAGAATAAAGGAGAGGGCAAGGCAAGAGCCAACAGCGTCTCCATCAGGGTTTTTATGTCCCACGACTACTGCTCTTTTAGGGGATTCCAGTAGTTTTTTTACGATCTCGGTAGTTTCAGAATTCATCGAGGCAAAGATACAACTTCTCTGCGGGTAACAGAATTTCCGAATCTAATTTTGTATTCAGGAAATGCTATGACATTAAATACGCATTTAGGTTGTATTTGTATTTCAAATGTATATTTTTGCAAAAAATTTAATTACCCATGAGAACCGATAGAACGTTTACTATGTTAAAGCCCGATAGTGTTGAAAAAGGACACATTGGAGCCATTCTTGAAAAAATTACTGCTGCTGGTTTTAAGATCTCGGCAATGAAATTAACGCAAATGACTACTGCCGATGCGAAAGAATTTTATGCGATCCATAAAGAGCGTCCGTTCTTTGGAGAATTGGTAGAATATATGACTCGCGGACCGATAGTGGCTGCCATTCTGGAAAAGGAGAATGCGGTAGAGGATTTCCGTACGCTGATAGGTGCTACAAATCCTGCCGATGCTGCCGAAGGTACCATCCGTAAATTATACGCAGCCTCTATTGGTGAAAACGCGGTTCACGGAAGTGATAGCGATGAAAATGCAGCCATCGAAGGGGCATTTCATTTCGCAGGAAGAGAGATCTTCTAAATAGAAATAAATAATACTATTAAGCCGACTGTGAGAACTGTCGGCTTTTTTTATCGCAGAATGAGTTTTTTAATAAGGTCTTTCTCGAGTTCGGCATTCAATAATCTTATGATCTTTTCTCTGCCATAACTTAATTCTTCACGTAATACCGATGAGCTTAACTGAACGTATAGCGTGTCTCGGTCTAATTTTACATCGGTAGTATACTTGGAGATGGCGTCACCTAAAACACTATGCCAGGCGTCCTTTACAGACACTTTATCCAGCCCTTTTTCCAGACGATTTGAACGAATAAAATCCTTTAATACGTCACCGAGTTTTGAGTGTTCTCCCTGTCTTTTTGCCATTTTTATCGGAATCGAATAATTACATTTAAAGTATGAATGAGCTTACTTAAACTTACGAAATTTGTGGTAGGTATAGCGCTTTCCTTCATGGTTTAACACTTCTAAAAGACTGTCTTTCGCTTTGATCACTGTCTCTTTCCAACTGGCAAACGGGGTTTGATAGTATAACCTGAGACTGTCATTTTCAATTTTTATACTGAAGGCTTCAGCAGTATTTGTAGTGATAAAAGTTCCGTCAAATTGCGGATTCAGTTTTGTTCTCACTCCCATATTTCCTTCGATCTCTATATAATCTATGGTAGTATTAATACTGAAATCCTTTTTCGTTCCATCGGGCATGGTAACATGATGTATCTCCCAATAGCCAGAAAGATGTTCTAATTGTTCTGTTGGGTCCTGTCTTCCGCAGGAAATCATTAACATAGAAAAAATAAGCACTCCTATTTTATACATTTTATTCACTATTCACTTATTACTTATCCTAATCTACAATCTAAACATCTTATAGGTTTGATGAACCTTCCTTACTACTGCTTCGGTACGGTCTGCGTGAGTATCACTGATAAATAATTGTCCGAAATTTTCATCATCTACCAGGGTTATGATCTGCTCTACGCGTTCTTCGTCCAGTTTGTCGAATATATCATCCAGCAGTAAAATAGGCAATACCCCACTTTGATCCTTGATAAAATCGAATTGCGCCAGTTTTAGGGCGATAAGATATGATTTTTGTTGTCCCTGCGAGCCAAATTTTTTGATGGGGTGCCCATCGATCTCAAACAGCAGATCGTCTTTGTGAATTCCAAAATTCGTATACTGTGTGATCTTGTCTTTACCGAGATTATTTTGAAGGAGGGTAAGCAGATTTTCATCCTGTAACTGACTCTTATAAATTAATGATACCTCTTCATTTCCATTGCTTATGGACACATACCGTTTCTTAAAAATTGGCATGAAAATATCAAGAAATTCAGATCGCTTTTGATAGATAATTGAACCGTATTCGTTTAGTTGTGCATTGTATATTTCTAGAGTATCCTGATTAAATGTTGAATTGGCTGCAAAATACTTTAAAAGCGAATTACGCTGCGCCAATGTCTTATTGTAATTGATCAACGTTCTTAAATAACTAGAATCACCTTGAGATATCACGCCGTCCATAAATTTTCGACGGGTATCACTGCCTTCAATAATAAGATCTCGATCTGCCGGAGAGATGATCACCAGCGGTAAAAACCCGATATGTTCGCTGAACTTTTCATAGGGTTTTCCGTTGCGCTTAATGATCTTTTTTTGATTTTTTTTAGCGCTTACAACGATCTTCTCCGCCCGGTCATTCTTCTCATAGGTGCCCTCTACAACAAAGAATTCTTCGCCGTGTTTTATATTCTGACTCGTGATAGGGTTAAAGTAGCTTTTTCCGAAGGATAAGTGGTAAACGGCATCGAGTACATTGGTCTTTCCTACACCATTATTTCCAACAAAACAATTGATCTTTGGATCAAGCTCGAAAGATTCCGTTTCAAAATTTTTATAATTAAGAAGCGAAAGCGATTGTAAGATCATAGTAATGAGGTAGTTGCGTTTTATGTAATTGTGTATTTCTTCTGAAGAAATTCAGAAAATACAGCTTGCAAATTATTGAAAAATAACAAATATTTTCCCTTTTAAATTGTAATAAAAATTTTATTTTTGCGCTTCAACAAAGAAAATTATGGCAACCTACAAGAAAAGAGGACATAAACCCAAAACAAAAGCCGAGAAACAATCTGCGATCGAGGAGAAAAGTACAACGGCAGAAGTGTTCAATACGCTGGATGAAGGTGCATCGAAGACGGAAGCCTGGGTAGAAAAGAACCAGAAGATCATACTGGGCGTGGTTGGTGCTGTCGCTATTTGTGTATTGGGCTATCTTGCATATCAGCAATTTGTTCAAAACCCGAAGGAAGCCGAAGCCATGAACGAAATGTTTCAGGCACAGTCTTATTACGAACAGGCACTTACTTCACCTGCAAAAGATTCACTTTTTACACTTGCGGTAAACGGAGGTGAAGGGAAATACGGATTCGATGAGATCATCGAAAATTACTCCGGAACTGCTGCAGCAAATCTTGCACGTTATTACGCAGGGATGTCATACCTGAATTTACGAAATTATCAGGCAGCCATTGATAATCTGGATGATTATGACGGAGACGATGAAATGTCAGGACCACTGGCTAAAGGAGCCATAGGTGATGCGTTTGTGCAATTAGGCCAAACTGAGGAAGCCTTAAAATATTACGAAGAAGCAGCCAGCATGCGCACTAATGAGGTAACTACGCCAAGATTTTTGCTAAAAGCAGGAATTGCAGCAATAAATCTGAATAAACCCGATGTTGCCTTAAAGCATTTTACCAAGATAGAAGAAGAATATCCAAATTCTCCTGAAGCCGCAAAAGCGGTTATTTATGTAGGAAGAGCAGAAGCAATGCAATAGTCATGGCAACAGCAACGACAAATTTATCGGCTTACGATAAAGCAACGATCCCAAATGCGAAGAACTTTCGGTTTGGGATCGTTGTTTCTGAATGGAATCCTAAGATCACTCAGGGCATGTTTCAAGGTGCCTTTGACGCCATTCTCGATTGTGGCGGAATAAAAGAAAATATTGTTCGCTGGAATGTTCCCGGGAGTTTCGAATTGATCTATGGCTGTAAAAAGATGGCAGAAAGTTTCGATATGTTGGATGCTATTATTGCCATTGGCAGTGTGATTCAGGGGGAAACGAAACATTTCGACTATGTCTGTGAAGCGGTTGCGCAAGGGATAAAAGATCTAAATGTGAACGGAGATATTCCTGTTATATTTTGTGTTCTTACCGATAATACCATGCAACAGGCTATTGACCGCAGCGGTGGTAAACACGGAAATAAAGGCAGCGAAGCCGCCATAGCAGCCATTAAGATGGCACAACTTCGCAAAGAAGCCAAATTCTAAATTTCTTTTATTTTTTCGGAAGTTACCATAGAACATACTGTTGGTTCGGTACGGTAATTGTTTATAAGAAGTCATAGCAATCACTTCAAAAACTACTATATTTTAAGTACATTTGAAGGTAATAACAGTATTATGAAGATCAGTTTTCTAAAACGTACTAAACCCAACAATAGGTATAATTATACACCGCGTTATTACAACGGGAAGGACCATGAGTCCAATCCGTATGATTTCGGAAACAAATTCGACAAATATTACGAAACTTACAACAGAAACGATTATGGGTCGCATTGGCGGGATGCCCGGATGGATCACAGAAATAGAGGAAACGTAGAATTTAACCGTACGGTAATTGTCGTTGCACTCATTCTTATTTTGTTTTTTTTGTGGATCATTGATTTTGACCTTTCAATATTTTTATAAGCCTTTTTAATGGCCGATATCATTCAGCTTTTACCAGATCATGTTGCCAATCAGATCGCTGCAGGAGAGGTCGTACAACGTCCTGCTTCAGTGGTTAAGGAATTGTTGGAGAATGCCATTGATGCCGGTGCTACTACCATTACTTTAGTCATTAAGGATGCCGGGAAAACCCTTGTTCAGGTTACCGATAACGGCTGTGGGATGAGTCCGGTAGACGCCCGTCTTAGTTTTGAACGACACGCAACTTCCAAGATCCGTTCTGCCGAGGATCTTTTTAATTTACATACCAAAGGATTTCGAGGAGAGGCATTGGCTTCTATTGCCGCCATAGCACATGTTGAGCTGAAAACGCGCACCGAAAATGAAGACATTGGCACCAAACTTTCTATCGAAGGTAGTGAGGTGACCGAACAGGTTTCTGAGGTAGTTCCAATAGGCACGACCATTTCAGTAAAAAATCTTTTTTATAATATACCCGCAAGAAGAAATTTTTTAAAGAGCAATCCGGTGGAAACCCGGCATATCATTGACGAATTTCACAGAGTGGCCTTAGCCCACCCAAAAGTATCCTTTTCGATGCTGCACAACGGGAGCGATGTTTTTAATCTGCCTCAAAGTAATTTGCGACAACGCATCGTCAATATCTTTGGAAGTAAAACCAATGAAAAACTGGTTCCGGTAGAAGAGGAGACAGAGATCGTAAAGGTGGACGGGTTTGTTCTAAAGCCACAATTTGCCAGAAAGAGCAGGGGAGAGCAATTCTTTTTTGTAAACGACAGATTTATTAAAAGTCCGTATTTACACCATGCCGTAAACTCAGCTTTCGAAGGTTTGATCAAGGACGGAATGCAACCGGGTTATTTTTTATTTCTTGAAGTTGATCCCAAATCAATCGATATCAATATTCATCCCACCAAGACTGAGATCAAATTCGATGATGAGCATTCCATTTATGCGATGCTTCGGGCGACGGTAAAGCATAGTTTGGGGCAGTTCAGTATTGCACCGGTTTTGGATTTCAATAAGGAATCGGGATTCGATACACCCTACAATTACAGTAAAAAAAATCCTGTTGCGCCCACCATTGAAGTTGATCGTGAGTTTAATCCCTTTCAGAAGGAACCCAGACAGGGAAATATTCAGTTTCCTTATAAAAGAGAAAAAGGAGGGTCCTGGGAATCCCTCTATGTAGGACTTAAATCTGAAACAACCGAAACCCTGGTTGATCTTCACAATATTGAATTTGAAAGTGAAGAGGTGACCGGAAGTTTGTTTTCTTCGGAAGAAACTCAGGAAAATCAGACGACGTTTCAGTTGCAGAACAAATACATCATTAGCCCCATTAAAAGCGGCTTAATGGTCATTCATCAGCATTTGGCACATCAACGAGTGCTGTATGAAGAAATTTTGAAGAATATAACAGTACAGGAAGGTGTGAGTCAGCAGTTATTATTTCCGCTGAAATTACAATTCTCTAAATCCGATATTGAGTTAATTTCAGGTTTAAAGGAACAACTGGAACACACGGGTTTCGTTTTTTCAGAGCAAGAAGAAGATTGGCTACAGGTGGACGGGATCCCTGTTTCAATGACCGAAGGCCGCGTGCAGGAAGTTCTTACTAAGCTTATAAGTGATATAAAAGAGGAGGTGCCCGACGCAAGCTTTAGTTTAAATGACCTTTTGGCAAAAAGTCTGGCGAAAAGTCTGGCAATTAAAACAGGAACCTCTTTAAATTTGGAAGAGCAGATCCATTTGGTTCATCAGTTATTTGCTTGTAAAGAGCCCAGTGTATCGCCCGAAAATAAACCGGTATTAGTTACGTTGGATGTAACAGACCTAGATAAAAGATTTATGTAAATGGGAAGAATCACCGAAACGGTTAAGGTATTAATAATAATCAATGTGCTTGTTTATGCAGGCTCTTTGCTTTCTGCTGATGTAGCCTATCGCTTGTTTTCTCTTTATTATTTTGAAAACCCTAACTTTCAGATTTGGCAGCCCATTACACATATGTTTATGCATGACAGTTCTAATTTCATGCATATACTGTTCAATATGTTCGCGTTGTATATGTTTGGTTCTCCTCTCGAAGCGAGATGGGGAAGGAATAAATTCCTGTTCTTCTACTTTTCGGCCGGACTTGGAGCTGCATTAATACATTCGGCTGTGGGGTACTTTCATGTTCACAGTGGCATTGACGCGTTGATGGCATTGGGCGTTAGCGAAACTGAGGTGTGGAATTTATTGAATGAAACGTTGGTTCCCGGGAGTTACCGAGAAATAACACAGATAGGAATAGAAGAATCGCAACGGTTCTTTAATTCATATAATGTCCCTGCGGTAGGCGCTTCCGGAGCAATCTACGGGGTGTTGGTTGCCTTTGGTATGATGTTCCCGAATGCCGAGCTTATGCTTATTTTCCTACCAATACCAATTAAAGCGAAGTATTTTATCCCCGGTTTGATAGTATTAGATTTGTTTTCAGGACTCACAGGCTTCTCGTTATTTGGACAAAACATAGCAAACTGGGCCCATATAGGTGGGGCGTTATTTGGGTTTATCATGGCCTATTACTGGAAAAAAAATAGTTTCGATAACACACGTTGGTACTGATCATGGCGGCAAACAGCTTACTATATCAATTTAAAACAGCAAATACGGCGATCAAGTTAATTGTTATTAATGCCGCAATATTTTTATTTGTTCGGCTTGTCGCATTCTTTATAGGCGTTAAGCCTATAGCAATTACCGAGTGGTTTGTATTACCCGATGATGTATCGGAGATCATACTCCAGCCATGGGCATTTATCACGTATGCATTCTTGCACTACGATATTTTTCACTTGCTTTTCAATATGTTATTGTTGTATTGGTTTGGAGCAATAATATTGAATTTATTCAGCGGAAAAAGATTCTTAACGGTATACCTTTTGGGTGCGATCTTTGGGGGGCTATTATATGTTGTTTCCTATAATTTGTTTCCGGTATTCGAAAATTCCCGTAGCTATTTATTAGGAGCCTCGGCTGCAGTGATGGCGATCATGGTTTTTATCGCTACCTACAGTCCGAATACACAACTGCGTATCTTTTTCTTTACTGTAAAGTTGTGGCATATCGCGTTGTTTATGCTGTTGTTCGATCTGGTGAGAATGCCGGTTTCAGGAAATGCAGGCGGATTAATAGCGCATCTGGGAGGTGCGATTTTCGGATATGTATACGCGCAACAAATGGCAAAGGGGAACGATATAGGCAAATGGTTTGAGCACGGCATGGATTGGTTTACAAATTTATTCAAACCAAGAAAGAAAAGCCCATTTAAAAAAGTACATCGAACTGTTCATAAAACTAAAACTACGAGCAAAAGTACTGTCGATAAAAATGAGCATCAGCAAAAAGTAGATGCCATATTGGATAAGATTGGTAAAAGTGGTTACGACAGTCTAACGAAAGGTGAAAAGGACTTTTTATTTAAGGCAGGTAAGGACTAACTAAAGCGAATTTCTTGAAACAACTTGGGGCATTTAGTAAGATCGTTTTTTGGACGAATGTGTTTTTTGCACTACTTCTACTTATTTCATTTGTATTACCCTATTTACCGCCTTCAACCTTTCCTACCTTAGCAATTTTGAGTCTCGGTGTTTCCCCATTAATATTGATCAATATTATATTTGCCGTATTTTGGGTGTTTAAATTGAAAAAGCAATTTTTGCTTTCCACCATAGTGCTCGTTATAGCATTCTTTCATTTTAATCCCTTTTTGGAGATCTCCTCGGAAGGCGATACATCACAATACAACGAATTGTTATCGGTAATGAGCTATAACGTTAGATTATTTAACGCCTATGAGGCGAAACCCGATCGAAACGCTGAAGAAGTTCTTTCAGAAATACTTACTACAAAGAAACCCGATGTGCTATCTATTCAAGAGTATTACCGTGAAAGCCAACTTGGGTTTCACGATTATCCTTACCAATACATTCATTATAAGGACGGAAATAATAAACTGGGGCATGCCATATTATCCAAATATCCTATTGTAAACCAAGGAGCATTCGACTTTAAGGATTCTTATAATAATGCACTCTATGCAGATATAGTTAAAGGATCCGATACTATTAGGGTTTACAATTTGCATTTACAATCCTTAGGGATACTTCCCAGACTTGATTATTTACAGGATGGAAATAAGGACAGACTTCGCAAGCGAATGGCCAATGCGTTTAAAAAGCAGGAGTATCAGACTAAAATAATCCTTACCCATAAAGAATCGTCACCCTACCCTGTGATTATAAACGGTGATTTTAATAACACGCCGTTTTCCTATATCTACCGGCGGTTGCAGGACGGTATGAAAGATGGATTTTTGGAGCGGGGCAGCGGACTGGGAACTACGTTTACCTTCGATAGCTATCCAATGCGTATCGATTATATTCTTACTGAAAGTGATTTTGATATTGTGAGATTCGAAACTGTGGACAATTCTTTTTCAGATCATTACCCCGTTTATGCCATACTGGGATGGAACAAGAAATAATGTCATTTAACCCTTATTCCTGTAAACTGATAATCTTTTTGATATCCTGTTCTTCGAGATAATGAAGTGTATTTGGTCCTTCATTAAAAAGTAAGTCGAGTATCGACATATTCGACAAAAAACCATGATCATCTCCAAATACCTGAGTGTAGGGGGTTAGCCCGTAATCGGGTTCTTTTTTAGCCACAATAAGCGATCGCAGATCACCTGTTGATTTATTTTTTTCAAATCGATCTGTCTTGGCAAATGAATCATCAATGCCTATCATTTCGCATATTACCTGATAGATGGCGATGTTGTGATCCAGTAAGTGAGTTACTTTTTGACTGAACAAATGTTCTAGATCATCTTCATAGAACTCAAAGAATGGGGAAGTGCGATAAGCAGTCTGTAGCGACTTCCAGTGTTGTGATTGCCATGGGAAATCATTCTCCACTAATACATCCTTCATTTTTTGTCGCTTACCCGATTTTGAATGCTTTATTGGAATATTTAACTGAAGCACTCCCTGCGTATGCGCAATACAACACCTGTTTCTATACGTTTGTTTCTGGTAATTATCCTCAACTTCAAAAACAACGCTTTCGGCATGTACCACAGCTGCCATTTGTGCTATACATGGAAAATAGGCGGGATGGAGCAAAATTGTATCCAAAAATCTTAAAGGTTTATTTCTACTGTGTTGATTTGTTTAACTGTTTATTTTCAGAATATTGTAAAGCTCAAAACCCATTAGTGATCCCTTCAAGGGCTGTAATTAGAGTACTGTACGCTGCAGATTATAAAGAACAGCAAAATTATGCCTTCTTCTTTTTCTTTTTCTTTCTGAAGTAATCGAACACAAACCAGCCAGCCAAAAGAATAAGGAAATATTTGAAGTATGACACAGGTTCTCCATCACCTCCAACCGTAGTAAACAGCCGTTCCCATCGAATTTTGTTTGCAAGACCCTTGGCGTTACTATCCCAGCTCATCCAGACAAATACAGGTTTTCCAACCACATGATTAAACGGTACATACCCCCAGGTGCGCGCATCTTCACTGTTGTTTCGGTTATCTCCCATCATCCAATAATAGTCCATTTTAAAAGTGTATTCGGTAATGGGATTACCGTTCAGCAATACCTGAGTACCCGATTGGGTGATGGTATTATCGATCCCCATCTCGCTGCCTTCATACACTTCAATGATGCGCTTGTAGAATGGGATGCTTTCAGAATTGATCGCTACCGTTGCCCCCTTTTCAGGGATATAGATAGGTCCGAAAAAGTCGTTATTCCATGAATACCTCCTGTCATTGGGAAAAATACCCGGATTCCATTGTCCTTCAGTGGCACTTGCTCTAACGATAGTATCCAGATTGGGATAGTTCTTGAATTTGGCATATTCCTCATCGGTCATATGCGTGTTAAAAAGTCTGTAGGAAGCCGGATTATCGGCCACATACAAGTCCTTTAAATTGTATTGCTGATAAGCGAATGTGGGATTTAACTGCTGTTTGGTTCTAAAGGAATATCCAAACTGAAGTTTTGCTCTATCGGGTAATTCATTCTGTTTACCGTTAATATAAACGTAGCCATTCTTCACGCTAAGAGAATCTCCGGGCATTCCGACACAGCGTTTTACGTAATTCGATTTTTTGTCAATGGGCTTGTAATAATATTTTCCGTCACCGTATTGCTGAAAGGCATTCACTGTATCCACCGGCCAATTAAATACCACGATGTCGTTTCTTTTTATTTTCTGAAATCCTGGCAGTCTGAAATAGGGTATCTGCGGTTCTGAAGTGTAGGACTTGGTTTTGATAACAGGAATGGTGTCGTGGACCATGGGAAAGGAAACCGGTGTCATTGGTGTTCTCGCTCCGTAATGGAACTTGCTAACGAACAGGAAATCACCTACAAGCAAGGTCTTTTCCAACGATGAGGTAGGAATGGTAAAAGGTTGCATAATATAGGTGTGGACTATTGTAGCTGCCACTACCGCAAATAGAATGGAACTAACCCATTCTCCGGTTCCGGTACGGGGTTTTAGACTGCGATCCTTAATGTAGGTTACCTCCTGAGTATAATTGATGTAGTAGATATACAGACCACATGTGAGAATCACCAAAAAGGTATCGAGAGTACTGTTCTTTCCAAAACTTCTAATGGTTTCTACCCAAACCACGGGAAACATGATCAAATTCACAATGGGCACGAACAGCAGGATCGTCCACCACCACGGACGGTTAATGATCTTCATTAAAATAATACTGTTATACACGGGTACCGCCGCTTCCCAGGCTTGTCTACCGGCTTTTATGTAAAGTTTCCAGGTTCCCAGAAAATGGATCACCTGTATGACGAGAATAAACAATAACCATCCTGTCCAGCTCATAATTTTATTTTTTTCTGAAGAAATACATCTTCACCGTTTTTAAAATTTTTTAGCAGCCTTCACCCCGATGCTGCGCTCCAACTCCCAACTTCCGTCTTCGGTCTTCCGACTCCTTCACTTCAACCCCAGCACATCCTTCATTGAGTAAACGCCTTTCTTGTTTACAAGCCATTCTGCAGCGAGTATGGCTCCCAATGCAAATCCGTCGCGCGTATGTGCCTCATGTTTTATGGAAATCGTATCGATTGTAGATACATAGTCCACGCGATGCGTTCCTTTTACATCTCCTTCTCGAATTGCTTTGATCACAATGGATCGATCATCCTGTTCGTTCAGTTTCCAGTTCTTTAGTTCTTCCGAATGTTTTAAAATTCCTTCAGCGATCGTAATGGCGGTTCCGCTGGGTGCATCTTTCTTTTGCGTATGATGAATCTCTTCGATCTCGGGGATATATTCCTTCCACGGTGCCATTAATTTCGCCAGATATTCGTTCAGGTCGAAAAATAAATTTACACCAACACTAAAGTTGGACGCATAAATAAAGGCTGCGTTACGGGCTTTGCATAATTTTATGATATCATCATATCGATCCAACCAACCCGTTGTTCCGGAAACCACCGGGATACCTTGTTGAAAACAGAGTTTAATATTGCTTACCGCTGCTTCCGGAGTAGAAAACTCTATAGCTACATCGGCATCAGTTAGTAGACCTTCCTCACTGCTTCCGGATTTTGTAAACACGATTTCATGCCCTTTTTCGCTCGCCAGCCGTTCTATGGTTTTACCCATTTTTCCGTAACCCAATAATGCCAGCTTCATTTAAGTTTCAGTTTTAAGGAGAGGCCGTAATTAGCTTCATTATTTATCGAATTCATTTCAAAATTAGGCTCCAGCGTGAGGTCGTCGCTCACATTGTATTGTTTTAAATGTGCATCCACGTTGGCATCGATAATATTCACCAGATAAAATGCCAAAGAGACAATGATGCTTACATCTTTATTTTTTCGGGCACTTTTTTGGGCATCGATCAACCGGTCGTTAGATATGACCGGGGTGTCGCCGTTTCCGAAGAATTCATCATCGGTAAAACCGGCTAGTCTTCTTTTGTAAGCATTTCTGAATCTATCGTAATCTTTATCGTTCTGAACATAAAAATAAACCCCGGAAGCCATTCCAATATAGATAATGGGGATCTTCCAATATTTTTTGTTGTAGGCTTGTCCCAGTCCCGGCAATACCGCCGAATAAAATGCAGCTCTTGAAGGTGCCAGTGGATCGTACGGTTCCTGTAGTCTCAAACTGTCACGCACAACGATCACTTTTTCGTTTTTGGTAACCGTTAGGGTGTCAGAAGTTTGGGCAAACAGCGAACTTGCCAATAATATGAACAGGATGCCTAGAACACTATTTTTCACTTTTAATGAGGTTCAGGATGCGGGTAAGCTCTTCTTTATTTTTGAATGGAACGATCAACTGTCCTTTACCCGATTTAGCAACTTTTACTTCTACTTTGGTATCGAGCAGCGAACTAAGTTCGTTCTTTGCCGATTTTGCAAAGGATGGTAATGTCTTTTTTGCCGAAGTCGTTTTGGTTTCTGAATTTTTTAAGGTACGTACCAAAGCTTCAGTTTCTCTTACCGACAGGGAATCACTCAGGATCTTCTCATAAATATTCAGTTGTTCTGAAGTATCTTCAATATTTATTAAAGCCCTTCCGTGGCCCATGCTAATAAAATTATCCCGCATTCCGGTTTGAATGATGGGATCCAGTTTGAGCAATCGTAAATAATTTGCAATAGTTGAACGGTTCTTGCCCACCCGGTCGCTTAACTCTTCCTGAGTGACATCAATTTCTTCAATAAGTCTCTGGTAGGAAAGTGCAATTTCAATAGGATCAAGATCCTGACGCTGAATATTTTCAACCAAGGCCATTTCCAACGATTCCTGGTCGTTAGCAATTCGAATATAAGCCGGGATGGTCTCTAATCCAATTAATTTTGAAGCTCGGAAACGACGTTCTCCACTAACCAACTGGTATTTGTTGAAATCGAGCTTGCGAACCGTAATGGGTTGTATGACCCCAAGTTCTTTTATAGACGATGCGAGTTCCCGAAGGGTTTCTTCATTAAAACTGGTCCTCGGCTGAAATGGATTTACCTCGATGGTATTCAATTCCAGTTCTACGATACTTCCCACAAGTTTATCGGCATTTTTATCGTTAGCCGATCTAATGTCGTTAGAAGGATCCTTTAACAGCGCTGAAAGTCCTCGTCCAAGGGCCTGTTTTTTCGTTGCTTTCGCCATAAAACCTTATGCGTTTTTTTCAATTAATTCCTGCGCCAAACTTAAGTAATTATTGGCACCTTTACTACCGGCATCATAACTAATGATACTCTCACCGTAACTGGGTGCTTCACTTAAACGAACATTTCTCTGAATGATTGTTTTAAAGACCATCTCGTTAAAGTGCTTTTTGACCTCGTCAACTACCTGATTGGATAGCCTTAAACGCGAATCATACATGGTAAGCAGCAACCCTTCTATATCGAGATTTTGGTTATGGATCTTCTGAACACTTTTTATGGTATTCAGGAGTTTTCCCAGTCCTTCCAGGGCAAAATACTCACACTGTATTGGAATGATCACCGAATCTGCCGCAGTTAATGCATTTAAGGTAAGTAACCCTAACGAGGGAGCACAATCGATCAAAATATAATCATAATCGTCTTTTAAACCCTCAATAGCCTTTTTTAACATCGATTCCCGGTTCTCCTTGTCAACCAATTCAATTTCAATGGCAACCAGATCGATATGTGCGGGAATAACATCCAGATTGGGAGAGTTGGTAGGAATTATGGCAGCTTTAGCCTGTACGGTATGCTCGAGCAATTGGTAAGTTCCCTGTTCAACTGTCTCTACGTCAATTCCCAAGCCCGAAGTAGCATTTGCCTGAGGGTCGGCATCGATCAATAATATCTTCTTTTCTAATACCCCAAGAGAAGCAGCAAGATTTACTGAAGTCGTTGTTTTACCCACTCCTCCTTTTTGGTTGGCAATCGCGATAATTTTACCCATTAATTTCAGACAAATTTTAGCTTTAAAAATACAACTAATTATGCGGATAGAAAATGAAATTTGTTAACAGGAAGTGAACATTTTGGCATTCTCGTATTCTGCTGATCCATGGGTATTTCTGAATGAAATTTCAAGATTAATTTTTAAGTAAATAATGTCGTTCTTCCGAAGTAAATTGAAATAAACTCTTTGTGAATGATTATATTAGCTGAAAAGTTTTTCGCGTGAAACTGAAACGATTTTTCCGATTGAACAATATATTGCTTTTCCTCTTGGTTGCAGCTGTAGTGGGAACAGTATGGTATTACAATCTTTCCAACCGGCATAAGGCGATCGTCAAGACCGAACTGCTTCATGCTTTTAGGATCATTGACAGTGATTGGGAAATTTCGAGAAGAGAAGACATTCTAAAACTGGAATCTCCCGATCTGTTGGTCGATAATATTTATCAGTCCATGGACGGGCCTCAGGCCATCCTGAATTTAAATGTGAATCCGGATGTATCCAACATAAAATGGATCACCGGCTTTAAAGCTGAAGTTTTTAAAGAAGGAACGACTACGCACAATAATGATTTTCTCTGTCACACCAACATCGATTTTTTCGACCCCATACATTATAAAAACCTGAATATGCCCAGGCGTATCAACAGACAGTATCCGCGTTTGGGAACGCTTTCCAACGGCATAAATGAACTTAAATTTCCCGAAGGCTTCGGATTTCCTGCCGCTCAGGACGAAAAATTTATCGTGGCTTCCCGTACCCTGAACCACAATATTGAAGATGCCTTTTTTAAGGTAAAACATCATATTGAATTTTCAATGGAAGAGGGGACTAAACCGTTAAAGCCTCTGGTGCCAAAGGCCTTGGTATTATTGCAGGATTACGACCGGGACGATCCTTACGACCCCGATCATTCAAAAGATCCCAATTTATGTACACCCATCGATCTTAAAAATCATTCGTTTACAAGCAAGGATGGTGTGAAACTTGCGGCACATTGGGTCTTACCCGAAGGGCAGCACCAATACGAATTTGAAGTGACCTACCAGCTAAATTTAAAGGAAGATACACGTATACATGCCATGGCAGCTCACCTGCATCCGCATGCACAATCTTTTTCCATTTTCGATATGACTACCAACGAACTGGTGTATACCTTCAATTGCGAGAATTATGATGAGAAGATCGGACTCAAGCATGTGCCTTCCTATTCGAGTACGGAAGGGCTTCCCTTAATGGCCGATCATCGATATAAATTAATTTTGGTCACAAATAATCCTTCTGATGGATTCCGGGATATGATGGCGGTTTTGTTTGTGTATGTTTATGACAGGGAGATGGATGAACATCTACAGAAAAACAATATGATAGGGATGAAAAATTGAAATCAATTAGGAAAGTGGCAAAGATGCAAAGTAGCAAAGCAACAAAGTAGCAAAGATTTAGATCTGGATTTCTTAAGCTTTATTCTAACTCCTAACTCCTAACTCCTGCCACCTGACTCCCGACTCCCGACTCCTGACTCCTGACTCCTGACTCATTCCTTATTTATTCTTTTTAGCTCGGATCATCATTTCGAGCATATCCCACATTTGCTCGGGGATCTCTTCCAGTAAATTCATTTGTCCGGCACCCTTTAACCATTCCCCTCCATCGATCACGATCACTTCACCATTGAGGTAAGAAGAGAAATCGGATACCAGATAAGCCGCCAGATTCGCAAGTTCCTGATGATCGCCAACACGTTTTAGCGGAACTTTCTTAGCCAGATCGAATTTTTCCTTTAGTTCGCCGGGCAACAATCTGTCCCAGGCTCCTTTGGTTGGGAATGGACCTGGAGCTATCGCGTTAAAACGCATTCCGTATTTTGCCCATTCGACCGCTAGCGATCGGGTCATAGCCAGAACCCCTGCTTTTGCCGTGGCACTGGGCACCACATAGGCCGAGCCGGTAAAGGCATAGGTAGTTACGATATTTAAAACAGTCTTATTGATCTCTTTTTTATCGATCCAGTGTTTTCCGAAGGCAAGGGTACAATTTTTGGTGCCCTTTAAAACGATATCAATGATGGTATCAAAGGCATTGGCAGATAAGCGTTCGGTG
This sequence comes from Constantimarinum furrinae, assembly GCF_014295415.1. GTDB lineage: Bacteria > Bacteroidota > Bacteroidia > Flavobacteriales > Flavobacteriaceae > Constantimarinum > Constantimarinum furrinae. The sequence continues at coordinate 2,054,687 of NZ_CP052909.1, forward strand.
GGAGATATAAAGTTCCCGGCAGCATTGTTTAACAGTACATCCACGCTGCCAAATGCTTCTACCGAAGCTTGCACCATAGCTTCAACTTCCTCATAATTTCTTACATCACATTTCACTGGTAATACCTTACCTCCGGTCTGGGCTTCAAGTTCGGTCTTTACGGCTTCCAGCTTCTCCAAATTTCGTGAAGTGATCACCACATTGGCGCCAAGCTCTAAAAAGTAGGTGGTCATAGATTTTCCGAGACCGCTACCACCTCCGGTTACGACTATGGTTTTTCCCTTTAGCGCATCATCACGCAACATTTTTGCTTTTAGATCCATTGAATTTTAGTTTGAAAGGTAAAAATAGGGAAATCGGATTAATTTATTATGCGCGCACAGTAAATTATTCTATTTTATTTTTTTATAGGCAAAGCAATAGGGGATACGGGGATCATCTTTGATCTTGGGGTGAACAAAATTCCCCTGAAATTCCATCCCCAGTTTTTTCATTACATTTTCACTTGCGGTATTGCCCTTTGCCGCGAAGGCATAAACCTGGTTCAGATTAAACTTATTAAATGCGGCGTTTAGACTTGTTTCTGCCGCTTCCGTAGCAAAACCATGTCCCCAGGCAGATCTCTTAAGCCTCCAGCCCATATCCACGCAGGGTGTAAACTCACTTTCCCACAGCTGATTCATCAAACCTGTAAAGCCTATAAATTGGGAGTTGTCTCTTCGTTCTACTGCGAAATACGTATAGCCGTAAGTGTCAAAATGATCTTTAAACCTGTTTATGAGGTCGATTGTCTCTTGGGGCGATGATAGCTTCGGAAAATACCGCATTACTTCAGGATCGCAACACATATCCACAAAAGGCTGAATATCTGAATCTTTCCAATTCCGAAGAATAAGTCTTTCTGAAGTTAATACAGCATCCATTATTCGGCCACCGAATCAATAAGGATCTGAAGCATTTCGATGGCAGCCTCGCTAATTTTAGTACCCGGTCCGTATACGGCAACTGCTCCGGCCTCAAATAAAAACTGATAATCCTGAGCCGGAATAACGCCGCCAACGATCACCATAATGTCTTCGCGTCCGTGTTTTTTTAGCTCTTGTATAACTTCAGGAACCAAGGTCTTGTGTCCGGCAGCCAATGATGAAACACCTAAAATATGAACATCGTTCTCTACTGCCTGCTGGGCTGCTTCCTTTGGGGTTTGAAATAACGGACCAATATCTACATCAAAGCCTACATCGGCATATCCGGTAGCAACCACCTTTGCTCCCCGGTCATGCCCGTCCTGCCCCATTTTTGCGATCATGATACGGGGTCGTCTTCCTTCCAATTCTGCAAATTCGTCGGCTTTTTTTCTGGCTAATTCAAAGGAAGGATCCTTCTTTATTTCTTTGCTGTACACGCCGCTAAAGGATTTAATTTGTGCTTTATATCGACCAAATGAGCTCTCGAGGGCATCACTTATTTCACCTAAGGTCGCTCTTTCCCTGGCCGCTTCAATAGCTAAAGCTAGTAAATTTCCTTCACCCGACTTGGCACTCTCCTTTAATTTTGAAAGGGTCTCATTAACTTTTTCTGAATTGCGTTCTTTTTTTATCCTGTCTAAACGCGCTATTTGTGAGCTTCGGACTTTCTGATTGTCTACATCCAGGATCTGAAGCGGATCTTCCTGTTCCAATCGATATTTATTTACACCCACTATGATGTCTTGTCCGCTGTCAATTCTGGCCTGTTTTCTCGCTGCGGCTTCCTCAATTCGAAGTTTGGGGATCCCTGCTTCTATGGCTTTTGTCATCCCACCCAATTCTTCCACTTCTTCAATTAACGCCCAGGCTTTATTGGCAATCTCGTTAGTTAGGGATTCGACGTAATAACTTCCCGCCCAGGGATCCACTGTTCGGGTGATCTCGGTTTCGTGTTGCAGATACAACTGGGTATTCCTCGCAATGCGTGCCGAAAAATCTGTAGGAAGTGCTATGGCCTCATCCAAAGCATTGGTATGCAAAGACTGTGTACCCCCAAAAGCTGCAGCAGCGGCTTCTATACAAGTCCGGGCCACATTGTTAAACGGATCCTGCTCGGTAAGGCTCCAGCCACTCGTTTGACAGTGCGTTCGCAGGGCCAGGGATTTTTCATTCTTCGGATTAAATTTACTTACGATCTTCGCCCATAGCATACGAGCAGCACGCAGTTTTGCGATCTCCATAAAGTGATTCATCCCAATAGCCCAAAAGAAGGACAGCCGTGGCGCAAAGGTGTCGATATCCATGCCCGCAGCAATCCCGGTTCTAATGTATTCGAGTCCGTCGGCAAGGGTATATGCCAGTTCAATATCGCAGGTAGCACCGGCTTCCTGCATATGATAACCCGAAATAGAAATCGAATTGAATTTCGGCATATTTTGAGCAGTAAATTCGAAAATATCACTAATGATCTTCATGGATGGAGCGGGAGGGTAGATATACGTATTTCGTACCATAAACTCCTTTAAAATATCATTCTGAATGGTCCCGGACAGGGCTTCAGTGGCTACTCCCTGTTCTTCAGCAGCGACTATATAAAATGCCATTATCGGCAAAACCGCCCCGTTCATGGTCATAGAAACACTCATTTTATCAAGCGGAATGTTATCGAACAAAATCTTCATATCCTCAACACTGTCGATCGCTACACCTGCTTTTCCCACATCGCCCACGACCCGGGCATGGTCACTGTCGTATCCTCGATGAGTAGCAAGATCGAAAGCTACCGACAAACCTTTTTGTCCGGCAGCTAAGTTACGTCGATAAAAGGCATTACTTTCTTCTGCTGTCGAGAATCCGGCGTATTGTCTAATAGTCCAGGGTCTGCGTACGTACATTGTCGAGTAGGGGCCACGCAGATTTGGCGCAATTCCGGCAGCAAACGAAAGATGTTCAAGATCTTTACTATCTGAAGCCGAGTAATGCTTCTTAACTTCGATATCTTCGGCAGTGAGTGAAGTGTCCTGAGCTTTCGACTCCCGACTTCCGACTTCCGACTTTTCTAAACTGATATGTTGTAAATTTCTTCTATTCATTTAAAAAAATTCCTATATACCCTAAATACACTCCAAAAAAGATCAATATCAGGGCGGTGACTATAAAAAGGATTCGATAGTAATTCGATCTAGTGAGCTTTTTATATCGCATAAGGAGCCCCATTCCCAAGATGCCAAATACAAAGCCCAATATCACTTCTAAAGCCACTGCGCTCATGCTTCTTCAGTTTTTAATCGTTGTTGTTCCTGTGTTTCAGCGAGGCGTTTTTCTATGATAGGTTGGATAAGGGTTTTTCTTGGTTTTGATTTTACGAAGGGATACAGTTCTAATTCTTGCTTCATAAGATCACTCTTATTGATGTGGTAATTGGTTCCCAGTAGTTTGAGTTCTCCCGAATCGAATTGTTGCTGCTCCCTTGCTGCGCTTTCTTTTATTTTTTTCTGAATAATCCCTTCTTTTAACTGCTGAAGAAATCCGCCACCGGCTTCGATGTTCTTGAATAACTGAAGCGCTTTTTCTGAAAGTTCATCGGTTAGACTTTCAATATAGTAAGCTCCGTCTGAAGGATTTGTAACCAGATCGAAATAACTTTCAGATTTGAGAATGAGCAACTGATTCCGGGCAATACGCTCACCAAATTCATTGCTTTTATGATACACAGCATCATAGGGAAGGCTGCAGATCGAATTGGCGCCGCCCAAAGCAGCGCTCATAGTTTCTGTGGTTGTACGAAGCATGTTCACATTGTAATCGTACAGAGTTTTATTCCGTTTAGAAGGAATACAAACTATATGACAAACTGTATCGACATTGTATTCTTCAGCGAGTACTGAAAATAATTTTCGCAGGGAACGAATTTTTGCGATCTCGAAAAAATAGTTGGAACCCACGGCAAGTTTAAAGTGTATCGATACCGGAGGAACTTGACCTGAATCGAGTTCAGTAGTAAAATGATTTAGATATTCATTGGCATGCGCTAAGGCATAGGCCAATTGCTGAACCATATTGGCGCCTGCATTTTGATATATGGTAGTATCTACGGACAAAAGATTCTTGGTTGGCATTTTAGCCCACAGCTTACCTAAGATGTCATGATCTGTTTTCAAATTGTGAAACCAGTTGCCGGTTCGAGCCAGATGGCCAATGGGATCCAGATTGTAATATACTGTCGCTTTTTTATCGGCGAGAAAGTCGTTCAATGACAGGATAAAGGCTTCAGAAAGGAAATTCAGCTCAAAATAGATATTGCATTGATCATACGGAAAATCAAGAAATAATTTTTCCGAAGAAAACTCCTTTTCCGAAGAAAAAATAATAGCCTCCGCACCTCTATCTACTGCGTCCACAGCAATCTTATTGGCAATAGCCTCATCGTCCACAAAGATCTGCTGAGTGATATTCCATGAGGCGGGTTGTCCGGGAATGGGTTCAAATTCACCCGAAAACTCATCGGGATGATAAAAGGGTTTGACATGAATGCCCTCCGGACTTTGCCAGACCAGAGTTTCGTTATAATCGGCACCTTTCAGGTCGTATTGTATCTTTTGTTTCCATTGTTTGGAAGAAACTTCGTCAAATATTTTAAAAAGCGACTCACTCATTGTTCTTCTTTTTAAGGCTGTCTTCGTGTTCGATTATAAAGATATCTTCGTTCTCTTTTTTAAGATAATACTTTTCACGTGCAAATTTCTCAACTTCATCGCTGTCGGACATCTTTTCAATAAAGGCCTTATCCTTTTCAATTTCGTTTTTATAGAACTCCTTATTATTCTCCAGAGATTCGATGTCGTCGTCCAGTTCTTTATGGATAAGGAATGAATTGGTATCAAAAAAAAGCATCCAGACAATAAATAAGACAAGGATGACGGCATACGTACTACCGAAGATCCTGAACCATTTATTTTTTTTTAATTCTGAAAACTTCACGTTTCTTTAAGCTAATTTTTGATGAATGATACTCCTAATAAGGTTTACCGCCACCGTATTATAACGATTTGTAGGAATGATAATATCTGCAAATTCCTTGGTTGGCTCTATAAATTGCTGATGCATTGGTTTAAGGGTGGTTTGATATCTGTGCAACACTTCTTCCAGATCTCGTCCTCTTTCGGCTATATCACGTTTTAAACGGCGTATAAGTCGCTCGTCGCTATCGGCGTGTACAAATAATTTTACATCGAACATTTTGCGAATCTCCGGGTGGGTTAGAATTAAAATTCCTTCAACGATAATCACTTTTTTTGGAAAAGTGGTTACGGTTTCTCCGGTGCGATTGTGATCGACAAAAGAGTATACCGGTTGTTCAAACGAATTTCCGTTTCGCAATTCTTTAAGATGGCTTACTAAAAGATCGAAATCTATGGCCTGTGGATGGTCGAAATTGATCTTCACCCGTTCCTCATAGGGAAGATGAGAAATATCCCGATAGTAGGAATCCTGAGAAATGATACACACTTCATCCTTTGGTAATTCTTCAACGATCTGTTGAACCACGGTAGTCTTTCCGCTTCCGGTGCCGCCGGCGATACCAATTATAAGCATAGGCTTTCCATTTCTACAAAAATAGGTATTAAGTTATAGAGTTTCCAGTTTCTAAACTAAAAGCTCGCACTACTTTTCAACAGCATTGACTTCTTCTGGCGTGACCATTTTGTCTTGAGTATTCCCCCAGGAATTCATGATATAATTCATAACATCGGCTATTTCTTCGTCACTTAATCCCATAGGAGCCATGACTCCGTCGTAGGTAACCCCATTTACCACGATCTCACCGGATTGTCCGTATTTAACTGAATGAATGCTTTCGGTTCGTTTTTCTGAAAGCCAGTTTGAACCCGCTAAGGGCGGAAAATTACCCGGAATTCCCTTCCCGTTCGCCATATGACACTGCATACAGAAATCGGTATAAACCATTCCGCCGCGTTCCTTACTTTTATCCAGTGGGGTTTGGGATTTAGTTACTTTGGCGCCACTAATTTTAATGGCTTCTTTCTCTTTTTTATCAGAATTACCACAGCCAAAGATACCAAGGCTTAGAATTACAATAAGTGCTTTTTTCATGTTTTAATTTGGAATTATCTTAACAATACCACGACCTTCAAGACCAATATAAATATATCCATCGGGTCCCATTTTAACATTGCGTACCCGACCAACATCTTCAGCGATCTTTAGACGGTCGATGACTTTGTCACCATTGAGTTTCACGAGTTCGACATAATTAAATTTCAGGGAACCCACCAATAGATGTCCCTTCCAATCGGGATATCGGTTACCGGTAACGAAATCCATTCCGCAGGGCGCAATGGAGGGCGTCCAGTAATATATGGGCTGTTCCATACCCGGACGGGACGTTTCTTCGGTAAATTTGGTACCACTGTAATTAACCCCGTACGAAATTACCGGCCAACCGTAATTAGCACCTTTTTTTACGATATTAATTTCATCACCTCCTTTAGGACCATGTTCGTGAATCCATATTTGTCCGGTTTCAGGATGTTTTACCATACCCTGCGGATTCCGGTTTCCGAAGGTATAAATTGCTTTTTTAGCACCCGGTTCGTTAACAAAGGGATTATCTGCCGGAATACTTCCGTCATCGTTAAGACGGTATACTTTTCCTCCGTCGCGGGTAATATCCTGAGGATTCACATCACGGTCTCCTCGCTCGCCTATGGTAAAATACAGATATCCTTCATTGTCGAATTCTATTCTTGAACCAAAGTGTTGTCCGCGTGTTGTATTAGGTGTTGCTTTGTACAGTTTTTCGATATTCGTAAGTGTGAAATTATCGAGTTTACATCTAATAAGTGCGGTATTACCACCGTTCTTATCACCTTCAGAAGAGGCATAGGTAATATAGATCCAACCCTTTTGAGTGTAGTTAGGGTGAAGTTTTATATCCAAAAGTCCGCCCTGACCTCTATCGTAGACTTCAGGTACATTTTTGACGTCGGTTTTAATGCCGTCTTTAAAATGGATAAGTTCTCCGCTTTTTTCGGTAATGAGCATACTTCCGTCCGGAAGCCATGTCATACCCCAGGGGTTGGAAAGGTTGTCAACGACAGTTTCGATGGAATACGTACGTGTTTTGGTATTAATGGCAACATCGTTTTCTTTTTTTTGTTCGGCACATGAGAGCACGAAAAAGACAGACATTGTGAAAAGAAATACATTTTTCATAGCAAAATAATTACTTTGAAAAGATACTAAAATTGACTTCAAAATAAAAAGCTGCGATCTTAAATTTGACCGAGGCTGTTACGGGGATTATTAACCCTTACTTATAAATCCTTCTTTTGGGGCAAAAAGGTGTTACCTATAGATAGTTACGAATTTGTAGTAAATTCAGATTTATTTAAATTAAAATAGTATCATGCTTGCAGGGCTTTTTAAATTGACTATTTTTGCCACTCAAAATCTTAAAGCAACTGTTTTTTGAGATTTTGAAATACACCTCGGGGTGTAGCGTAGCCCGGTCATCGCGCCTGCTTTGGGAGCAGGAGGTCGCAGGTTCGAATCCTGCCACCCCGACAAATCAAAAGGGAGTTTTTGTAGGAAGTTTACTTTCTTAAAAAAACGAAGGCATTGATTTGTGATACTCCACAGAGGATCATATAATAATCCTGCCACCCCGACCTAAAAATCCGAACAGAAATGTTCGGATTTTTTATTTGCACAAGCTTTTAAAATACCTATTTTTGCATTTCTAATTTCGGGATGTGGCGCAGTCCGGTTAGCGTACACGGCTGGGGGCCGTGTGGTCGCAGGTTCAAATCCTGTCATCCCGACTAAATAAAAGCTTTAGTTTTTGTAGAAAGTTTACTTTCTTAAAAAAACTGGGGCTTTTGTTTTAAATAAAGCAAAGCTTTATTTGCAATGAGGGTTTATTAGGATTATGCAAATCCTGTCATCCCAACAAGCTAAAGCAAAGGGCTTACGTAGAATATTTATTTTCTTGAGTAAGCTTTTTTGCTTTAGATAAAATTAAAGCCTCGCTTTAATTTGCAACAAATGCGATGTAAAAGGATACTCTAAATCCTGTCTTTTGAGGAAATAAATAATAACTGCTGAAGGCGGTCATTATTAATTTACACCGAGTTTTTTTTTAGGATACTCTAAATCCTATCTTTTGAGGAAATAAATAATGACTGCTGAAGGCGGTCATTTTCCATTTACACTGAGGGGTTTATTTGGGGTGATTTACATCCTGTCTTTTGAGGAAATAAAAATCGACACTACCGTCTTTGGTCTACTCAGATTTTAGAAAATATCTACGTAACATATCCTTATACAAATGGTTAATCTTCTTATAAAGTTTTAAAGCAGATTGAAGAGTTCAGTATCTTAGTAGGAAATCAATCATAATCCCAGTACAGATGGCAACCAAGAACTTATACAGCGAGGAAGGAAAGGAAAAGATCCGTGAAATGGCAGAAGACATCGAATTTGCTATGCTTATCACCGGATTGGATAAAAAACCGTTTCATATTGTTCCAATGACAACGAAAAAGGTTGATGAAGATGGTAATATTTGGTTTTTAAGTCACAGAGATAGTAAGAACAACCAGAATATTGCAGAAAATGCCGAGGTACACTTATCCTATTCTCATAAGAACGGCTTGCAATTTTTAACTCTTTTTGGTATGGCAGAAATTGTCCACAATTCTGAAATATTGGAAGAACTGTATACCAGTTTGGACGATATCTGGTTCGAAGGAAAGGAGGATCCTCACCTTACAGCGATTAAGGTAATACCAAAATCTGCGCACTACTGGGATTCCAAAAATAATAAACTGGTCACCATTTTTGTTCTGGGGATGCCTTTTTCATTTGGAGATAAAAAGGACTCGGTGGATGAAGGCGATATAAAATTGTAAGTTTCGTATATTTTTTGAGAATTCATTACTTTAAAGCAGTGTGGAAAGTATCAGTGTTGCAACTATTAGTAAAACCACAGATAGTAGCCCTCCGATGATCAGAAAATGCTTCATTCTGTAATTACCGGTTCCGTAGATCAGGGTATTGGTTTGATAGCCCATAGGCGTAAAAAAGCTAAAGTTGGCTGCAAACATCACGGCCAGTAAAAAGGGTTTTACGTCCAGATCCAATCCGACGGCCAGGCTAATCGCAATAGGAGATAAAATAACTGCAGTCGCGTTGTTCGATATAAAGCCGCTTAACAACATGGTAATTCCGAAGAGCGATCCCAATATAAGATAATTAGGCAACCCTTGAAGTAACCCAAGAAGTTGTTCACTTAACCAAACGTCGCTCCCCGTATTGTTCATAGCAACTCCCAGTGGTATCATCCCGGCAAGAAGAAAGATGATCTGCCAGTTTACCCTGTGGTATATTTTAGAGAGGTTTATACAATTGCCAATGAGCATCATGCCTACCCCGGTCAATGCACTGGCCAGTATGGGTAAAACGCCTGTGGATGCTAAAGCAATCACGGTGAGAAGGCTAATGATGGACCATGCTCGTTTTCGGGGTTCGACAGCGTAATTGGATTCATGCTGTCTTAAAATGATCATATTATCGAGATTGTACAAATTTTCCAACTGCTTGTCTGAAGCCTGAACCATAAGTTTATCTCCCGGCTTAATATAAAGTGCATTCAATGCCTTTGGCAAATTGTTTCCTGTCAACATTTTTTGCTTTTGTATTCCGAGGGCAGTGGCCGTATGGTACATCTCGCGTTTTATTTCCTGAAAGGATTTTCCAATGAAATCAGATCCGGGAAGTATAAGTAATTCGACAAAGACGTTGGAGCGTTCTTCTTCTTCCTCCGTATCACTACTTTTAAATTTGAATTTTTCTGTACTACCCACAAGTTCAAAATTGTCTTTTGAAATAGTGGCAAAATCATTCAGATCACTCATTATAATTATTTGATCCCCTCTGCGAAGTGTCGTGTTTTTTCCAGGATCGGTATGAATTTCATCATTCCTGAGTAGTTTCAGAATCTTAACATTGTTATTATCGTAAAACGAAACATCGCTCAGCGGCTTCCCAATATGTACAGATTCTTCGGTAACACTTAAGGTGAACAAATACCGGTTCTCATCGATATTTTCAGGCAAACGGTCTTTATTTTCCTTTGGAAGCCATTTACTTGCGATGGTCATAAAAACAACACCCACGATAAGAAGTATGAGTCCGTATTTGGTAAATTCGAAGAAACTAAAGGCTTCCAAGCCATTATCACGGGCTATGGAATTAACCAAAAGATTTGTTGAGGTTCCCATGAGTGTACAGCTCCCACCTAATATTCCTGCAAACGATATAGGCATTAATAATTTTGAAGTTGAGAAGTTATATTTTTCAGATAATTGCGCAATGATCTTTATAAATATAATGACCACAGCCGTGGTGCTTATAAAAGAAGAAATAGTTGCCGAAACTACCATAAAGACCGGTATAAGCGCAATTAATGGGAGGATACTCAGTTTTTTAATGGAATTCGACAATAAGGTGATTACGCCGTTGTCCTCCAGCCCTATGGCCAGGATCATGAGCATTAAAATTGTGATCGTTGCCGAGTTAGAGAAACCACTTACAGCCTCTTCAGGGGTTGTCAATCCCAATAGGACGAGAGAAACGATAACAAAAAACCCTATTTTATCAATAGGGATAAGTTCGGTTATAAACAGTAGAACCGTGATCCCGATGATTGCAAAAACCAGAAGTATTTCTATACCCAATTTTTTTAATATAAATGTAGTGAGGATAACACACCCTTGTTCTTAATAAAAATATAAATTCATTCGAACTTCAAACGGCATTAACAATAAAGTTCCCACAATAGTTATAAAGAAATGAATAAAACCACTACTTTTGTAACAACTACGATTAGGAGAACATAACAGCGTTGAGAAAGGAACTTCCTTATATTATTATTCAATTTATTCTGTTTGCGTTGTATTTCATCGATTGGAGTCTGGTGGATTTTGAACTTCCGGTCTGGATAAAATATGTTTCTTTAGTATTCACTTTTTTGGGTGCCGCGGTCATCATCTTCGGGGTTTTTCATTTAAATGATACCTTAACGCCATTTCAGACTTCCGCAAAAAATACAAATCTGGTAACACGTGGAATCTACAAATACGTGCGTCATCCTATTTATCTTGGATTGCTTTTAGGAATGTTTGCGTTTTCAATTTATTCAGTATCGCTGCTCAAACTGCTCATCACAATAATTCTGGGAGTAGTTTTTTACCGAAAGACGAATCTGGAAGAAAAATTAATGATGCGCTTACACTCACAATACAAGGATTACCGCGATAAAACGGGTAGATTTTTTCCGAAGAACAGAAAATAGGCACTCTTAATAATATCATAGCTTTTCTTAATAACTTTAGGTGTAAGGTTTATACTAAAGTTCCTACTTTTACAATCTGAAAACGAAATTGAATACTATTATTATGTCTGAACAAATTGAGAGAATAAAATGCCTTATTATAGGCTCCGGGCCCGCGGGATATACCGCAGCCATATATGCCGCAAGAGCCGATCTTAAACCTGTAATGTATACGGGCATGGAGCCGGGCGGTCAGTTAACAACTACTACTGAGGTCGATAATTTTCCGGGTTATCCTGAAGGAATAGACGGCCCCACGATGATGGTACAGTTTCAACAGCAAGCAGAACGGTTTGGTACCGACGTGCGAATTGGAATGGTAACAGCGGTTGAGTTCAGCGATACAGTTGGAGGTATTCATAAGATCACGGTCGATAATACTACTCAACTTGAGGCCGAAACAGTGATCATTTCAACTGGTGCTACGGCGAAATATCTAGGTCTTCCCAGTGAACAACGGCTGCGCGGTGGTGGAGTTTCGGCATGTGCTGTATGTGACGGATTCTTTTACAAAGGGCAGGATGTTGCCATTGTAGGTGGAGGAGATACGGCTGCGGAAGAAGCGACATACCTTGCCAATATTTGTAACAAAGTGACTATGTTGGTACGAAAAGACCACATGAAAGCTTCTAAAGCTATGCAACACCGTGTTACGGCTACAAAAAATATTGATCTCAGATATAACACCGAAATAGACGAAGTACTGGGTGATATGGTTGTTGAAGGTCTGCGAATGAAGAATAATCTCACAGGAGAGAAGGAGGAAATTGCTATTACGGGATTGTTTATTGCCATAGGTCATAAACCGAATACCGAGATATTCAAGGGGCAACTAAAGATGGATGACACCGGATATCTAATTACCGAAGGCAAATCTACCAAAACCAATAAGCCCGGTGTGTTTGCCAGCGGCGATGTTCAGGATAAGGAATATCGCCAGGCGGTTACTGCAGCCGGTACCGGTTGTATGGCTGCTCTTGATGCTGAGCGTTATCTTGCAACGATCGAGACAGAGGTCACGGCCTAATCATCAAATCACAGATATAGGCACCCAAGCAATTGCTTGGGTGTTTTTTTATATCCGAAATTGAAATAAGTAAGGTGGTTTTTATGGTTTAAAAATTCAATTTACGTAGTATCTTTGTGACTTCATCCCCTTTTTAAATGAAAATTAGGTTGTTCATTATTGTTTGTCTGCTTGCCTTTAATACTTCTGGAATATCACAGAATTTAACGGAAATGGACGATCTTTTCTTTGAAAACCTGAATCTCGTTTATAAGGATCCCGAACAAACGTTGCGAGTCGCCGGATTTTTATTGACGAATGCTGAAACAGATCTTCAGAAGGCTCAGGGGAATTATTTAAGGTATAAGGCCGAATCCTTAAAAGGAAATCATGTGGCGAGTATCGAGGCCATTTTTAAGGTGCGTTCGGTTTTAAATCCACAACAACCGGATTATCTACAGGGTCTCGCTGCAATTGCCATTTCGGAATTATCCCGAAATGCCGGAATGAATGATGTTTCAGTTCAGTATCTGGACGAGGCAAAAGAGATTATCGCTGCCTTAAGACCTTCAGAAAAAACAAACCTTACGCTGGTCAATTTTAATTTTGAGAATGCGGCCGCCGCACTATATGTATCTAACGATCCGGAGGATGCACTAAAGCTTCTGTTAAAGAATAAGATTCCCGTTGCGGAAAGCCGGGAACTCGTTCCTGCCTATTCGATTGAAAACAATATAAGGGTCGCATCTATCTATTTGATAGAGAATGATGTTGAAAATGCCAGATTGTATTTTAACAAAGCCCTTTCGGAATTAAAAACACTGGATCTTATGGCTTCTTCTCTTGAAGCAACAGTTTTGGCGGGTCTGGGAAAACTGTCCATCAAAGAAGGAGATTTTACGGAAGCAAGTACACTGCTTTTACAGGCGAAAAATATTTCTGTGGTTCCTCCTCACCAGTACGTTGAGGTTTTAGGGGATCTATCTGAAGTATATCTCAAAATAGACAGTTTGGATGCTTCGCGAAGTTACAACCGGGAGCGAAGTTTACTAAACGAGGCTGTAATTAATTCCGAAAGAAATTCAAGAAATACGATAATCTCATTTATAAAAAAGGACAGAGAGCAAATGATAAGCTCCGATCTTTCTATCTATTATCGGGTGGGATTTATATTGCTGAGTGTGGTGATCCTTGGGATCGTGATCTATTATTTTTATAATAGAAAACTCGACCGGGAATATAAAAAATTTGAAAAAGTGATAGCCAGAATAGAGAAGAAGGAAAAGCTCGAAACACTGGATGTAGCGCAAGAATCCGTCCCTAAGGAGTCGAAGGGAGTTGTTATTCCGGAAGAAACAGAAAATGCTATCCTCGAGCGATTAAACGAATTTGAAAACAGTGATAAATTTACCAAAGCCGGGATTTCTTTACAGTCGGTAGCCAAAGAATTGAATACCAATACCAAGTATATTTCTGAAATAATTCACACACATAGAGGGAAGAATTTTAATACGTACATCAATGAGCTGCGGGTAAATTATATTATTAACAGAATGAAAGACGATAAAAAATACCTTAGCTATAAAGTGAGTTATTTGGCCGAAGAAAGTGGCTTTTCTTCCCATAGTGCATTTACTGTCGTATTTAAGTCGATCACGGGAATTACACCAAATCAGTTTATTACCTTTTTGAAAAAGGACACCAAAATTCCATCCCAATCTTTTTAGTATCTTTATTAGAAAAAATAATTGACTCCTAAGACTACCATTTTCTTCATTCTCCTTAGTCTTTTTGCCGGATTGATCTGTACCTGTAAAGCACAGAGGTCAGCTGTATTAGACAGTCTTCGTACTGAAATAAATGTTCAGGTTTATAGCGACCCGGAACAGGCTATCACGAATGGCTTAACGCTCTATTCACTATCTAAGGGCAAACCTTCTTACCAAATAGGAGCACTCCTTACCATTGCGAATGCGTATGCTGTAATTAAAGATCATGAAATGGTTTTAAAATATGCGTTAAAGGCCGATTCTATCGCATCTGCCAGTAACAGCAACATAGACCGCATTCGTGCTCTAGGTTTTTTGGGAGGTCAGTTTCAACGACTCAAATTGGGAAACCGGGCTTTGGAGTACTTAGACCAGGCTAATGAAATAGCTGAAGCACATCCATTGCCGGACACCTTGAAATACCTTCAGGGTAATATATTATTCGTAAAAGGTCTAATTCAACGAGATAACCTCGGGTGTGCCTATGCGCTCGAGTATTTTAAAGAAGCAACAGCAATTTTTAAGATCGACAAGAACAATAAAACCATGAATGCCAGTCTTGCAATTGGTCATAACAATATTGCAGATTGTTTGTTCGAATTGGGTTCTGTACAAGAAGCTAGGGAGAATTTTAATGATGCTATTACATATGCCTCAAATATAAGCGCTACCAAGAATGTGGCCTATTCAAAAATAGGGCTGGCAAAAATATTGTCTTCGGAAGGAAAACACAGGGAAGCTATTAAAATATTAAACGAGGCAAATGCATCGCTGGAAAAGATTGATGATGCCGGAATTAAATCTCAGCTTTATAAATCCCTTGCCGAAAGTTATGCCGAAATTGGTGATAGTGAAAACTCGAATCGGTTTATGAATCTTTATGCTGAAGAAGACCAAAAACTTGTGGACCGAGAAAAAGAATCGCTGGACAAAGTGAGTAAAGATATCTCTCTCGAACTTCAGAAAGAACGTGAAGAACAAAAGGATAAGTACATGGTTTATTTTAGTATTGCCGGACTTATTTTAATGGTTGTTTTAATCGCGATCATCCGCAATATAATTCAGAAAAGAAAGAAAATTGCCAATCATAAACGTCAGATACAGAATTCTTCAGAAAAAAAGGAAAACCAGATTTAAATAGCTTAAACGCAATGCTTTAATGACGAATTAAAGCTTTTAAATTTCGTGAAAATTCCCTTAAAACGAAAATACTTTACTTTCAGGAGGCCATATATAATAGTAGGTTTGTTTTCGAATTAAATCACTATTAAAAAATTACAATAATGAAAACATCACTACAACTTTTACTGGTATGTATGCTGAGTATCGGGCAATTATTAAATGCCCAATGTGAAATAGCAGAGAATTTCGATACCTATGCGAACGGTACAGTTCCAACAAACTGGACCATGATAAATAATACCGATGGAACAAGTCTTGTGTACGGACAGGTTACCTCAAATCCTTCAGCTCCCTCACCGGGGAAATATTTCAGAATGTACAGTGGCAATGCCACAACAGGAGACCTCATTTTCATTTCTCCCCTGAATGCAACAACTTCCGACGGTAATCACCGTGTAAAATTTTATTTACAGGGATTTGGAGGTTCAAGCTTGATCCTGGGAACCATAAACGCTAATGACGGTTCGGGAACTCTTACTCCTATAACTACGTTAGTACCATCTTCAAACTGGACGTATTACGAAATTGCTATTCCTGCCGGAACCGATCAATATATGGCATTTCAACACGATCTTGCTACGACCAATTCACAGGTGAATCTGGACAGTATTTGTGTGGAAGTGATCCCAACCTGTCTGGAAGTTTCAAATATTGTGATGTCTAATCCAACGGAAACAACCGTAGATTTAAGTTGGAATGAGAGTAACTCCAATGAAGATGCCTGGGAATATGTGGTTCAGGAAGTAGGCACAGGAGTTCCAACGACCAATGGAACAGCTTATACTTCTACCAGTACAACTCCATCCCTTACAGTCGACAATCTTGAAATGGATACCGAATATGAAGCCTATGTACGCGCAAATTGCGGAGGTGGTGATTATGGAGCATGGATCATGGCTGCAGCTACACTAAGAACCGATTGTGGGATCATTACTGCGAACTATTGTGAAGATTTTGTGGGAATACCGGATAATACTGTTCCTTTTTGTTGGAGTGTTGAGGATGACCCGGGATCCGGCGGTCATGCGTATGTGGATTACGAATTTTCATATAGCAAGAATATGTTCGAATTGCATGTGGTTAGTTCAACTGTTGGAAATATTATGGCGATCTCACCGGATGTTACATTTGCAACAGACGGGACGCACCGACTCAAATTCACTGCCGGAGCATCCGATGCCTCTCCCGATCTTCTTGAAGTAGGTACCATTGACGGTAGTGGTAGTTTTGTACAGATCACTACGCTAACTTTAAACTCCGACAGAAACACCCAATACATCGTTGACCTACCCAATAACGGTCATGCAAATTATGCATTTAAACATGGAGGTACTATTAATAAGTATGTATGGATCAACGAAGTTTGTATAGAGGACATACCTTCCTGTCTGGAAGTGAGTGATGTTGAAGCAAATAATGTACAGTACAACTCGGCAGAAATTAGCTGGACAGGGAGTGGTTCGAGTGAAATAGCCTGGGAATATTTAATTCTGGAAGCATCAGCTCCGTCACCCGGTCCATCTGATTCGGGTACCGAAGTATCTACCAATGCCGCAACGGTTCCTTTATCTCAGAATACCGACTATATCGCTTACGTTAGAGCAAAATGTTCGACAACCGATTTTGGAGCCTGGATTGCTTCAGAAGTATTTACTTCAGCGTGTAGCAGTTTTACAGCCGAATACTACGACAGTTTTGAAGGACCCAATGTTAGTTCCGAAGAGATTAAGCCGTGCTGGTCTGTTTACGACACTACGATTGGCGATTTTAAAACCTATGGAAATAGCTTCGGAATAAACCCTTTTGAAGGAAATTTACAACTTCGTATTTATTTTCCGTCCAGTGCCGATCCTGAAGGTCTTGTGTTGATTTCTCCTGAGTTTGCCGATCTTAATGTGGATAAGCAGATTCGTTTCCGAATGAATAAAAGAACCGGGAACGAAGCCGATATGAATATCCTTATTGGTACAGTTGCCAGCCCAACCGATATGGCTTCTTTTCAGGTGATCGACAATACATCACTTAATCAATCCACAGTAGTAGCCGATACCTGGACCGAATTTACTATCGATTTTTCTACTTACGATACTAACCTTAACCATAAGTATATCGCGATTAAGCCACAGCATTCGGGTACCGGAGCGACCCAATATGTGTTTATGGATGACTTTAATTATGAGTTTAACCCGGTACAGGGTTTTAACGATGAGCCTTATACGTCTAATGTGTTGACAGCTTCTACAGATTACACTTGTAATAACGCGATTATCGGTGATTTTGCAGGTGCAACACAATCTGCTGACTTTCCATGTACAGGGCCTACCTATAGCAATTTTAACGATTTGTGGTATCGATTTATACCTACCGAATCTGGCGAATATGCATTTGCCACCGAAAATGTCACAGGAGAGGATGTAAGTATGTTTGTTTTTGAAGGGTATACCGGTAACTTTACGGCGCTTTCCGGAGGTTGTTCTACGCGATATACTATTCAGAATTTAAATGCGGGACAGACTTATTTCGTATCGGTAGCCAGTGATGTGGAAACTGCACAGTTTTCACTGTGCGTTTATAAAATGCCGGAAGTACCGGCAAATGATGAGCCTATAGGAGCCTTTAGCATTACCGAATCGAATAACAACAGTTGCAACAATGCGGTAAGCGGATATACTGCTTCCAGTACTCATTCTGCGGACTCTGAATGCGGTGCGACTACCAATGACGTTTGGTACACTTTTGTGCCAAACAGTACGGCAAACTATACGTTCCGAAGAGATATCATAAACGGAGGAGGAGTCACTTCCCTATCGGTTTACGAAGGTACTCCCGGAAATTTAACACAAGTGACTGAGAATTGTACCTCGTATCTACAGACTGTGGATCTTGTTGCGGGCGAAACCTACTACGTGGCGGTTTCTAGCTCGGCTACTTCTATCCCGGTATTCTTCGAGTTATGTGTGTATCCATCGCCACCGGCGCCATCTAATGATGAGTGTTCTGCGGCGATTCCGTTAACAGCAGGCCTAGACTTTAACAGTAGTTTTGTGATTGGCGATAATACTTCGGCTACTCGTAACCCAAATGATCCTATCCCATCGTGCGATAATCTTGAGTTTGACATTAAGGGGAAAGATGTATGGTATTCTGTGGAAATTCCGCAATCGGGACGATTGGTGTTGGAGACCAAAACGAATAATGACCCGTATCTATGGGATCCCGGTATGCAGGCCTACCTTGGTCCGTGCGACGATCTTAATTCTCTGGTTTGTAGTTCAGACGAGGGAGAAGGATTCTTCAACTACATTGAGCTTACCGATATGCAACCCGGTACCGAAATTCTGGTAAGAGTATGGGGACGCGTAGGAACCTTTGGTACGTACAAGATCGCAGCATACGATGATTCGCCAGTATGTAGCTTTCCAACAGATGTAGAAGTGACCGATATAACTCCTGAAACAGCACTGCTAAGTTGGACGGCTCCGTCTCCTGCACCGGTAGGGGGTTATGAGTACATTGTTTTACCTGGAGGTTCGGTGTATCCGGGTGCTTCTTCAGGAATCCAGACGAATGATACCGAAGTTTTACTGGAAGGACTTAATCCTGAAACCACTTACGACGTATACGTGAAATCGCTTTGCGGTACAAACGGAAGTGCATGGGAAGGTCCCATAACATTTACAACTACGATGATCCTTGGGAATTCAGATTTTGATACACAGAAGATCGTGTTCTATCCGAACCCCGTAACTGATATTTTACAGGTTTCTTTTCCGGAAACGATTAAGACTATTACAGTCTACAATCTAACAGGACAGATACTTCAACAAACAAAAATAGAGGCTACAGACGGACAGATCAATATGTCACAATTATCCACAGGAATGTATTTACTGGAAGCAGAGACCGAGAATGGAAGGATCCCATTCAAGGTATTTGTAAAATAGTGATGTAGGTTTTCCTATTTTTCAAACCGTCTCAAAACATGCTGAATGTTTTGGGGCGGTTTTTTATTGTTTACTGAAGGTGAGGAAATCTATATTTCCGTTAAGTTCATCTTCTAACACAAGTTCTACCTTGGTAGGGGCTGCTGTCATCACTTTCCATTCCCCGAAAAGCAAGCCCAACGGATAGGTTTCCGTAAAAACAATGGAGATTTCCTCTTCTTCATTCATCTTAGAATAATTCCAAGTTCCATCGTCCGAATACAGGTTGTTTTGAGCAGAAAGTACTTGGTTATTTTTAAAATCAAATTCGAAACTCACCAGGTTATTGGTTTCGTCCATATTGTCCACAAACAGGTAGCTAACCACCCAGGAGCCATCCTTTAAGTTCACTTCAGTGCTTGCGTTGCTATTTTTATCATCGTCACTGTTACAGCTTACTAAAAAAAAGAGGCAAAGGGCAAAAAAAAGGTATTTCATGAATTTTTATTTGTTTTGATCGATGATGATTAGCAGAGATGTTCTTGGTGAACGAATTTTTTTACGATCTAGTATACGACGTATTATTTTTCTGAAGGTAGATGATGATAGCTGAAAATTCGCTTTGCTTTCCAATTCTTATTTTCAAGGATCCATAATCCCGAAAAGAGGGCAGAAGAGGTTTTGTACAAGGCTTTATCCGGCTCTTTTATATAGAATTCATGCGTCCCTTCTACGATCGCTCCGTACAATATTCCGTTGTCATACATTGGATAAACCTTCATAGAGCCATCGACAAGTTTCCGGATTGGTTTCTGGGACGGGGATGAACAAATATTATCCTTCATCGCTTTTAGAAATGCTGCTTTATCCTGAAATCCTCCCTGATCGTGATAAAATTCCAGATCATCTGTAAGTTGATCGGCAAGTAGGTCTAATTCACAATTGTTAAACCCTGCGTCGAACAAAATGCTGTCTTTTTGCTGAAAAGTTTTATACAATTCTGAATTTGGATCTACCTGTGCCGTCATACCGGCAGCTATAAAAAGTGAACATAACATTAAGATTCTCATGATCTGATTTTTAATAAAAAAGATCCGTCCGCAACAGTCAAGTGGGACGGATCTCCTTCAAGTTGATTAGTTGATGGTATTTTACATTTTGTGTACTCCGCCGCTGCGGCTACCTTTATTATTCACTGCAGCAGGATTGCCAAAATAGTGTACATCTCCGCCACTTGTAGCTTCAGCATCTAAGCGATCCTTGACGTTTACAGTGATATCGGCACCACTTGATGCATCTGCATTACAGCTTACTACAAGTAGTTCTTTGGCATTGATGTCACTTCCGCTGGAAGCCTTTGCAGAAAGCGATGATGCTTTTCCCGATATTTTCATATCGGCACCACTACTTGTTTCTGCATAAACCGTGTTTGCGATGATCTCTAATTCGAGATCGGCACCACTACTGGCATCCAGATTAAGTGATTCGCTTTTAATAACCGAATTTGACATTACATCTGAGCCGCTACTCGCCATAATTCCATCCAAATTTGTGAACGTAACATGTACTTTCTTTGATTTAGATCGCCCAATATTTTCTGAAGTCCGAATGGTAAGTTTACCATCCATTACTACAGTTTCGATTATGTCCTGTAAATTTTCGTCAGCTTCTACAACGATCTTATTTTCTGAACCTTCTGTAAGGTATACGTCAATACCGCTGCTACCTTTTACTATGTGAAAGTCGCCATCCACCTGTCGGTCCTGAGTGGTTACATTTCCATTTCCGTCGATCTGTCCAAGATTGATATCAAAATGGCAGCTGCTTAAGGCAAAAACTGCGACAAAGGCTATGAATAGATTTCTAGTTTTCATGTTTCTCGGTTTTAGTTGTTATTATTTATAGTGGTTGAATCGATTGCGGGTGTTGTATTTTCTGATCCTTCGGAAGGATCGGTAGCTTCTGCTGGAGTTTCCAATTCAAGATCTTTATACAGCTGACTCTCCCAGTCTGAAGTGGGTGTATCAACCTTTAAAGGATCCTTAGCTTCAGAACTTGCACAATCCAGACATTGTGTTTTATTTTGAAGGATTAAAAGATAATGCTGCTCATCTCCGTTATCGAGGATGTCCCCCGAACTGGAATAGTTACGGTGAAACGAATAGGTCTCGCTTTCAGCATACAGAATAGAACCCAAAGGTAAGTACACCACGATCTCTACCTCCTGATCACGGTACTTATTGGCGAGATCGGTGGTAAAGAAACCGTCAAGTGTTAAGGTTCCATTTTCCAGGTTATACTTGTAATCGATCGCTTCTGCCCATTGTTTGGCTTCCAGAAAACTCGCTCCCTGTGCTTTTTTCTCAAGGATAATTTTTCCTATCGAATCATTCGTAGATCGTACGGCGAAGCGTACATCGTTTGAATAGATTTGCTTGTTATCGTTTTCGTCGTACTTGATTCGCAGGCCGTCATTTCTGTGAACACTATAAGTATAGTCATTGAGAGACCCCATAGCGATTCGCAGGGTGTCCCCTGTGCGTACCGGTAGTGTTTCTTCGGTAATAAATTCCCCGTCATAAGCTCTGGTTGTTGCTTGTTGTAATCCAATAATTCCCAGTCCTATTAAAGAAGCCACCCAAAGGATGAGTAAAATGATCTTCGCTGCCGTTCCTATGGATTTTAAATTGTCGATAAGCAATTTGAGTCCGAGTATAAACAGCACAAAGAATGGAATACCTACTGCAAACAGTGTCATTAGTGATATAAGCCATAACGGACTGTTGGTAGTGTCTATCATAGAGAAATAGTCCATGAATTCACCGCTTCCCCAGATATCTACAGACCCGAAGGTAAACAAGCCAATAATAAGCCCTATTAGCGTAGAAAGTGATACGATGATGAGAATGATTCCAATAAATTTGACAAATATTTTTAAAATAGTAAGAAGGATATTACCGAGAGCTTCGAAAAAACCGGTAGCTCCGCTTTTCACTTTTTTCCCGTATTTGTCATAGTCTGCGTTTTTTACACTATCCGCAACTTTTTCATATCCTTCTTTAAACTTTTTTTCAATATTCGATATATTGACAGCTTCACCTGTCATTTTCAATTTATCTGAAGTTGATTCGGCTGCAGGAACAAGGATCCAGAATAGTATATAGAATACAATAAAGATCCCACTGGAAAATACAGTTAGTAAGATCCAGATAAGCCGAACCCAAATGGCGTCAATACCCAGATAATGACCTAATCCCGAGGAAACACCGGCAATGAATTTATTGTCAATATCTCTGAATAATTGCTTATATGAGGCGTGCGATCTCGAGCGGGAGGTAGGGGGAGTGTCTTCAAAGATCTCTTCGTCAACCATATAGTCTTCAGGCTGCCCCATAACCGCGATAACCGCATCTAATTCCTTGATAGAGATCACTTGTGAGCTGTTCTCTATTTTTTCAGAAAAAAGTTCAGCAATCCGGGCTTCAATATCTCTTAAGATCTCATCGCTGCCCTGTGGATCTGAAAGCGATCTTTTAATCGCATCCAAATAGCGTTGTAGTTTGGCAAAAGCGTCTTCGTCTATGTGGAAGAACGTGCCTGCTAAATTTATATTTACTGTCTTTTTCATTTTTTAATGTTTTCGCTGGTTACTCTGTTTACCGCCTGTTGCAATTCACTCCAGGTGGTATTTAATTCATTTAAAAATAATCTACCGGTTTCGGTAAGTTCGTAATACTTACGTGGCGGACCACTGCTGGATTCTTCCCAACGGTAGGCTAACAGACCCGAATTTTTAAGGCGGGTGAGCAGGGGATAGATCGTTCCCTCCACGACAAGCATTTTGGCGTCTTTCAATGTTTCAAGAATGTCTGAAGTATATGCCTCTCCATCTTTGAGAATAGAAAGGATGCAGTACTCCAAGACTCCCTTACGCATTTGTGCTTTTGTGTTTTCGATTTTCATCTTCTTGGTTTAATTTTAAAATAACTGTTCGTCTTGATTGATTAGACAAGCATTTCTGGTATGTACTTGGTATTTACAGCAATTGATTTCGGTGATGGAAGCTTGATTAATTTCTTCCGAATAGGTCTGAACTGAGATCATATTTAGTATTGCTGCTAATAATAGACTAACTAGTGTGCTCATTTTCTTGTTGATTTGTTCCTGCTAAAACAGGGTTAGTGGTTTTTATAAAAGGTATACTCAACGGATATTTATAGGATTCTCCCTTCGAAGCTTTTACAGCTGCAGAAATCACAGCATATAACTCCAGGACAAATAATCCAAACAATAAGAGCGCTGCAATACCAAATAATGTTACAATGCCCGTAAGGTTGCTCACTTCATTAAAGGTGACATGGTGAGTAGTATGCTCAATAGTCTCGATTAATGACACAAAATCTGTTACAAACATTAGAAAGAAAGGAATACATAACAAACCGATTAATAAGGTATATACCAATAAACTTAACTGAAAGTTGATGGCTTCCTTTCCATGGTGGTCAACAAAAGGTTTTTCCTTATTTAATGTCCATAATAGAAGCGGAGCAAAGAAATTTGCAAACGGGAAAAAATACTTCGAGAAGGTTGATATATGTATCAGAGCTCCAAGGTTTTTTTGATTTTCTGAAAGTGTTGGTTCCATAATTCATTATAATCTTATACAAATATATGTCTAAAAGAAGGTATTATGTTACGCATAGTACTAAAAATTAACAAAACATTAACAAAATTATATCTGGATTTAATTGAATATCTTCGCAGAAAATCACACGTATGCAGCTATCACCGGCTAAGATCAACGCATTTCTTTTTTTTAAACTGCCCTCGGCTTTTTTGTGTGGTGTACGTCTGAAATCGATAAACGATACGTCCTGTACTACCTCTGTGAAATTACGATGGATCAACCAGAATCCCTTTAAATCAATGTTCTGGGCGGTACAGGGAATGGCTGCCGAACTAAGTACGGGTGCGCTGGTCATGGGTTATATTAACGAATCAAAAAAACCGGTATCGATGCTGGTGGCCAACAATAACGCGTCTTTTAGTAAAAAGGCCAAGGGGCGAATCTCATTCTATTGTACTGACGGATTGCTCATAAAAGATGCGATTGCAAGGACTATCGCTACAGGAGAAGGACAAACCTGCTGGATGAAAGCAGAAGGAAGAGACCAGGAAGGTAACACGGTTTCAAATTTTTCATTTGAATGGACTGTTAAATTAAAGACTAAGAAGTAAGAGCTGTTTGTATTCTAAGTTTAATGTTTAAAGGGGGTTAAGACAATGAATTTAAATATTTAGAAAACTTTAACAGACAGATTTACAGTAACAAAGGAATTTTCTATGCTTTTTTTAGTTATATTTAAAACGCTTAATAAAAAAATACTGCCTATACATACAACTACTTAACCTAACAAAAATCCAATTTTACTATGGCTAGAGCAATGTTTGATTACACTAAAGCCGTACTTGCAAAAGTAAGTTTTGATGTAAATTTGTTCTGTAAAGAGTTAAAAAAGGCAATGTCCAGATTACTCCCCTACGAAATAGAGGAATTAAAGATCTGGATTGACGCTCTTATAAAGCAGAACCCCCAATTGAATCAGTGTCTAATTTATTTAAACCCATAAAAAAACCCTTCCTGTTCAACAGGAAGGGTTTTTTCTTTATTTCTATTGGGTTTATTTTATCGGACTGATGATCTTTACATCCTGAAAGGCGATGGCACCTCGTACCACTCCCGAAATGAGGTCGTATAATGCATTGATGATCTGCAGTTTCAGTTCACTTTTATTGTAGATTAATCCCACTTCACGTGCAGGTGGTGGATCGTTGAAATATCTTAGGTTTCTCTTTTGATGTTCTGAAACGTCCATCGTGTGCAAAAATGGAAGTAGTGTCATTCCTAGCCCTTCATCCGAAAGTTTAATTAGGGTTTCAAAACTGCCGCTTTCCAGCTGAAAGGGTTCACCGTGCTGTAGTTTGGATGCCTTACAGAGATTGATAACTCCGTCCCTAAAGCAATGCCCGTCCTCCAATAACAATATATCATCAATCTCCAGATCTTTACTGTCTATGGTCTTATTTACGGCCAAACGATGACTTTCAGGAATATAACCCACAAAGGGTTCGTAGTACAATACGCGTTCCTTTATCTTATCTATATGTAAAGGGGTAGCAGCTATTGCCGCATCTAAATGACCATCATTAATCTTTGTTATGATCTCATCGGTGGTGAGTTCTTCAATCTTGAGTTGAACCTTGGGGAATTTTCGCGTAAAATTTTTCAGAAACATCGGCAATAGCGTAGGCATAACTGTTGGAATGATCCCTAATTTAAATGCTCCACCAATAAATCCCTTCTCCTGGTCTACCACATCCTGCATACGGTCGGCTTCATTCACAATGCTTCGGGCCTGACTAACGATCTTTTTCCCTACCGAAGTAAGTTCGATTGGTTTTTTGCTTCGATCAAATATGAGTATGTCCAATTCCTCTTCCAGTTTTTGGATTTGCATACTCAAGGTAGGCTGTGTTACGAAGGTTTTTTGAGCAGCCTTTGTAAAATTCTGATTTTCAGCAACTGCCAATACATATTTTAATTGAGTGATCGTCATAGCCATAAAGTTTTGAAACACAAATATACGATATCTATCAATAAAATCTATAGCGATGGACTATTCAAAAGTTATCATTTATTAAAATTAAGCTTGTCAATGTTAAGATCATAATCTCGATTCCTTGATGCCACTGAATAAGGAAGGTATTTCATATCAGCGTACCACCGGTGATCATCGGGGTTCCTTTCATATTCTGAGATACTAAAACCAAGATGATATTAAGATTCATTGGCATTATGAACAGGGAAGTGGTTCTTGTAAATCGGGGGCTAATCAACAACAAGTAAAAAATTATACTTTTGGCATTGTACCAAGACCCGATAGCATAAAAGTAAGCCCCAAAGTAATTTTCTAAATTCAGAACACAAAACCATCATACCATTTTTATCAATAGTGATCAATTGAATTAATTAGACCACAAATTTACAGACACGACATCCTATGCCTCCCTAATTTTTAAAGCAATCCCTTGGCTTTGATCTCCAGATATTTATTGATCGTATTCACGGTGAGATCTTCGGGTGCAGTAAGTAAGGTTTGAATTCCCCGCTGTTGTAATTCCCTAACGATTATTTTTTTATCAAATTGAAACTGTTGCGCAATGGTTTGGTCGAAAATATCCGGAATTGACGTGGATTCCTGTTCAGACAATCGCTTCAGCTCGGTGTTTTCGAAAAAGATTACAACCAATACATGTTTTTTTGCAATAGCCAATAAATAGGGCAACTGTCGGTGTAAGGCCGAAATGTGCTCAAAATTCGTATACAACAACAGCAAACTTCGGTGTGTGATCTGTCTTTTCACCAGGGACTGAAGCTGCCCAAAATCGGAATCCAAAAACTTGGTATCTATATTGTAAAGTGTATCGAGAATAGTATTCAGATACGTCTTTTTAGCCTGGGCAGGGAGGAAGTTCCCTATTTTGTTTGAAAAATCAACCAATCCCACCTTGTCATTCTTTTTTAATGCAATATTTGAAAATGCCAAGGCACTGTTTATGGCATAATCCACTAATTTGAGTCCATTAAATGGCATCTTCATCACCCGGCTGGTATCGATGACCGAATAAATGGGTTGCATTTTTTCATCCTGAAACTGATTCACCATCAGTTGAGCGTGTTTGGCAGTTGCCTTCCAGTTTACAGTACGTACATCATCGCCAACTACATATTCCTTGATCTGCTCGAATTCCATCGTATGACCAATACGTCTGATCTTCTTTAAGCCAATATGGGATA
Source organism: Constantimarinum furrinae (assembly GCF_014295415.1). Lineage (GTDB taxonomy): Bacteria > Bacteroidota > Bacteroidia > Flavobacteriales > Flavobacteriaceae > Constantimarinum > Constantimarinum furrinae. Next base: position 2,081,810 of record NZ_CP052909.1, read on the forward strand.
ATCGATTGTCGATAGCCAAAAAGTCATATTTCTTCATCTGTATAAATGATGGATATACTTTTACTAATTGCTCATGGTTAAATGTATAGCGTTTTCTGGCGAGACCTATAATGGACGTGGCATAACAATTAAGGTTTCCGAAAACATATTCCCCACGATCTACAGGCCGTACCAAGTAGGGTAATGTAGTTTTATCCTTAGCCGGTATTTCTTTTTTTCTGAAAAAATCGCGTTTCTGAAACTGCACGGGTAATTCATCAATTATCACTACGCTGATCTTAAAGGGATAACTGTTTTTTAGCTGAATATATACTTCATTATCATCGCTATTACTGAATTTCTCCGGAAGGATTCGTTCCCCTTTAAGGCCTTTGCCGCTATATAACATACTTATTTCGATGAGTAGTAAAACACCTAATCCCAACACCAGTAGCCAAACTATTCCATACAAATTGGGCATCCAATGTGAAATCAAAAAAAGCAGCGCAAGCAGCGTTAGTGTATAAAAAAAACGCGGACTTAAATACAGATATTTTAGAAAGTTGATCACTAACGGGGAATTTCTACTGATTGGGCGATCATATCGATAACTGCTTCGGGAGACATGCCTTCCATTTCTCGTTCGGGAGAAAGAATGATTCGGTGCCTTAATACAGGTGCGAGCGCCCGTTTTACATCATCGGGAGTTACGAAATCCCGATTGTTGATGGCCGCAAATGCCTTGGAGGCATTCATAATTGCGAGCGAAGCACGCGGGGATCCTCCCAGATATAAATGGGGATGATTACGGGTTTTATCTACTACCTGTGCGATATAATTAAAGATCTTTTCTTCTATTAAAATGTGCTGTACCTGTTCCCGGAAACTTCGCAGCGCTTCAGGGGTAAGCACACCTTCAATCGCGTCCTGAGGAACAGCCAATTTGCGGTTGTGATGTGTTTTAAGAATGTTTATTTCGTCATCAAGAGTAGGATAACCCACTTTTATTTTAAACAAAAATCTATCGAGTTGAGCCTCCGGAAGCGCATATGTTCCTTCCTGTTCTACAGGATTTTGTGTTGCTAAAACCATAAAGGGATATTCCATAATATATTTTTCTCCATCCATAGTTATCTGTCGCTCTTCCATAACCTCAAAAAGCGCAGCCTGGGTCTTGGCAGGCGCTCTATTGATCTCGTCTATTAGCACAATATTCGAAAAGATAGGGCCTTTTTTAAATTCAAACTCAGATGATTTCATGTTGAGGACAGAAGTTCCCAAAACATCACTCGGCATGAGGTCGGGAGTAAACTGTATCCTGCTGAAATCGGTTTTCAAAGTTTTTGCAAAGAGCTTTGCCGTAATGGTTTTGGCAATACCCGGAACACCTTCAATAAGTACATGACCATTTGCAAGTAAACTTACAATGAGCAACTCGATAAAGTCCTGCTGACCGATTATTATTTTTCCAAGCTGTGTTTTTATCTGATCTACGGCATCACGCAATTCTTGGAGTGGGATGCGGCTGTTAAACTGTAATTCTTCGTTTTGTGATTCAGGATTTTCCATCGACCTTATTTTTATATTGATTGATCTCTTTATTGAGTTTTAATAATTCTTCTTTGGTGGTAGTATGCTGGTGTTGTACTTTTTCTATAAAGGTAAACAGTGATTTAGTATCTTCAACAGTATTTCCGCTTCGCGCAGCGATAGTTTCAAAGAACCGATCATTTATCCTCTCTGTGGGGACACGAAGGCGCGTACGAATAAATTCAAAAAATAATACGATCTGTTTCTGTGCAATTTCGTGATATTGTCTCTTATCGAGGTACATCCCCGAAATGGTCTGTGTATACTCGTAGGTTTTATTTGTAAGAGGTTTTACAATTGGAATATTGCGCTGCTTTCGTTTTCCTTCAAACAACACATATAATAGCACACCTATGAGTACAAAATAGTAGGCCCATTTTAGGTATTTGCTATTCAGAATGATACGCAGAGGGGAAACATTTACTTTTTTTCCACTTTTGTAGTAATCATCCCAATAGATCATTGAGTCGTCATTTATATAACTTAAAACATGTTGTGTATGTGTTGCATAGTCGTCTTTCAGCAAAAAATAATTGGAAAAGATCTCAGGCTGATTGTGGATCAAAAATCTACCATTGCCTATAGGAGCCTCTATAAAATTCGCTGTCGGATGTAAAAGAGCAATAGTGTCTTTATACGCTTCTACCATTCCAAGTACAGTATGCGATAGGGTGTCGATCTCTTCAAAATAAGGGACAATAAAATCTCTGTCGAGATGATATACCTTTTCACTTTTCAATTTTGGATTTACCAATTGAAGCATGGGCTCGGTTGCGAGACTATTTTTTAACCAAGCATTATTTACCTTTAGGGACAAAGTGTCTAAAAGCATGCGACTATGATGATTGGCCGAAACAAACACGGTATTTCCTTCTTCCACCCAATTGTACAATTTGTTGAATTCGGCTTTATCGAAAGCAACACGGTTATTGATGAACAAATAGGTTCCCTGCAGTGTAGAATCCTGAAGGACTTCAAAAGGAGGTCTGCTAAACGCTTTTATTTTGTCATTATAGGAAGTTTCCAGAAGATCGCTTAATACATAGGTTCCCATTGGAATCTTATCCAAAGTAGAATAACTGGGAAACCAACTGATAGGCACAGGTTTTGTTGCTTCAACATACACCAAGCCCGCAACCATTATAAACAGACCAAAGAATGCTATTTTCTGAAACCTACTCATTATTGTCGGGGATTTGATGTTCAAGTTTTTTAAAGGCGCCCTGTGCAATAAGATAATCGGTTTCGGTGACGGCAAAGCTTCCGTACCAGATATAATCGTATAATAACGTTACTTTTTTATACTGATTTTTCAGCATTTCTGAAGTGATCTCCTCAATATAATCAGTATTGGTTTTGTCGAATTCGTAATCGATAATTTCTGCATTGGTGAGTTTTTTCAGAATTAAAAGATAATGATAGCGAACCGCCAAGCGGTAATCCTTATGTTGTAATGCCCTGTCAATGAGTTTTTGAATGTCCCTGGTCTTTATGATCTCTTCCTCTTCGGTAAAGAACACTTCGGGTCCTTTCTTTCTTCCTAAAAGTTTTGCTCCGGGATTCAGTTTATAGAAAAGCCATATAATAAAAAACAGTATTCCACCAATAATGAGATACGGAAGTATGGCAATAAAGTTTGACCAGAACCAGGTATTTTGATTGTCCCCAAGCAGCCATTCCCAAAAGCGGCTCCAAAGCTCACTTAACCATATTTTAAACCGATCCCAGAAATTGGGTTCTTTTATAAGTTCGGTATAATTGAAATCCTCATCATTCTTATAATCTGTAATCTTTTCAGAATTGAACTCAACCGGTATCAAATGGGTGCGCCTGTCGTATTGTACGACGTTTTCCTCATTCACACTCAGGCTGTCTTGCGCCTGTGCTTCAGAAAAAAACATAAGAAATACACCTAAAATGAAAACGATCCGCATAGTATTAATCTTCCCTGTTGCCTATGGATTCTATGGTTTCCATAGTACCTGTAAAGTGTTTCTTTTCATTCAAGTTATAGTAGATCAAGGCCGTGGCGATAACTATAATTGCTTGCAGCAGATACTGAGCTATTACTCCTATGGAGCTCAGTACCATATAGACCCAATCAAACATATCTGACGGATCTGCCGAAACTGTTTCCGCAAAGGCGATTCCCTTTACGAAAAAGTAGATATACTGAGGAACCTGAAATATCATTAGGAGTATGTAATAAATGATAATTAAAACCAAGTATGTGGCAAATGTGATCCACCACTCGCCTTTAATAAGCGAAAAACTGTAACTAATACTATCGGTAACATCTCGTTTTTCGAATACATGGATAGCATAGGTAAGTGACAGTACAACGGCCAGAAAAATCCCCGGCGCCAAACAAAATAGTGCGCCAAAAAAGACCATTATCCCTACCAGTATGCTCATTCCCAACAAGCTCCAGAAATTGGCTCTTACCCCTGCGGTTACTTCTTCTTTAACGATCATACCATTGTTTTCTACATAAGACTTAATGGAATGAAGCACAGTCCCGTACAACAGCGCGTAATACACCATAGCAGAAACAAGTAAGAGCACCAATGCAATAAGAAAACCAACACCCTCTCCAAATCCTGTGCTCGAACTAGTCATCCATCCACTACCACCCATTCCGCCAAAAACAGTTTGCATATAATAGACATACGACAATACAACCACTAATAGGGCCGGTCCGGCGATCCTGAAAATGAGTCCGAATAATTGTACCCCGTTCAATCTTAAAAATTTAAAGAGGTCGGTTAGGATGGTCCCTAACTCTCGTTGTTTTCTAAACTGAATTTTCTCCTTCATTTCTTCTTTTAAGTTTAATGGGGTAAATGATGTAATAGTAAACGATGAGATAAAACGTTCCTCCAATGATGAGTAGTGCCAGCCAATCGGGCATTTCGGTATGGCGAGTAACAAACCCTTCAAGAAATCCTGCAATAATGAAAAAGGGGATGGTACTCAGTAAAATTTTAAGGCCGTCCTTGGCACCTCTCACAAAGGATTGAAGCCTGGTATAAGTTCCCGGAAATAAAATACTGTTACCAAGAACAAGTCCCGCACAACCTGCAATTATAATCACCGAGATCTCGATGGTTCCATGGATCCATATAGTGCGTGCCGATTCCCATAAAAGACCCTGTTCATAGAAAAAGTACTGGAAAGACCCCAGCATAATAGCGTTTCGCATTAGAATAAATAGGGTGCCCAATCCTAAAAACATACCAAATGCAAAGGCCAGCAAAGCAACTCTAATATTGTTTACGGTAATTCCTAGAAACATATTCATTTCTCCCATGTCCTTATACACAGCCATTGGGTCACCTTTATCAATATTATCCAACGTCATATTAACATAACCGTCCCCAAGAATAAGTCGAACAAAATCACCATCGGTAGCGGCCGAGTATGCGCCTATGATACCAAAAAGTAAAAATGTTACAAATGCTATTAGTAATTGCTTATGATATTGTGAAAAAAACAACGGGAACTCCCGAGTATAAAATGTTATAAAGCGAGTACGAGACTCTCTTTTGGTCTTATAAATCTTTTGGTGCGCCAAAACAGATAAGCTGTTTAGGTATTGCAATGTATTACTTTGCGGATAAAAGGTCTGCGCATAACTCAGGTGGTCGGTAACCTCCAAATATAGCGCACTCAGTTCATCGGGATGCATTTGAATATTATTCCGAAGAACATTTTCAAATCTTAACCATTTATCCTTATTTTGTCTGGCAAATGCAGCTTCGCGCATTGTAGCGTGGTTGTTTTGCCTCAAAGAAACAGTATTAATGGATAATTTTCAAATAGAAACTGCTCAAAATGTCAACATTGTTCAAAATGTTGCGGGGGTAGGAGATCGAATTTTAGCATACCTCATCGACCTTCTTATTCTCATCATTTATGTGGTGATTGTTTCTGTAATTCTTGCTTGGACAGAACTGAGTCCCGACCTCAGTTTTTTAGTGATCATGACCATCGGATTGCCTATTTTACTGTATCATTTGCTATGGGAAATGTTTTGGAACGGACAGAGTCCGGGAAAGGCAGTACTAAAGATCCGGGTAGTAAAACTGGACGGGTCAAAACCGGCATTTTCGAATTATCTACTTCGTTGGCTGTTAAGGATCATCGATGTTAGTATTACAAGCGGAGCCTTAGCTTTGGTCACCATCTTAATGAACGGAAGGGGTCAGCGTTTAGGCGATATGGCGGCAACAACTACAGTGATCTCTGAAAAGAAGACCATTAGTTTTTCGCAAACGATATTAGCCGATATTCCCGAAGACTACCAACCCCTATATCCTCAGGTCACCATTTTTACGGATCTCGAAATACAAACGATTAAAAATGTCTTTACCGATGCCAAGTACAATGGCAACCACAATGTTATCCTGAAGCTTTCCGAAAGACTCTCCAATGTAATGGAGGTTACTTATGAAGGCACACCCATTCAATTTGTTGACAGAGTGATAAAAGACTATAACTATTATACCCAAAACATGTGAGCCTTTTTCTAATCATCGATATCTTGGGAACTATTTCCTTTTCTATTTCAGGTGTGTTAACCGCACTTAAAAAGCGAATGGATCCCTTCGGAATTCTAATTATTGCTTTTGTAACCGCAGTAGGCGGTGGTACGCTTCGCGATGTACTCATTGATTTTCCTATTACCTGGATGCGCAACCTAACTTTCGTTTACGTCATTGTTGGAGCCTCAGTTTTTGCAGTAATATTTAGAAAGAAACTGGGATATATTAGACGTTCTTTGTTTTTGTTCGATACGATCGGTATCGCGCTTTATACCATCGTTGGAGTAGAGAAGGGGATCTCTGCCGATTTTCCGCCTATCATTTGTATTGCTCTGGGTACCATGTCGGCGGTATTTGGAGGGGTAATACGTGATATACTTTGTAATGAGATACCCATTATTTTCAGGAAGGAAATTTACGCCACCGCATGCATCTTGGGAGGAGTGACCTATTTCTTACTACTGAAAACTTCGCTTTCGGAGAATTTTGTGGTTATAATTTCAGGATCGGTAGTAATTACTGTAAGACTTTTAGCCGTTTACTTTAAATTGTCATTACCTACCATTTACAATAAGCGGGAACTTACTGAAGGACCTCAGCCTTGATATATACATTTTGAAGGGGCCAGTCACCCTCGTCGGCCGGAAGATTCGCTATTTTTTCAACCACATCCATTCCCTTGGTCACTTTCCCGAAGATGGTATAATTTCCATTAAGATGTCCGGTAGATGATTGAGGACCTAGAAATATAAAGAATTCGAAAGGAGCCGTACGATTATCGGGATTTTCACGGTATTCCTTGGCCCCGCTCACGGTCCCGTAGCTATGTTTTCTGCCGTTCTCGAGTTCCGCAGGCAGCAAATAAGCATTGCCAATTGCAGCTCTTTTTTTAGTTGTTTTTACATTGTCGCTGTTACCTCCCTGAATGATAAAATTGGGAACTACTCGGTGAAAGAAACTGCCATCGAAATACTTTTGCTTTACTAAATATATAAAGTTTGCCCGATGCAAGGGAGTATCTCTGTAGAGTTCTATTTCTATGTCGCCGTGTTGAGTAGATACAAGGACTTCGGTTTCAGGATTTTCGGCTCCGTATTTGGTGAGGAATTCCACCATATTTTGATTGGTGATCTCCGGGTAGGTTCTCTTCTGCTTTGCACTAGCTTTTTCTTCAGAAATATCGTTCTTTTCCTCTGAATTTTTTTCCGCTTCCGAAGTGACTTCAGAAGGTACTGCTGAAGTGTTTTTCTTATCTTCACAGCTTGTAAAAAAGAATATAAGGCCTACAGACAGATATAGCAGATACTTCATAAATGAATTTTCAGGAATTTGTAAAACGGATTGTAAAAGTAACAAAAATGGAACTTCCAGGGGAGGCCGTTCAATTAAAAATGGCCCCGGTGGAACGCCTGCTAGAACTAAAAAGACTTGCCAAAAAGCAGAAGACCGCACGGCACGCCGGCGTCATGGTGTTGTTTTATCCTTCAACACATAATGAAACACATCTCATCCTTATACTGCGTAAAACCTATAAAGGTGTACATTCGGCTCAGGTAGGGTTTCCGGGCGGGAAACTGGAAGATACAGACGAATCGCTAGAAGATGCCGCTTTAAGGGAAACAGAAGAGGAGGTGGCAGTATCCCGCGAGAGAATTTCAGTGTTAAAAAAGCTAACGGAGATCTATATCCCACCCAGCAATTTCTTTGTTCAACCATATCTGGGAATCACCAATGAAACACCTCATTTCGTACCTCAGGAAGATGAGGTAGAAGCATTGATAGAAGTTCCGCTTTCTCACTTTATGGACGACTCTATTTTAATTACCGAAACGCTTTCCACTTCTTATGCAACAGAGATCGAGGTTCCTGCATATTTACTCAATGATCATGTGGTGTGGGGGGCTACTGCTATGATGCTTAGTGAAGTACGAGCCCTTTTAAACGATGTGTTGTAACGACCTAATTTTAGTATCTTTGCAGTTCGGTTATTTTTTATAGCCGCTCATTTTTTTTAAAAATAGGAGAACATCTATGGGGCTTTTTAAAAGAAATCCTTTTGGTCATATACTTTTTTTGAAACGCTGGTTGATTAGAATCTTGGGCGCTCTAACGCATCGAAGATTTAAAGGATTTAACCGTTTGGAGATCGAAGGGAGTGAGATCATTAAAAGCCTACCCGATACGAACGTGCTATTTGTTTCGAATCACCAGACCTATTTTGCCGATGTCGTGGCCATGTTTCATGTATTTAACGCCAGTTTAAGCGGGAGAGATGATAATATTAAAAACATCGGGTATTTGTGGAAACCCAAGCTCAATTTATATTTTGTCGCCGCCAGAGAAACTATGCAAAGCGGACTTCTTCCCAAGATTCTTGCCTATGCGGGATCTGTGAGTATCGATCGTACTTGGCGTGCAGAAGGTAAAGAAGTAAACCGGCAGGTAAAAATGAGCGATGTGAGCAATATCACCAAAGCACTTAACGATGGTTGGGTAATAACTTTTCCGCAGGGGACTACCAAGCCCTGGAAGCCCATTCGTCGTGGTACGGCTCATATCATTAAGCACAATAAGCCCATTGTCGTTCCTATAGTGATTGACGGTTTCCGTCGCTCGTTCGATAAAAAAGGAATCAGGATCAAAAAAAGAGGGATCTTACAGTCCATGGAGATCAAAAAACCATTGGACATCGATTATGAAAATGATTCGGTAAAGGATATCGTTGAAAAACTTGAATATGCTATCGAGCAGCATCCCTCATTTTTAAAAGTCATTCCGCAGGAAGAGATTCAGAAAGAGGAAGAACTCAACAAAGAACGTCAGTGGCGCTATTAATGTAAAAGAGTTGATAGAATTAGTTTAAATACTACGGTATCCTACACCTCTATTTTTTTGAGTTCCTTATAGTTTTTCTTTAAACGTTTCAGTAATATTCCGTATACAAGTCTGTAGAAAATTAGTAATATTCCAACCATTATTACGCCGCCAATTAATTGTCCCATAAAGAATACCGACGTAAAAGTTTCAGGTGGAATGGTGGCATAAGCCGAATAGGCTTCGGTCATTATGGAATACAATTGATCTTGTTTGGTATAATAATAAAGGTTAACTGCGATCAATAAAATAATTGCGGTACCTACGTTGTAGATCACGAAATATTTTACTGTTTTTCGTGTGCGCAATATATTTTCCAGCAAGGTTTTTATGGAGTCGGTCACCTGAATTTTTTTATAGTTCTTATAGAACAGTACGATAAAGATCCCGAAAATCACATAGTTGATGATATTCAAAATAAGAAAGGTGGTCTTTAATCCAATTTCTTCGTTAATTACCTTACTTGATTCGGGTACAAGAAAAGCGAGGCCTGTCCAAAGGATCAATTCTCCAATACTTATTAGGAAGATCCATTTCACGATGGATGACGACTTCTTAAGTAACATCTTATAAATATCCTTATAGGTAAGTTTAGGATATTCATGCTCTCCTGCCTGCCAATTTTTCTTTAATATATCTAATTCATCCATAGTATTACGGATTTAATATTGTTCTTAATTTTTCTTTTATCCGGTTCATTTTCACTCTAGCGTTAACTTCCGAAATCCCAAGTGTTTCTGAAATTTCTCTGTAGTTTTTATCTTCCAGATACAGAAACACCAAAGCTTTATCGATATCGTTCAATGTCTTAACGGCATTGTACATCAACTTTAATTGTTCTTCTATAGTATCGTCATAAGCTTCAGCCGAGATCTTAAAACTCACCGATTCAAAATCCTGAGTGTCGATACTCCGTTTAGACTTTCGGTATAGGGTAATGGCAGTATTAAGCGCCACACGATACATCCATGTGCTAAACTTGGAATCTCCTCTAAACTTCGGAAACGCCTTCCATAACTGGATGGTAATCTCCTGAAACAGATCATTGTGCGCGTCACTGTTATTAGTGTATAATCTACAGATCTTATGTACAATGTTCTGGTTTGCCTCGAGTTGCGTTACAAAACTATGTTCGAGCTCTTTTTTCAATGATTGATCGTTAGTTAATGCATTAGTACCGCTTGTGATTATATTGTTACAAAAATGATAAATATTAGTGGAAACACTGAAATTTATAACCTAAATCGTACCTTTATGGTACAATATATCCTTATGAATATTCCCGATTCCCAATCACCTCGCTTTGTTATTATCGGCGGGGGTTTTGGAGGTATTTCGCTTGTTAAGAAACTCTATAAACTCGATGTTCAAATCGTATTAATCGACAGGCACAATTATCATACTTTTCAACCGCTGTTATATCAGGTATCCACTGCAGGTCTCGAACCCGATTCCATTGCCTATCCACTTCGGAAGATCTTTAGGAAGCAGACAAATTTTTACTTCAGAATGGCATCCGTAGACCGCATCGATCCAAACAATAAGAAACTACATACCTCAATTGGTTCGCTTACATACGATTATCTGGTAATTGCCACCGGTACGAAGACTAATTTCTTCGGAAACGACTCCATAAGAGCAAACAGTATGCCTATGAAAACCGTTCCGCAGGCTTTAAACATGCGAAGTCTCATTCTTCAGAATATTGAAAAGGCAGAACTCGCTACAACCGATGAAGATCGCAAACGATTACTTAATTTCGTGATCGCCGGAGCGGGTCCAACGGGTGTTGAACTTGCAGGAGCTTTAGCCGAATTCAGAAAAGGGATCCTGGAAAACGATTATCACGAACTCGAAGAAGAAGAAATGCACGTTCATCTACTCGAAGGAGCAGACAGAGTATTGCTCCCTATGAGTCCGGTTTCTTCTGCCAAAGCCGAAAAACACTTACGTCAGTTAGGTGTGGAAGTTCACCTAAACACCATGGTGCACAACTATGATGGCACTACGGTCACTACTCAAGATGGAAAAACCTTTAAGACGGAGACGTTTATATGGGCAGCCGGCGTTACGGGAAATCCGGTTCCGGGAATCGATGGCAAGGCCTTGGTGGTTAAAGTAAACCGTTATAAAGTGGATGCATACAATCGAGTAGAAGGTTTTGACAATATATTCGCATTGGGGGATGTTGCATTGATGGAAACCGAAGATTTCCCAAATGGGCATCCACAGGTGGCACAGCCTGCCATTCAGCAAGGGAAACATTTGGCAAAAAATATCAAATTGATATTAAAGGGAAAACCGATGAAGAAGTTTTCCTATTTCGATAAGGGAACACTAGCTACTGTTGGACGAAACAAGGCGGTAGCCGATATTTGGAAAATGCATTTCGGTGGTGCGATCGCCTGGTTTATATGGATGTTCGTCCACCTATGGTTTTTGGTAGGATTCAGAAACCGAATCATTACCTTTTTCAACTGGACCTACAATTATATCAATTACGACCGGGCAGCCCGGTTAATCATTAGACCTTTTAAGCGTAAATAATCTAGTCAATCTTTACCTTTATGGGGCCTCCGTGACTTACCCAATTGCCACCTACTTCATCAATATTCACATCGAGCTCGTCTGTAGTTTCTATACGTTTTAGGTTAACTTTTAATTCGTCGTAGGTATCGACCCCTTTCAGGTTTACATTTAGTTCGTCGTAGGTATTGATATCTACAATACGAACATCCATCGTAGAGGTTTCTGCATTTACCGGAACCAGCATATATTCTGAAGAAATTCCAGGAGGGGCACTGATTTTTTCTGAAGCATAAGCCGACGGAACGAGGTTCAGGTCCTTAGCGACATTAAATGTTAGGCAAAACGCAATAATGGTAAGAAGGGTCTTGGTATAGTGATCTGTTTTCATATTAAAACTATTTTGAAAGTTAATTTGAGATCTTTTCTCTGCTACCTCAATTTTTGTTCCGAAATGTAACCAGACCTATTTCTTCTTTCTTGCCCTTTAAAAGTTCGTCGCCCATATCGTGTCTGGTAACGCCCTTGGGTAGCTTATAGGCGATGTCTGCAAATTTTTGTGAAGCGAGTATTTCCACATTCAGCTCATTGCACATGGCCTGAATTCTTGAGGTGGTATTTAAAACATCTCCCGAAAATGCGATATCTCTTTTTATCTGACCGATCTCACCTACCATCACAGAACCGAAATGAAATCCAACCTTAAACTCCGGGTAGGTATCATATTTACGGATATACCGTCTCTTTTTATATTTGATGATCTTTTTCATGCTGTAATAACATTGCACTGCGTTCCCGTTCTTTAAACCGTGTTTCATTTTCCATGACACCACAATTTCATCTCCTACATACTGATAGACTTCTCCACGGGTTTGAACTATTGCCGGAGCGATGTCCCTGAAAAAATCCTTCAGAAAATTAAAATATTTTTCTTCACCAAGTGTTTCTGCAATACCGGTAGCGTTCTTTATGTCGGCAAACATAAAGATTCTGCGCTCGTGCTTCGGCATAAAATAACGCCCCATAAGATAGTCGGGAAATACCCCGGGGCCGTATTTATCGTTCACCATAAAAATGATTAGGGTAACCACTACTACAAAAAGCCAGACAATAAAATTTTTCAGAAATAGCCAGGTTCCGAAGAACTGATAGACATCGAATAAAACGGGATCTGAATAAAAAGGCATTCCCAGTTTTTCGCTGTAATAATAAAGCGCACCTATGGTACTAACCATTAAGGCAGCGGCGATATAGGTGATCGTAATAAAAAGTAATGCTCTGCCAAATGGGTACACACGTAGCCACTTTTCCATAAGATTAACCGTAATAAGCCCTCCTATAAGTCCCGCAGAGACCCCCACGATGAGATTAGCGGTAAATGCCTGTTTAAAGTCGAATGTTGAACTTAGTACTCCATTGCTAACTAATGTAAAATACTCGTAAAAGAACAATGCATTAGCGATAAGGACATAGGAGAATAGTACCCAAAATGCTCTTCGGGCATAAAACCATAATTGCCGGTTTGTATACCGTCTAAATCTGGGTTTTTTCAAAGCCTAGCAATTTTTATATTTATCGTGAAGTCCTTTGCCTTCCTGTACCATGGGAATGATTTTTTCTAATCTGCTTTGTTTGGTAGCTTCTCTTTTTGCCTCGGCTATATATCCTGCATATTCTCGTTGTTTTCCGGGAGTTAATTTTTTAAATGCTTCCGAAAACCCCGTATTCCGCTTTAACGCATCATTTAAAAAGGTTGGGATCGTCACATCTTGTTTACGTTCCGGTTTTATTTCTTTTCCCGCGATACAATTTGAAATGGCCTCTTGGATATAATCATAAACCAACTCTTTATCTATTTTGTCCCCATCTTCAAATCGCCATTGACGCAAAGCTTTTGTAGTTCCTTCCTGTGCATTCACCAATTTGTTCTGTGTGTCTTTTAAGAACACACCCTGATGAAACCAAAGGGCGTAGTGATTCTTAAAGGCTGCCATTCCGGCAACCAATTTTCCATTCAGCGTATAGGTAGGACTACCCCATTTGATTTCTTCCAGGAGTTCGGTCTTTAAAAAAATACTGCGAAATACAGCCAGTTGCGAGCTCCATTTGCTGTGCTTTTTAATGTAGGCACTTACTTTTTCAGAATCCTTCATGATCACATAACTTTTGAATTCAAGATACTCCTTTTTCAAAAATTACCCTCCATACGTGACAAGTATTACCACTAATTTAACACCTTTATCTTTTTACGAATTTGAGAGTGGTAATTCCTTCTGAAGTCTTGACTTTTATAAAATAAATTCCGTTGGATAATGAGGCCACCGGAATTTTAAATCTGGTCTCGGCCTTATCCATTTTTGAAAGATTCAGCAAAATTTTTCCGTTGGCGTCCAAAATTTCAATGTTTTTTATGATCAATCCATCATTGACCGACAGGGTGAGTAGGTCGCTTACCGGATTGGGAAACAGCTTTATTTTGCCAGAAATTTTATGTTCAGGAACCGTAAGAAAATTATCATACAATTGTTGCAAAATAGTGATGGGTTCTGTACCGGGAGGTTGCTGCCCCACATTCAACCGCAAGTAAGGGTCATTAGGGTCGTCATCGGCTTTAAAAACCAGCAGATAAGCAGTAGTTGATGAAGTTCCGGCCGACAAACAACGCTGATCGGCGCCCGGAAAATTCGCTCCCTGCATGGCCGCCATTAATTTATCGGCCAGTGTTCCGGAAGTGTTATTAAAGTTATTCTCCATATTGTCGATCACGGTTTGATCTAGCAATATATTTCCTTGAATGCTATAGGTGGGGCCTTGCCGGTCCTCCTTATAATCATCGGCCATACTACCTGTAAATCCTGCTGTTCTTGGATTTCCGGACATATCGAAATCGGCCACACCGTATTGTCTGAATTCAGGATTAAATCCTTGTGAGCTGCAGGCATCGTTATTAATGAGCCAGTCGATGACTTCGGAAGGAGAATCTCCCATATCCATTCTAGCGATCGCATTTTGCAGATTGATATTTGGCACACACACATAGGCCTGGGAATTTACACCGCCCCGTCCCGGAATGATATCGGTAATAATGTCAATGATGCCGGCAGCACCTACGCCGTTCACACATGAAGCTCCCGCCGAGCCTACTTCACCGGTCATAGGATCAACCGCAATGATCGAAAAGGTATCCTGTGCCGCGCCTGAAAAAGTAAATACACAAGTTAAAACGAATGAATAAAATAGTTTCATAGAAAGATCTTTACAGCTAAAGATACTATTTTTCAGTATAAGGATGCACTACATTTGAAGCACTAAATTCAACAGTTCGGTTAAACATTTTATGACGCACCACCGGTTTATCTCAATTTAGCTCTGAATACATAACCAAACCTGAAATTATGAACACAACTACACGAATTAATTTTATTGCTATTATTTTATTATTACTGCTGAATACGTCTTTCGGCCGGGCACAGACCATAGTTTCAGGAGTAATAACGCAGAATAACGGATCGCCAATTGAAGGTGCCAATGTTTATCTGGATGGTACCTATGATGGAGCCTCTACTAGTCCCGATGGAAGCTTTTCCTTCGAAACTACTGAAACGGGAGTGCAAACGCTTACGGTTTCTTTTGTGTCCTTCGAAACTTTCGTGTTGGCTGCCAATGTTACTGATATGAAAAATCTGAAGATCGCACTACGTGAAGATGTGAATTCATTGGAAACTGTGGTGATTTCTGCCGGTACTTTTGAAGCAGGAGATAACAGTAAGGTGACAGTTTTAAAGCCACTGGATGTCGTGACTACGGCCAGTGCTCTGGGAGATTTCGTAGGAGCTCTGCAAACACTTCCGGGGACGACCACGGTGGCAGAAGATGGAAGACTGTTTGTTAGAGGGGGAGACGCCGGAGAGACTCAGATCTTTATTGATGGGATACGGGTTTTCACTCCGTATTCGCCTACAACGAATAATATTCCTACCCGAGGAAGATACAGTCCGTTCCTATTCGATGGCATCACTTTTTCAACCGGGGGTTATTCTGCCGAATACGGTCAGGCATTGTCTTCAGTGTTACTATTGAATACTATCGATGAGCCGGATCAAGAGAAGACAGAGGTGGCACTTATGACGGTGGGTGGCGGATTGGGAAATACACAAAAATGGAAGAACAGCTCCTTGAGCGTGAACGCCAGCTATATAAATCTCGCTCCTTACATCGCCCTGTTTCCCGATAGAAATGATTGGGAAAAACCTTTTGAGAATTTTGCGGGAGAAACCGTATTTCGTCAAAAGTTGGGCAACGGACTTCTAAAATTTTATGCAGCTTTCGATGCGACCAACTTTGAGCTAACTCAGGAGGATATTGATGTTCCCGAAGGGGTTCACTTTAGCCTTAAAAATAAGAATTTTTACGCTAACGCGAGTTATAGCGGAGATCTAACCGATAGCTGGAAGGTATTCGGAGGCGGAAGTTTCACAAATTCAAAGAATAATTTTGCAATTATTGACAATAATATAACAGACATCGAAAATTCTGCCCATCTGAAACTAAAAGTTCGCAAACGCTTCAGCAATCGGGTAAAACTAAATGTAGGTATTGAACAATTTCTAACCGATTTTTCGGAAGATTTCAGCAATTCTGAAATCAATGCACATTTTGGTTACAATAATAACATTAGCGCAGTTTTTTCGGAAGCAGATATTATCTTTTCCAGAAAATTTGCCATTAAGGGTGGTCTTCGTGGGGAGCATAGTGAGTTGTTTGATGAAACTACTATTGCACCGCGTGCTTCTTTGGCTTATAAGACCGGCAAGAACAGTCAGTTGTCGATTGCCTATGGCGATTTTTATCAACAACCAAACAATGACGTGCTTAAATTTGAAACCCAGTTAACGGCCAGGAAAACGCAACATTATATTGTTAATTATCAATACACTGCAAATAATCGAATTTTTAGAGCAGAAGCCTATCGAAAGGATTATACCAACCTGATCACTTTCGATACAGAATTCGAATCATTCGACAGTGCCTTTACGAACGATGGTGATGGATTTGCACAGGGTCTGGATCTGTTCTGGAGAGATAACGAAAGCATAAAAAACGTCGATTATTGGTTGAGTTATTCGTTGCTGGATACTGAACGAAAATTTAGAAACTATCCCATAAAAGCAACACCATCTTTCGCAAATACACACAATTTTTCTGCCGTTGCCAAATACTGGATCGAGGACTGGAAGAGTCAGGTGGGTTTTAGTTATTCGTATAGTAGCGGCCGATCCTTCACCGACAAGAATATGCCGGGCTTTCTCCAGGCAAAGACCAAGGATTACAACAGCCTTAGTTTAAATTGGGCCTATTTGATCTCCCAGCAGCAGATACTCTATTTTTCGGTGAACAATGTCCTTGGATTCAAAAATGTGAACGGTTACCAGTATGCAGCGAGCCCGGATATGAATGGAAACTTTAACCGACGTGCGCTTCAGCCGGCAGCAGACCAATTTTTCTTCGTTGGTTTTTTCTGGAGTATTAGTGATGATGGCACCGACAATCAGTTGGATAATTTGTAGTGAAAGGGATGTTTTGGATTTCAATTACATTTCATCGGTATTATTCAACAGTTGGGTAGGAAGGTTTTTATTCCGAAGAATGAATAAAAGATATTTGAGCTGTAACTTAAAAATACTTGATCATGCAAACTGTTCTATTTTATCTCAGCCTTTTATTTGCCACAATAACGCTTAGCGCACAAAACACCATTGTTGTTGATATGCAAAATTTTGAATCCAATAACGGTACCGTTAGAGTTGGATTATATGATGAAGAAGCAAATTTTCTTGAAAAGGAGATCAAATCCCTCTCTTCAGCGATTTCCGGGAAAAAAGCAACTGTGACCTTTTCCGGTATTCCCGACGGGGTGTATGCCATATCCTGTTATCACGATGAAGATAACAACGGAGAATTAAAAATGTTCTTCGGAATGTTTCCGCTGGAAGATTATGGTACTTCAAACAATGCTCCTGCTCGTTTTGGGCCTCCAAAATGGTCGGATGCCAAATTTGAAGTAAAGGGAGGGGAGACCAAAAAATTTACTATTTATTTATAATGACTAAAATCATGTTAGGAATTCTTTTACATAAACAAAAGAAATACAAAACTTTAAAAATCCTGTTAGCGGTATCAACATTTTTGTTATTATCGGGAGGTATCCTTTTTATAATCTTTAACGCGTAGCATCATGAAAAATTCAATACTTATTTTATGCTTTTTACTGTTTTCTGCCTCAGGGATGGGTCAGTCGAAATATCAAACCGGAATGCAACAAGCTTTTGAGCTTTGGGGAGCCGATAAGCCCTGGGAAGCGGCAAATTTATTTGAACGCATTGCCCAAGCCGAACCGGACAATTGGTTGCCTTCTTTTTACGTAGCACAGATCAATGTTTTGTATAGTTTCTCTGAAAAGAATAAGGAAAAACTAACAGCACAGCTCAATAAGGCGAGGGATTTTATCAATGATGCCAAGGCGCTCTCACCAAACAACCCTGAAATTCTTGTGCTCGATGCGCAGTGGTACACGGCCTGGATCGTTTTTGACGGTCAACAGTATGGTATGAAGTATTCTCAGAAAACAACACAGTTATATCAGGAAGCAAAAAAGATCGCTCCGGATAACCCTAGAGTGGTTTTAGGAAACGCCGAATGGGCAATTGGATCTGCCCGTTTTTTCGGTCAGCCGGTAGATCAGTTCTGCGGAGAGCTGGAGCGGGCCGTCGAACTTTTTGCTACCTTTAAGCCTGAAGGAGAATTTTATCCCAGAGGTGGGGGAGATCATGCCCGGGAAGTTTTGGAAGCCAATTGTAAAAAATAATAATGAAGCATTTAATCAAGGAATTTGGGAAAGCTGTTTTTATAGGGCTCTGTATCTTTCTGGTATTGGGGATCATTCAATACTTGAATGGCTATCGTTTTGATGATCCTACAGAAGTGCTTATTTCCTTTGCATTCAATCAGGCATACACTATAGTATTGTATCTGGGAAATTCCTATTTCTTTGAGTATTTGTTAAAAAGACACCCCAAAGACCTGTTTAAGACAGAGCACATAATTAAGGGATTTACGGGTGGGATATTGATCTCACTTACAGGAATGATCTTAGTTCGATTTGTTTCTGTGGTATTAATTCAGAGAATTTCGTTTTCTGAATTCGTAGAAGAGGAGCGCGCTGCTTATTACTATGTTGGTCTTATTATTTCGGTAGTAGTACTCATAGTGTTTTATGCGTTCTATTACTACAAGCACACCCAACAGAATAAATTAAAAGAGCAAAAGATCATTGCCGGTGCTGCCTCAGCCAAATTTGATGCACTTAAAAATCAGTTAGATCCTCACTTTCTGTTTAACAGCCTGAATGTACTTACCAGTCTTATTGAAGAGAATCCAGAAGCTGCTACGCAGTTTACTACAGCCTTAAGCAAGGTGTACCGCTATGTGCTGGAGCAAAAGAATAAACAACTGGTTACTGTGACAGAGGAACTGAAATTCGCACAATTGTATATGTCACTTATCAATATGCGTTTTGAAGACAGTATAATTTTTACGGTCCCCAAACAATTAAGCAATCCTGAAGCTCGGGTGGTTCCGTTATCGCTTCAGTTAATACTGGAAAATGCTGTGAAGCACAATACGGTAACTCCGTTAAGAAAACTTCATATTACAATAAGTGAAAAGGACGGTAATTTAGTAGTCGCCAATAATATTCAGCCAAAACAGGTAGTAAAAGAAAGCAGTGGTGTCGGACTTCAGAATATAAAACAGCGCTACTTTTTACTCACCGATCGTCCGGTGAGAATAGATAAGAACGAAAAAGAATTCAGCATAGCAATCCCTATGTTAACCAAAGAAACTATGACAATGAAAACACAAGAATCATATATTTCAGAAAAGAAATACGAACGCGCCAAAAAGCAGGTGGAAGAACTAAAGGGCTTTTATGCTCACCTTACGATCTACTTAATTATGGTGCCTATCTTTATTTATCTCAACTACCGCAGTGGCGGATTTCCATGGGCAATTTTTCCGATCGTTGGCTGGGGTATGGGAGTAGGCGGACATGCCATGGAGGTATACGGTTATAACCCCTTTCTGGGCAAAGACTGGGAGGAACGGAAGATAAGGGAATTTATGGATAAGGAAGAATAAATTACAATTGAGAAAGAAAATTTGACAGTTGAGTACGTTAGGTTTTAAATTAAAAAATTCTGAAAGTACTTTTATGGTATAATTAAGCAAATATGGAATCACACGAGAAAGAAAACAAATATATACGTGCCAAAGAGCGTGTAAGGGAGATCAGAAAATTTTATACCAATTTAATGTTCTATATAGTGTTTATTACTGCACTCGCGGGATTAAACTACTATACCAATGAGCTGCGTTATCCTTGGTTTTTATGGGCCGCACTGGGATGGGGGATAGGATTGATATTTCAAGCCTTTAAAGCCTTCCATTGGTTGCCTTTTATGGGTAAGGATTGGGAGGATAAGAAGATAAAGGAGCTTATGGAGAAAGAAAAGGAAACCAACGAAACACGATGGAATTAATACAGCATCTTATGAAAACTGAAGAAGAATCAAAATATCAGCGTGCCAAGAAAAAAGTAAAGGAAATTAAAGGGTTCTATTCCCACCTAACTGTTTATGTTGTCATAAATGTATTGTTGATCTGTATGCATCTGGGTGTATTTCACAAGGGGATACTGGAGTTGAACATTCCAAGTTGGTCTATGTTTACCACACCCTTCTTTTGGGGTATCGGCCTAACCGCTCACGGCCTTCATGTATTTCAGGACAGGTTTCGGTTTTTACGCCAGTGGGAGGAACGTAAAATTCAGCAAATTCTCAAAAAGGAAGAAGATGAAATGAAAAGAACCACCCGGGACGATGTTGAATTTTAACCGCATATACTGAAAAGTTTACGAATACCGAAAAATACTAAAACAACCATGAAGGTATTGATCATTGAAGACGAAAAACCCTCTGCCAGACGTTTGCAGCGCATGCTTAATAAATTGGATGTCCAGGTAGACCAAATGTTGCATAGCGTTGAAGAATCTAAGGAATGGTTCTCGAAAAATATACACCCCGACCTTATCTTTCTGGATATTCAGTTAAGTGACGGCCTCTCCTTCGAGATCTTCGATTCGGTAGAGGTAAAGAGTGCGATCATTTTTACGACGGCCTTCGATGAATATGCGCTTCAGGCGTTTAAATTAAACAGTATCGATTATCTGTTGAAACCTATTGATGAGGAGGAGTTAAGCACGGCGGTTACTAAATACAGATCATTGAAACCAAAGGAGCAGGCTATACAGCTTAATTTTGATGATATTAAAAAATTGTTGGTTAATCCTGTAGAACGGGAATATAAAAAAAGGTTTACCACTAAGATCGGACAGCACATTAAAATGATCCCGGTCGACGAGATAGAATGTGTGTATTCTGAAAACAAGGGAACCTATGCCCATACGGTAGAGGGAAGAGATTATCTGCTGGACACCACGCTGGAGCAGTTGGAGGAAGAACTGGAGCCCGAATTATTCTTTCGCATTAATCGAAAATTCTTTGTGAATATTAATGCTATTCGCGATATCATTTCCTATACAAATTCTCGGCTACAATTAAAACTAAACAGTTATAAAGAGCAAGAGGTCATAGTGGCGCGTGAGAAGGTTCGGGACTTTAAACTATGGTTGGAATAGGCTACTTTGTCGCGATCACTTCTATCATCATAGGGCAGGACAAGGTAGTCGCCGGATCTTTTTCGAGTAGGGAAAGATCATGTAATGCGGCCTTCACTTCTTCTTGGGTCAAATAGCCCACTTCCTGAAGCCTTGGAAAATAACTGTGATAAAAGGTCTTTGGCCATTGCCAGTTCAATTCTTTGGGTGTAGCCAGTTTTTGCATTAGGCGCAAGGAACTAATTTCCATCCCCATTTCGGTAAGCATTTTAGGCAGGTATCGTCCTATATCGATTTCACCCTCTGAATCCTTAAAGCTTTGCAGGGACGCATTGATAGCTGTTGCGAGTCCGGGTAGTTGTGGCTCGATCTGGTGGGTAGACCAATCGTAATATTCGTGGATCACCATTTTTCCACCGGGTTTTAAAGCGGTATATACCTTATCGAGTATCTCACCGGGATTGGATAACCAGGCGAGGGCCCAACGACAGTACATTCCGTCCAGACTGTGATCTTCAAGCTTCATTTGGTTAAAATCTGCACTTACGCCTTCAATATTTAAGTTGTAGAGTCTGGAAACTTCATTGAGATAACGAATAAAGTGGTCGGATTTGTCAATTCCAATAACTTTTCCGTCATTGCCTACCATATATGCCAATTCCTTGGTGCAAAATCCGGGACCGCATCCCAGGTCAAGCAATGTTTGACCACCATTAAAACCGGCGAGTTCCCAGCCTTTTTGGGCTTCACTGGCCCATACCTGATGTTGTACCCCAAGACGGTGTAATTCGACTACATCGGTACCTAAAATATATTCGTTTTGTTCTTTCATGGTTTTTTGTTGTCAATGCGATTTTCATTAAAAGCAGAAGGTAAAAGTTTCGGAATAAATTTTACCAAAAGCGGGAGTAGCACAGCGCCGCCGGGTAATAGAAAAATAGTAAGCGACGGAATGGTCTTGCAAATATCGAGAAGTTGCTCCTTAACCTTGTTCTTTTCTTCAGGACTAAGGTCTCTCACGGTTGAATGAGTAAGTAAAACCAGTAGTTCACCACTTTCTTCCAGTTCTAAAATTAGGCGATTTTTATTCCGAAGAATAAGCAATTTTACGGTAGAAGCATTCTGTTTGTAAAATTGTTTTACCGGATTGGAATATTCAAATAAGGTTATGTGCTGGGTATGTTTTTCGGAAAAATCCTTTAAGGCCTGAAGGCTTTCAGAGAGAACTTCAAGTTGTAAGCCCATGGTATTGACCAATTGCTGAAGAAAATCAAATTCATCTTCATCCATTTCCCGATCATCCCAAACGGCTATAGCACAGATATCGATTAGATATTTCTTTTCCAGATAGGTCAATGCTGAAAGTGTTCCCATTGCCTTTACAGACGGAAGTTTGGAGGAAGATGCTTCGCTGAGATATTCAGAAGAAGACTCGAACAATTCTATTAGCAGGTTATCATATTTCTTTTTCTTCTTTTTTGACTTCAACGCCAGAATGCAGCATGAGATTACCGTATTTTCAAAATCCTGGGCGAATTGCTTAACCGATGATGGTGTCTTAAGCCAGTTCTTAAATGCAAATACATCGATATAAAGCAGCGCATAGGTTAATAAGGTCGTTGAGTTTTTTTTTAAGGACGAATTAGTTTCCTGAAGTCTGGCAGAAAGTATGCGTTCCAGATTTGCTGTAGGACTGTTAGTGAGTGACAACTTTTTAAAGAAACCGGACTTTCCTTTTTCAAGCTTCTTGTAAAAAGAAACCATGGCCGGGATCGCCATACTAATATCTTCTTCCTCATGTAATGAGGTATAGGTGAATAATAAGGTATGGAATAGGTTGACCTTAGTAAATTCCTCTTTTGTAAGTTGAAGGCTACTTACCTTTTCTTTTACATTTGCTGCGGCTGATACCCCGTAAACGAAACCGGTGGTACGCATAGCGCAGTAAAACTCATTTTCGGAATTATAAGGTGTTATTAGTTTCTCTTTACCAAAGTGGTTAAGGAATTTCGGTATCCAATCTGATGCAGATGGGTTCATTATGAAAATTGATTGTTTTTTCAGAACTTCGGCAGTTAGTAAACGTCGCCACTTATCGCGAAGTTAGACGTTAACAAAAGATTAACGGCATTGATAAAACCGTATCTTACTTTTGAACGTATATAAAACCGAACAAGTAAAAATAATTAATTAAAAAACTTCCATTATGAAAAAAACAAAATTTTTTGTTGCAATTGCGGGAATAGGATTAGCTGTGCTGTCTGTATTCTTTATTGCAGCAGATCACATTGATTCGCCTGCAGTTGCCGGTACTACTACCGACATAGCAGACTTATACGCGTTTCAAGGTGATAATCCGAATAATACGGTTTTTATAGCAACCCTTCAGGGGCCTTTAACACCCGGAAATGTTACTACGAATGCAGAATTTGATGAGGATGTGGTTGTCGAATTCAATATCGACAACACGGGTGACTTTGTGGAAGATCTTGTTATACAGGTTATAAAACGAGGAGACTCTATGTACTTTTTCGGTCCGGCTGCTCCTGCAGAAACGGGATTAAACAGTACCATACTTACCAGCGCTACAAGAAATAGTGTAAAGATATCGACCAATAGTGATGTACAGACCAGCAGTAATAATGGAATGAGCTTTTTTGCAGGACCAAGACGAGATGCCTTTTATTTCGACTTTAACCGGTTTAACGAAGTAATTTCCGGAGCCGTGGCTCCCGAAGGATTTTTACCACCGGGGCAGGCAGAAGATTTCTTTCTCGATCTAAACGTATTAGCTATTGCTGTAGAAGTCCCTAACGGAATGTTGGGAACGGCACCTGCACACGTTGGAGGACTCGTTGGGATTAACGGTTTGCCGCCATCGTATAACGTTTGGGTATCGGCAAAGAGAAAGCAATAAAATATAACTAAAAAAACATTAAAAATGAAAACATATAAATTCAAAATATTATTTATTGCTATTTGCGCCTCACTATTGTTCGTACAATGTGACGACGACGATAATGGCAATGTGATCGTGCAGGAAACCTGTGATGACGGAATACAAAACGGTGACGAAGAAGGAGTGGATTGCGGGGGAACAGCCTGTGAGCCTTGTCTTCAGGAATTAGACTTCAGCGGGACTTACAGACAGGAAGACATCATGGGTAGACCCGGTATTAATACCGTTTTTAGTGGAACCGATCAGTTAAAGAATAACTTTAATACTACTATCGTTTCCGATCGTGCCGATTTTCAAGACGACTTCCAGGCCCGACTGGAGTTGTATCACGATGTGTACGGAAATGCATTGGGAGTGATGATCGACTATGAGACAAACATTCTTGGTTTGGACGCCGCTACCTTTACTACGGTATTGGCTCAGTTTGACGCCTTACAGGTATCACCAACAGGAGAAACAACGTATTTTAATCCCAACACAGGTGTAGCCTTAACGGGAAGAACTTTAAGTGACGATGTCATCGACGTATCCCTAACACTAATGTTTGGCGGAATGAGCGGAACACGTTTTGACGGGAACAATGGAACTCCTCAGTTAACCAGTGATGGAGTTGATGCGGGAGACCGTGATTTTTCATTGTCTTTTCCTTATATGGAATCACCTAATGAATAATGGATTGGTTAGTTAATTAATAGTGGAAAGGAGCAAGAAATTGCTCTTTTCTTATTTAAATTCGTTTTATGAAATCGACATATATATTTATTTTCCTTTTGTGTTTACTAACAGCTTGTAATACCGAACACCCAATAACTCCGGTTTTGAATAGTGCAGACTATAACGGCTATTTGGATACCGGGATGCAACAGACATATGAGGATGCAATGGCCGAAAAAGAGTTCTGGTCTAAGCGACTTAGACCCGACAGTAGTGGTGTAGGCGATCTGGGACCTTTAGCAGGCAGCTATACAGCGCTGTTCCAGACTACAGGTAATGCAGAATACCTTGAAAATGCTGTAACCCTCTACAAGAAGGCGATGAATATCTCTGCGAACAATAAAGATGTCTATGCCAGGGCATTGGCGCATACCTATATTTCTCAGCATCGATTTAAAGAGGCCAAAGAGGTGCTTGAAGAAACCTACGCAGGAATATCAAACAAGCGACCAACCGAACATGCATTATTTGATGTGTATATGGAACTGGGTGAGTACGAGAAGGCTGAAATGATGCTTAATAAGCTTAAAAACATGTCGGATTACAACTATTTAATTCGCTTGGCGAAATGGAACGATCATAAAGGAGACCTGGATACAGCGATCGAACTGATGGAAAAAGCCAGGGATATTGCGGATTCCCGAAAAAGTAAAACCCTTCAGATCTGGACCTATAGCAATATAGCCGATTTTTACGGGCATGCCGGAAGGATCGATGATTCGTATGCTTATTATCTGAAAACCCTTCAGTTGCAACCTGATAATGCCTACGCAAAGAAAGGTTTAGCCTGGATCGCTTATTCGTATGAAAGAGATACTGAAGAAGCCCATCGTATTCTCGATAGTGTGAAAAAGACCCATCGTATACCCGATTATTATCTTTTAAAATCTGAAATCGCAGAATATTCCGGGAATTCACAAGAAGCTGAATCGAACAGTGCTAAATTTCTGAATGCTGTCCAACAAGGTAATTATGGAGGGATGTATACTTCCTATTTAATTGAAATGTACGCTGAAGATGATCCTCAAAAGGCACTTATCCTGGCACATGAGGAAGTAGCGAATCGCGCAACTCCCGAAACCTATTATCTTTTGGCTTATGCCGAGCTTAAAAATGGTAATAGAGAAAAGGCCCTGCAACTTATTGAGGACAAGGTTGAAGGAAAGACTTTTGAACCTATGGCGTTGTATTACAGTGCGTTGGTTTACAAGGCCAACGGACTAGATAAAAAAGTCACTCCTATAAAGGACGAGTTAAAAGAATCGGGCTATGAAATTGGTCCGATATTAAGTGAAAAAGTTGATGATCTTTAAAACCATGAGTCACTCAGTTACGTATATGTAATAGAACGTTGATCTTTATCATTTAGATAAGGCTCAATGACCGGCTAAGCCGGTTTTTTCAGAGTTTTTTTGTTAGTTGAAAGCGTCCCTCTCCGGGGGCGCTTTCTTAATTTGACCCAATTTAAAAAGACTGTTGCGAGTTCCGGAAATGCTTTTCCGGAACTCGCAACTGTAATTAAAATATCTTATGGAATGTTTTTAGGGTGAAACTGCCCCCAGGGTATACAACTGGGTAAGGGTTGGAGTTTCACTACCCCCGGCAGGCTCAAGCGTAATTCCGAAGGCCTCCGGATCGGGGATGTTCTCGAATTTATAAATACCATTCTCTACTTTGGTCACATCGTCCAGCAATCCCATGCTCCTGGGGGTAAGCGGATCTAAGATGAGTGACCATACCTGATATACTTTACCTTCAGGCACTTCCGGCAGTCCGCTGGCATCTATATAGGCAAGATTTTCTTTCTTATTAAAATACACCTTGGCATAAGCTTCAGGCGCCACGGGGATATTCCCAGGGAGGTTTATAGTATTGTAATCCTTGGAACGAATAATTTCGAGAATATTATTTGCTTCGGCCAGTTCGGTTTCTGTATCGAGAAGATTTTCTTTCAAAGTATCATTTTCCGACGTAGTAACCTGTATCTGATCTTCCAGCGCGCTATTCTTGTTTACCATCCAGAATATACCGGCAATAGCCAATACGGCAGCTGCCCATCCTGTGATGGCACTCCAGTTTGAATGTTTTTTATCATCAGATAAATATCTTACGTTTTTCACAGATTCGAGAATATATGTCCATACAATGGCAGATAAAGGTGGTGCTACGGCTTCAGCTAGAGTTATGAGAGAAGCTTCTATCTTTTCAACCTCGGCTTTAACTTCCGGATACTTTAGAATAGCCTTCTCCACCTCAATTACGTCGTCAGCAGGAAGCGACCCGCTAATATATAATTCCAGTGCCCCGGATCCTATGATTTCATCTTTGTTCATATTAACCTAATACAATTGTTCTCAAGTCATTAATGCAATTTCGGTTTCTCGTTTTTAATGTACCTAATGGAATTTCAAGATTTTTTGCTGCATCGGCTTGAGTATATCCTTTGAAATACAGCAGATCTATGATCTTTATACAAGCAGGTTTTAGTGCATCGACAAATTTTTTGATCCCAATGGCATTTGTTTTATTATTGAGGTTGTCACTCGACGCCAATATATCTACGAAATTAGTTGTAGATAGGTTTTTCTTCGAGTTTTTAAATGATTTTGAACGGGTTTTGTCGATGGCGGTATTTCTTGCAATATTTAAGATCCAGGTGAAGAACCTTCCCTTATTTATATCATAGGAAGAAGAATTGTTCCATATTTTAATAAATGCATCCTGAAGGACTTCTTCGGCAATGTCCTCATCAAGTACAATACTGTACACAATTCCGTATAATGCATCCGAATAAAGCGCATAAATCCTTGAAAAAGCCTTTTCATTACCCGACTGCATTTCAAGTATGAGGGCATTGGGTTGTTCCATAAAGTTGATCGTTATGCTGCTAAAATAATTAAATTAAACTCATTGTAAATCTATTTAACAGTTTTACTAAGTTTTGCCTTTTTTTATTTCGAGGTATACATTTTTATACGTTTATGCAACTCGATCCACAAAAAAAGAAATAGATCTTTTCGTAATTTCGGCCAATCTGTTTAGAATATAAAAAGACTTGGTCGGTTGTATTTTTAGCCTGCAAATTTACCAGAAGAAATAAAAATGTTTGCATAAACGCAATATTTTGATAGTTTTACATAAATTTTCAACCTCCACTTTTACTAATCTTAACTTATCTTTTAAATGAAAAAAGCTACCCTACTATTTCTCATTGTAGTGTTGTGTGCGTTTTTTAATGAACACTATGCACAAAACAGTGTGAAAGACATCCAGACCTTTTTAGATCAGAAGCTGGAAAGCAATCAACTCCTTCCTTTGGACGCCCAATGGGAAATTACAGACCAAAATACCAGTAGAGGAACTGGTGTACAACATATTTATTTTCGCCAGCTGGTCAATGGAATTCCGGTTTACGGAACCGAATCCGGCATTCACTTTTTACCCGGCGGAAAACTACTTCAGGCAAATGAGCGATTTATACGCAATGCGGCAGATCGATCTTCAGCTGCTTCCCCATCACTAACTGCGGCACAAGCAGTAGAGTCGGCCGCCAGTCTTCTTAACTATAATGTAACAGAGAAGCTTTCCATTCTTGAACGAAAAGGAGGAGTTACACAGGAAGTACTTTTAAGTGACGGTGGTATTTCATTAAGCCCGATTCCTGCCAAATTGGTGTATCAACTTGACAATAACGGTCAACTTGTATTATCATGGGATATTTCAATTCAGGAAAAAAGTCAGCAGGAATGGTATAGCCTTCGTATAAACGCTATTTCCGGTGAGATCGTAGATAAGGCGAATTGGATGGTGAGCTGCTCATTTGAACACGATCACAGTGAAGATCATAACGTGCTTAACTATAACGATAATTTATACGATATTCCTAATTATAAGGAGTTAATTGCGGAAGAGAATGCTGCTTGTGGTGGATGCTATGAAGTATTCGCAATGCCTTTGGAAAGCCCTTACTTCGGTACAAGAACGACTGAAACTTTACCTGCAGATCCAACGGCTTCCCCTTTCGGGTGGCACGATACTGATGGTGTTGCAGGAGCAGAATTTACGGTAACCAGAGGTAACAATGTGAATGCATACGAGGATGGAAATAATCCCGGGTATCAACCCGATGGTGGAGCCCTATTAGATTTTACCGGATTTCCATTCAATCAGGTATACACCGGAGGTAACCAGTATGAAGATGCCGCGATAACCAATCTTTTCTACTGGAACAATATCATCCATGATGTTATGTACCAATACGGTTTCGATGAAGCAGGAGGAAATTTTCAGGAAAATAATTACGGTAATGGTGGATCAGGCAGTGACTCAGTAAATGCTGAAGCTCAGGACGGTTCCGGGTCCTGTAATGCAAATTTTGGAACTCCTCCCGATGGTGGTAACCCTCAAATGCAAATGTATGTATGTGGTGATAAGGATGGTGATTTTGATAACCTGGTAATAACCCACGAATACGGACACGGAATTTCAAACCGACTTACAGGAGGACCTGCAGCTTCAGGATGTTTGCAGAATTCAGAACAGATGGGTGAGGGATGGAGTGACTTTTTTGGAGTAATCTTAACCATAGAGCCGGGAGATACCGGAACAGATTCCCGTGCTGTAGGAACCTATCTATTTGGTCAGGGACCCGGAGGTGGAGGCATACGTTCTTTTCCATACAGTACAGATTTTGGAGTGAACCCACATACCTATGACGATATTAAAACGGAAGCCGTACCTCATGGGGTTGGCTCGGTTTGGGCTGCTATGCTTTGGGAAATGACCTGGGAATTGGTAGGAGCGCACGGGTTCGACCCGAATATCTACAATTTTACAGGAGATGTAAATTTAGATGCCGGTAACGTCATGGCCTTAGCTCTAGTGATTGAAGGACTTAAATTACAGCCGTGTAGCCCTGGATTCGTAGACGGAAGAGATGCTATTCTTGCTGCAGATGCAGCGATCTATGGAGGAGCAAACGAATGTTTGATCTGGGATGCGTTTGCACGACGAGGATTAGGATTAAGTGCCGATCAGGGTTCTTCAGGAAGCAGATCGGATGGAACCGAGGCTTTCGATACACCATCAGGAGTTGCACAGATAACCGCACCAAATGATGTATGTTTTTCATCCGACGTTTTAACAGGACTCGGCGGAGGTTCTCCGTTTGGAGGGGTCTACAGTGGTCCCGGTGTAACCGATGACGGAAATGGTTCTACGTATTCCTTCGACATTGCTGCGGCAGGTGTAGGGGTACATACTATTTCATATGAAGTTCAGGCAGGTGCCTGTTCTGTAGCCTCTACAGCCACCGATGATATTGAAGTCCTGGCAGTGCCAAATGGGCCGACCACGACAGGTGCCATGGATATCTGTGTGGGCGACACGGTTACTGTAACCGCTACTCCCAACGACCCGGCAAACGTAATTCGTTGGTTCGATGCACCCACGGGAGGTAATTTTCTTGCTGAAGGAACATCTTATGCCTTTAACCCAACTTCGAATGTTACAGTATATGCACAAGAAAATCCACCAGGCCCATTATCCACTTTGGTGATCTCTGAGCTAACTTTTGAGACTCCGGATAGATTAGAGATTCAAAATGTAGGCGTTAATGCCGATTACACAGGCTACGCGGTCGCGTTGAGTGATCAGCCTTATACGAATATAAACAGTATGAATAGTGTGGTCCAAATGCTTGGTCCAATTGGTCAGGATTCAGTGTTTAACTTTAATGATGACGGAGGTGCCGGTTATTGGGGGTCAAATATCTGGTGGGGAACTCCCGGAACCGGATGGGTGATCATCATTGACGATCTTGGTAATGTAGTTGACTCTGTATTCTGGAATTTCACTGCTGCTGAGATTGCGACGCTTAACGTCACGATCAATGGATTTAATATTACTGCTGCAGATCTTGATTGGACAGGTGATGGAGCCAGTCTTACTGCTACATGTTCAGGGTCTTTCCGTAGGACAGGTGATACTGACTCGGATGCAGATTGGTCTGGAGTATGCGAGACATCAGATTTCGGAGTGGCGAACGAAGATATTGGTATTGGTTTTTCAGGTTGTTTGGCCGAAAGAACTCCTGCCGATGTTACGGTAGATGCCGAAGATCCCGTAGTAACCTGTCCGGCAGATCAAACTGAAACAACTCCCGCCGGAGTTCCATTTAGTTTACCGGATTATACTCCATTGGCCAGCGCTACCGATAATTGTACAGCGTCACCAATACTTACGCAATCTCCTGCTTCAGGAAGTAGTGTAGGGCCCGGAGTAACAACGGTAACGATTACTGCAACAGATGGTGCAGGAAATCAGGATAGTTGTACATTCGACGTAACGGTAACGGAAATACTTGGAGTTGGCGATGCTAATTTTATTAAGAATATCGTATTGTATCCAAATCCAACACAGGGAGAACTTATCCTTTCTAATCTTACTTCAGAACAGCTTGTCTCAGCAACCATCACCGATGTAAATGGACGGATAATTCAGGTTATTGATCTGGAACATGCAGGCATTACTACAAATATCAATGTAGAAATCCTGTCCACCGGAATGTATTTTGTAACAATACAAGGAGCTACAACTTCTGTTGTAAAACGTATCGTGAAGCAATAATCATACGATTTACTAAGAAAAAACCTGCTTAGAATACTTATAAGCAGGTTTTTTCTATTCTCTAGCTTATTTTGGTAGGGTTTTTGCCTATACTATTGTATAATCTATAAATGCTTTACAATGAAACATAAAGTAAACATTGAATAAACCCCTAAATGTCCCTAAAAAGAAACATTGACAGAAGTATTTTACCAAAAAAGCCCGGCATCCTAATGCCGGGCTTTTTAAATTTTATAGAGATGTGCGATTATTGAATAATCCCGCCACAACTTACTCGTGCTCCGGCGGCACCGGAAGGCTGGCTTGTAAAATCATCGGCTCCCTGATGTACGATGACAGATTTCCCCATTAGATCTTTTTTTGAATCGCCACATCCCAGACACCATTCATCGGTCTGCATCGAAATTTCCCCGTTACCAGTATCGTCTGCTTCAAAGTTCCCTATGTCTCCTTTATGGTACCCTTTGGCATCACCCCATTTACCATGATCTTCAAAAGTGGGGTTCCAATGACCTCCTGCCGAAGTTCCATCTGCAGCCGAGCAATCTGCCTTTTCATGAATATGTATCGCATGTGTGCCAGGTTGTAATCCTTCTATATTAGCAGTCATACTAACCATTCCATCTTTTTCCTCAAATGTAACCTTACCATTGGCTTTAGAATCACTTCTGGCTTCAAGAGCTATGGTTATTACCTTAATATCTTCCTCTTCATTCATAGAATCTTCCATATCCATGTTGGTTTCTTCCATCATTTCATCCTCCTTGTCCACATCTTTTGTTTTGTCCTTGCAGGCCGTAAATGCAAACATTGAAAGCACTGCCAGTGAAATACCTATTTTTTTCATAAAATATTATTTAGATTTATTATTCAGTGTATTTAAAGGTACGGCGAATGAAAGTCTTCAGCAAAAATTTTAAAAAATCTTAGCATTTAACCGAAATGTGATTTTACAATTTCTTTTGGGTCTGTGATGCCTATTTTTATATTTTCTGAAATAATGAGTGCCTTGTCAATGCGGGTTTGGGAGTTCTTAAACCGAAGGACATAATAAATAAGTGACCTTTTTTTTCCGTCGGAAAAACTATCGAACACTTCAGCAGCCTCCGGATCACTGTCGAGAACTGCCTGAAACTCTTCGGGCATCTCAACCCCGTATTTTGAAGTGTCTTCAAACAATTGCAACTCAAAATAATCTGTAGGATATATCCCCAGTTCTTTTTGATATCGCTTTCCGAAGCTAATCATAAATCGTCCCTTAACTTTGTGTAAAGCTCCGTGAAATTTAAAAGCATTATATTCAAAATAAGAGATAAGCATTACCCGCTTGTGATGGTTGTCGACAAATGGTTGAGCAATAGTATCGGGGATGACCACGCCATGACTACCCTCCAAGCACACTTCAAATCTTTCTGAAGAAATCATAGCTTATTCTAACAATCGCGTTAATATCTGAGTCTTACTGTGTAGCGTTTTATGAACCGGACATTTATCGGCTATTTGAAGCAGTCTTTTCTTTTGCTTATCGTCCAGAATACCTTCAAATTTTATTTCTCTGTTAAAGGTGTCGATCTTTGTCATTGGGTCTTCACAATTTTCACAATCATAGGCATGATCCTTAGAATAACTGGTGTGAACTTCAACATTAGAGATATTCCACTTTTTTCGTCGGGCATACATTTGAATCGTCATGGCGGTACAGGCAGATAGTCCTGCCGAAACTAACTCATAAGGGTTTGGTCCAAAATTATTACCTCCCACGCTTTCGGGCTCATCGGCCAGCATATAGTGATCACCTACCTTCATTTGAGTAGTAAACAAGGTGTCATCACTTAAACTGGCAACCACATCGTGCCGGGATCTAATATTTATAGGTTCAGGAATAGTTACATATCTGGAAGCCCACCCGGCAATAACTCTTCCGGCATAAAGCGAATCTTCCTTTTTGGAAAGTAGATGATCGGCTCCGTTGAGAGAGATAAAACTTTTTGGGTGATGCGCGGCAATATATAATTCTTCAGCATTTTTTATTCCAACAATTTCGTCTTGTGGTGAATGCATAATAAGTATTGCCTTTCGCAATGATTTGACACATTTGGGTAAGGAACGTTTTTCAAGATCATCTAAAAACTGATCCTTAATTGTAAACGCTCTGCCGCTTATAGAAACTGTCGCATGCCCGTCCTGCTCAATAGTATTCACACTGTCCTTGAATAGATGTTTTACATGGACAGGGTTGCTGGGAGCACCAATAGTGACTACCGCACTTATGTTTTTGAGTGCTTCGGCCGCATAGATAACAGCAGCTCCTCCCAAAGAATGCCCTATGAGCAGGGTAGGAGCAGCATAATTAACTTTTAAGAAATTTGCAGCAGCGATCAAATCTTCAATATTGCCCGAAAAATTCGTTTCAGCAAACTCGCCTTCACTTTCGCCCAAACCTGTAAAATCAAAACGCAATACACCAATTCCTTCCGAAGTTAGTGCTCTGCTTATATTTTTTACTGCAAGCAGGTTTTTATTACAGGTAAAACAGTGCGCAAACAGCGCAAAATTATGAGGCTTTTGGTCGGCAGGTAGCTCCAAACGACCAACCAGTGAATCTCCTTCTTTATTCTGAAATTTAACCTTTTCAATCTTCATTCGTTGTCGTCGGTTTTTGCTTTTTACGTAAGTCGGTGTTAATAGTTAAAACTAACTGCAGTCTGTCGAAATTAATCCCCGGAAAATGAATTTTCATATAGCCTGCCTGAAGCTTAATACCCTTGCCGATTTTATATCCTAAAGCTCCATAAAGTCGATTCTGATTAAAGACAGGCTCCTCAAAATCTAGAAAGATTTCATCAAAAGCATTAACAAACCACTTTTCACTTAACGGATAAGTTAATTGTAATCTATATCTGAATCGTTGTCGGGTTATATGATCCATTGGTGTACTAATAAACCGGTGTTCTATCCTGTATCTGTGCTGAATATTTAACTTACCTAGCTGATTCCTCAGGATAAATTGTTCAAATAACCTATGCTCTGTGGTGTTTTCCTCTCCTGGTGTATCTAAAAAAGTAGGATCACCTTCAAAATAACCGTATCCCGCTGAAAGTACCGTCCTTTCATTTAAATGATAATTAAGAGCGGTAATGGCCCAAAACTGTTCAAAATTGGAAGTTACCTCATAAACGTTGTATTGTAATTCGGTATGAATGCTGAAGCGATCACTAATCGTATTCGTTCCGAAATAAACATACCAGGCTCCTAATTTATTATCTCCGCGATCCTGGGCACTTAGTGTATTGAATGAGACAAGCACAGCGACCAACAAACATTTCAAAGTCTGTTGCATAAACAAAACAATTAATTCCCAGCATCCATATCACCTCCTGCTTTAGTACCTTCGTCCATAGTGTCAAGCCCTTCTCCTTTCAGATATTTGTCAAGAAACTTCAGTACACTTCCGTAGGCCTGGATCTGATTTTCTTTCTTGACGAATCCGTGTCCTTCATCTTCAAATAGAACGTATTCTACAGGGACACCATTCTTTTTAACTTCGGCAACGATCTCGTCGCTTTCAACTTTTAATACACGAGGGTCCTGAGCGCCTTGTAAAACTATTAAAGGTTTAGTTACCTTATCTGCATGAAATAGGGGAGAGATCTGTCGTAGGCGTACAGAATCTTCTGTATTTGGATCACCCATTTCGGTATACAAGGCCTCTTTAAAAGATTCCCACCAAGGTGGAATGCTTTTTAAAGTTCGCAACCAATTCGTTACTCCAAAAATATTTACACCTACCTCAAATTCTTCGGGAGCGAAAGTAAGGGCTGCCATCGTCATATATCCGCCATAGGATCCTCCTATAATTCCAATTTTACTTCCATCTATATAATCCTGCTCTGCCAACCAATCTTTTCCCGCAATACAATCCTTAAGGTCTTTGTCACCGTGATTTTGGTCGTCCATTTTATAAAAAGTTTTTCCATAACCACTACTACCGCGGTTATTCACTGCCAATATAGCATAACCATGATTCACTAAATACTGAATAGTTGGATTGAACCCTTGGCGGGATTGCCCTCCCGGACCTCCATGAACCCAAACTAGTGCCGGAACTTTATTTTGAGGAGAAGCCTGCTTTGGCCGATAATAAATGGCAGGAATCTCGAGTCCGTCGAAGGATTTAAATCGAACGACTTCGGCCGAAACAAGATCTTCCTGATCGATCTCATCGTTCAAAACATCGGTGAGTTGATTGAGTTCTTGGGTGGCTAAATTGTAGCTATAAGAGTTTGTAGGAGTATGCGATCCGCCTTCTCTAAGTAGCGCCATACTTTCATCTCTTGAAAAACTGGCACTGCTCACTTCTTTATTGTCGAAAGTTGGAAAATCGATTTCGTTTCCGGTGGCCACCTCTACAACTTTCATGACAGTTTTTGCGTCTTCGTTAGAAAAAGTAACACTGTATTTACCATTTCGGGTGAAGTAATACGAATTGATATCCCAATTCTTTTCAGCAACCTTTTCTTTAGTGCCATCGGTGATATTATACTTCATGAGGTAACTGAATTCAGAATTATCATCGGTAGTATAATAGAAAGCACTATTGTCTGGTGCAAAATCCTGCGGGGAATTGCCACTCAAGTTTTCGTTGATCTTAGTACGCTCTCCCGTTTGTGTGTTTAAAAGAAAAATATCGGTGTCATTGGTATTGACAGGTTTTACCAATACAATATAGTTGCGATCCTCACTCATGCCCCCAAAGTCCATTCCATCTTCATTCTTATAGATCACTTTAGAGCTAAAGTCTTCCAAGTTCATTTCATAATGATCCATATACCTGGAGTCTCTTTCATTACTGCCATAAAAAAAGCTTTTTCCGTCCTTCGCCCAGCCTCTGAACAGGGCCCGAACCCCTGTTGCCGGTGTGAGGCGGCGAATTTCTTCTCCATCCTTCATAAATATTTTATAAATTTCATCTCCATTGCCATCCATTCTAAACAGAATACGGTCATCTTCAGGAAAATAGGAGATCCCAAAAATGGAAGCACTATCCGACTGTGTTACCGGAATAAGTTCTCCACCTTTTGCATCAACGGTGTACATATTGTATATGCCCGAACGATTGCTTGTAATAAGTACTTTGGATTTATCGGATGAATACCCGTCAGCAAAAGCATTTTCGCTATCCAAAAGCTGTTTAATGGTATATTCTTTAATTTCTTTTATCTCGGCAACTTCTTCCTTCTTAGCATCCTTACAAGACACAAAGAGTAGAAAAGCAACGCCTATTACTAAGAGTTTTTTCATGATATTTGTTGTTAGTTCAGTTTAAAAGTTTTTATTTCCTTAAAAGGAGACATATCTATCTTCTTCATATCAGACGCATATTTCTGCCATTCCGTTACAAAGAAATCATTGGTTTTGCTCAAAGCTTCATTTAGCTCATTCTTAGCGTGTTGTATCAGCAATTTTTCAGTAGAAGTTAAGCCATTAGGTCGGCTCGTTCCGTAGAAATTTGCATTTCCAATGCGTTGCATGACGGTTACTTCAGGATTGCGTGTTATGCCTTGCCTATCATCCTCCTTTCCCAGATACAATGCTATTTGCTCATCCAGTTTTTTTATGATCTCCTTACTTGCTTTTAGTTCTTCCTCGAATTTTTTCGCATCTTCCTTTTTTAGCTTTTTGCTATACTCCTCAGCGGTGTTTTTACTCTCTATTAATTGTGAAACGGCATCGGCGACAACCTGAGTCATTTTTTCCAGTTCTTTGGAAGTGGCATAACTTTCATCGATCGCCTTTTGAGAAATATTTAATCGCGGATCACTTTCAACTCGAATATTTGTGGTAGAGGACGTATCCATATAACTTAATTCAACACGATAGGTTCCGGGTTTTACCGAAGTCCCGCCCGGCTCATTCTTTCGCTCTCTTATTCTGCGGGATGGTCTGTCTACACCTGCTTCATCCATATACCAGGTCCATTTATAAATGCCAGAACTATCAGGGACTTTTCTTTTTAAACTCCGTATGAGGCGGTTTCCGTCAAAGATCTTCATATATAGTGAATCCTTATGCATTTTGTTGTTTTCTTCTGAAGCAACTTCTTCAATTTCAGAATCGTTCTCTTCAGCTTCATCCTTTTTATCTTCTTTCTCAGTTTCCTTTTTCTGAAAGTAATAAGCGATCTGAGCCCCGTAATCTCTGTTTTCCCCATTATAAATTGCATCTGCACCGAAACGACTACCTGTGGGCTGCTGGTACGACGCCTGATAGGCTATTGGTGGGTCGAATACTGTAACATCGCTATTCAGCAGGCCTTTATTTCTGGCTATGGCTCTAAGGGGTCGTATGTCGTCCAACACCCAGGCCGCACGACCGAAGGTGCCAATCACCAGATCGTTTTCCCGCGGATGGATAACCAGATCTTTTACCGATACCGTAGGAAATCCGTTGGTCCACTTTTTCCAACTATTACCTGCATCTAATGAAATGTATAGTCCGTCATCGGTACCAAGAAACATCAGATTGCGTTCTACTGGATCTTCCACTATACTCAAGGTATAACTTTCAACATCATTGGCATCTACTATGCGTTCCCAGGTCTTTCCGTAGTTTGTAGTACGAAAAGCATATGGCGTATAATTAAAGCGGCGATAGTCGTTTGCCACCAAAAGAGCTTCGCCCTTATTTTTGTTGGAAGCCTTGATCTGTACGATCCAACTGCCTTCCGGCAATCCTTTAATATTTTTAGAGACTTCATTCCAGCTAGAACCGCCATCCTGAGTATAGTGAACACGTCCGTCGTCGCTTCCCACCCATAACATATTTCGCTCCAGGGGAGAAGGCTCGATCACCAATATAGTTGTATGATTTTCGGCGCCTGTGGCATCCATGGTTAATCCACCGCTTTCACTTTGTTTCTGTTTTTCGGGATCGTTGGTGGTAAGATCGGGTGAGATGACCGTCCAGGTTAATCCCTTATCGTTGCTTTTATGAACAAACTGACTTCCGAAGTAGATTGTATTATTATCGAAGGGATCAATATTAATGGCAGAATTCCAGTTGAAACGGAGCTCCATGTCCGGATCGGGATGTGTGGGTCTAACGATATAGTTGTTTCCGGTTATATGGTCATAGCGACTCACATAGCCCTGCTGACTCATGCTCCAGCCATAACGACTATCATCTTTATCGGGTACTACATCAAACCCATCTCCAAAGGAGATCTCCTGCCAGTAATCATTTCTAATTCCCTGTGATTTCCAGACATAGGCAGGTCCGCGCCAGCTACCATTATCCTGCATTCCCCCATAAACATTATATGGAAATTCGTTATCGACATTAATATGATAAAATTGTGCGACCGGCAAATTACCAATGAATCGCCAGGTCTTACCACCATCTTTTGTGATGTTCATTCCTCCGTCATTTCCGTCTATCATAAAGTTACCGTTCTGCGGATGGATCCACCAGGCATGATGATCGGGATGTACTCCGTTATCCACACCGTAAGCAGGCATGAGCTGATCAAAACTCTTTCCTCCATCCTCTGAAACATTCACATAAGTAAAAACGGAAAATACACGATTTTCATTTTGCGGATCGACATAGATCTCGGAATAATAAAAGGGACGGTTACCGATATCTGATTTATCATTAATCTTTTTCCAATTAAAACCGCCGTCTTCCGATTTGTATAAAGCGTTTTTTTTCGCCTCGACTAGCGCATACACTATATTTGGTTTATTGCGCGCAATTGCAATTCCTATACGACCTAATTCTCCCTTGGGTAGCCCGTCTTTTTCGGTGCGTTCCTGCCAGGTTTCACCACCGTCGTGCGTAATAAATAAACCGGATCCTTCGCCTCCCGATTTAAAGAACCAGGGATCACGCTTATGCTCCCAAAGTGCTACAATAAGTTTATTAGGATTGGTTGGATCCATTACCATATCTGCAACTCCTGTCTTATTATTAGCAAAAAGAATTTTTTTCCATGTTTTTCCTCCATCGGTGGTTTTAAATACACCGCGCTCGGGATGTTCCCCCCAGGGAGAACCAATAGCACCCACATAAACGGTGTTAGGGTTTGTAGGATCGATGATCACGCGGTGGATGTGCCGAGTATTTTCCAACCCCATGGATTGCCAGCTTTTACCACCGTCCAGTGATTTATAGATCCCGTACCCGCCATTCAAACTGTTCCTTGGGTTCCCTTCACCGGTCCCCACCCAAATTACAGATGGATTTGATTGCTGTATTGCCACAGCTCCAATAGAAGCAGTTGGCTGATCGTCGAATACAGGATGCCATTTTATTCCGCCGGAAGTAGATTTCCAGAGTCCGCCGGAAGCCGTACCAACGTACATGACATCAGGGTGGTTTACTACAACATCAATAGCCGTTACGCGGCCGGACATCCCGCCCGGACCAATATTCCGGGGTTTCATATCCTTTAAAATGTCCATTGAAAAATCCTGAGAAAAAACTGTGGTAGTGATGCTTAAAAGAAGCAGGAGAAATATTTTTTTCATTGTAAAATTTGATGATGAATAAATAAATTAGAAATAATCCTCTAAAGTTACTAAAAGATGATTAAAAGTCTTGTTCAATGGGACAATACAATACCTTTTTTATTAGTGTGAGTTAAAATAATGAAGAGCACGCTTTCAATAATAGAACGATTCCACTTAATACCATTATGGCGATCACCCATTTACGGAAGGTTATTTTGCTCATTTTTCTCAACAATAACTTTCCGAAGTAATTTCCTAAAGAAGCCCCTAACCCCAGAGCTATTCCGTAGATCCATAATTCTTCGGTAAGAAGTCCGAATGCAGTATAACTACCAACCTGAGCGATACCGAGAAAAAATGCCTGAGCACCTTTGGTTCCCACGAGAGATTCCTTATCGATACCTGCATTCAGTAAAAATGGATTGAGAACGGGACCCATTCCCCCGGTAAATGTCCCGATGATAGAAATGACAAAGCCTAGAGGAATAAAGTACCATAGTTTTACTTCAAAAGAACGCTCTTTTTTTCCGAAGCGATATTGAAAGAAGGTGCTCACAAGAAAAAGACCTACCACGATCTGGATCCAAACGATGTTCGCTTCTTTAAACAACCAGGCAGCAAGCACCGCACCCAGCATGGCAGACGGAACGTAATACCAAAATACTTTCCAGTTAATGTGTTTCCAGAAAATTATAATGCGGGCTGGACGACTTAAAAAAGTTCCCAAATTGATAACAGGTGCGGTTTGGGAAGTGCCAATTAATACATTGAGAATTGGAATCTGCATTAAAGCACCGCCACCACCGCTTATAGTAGAAAGTGTAAAAGCTGCCGTTCCCATTAGAAACAGGCCGATAAGCAATAAGGGTGATATTTCGGATAATAAATCGATCATAAAAAAACCACCCGAACTTTATAAGATTCCGGGTGGTCATAAAATAAACTTCATGTAAAGATTCTAGAGATTAGGGATTACAAGATCCTGTCCGGGATGAATAAGATCTGGGTTTTTCAATTTATCTCTATTCGCCTCAAATATGGCGTTATACTTCATTGGATCTCCATAATAATGCTTTGCAATTTTACTAAGCGATTCACCACTTGACACTGTATGACGAGCATAAATTGTTTGATCGGCTACTTTTATATCTGCCATGATATCACTGGGATTTTCACCACCTATCCGCTTTATTTCGTCCCATAACAGGTTTTTTTCATACTGTGTGTTCGCCACTCCTTTTACTTCCAGTTTATTTCCATTAACCTGCACATCTCCGTTTTGAATATTCAACTTTTCACCCAGATCGAGGACGCTTTGATATTTTGCTTTAACCATTTTATCTATTTTTTTATGTTGATGTTTTAAAGATACGATTTTTGAATAATTTTTTACCCATATAATTGAATTTTACCACCTTATTCTGGCGGCTTAATGATTTGATAATGATATATGGTATGGCTTAATTATTTAACAAAGTATTAATTAGTTTTAATACAATATTCACAACCTGTACGGTACATTTACATCAAAATCTAAAAATAAACCAACATCATGAAAATTAAATCAATTATTTTGTCATTAGCGGTTATAATGTTCGCGTTTACGGCCTGTGACGATACCAAAAAGAAAGAAGAAGAAGCTGCCAAAATGGAGCAGATGAAAATGGAAGAAGCCAAAGCCGAACAAATGAAAATGGAAGAAGAGGCTGAAAAGATGAGAAAGGATATGGAAGCAAATTCTATAGCCGGTAAAGCAATGGCCAATCCAAATTACTCTACTTTAGTATCGGCTTTAAAAACTGCGAATCTTGCACAAACTTTCATGGAGAAAGGTGAGTACACAGTTTTTGCTCCTACCAACGATGCTTTCAACAAAGTTCCTAAAGCAAAAATGGATGAACTTATGAAGCCCGAAAACGAGGCTAAACTTCAGAATTTATTAAAGTATCACGTAGTTTCCGGCGAATGGAATGCTGCGGCACTTGTTAAAGCTATCAACGAAAATAAGAATAAGTATTCGGTAACAACCCTTCAGGGAGAAAACCTAACCTTCTCATTAAAAGGAGATAAAGTTATGGTAAAGGATGCTAAAGGAAATATCGCTACTGTAGCCGATGCCGATATGGACGCTTCCAACGGAATTATCCACGGTATTGATACAGTCTTAATGCCTAAAAACTAAGTTTAAGTTTAGTAAGTTAAGTTAGTTGAGAGAGGGCCCCGAATTTCGGGGTCTTTTTTATTTAAATACTTCTGCGATATTGTCAATCACTTGTAGCTGACTCAAGGCTGAAAATTTTCACGGTTGATAGCAACTGTTGAACAGTATACTACCCAATGTGAACTTGGGAACAGGATTCTTTTTTTTATTCTTCATCCTGCATCTATAAAAGTAAAGTAGAACAATGATCCTCTTGGCTATTTTACGGTCTCATTAATTACTTGAGGCAAGCCGTGCTTTTTACACTTCCTAGTCAGATTTATTCGACAGTTAAAGAATTGTCATAAAAAGCTGCCTGTATCTACCAAGTTTCATTATTGGTGTCCAATATGGCAGCCACAGCCCCCGTCCATAAACCCTTGTGTTTCCTGATGCCATGGGAACGCCTGATTGTAATTATCAAGTTCCCACCAAAAGGGTGCCCTTTCCCGGTCGTGGTTTCCGATCTCGTTCATAGTAGAAGCATCGTATAGGCGACCATTTACCATCACCATTTCTACGGTGTTAGTATTCTCAATGTTTTCTAAAGGATTTTCAGAAAGTACTATAAGGTCGGCGAGTTTTCCTACCTCCAGGGATCCAATATCATTTCCTGCTCCAATGTACTCGGCGCCGTTTATCGTTGCCGTCTTTAGGGCTTCCATATTGGTCATGCCTCCTGCAGCTAGCATCCAGGTTTCCCAATGTGCTCCCAGACCCTGTAACTGACCATGAGCGCCCATATTCACTTTTACGCCCGACTCACTGAGCATCTTGGCCGTTTCAGAAACTAAAATATGACCGTTGTCGTATTCTTCCATGGGAACCATAGTGCGATGCCGGGATCTGGAATCGACAATGCGTCTTGGAGTAAACGTAAGCAGCTTTTCATTTTCCCATACCTTATCGCGTTGATAGTAGTAATATTCACCGTTCAGACCGCCGTAATTTACTATGAGCGTTGGTGTATAGCCTGTACCGCTCTTGCCCCATATCTCAAGTACGTCTTTATACACCGGAGCAACGGGAATATTGTGTTCTACACCGGTATGTCCGTCGATCACCATAGTAATGTTGTGATAAAATGTAGAACCTCCTTCGGGAACAACGTTGATATTCATTTCGCGAGCAGCCTGAAGTACCTGCTGTCTTTGCTCACGACGTGGTTGGTTATAACTTTTTACGCTTTTTGCTCCAAAGGCTTTTGTACGTCTAATACTGCTTCGGGCATCGTCGAGACTATTGATAAGTGCCTTAAAATCTCCATCGGCCCCGTATAATATAAAACCGGTAGAGTAGAGGCGTGGTCCTACCAGAGTTCCGTTCTTTTGTAGCTCTGAAAGAGAAAAAACAGTTTCAGTATTAGCCGAAGGATCATGTGCAGTGGTCACTCCATGAGCCAGATTTGCCATAAACTGCCAGTTTTGCTGGGTCGTTAGTCCGTAACGGAATGCTCCGATATGTGCATGCGAATCTACCAATCCGGGCATAATAGTTTTACCTCTTGCATCGTAGACCTTTGCATTATCGGGAAAATCCACTTTTGAGGTTTCCCCTACAGCTTCGATCTTATTCTCGTTAATCACAATGGTTCCGTTTTCAATCACTTTATCACCATCCATGGTTATTATTCTCGCATTGGTAAAAACGACTCTACCGGAGGGATTGTCAACTTTTGCTGTCAATCCTATCTTAATTCCTTCCGTGGTGATTTCCGGTATTTTTTCTGAAGAACCCGGTAAAAATGTAAAGCGATCCTTCAGCTGATTACTAAAATATTCATCTCCGAGGGTCCACATCACCTTGTTACTGTTTGGAGACCAATGTATGTTGATGCCTGCATCCTGAGCAATTTGAGAAACAGGTACCGATTTGGTTTTATCATCGAGATCTATAGGTTG
Organism: Constantimarinum furrinae; assembly: GCF_014295415.1. Classification (GTDB taxonomy): domain Bacteria; phylum Bacteroidota; class Bacteroidia; order Flavobacteriales; family Flavobacteriaceae; genus Constantimarinum; species Constantimarinum furrinae. Next base: position 2,125,967 of record NZ_CP052909.1, read on the forward strand.
ACCGTTCATTACCATAGGCGCTACAAATACCTTATGAAGATTAGTAAAAGCAATCCATTTATTATCGGGACTAGGTACCAGACGGTTTGCATATTTTGAAGTGATGTGTTCTTTTTCGTCATTACCTTCCAGATTTACACTAATAAGTGTTTTTGTGGTGTTTCCAAAATAGGTGCCTCCTGTTTGTAGAAATATCCGGTCGTTATTTTTACTGAAAACCGGGTATTCACCTTTTTCGGTTACTTTTTTTGCAGTACCCCCGTTGGCAGCCATCGTGTAGATCCCGGGTTCTTTAGTATATGTAAAACCCTGATCGGTATTGCCGTTTTCTTTTCTGAAAACGATCTGTTGTCCATTGGAAGCATAGGAAGGTGTTCGGTAAATGCCTTTCTCTGATGTAAGCCTTACCGGCATTCCGCCTAAAGTTGAAACTTTAAAAACGGCACCTTTTTCAATATCGTTCCAGGTGACGTAAATAATACTATTTCCGTCCGGGGAGAAAGCCGGTTCGAACTCAAAATCGGTGCCTGAAGTTAATCTTGTAGGTGTGCCGTTGGGTAATGTCTTTTTCCAAAGATATCCCAATGCATTAAAGACTAGGAGCTTTCCATCGGGAGAGGTTACCGCATGTCGAATCACTTTAGGAGTAAACGAGTTGGTTTCGATGGGTGTGGTAGTATGTACGGTCTTCGCCAAGTCTATTTTTACATCTGCGGAAAATGGAATGTTTGAGACATTTAAGTTAGTGATATCGATCTTATTGATCTTTCCTCCGCTCCAGAATACGATCTCATTATTATTCGGCATCCAATCGAAATTGGGATATACCCCAAATATTGCCCAGGCCTCTTGCTGATCTTTGTTCAGCTTATCGTATAATGGCCATTCTTCACCTGTTTCAAGGTCATGAATAAACAATACCGATTTAGTCCTTATTCGCTTTACAAATGCCAGTTTTTTTCCATCGGGAGATACTGTAGGGCGGGCAGCTCCACCAGGTCCGCCGGTTATTGTTTCTGTTTCGCCGGTCTCAAACTCGTAACGCTTTATCACATAGATCTGCCCGTTGGGATCCTTATTATATTGAAAGAATCCTCCCGGATACATATCCTCGCTGTAATACAAATATTTTCCGTCTGAAGACACATAGGGTTCGTTTACATCTTGCTGATCATTCTTACGTTTAGTAAGTTGCAAGCCCGATCCACCGGTGATATGATATTGCCACATTTCCCCGGCACCCAAACTTCTTCCGGAAGTAAAGTGTTTTCTGGCGATAAGAAAGTTTCCATCTGCGGTCCAGACAGCATTATTTAATAAACGAAAGTCCTCTTTGGTAATTTGTTTGGCATCGCTTCCATCCGCATTCATTGTCCAAATATTATCACCACCACCGGCATCGCTGGTGAATGAGATTTTAGATCCGTCGGGGCTAAAACGAGGTTGTATCTCGAAGGGAATTCCGGTTCTTATAGCTTTGGCCTTCCCACCGGTAACAGGCATGGTATAAATGTCTCCCAACATGTCGAAAACAATGGTTTGTCCATTCGGACTTACATCCAGATTCATCCAAGTACCTTCGTCTGTGGTAAAACTGTGTGTTTTAAAGTTAAAATCTTCACCCGGAGAAGCGACATCCCATTTTGTTTTTTCTTCTGTCTTGTCTTTTTTCTTTTGCGCGTGCAGGGTAAGAGTAAAGCACACGGAAAGTATAAATAATATAGATTTTTGCATTATATGAAGGTATTAGATGAAACCAAATATACGATTTCATTTAGAGTTTGGGCAATGCAATGCGCCTGGGGTTGTGTTTATAAAAAAGTTTAGCTTTTAAACTGAAATGGGCACGCTAATTTTAACTGTTCACTGCTAAGCTCAACTTTAAGTTCAGAAACTTCTGCGATAAACTCACCATCAATCTGAAAGGGAACTTTTTCCGCACATCGAATACACGCGCTGTTGGCCGGATAACACTCTACAAACTCCGGATTCATTTCTACCTTCTCCCGGAGTGTTTTAATTATTTCTACCAGATCAAGTTTTTTATAGATCAGGAGCTCGAAAGTGCGATCATTAATCTTTCCGGACGGATTTACGGTGGCCCCTGTTCCGTATTTTCGGGCGTTGGCTATAACAAGAAGTATCCCTGTTTTCTTGATGGTTTGATTATTAAGTTCAATAGTAAATTCGAAGGGATAGTCACACGAAAAGATCGTAGGAATGGATTGCATCAAATAGCCGAGTTTTCCACGGACATTTGAGTTTTCGTAATTTCGAATTAATTCAGCATTTATTCCCAGATCTGCAATATGTAAGCAGATTTCGTCATTAATTTTAATCTTATCAACCGCTATGATATGATCACCCAGTGCGACTTCAAGTTGGGTTTCAAGATCGTCGGGAATCCCAAGGCTATGGGCAAGGCCATTTGAAGAACCTGCAGGAATAATTCCCACAGCGATTTCTTCAGAATGCACTGCTTCAGCCACCATTTTAATCGTACCATCCCCTCCCAATACAAGTATCCTGTTAGGAGTTTGCTCATTTATAAGCGCTCGAATATTTTCCGTATCATCGTTACCGCTTGTCAGGTATTCAGTAAAACTGATTTGAAATTCTTTAAATTTGTTTTTTAAAGCCGAAATTTTTTGATCCTTATTAATGCCCCCCGATATCGGATTTATCACAAGTAGAACTTTTAATGTTGAGGTCATTATTCTTTTTTTTCTTAAAATTAAGTAATTTGTAAACACCGAATCGTTATTAAAATCATAATATGAAACTTGACCTAAAGCTTTACCGGGGATACCTGAATGACGAAGAGTTGGTAGTGTTTGGTCATGTTTTCAAATCATGGGCTCCAGATAAGTATCGCATAGATCGCCGAGGTATCAAACATATGTTTTCTATTTTCCATATGTTTAATATTCGACCTATGCCGAATGTGGAAATCACACTTGAGTTTAAAGGTAAAAAGGTAACTACTAAGACACTGAAGGACGGATATTTTAGATTTACGATCCCGTTTGATGTCCCGTTAGAAAGTGGCTGGCATGAGTATTTGGTTTCCTGCAATACGGGAGAGATGGGTATTGTTCAAAAGGACGAAGTATTGAAGCCATTTAACAGTAACTTTGGTATCATCTCAGACATAGACGACACTTTTTTGATCTCCCATAGCAGCAATTTTTTTAAGAAGCTGTATGTCCTACTTTCAAAAAATATCAATAAACGGAAAATATTCGATGATGTAGTGCAGCATTACAGACTCTTAAGCCTTTCGGGCCATAAGGATACCGGTGGCGCCAACTCATTTTTTTATGTAAGTAGCAGCGAGTGGAACTTATACGAATTTATAGTCGAATTCTCCCGCATACATCAATTGCCAAAAGCAGTCATTAAATTAAAGAAAATTAAAACCGGAATCATGGATTTTCTCTTTACCGGAAGAGGGAGCCATGATCATAAGTTTGAAAAGATAAAAGACATTATTTCCTTTTACCCGCAGCTTACTTATGTTTTGTTAGGGGACGATTCCCAAAGAGACCCATTTATTTACGAACGAATCTGCAAGATCTTTCCTGAAAATATTAAAGCTGTTTATATACGTCAAACCAGATCGAAACCAAAAAAAAAGGTGACCGAAACCCTTCGGAACATGGAAGAATTGAAAGTAGCGATATGCTACTACAGTCACAGCAGGGAGGCTATTTCACATTCACAACATACAGGAATAATTTAAAGCTTTAAATCCTGGATTTTATATTGTTAAGACAGAAATGAATAATGGCTTCAATTCTTTTTTTCCTTGTGGTGCTTCTTTTAGCCTGGTGAAGCCAGCTTAGATACGACTTGCGGTATCCGGGAGCAAAACTTTCATAATTCAAAAACGCCTTCGGATTTTGATCAAATGCATGCTGAAGATCTTCAGGTACCACCAAATTCTCTACATCATCCATCTCACTCCAGCTGCCCGATTTCTTGGCATGTTCAATAACTTGTTGGCCGCTCGCATGAATTAGTCCTTGTTGTTCAAGCTCCTCTATATAGTTTTTATTTAAGGCACTCCAACTGCTTTTCGGATTCCTTGGACAGAAATATTGCTTTCGCTTTCCATTGCCAAGACTACGTACCGTGCTGTCGATCCAGCCATAACATAAAGCCACTTTCACTGCTTCTTCCCAGCGCATGGTAGGAACATTTAATTCCAGTTTATAAAATATAAGCTGAACCCCCTGGGGATATTTTAAGTGATTAAGATCGAGCCACTCACGCCATTCTATTGCCCTTGGAAAGTACAATTCAGGTTTTTCCATGTTTAATAACGCTTTTCATTCTTTACATAGAAATCGTCTTTTATACTGAAAGTTTCAATACGGTCTTTAAATTCTTTCGATTTCCATTCGGAAGTTGGAAAGATCCATTCTTCGTTACCATTTACAATGGCAATAACGGGCATATCAAATTTGTCTATGATATCGGTATACCGAAACTGAAGCTTATTCCCTTCAATCTTATATTCTACCTTTGGGATCATGGTGGTATGTAGGTATTGCTGCCAGAATTCGGTAAGATCAATTCCGGATGCCGCACTAATATAATCTTCAACTTGTTTGCTCGTAACAGTTTGATGCCTGAATTCGGTATTGAGTCCTGTTAAGATTGCTTTCCACTTTTGGTCATCCTCCAGCAGCTGTCGAAGCGTATGCAAGATATTTGCGCCTTTGTAGTAAATATCTATTCCTCCCGAATTATCAACCCCGTACTGCCCGATAATGGGTGTGTTATTCTGTATCATAGTACGTGTACCGATCACATAGGCGGAAGCGGCCTCCTTTCCGAAGTGATAATCGAGATACAGGTTTTCTGAATAGGCTGTGAATCCTTCATGAATCCACATGTCGGCAACATCCTTATTGGTAATGTTATTCGCGAACCATTCATGACCGGCTTCGTGTATAATGATAAAATCGAATTTGAGTCCCCATCCGGTATTGGAAAGATCCCGACCCAGATAACCGTTCGTATAATTATTTCCGTAGGTAACGCTACTTTGGTGCTCCATACCCAGATAAGGCACTTCAACCAACTTAAAGCTATCTTCATAAAAAGGATAGGGGCCAAACCAGTATTCAAAGGCTTCCATCATCATGGGGACCTGCTTAAACTGCTCTGTTGCTTTGGTAAGGTTGTAAGATAACACCCAATAATCGAGATCCAGTTCGCCCTTAAGTTCGTTATACGTTTCACTGAAGTGTACATAATCCCCAATATTAATGTTTATCCCGTAGTTATTAATGGGTGAAACTACCTTCCAGTGCCAGAGCTTACTATCCTTATTTTCTCTGCTTTCAATCAATCGACCGTTTCCTACAGCTTTAAGTTCTTTAGGTGCTGTTATTTTAAGATCCATCCCGGCATCGGGTTCATCGGCAGGATGGTCTTTGTTAGGCCACCATACGCTGGAACCGATCCCCTGATTTGAAGTGGCCACAAAGGGATTTCCGTTTTTATCGGTTTTCCATGAAAATCCGCCATCCCAAGGCGCATTTCGCGCCTCTCTCGGTTTTCCGGAAAAGCTAAGCGTAATAGTATTTGTATTGCCGGTGAGCTGCTCTTTTTTTAACTGAATAAAATGTGCATTCCCTTCACTGATAAAGGTTATTTCGGTATCATCCTGAATTACCTTGTCCAACGACATAGGAGCTTGCAGATCGATCTGCATGAGTTGGTGAGGTTTAGTAACCCTATAGGTAATTGTATTCGTGCCTACAATAGTTCTGGTCTCTATATCAACAACTACGGAAAGATCGTAATGCTGAAGGTCCCACCAGGCACGTTCGGGGGTGATACTGCCTCGTAACGTGTCAGCTTTGGTAAAAGACTGCGCTGATACGTTAAATACGGTAAAGCTCAAAAAAAGAAAAAGTATTTTATTCATATGGGTTATTATCTGAAGGTACTACTTGGGAAGACCACAATGCTCTCGTGTCCTTCGGCATCAACTGAAGCCACTCCAAAAAAGTAATTATCAATAACAATGCCTTTTAATGTATATTCGTCAACGTCTCCTACAAACCTACTATGGTCCCACGTAGGAGAGGTAGTGTCTCTCCAGTAAATGATATAGCCTGTTGCGCCTTCCACTTTGTCCCATTTTAATTTGGCAGATGGCTCAACGATTCCTCCAATTGCCACATTTTCTGGAGCCGGAGGTGCCCAGGCCAAACTGGCCATAGCGATCGCGTTTACAGCCGTAAGTTTCGCTGCATAATCGAAATTGACAAATTTCACTTTGTCCCCGTATTCTATTCCGTTTTCAGTACGAAGATCCTGATGTTGCTGCGTGTAATTCTCGTGCGCCTCCATGATGCGTATTCCGGCATACCCCAGATCGTTAAAGGGCCGGTGGTGACCGCCACGCCCAAACCGATCCAGACGATAGATAAGCATAGGGTTCATTTCGGGCATATAGGTGCGCGTGATCTTATGAACATAACGTGCGAGCTGTCTCGATATACCATCCACTTCGCCACCGTAAAACCGTCGGGCTTGACGTTCACGCTCGGTTTCAGCGGGTGGGACCGGTTCCGAAAAAATTCGGAAATCGACATTGCTAATGACTCCATTTACTCCTTGAATGTTACCTATCATGTCGTTGTTTAAAACCCCAATGATATCCCATCCCTGGGCTTTCGTAAATTCAGCAAAGCCCTTTCCTCCGAACAAACCCTGCTCTTCTCCGCTAAGGCCTAAATAAACTATGCTGCTTTCGAAGGTATATTGTGACAGCACTCTTGCCGCTTCAATGGTACCTGCCATTCCGCTGGCATTGTCATTAGCACCCGGGGCATCTTTAACAGCATCACTGCCATCACTGTTGCGGGAATCGATATCGCCACTCATGATGATATACTTATTGGGATATTTTGTTCCTTTTTGCACGGCAGCTACATTCACTACCCAGGTGTCGACAGGAACCCTTCGGTTGCCTTCTGCAGGAATCAGATCTTTTTGATAGAACACGTTGAGACAGTTATTACAGTTACTTGAAATGGTTTCAAATTCGGCTTTGATCCATCGCCTTGCCGCCCCAATTCCTCGGGTAGAACTCACCGTATCGCTAAATGTATTTCGAGTGCCAAATCCGGCGAGCGTCCTAATGTCGGTCTCGATCCTTTCCGAAGAAACCTCATCGATGATATCGTATATTTTAGGATTGGTTTGGGAATGAAGCTGAAAGGAAATTCCAACTACGAAAAATAGAAAAACAAATCTCATGAGTTTGAAGTTTGCACTAAAATACTCAAAAGATTGTTTTTTTTTAGCGCTATATCAGAATTAATACGGCTCTGCAGTATAATTATGTCTGGCTTTCAGACTATATGGATTTGGTTCGGTATTCTTAAACGTATAAGGGATAGAGGAGTAGGGGTATTCCCAACCACCATCAGTTACTACAAAATGCAAATGGGGATATCCTGCAAGACCTGTTGCGCCACTTCTGCCAATGGTATCACCCTGAACTACAAAATCTCCTATTTCGACCATTGCTCCGTAGCGTGTAAGATGCATATACTGGGCATAAGAATCGTCAGTGTGTTTAATAACTACAAGATTGTTAGGATGCTCTCCGTCAACGCCTGTCTCAACCACATGGACCACCGTCCCCGGTCTGGACGCAGTAATAATGGTTCCTATATCCATAGCAAAGTCGATAGCATATTCATCTGGCTGCCCTTCGGCATGAAAAGAACCGCTACAATGACTTAAATTGGTCATATAGGTTTTACCAACAGGATAAGGTAATACATAGGGTGAGATCTGCCAGAATGGATATGTAGTGTTGGGACAACCAACAGTGATCCCTTGTACAGGTTCATTGTCAATTCCCTGCTGTACCATTTCATTATCATTCTTAGAGCATGAATTGCTCAAAAACAATAGAACGATTACCAATTGAAGAATTTTCATTTTTTATTTTAAAGGTATGGAGATGGTGAAGGAATTTCAGTTCTTTTGTGAGCTAACGAACTAAGAATAATTATTTTTAAAGGAATTTTATGTAAGACCAAGTACTTTTGAGAAGTGGATATACTTCGCTATTTCATATTTTTTTATTGCTTTCTCGGGGTCTTTACCGCGGGCGGACTCTTCTTTAAAACAAGAAGTCCGGCAAATATAACGCTGGCGATCTTTATAATTTTGTTCACTCTGGAACAACTCGATTTCCTATATACCACAAGTGAAATTGTTCATGTATACCCAAAGTATTTTTTAATAATCTATCCTGTTTGTCTTCTATTTGGACCCTCCTTGTGGTTGCATTTTAGGTATGTGAAGAATCCTGAACTTCAATTTAAATACATACATTTACTTCATGCCATTCCTTTTTTGCTCTTTGTGATCATCTTCATGCTACCACTTTTTAAACACGGAGGAGCCGAAAGAATACAATTCGCCAGAGACAATTTTATGGATCACTTTATGCCGTTAAATTATATTCGAACTAGTCATGTTAGCTTCTATGGCCTGCTCATGGTATTCGTAATTGTGCGAGATAAAATATATCGTAATAACAAACAGGGGATCTACTTGAGTATTATTGCTATCATTTACCTGTTGACTGCCGTTCTTCAGCAGTATTTAACAATGTTTGCAGACAGTTACCGACAATTTGCCCTGTATTTTTTCCTGGCATCTTCTATTGTATTAATAGCCGGATTCGTATTGTATGCTTATCCGAATCTACTTCAACAGCTACATCAGAAATATTTCAGTAGCACCTTAAATTCTGAAGACAGGGCAAGAATACGAAGTAAGCTACATAATGCTCAAAGTAATACGGGGCTTTTTCTCAATAGTAAACTCAACCTTAACCAACTTTCTGAAACTTTGGATGAAAGACCGCAATATGTATCACAGGTACTTTCTGAAGATTTTTCAACTTCGTTTTCAGGTTTTGTCAACAAGATCAGGGTTGATCATGCATGTTCAATATTATGCGATCCCACCAAAGACGAATTAAAGATACTTGCTGTCGCATTTGAGTCGGGATTTAACAATAACGTGACCTTCAATAAGGCTTTTGTGAAATTTAAGGGTATTACCCCGGGGAAATTCAGAAAAGAAAGAAATTAGCTTTAGTCATATAAAGTTTAAAATACTATTCCGAATCCGGAAGTGCGACGAGGGCTATTTTTTTTCCGTCGGGACTTACCGCTATACGGGATATATCTTTAAAACCCATTTTATCCAGTGAAGCAACTTCAGTCCATTCGGGTCGGTCTAAGGTGTCGTAGCGATAAAGTTTTGTATCGCTTGCCAAGATCATCTGGTGATCGTTGAGCCATGCATAATCCTGAATTCCGATAGGTAATTGACAAATGAAATAGCTGGTGGCGTTGTCTTCCACATCTAACAAATAGATATCCAGATTACCTTCTTCGTTCACGACCGTATAACTCATAGAAGGCGTATTCGGTACTTTATGAACGGACCTCCCGACTCCTCTCAATAACGTATCGGTCTTTTTTGTGTTTAAATTCGACATTATAAGATCCATCCCATCATCTGCAAGTACTGTAGCAAGCATAAGATGATCGTTAAACATAGCAAAATAGGCTACTCGGAGGTTCGGAATGGTTTCCTCAAACGTTGCATTTCCGGGGGAATGGGTATATAATCGTTGATAACCGGTTGAATCTAAATGTACCGATAACACCGTTTGAGAGGATGGTAACTTCTGGGGTGAATACTGACTCGAAGCCGAACCCTTGTGAAACCAACCTTTTTTATTGAGAGATATGTTAAAATCAGCAATATCAGTTTGTCCGTGATTGTTTGCTGCAAAAAGTATACGATCGTTGGAGGCAAAGGAGGGCTGATTGTCATACCCCGGATCACTTGAAATGTTACGCATATTCATAAGTGAAATTCCTTCGGCCGAGGAACTTATATCGAAAAGATAAACTTCGGTCGAAGGTTGGGAAACACCTGTAAAAGACACCAACATAGAGAGCACAGACAAGTATATTTTCATAGCTATTTTATTTCTCTGAAAGATACAAAGTTTATGCCATCCATAAAAAAAAAGTCGCCCCACAAGGAGGCGACTCTTAACTAACTAACTAACCAAAATTCAATTTATAAAAAACTGAATACTTTAAAACGGATACGAATTTGCAGCCGTTACTTTTTCAGCGATGATGTTGCGAAGAGCAACCACATTTGGCTGATTTTGATACTTTGTGAATCGTTTCAGACCCATTAACATCATTCGCTGCTCATCACCTTCAGCAAAAGAAACGATACCTTCCTTAGCACGTGAATGAATTATATCTACTGCATGGTAGAGATTTAACCTGGCCATTGCGATCTGTTCTTTCTGGGCTTCTTCACCAAAACGTTTGGCATTTTTCTCTGCACGCAATACCGCACTTTCAGCCATATAGATCTCAATAAGAATATCTGCTGAAGCCAATAACAACTGTTGATGTTCTTCCAATTCTGGCCCGTATTTCTGAACTGCGCTTCCGGCGACCATTAAGAATACTTTTTTCAGTTTTGCGATCATTTCTTTTTCTTCTGAAAGCAATTCTGAATAATCGGGAGTATCGAATGAAGGGATTCCGGTTAATTCTGAAGCTACTGCCTGTGCAGGACCCAGGAGATCCACATGACCTTTCATAGCCTTTTTTACCAGCATCCCAACGGCAAGCATACGGTTTATTTCGTTGGTTCCTTCATAGATTCGTGCAATTCGAGCATCTCTCCATGCAGCTTCCATAGGCGTATCGGCACTAAAGCCCATTCCTCCAAAGATCTGAATTCCCTCATCGGAGCAGTTCTGAATATCTTCAGAAACAGCAACTTTTAGAATAGAGCATTCAATTGCGTATTCTTCCACTCCTTTAAGTTCTGCTTCCTGATGGGTGTTTCCTTCACTTTCTCTTATGGAGATTCTATCTTCAATATTCTTTCCGGCACGATAGGTAGCACTTTCGCCTACATAGGCTGCTGTTGCCATTTCGGCTATTTTCGATTTAATCGCTCCAAATTTCGCGATGGGTGTGTTAAACTGGATACGCTCGTTAGCATATTTAACGGCTTCGGTAATTACACGGCGTTGTGCGTCCAGACTGGCTGCCGCCAATTTGATCCTACCCACGTTTAACGCATTCATTGCGATCTTAAACCCGTTACCACGTTCAGACAGCATATTATCTACAGGAACCACTGTGTCGTTAAAGAATACCTGACGGGTAGAAGAGGAGTGAATTCCGAGTTTCTGTTCTTCTTCACCTAAGGTAATACCGTTAGAAGGGTCATTTTCAACAATAAATCCGGTAATATTCTTGTCGTCCTCAATTCTGGCAAAAACGATAAATATGTCACAGAATCCGGCATTGGAGATCCACATTTTTTGACCGCTAATTTTGTAGTGCGTACCATCTTCGCTTAAGACTGCTTTGGTTTTACCACTGTTGGCATCACTTCCCGCTCCCGGTTCGGTAAGGCAATAGGCTCCAAACCATTCTCCCGTGGCCAGTTTTGGCACATATTTTTGACGTTGTTCTTCGGTACCGTAAAGCGTAATAGGCATGGTTCCTATCCCGGTATGTGCGCCAAAAGCTGTGGCTATGGATCCTGTAGCCCCGCTAATATAGTCACAAACCAGCATGGTGGTGATAAAGCCCATTCCCAGTCCGCCGTAAGCTTCCGGTACGGCAATACCCAGTAAACCAAGATCGCCTGCCTTTCGCATGATCTCTTCGGTAAGGGCATAGTCCTTTTTTTCGAATCGTTCTTTGTGAGGCCAGATCTCTCTGTCCACAAATTCCTTAACAGAATCACGCATCATTTTTTGTTCTTCCGTAAAGTCTTCGGGAGTGAATATATCTTCGCAGGCAGTTTCCTTTACAAGGAACTGACCTCCGCGCAATAAGTCTTTATTTTCTATTTCTGCATCCATAGTTGAAATTTTTTCTAATTTAAAAACTCGTAAATACCTGCGGCACCCTGTCCTGTGCCTACACACATGGTAACCATTCCATATTTTCCTTTCATATTCCGCTTTCGCATCTCATCGAACAATTGTACCGAAAGTTTTGCGCCTGTACATCCCAAAGGATGTCCCAAAGCGATAGCTCCACCATTCACATTTACAATTTCATTATTGAGGTTTAGTTCGCGAATTACAGCCAGGGATTGAGAAGCAAAGGCTTCATTAAGTTCAATAAGTTCAATATCTTCTTGCTTCAAGCCCGCTTGTTTTAATGCCTTCGGAATGGCTTTCACCGGTCCAATTCCCATGATGCGAGGTTCTACACCTGCCGCAGCAAAATTTACCATTCGTGCCACAGGTTCCAGATTTAGCTCCTTAACCATTTCTTCACTCATGATCATTACAAATGCCGCGCCGTCACTCATTTGAGAAGAATTTCCTGCTGTAACACTGCCGCCATCGGCGAATACAGGGCGTAGTTTTGCCAAAGCCTCAAGATTCGTCCCTTTTCTAGGTCCTTCATCCTTGGTCACCGTATAGTTCTTGGTCTCTTTTTTCCCTGACTCATTAACGAAAGTGTGTTCGATCTCTATGGGGACAATCTGATCCTGAAACCGGTCTTCGGCCTGTGCTTTTAGCGCTTTCATATGAGAATTGTAGGCAAACTCGTCTTGATCTTCTCGTGACACTTTAAACTGTTCTGCAACAGCTTCCGCAGTAAGTCCCATGCCCCAATAGTAATCTTCATTTCCGTTTTTAACCACATCATAATCGGGTGTAGGTTTATATCCTCCCATTGGAATATAGCTCATGCTCTCCGCACCTCCGGCTATGATACAATTAGCCATTCCACTTTGGATCTTAGCTGTTGCCATAGCGATGGTTTCCACTCCCGAAGCACAATAACGGTTTACGGTAACACCCGGCACATCTTCTATCTTTAATCCCATGAGAGAGATCAATCGCGCCATATTTAATCCTTGTTCGGCCTCCGGCATCGCGTTCCCTACCATCACATCATCTATCCGTGTTTTTTCCAGCTGAGGTAACTCATTCATTAAATACTGAATGGTTTCCGCAGCCAGTTCGTCGGGGCGCTTAAATCTGAACACACCTCTTGGCGCTTTCCCAACGGCGGTTCTGTAGGCTTTTACTATATATGCTGTTTTCATTTAACTAGTATTGAGATTTTAGATTTTAGTATTGAACGCTGTCATAACTTTTAGAAATCAAATTGTATTCTTTTAATTTCAGTAGCTTTATCAAGCAGAAGGATCTAAGTGCATTTCACAACTAGTTGCGAAGTGGTTTTCCTTTCTGAATCATATGCTGTAATCGTTCCAGTGTTTTTCGTTCTCCGGTAAGACTTAAAAAGGCTTCACGTTCCAGGTCGAGTAAATATTGTTCGCTTACCAGTGATGGTTCAGACAAGTCGCCTCCCGCCATTACATAGGCTAGTTTGTTGGCGATCTTTTTATCGTGTTCACTAATGTAGTGTCCCGCTTCCATAGAATCGGTTCCTACAAGGAACATCCCCAGAGCCTGTTTTCCCAGAACTTTTACATCGTTTCGCTTTACAGGTTTGGTATAGCCGTTGTCAGCCATCTGACGGGCTACAGCTTTTGCTGCTGCTATTTGTCGATCCCTGTTTATGATCACAATATCTTTTCCTTTCTGAAGTATGCCTGTGTCATAGGCTTCATAAGCCGAAGTGGATACTTTTGCCATCCCAATAGTTAAGAAATGCTCCTGAAGTCGGTTTAATTCTACGTCGTTCTTCTGAAAGGTATCACTCGCTCTCAGCGCCATTTCTTTGCTTCCGCCACCTCCAGGGATGACACCTACGCCAAATTCCACCAAACCAATATAGCTTTCGGCGGCTGCAACTACCCTGTCTGCATGTAATGTCATTTCACATCCACCACCCAGAGTCATTCCGTGAGGTGCAACAACCGTTGGAATAGAGGAGTACCGCAATCGCATACAACTATCCTGAAAATATTTAACGGCGGCATTTAATTCGTCATATTCCTGTTCTACCGCCATCATAAAGATCATACCTATATTGGCCCCTACAGAGAAATTAGCTCCTTGGTTACCCACAACCAATCCATCGAAGTCCTTTTCGGCAATGTCAATAGCCTTATTGAGACCTGCAAGTACGTCACCACCTATACTGTTCATTTTACTCTGGAATTCCACGTTGAGTATCCCGTCGCCAAGATCTTCAACCACTACACCACTGTTCTTAAAGACTTCGGCAGATTCACGTATGTTGTCCAGGATAATAAAAGCATCTTGTCCGGGTATTTTTACGTATTCCTTCTTCGGAATGTCATAGAAATAGGTAGCTCCGTCCTTTACGGTATAGAAGGATTCAATTCCGGCTTCCTTCATTTCCGTTACCCAGGCTGCGGGTTCTTTACCTAGTTCCTCAATGAGTTTTATTCCTTCTTCAACTCCAACAGCATCCCAGATCTCAAACGGACCGTTTTCCCAGCCGAACCCGGCTTTCATGGCGTCATCGATCTTATAGAGTTCATCGGTAATTTCGGGGATACGTTTAGAAACATAGGCGAACATCCCACCGAAATTTTTACGGTAGAATTCGGAAGCCTTGTCTTTCCCTCCTATAAGGATCTTAAATCGATCGATGACCTTGTCCACCGATTTTGTTTGCTCTAGTGTAGGGAAGGAGGCTTTCTTTCCTTTACGGTATTCTAGTGAATCGAGATCCAGACCTAAGATCTCACTACTGCCGTCATCATTTTTTACTTTTTTATAGAACCCTTGGCCGCTTTTACTTCCTAACCATTGGTTATCCATCATATTATTGATAAAATCTGGAAGTTCGAATACCTCGTGCTCTTCATCGTCCGGCACATTTTCATAGATTCCGTTTGCCACGTGTACCAGCGTATCAAGTCCCACAACGTCTACGGTTCGAAAGGTTGCCGATTTAGGGCGACCAATCACAGGGCCGGTTAATTTGTCAACTTCTTCAATGGTTAGCCCCATATCCTTCACCAAGTGAAAAAGGCTTTGAATTCCGAATATCCCGATCCTGTTTCCTATAAATGCCGGGGTGTCTTTAGCGACTACTGAGGTTTTTCCTAGGAACTTTTCTCCATAACCGTTTAAGAAGTCAAGAACTTCCTGAGACGTTTTTGGTCCCGGGATAATCTCAAAGAGTTTCAGATATCTGGGAGGGTTAAAAAAATGAGTCCCACAGAAATGTTTCTGAAAATCTTCAGTTCGTCCTTCACTCATAAATTTAATGGGAATGCCCGAAGTATTTGAAGTGATGAGCGTTCCGGGAGTGCGATGTTTTTCAAGGTTTTCAAATACCTTTTGTTTAATATCCAGGCGTTCTACCACCACTTCAATGATCCAGTCGGCCTCTTTTACCTTCGAAATATCGTCTTCAAGATTTCCGGTGGTAATCCTTGTTGCAAAATCCTTATGATAGAGCGGAGCAGGCTTACTTTTTATTGCAGATTGAAGGGCAGCGTTTACTAATCGGTTTCGTACCGCCTTGTCTTCCAGTGTGAGTCCTTTTGCTTTTTCAGATTCGGTAAGCTCTCGTGGAACGATATCCAGCAATAACACTTCCACACCAATATTGGCGAAATGACATGCGATCCCACTTCCCATAATACCTGAACCTATAACGGCTACTTTTTCAATTCTTCTCTTTGACATTGTTATGCTATTTTTTCGGTGTCGTATATTTTTTTTGAATGTATCAATTCGAGGATGGTATTCGCAACATTTTTAAAAGTTTGCAGATCCTCTTTAGGAATAGATTCCTGTACCGCTTCATCGAACTGAAGCACCACATTTTTTGAAAATTCCCGCATTTCTTTTCCAAAGGGCGTTAAATGGATCAAGACGCCACGTCCGTCTGTTGGATTTGGTTTTCGTTCAATGAGTCCTTTTTCCTCCATGCTTTTCAAGGTCCGAGACAGGCTGGTTGCCTCCATACCCATTTTGGGCCCCAAAGCCGTTGAAGGCGTACCTTCTTCAGGATCAATACTAATTAAGGCAAAGCCCGTTGCCATAGTACTCCCTTTTTTTCCTGCCTCTTCATTATACATTTTCATTACACTCATCCAGGTAGCACGTAAAATATAGTCGATGGTTTTTTCTTTCAAAATTCAGGGTTTTTGAAATTTGGTAACCAAAGATACTAAAATTTACTATGCATGCATAGTAAATAAGTAAAAAAGTTTGCATAAAAAAAGCGCCTTAAGTAAAAAAGGCGCTTAAATTTAAAAGTAGTTTACATTTAGGATTGGTGGTCGTAGATCTTGTTATACAGATCCATGTATTTTTCTTTGATCACTTTTCGCTTCATTTTCATAGTAGGAGTAAGGTGTCCGGCGTCAATGCTCCAAACATCCGGGGTAAGTTCAAATTTTTTGATCTTTTCCCATTTGCCGAAGCGTTCATTATAGGTATCTATTTCTTTCTGAATACGAGCCCTTAAGATGTCATTATTAACTAGTTCTTTAGGGTCATTTGAGAGCCCCTTGTTTTTCTTTTTGTTCCAATCTGAAATAAATTCCCAGGCCGGCTGAATAAGTGCCGCCGGCATTTTTTCTCCTTCACCTACCACCATGATCTGTTCAATAAAACGGGATTGCTTCATCGAATTTTCCAAGAGTTGTGGCGCTATATATTTACCTCCACTGGTTTTAAACATCTCTTTTTTCCGATCAGTGATCTTTAAAAAGCCTTCACTGTCTATTTCCCCAATATCTCCCGTGTGAAAATACCCGTTCTTTAATACTTCGGCTGTTTTTTCGGGCTCTTTATAATAACCTTGCATCACCTGAGGACCTTTTACCAGAATCTCACCATCTTCCGCAATTTTAACTTCCGTATTTTCAATCGGCTTTCCAACCGTACCAATTTTGAAACCCCGATTTCTCATATCGTTAACCGAAACAACCGGAGAAGTTTCAGTGAGGCCGTAACCTTCCATTACCGGGATATCTGCGGCGTTGAATACTCGGGCCAATCTGGGTTGTAGTGCAGCACTCCCCGATGCAATTGCCTGAAGGTTACCGCCCAATGCTTCCTGCCACTTGCTAAAAATTAGCTTTCTTGCCAGTTTCAGCTTGGTTTCATACCACCAACCGTTTTGTCCATAGGGTTCATAATCGAGCCCAAGTTCGATGGCCCAGAAGAATAATTTCTTCTTAACACCGGTTAAGTCTGCTCCTTTTGCGTATATCTTGTCGTAAACTTTCTCGAGTAAACGTGGAACTGCCGTCATCACTTCAGGCTTAATCTCCTTTAAATTATCGCTAATGGTCTCCAGGCTTTCGGCAAAATGAATACTTACGCCACAATATTGATACATGTATAAAAGCATTCTCTCGTAGATATGACAAACAGGTAAAAAACTGAGAGATTTTGTTTTTCCCATCTCAATAGGCAGGCGTTTTGCACTGGCAATAGCATTACTTGAAATATTTTTATGACTAAGCATCACTCCTTTAGGCTTACCGGTAGTTCCGGAAGTATAAATTAAAGTAGCGAGGTCATCTTCATCAACCGCTTCTTTGCGTTTATCTACTTCATCTTGATTGCTCTCGTCCTTTCCTAAATCCAGTACTTCGTTCCAATTTTTACAGTTGGCAACATCTTCAAAACAATACACCTCGATGAGGGACGGAACATTCGCTTTAATATTCGATATTTTCTGAAAGACTTCATCACAAGACACAAAACAATATTTACTTTCACTATGATTTAAAACATACTCATAATCGTCTTCGCTTATTGTTGGATAAATAGGAACGTCCTGTGCTCCGGTTTGCAAGATCCCAATGTCACAGATGTTCCATTCGGTACGATTGGTCATAGAAATAATCGCAACTTTATCATTGGGTTGTACACCAAGGCGTATGAGTCCGCGACTAATTGCATTCGCTTTGTCAATATATTCCTGAGTCGAGGTTTTTATCCATTGTCCGTTAACTTTACTTACCAGCGCATCCTCCTGCGGATATTTTTCGAGTTGGTAATACGGGAAGTCGAAGAGTCTTTTTACGTTGTCCATGAGTATGAAGTTTTCAGAATTGCAAAATAGGAAATTTTTTCAGGTTTTAATGGGTTCGAGCCATAAAGAAAAATCCTATCTCTTCTTAAGACAGGATTTGTAAAATGAAGTTTCAAGTAACTTTTACTTTTTCAGTATTTTAAATGTTTGTGTATCATCTTCCGAAGTAAGCTTCAACAAATACAATCCCGAAATATAACTACTGTAATTAAGGGTTGATGATCCGGAACGTTGTTCCGAAGTAAAAATACGCTGCCCCTGAAGGGTGAATATTTCAGCCTTGTAATTTGTTAATGAGGTGGTGATATTCAAAATATTTTGAACGGGATTGGGATGGATGATAAAATTATTTTCTGAAATATCTAAATTACTCAAAATCGTTTCTTCTACGACACTCACCGTTAAGTCGTCAAAATAAAAGCCATCTTCCCGTTGAGAACCATCGGAACGCAGTTGGAACCGGATTAGAATAGTTTCTCCCAGATAGTCACTAAGATCGATCTCTTCCAGTATCCAATCACTTTGTACACCGTCGTACAAAGGTTCTCCGGCAGGTTGTGACGAATTGGAAACTCCGGGGTTAGTGTATTTTCCACATTGTGCCTGCCAGTTCCCACCATTGTTGGTAGATATCTCTAGCTGAACATAGTCGAAATTATTTTCGATCTCCCATTTTGCATAAAAACTAAGCTGTGCTCCCATGGCATTGCTTAAGTCTATGGGGTTGCTTAGCGTAATGGTTTCATTGGTATTATTGGGGTAGTTTGCACCAGGAGAATCGGTAATGGAGGAGGAGGGAGAAACAAAAGTGTTGCTAGTGGTTCCCCAGCCGTTATTAACGAAATTTTGTGTTACACTATTCCCGGCATCTTGGAAAACAGCTAACAGATTTCCGAATTTTTTATGCACCGAGACCACCGAATTATAACTGCCATTATTGATAACCAGTTCATACAGTATATCATCCCCGGCTGCGGTACCTGCTTCCAGAGAATATTGTATCATTCCGTTTTCTGAGTCCAAGGCTTCCAATGCGGAAAAGTTTACTGCATTACCCACCGCATTAATATTCGAACTAAGTGGATGTAAGCTTACGGTAAAATTTCCTGTTCCGGACACTCCAAGTCTTTGAATTGTGAACCCTGCATTTATGGTCCCCGAATCACCTATGAACAAAGGAGAAGTATCGGTTACCTTCGCAAAATTATTCACCATTTTTGCAGCCGTAACATTTAGATACATCATCCCTTTACAAATACTTTCAATTTCATTGGACGGAGGCCAGAATTGAGGACCGATCTCCGGAGTAAACGCATAGATCTTATCATGGGTATTCACTGTGCCGTACATAAAATCGTCACTGTCTCCCGCAGCCGGGTACAATTGAGAGGAGATCATATTCTGAAATCCGTTATGTGAGACTAATTCGGCAGAGATCCCTTCGTATAAGGCATTTTCGGGGGTTGGTACATTTTCTTCATAGCCGTATGGGAAAAGCAGCAGATCGCCCGAAGTATGATTGTTAAAGGCCATTACGAAATCATTTTGCTCTACAAACCACTTTATGGCTTGGGTTTCTACTTCTGAAAAAGGTGCAGGACCGTGGTAGGTACTACTGCCGGTATTCCCTGAAGCTCCCAGTCCGCCCCAAACATTATTGGCGGGATTTCCATTGATGTAATAATCGTAATTTCGATTAAGATCCGTTCCGTAGGTGTTTTTACGGTTCTTCCTCCAGAAACCGCCTCCGTTGGGATCGGTTTTTTCATTGTACAAGTAACCATCGGGATTCACCACGGGAACAAAATAAAGCTCGGTGTTATCTAAAATTCCAGCAATTTCGGGGTCGCTGTCATAATTTTCGAGTAAATACCACATGAAAAAGACCAATTGTGATAAACCGGCCGGTTCTCTTGCGTGATGAAGTGCAGTGTAAAGGATCTTAGGCTCGCCTTCGGTACTACTTCCGGGATTATCACTTATCTTGACCCATTTTATGCCATTGCCGCCAATTGATGGTGACACCGAATTATCGGGTGTTCCTTCAGTTAGAAAGGAACCGATGTTCTGTTTTGCGCTAATGAGGTTAGGGTAGAGGGCGCGCATTTCATCCAACTCATCCAGTAATTCCTGGTAGGTGAGATAACCGCCCATAGATCCGAGATGAAAATTAGCGGGAGTCATATATTCATTACCACCGCTACTACACATTGGATTGAGTTGTGGCGGATTCGGATCTCTGTTTTGTTGAAGAAAGAATGCTTTTGCATCCTCAATGAGCACGGTTACGGTAAAACCTGCGGCTCTGGCACGATCCAATTCAGAAATCGAAAAATCTGAAATGATATAATGCCCACTTTTATGAGTTCCGTGTTCAATGGGTATATCAAGGTTTCCGAGTCGGATTAGCTCTTCGGAATTTGAATAGGAGATCTTTGCTCGTTGATAGGTTTCCTGAACTTCCTGCCCGATCGCTGTATATACGGACAAAAGAAAAAGAAGAAGTACCAGTTTTTTCATGCAAATAGTATTACTGACGAACTATGTTGGTCATACAACGGCAGTAAAACTAACAAATTGCTCTTAATTATTCTCCAACCAGACTCTTGCATTTACAAAAGCTTCGATCCAGGGTGATACCTCATCATTTCTGTCTTTTGGATAATTCGCCCAGTTCCACGGAAAGGTCGATCGCTCTAAATGCGGCATCATTACCAGATGACGTCCGGTTTTATCTGTCATCATTGCAGTATTGTAGTCACTGCCGTTCGGATTGGCGGGAAATCCATTATAACCGTATTTCGCAACAATGTGATACTGATCTTCAGAAATTGGGAAACTAAATTTTCCTTCACCGTGAGCCGCCCAGATTCCTAAGGTGCTTCCTTCGAGACTGGACAACATCACCGAATTGTTTTTCTGTATGGTCACCGAAGTGAAATTACATTCAAATTTTCCGGTTTCATTATGAAGCATCTTAGGTTTTTCGTCATGTTCCGGATTTAGAAGCCCTAATTCTACAAATAATTGACACCCGTTACAAACTCCTAAAGACAGCGTATCCTCCTTGGCATAAAAATCTTTTAGTGCTTTGTTCGCTTTTTCGTTGTAGAGAAAAGCTCCTGCCCAGCCCTTGGCACTGCCAAGTACATCACTATTGGAAAAACCTCCTACAGCGGCAATAAACCGAATGTCTTCAAGCGTTTCTCGTCCTTCAATAAGGTCGGTCATATGTACGTCCTTTACATCAAACCCTGCCAGATACATGGCATAGGCCATTTCGCGCTCACTGTTACTTCCTTTTTCACGAAGCACGGCTGCTTTAATTCTTGGTGCGGAGTTTTTTACCATTGCATCCCGATCCGGCAATTTTCCATTGAAGTTCTTCGGAAACGTAAACTGAAGCGGTTGCTCTTTATAATTATTGAATCGCTCATTTGCCTTGGCAATTCCGCTTTGCTTTTTATCAAGCAGAAGGGACGTGTTAAACCATATATCGCGTATTTCAGGAATACTGAAACTTAATTTTGTTTGGTTGTGTGTGATCTGAAGGTTTTCGGTTTCAGTTACATCCCCGATTCTCACAAAATTAATGCTCTCTCCGGTTAATACGGCTTCAACGGCAGTATTTTCAGTAGCCTGAATGACAATTCCGCAGTTTTCAGAAAACAGAATTTTAACAAGATCCTCGCCGGCCAAGCCCGATAAATCAAAAGCTGCGCCAAGATCTCTATCGGCAAAACACATTTCGAGTAAGGTTGTGATTAATCCACCTGATGCTACATCGTGCCCCGCAGCTATCTGTCCTTCCGAAATTAATGTCTGAATTGCATTAAAGACTGTTTTTACATAGGCAGCACTTTTAACCGTTGGAACATCACTGCCAACAGTATTCAGAATTTGTCCGAAGGAAGAACCTCCCAGTTTAAATTCATCCTGCGAAATATTGATGTAATAGATACTTCCCGATTGTTTTTGAAGCACCGGTTCCACAACTTTTTTAACATCTTTACAATGTGCGGCTGCCGAAATTATAACAGTACCCGGAGCGATCACTTCCCCATTCTTGTACTTTTGTTTCATAGACAGTGAATCCTTTCCGGTAGGAACATTAATCCCAAGATCGATCGCAAAATCACTTACCCCTTTAACGGCTTCATACAAACGGGCGTCTTCACCTTCATTGTTACAGGGCCACATCCAGTTTGCCGAAAGTGAAACGCTTTTTAAACCCTTTTCAAGCGGTGCCCAGATGATATTGGTTAATGCTTCGGTAATAGAATTTCGTGAACCTGCAACCGGATCTATCAATGCGCTTACCGGTGAATGACCAATAGAGGTGGCCACCCCATCTTTCCCGGTATAATCCAAAGCCATTACTCCGCAATTATTAAGGGGCAATTGTAACGGACCGGCACATTGTTGTTTTGCTACCCTTCCGGTAACACAGCGATCCACTTTGTTGGTAAGCCAGTCCTTACAGGCAACAGCTTCCAGTTGTACAACCTGTTCCAGATATTTTTTAATATCATGCTGGTTGTAATCTGCGTTTTTATATGATCTCCTAAGGGAAATGTCTTTCATTAAAGTCTTAGGTGAACTTCCAAACATATCCTCAAGTTCGAAATCCATTGGTTTTTCACCAGTCCTGCTGCTTTCGAAACAAAAACGATGA
Source organism: Constantimarinum furrinae (assembly GCF_014295415.1). Classification (GTDB taxonomy): domain Bacteria; phylum Bacteroidota; class Bacteroidia; order Flavobacteriales; family Flavobacteriaceae; genus Constantimarinum; species Constantimarinum furrinae. The sequence goes on from NZ_CP052909.1 coordinate 2,148,719, forward strand.
TCGCCAGTCACTTCACCAACTTCGTACATTGGAGAACGTTCTCTGTCTGCGATCCGTTTTAATGTGGCCAGACCTTCATTTCCAATTACAAGTCCCATACGTTCCTGAGACTCATTTCCTATTAGTTCTTTGGCAGAGAGGGTTGGGTCGCCTACAGGTAATTTGTCGAGATCTATATGACCTCCGGTTTCTTCAACCAACTCACTAAGGCAGTTGAGGTGCCCTCCGGCACCGTGATCGTGTATAGAGACAATAGCGTTGTTGTTACTTTCCACCATCCCTCTAATGGCATTTGCAGCTCTTTTTTGCATTTCGGGATTGGAACGTTGAATGGCGTTTAGTTCAATTCCGCTGGAAAACTCTCCGGTATCTGCCGAAGAGACAGCTGCGCCTCCCATACCTATTCTGTAGTTTTCCCCCCCAAGCAACACTATTTTATCGCCGGTCTCGGGAGTATCCTTTAGCGCCTGATCGGCTTTTCCGTATCCTATACCACCCGCCAGCATGATCACTTTGTCGAAGCCTAGTTTTCGCGCCTCCTCCTCATGTTCGAAAGTGAGCACAGAACCTGTGATGAGGGGTTGCCCGAATTTATTTCCAAAATCTGATGCTCCGTTACTAGCTTTAATTAGAATATCCATGGGGGTCTGGTACAACCAATCCCTTTCGGTCATTGCTTTTTCCCAGGGACGATTTTCTTCCAGCCTGGAGTAGGATGTCATATATACAGCGGTTCCAGCCAAAGGAAGGGATCCTTTCCCGCCGGCTAGTCTATCGCGAATCTCTCCGCCGCTTCCTGTAGCTGCCCCGTTAAAAGGTTCGACCGTAGTTGGGAAGTTATGGGTTTCGGCTTTTAATGAAATGACACTGTCAAAAGGAGTATTTTCGTAAAAATCGGGTTTATCTGCACTTTTAGGGGCGAACTGATTTGCTTTAGGTCCTTTTACAAAGGCTACGTTGTCTTTATATGCAGAAACTATATCATTGGGATTGACCTGAGAAGTCTTCTTTATAAGTTTAAAAAGTGATTCGTCCATGACATTCCCGTCGATCTCGAAGGTACCGTTAAATATCTTATGGCGGCAGTGTTCGCTGTTTACCTGACTAAATCCAAATACTTCACTATCGGTAAGTTTTCGGTTAAGTTTTTCTGCAAGCTTATTCAAATAATCAACTTCGTCCTCACTTAAGGCAAGACCCTCCTGAATATTATAAGCCGCTATATCGTCAATCCCTAAAACGGGTTCCGGGTCGATCTTAATGGTAAACAATTGCTGATGCAGTTCACTGTATTTTTGTGACAGCATTGGATCGAAGTCGGTAAAGTCTTCAGCAACATTTCTGAATTCTTCTATTCTTCTGATGCCCTCTATTTGCATATTCTGACTAATCTCCACCGCATTCGTACTCCAGGGCGTGATCATTGCAGCTCGCGGACCAACAAAAAAATCCGCAATAACGGACCGCTCTATTTTGGGTTGGTTGCCAAACAACCAAGACAATTTTTGTATGTTTTTATCAGAAAGTTCTCCGGTGGTTTGGACAGCAAAAACAGTGTTTTTTACGTCTCCAAAAAAGTGAATCATCTAGTTTAAAATTTGAGCGATTTTTGAATGGCAAAGTTACTAATTTTTAAGTTAATTAATACTATAGTGAGCATCATTGAAGAAACGTGACTGAATCTCTGAAATTCCTACTGTTTTGGTGGGTTTTTAGATTGAAAATTTAGCTGTATCTTGCGTCTCATTTTAATTTAAAAAAACAATCAATGAAAAAATTTTATTTCTTGCTAATAGCATGTTTTGCTATGGTAACAGTGGGAATTGCTCAAAACGGAACGGCACCGGTAGAGGTGATCACCGGTACCTTTATGGGTCAAACCCAACCTCTGCGTGATCTTCCGGTAATGGATAATGATTTTAGTGAGGTTAAAACCTTACGTGTTGTTACGGAACGCTACAATACCACACCAGAGGAAAATACTACTTCCACGGTAATACCTAATCTTCAAACCGATAATGGAGGTATAGAAAGTCTTCCTCTGGACCAGAATTTCATTGGAGCTTCTTCTTCAGAATCCGGTGCTTTTCCTCCCGATCCTACGGGAGCGGTAGGTCCTAATCATTATGTACACTCTGTAAACTCTCTTGTGAAGATCTTCGATAAAACAGGAAACTTACTTGTTGGACCGGTATCGCTGGGATCTTTCCTAGGTTTCGGTGGAAATGGAGGAGACCCAATTGTACTCTACGATCAATTGGCAGATCGTTGGGTAGTTAGTGAATTTGGAAACATAAGCGGAGGTAACTCTCTTGCAATTGGTGTTTCTGTTACGAATGATCCGGGAGGTGCATATAACTTATGGCAGTTTACCTTCAGTGGATTTCCCGATTATCCTAAATACGGAGTTTGGCATGACGGATATTACGGAACAGTGAATTTAAACGGACAAACGACCAGAGCTTTTGCGATGGAACGTGACGTGATGCTTGCAGGTGGAGCAAATCCACAAATCGCTATATTCTCATTACCACAGGTGGTGGTAAATCCGAATCAGGTTAAGAGTCCGGTTTCGGCCAACTTGGTGGGAACCACATTCCCTGCAAACGTACCGGGATATATTGTATATCTTCAGGATGATGCCTGGGGAGGTGTTTCGTTCGATCATTTGAAGGTATGGGAAATTGATATGGATTGGGGTAATATAGGTAATTCAACAATATCGAATCCTTTAGAGATCCCTACAGATCCATTTGATGCTGGAGAATTGTTTGGAAATGGTAATGGAGCGCTGTTTCAGCCAGGTACCAATCAACGACTTGCCGCACATGGTGGTATTATCTCATTTTCCGCAAACTACAGAGATTTCGGAACCTACAACTCCTGGTTGATAACCTTCAATACCTTTATTGACAATAATTTAACCGGTGGAATTCGCTGGATCGAATTAAGAAATGACGCTACGAATCCTTGGTCTATATTTCAGGAGGGAACCTTTTCTATTGCAGACGGTCATAGCCGTGTAATGAGTAGTGCCGCAATGGACGCTGCCGGAAACATTGCAATGGGATATACTACCGGTAGTACCACATTAGCTCCTTCACTTCGATATACCGGCCGTTTTGACGGTGATCCTTTAGGAACAATGACAGTAGCCGAAGATATTATAATCGACGGTCCGGGAGTAAGAACGAACAGTAACCGTTATGGAGATTATGCTCATATGACCATGGATCCAAACAACTTTACCTTCTGGTTTACTTCAGATTATTTTTCTTCCAATAACCAATGGAGAACTCAGATCGCCTCCTTTAACCTAACAGGTGGCTTTAATAATGATGTAGGTGTAAACAATATTATTCAGCCTACGGATGGGATCTTAACTAATGCAGAATCTGTTGAGGTAAGTATCCGTAATTTTGGTTTAGTGGCACAGTCTAACATTCCGTTGGAGCTTCGTGTTGATGGTAATTTAATCGCTACCGAAAGCTTTGCCGGACCATTAAACCCGAATGATACTGATACATATACTTTTGCGCAAACGGTCGATTTGTCAACCGTGGGGCAAACTTATGAAATTGAAGTTTCTACAAATTTAGCTGGGGACCAGTTTGCAGCTAATGATTCCTTTACAAAAAATGTGACGCACTTATTCGCAAACGATGTGGGAATTTCTGAAATTACTGCACCAACTTCAGGCAACGGTCTTGGCAGTACAGAGGTGGTTTCGGTGACTGTTAGAAATTACGGGGCAGCAACTCAATCAAACTTCGATGTACAATACGATATCGACGGTGGGACTCCCGTAGTTGAGACTTTTGCCGGACCGATTTTATCGGGTGAGGAAATCACATATGACTTTACTCAAACAGCAGATTTCTCTGCACTTGGAACGTATACATTAACTGCAAGTACAGAACTTGCGAGCGACCAACAGGCTTCAAATGATGAAGCTTCTACGGTGATCGAGAAACTATTCTGTCAGCCAAATCTTGATTGTTCTTTTGGTGATGGATTCCAATTGGTTTCTATTGCTGAGATCAACAATCCGTCCGGCTGCGAGGGATATGGAGATTTCAGAAGTCAGGTTGCCAATTTAGGTGCTGGTGGATCTTACGATCTTACTATTACCACAGGATATGGGGATCAACACATAACCGTGTGGATCGATTTTAACGATAACTTCAGCTTCGAAGCCAATGAAAGAGTTGTGTTAAACCATACTATTGCTCCTGGTCAGGGAGCCGGAACATATACTGAGACAATTCCATTAAATGTACCTGCGGGTGCAGCTTTAGGTTCACACATTATGAGAATGAAATCTAACTGGGATGCTGTTGTGCCAACCGACGCATGTGAAGTGACTACTTATGGTGAGACCGAAGATTATACGGCTAATATAACCGTACTTGGTGTCGAAGATCAGTCATTTAACAATTCCGATCTTTTAATAGTGAGTGCCGGAGATAATCTTTGGGATGTTACTTTCAGATCAAATTATGATGAGAATGTATTCTTTACCATGTTTAACGCCTTGGGTCAGGAAATGGGCTCCAAAATGGCTTCAAAAGGTAATGATGGAACATATAAACTTAAACTAGATCTTACTAGTGCCGCAAGCGGTGTGTATTTACTTCGTGTTGGAGGAACAAATACTACGGCTGTGAAAACCGGTAGGGTGATTGTTAAGTAATTCTGATTAACGGAGTTTAAAAGGGCAGGTTTTTCTGCCCTTTTTCTATGTAAAAAAAGTAAGAAATATAAAAGTATTTTCTTTTTAATCAATATATTGTGGGAGCAATATTAATTAATGAATTATGAAAAATAGTTACGCTTTACTCACAATATTATTAATCTCCTTAAGTTCGGGTTTTGCTCAAAATTCCTTTCCGCCGGTTTCGGTTTCTGAAGGCATCTTTTTAGGTGAAACTATGCCGTTACGGGACTTCCCAACGGTTGAACCAACAGATGGGATCCCCGAAAATCTCAGAGAGGTTCCAATGAATAGCAGAAATACAGGGAGATTGAACCCAAACGCTCTACCCCAAGGACCTGATCCTTTGATACAAGGGGACACTCAATTTACCGATTCGTTTAATGTGCTACAGAATTTTGATGGAGCCACAGTAAGTGAAGGACAGGCGGTTCCTCCGGATCCTTCGGGAGCGGCCGGACCCAATCATTATGTACATGCAGTAAATGTGGTGGTCAAGATATTTGATAAAAGTGGTACGCTACTCGCCGGACCCACCTTCTTAGGTAGTTTCCTGCAATCGGGAAATAACAGTGGTGATCCCATTGTAATGTACGATCAACTTGCCGATCGATTTTTCGTGAGCCAGTTTAAACCCAGTACCAATGCATTGGTCATTGGTGTATCAACTACTCCGGATCCAACAGGAAGCTATTATCTTTATCAGTTTCCTCTAAATTCCTTCCCGGATTATCCCCACTATTCGGTTTGGCCAAATGCTTACTTTCTAACCGCAAATAAAAGCGGACAAACAACCTATGCTTTGGAACGTGATAAAATGCTTATTGGAGCGCCCAGTCCACAGATCACCGGGTTTTCATTACCGGGAGCTGTGCAGAATCCCACTACTGTTTTTAGTCCCGAACCGGCCAATTTGTTAGGTACAGACTATCCGGCAAATGTTCCCGGATATATTGTATATCTTCAGGATGATGCGTGGTCGGGATCGATTGCATTCGATCATCTCAAAATATGGAGCATCGATCTGGATTGGGAGAATACCGGGAATTCGTCTATTTCTTCTCCCGAGATCATACCCACTACACCGTTTGATAGCTTCTTGTTTCCGTTTGGGTCGGGTGATATTTCTCAACCCGGTACCTCACAGCGAATTGATGCCATAAGCGGGGTGATATCATATATGGCGAATTACAGAAGCTTTCCTACGCACAACTCATTTCTTGTGAATTTTAATGTAGATCTGGGTTCAACAACTTCAGGGATACGTTGGATAGAACTTAGAAATGTTGGGAACGGGCCATTTACCATTTTTCAGGAAGGTACTTGGACCTTAAACGACGGCGAAAGTCGTTTTATGGGAAGTACTTCTATGGATGAAGATGGCAATATAGGCCTGGCATACAATAAAGGAAGTTCTTCAAATAATGTGGATATCATGCATACCGGAAGACTGGTAACCGATCCTCCGGGAACGATGACGGTGGCAGAAACGCTTATTATTTCCAGTGGAGGAGTGCAAAGCAATACCAATCGTTTTGGAGACTACGCCCAGATGACTATGGATCTGAATAACAGAACTTTCTGGCATACAGCCGAGTATTTTTCGAGCAATAATTTCTGGAGAACAAGAATCGCTTCATTTAAATTAAAGGCCGATGTCACTAATGATGTTGGGGTTTATAATTTTGCTGAACCTTTTTTGCCACCTTTCACTTCTTCCGAAAATGTTGAAGTGTCATTATATAACTACGGAACAAGCTCTCAGTCAAATTTCGACATTGAATTATATTTAGATGGAAGTCTTGTAGCGACTGAAACCTTTACCGGAACTCTGGCACCCGAAGAAAGTGCGACCTACACCTTTACCCAGAGTATTGATATTGGTACACCGGGGCAACCTTACGTTGTAGAGGCCAGAACGATACTCGCAGGAGATCAGTACGGTGATAATGACGAATTTGAAAGAACGTACTTCCAGGATCTTTTATCTGCCGAAGAACAGGCATTTAATGAAAAGAAACTACTTATCTATCCGGTTTCCGATAGAATATATGAAATTAGATTTTCAAGCTCGGTCGACTTTGGAGATATGTCTTATAAAGTAATGAACCTATTGGGTCAGGCTATTGAATTAGGAGATATGAAAAGAATAGGGGCAGGGTATGTTGCTTCGGTAAATCTGGCGTCTTCTTCCAGCGGTGTTTACATTGTTGAAGTTTCAAATGGGAAGGAGAAGGCAAGCAAACGTTTGCTCGTTAAATAGAACAAAGCTATTAAATAAAAAAAGCGCCTTCGAAAGGCGCTTTTTTTATGCTTTTTTCTTCAGAAGTGCCATATAAAATCCGTCAAATCCCGATGAACTGGGCATTATTTTCTCGGCTTTTACCAGACTGAAATCTTTTCCTGAATCGCGGGACAAGAATGCTTTTACCTGTTTGTCATTTTCTGATGGCAAGATAGAACAGGTTGCATAAACCAATTCCCCGCCGGGCTTAACCATGCGAGAGTAAGAATCCAATAATTCGGCTTGAGTTTTTCTAATACGTTCTAAAAATTCCGGTTGAAGTTTCCATTTTGCATCCGGATTTCGCCTTAAAACTCCAAGACCTGTGCAGGGTGCATCGATCAAGACCTTGTCTGCCTTTTCAATAAGCTTTTTGATCACTTTGGTGCTGTCTATGGTGCGGGTTTCAATATTGTGAGCACCGGCACGCCGTGCACGTCGCTTTAATTCGTTGAGCTTGTTTTCAAAAATATCCATGGCGATCACCTGCCCTTTGTTTTCCATTAGCGCCGCAATATGAAGCGTTTTTCCACCGGCACCTGCACATGCATCGATCACTCGCATTCCGGGTTCGGGGTTGAGAAGGCGGGCTACTTTTTGGGAAGAAGCATCCTGAACTTCAAACCATCCTTTTTTAAACATATCTGTCGTGAAGACATTGGCCCGTTCTTTTAATTTCAGTGCTTCAGGAAGCCCTTTTATATTTTCTGTTTCAATTCCGCCATCGAATAATTCATTCTGAAGGGCTTTACTTTCAGGCTTTAAAGAATTTACTCGTAAAACGACATCGGCCGTTTTATTAAGGGCACTAATTTCGGCATCCCATTTCTTACCCAGTTCTTTTTCTCCTAATTCATCTAACCAATCGGGGATGGATTCTCGATATTTTCTAATTTTCGACAATTCATCAAACCTCCCTTTGATCCGTCGTGTAGGAGTTTTTTCAAATTGAGGCCAATCTGGAATAGTAATCCCGTTAAGTGTTGCCCAAACCGTAAAAAGACGAAAAAGGTTAGAGCGGTCGAAAGGTTCCTTTACTTCGGCAATTTCGGCATACAATCGTTTCCAGCGAACTATATCGTAGGTTGTTTCAGCTATAAAACTACGGTCGCGGGCACCCCATCGCTTATCACGCTTTAGTGTATTTTTAAGCACTTTATCGGCCTGTTTCTGCTCGTTAAAGATCTGGTGAAGTGAATCTATAGTGGCAAATACAAGATTGCGATGTAATTTCATAGTAAATTTTATTGGATTGCAAAGGTATCACAATGCTATCAATAGTTTTATTTACTTTAGCGAAAAATTAATTTATGAGAATTTTTCTTCCTGTTTTAGGTATAATTTGCCTCTTTTCATGCACTACAAACTCCTCTAAAGAATTTACTTCAGTACACATAGAAACCATATTTGAAGACAGTTTGAGTATACGAGCGATCGAACCCATGAGCACAGATCAGGTTTGGTTTGCTGCGAATAACGGGAAGATCGGACTCATAGATGCCAAAGTCCCTAAACTGGCGAACATCAGTTACGGCGATTCATTGCTACATTTCAGAGCAATTGCGAGTACCAAAGATGCTGTTTTCGTATTGAGCGTTGCCAACCCTGGAGTATTGTATAAAATAGGACACAACGGAAGCGAAGCCACGAATATTGAAGAAGTCTACGTAGAAACGGGAGAGAAGGTGTTTTATGATGCAATGGCGTTCTGGAATGATAAGGAAGGAATCGCTATGGGCGACCCAACTTCAAATTGTCTGTCGGTAATAATCACCAGAGATGGTGGAAATACCTGGAACAAACTTTCCTGCGATGTATTACCTGAAGTAGCACCGGGAGAAGCTGCCTTTGCTGCAAGTAATTCAAATATTGCCCTCTATGGAGATCATGTTTGGATCGTAAGTGGTGGTAAACGGGCACGAGTCTTTTACAGTGCCGATAAAGGAGAGCACTGGGAGGTTTTTAATACCCCAATTCTTCAGGGGAGTGCAATGACCGGTATCTACAGTGTTGATTTTTACGATGATAAACTGGGTGTGATCTTTGGGGGTGACTGGGATAAAAAGGAGTTTAATGAAGGAAACAAGGCGATTACTACAGATGGGGGTAAAACATGGAATCTTATCAGCAACGGAAAAGGTCCGGGATATCGGTCTTCGGTGCGTTTTGTACCCAATTCGAACGGATATGGGATCGTAGCCGTAGGATCTCCCGGAATTTCATACAGTAGCGATAGGGGAGAAAGCTGGAAAGAATTGTCGCAAGAAGGATTTTATGCCATTGAGTTTGTGAATGATACCCTTGCATTTGCTTCGGGAAGAAACAGGATCTCCAAACTTAGATTTAAATAAAAAAAGGGTCGCCTTTCGGGACCCTTTTCCGGTTTCGTTTTTAAAATAGAAACCTTAATCAAAAAACCAACATTATCCTTTTTCACGGTGCTTTTTAAAACGCTCCAGCAATTGTCTTTTAAACTCTTCTTCGGCTTTACTCAATTGAATGATCTTATTCGCGGAAATCACCTTTCGTAAACCCTTTATAAGTTCGTTTCTATACTCTAATTCTTTCGTTTTATAAGCTTGGACCTTATCGATAAGTGCATTGGCGTCCTTCTCGCTCATTTTCGCAAGGTCTTCTTTAAATGCCTTGTGAATTTCTTTTCGCTCGTTACTCCGCAAAGCATCCATCTTTTCGTCATAAGCGTTGTAGACCGGCCAGAATTTTTCAGCATCGGCAGAAGAAAGGTCAAGCGCTTCAGTAATTAGTGCAACCTTTAAGGCTTTAATTTTGTCATGGCGACTGTCCTGAGCACTTAGGATGCCCGAACTGAGTACCAGGAATATTAGTATTAGATTTTTCATAAATGTTATTCTATTAATAGCGACATGTCGTCTATGTTTTCCATCAAATAGGTTTGTAAAGATTCTTCAGAAACCAATTGTGTATCGATCAATAGGTTCTCGAATTCTTCATCAGTAAGTAATGCAACCACATCGTAAGAATCAATATCGGCATTTCCGGCCTCAATATAAGTTTCAATGGCGGCAAGATTTATAGTTTCAACCGAAGTTCCCGGATCATTTTTAAAGATGCTTACTATAAGCACTATACAGGCAGCAATGCCTGCGGCGTAATACAGATGATTTCTCGTAAATAAAGAAATAACCTTGGTCTGTTTTTCCTTCTGAAAAGCTTTTGTGAACACTTCTTCTTCCATACGACCGAAATATCCATCGGGAGTTTTGAAGCCTGAGGTCTTGGGCAGGGATTGCGTTTCCAATTGAGTCAAGACACGATCCTCAAGATCGCTGAAATACGATTCCGGGACTTTAAAACCTGAACTTATGTGCTTACGTTTCATAATATACTTTTGACTACAATTTTTCTAAAAGGTTTCATTGGTTTTCAGATGTTCGGTAATTTTTTTGACAGCAATATGATAACTGCTTTTAAGTCCACCCACCGAAATATCCAGAATTTCTGAAAGTTCTTCGTAGGTAATATCATCAAAATATTTCATTGTAAAGATGAGCTGTTGTTGCTGAGGCAGCAGTGCGATCGCCTCCTGCAGTTTTAACTGAATTTCATCACCTTCGAAATATACATCGCTTTCCAAGCGTGCTATAGCGTTGTTCTTTACTTCTTCAATGGTGATATTTTGCTTTTTAGCTTTCTTATTAATAAAAGTAATGGATTCGTTGGTCGCTATACGGTACATCCAGGTATACAGTTTACTGTCGCCTTTAAATTTTTCTATATTCTTAAAGATCTTTATAAAGGTATTCTGAAGTACATCATCGGCATCATCATGATCCAGCACGATCTTTCGAATATGCCAATACAATCGTTCCTTGTACGTGGTGACTAGTTCTCTGAAAGCAGCTTCTCTTTCCTCAGGAGATTGAAGTGCCGCAATAAACGATTGTTCTTCTATCACAAACTGTGAATTTAATATCTATGACTAAAGTACGATTCAATAGTTTAATTCAGCCTTAATTTTAATGCTTAAAACATGTCAAATGTTAAAAAATATCGACAAAATGTATTTTTTTACGATAAAAAGCATAAATATTTTTTTTGTAGGAATTTTTTGACTACTTTTAACCCATACTTCTTATGTATATGTTCTTTATTATTAGCCCCAACTGTAATAAGAACGCACTAAAACGGACCGAAGCGGGGGCTGGTCCGTTTTTTTTATGCCCTATAATTTAGTATTTGAGTCTCTATAATTTGTAGGAATTTCATTAACAATTATCTTGCAGTTTATCGATAAAAAGCAATAATAATAGATAAAATACATTTTTTATTTGGTTAATTCAATTTTACATTCTATATTTGAACCATACTTATGTTAAAACTGTCGTCGCGTGCCCCAAATGCGGCGACAACAAATTAAAGAGAGAGTGGTGCCCCAAATCACTCTCTTTTTTTTATCTCAATTTTAAAACTGATTTAAGCGAAGGATTGCATTTCTACGAGATTGTAGTAAACACCTTTTTGTTGAAGTAGTTCGTCATGTTTACCTTGCTCCACGATCTTCCCTTTTGAAAGTACTACGATCGAATCTGCAGATTGTATGGTAGAAAGACGGTGTGCAATGACTATAGAGGTTCTATTCTTCATCATATTCTCCAATGCACGCTGTACCAGACGCTCACTCTCTGTATCCAGTGCCGAGGTTGCCTCGTCGAGTATCATAATAGGAGGATTCTTTAAAACGGCTCTGGCAATACTTAAACGTTGCTTTTGACCACCACTAAGTTTACCGCCACTGTCGCCTATATTCGTATCCAACCCCATTGGGAGATCTTTTACAAATTCCCAGGCATTGGCAACTTTCAAGGCAGCCACGATCTCCTCATCGGTTGCGTTTTCTTTAGCTACCTGAAGGTTTCCCTTTACCGTATCATTAAACAGAATAGAATCCTGGGTCACAAGCCCCAATAAATTTCTCAGCGAATTTTGAGTCATATCCCGTATATCGACCTTATCGATCGTGATCTTTCCTTTATTTACATCATAGAATCGTGTGACCAGATTGGCAATGGTACTTTTACCACTGCCACTTTGTCCTACCAGTGCTACTGTATGCCCTTTAGGTACCGTTAATGAAAAATCCTGTAAAACCCAATCATCGGTATATTTAAACGCAATATTTTCAATGTCAACCGTACTTGAAAATCCATCTTTCGTTACGGCATCCGGTTTATCCTGTATCGTAGATTCTGTTTCCAGGATCTCCAAAACACGTTCGGCGGCTGCATTTCCTTTCTTTACTCCATAACTTGCCTTACTAATGGCCTTAGCAGGAGTGAGGATATTGTAAGCCAGACCCATATAGACGATAAATGCCTCGGGTGCAAGGGTATTCTCTACCAATACCATAGAACCTCCATACCAAAGGAGAATGGCAATTACAACGATCCCAAGAAATTCACTTGCCGGTGATGCCAGGTTTTGCCTGTTAAGCAAGGTATTGGAAAACTTAAAAAACCGGGAGGTAGATTCATTGAATTTCTTTGCAAAGATGGACTCGGCGTTAAACCCTTTAATGATCTTGAGTCCCCCAAGAGTTTCCTCCAAAATCGAAAGAAAAAATCCTTGTTCACGTTGTACTTTATCACTGTGACGCTTCAAACTTTTCCCAATTCGCGAGATCGCAAAACCGGAAAGAGGAATAAATATAAAGACAAAAATAGTGAGCTTAATGCTTATGGCAAGCATCGCTATGATGGTAAAGAGGATCATAAGTGGCTCTCTTACTATTAGCTCGAGTATTGACAGAAAGGAATGTTGTATTTCAAGAACATCACTCGAAATACGTGCAATGGTATCCCCTTTTCTTTTTTCAGAGTAAAAAGAAACCGGCAGATCGATAGTCTTTTTATACAGATCATTCCGCAGATCCTTCAATACCCCGTTTCTGAGGAATGTAATAAAATACATGGCCAGATAGCCAAAAAGATTTTTTAAGAGAAAGGTCCCGATTACAATGGCTATCATAACGATGAGCGCGTCCATTTCACTGGTGGCCTCAATTTTCTGATTGATAAAATAATTCATCGAATCTTCAAAATAATCACCCAATTGACCTATACCTTCATAAACCGGTGGGGATGTGACTTTTTGAGAATTGTCGAACAACACTTTAAGCATGGGCATCAACGATACAAATGCCAGGGTTCCGAAGAGCGCATAGAACACATTCGAAATGATATTTAACCATGCATATCCTTTATATGGAATGGCATAGCGAAGTATTTTTTTAAAGTATTTCATTACGAAATGTTTAGATGCGCTGTGATGTCTTCTATTCTCTTCTGAAGGGTTTCTTCCACGCGTTCAGGGTCATTAACACTGATGTAAAATTTGATCTTAGGCTCCGTTCCACTTGGTCTGGCTGCGATCTTACTCCCATCTTCGGTATAATAGATTAAAACGTTTGAAGTTGGGATATCTAATTTCTCTGTATCTCCTTCTATAATGTTCCTGGCCTCTCCGGTTAGATAATCTTCAATTTTCACCACCTTACTTCCGGCAATTTCAGTAAAAGGATTCTCGCGAAGCGACTTCATTATGGCTGCTATTTCTTCACTTCCTTTCTTACCCTTCTTAACCACAGAAATAAGTGCTTCCTTATACAATCCGAATTGCTTTTCAATGTCTTTCAGGTATTGATACACACTACTGCCTTCACTTTTCTTTTGAGCCGCAATCTCACAGGCGAGCAGGGTAGCGGTGACTGCGTCCTTATCCCGCACAAAATCTCCAACCATATATCCGAAACTTTCTTCCCCGCCCCCAATAAAGGTGAGTTCCGGGAAATCCTTCACCATCTTTGCGATCCATTTAAAACCCGTTAGCCCTTCCATATAGGTGACCTCATATTCGTCGGCGATCTTACGCAGCATTGGGGTCGACACTATAGTAGATGCAATAAAATTGTTTTGGTTGAGTGTGCCTTTCTTTTTGTGTTGTTCCAGTAAAAAATGTGTTTTTAGGATCATTGCTTGGTTGCCATTTAGCAGCGTTAGCCGTCCTTCGTCATTTCTAACCGCTATACCCAACCGATCGCAATCGGGGTCGGTGCCAATCACTAAGTCTGCACCTTCTTTTTCGGCAAGTTCCATGGCCATTTTAAGGGCTTCAGGTTCTTCCGGATTTGGAGAAGACACTGTAGGGAAATCTCCGTTTGGCAAGGCCTGCTCTTTTACGATATTTACATTCTTGTATCCGGCCTCTTCCAAAACATGAGGTATCATGGTAATGGAAGTTCCATGCAAGGATGTGAAGACAATTTTTAAAGCATCCTTAACCGATTGGGGCGTGTTAAAGCTTCCATTCTGTATGGAAGCTTCAGCAAAGGCATTGTCTATTTCGGCATCTATGGTGTGTAATAAAGAAATATCCGACTTAAAATTAATGTCGGTGTATTCCAGGCTGTTAATTTCCCGGATCACTTCTGCATCCTGAGGAGGCACTAATTGTCCGCCATCTTCCCAATAGACCTTGTAGCCGTTGTATTCTGGTGGATTATGAGAGGCGGTAAGTACAATTCCGCATTGACAATTAAGATGTCGTACCGCAAAGGATAATTCAGGGGTAGGACGAAGGTCACTAAAGAGAAATACTTCAATTCCGTTGGCTGTAAATACGTCGGCCACAATTTTAGCCAACGATTTACTGTTATGTCTGCAGTCGTATGCGATGGCAACTTTCAATGCTTGCCCAGGAAATTGTTCCTTCAGGTAATTAGAGAGTCCCTGAGTATTTTTTCCGAGGGTATATTTATTAATGCGATTATCGCCAACGCCCATGATTCCCCGCATTCCTCCTGTTCCGAACTCAAGGCTCTTATAAAAACTATCTTCCAATCCTTCCGGATCGTAGGCGATCATTTCTTTGATAGTGTGTTGGGTATCTTCATCGAAAAACGGAATAAGCCATTTGTTGACTTTTTCCAGTAGTTTCGGATCTACATATCTCATGCGTGCTTATTTTGCTGCAAAAATAAAGAAACTTGTCGGTTATTGGTTTAAGTTTCGTTCTTCTTTAACAAGGTAGTGTACAGAATTCTTTTTACTTCTTAGAATGAGTTCGCCAAGAAATCCGGCAAGGAAGAGTTGTGTTCCCAGTATCATTGCCGTAAGAGCGATATAAAACTGAGGGCGTTCGGTGATAAGACGCCCTGTAGGGTTTATAAACAGTTTGTCGACGCCCAGATAGAGGGCAAAACAAAAGCCTACAAAGAGGGTTACTGCTCCCCAGGCGCCAAAGAGGTGCATAGGTCTTTTTCCGAAGCGCGATAAGAACGAGATGGTAATCAGATCCAAAAAACCTCTTACAAAGCGTTCCATACCAAATTTGGTGCTTCCGTATTTTCGAGCCTGATGCAAAACCACTTTTTCTCCTATGTTCCCGAATCCTGCATTCTTTGCCAGTACAGGAATATAGCGATGCATTTCACCGGTTACTTCTATGGTTTTTATGACTTCTTTTTTATAGGCTTTAAGGCCACAATTGAAATCGTGAAGTTGAACTCCTGACGTTTTTTTCGCAGCAAAATTAAAGAGCTTAGAGGGTAGATTTTTTGAGACAATGGAGTCGTATCGCTTCTTTTTCCAGCCCGAAACCAGATCGTACCCATCCTCGGTGATCATTTTGTACAACTGCGGAATTTCTTCCGGATTATCCTGAAGATCGGCGTCCATGGTGATGACCACATCACCTTTAGCTGCAGCAAATCCGGCGTGTAATGCCTGGGACTTTCCGAAATTCTTTAAAAACCGAATAGCCTTTACTTCCGGATGTTGAGAGGCAAGATCGTCGATCACTTTCCAGGATCCATCGGTGCTTCCATCATCTATGAACAACAACTCATATAAAAAACCATTGGATTGCATAACAGTAGCAATCCAATGGTATAATTCGTTAATTGATTCTTCTTCGTTAAGAAGCGGAATGACGATAGAAATTTGCATAAATGAGTTTCTCTACTGTATTTGCGGTCGGTTTTGCTTCATAATTAGTCCCGCGATCAATGAAATAATAAATC
Organism: Constantimarinum furrinae; assembly: GCF_014295415.1. Taxonomy (GTDB): domain Bacteria; phylum Bacteroidota; class Bacteroidia; order Flavobacteriales; family Flavobacteriaceae; genus Constantimarinum; species Constantimarinum furrinae. The sequence goes on from NZ_CP052909.1 coordinate 2,164,775, forward strand.
CAAAGAATAAACTAGCGATCAAGCCGAATGTAACCATCATTCCCGGACTCATGAATTTTTCAGTCATACCAATTGCCATATCCAACTGCTCCTGAGTCATTTCGGGATTCTCTGTGATCATTTTCTCGCGAGTTACTTCCAATAACTGCACTGCGAAATCCGGTTCAATTACCGTAACGAAAATATAAGTAAATATAGAGCCAACAATTCCAGCAATAAGTGAGATGGCAAGACCGGTTTTTAAGGCTTCACCTAAGGTAAGAAAACCATCACCATCCTTTTTGTAGGCTTTTAGTCCGTAAACTATGGCAGTTATCATAATAGCAAAATTAAGAACAGATTGCCACCAGGGTTGATCCATATGCATACCCATCACATAGACAATTACGGAGACAACGATCGTCCCAAGGGCTAAAAGTAATCCATAGTTAAGCGCAATTTTCTTTACAGAGGCTTTTTGAGTTTCCATGATTTTTTCGTTTTATTGGTTTGGTTTGTTAGTAAACAAAGATAGCAAAACGTTACATTTAGCTTGATGATATAATTCATTAAAAAAACATCTAAATTTATTGTGGATTTATTAAATATCCTTAAATTTGCACTCTCAAAAATTGAGATTCAAAGTAAAAGATAAGACGATGAAAAAAGGTGTGCACCCTGAAAATTATAGATTAGTTGCTTTTAAAGACATGTCTAACGACGATATTTTTCTTTCAAAATCAACTGCCGATACTAAAGAAACCATTGAAGTTGACGGTACAGAATATCCTTTAGTAAAGTTGGAGATCTCAAGAACTTCACATCCGTACTACACCGGTAAATCTAAACTTATCGATACTGCAGGGCGTATTGACAAGTTCAAGAACAAGTATTCTAAATTCAAGAAAGAAGCTAAGAAAGAGGAAGAATAAATTCCTTGTCTTATAGATATTATAAAGCCTTCGAGAGATCGGAGGCTTTTTTTATGCTCTTATTTCTCAATACTTTTTAAAATTTGAACATAAATAATCCTCTCAAAGTCCTAACTTTGGGTAGCATTTAAAACGAAATTACTGTGAATTATATCCTTTTTGACGGCAATGTCAGAAATCAGTTACTGCCATTTACCTTTACCCGCCCTGTGGCCGATATCAGAATCGGCATCCTCACCATACGTGAGAAATGGGAATTATTACTCGGTTTTACTACCACGACGATCACAGAGGATTATCTCACAGGGAAATGGCCTATGGTTGAGTTGGAGCAAAATATTTTGATCAATGCCTCCTTTATTCCTACTGAAAAACTGGTCGACAGTATTAAGAATCTTTCAGAAAACAAAGCGATCTTTTATAAGGAGGAGCCTGTCGCTTTTTTTACTTCGGAAGGGCAGGAAGTGGATTTTAAGTCGTATGATATCGTTCAGCTAGAGGAAAATGAAATCTTCAGAATAGAACACACCTGGGATATATTTTCAAAGAATCATAAAGCCATCGCCTTAGATTTTAAATGGCTTACCCGGGGTAGAAAGTCACAGCCCATCCCTGAAATGACGGTCGCTTTCAACAAGGAAGAGATCTTTATAGAGGAAGGTGCAACATTACCCTTATGTTCATTAAACGCTACTGAAGGCCCTATATACATTGGTAAGAATGCCGAGATCATGGAAGGTGCAATGATTCGTGGGCCCTTTGCACTGTGTGAAGGAGCTACTGTGAAGATGAATTCCAAGATCTATACCGGTTGTACGGTAGGACCTTATAGTAAAGTTGGTGGAGAGTTAAACAACTCTGTGATCTTTGGGTATTCTAATAAAGGTCATGACGGCTTCCTGGGAAATGCCGTTATAGGTGAGTGGTGTAACCTTGGTGCCGATACCAATAACTCTAATTTGAAGAATAATTACGATGAGGTCCGACTTTGGAGTTACGAAACCGAAAGTTTTGCCCGTACCGGCTTGCAGTTTTGCGGACTAATGATGGGTGATCACAGCAAATGCGGGATCAATACCATGTTCAATACAGGGACGGTTGTTGGCGTGAGTGCTAATATCTTCGGAAGTGGTTTTCCGCGCAATTTTATTCCGAGTTTCAGTTGGGGGGGCAATGCCGGAATGACTACCTATAAAACGAATAAGGCTTTTGAAGTTGCCAAAGTAGTGATGGCGCGTAGAGGGGTTGATTTTTCTGAAACAGATGCTTCCATTCTTGAGCATGTCTTTGAGGAAACTGCCAAATGGAGAAGGGGGTGAAAGAGTCAGAAGTCAGAAGTCGGGAGTCGGAAGTCGGAAGTCGGAAGTCGGAAGTTGGAAGTCAGAAGTCTGAAATATTGGATTAGTAGGCAAAAGCATTATACTATGGAACTACATTTTTAGTAGTCAATAAAGCTCAATTTTCGTTTCTACGGCACCCAAAGATTCTAGATATTCCTTAACCTCAATTGCGTCCTCACCACCCTTTATGGCGTGATGTAATAAGGTAAATCCGTGTGGGCCTTTTGCATTGAGACTTTCAGGGAAGGCGGTAAGCATTGGTTTTACGATCTCCATTTTTCCAAATAAGGCCGCTGTGAAAATATTTACCTGAGCACCTTTGTTTATTAAATACTGAGCTATTTCTTTATTTCCAACATGACTGGCAGCTCCTAAAGCAGTCTCAAAATCACCAAATTTCCAATCGTGGGCAGCGTTTAGGAGCGTGGGATGTTCCTCCAACAACGACTTAACGACGTCGAACCTTCCATGACCGGCTCCCACAAAGGTAGCCACCATTTCTTTGTCCAATTGAGGGTCATTGGTTTGAGGAGCGGAAAAGGACATCAATGAGGTTCCGGCTATCACGAAGCCCGAGGTTCCGAGTGTTTTTAAAAATTGACTTCTCTTCATAATGGCAGGATTTATCTAAAGATAAATACAAACCGCGGTAATAATTTAAAAAATATGTATTTTAACAGCTTCAAATCAGTGATTTAATTATAATCCCTCTTAATATGAAGTTTCTTACTCTTTTTGCCTTAGTTGTGTTTTTTCAGATCAGTGCGTTTTCACAGGTCATGCAATTGTCTAATATGTCGTATACAATTAACGGATCGACTTATGAGCTGGGTACGCTGGAGCTCACGGGTGATCAATTGGCAAAGCTGCACACGCTTTTAAAAAATCAGCAGGAAATGGAGAAGTATTCAGCAGAATTTACACGTATTGAAGCAGAGGTGAAAAATGCCCCAAACAAAACAGTGAAAACCGATAATGGGATAGCTTCCGCATTAAATCAGCCTGCCGTCTTGAAATCCCGTAAGGAAAGAGATCTCTATTACGATGAAATGACGCGTAAGGTTATTGAACTTCAAAAGAGTACTAAAATAAGTCTGGAAGGGCTTCAAGAACTATCAAGTAAAAATAGCGCGCTTGTTTCATTGCTTTCTCAGGTGCAGAAAAGTGACGAGAGCAACAATGTTATTAGAAAACTTCGGAATTAAATCATTGTCCTGGCACCACCATGTCAAAATATTCGGTGTAGAATATTAGATCTAAAATATAAGGTAAAGACCATAGCACCAGTATGGTAAGTATTAAGGTGATTAGAAATTTTACTCTTCGGTTGCGGGTTTCCTTTTTCTTTTTTTTGAACAGATCTTTTTGGAATTGAGCAAACTCAAAAGTTCTCATTTTTTTATGATCCTCAAGCTTACCGTATCTTCCGGTTTGATAAAACCCATCCCTTTCGAACATTTTCTTTCTCTTGGATAAGAGTTTTTTGTTGTTCTTGAGGGTAGTTATCATTCCCTGTATGCCACTCATTCCCATAATAGACCGCTTTAAATATTAGTCGGGAAACCGTTTTGAAAAGTTACATGGCCACAAAGAATTCTTATTGCTTCTTAACCCGTTTTAACACTAAAAAATTCTGCGGATTAATGCCTAAACCACTAACCTTCTTATTAACAAACCGAACCGCTTTGTCATAAAACAAAGGGACGACTGGCGCTTCAGAAATGATAATAGAATCCATTTTAGTATACAACAGTTTGCGCTCTTCGATATTGCTAATCGACAGGGCTTTTACATAGAGACTGTCGAAGGTTGTGTTCTTAAAGTGGGTATAATTAGGACCATTAGGCGTAAAGTTTTCGCTGTAGAACAAGGAAAGATAGTTTTCGGCATCGGGATAATCGGCGATCCAGCTGGCACGAAATATATCCAGCTCTCCGCTGCTCTTCATCTGGCGCAGGGTTGATGGAGGAACCACATCGATAGTTACATCTATACCAAGTTTTTCCAGTTCTCTTTGAATGTATTCGCAAAGATCCAGGTACTGACTGTTTGTGCCAATTGTGATCTGTGGCGTCATGTCACCGGATTCGGATTTGTATTGGGCGATAAGTTCTTTAGCCTTTTCGGGCTGGTAGGTGTAACCGGCGATCTCATCAAATCCCGGAAGACCTTTTGGAATAAACCCGTTTGTGGCCGGAATTCCCATGCCATTTCGCAGGTAGGTTACCATTTTCACCCTGTCGAAACCATAATTGATGGCCTGACGCAGTGCCTTGCTTTGTATCTCCGGAGTATCGGCGCCCATAAAAAATCCGAGATATTCGGTATTGAGATAGGGCGCCGTAATAAGATTCACCTTCGATCGGTATTTTTCCTGAAGTTCTCCTGTAGTAGAGATGACCTCATCCTTATAGGAATTATCCAGTCCTGAAACCAGATCAAGTTTACCCTGTGTAAACTGAAGGAACTCACTTTGTTTATCGGGTAAGAAAGTTATCGCCACAGCTTCCAGATAGGGAAGGGGCGTACCATGTTCATCGGTTTCAAAATAGTTATGATTTTTCCGAAGCACCAGCTTTACGTTCTCCTCCCATAACTTAAACTGAAAAGGCCCCGTTCCCACCGGATTGCTTCTGAAATCATTTCCGTAATGTTCCACAGCTTCTTTTGGTACTACCGAGCAATAGCGCATGGAAAGCAAGCCCATAAATGCAGGAAATGGTTGTTTAAGCAGTATTTTAAAAGTAGAGTCGTTTTCGGCTTCGTAGTATTCAACATTATTCATTACCCAACTTCCCGGAGAGGCGACATTCTCGTCGGTAAGTCGGTTAAAACTATACACAAAGTCCTGTGCGGTTACGGTGCGTGTGGAATCCCTGCCAAAGACTTTATTTTTATGGAAATAGACATCATCCCTAAGGGTAAACGTATAGGTGCAGGTGCTGTCAACGATCTCCCAGGATTTTGCGATATCGGGTTTGATATTCAACTCGTCGTCCAATTGTACAAGTCCGTTGTACAACTGATTGGTAGGCCAGATGATCTGCGGATTTCTGGCAAAAGCCGGATCGAGCGTTGGGATGTTACTGTGTTCGTTATAGCGAAAAACGAGGTGGTCGATATCTTTTTGAGCTGAATCTGCACATGATGAAAACAGAATGAGCACTAACAGACTGAAGAGTGAGGTTGGGAGTCCGAAGTCCGAAGTCCGAAGTTGGAACTGCGAAGACCGAAGGCCGAAGACCGAAGTCCGAAGACCGAAGTCCGAAGTCCGAAGTCCGAAGTCCGAAGACCGAAGTTGGAAGTCCGAGGACAGAATTAATTTTATTTTTTTAAACACCGAATACGGATTATTTTATATTTTTTTTAAAACTAACCATCATATTCATCAAATGAAAAGAATCGGAATATGACCTATTGAAGTCTGAAGTTGAAATATAATTCCTTCTTTTAGCTTTGTAAAGGCAAGTAATAACTTCTGCCAAAGAACGAATGGCATATCCCATAAATTTTCGGAATTCTTTGTTCGATTGGCCTATTGACCCTTCTGATATATTAAGTGCTATTGAGTCTGAGGCTCGTCTTAATTGAGAACTTAGATTAAACTTTTCTTTTTCTGGAAAATTATCTGCCATCTCATTTATAACTTCTCCCAATATCATAGCTCTTTTCCAAATTATCAATTTTTCAAATTTAAACTGCATACTCCGAATTTTAAAGGGGGAGTAAGCGTGTAAAGTTAGAAATTTTTTATTCCGATTTTAGCTTATCCGTACAACTTTTTTCTTAACTAAAAGGCACATGGAAACAACGATTCAAACATTTTTTTAAACGAGCTTCTCAATAAGAACTAAAACCTATTACTTTTAAGCCATTACATGATTTGATTCATCGTCCCTCGCGACTCCTGACTCCCGACTTCTGACTCCTGACACCCGACTTCAACATGAGCCTAAATATGTTTAACTCAACAATTGTTCGTACTTTTGCAATCCTCTAAAGATTACTAGAGAATGGAATCCAAAAACAAAGTCGCATTTTACACTCTGGGCTGTAAGCTTAATTTTAGTGAGACCTCTACCATTGCCAGAGGTTTTACTTCGGAAGGCTTTGAGCGGGTTGATTTTGAAGAGACTGCCGATATTTATGTGATCAATACCTGTAGTGTGACCGAAAATGCCGATAAGCGTTTTAAATCTATCGTAAAGCAGGCACAGAAAGGGAATCCGGAAGCATTTATTGCTGCCATTGGCTGTTATGCGCAGCTTAAACCTGAAGAATTGGCGAGGGTAGACGGGGTAGATCTGGTGCTGGGCGCTACCGAAAAGTTTAAGATCACCGATTATGTAAATGACCTTTCGAAGAATGATTTTGGGGAAGTGCATTCCTGTGAGATCGCTGAAGCCGATTTCTATGTGGGTTCTTATTCCATTGGCGATAGAACCCGAGCCTTTTTAAAAGTTCAGGACGGTTGTGATTATAAATGTACCTATTGTACCATTCCGTTGGCACGGGGAATTTCCCGAAGCGACAGTTTGCAGAATGTGCTGCGGAATGCAGAAGAAATTGCGGCGCAGGGAATCAAAGAGATCGTGCTTACCGGAGTAAACATTGGTGATTACGGTAAAGGAGAATTCGGGAATAAGAAACACGAGCATACTTTTTTTGAATTGTGTGAGGCACTGGAGACTGTTCCAGGTATTGAGCGTTTGCGAATCTCTTCCATAGAACCCAATTTGCTTAAAAATGAGACCATAGACTTTGTGGCGCAGTCGGATATTTTTGTACCCCATTTTCATATTCCGTTGCAGAGCGGAAGCAATTCAATCTTGAAATTAATGCGGCGGCGCTATATGAGAGAATTGTATATCGACAGAGTTGAGAAGATCAAACAAGTGATGCCTCATGCCTGTATAGGAGTAGACGTCATAGTGGGGTTTCCGGGAGAAACGGAAGCGCACTTTTTGGAGACCTATCATTTCTTGAATGAACTTGATATTTCCTATCTGCATGTCTTTACTTATTCTGAACGGGATAATACGCCCGCTGCTGTAATGGACGGGGTTGTACCTAAAAAAACCAGACACAAACGTTCCAAAATGCTTCGCGGATTATCGGTTAAAAAGCGGCGTGCTTTTTATGAGAAGCAGTTAGGCACCACCCGAACCGTATTATTTGAAGGTGAAAATAAGGAAGGGTATATTCACGGTTTTACTGAAAACTATATAAAAGTAAAAGCTCCCTGGAACCCTGAACTGGTCAATACCTTACATCAAATTAAGTTGCAAAGTATCGATGACGATGGTTTGGTTCGTTTTAGCTTTGAAAAGGAACTAATCCTGCGTTAAGGACTCACCATTGCGCTACCAGCGGTTATGGTGAGCTTGTTGAGGCGGCATCCTCGACCTGGCTCCTGTGGAGTAAGGGCGAGATATAGCCGAAAGCCTGACCCCGCCGGAGCGGTTGGAAATCGCGAAAAGGGGGAACGCTCTAAATACTTATACCAACAGGAAGGAGATCTCTGTATTTGCGTCTGTTTTTACGCATGAAGGAAGCAATTTCAGGGCTGGTTGGTACCAGACTAATTCCGCGCCCCCGTACTTCTTCAAATACGGCTTTAATAAAAATATCACGAAAACCCTGGTCTTCCATGTCCTGAGGCATATCGTATTTGGTAAGGAAGATCTTTCTATCCTGCAACGCGTATTCTATTCGGGCCAGATTATCGCCCACTTCCAGTTCAAATTGTCTTAAAAATTCGTTGTCGGTGATTTCTACATCTTCTATCATAGGGAGGGGTTTTAGTACGTTGGTGCTTTAAAGAGGGCTGCGTAGTCATGGCGAACCATGTAATGGCTGTAAGAGGAGAAATATAGTAATCTACTTCTAATCCCTGTGATAGTGTATGCAAAAACAGTACCAGAAGGGTGAAATAAATGATTAAACCGAATAAAGTTTCTATTAAATATGCTTGCAAAAAAGGCTTTATTGGCTGAATAAAGCTGATGTATTAACTTTTTGCATGTCTTGATATTCTTCATGTCTGCCCCTGTAACTTTTAAGATAATACTATCTTTACACACAAATTTACGAATTATCTTTTGTCAAAACCATTATTCTCTTGTTAAAGCGACATGAAGTCTGAAAAAACACCTGTTTTCTTTGTTCCGGGCCTCGCGGCAGGAGAGGAGATCTTCAGAAATATAGAATTACCGGGAGAATTCTATGATATACAAGTTCTGGAATGGCAGATTCCGGAGAAAAATGAGACCCTGGTGAGCTATGCCAAACGAATGGCACAACGGATCACCCAAAAAAATGCGGTTTTAGTAGGGGTTTCCTTTGGAGGGGTTGTTGCGCAGGAAATGAGTCAGTTTTTAGAGCTGAAACAACTAATTATCATTTCGAGTGTAAAATCCAGATACGAGCTTCCGCGACGCATAAAATTTGCAAGAAAGACATTTTTTTATAAGTTGATCCCAACCAGTCTGGTATTGAGTGCCGAAGATCTTACAAAATTTGCCATTGGACCTAGAACCGAAAAGCGGCTACGAATCTATCAGGAATATCTTCACGTAAGGGATAAGCAATATTTGGACTGGGCTATAAAACAAATGGTATGTTGGAGTAGAAAAGTTCCCATAAATGAGGTGATCCATATTCACGGAGACAAGGATGTTGTTTTTCCCATAAAGAACATTCAGGGTGCCATTATTTTACAAGGCGGCACCCATATCATGATCATAAATAAAGGCAGGTGGCTGTCTAAAAAACTCATTGAAATTATCGGGAAATAAATGAGTGGGAATACTTTCCTCCGCCTTTTATTTTTTATCTTTAAAGAAAATTTTTAGTTATGAGTATTTTGTCTAAAATAGGGTTGGGGGCAGTGCTGTTCGTAGTTAGCGGTCTGTGTGTTAATGCTGTGCAGGAAGCCCCTACCGACGAATCGATGGTAAAGAAAATGGTGAACGATTACAATGTTTACGCTTTACCGATCCCCGAATCCATGGATTTTGCCGGAGAGCCGGTACCACTTGATGAACCCGATATAAGGGAGCGACTGGACCGCGAATTGCTGGTGAACACCTACTGGCAGTCTAACGGACTTCTATTATTTAAAAAGGCCAATAAATATTTTCCAATTATTGAGCCGTTACTTAAAAAGCACGGACTTCCCGATGATTTTAAGTATCTGGCAGTAGCCGAAAGTGCGTTGGAGAACAACCGTTCTCCTGCCGGAGCTGCGGGTTTCTGGCATTTTTTATCCAGCACGGGCAAGGAATATGGTTTAGAGATCAACGATTATGTAGATGAACGATATAATCTGGAAAAAGCTACAGAAGTAGCTGCCGAATACCTTAAGAAATCCAAAGAGCGATTCGGTAGTTGGACTCTGGCTGCTGCGGCCTATAACGCGGGAAATGCAGGTGTGAATAATCAGATTACTCGTCAGAAGGCATCCAATAATTATTATGATCTGTTATTGAATGACGAGACGAGTCGCTATGTGTTCAGAATACTGGCTTTAAAGGAGATCATGTCCAATCCGAAAAAATACGGCTTTAATTTTAGGCCACAGGATCTGTATAAAACCATTCCCACCTACAAGGTTAAAGTGGATACCCCGGTAACCGATTTTGCCGATTTTGCCAAACAGCACGGGATCAACTATAAGATACTGAAGATCCATAATCCTTGGTTACGTGATACTTATTTAAAAAACAGTTCCGGCAAAGAATATTTTATAGAGATTCCTGAAAAAGGGTACTATAAATCCGTAGAATAAACGATAAACTATGAATTTAACAGTGTTACTCGCTCTTATAGCCATTGGTATTTTAGCAGGAATATTAAGTGGATTTATGGGAGTAGGAGGAGGGGTGGTTATGATTCCGTTAATGATCGTTTTTTTAGGCTACGATCAGCATGAGGCTCAGGGGATGAGTTTAGCGGTACTCGCTGTACCGGTTACCTTTTTGGCGGCGTACAATTATCATTCATCGGGACATCCCATAAATTGGAAATTTGCTTTAGTTATTGCCGTGTGCTTTGTGATAGGAGGGTTTGTAGGGTCGAAATTTGCCGTTTCGATCAATCAGGAGGTACTTAAAAAGGTATTTGCCCTCGTCTTAGTGATCGCGGCACTTAAACTTTTCTTCGGAAAGTGATAAATTATGGATTGTCTTTATTAACAAGTCCTTCATCACCCAGTTCATCAAGATTGATAAGCAGGGAAATCCCATTTAAAAAGGCGTTGTAATTGAGTTCGAAGGAAATGGCGTATTCTTCATTATAATGATGCAGGGCGCCTCGTCGTACATCTACAATTCGTTTGTCTTTATCAATAAAGAAGGAGGTAGGAAACCCAAGACTGTGTTTCATAGTTTGGACAATGTGGTCGTGAGTGTTTTCCATTTCATCCACATAAAGTACTGTGATACGTCTGCTATACTCGCCGGCTACTTTCTTTACCTTTTCCTTTCTATCCCAGAATAGAACGACAAAATCTATGTCTTTGTAATGGCTCTCTGCGATTTCATTTAGTGCGGGAATTTCTCCTTTCCCGGGAGTACACCATGAAGCATAGGTCATTAAGAATACCGGCTTATCAAAATCATTTAGTTCTTTCTTTCTTCCTGAGAGCTTTCTTACCTTAAAATTATCCAGATAGCTGCCGTTTACTACATGATTTATCAAAGAGTCGAACAGAAATTCTGCCCGTTCAAAATCTTCATCCATATAGGCTTGTTGAGACAGGCGGGTGTATTTCTTGATATTTTTTCCAATGGCTTGAGAGAATAGTTCTTTAGGCTCGTTATCCTGTGATAGTGCCGTCATTGAAAACAATAAGAAAAGGAGAAGTAGTTTTCTACCCATACGCATTGTATCTTAAATACTTTGCAAATGTAGATAGTGCTTAGATTAGAAGCCCAACTATTCGATGAAATTACAATAATATTCGATAAATAGCAACTGATTGTCAGACTTTTCCGATAAAACAGCACGTGTCTTTATTGAGAAGTTATCTTCTGCCGCCGCGACCGCCTCTACCGCCGAATTGTTGTCGCGGTTGTCCGGCTTTTTTCATTTGCTGTTTCATCATTTTTATCTGCTCGTCCATCATGTTGTGTTTATCGAGCTTTTTTGCTTCAGCCAAAAGCATTTCGGCTTCGCGCTTTCGGTTTTTAGTCATGGCGATTCCGGCAAGATTTAATTTAGCCATGGCCAGATCTGCATCCATAGACAATCCGAGAGAAACAGCCTTTTTAAAGTATTTTTCGGCTTCATTGATGTTGGTTTGAGAGATCATAAGTCCGTTGAGATAGTTATAGTACCCTTGTTGTTTACGAACTAAAGAAGCCTCGGGATTTTTAATTCTGTCCAGCCATTTTTTAGCACCTTCAAAATCCTGCTTCCGGAGTCTTAAAAAAGCAAGTAAAATGATCTCATTCTTAAAATAAAGGAAGATGAAAATGAGCATTAATAAAATGAACATAATACCGTTTCCAATATTCCCTTCATAGAATTGCCATACTGTTGCCGCGAGGGTTAAAAATGCCAGAACTAATTTTATATTTTTATTGAACATGAGATGTCTTTTTTTGAAGGCCTCAAAGGTATAAAAAACAATCGAAAATATTTTTGATTTTAGGTTTGGGAAAGTAAAAAATGATTGTATATTTGCACCCGACTTTTAGAGGAGGTCAAACAAACGAATATTTTCAGAAGTTTAATCCATTTGCAATGAAAAGAACATTTCAGCCATCAAAGAGAAAGAGAAGAAACAAACACGGTTTTAGAGAGCGTATGGCGTCTGTAAACGGTAGAAAAGTACTTGCCGCGCGTAGAGCGAAAGGCAGAAAGAAACTTTCTGTATCTTCTGAAACTCGTCACAAAAAATAATGTTGATAAGTCATAAATAAAAAGGTGTTGTTTTTTAACAGCACCTTTTTTTTATACCCTAATGCATCGTAATTTTGTACCACAATAAAAATTGATCTGAAAAATGCCCAAAAATGCTTCTTTGAAATCCATCTTAATTATCGGCTCCGGACCTATAGTCATTGGCCAGGCATGCGAATTCGATTACTCGGGTTCTCAATCACTGAGGTCACTACGGGAAGATGGAATTGAAACCATTTTAATTAACTCGAATCCTGCAACCATCATGACCGACCCCACAATGGCCGATCATGTTTACCTGCTTCCCTTAACTACCAAATCCATCATAAAAATTCTTAAGGAACATCCTCAAATTGATGCGGTTTTACCAACTATGGGGGGGCAAACCGCTTTAAATCTGTGTATAGAAGCAGATGAAAAGGGGATATGGAACGATTTTAATGTTGAGCTTATTGGGGTAGATATTGATGCCATTAACATAACTGAGGATAGAGAACAGTTTCGTAACTTAATGGAGAAGATCGGGGTACCCATGGCTCCTCAAGCCACAGCAAACTCTTACCTCAAAGGAAAGGAAATTGCTCAGGAATTCGGGTTTCCTCTTGTAATTAGAGCCTCATATACCTTAGGAGGAGCTGGAGCATCTATCGTATTTAAAGAAGAAGATTTTGATGAATTGCTTACACGCGGACTCGAAATTTCCCCTATTCATGAGGTGATGATCGATAAGGCTATGATGGGCTGGAAAGAATACGAGTTAGAACTGTTGCGTGACCACAACGATAATGTAGTGATCATTTGTACCATAGAAAATATGGATCCTATGGGAATTCATACCGGGGATTCCATTACGGTAGCACCGGCAATGACCTTAAGCGATACCACCTTCCAGCGGATGAGGGATATGGCCATCAAGATGATGCGTAGCATTGGAGATTTCGCCGGAGGATGTAATGTGCAATTTGCAGTGAGTCCCGATGAAAAAGAAGAAATTATCGCTATTGAAATAAACCCACGAGTATCCAGATCTTCGGCTTTGGCTTCAAAGGCTACAGGATATCCCATTGCGAAGATCGCTACCAAACTGGCGATCGGATATAATTTGAATGAACTGGATAATCAGATCACTAAATCTACTTCGGCATTGTTCGAACCCACATTGGATTATGTTATTGTAAAGATCCCAAGATGGAATTTCGACAAATTTGAAGGATCGGACCGTACTTTGGGACTTCAAATGAAAGCCGTTGGGGAAGTTATGGGGATTGGAAGAAGTTTTCAGGAAGCCTTACACAAGGCTACTCAATCACTGGAGATAAAACGAAACGGACTTGGCGCCGACGGCAAAAGTTATACCGACTATGATCAGATCATCAGCAAATTGGAAAATCCAAGTTGGGATAGGGTATTCGTCATATATGATGCCATACAAATGGGAATTCCACTGAGCAGAATACATGAGATCACCAAAATTGATATGTGGTATCTGCGACAGTATGAAGAACTCTATCTGCTGGAAAAAGAAATTTCGACTTTTACTTTAGAAACTCTGCCCCGCGAACTCTTACTTGAAGCCAAGCAAAAAGGGTACGGTGACCGACAGATCGCACATATGCTTAAATGTCTTGAGAGCCAGGTATACAATAAACGAGAAGAACTCAATATTCAAAGAGTCTATAAGTTGGTGGATACCTGTGCAGCCGAATTTAAAGCAGAAACACCTTATTACTATTCTACCTTCGAGAGCGAGATGGAAACTGCCGACGGGAATCGTTATTCAGAAAATGACAGTGTGGTAAGTGATAAGAAAAAGATCATCGTGTTAGGATCGGGACCCAACCGTATTGGTCAGGGGATAGAATTCGATTACTGCTGTGTACACGGTGTGTTGGCAGCTTCAGAAGTGGGTTATGAGACCATCATGATCAACTGTAATCCCGAAACTGTTTCTACCGATTTTGACGTGGCTGATAAACTTTATTTCGAACCGGTCTTCTGGGAGCATATCTACGATATCATTCGGCATGAAAAGCCCGAAGGAGTTATCGTTCAGTTAGGGGGACAAACCGCATTAAAGCTGGCTGAAAAGCTTGATCGCTACGGGATCAAGATCATGGGAACCAGTTTTTCTTCTTTAGACCTTGCTGAGGATCGCGGAAGCTTTTCCAATATTTTAAAAGAGATCAATATACCTTATCCCGAGTTTGGTGTAGCCGAAACTGCAGACGAGGCATTGGCTTTGGCAGATCAATTAGATTTTCCGTTGCTTGTACGTCCTTCTTATGTATTAGGAGGACAGGGTATGAAGATCGTGATCAATAAAAAGGAGTTGGAAGAACACGTGGTGGACTTGCTGCGAAAAATACCGAATAACAAGTTGTTGCTGGATCATTACCTCGATGGTGCCATAGAAGCTGAAGCAGATGCGATCTGTGACGGTGATAATGTGTATATCATTGGAATCATGGAACATATTGAGCCTTGCGGGATTCACTCTGGAGACTCGAACGCAACCTTACCTCCGTTTAATTTAGGGGAATTTGTGATGCAGCAGATCAAGGACCATACTAAAAATATAGCACTAGCTTTAAATACCGTTGGGCTTATCAATATTCAGTTTGCCATAAAGGATGACAAGGTGTATATCATTGAAGCTAACCCGAGAGCGTCGAGAACGGTTCCATTTATTGCCAAGGCCTACGGCGAGCCGTATGTAAATTATGCCACAAAGGTGATGTTAGGTCATAGTAAGGTAACCGACTTCGATTTTAATCCGCAATTGGAAGGATTTGCCATAAAACAGCCGGTCTTCAGCTTCAATAAATTCCCGAACGTAAACAAGCAACTGGGACCTGAAATGAAAAGTACCGGGGAGAGTATATTGTTTATCGATAGTCTTAAAGACGACGAGTTTTACGAGCTGTATTCACGTAGAAAGATGTATTTGAGTAAGTAGTTCTTTTGTGATTTTAGAGCCTCCTAAATTTTTTATTCGTAAATTACTAGGGATAAATCTCTCAAAATCATTACTATGAAAAGAATTTTACTATCCCTGCTGGCACTTTTTGCCTTTGCTATTAACTACGCTCAAACTACACATAACATCAATTGGTTTACAGGAGCGTCCCCTGGCACTACAATAGTTGCCTCAGGAGACACGGTTAATTGGATCTGGACCGATGGAGCTTCACATTCGGTAACATCAGATTCAGGCAGTACCGAAACTTTTGACAGCGGTATTCTCCCTAATGGTTCAACGTATAACAGGGTGTTTACCGATCCCGGAAGCAATCCGTATTTTTGTGTCGTTCACCCTATGATGCAAGGCACTATTGAAGTTGCCCTTATTGGAGTTGAAGAGGATAGGCACTTAACTTTTCAGTATTACCCCAATCCTGTAAAGGATTATTTAAAAATTGATTCTCCTTTGATCATTGATAGTGTTCAATTATTCGATTATAACGGTAAACTCTTAATGGACGCACCGGTAGCTAATAAAGCTACCAATATCTATATGGGAGTTTTTCCTGAAGGGCTATATTTCCTCACTGTTCGATCAGGAGATGCTGTAAAGGCGATTCAGGTAGTTTTGGATAAAGATTAAACATAGGTAACTATTACTATAAATTCTATTTCTAATTGTAATCGGGTTTTTTAATTTCTGTTGAAGTGCGGGGATTGTTCCTCTTCCACATCCGAAATAAAATATTTGGTATCACCCCAGAAAAAGAAGGTATCAAAGCGCTCTTCGTAGGTTAGTTTTACATACTTACCCTGAAACTCCTTTAATTTTTGGATTACTTCTTCCTCCTTGTCCAAAACCGAAAACGAAAATATCTGGGCACCGCTAATCCCCTGACTTATCTCTCCTTCCCAGGTTTTTACAACCACGCCTTTATGACTGAATTTGATCAACTCACCGGCACGAGTACCTTCACTATATGGCACAAAAGATACAAACAGAAAATAAAGGATGTAGATGCCAACTAGACCTCCAAGAATGATAAGTAGTATTTTTTTCATGATAATTTAATCTTCATCTTCCTTCGCCTTGCTTAAAAGCTTCTGGTCAATGTGTTTGCTGGCTTTGGATCCCAATTTTTTCAACCGTTCTACCCGAGTGATAAGGTTGCCCTTACCTGTAAGTTTTTTCATGGTGGTATCGTAACTTCCTTTTACCGTGTTTAATTGATTACCCACTTTTAAAAGGTCATCGGTGAGGTTGACAAACTGGTCGTATAGTCGTCCTGCCTGAGTCGCGATCTCCAGAGCATTCTGCTGTTGTTTTTCATTAGTCCACATACTGTCTACAGTGCGCAACGTAGCGAGCAGGGTAGAAGGAGTTACGATCACAATATTCTTTTCGAAAGCCCAGTTATACAGATTAGTGTCACTATTAAGCGCAACAGCAAAAGCCGGTTCTATGGGAACAAAAAGCAATACAAAATCCGGACTCTCTATCTTATAAATATCCTGATAGTTCTTCGCACTAAGTTGGTCAATATGTTTTTTTAATGAGCTTACATGCTCCTTTAAAAACCTACCTCGGTCATCTTCGTCTTCGGCATTTACAAAACGCTCATAAGCGCTTAAGGAAACCTTGGAATCGATGATCATTTTTTTATTATCGGGCAAATGCAAAACCACATCAGGGAGTACCCTGCGACCGTCATCATTGGTAAAACTGTTTTGCACAAAATATTCCCTGTCTTTTTCCAGACCGCTTTTTTCCAGTACCCGCTCCAGCACCAGTTCGCCCCAATTTCCCTGGATCTTACTGTCTCCCTTCAAGGCTTTGGTTAGGTTGGTGGCTTCCTTGCTCATTTGTTCGTTGAGTTCCTTAAGTCCGATGATCTGCTGCCGCAGCATGGCATGACGGTCTATGCTTTCTTTGTGAGTGTCTTCAATACGTTTTTCAAAGTTCTTTATCTTCTCCTGCAAGGGGTCCAGAATCGTGGTTAGGTTTTCTTTATTCTGAAGGGTGAACTTCGTGGATTTCTCATCCAGGATCTTATTGGCCAGATTTTCAAATTCTTTGGTGAATTTCTCCTGAAGTTTTTCTACTTCAGCTTTTTGTTCCCGATGCCTTTGCTCCAGATTATCGAATTGAGAATTTCGTCGGGTAAGTTCAACGTTGAGAAATTCCTTTTCTTTTCGTATCTCTTCCCGCTCTTTTAGTACGTTTTCAAAACGTTCCTGAAGCTTTTCTTCCTGATGTTGTGCCTGAAGCAATCGTTCTTCCAGTTTCCCGGACTCACTTTTCATTTTAAGACGGGCGAACAGATTGCCCAAAAAAGCACCAATCAGTATACAGACTGCTGCCAGAATTAAAAAGAGGAAGGTTTCGTTCATTTTTTACAATCGGATTGTAGGGAGATTTACAGTGTAACTATTAGATATTGCGTAACGTAAAGATAGGGACAATTTCTATTCTTTTATTCCGAATTTTCCTGTTTTCCCATCAAAATCTATAGTTTCTGAAGGAAATAATGCATCAAATCTTCCGGCTTCGATGAGCGAACACGGACTTCCAAAATATGTCCTTTCCGGCGTCATTACGATCAACTTATTGGCAAGTTGTATCGCCAGATCGATCTCGTGGGTTGAGAACAATATGGTCTTTCCCGTCTCGTTGGCCAGCTTTTTAAGCAGTTTTACAATATAGGCGCGATGATAGAGGTCTAAGTGGGTGGTGGGCTCATCTAATAGTATAAGAGGTGTGTCCTGCGCTAAAGCCCTTGCAATGATCACCCGTTGTAACTGCCCGTCACTGAGCTCAAAACATTTGCGATGCGATAAACTTGTAGTTTCTGTACTTTTAAGAGCTTCTTTTATAACTATTTTATCGTTATCGGATAAGGTTCCCAACCAATTGGTATGTGGTTGTCTTCCTAATGAGACCAGCTCCAGTACCGAAAGATTTCGCGAAGCCTGTGCTTCGGTTAGCACCACGCTAAGAAGACCGGCGAGTTCAATGGAATTATAGGCACTTAGATCATTTCCATTCAATGTAATTGTACCGCTTAATTTCGGTTGCATAGCGGCCAAAGTACGCAGTAGGGTTGATTTTCCAATTCCGTTTGCACCCACAAGACCAATGAGTTCTCCTTTTTGTAATTCAAAATTGATCCCTTCAGATATTACCGAGGAATTCTTTTTGTTGAAATAACCCACTGCGAGATCTTTTGCCTGAAGCACCGTATGTTTTTCTTCCGAAGTCATTAAAACAATAATTTACGTTTTCTCACCAGCAACCAGATCACCACAGGAGCTCCAATAAGCGAAGTGATCGCATTTATGGGCAGGGTATATTCGGTGAAAGGCAATTGTGCTATAGTGTCGCAGAGCAACATTAAAATACTTCCGCTTAGAATTACCGCAGGCAGCAAGATAAGATGGTTAGAAGTGGTAAAAAACTGTCGCGTTAAGTGCGGAACGGCGAGCCCGACAAAAGCGATTGGTCCGGCAAAAGCGGTGATACTCCCGGCCAGAATGCTAGTTGCGATAATGATGATGAAGGTGGTTCGTTTCATTCGAAGGCCCATGCTCTTTGCATAATTTTCACCCAGTAACAATGCATTCAGTGATTTACTACTGAAGAAGGCAAGAAAAATTCCAAAGAAAAAGCAAAAACTTAGAATAAGAATTCCTTTCCAGGACATATTTCCAAGACTACCGAAGCCCCAGAAAATATACTGCTGCAATTGTTCGGCATTACTGAAATACGACAACACAGCGACGATAGCAGCCGTTACGCTTCCAAACATGAGTCCGATGATGAGTATCGCCATAGTATCCTTAACTCTTAGAGTCACAGCCAGAACAGCAAGAAGTACCAAAAAGCTGCCAACCGCCGAAGCGATCACCAGACTCCATTCGCTTAACAGCATACTTCCAAAAAAACCACCAAAGGCCCCGGCACCTAGAATTAGAAAAGCAACACCCAAGCTGGCTCCGCTGCTTAACCCCAGAACAAAGGGACCTGCCAACGGATTTCGAAACAAGGTCTGCATTAACAAGCCTGAGACTGCGAGTCCGCCACCCGATAACATGGCAGTAATTGCTTTGGGAAGACGGTAATCCAATACGATATATTCCCAGCTGGCCTTTGAAGCGCCATTACCGAGAAGTGTGGAAAAAACTTCGCCCAACGCGATGTTCACCGATCCCAGACTTATATTGATCATAAAGACTACGAAGAGCAGCAAGCATAATGCAATAAATGGTTTTCGATATGATCTGGTGAGTTGCATTATTCGATCCGGCTAAAAAAATACAATTGGTGTTCCGGTAAAAGTTCGGGGTGAAGGATCTTAATGATGTCCTTTAAGACCAGATCCGGGCGGTTCGGTGCCAATTCGTAATACAGCACCCCTCCGGTTTCACCTTTTCTAGTTGTAAAGCTGTAGATATGGTTGTTTTGAAACGGATCAAACTGGGCGTACACACTGTGTGCATCTTCCATTTGCTGCTTGCTTACAAATTGACCCGGTCCAATCCAGTACTCGGCATTCTTCCCTTTTTCTAAAACCGCTTCTAGATTGAGGGATAAACTGCCTGTCCCCTCGGTATCATTCCAGAGATAGTCACCGTTGGCATCTTTTATAAACTGAGCCGCCCAACTGTTTCCCTGCGGAAGATACCAAACATCCTTATACATGGCACCACTAAGTACTTTGGGTGTTTCGGTTGCCTTAGCAGCCGTTTCCCTTGCAGCATTGTATCCTGTTTCAATGGTTTTAAAAATACTATCGGCTTCTTTTTCTTTTCCGAAGAGTACTCCGAAAAATTTGATCCATTCGGCTTTCCCCAGAGGAGTCGTTTCGGTCCAATCGGCGTTATAGATCACAGGTATTCCTGTCTTTTGAATGGTGTTTACGGTACTGTTGTTTCCTTCTACCGCAAAGGTTACGACCACATCAGGGGAAAGATCGATAAGGACTTCGGTGTTGATGTCTTCATTTTTTCCCAGTTCCATTATTTTACCATCTGCGATCATTCTTCTGGTTGCTTCGGAAGAAATATAATCCAGATTGGGAAAGCCAACCAGTTTTTCTGAGACTTCAAGCATTTCAAGAGAGGGAATGTGCGTAGTAGAGGTAACTACGATGTTTTTCAGTGGAAGTTCCACCACCGCATCGAATTCTCCTGAAGGAGCCTCAAAACCTTCGTTTACGAGCGCATATTTAAATTCTTGTTCGGCATCCGGCCACGGATTACTGAGTGTCAATACTTTATAGTTGTCGAATTGTTCGATGGAAAAGCCTTTGGCGTATTCTATATTTAATATTTCTGAAGAGGCTTCAGACAGTGGGGATCGCTGCGGGTCTTTGCACCCAAGGGCAGCTATAAAAACTAAAAGGAAGAATACTGGTTTTTGCATATTCAAAAGTAAGATGATTGAATAAAACAGGAAGAAATAAAGACATTAATTTTAATAATTGTGGTATTTTTGATGCGAATTCAGGTGAGCGCAATGCGCGTTCTTAAAAGGGAATTCGGTGAAAAACCGAAGCTGTTCCCGCAACTGTAAGCCTTCCGCGAAAGCGGATCGTGCCACTACATAACCACTGTTTTGAATGTACCAAAACGGGAAGGTAGCACCATAGGCGAGCCAGGAGACCTGCCGGATTCATAACTATTTTGTCAAACTTTCGGGATAAAGGTTTGGGAAACATAAACGAACGGTTGTTGCTAACAAACAACCTGCAGTTCTGCTTTCCTTTCTATTTCCGTTTTTAATCTTAAAAATGAAAAGAAACTATTTGATTCTAATTTTTTCTCTCACGTGTTTCCTCGGAACAGCACAGGTAAACCAAACAGCCGAATCACTGGATTCGGTATTTATCGACACCAAGGTGCCACTGGAACGTAAAAATAGCGGAAAGGTGGTGGTCACAATTACAGCCGAACAACTTGAACAAAGTGCCGGTAAAACTACGGCTCAGATCATTAATGAGGTATCCGGAATAGAGATCAACGGAAGCAGAAGTCATGCTGGCCAGAATCTTTCCTACTATGTTCGCGGTGGAAGAAACAGACAAGTGGTGATCATGGTAGACGGCGTTCAATTAACCGATCCTTCTCAAATTTCAAATGATTATGACCTCCGGTTAATTCCTGCCCACACCATAGAATCTATTGAGATCATTAAGGGGGCGTCCAGTGTGTTATACGGTTCGGGTGCTGCGACTGCTGTTATAAGTATCAATACAAAAAAAGCGTCTCAAAAACCTATTGCTGCTACTTTTATTTCAACTCTGGGGACGAATCGTTCTTCAGAGGATAAGGAGAACTTTCATATCGCCGAATTTACCAACTTTGCGACCGTAAACGGTACCCTTAATAAATTCTTTTACAACGCGAGCTTCAGTAACCGCTATGTAGACGGAATAAGCGCCGTGGCTGCTCCCGAGGGAGAGGACCCTTTTGAAAGTGATGTGTTTGATCGTTTCGACGGCCGGGTAGATCTGGGGTATCGCATTTCAGAAGATATTACTATAAGTCAGTTTTTCGCCTTCGGAAAATTTAAAGCCGGTTTTGATGATTTCAGTTATACCGATGCTAATCACCAATCGTTAACCAAACAATTAAGAACCGGTGGGCATTTTGAATGGAAATATAAAAATGGAGTTTATGTTTTTAACGATAATTACAGCTGGATAGAGCGGGAGATCAAATCGGGGTTTCCGGCAAAATTCGATTCTAGATCCTATGCATTAGACACCTATTTGAATCACAGAATTATTAAAAATTTTAATGTGGTTTTGGGATTAAACTTTACGAACAGCAACTTTAATTCATTCACCATTCCCTTCGGCGCTACTCAGTTTTCTCAGGATGTGGAAGAAGATACCGCTAAATTCAATAGCGCAGACCCTTATGTGAATCTGGTATATATCTCTAATTTTGGGTTAAATCTAAATGCAGGAGCCCGCCTTAATCTTCACAGTGTCTATGATAGTCATTGGGTGTATAATTTTAATCCGTCTTATGTTTTTGAGTTTTCTGAAAACAATTTAAAACTGCTGGGATCTTATAGTACTGCTTACATTACCCCTTCTTTGTTTCAGTTATACGATCCGCTTTACGGTAATGAAGCGTTATTGCCGGAAGAGAATCGCACTATAGAAGGCGGTTTGGAGTTTAGTTCTGAAGATTTCAGAATAAGCGCTGTTTATTTTAACAGAAATGAAGAAAATTTTGTTGATTTTGTGGTGATCGACCCCGATACCTTTCGATCGCAGTATCAGAATATTTCTGAAACCTTTGAAGCCAGCGGAGTGGAAGTAGCGCTGTGGAGAAAATTTGGTGAGCGAGTGACATTTTCATCCAATTATACGAATACCCAGGCCGATGATCGATTTGCGTTGCGCATTCCGGAGCATAAAATTAATGCTACGCTGGGTTACCAACTAGGTTCTAAGACTTCCGTAGGGGTAAACTATCAATATAATAGTGAGAGAAATGACACATTCTTTAACCCGCAAACATTTGTGAGTGAGGATATTTTACTCAGCAGTTATGGAGTCCTGGATTTGAGACTATCCCATCAGGCTACTGATACTATAAAGCTATTTGCAGGGGTTACAAATCTTTTGGACGAAGAATATGAAGAACTGTACAGATACCAGACCCTCGGGAGAAATGTACGACTCGGATTTGCCTTAGATTTTTAGTTTTGGGTAATGCGCTCGTATTTTTCCAGACAGGGTTCAATACAACCCTGATAGTTGAGAATTAAGAATTCATTTTCGAAATAATAGGCTGTCTTTTGCCGGGAAGTATTGCAGTCGCCGGGTGTTATAAGTTTTGCATTCTTATCATAGGTAGCGGTCATGCCCGTTTCCTCTTGTGTGTTATCACAAAAGGAGACCGTTGAAGTTACGGTGCCGTTGTCGTGAAACGTAATTACTTTCTTACTGTCAACAGGACTAAAAGTACCATTACCGTCTCCAATATCGATAAGGGATTCAATATGTTGCCATGAGGACAAAAGTTTTTCATCAGCGCAATCCGACTTGCAGGAAGTAAAGAGCAATATGATGATTATGAGCCAACTAAATTTCATGATTTAAAGAAGTTTAATTCCGGTTATATACATATTTAATCTTTTATAGATCTTGAAATTCATATGATTTAAGGCTCTTGAATGTATTTATATTCAAAAGATTCGTTACCGCAACTTATTGTTTTAGATATAGGATATCCATTGGAATCATACGTGTAGGTATAACTCATCACAGGATTTGAGGATTGAGAATTAAGAACTTCGAGTATGTTGTTTTTGCTTGTCCAAAGGCCACAATTTCTAGATTCAAAATGAAATGGTTCGTTAAATTCGAAATGTTGACTAAAAATAATATGATCCACGTCAAGCCAATTTAATGATACGATGTCAGGAAAAGGATTGCGTTTAGTGTCATATGTAAATAAAATTTGATATCCACTCTGGTCTGTCTTAGAAATCAGGTTTCCATTTCCATCGTATAAATAATCCATCGATTTAGAATTATTCTCATAACGGGACAACCTTCCGTCATTGTCAAAATAAATTGATGTGACTTCGGTTGTGGATTCATTCAATACATCAATTCTCCCTGCTATATACGTAATACTGTAATTCTCTATATAGGTATTAAATTCATCATCTTCAAAATTATGTTCAAGAGCAATAATTCTATTATTTGAATCATAGGTTATATTATATGTGGATGAAAAAGAATAACCAACGCTCCCATACCAAAAACGATATTGGTTAATAAGTTCACCATCGTGTTGCAAACTTACTGTCCAAGCCTGGCTGTAAACATCATAATTTATACGTTCCATGATATAGTTGGAAATATTGATGTTTATATCTGTATCAGTAGATAGGTAGCCACAACCGCTCGTGGTGTGAATATTCTTTATCCTTTGAGTATTTTCATAATACAGATCTATAATGTTTATGGATACATTCGATTCGACACTTGTATTTCCGTCGCTAATTTTTACTACAGCTGTAATTTCTTCATTTATTTCGAAATCAAAGATGGCCGGATCGGCAACGCGCATTTCCCCTGTATCCTCATCCAGATTAACTGCTCCGGGATGAGATTGCTGCACAAACGAAAAAGTTAAATTATTTAAAGACCCATCTACTTCAATAGAGCCTATCAACTGATCGAAATCGGGATTTTCATCAATGCTTATTAAAGAATCGGATGTTGAAAGCGGAGTGTTCAAAGTTTCTCCGGTGTCATCAGACTTACAAGCTATAATTAAACTACATAGTACAATACAAAAAACAATCTTTTTCATAGAATGTGAATTTTTAATGTATGGTTTATTCTTTTTCAGCGATCATGAGCTGATACCCCGGTAATTCGGCTTTCTTTTCTGAAATTTCTTCCATTCGGTTGAAATTGTAATTTACAGGCATGTGGGTTGGAAAGATCTCGTTTAAGGCCTCGGCGAGCAAGGGCTCATTTTCATCTCCTAAAATTCCAAGATTGCTGTAATCTTCGTCCAATGGCACATCCGGTTCCAGTCCGTCTACATAATCGGTAAACCCATTTGCATTGGCTGTTTTAAAGACCAACGGAAGCATTGCATACGTATGGGTGGGGTTTGCCTGACTTCGGCTAAATCCGGGCGCAGGGGCGTCGTACAATAGAAAGGAAGCCTGAAACTTTCCTGTGGTAGTTCCACCTACTTGAACAACATCAATATAGGGATCAAGACCGTTGATCACCAACTCACTTGCCGAAGCTGTTCTACCTGTGGTTAAAATAAAGACACGGGTAAGATTTAAACTGTTAATTGCCTCTCCGGTGGAAATGGTATTGTTAAAAAGGCCATCACTGGCATACTCCTCCTGCCGATCCTCATTCCACTGTTCGGTATAGAACAACTGACCGTTAAATTGTCCGGTGATCATGCTTGAAAGATCCACGGCTGTTTCCACAGATCCGCCGCCATTGTATCGCAGATCCAATATTAACTCGGTGATTCCGTCGGCCTGAAACTGTGCAAACGCTGCGTTGAGTTCCGGGTCGAAATCACGTGTAAAGCTATTGTACATCAGGTAACCGATATTCTGTCCTTCTATGGTCAAGGTTCGTGCAATATGTACCGGGTTTTCGGTATACTCGGTTTTTGTAAGTTCTACCGATTCACCGGTCGGGACCACATCTTCCCCCTGTAATGTTGCCAGACCAATGGTATAGGTATCCGGAGCAAGAAGCTGGCTAAAATTATTCTCAGTGAGTTGTTGACCGTCTACTGTATTAAAGATATCACCTCGTTGTAAACCTTCAGCAGCTGCGTCGGTATTGGGAAGCACGTAACGCACATATCCGAAGACATTCCCGCTGTTGTCGGGATATAACACCAAACCATATTCCATTCCATTATTTAGAGTTGTTCCGCCCAGCGCATTTTCTAAAGCGATATAATCGTCAACCAGCAAACTAAACCTATCTTGGGGGGACAGTAAAAAGTCGAACAGGTCTTCAGGAGTAGTGAAAGTACTTAAAAAAGCATCCAGATCTTCCGAACTCGCAAAAGCATCGTTCGCCAGTTCGGGAGTATCGGCCTTATAGAGGTAAAAGAAATTAAGTCCGCGATAAATAAAATTTTGTATTTCGAGGGCCGAGGCTACCTGAAGCGTGTCATCTCTGTCTTCAAAACATGAGGTAAATAAGGTAGAGACCGCGATTAGGGCGAGTAGGATCTTCTTTTTCATGAATTATTTTTTCTGAATATGTCTTCTAAACTCCTAAAATAGGGACATTATTGCGAAACATCAACTAAATTGTAACAAAAATTGCAGTAGTTCGTCGTAACAATAGAACGGCATAATAAATGCTTTTCACTAACCAAAATAAATGAAACAGTCTGAGTTCTTAACCACGGTAATGCCTTTTAAAGACAAGTTATACCGGCTTGCCAAAAGGTTATTGGTTTCCTCGGAAGAAGCGGAAGATGCTGTTCAGGAAGTTCTTTTAAAACTTTGGAAAGGGAAGCAACAGATAATTGAATACAAAAATCCTGAAGCTTTTGCCATTACAATGACGAAGAATTATTGTCTGGACCGATTAAAATCGAAACAGGCGTCCAATTTAAAGATCGTTCACAATAATTTTCAGAATCCTGAAAATATAGAACGAACGGTAGAAGGAAATGAAGGCGTGGAAATGGTGTTTAAGATCATGGAGACACTTCCCGAACAACAACGTATTGTTTTACAACTTCGGGACATAGAACAATTTGAATTTGCGGAGATCGCGCAAATGTTAGACAATAATGAAACAGCCATACGTGTGGCTTTATCGAGAGCACGAAAGGCAGTTAGAGAACAATTAATAAAAAATTACAACTATGGAGTTAGCTAAAATAGAAGCCCTATTGGATGCTTATTTTGAAGGAAATACTACCCTGCAAGAGGAGAATCAGCTAAGAAGCTACTTTAATGGCAATGATGTTGCAAAACATCTGGAACCGTACGTGGCTCTGTTTGCAGGTTTTGAAGCCGCAAAACAGGAGACCTCTGCGAAAGAAATATCTCTTTCACAATCTTCTGCTTCGGCGAATCGCTGGTGGTATGGAGTTGCAGCCATGTTGGTTGTAGCTGTGGGAGTGGGAAGCTTTATGCTTTCTCAACCTAAGCTTTCTTCAGAAGAAAAAGAAGCTTTGGCAGCGTATCAGGAAGCAAGACAAACCATGTTGATGCTTTCAGAAAACCTGAACAAAGGCGCCAATAAACTGGTGCACATTTCAGAATTCACAGAAACTAAAAACAAAATTTTAAAATAATCTAAATCAATATCATATGAAAAAGTTAGCACTTATAGCAATCCTAATGATCGCACCTTTTTTGATGTCGGCACAAAACGCCTTTGATGCCTTCGAAAATGAAAAAGATGTATCCTCGGTAGTAGTAACCAAGAACATGTTCAAATTACTAAGTAAGATCGATCTGGAGTCAGACGATCCCGAAGTAAAAGAATATATGGAGTTGGTAAACAACTTAGACAATATTAAGATCTTTACTACAGATAACCCGGAAGTGGCAAAACGAATGAATTCGTCTGTGGCTTCCTATATTTCAAGTTCAAAAGGACTTGGGGAGTTAATGCGCGTAAAGGATGACGGGAAGAACATCAAATTCTATTCTAAAGAAGGGAAGAACGAGAACTTTGTGAGCGAACTTCTTATGCATTTGGATGGCGTGATAGACGGTAAAAAGATGACCGTGATCATGAGCATTACCGGAAATATTGATCTTAAGAAAATCTCCAAACTTACGCAAGACCTGGACGTTCCGGGAAGTGAAGAACTGAAGAACCTAAATAAAAAGCAGTAAGATGGTATTAGTAAGATATATTATCGCACTCACTCTGATTGCTTTTTCGATGATGAGTTGCAACAGTGAAGGATCTTTACAGCGTTATTTGGTAGACAAGCAGGATGACAACAAATTTGTAAAAGTCGATTTGGCAACCAGTCTACTGGAAGCCAACGATAATAATTTTTCTGAAGAACAACGTGAGATCCTAAATACAGTAAAAAAGATAAATGTGGTGGCATATCCCATTAAAGGCGGGAATAAAGCAGAGTATGAAACCGAAAGGAATGCTTTGACAGCCATTATTGATCAGGAGAAATACCAGACACTAACAAAGTTTAAATCGAACAATATTAAAACGACTCTCAAGTATGTAGGCGATGATGAAACTATTGATGAAGTGATCGTTTTTATGAGTGATGATGAACGCGGATTTGCGATCTTCAGGTTGTTAGGAGACGAAATGCGTCCCGGGCAGATGGCAAAATTGATCACCACCCTTGAACGGGGAGATTTGGATTTCACAAAATTAACAGGGTTAGGCGAGATGTTTGACGTAAAGGCCGATAGCATTTAACAATACGCCCAATATATTTAGAATTATTAAGAGGCTCCGTGAGGAGCCTTTTTTATGCTCCATTTTTAAAATAAAATCCTTGTGAGGGCGGTTTTATGTTAATTAAAACCAAACAAACTGATAAAATGTCCCTAATTTATCAGATTATCGAACGATAAATGGGGTAAAAAGAGTTTTATGTAAAAATACCACGTAATTTCATGGTATTAAGAACGATAAGCGCAAAACAAATATTCTTATTTTACAGAGACCCTGTCCCCGCTAGGTGAGGAAAATAAGATTCAGGAAAGGTTCCGGAAATATTCCGGAGCCTTTTTTCAAATCCCCGTATAATTCATCGGACTAATTTTTCTCATTTCAGTTTTTACAGAATCAGATACATCTAGCGTTTCTATAAAATCTGTAATGGACTTACCGCTAATAGTTTCATTGGTACGGGTGAGGCCTTTAAGTGCTTCATATGCGTTCGGATATGCTTCCCTGCGGAGAATTGTTTGGATCGCTTCGGCTACTACCGCCCAGTTATTTTCAAGATCCATTTTTATCTTGTCATCATTCAGCAATAATTTATCCAGCCCTTTTAAGGTAGACTGAAAAGCAATTATTGTATGCCCAATTGGTACGCCAATATTACGCAATACTGTACTATCTGTTAGGTCTCTTTGTAATCTGCTTACCGGTAATTTAGCCGAAAGATGTTCGAAGATGGCATTGGCGATCCCCAGATTTCCTTCACTATTCTCAAAATCTATAGGATTAACTTTATGAGGCATTGCCGAAGATCCAATTTCCCCTTTTTTGATCTTTTGTTTAAAATAATCCATAGAAACATAGGTCCAGATATCCCGATCTAGATCGAGAACAATGGTATTAATTCTTTTCAGACAATCAAACAAGGCGGCCATGTGGTCGTAATGCTCTATTTGAGTCGTGGGGAAGGAGTGATGTAACCCTAATTTCTCCTGAACGAATTGCGTTCCGAAGGCCTTCCAGTCTAAATCGGGGTAAGCGACCTTATGTGCGTTAAAATTCCCTGTGGCACCCCCAAATTTGGCAGCACTTTTTATGTTGTTGAGCAGATCGAATTGTTCCTCCAATCTAACCGCAAAAACTTCGATCTCTTTTCCTAAGCGGGTAGGAGAGGCCGGCTGTCCGTGGGTTCGAGCAAGCATTGGGATATTTGCCCATTCATTTGCCAGTGTTTTAAGTTTTTTCTTTAGTTCCAGAAAAAGCGGTACGTAAACTTCGTTCATCGCTTCTTTCAGGGACAGCGGGATTGCGGTATTATTTATATCCTGAGAGGTGAGTCCGAAGTGAATAAACTCCTTGTATTGCTCTAGCCCAAGGGCATCAAATTTTTCTTTTATAAAATATTCTACGGCCTTAACATCATGGTTAGTTACTTTTTCGGTATCCTTTATATGCTGAGCATCCTTGGTAGAAAATGAGGTATATAATTTCCGAATCTCTGAAAAATTACTTTTGTCAAAACTTTCCAGTTGGGGTAATGGCATTTCAACCAGAGCGATAAAGTATTCTACCTCTACCTGAACGCGATAACGAATTAATGCTTCTTCAGAAAAGAAGGGGATTAGCGATGCGGTTTTCGATGCATAGCGCCCGTCTATAGGGGATACTGCCTGTAAGGAATGAATGGACATAGTGAGAAATTTGAAAGCGCAAAGATACGGATTTGTTGTTAGTTAACCCATGACGAAACCGAGTTATTGACGGTTGAATTTTTGAATTTTCCCGAGCACATATTTTCCTCTGGCTTTATAGGCCGGACTGTTGTGATGTATGTTTTCTGAAATGATCACATTTAATTCGGGATGTATCCAGTCATATTCCGTTCCAAGGTAAAACAAGGCATGCATGGCAAATACCTTACAGGCAACCTTCTGATCGGTAATGAGCCAATCGAAGCAACATTCGGTCATTAGCTTTCGGTGTTCTACCGAGAATTTATCCTTTATTTCAGGGTCATTGTCCTTGTAATATTTTACTGCGATCATATCACAAACTTTGGCTATGGGACGGAGCGCCTGATCGCGTTTTACATTTGGAATATTGGTAAAAAATAACTCGAAATGGGGATATAACAGCGATAAACGTTCGGCACAAACAAACTCCAGGATCCACGTCGCCTTATAGGAAAGTTCCTTTTCAGAAGAAAAGCATACTCTTAAAAGTTCCTCAAACGTTTCCGGATGATCCAATACCCATTGAGCCACTTCCAGTCTGGTTTTACGGTAGGCTTTGGTATAATTCAGTTTTTGAATGAGTAATTCAGAAGACATCGCGGGTTATGTTGCAAGTTGAAAATTTCAGGTTTTTTTTTATTATTTATTCTTTATTTATTATTCACCTCATATAAACGAAAGGATATTAGCCTTCAAATTCTTGGCTTCCGGCTCTTGATTCCGACCACTCACTGCCCACTTCATACTGGTTTCAGGGTTTAAGTTATTTGTGTATGTATACTTCATACTTCGGTCTCCCGACTTCGGACTTCCGTCTTCATACTTCTTTCTCATTTCTCATTACTTATTACTTATCCATTCAACCACCTTCGGGATCCCGATGGTTGCCTTTTCGGCCAGAACAGTTATTCGTTCTGAAGAACGTATGGACGGATAAGGATCCACAAAATACACCGAGGCATGTTCGGGAGCGTATTCAATAAGTCCCGCAGCTGGATAGACCTGCATTGAAGTACCCACAATGATCACACAATCGGCGGTTGCAATTTCGTCTATTGCTGTCTCCATTAAAGGAACCGCCTCACCAAACCATACAATATGGGGTCTTAACTGATGATTATGTTCACAAAAATCACCCATATTCAAATCCGTACGCCAGTCCATCACCAGATCCTCATCGAAGGTGCTGCGTACTTTTAGGAGCTCTCCATGCAAATGAATGACCTTCGAACTTCCCGCCCGCTCATGAAGATCGTCCACATTTTGAGTGATGATCACCACCTCATGTCCGGATTCAAGTTCGACAAGCGCCTTATGAGCCGTGTTGGGTTCTACTTCAAGCAGTTGTTTTCTTCTTTTGTTATAAAAGTCGAGTACCAGATTCGGATTATTCGAAAACCCCTGTGGTGAAGCGACTTCCATCACGTCATGACCTTCCCAGAGTCCGTTACTGTCTCTAAATGTCTTTAATCCGCTTTCGGCACTTATCCCGGCCCCGCTAAGCACTACAATTTTCATAAAAATGTATTTATCCATTCAAAAATACTAAAATATGATTGGGTGAAGTATTAGTCGTGAATCGTGAATCGTGAACCGGAAGTTGTGATATATAAACAGAACGGCCGACTTCTAACAAATTTATATCTTCGTAAAAACAAAAATACCTTTGGATCTCGAACTCTTTGCATATTTACAAAGCCTGCTAACCGATCGTCGTAAGGAACTATTTAAAAAAGTATTGGCAGACCGAACCCGCCATTTTACCGTAGTAACCGAAGATGTTTATCAGTTGCACAATACCAGTGCCGTGATGCGAAGTTGTGATGTTTTTGGAATACAGGATTTACACGTCGTAGAAGAAAAGACCAGCAAACGTATCGATAAGGAAATAGCCATGGGTTCTCAAAAGTGGGTCAGTTTGCATCGCCATGATAACATAGAACGTTGCATTAAAGATTTGCGAAAGCAGGATTATAAGATCATCGCAACCACACCACATCTTGACAATACCTCACTTGAGGATTTTAAGATTGAAGAAAAGTGTGCTTTTTTCTTCGGAAAGGAAAACGAAGGCCTCAGCGATTATGTATTGAGTGAAGCCGATCGCTATTTAAAGATCCCTATGTATGGTTTTACCGAAAGTCTGAATATTTCAGTATCTGCTGCGATCATTCTTCAGCAATTGGTGTCTAGGCTGAAGCGTTCAAATATAAATTGGCAACTTTCAGAAAAAGAACGGCTGGAACTGGAAATGATCTGGACGAAAAAGACCATTAAGAGTTCCCAAAAGATCATTGAACGTTATTATGAGGATAAAAAGTTGTAAGTTTAGTATAACAATCAAAAACTCCTCCTTATGATCCTTGTTTATATTTTTGCCGTACTTATTGGCATCATAATGCTTCTTATGCTTGTTGCTCCCAGAAAGTACGATGTACAGCGCAGTATAGTAGTAAACAGACCACTTAATGAGGTCTTTCAGTATCTAAAAATGATAAAGAATCAGGATGAGTGGTCACCATGGAAAAGTCGTGACCCTGAAATGAAACAGACCTTTGAAGGGGTTGATGGAACTGTAGGCTTCGTGGCCAGATGGGAGAGTGATAAAAAGGATGTTGGTGTTGGGGAACAGGAACTTAAGGGTCTTATCGAGAACGAACGGGTGGATACCGAGATCCGATTTTTAAAACCTTGGAAAACGGTAAGTGACGGCTACTTGTTGCTGAGAGCGATCGAACCTTCAAAAACCGAGGTGATATGGGGCTTTAAAGGAAACAATAACCCTCCAATAAATGTGATGATGTTGTTTTACAATATGGATAAAAGTGTAGGAAAGGATTTTGATGAAGGTCTGGCTAAGCTTAAAGCAACATTGGAAAAATAATTAGGTCTAATTTGAAAAACTATACATCATGGAACAAAACGTATTTGTCTGGGTGGAGATCCCGGTGTCTGATATGGATCGGGCGAAAACTTTTTATGAATCCGTATTTAAGATTGAAATTCAATTAGTCGATTTTGGCGGGTTGCAGATGGGGTGGTTTCCTTCTGCTCAAGGAAAGCCGGGGGCAACCGGCACACTAATTAAGCAGGATACGTATATTCCAAGTCAGGAAGGTCCTTTGGTCTATCTTCACAGTAATGACGTACAGCAGGAATTAGATCGTATTGAAGCTGCAGGAGGGAAGATCGTTCAGAAAAAAACTCAAATTTCTCCGGATCATGGATATATGGGGGTGTTTATTGATACTGAAGGTAACCGTATTGCGCTTCACTCCATGAGCTAATAGTCTCGTTCCCTCAACCTAAATCTATCTGTTATAATGCAACTGGTTTTCGCTACTCACAATAAAAATAAATTTAAGGAAGTCGCTGCGCAAATGCCGTCATATATTGAACTGCTGAGTCTGAATGATATTGGCTGCACAGAAGATATTCCCGAAACGGCCAATACTATTGAAGGCAATGCGGCTCTTAAAGCGACATACGTAAAGGATCGCTATGGCTACGATTGCTTCGCCGATGATACAGGACTGGAGGTGACTTCCCTGAACGACGAACCCGGTGTATACAGTGCGCGATATGCCGGACCGGACAACAATGCGCAAGCAAACATGCAAAAACTGTTGGACAATCTTAAGGGACATTTAAACCGAAAGGCCCGCTTTAAAACAGCCATAGCGCTTACTTTGAAAGGCGCCGAAACTCTTTTTCTCGGAATATGTGAAGGAAGTATCATTGAAGAACCCAGAGGTGATAAAGGCTTTGGATATGATCCTGTTTTTCAACCTGAAGGATTGAGTACGACATTTGCAGAAATGAGTCTGCAAGAAAAAAGCGCCATAGGCCATAGAGGAAAGGCTATTCGGCAATTGATCGACTATCTATCGGAAGGTTAATTTTATATAAAATCAGCAGAGAGAATAATCTTTTACCTAAAAACGTTTTCATACCATTAATTGCAGTATCTTTGCCGCTTGAAAATCCTCAGGGTGAGGAGTGTTGCAGGAAGCCGTAGTTTATTTGTCGATCGCTTCAGGACAGCACAAATAAACATAACGTACTACTATGAGCACATTCCAATCGTTAGGCCTGGACGAAAATCTATTGCAGGCAATTACCGACTTAGGTTTTGAAACCCCAAGTGAGGTTCAACAAAAAACAATTCCAATTCTTTTAAATGAAGAAACCGATATGGTTTCTCTGGCACAGACCGGAACAGGTAAAACTGCTGCTTTCGGGTTTCCCATGCTTCAAAAGATCAATGCTGAAAGCCGGACTACTCAAGGTCTTATTCTTTCTCCAACCCGTGAACTGTGTATGCAGATCACCAATGAGATGGAAGCCTACGGAAAATATATAAAAGGTCTTAATGTCGTTGCCATTTACGGTGGTGCGAGCATTCAGGATCAGGCAAAGCAGATCAAGAAAGGAGCGCAGATCATCGTGGCAACTCCGGGACGGATGAAGGATATGATAGGACGTAGAATGATCGATATTTCTAAGATCGAATACTGTGTTCTCGACGAGGCGGATGAAATGCTGAATATGGGTTTCTATGAAGATATCACCGAGATTCTATCACATTCACCCAAAGATAAAAGTACCTGGTTGTTTAGCGCAACCATGCCTAAAGAAGTGGCAACGATCGCTAAAAAGTTTATGCATACGCCGGTCGAGATCACTGTTGGGTCGAGAAACGTGAGCACAGACAGTGTTTCTCATGAGTACTATCTGGTTAATACAAGAGATCGCTATCAGGCGTTAAAGCGACTTGCCGATGCCAATCCCGATATTTTTTCCGTAGTATTCTGTCGTACAAAGCGAGATACTCAAAAAGTAGCAGAACAGCTAATTACCGATGGTTACAATGCTGCTGCCTTGCACGGTGATCTAAGTCAGAATCAGCGTGACCTTGTGATGAAGTCCTTCAGAAAAAGGCAGATACAAATGCTGGTTGCTACCGATGTGGCAGCAAGAGGGATCGATGTAGACGATATTACGCACGTGATCAACTATCAGTTACCCGATGAAATTGAAACCTATACGCACCGAAGCGGGCGTACCGGAAGAGCGGGAAAAAGCGGAGTATCCATGGTGATCGTTTCCAAGAGTGAGATGCGGAAGATCAATGCCATTGAGAAAAAAATTCAGAAAAAGTTTGAACAAAAAGATATTCCAAGCGGAATAGAGATCTGTGAAGTTCAGTTATTCCATTTAGCCAACAGCATTAAGAATACCAAGGTAAACCACGATATTGATGCCTACCTTCCTAATATTGAAGAAGTTCTTCAGGATTTTACAAAGGAAGAACTTATTAAGAAGGTCTTCTCTGTTGAATTTACCAGATTCTATAATTACTACAAAAGTGCCAAGGATCTCAATTCACCTCCCGGCGATGAATACCGTGATGACGCAAAAGATTCGGTACGTTATTTTATCAATATAGGAGGGAAGGACGATTTCGACTGGATGAGTCTGAAAGATTTCCTTAGAGACTTACTTCAGCTTGGGAAAGATGATGTTTATAAGGTTGATGTAAAAGATACATTTTCGTTCTTCAATACAGACGAAAAACACATGGATCTGGTCCTTGGGATCTTTAATGATTTTAAACTTGACGGGCGAAATATCTCGGTAGAAGTTTCAAAAGATAGGGGCGGAAGAGGAAGAAAAGACCGTGGAAGTAGGGGTCGTGACCGAGACAGAAGCCGGGGAAGCGGAGGAAGTAAAGGAGGCTTTAAAAAGCGGAGCAGCGGTTATGGTGATGATAAGCCAAAATTTAAAGGAAAAAGCAGACGAAAAAGCGAACGTCCGGACAGTAAAGGTACCGGAGGACGTCGTCGCAAGAGAAGTTAAAAAAGCCCTAAAGTTTAGCGGGCATGAAACTTCCGGTTAGAAATTACGTCTATATTGTGTACTTTTAACCACTACTTGCTATGAAGAACATTATTCTATTATTAATTTTAGTGGTTTCGGTTGCAGCCGTTTCTCAGGAATCAATTGTACAGCCTCCATTAATCGAAGGTCAGGTATTAAACGATGCTACCGATGAACCGTTGGAAAATGTGAACATAGTAAACCTGAACAGCGTTGTGGGAGCCACCACCGATGAGGCCGGTAACTTTGCCATCAGAGCCACAGTGAATGATACCCTGTATTTTAGTTATCTCGGATTTAAGTCCATAAGGGTTAGAGTGACGAACGACTGGTTAAAATTTGGGGATATTAAGATCAAAATGACCGAGTTGGGAATTGCTTTGGAAGAAGTGAAAATTCGCCCCGTACAACTTACCGGATATGTAGAAGTTGATGCCAAGATCATCCCTATTTACGATAATTATAGGTATCGAATCTCCGGACTCAGTTCGGGATACGAAGGCGGGAGTCAGCAACCGGGTGCCGTAAGTAAAGTGCTTAGTTCCATCTTTAATCCGGCCGATTTTCTCTACAATGTCTTCGGAAAGCGGCCCCAACAAATGCGGAAACTTCGGAAAATGAAGGATGATGACGAGATCCGAAATCTACTGGCCAGTAAATACGATAGAGAAACCTTAATGGCCGTATTGCAGTTGGAGCGCGTGGATGTTGATGAAATTCTGAATAAATGCAGTTATTCCGAAGATTTTATTCGCACTGCAAACGACCTTCAGATCCTCGACGCTATTAGCGAATGCTATGAGGAATATAAGGTGCTTAACCGGGGAAAAGGTAAGGGATAAGAACCAGCTCTTATCTGCTTCTTTTAAACTAATCCTATGCAGCAACTGTTTAAAAGCCAACGCGAATTCTTTAATAGGAATGTAACTAAGGAGCTTTCCTTTCGAAAGAGGCAACTCCAAAAACTTGAATCGCTGCTTAAAGCACATGAAGATCAGCTTTTTAAAGCGATCTATTCCGACTTCAAAAAATCTGAGTTTGACACCTTTACATCAGAGTTGTCGATATTGTACCATGAAATAAAGGTCGCAAAAAAGCAATTGCGCAATTGGGCGAGAAAAAAAAGAATACCTACAGATCTGGCAAATTTCCCTGCTAAAAGTTACATTCTTCCCGAACCATTAGGCGTGTGTCTGGTAATTGGTGCGTGGAATTACCCATACTTGCTGTCCTTGAATCCCGTGATCTCTGCGATTGCCGCAGGAAATACTGTGATCTTAAAACCCAGTGAATTGCCCGCTGCTACAAGTGCTGTGATGGCAAAACTCATCAATTCAAATTTTGCTCCGGAGGTTTTAAAGGTCGTTGAAGGAGGAGTTTCCGAAACGACTGCATTACTCGAACTTCCCTTCGATAAGATCTTTTTTACCGGCAGTACCAAAGTGGGAAAGATCGTTTATACTGCGGCAGCAAAACAGCTCATACCCGTCACTCTGGAACTTGGTGGAAAGAGTCCGGCAATTATTTGTGAGGACGCTAATCTGAAGATGACTGCCAAACGCCTAGTTTGGGGAAAATTCCTTAACGCGGGTCAAACCTGTATTGCTCCAGATTACGTGGCAGTGCACAAAAATATTGAAAAGAGATTCCTCGAATTACTTAAGGCCGAAATTGAAGGAGAACAATTCAGTATAAAAAATCATAACTATGTGCAGATCATCAATGATGACAATTTTGTGCGACTAACTAACCTTATCGATCCTTCCAAAGTTTACTTCGGAGGGAAAACAGATCCTGCTTCACGTATTATTGAACCAACGATCCTACACCATTGTACCTTCAAGGATGACATAATGGAGGAAGAGATCTTCGGACCACTACTTCCCGTTATTACCTTTGAAGATATAGCCAATCTAATTTCAAAAATAAAAACCTTGCCCAAACCATTGTCCGCTTATGTGTTTACGGAAAAATCGGCTACAAAACGAAAGGTGTTGAACGAACTGTCCTTTGGAGGAGGTGCCGTTAATGATACTGTTATGCATATTACCAACATTAAGCTTCCCTTTGGTGGCGTTGGAAACAGCGGAATAGGAAGTTATCACGGAGAATTCGGGTTTAAAGCATTCTCACACCAAAAAAGCATTATCGATAAGCCTACCTGGCTGGAACTTCCGTTAAAGTATTACCCACATAGTGAAGGAAGTTTGAAATGGATTAGACGACTTTTGAAACTGTAATATGTTGCAGCAAATTGTACATTACAGCCTTCATTTCCTTTTTCCGGGTGTAATTGCCATTATCTTTTATAGAAAACAGTGGAAGACTGCATGGCTTATAATGATCGCAACCATGCTGGTAGATCTGGATCACTTGCTGGCAACTCCCTTGTTTTCAGCAGACCGTTGCAGTATTAATTATCACCCGCTTCACAGCTATTATATCTTTCCGGTTTACGGGATCATGTTGTTTTTTAAAAAGACGCGTATTCTGGCCATCGGACTTTTATTACACATGGCTACAGACGGGCTGGACTGTATTTGGATGAAGTATTAGTGGGGTCTAATGATGGTGGTATGGTTCATTCTTCAGTATGGTAAACGCACGGTATAGCTGCTCCACAAAGAATAGTCGCACCATTTGATGCGAAAATGTCATTGTCGAAAGGGAAATTTTTCCGTTTGCTCTTTTGTAAATTTCTTCACTAAATCCGTAAGGTCCTCCAATCACAAACACCAGGTTTTTGAGTCCGCTGTTCATTTTTTTCTGAAGAAATTCCGAAAAACCGACAGAACTGAAAGAACGTCCTTTTTCATCTAATAGGATAAGCGTATCTGAAGAATTCAGTTGTTTCAGAATTTCGACACCTTCGGCCTGTTTTTGCTGAGTTTCAGTAAGATTTTTAGCTTTTTTAAGATCGGGAATGATCTGAAACTCGAAGGGTACGTAATGGTGCAATCGCTTGCCGTACTCTTCATTAAGTGAGAAAAGTCGGTTATCATCGGTTTTTCCTATAGCCAATACGGTTATTTTCATCAGAATTTAATCAGAAATCAAAAGTACAAAGATAAAATTAGTGGTCTTAGCAATACGCAGTATGGACTTCAGACTTTTTTAAAGTATTTTAGCTGAAAGAATTCGTGCTATGATTTCAAAAAAGCAATTTAATAAGGAAATTGATATCATCATATCCAATGCTATTCGTGAGGACGTGGGTGACGGTGATCACAGTTCACTGGCTAGTATCCCTTACGATGCCACTGGTACTGCTAAATTATTGGTTAAGGACGAAGGTATCATTGCGGGTGTCGATTTTGCCCGTCAGGTTTTCGAATTTGTAGATCCCGGTCTAAAAATGGATATAAAGATCAACGATGGGGAAAGGGTACAATACGGTGATGTTAGTTTTTATGTTTCGGGACTGTCGCAATCTATTCTGAAAAGTGAACGCTTGGTACTTAATGCGATGCAACGCATGAGTGCCATTGCAACCAAAACCAGTGAGTATGTGAAACTTCTGGAAGGAACAAAAACCAAGATACTCGATACTCGTAAGACGACACCCGGAATAAGAGCACTTGAAAAATGGGCGGTTAAAATTGGGGGTGGGGAGAATCATCGGTTTGCCTTGTACGATATGATCATGCTAAAGGACAATCATATCGATTTCTGCGGAAGTGTTACTGAAGCCATTGCACAAACAAAGAGATATTTAGAGGAACATCGGCTGAATTTGAAGATCATCGTTGAAGCGAGAAATTTAAAGGAGATCGAAGAGATCCTAAAGGCCGGAGGGGTTTACAGGATCCTCATTGATAATTTTAATTACGAGGATACCAAGAAAGCTGTAGCACTAATAGGGGAAGCCTGTCTTACCGAATCCAGTGGTGGGATTACACTGGAAACCGCCCGCAAATATGCAGAATGTGGCGTAGATTATATATCCAGCGGTGCTTTAACACATTCGGTGCACAATATGGACCTAAGTTTAAAAGCAGTTTAATGCCTGAAACTGAATCTGAGGATACTAAATTTAAATTCCCGATCATCGGGAAGATCGTGACTCTGAGTAAACGGATAAAAATACCGGGTTCCAACGGACTGTCGCTTTACGATCTTATGGCTATTTATGGAACCGGTATTATCAAGGGTACCTTTTCATCGCGCGCAACATCAATTGCCTATAGTTTCTTTGTAGCGCTGTTTCCTTTTTTACTGTTTATTCTAAACTTAATCCCCTATATTCCTGTTGAAGGCTTTCAAACGCGATTCCTTATTTTTATTGAAGAATTGTTGCCACCTCAGACATCCGATTTCTTTTATCCGGTAATCGCAGATATTGCAGTAAACCCCAGAGGAAGCGGGCTCATCTCCTTTGTGATACTTTTAGCGTTGTTTCTTGCCGCCAATGGAGTAAATGCTATTTTCAGCGCCTTTGAGTATTCGTTCCATGTTACCATTAACAGAGGATTTTTCCGGCAGTATATGGTTGCTTTGGTTGTTTCTATCTTTTTGGCATTGTTGTTGTTAATTACGGTTGGTGTTATATTATACGGTGAAATCGTTATTAATGACCTCAAAGGAAAAGCTTATATTGTGAACGATCTGTTCTATATATCGGCCCTCCAGGTCACGATCTTTTTTATAATGATATACACCATAATTGCAACACTCTATTATTATGGAACCAAGGAAGGAAAGGAGTCGAAATTCTTTTCTGTAGGCGCTTTGGTGACCACTTTATTATTTTTGTTAACTACCTATTTGTTTGGGGTTTACATAAATAATTTTTCAAACTATAATGAGTTGTATGGCTCTATAGGTGCACTTTTGATCATGATGTTTTATATTTGGATCAATTCAAACCTATTGCTGCTTGGATTCGAATTGAATATTTCCCTGCAGCGACTTAAAGATAAATCGGAAACAAAACCTTAAACACTAATTTAATCGTATACTAATGAAAAATTTAATATTGCTTTTCGTCGCAGTGGTGACGGTAAACTTATCGGTTGCCCAAACTCAGGTTGGCGAAGTAACACTGCCTAACACGGCTAGTTTTGGAGGACAAGATCTTGTACTAAACGGTGCCGGGATCCGTAAAAAAGCACTGGTGCTAAAATTGTACTCCGGGGGGTTATATTTAACCAAAAAGAGCAGTGATGCAAAAAATATTGTGAATGCGGATGAGACTATGGCGATCAAACTGGTAATTACTTCAGGATTTGTTTCCAGTGAGGCTATGAGCGATGCTGTTCGGGAAGGATTTGATAATTCCATGAATGGAAATACATCGTCATTATCTTCAGAGATCGAAAAATTTATCGGTTTTTTCAGTGAAGAGATCGTTGAAGGAAATACCTTCGATATCACCTATCAAAAAGGAAAGGGCGTGGTTGCTTATAAAAACGGAAAGGAATTGGGAACGATCCCGGGAATGAAATTTAAAAAGGCACTCTTCGGAATATGGCTGGGAGATGACCCGGCCGACACTAAACTTAAAAAAGCTCTATTAGGCAAATAATATACTTATGAAAAAATATCTTTTAACTGCAATAGCTATAGTATCCGTTATGGTTTCCGCCTCGGCACAAGATGTCTTCGGAAAGTGGAAAACTATAGACGATAATACCGGTAAGGCAAAATCAATAGTAGAGATCTACGAAAGCAATGGAAAAGTCTACGGAAAAGTGGTCGAGATCCTGAATCCCGACCGTCAGCATGCAACCTGTACCGAATGTGAAGGCAAGGATAAGAACGCGCCTATAAAGGGATTGGTGATCATTAGAGGACTCGAAAAGGACGGTAGCGAATACAACGACGGACAAATACTCGATCCGGAAAATGGAAAGTTCTATAAATGCTATATAGAATTAGAGAATCCTAACAAACTGAAGGTTAGAGGGTATATTGGCTTTTCGCTCCTGGGAAGAACTCAGTATTGGGTTCGGGTAACCGAATAAATTGTTTATAATACTATCTAAAGGTCGCTCTGTAATTGAGCGGCCTTTTTTATTTTTATCTATTGAAAGTTGAAAAAGAGTATTTCATTTACCTAATCACTAATATCGAATTACAAACCACAAACCATAAACCAATTTGTATTTTATAGTTGTCATTCTTCCCATTCCTTTAAAGCAGACTTTTACGTATAACGTAAATAAAGATGAAGCCGGTTTTCTTAAGCAGGGCATGCGGGTTGCGGTTCCTTTCGGAAAGAAAAAAATATATACGGCAATTGTCTATCAGGTACACGATGTAGCGCCTCCGGCATACGAAACCAAGAGCATCGATCAGATCCTTGATGAAGAACCCATCATTACGCAAAAACAGTTAGAACATTGGCAATGGATGGCATCCTATTATATGTGTACGCTTGGAGAAGTTATCAAGGCAGCCTTGCCCGGTGCGTTCTTACTGGAGAGTGAAACCGTAATTCGGTTAAAAAAAGAGACTGCGGTTCAAGAGTCTGCCCTTCAGGATGATGAGTTTCTGGTTTTTGAAGCGTTGCAACATCAATCGTCATTGCATATAAATGATATTCGCTCCATACTCGACAGGAAAAATGTAGTAAAGGTCATTCAGCAGTTGCTCGATAAACAGATCATCGAAGTAGAAGAGGAGGTTTACGAGCAGTATACTCCTAAAATGAAACGCTATATAAAACTTGCTCCGTCATACACTTCCGAAGAAAATTTAAGAGCCTTATTGGATGATCTCAGCAGGGCTCCAAAGCAACGCGACCTATTAATGACCCTCTTTATGCTCAGTTCTCAGGCCAAACGACCTGTGGAATCGGTTGCCCTGCAGAAGCGGTCCGGTGCTTCGGCTTCAGTATTAAAATCCCTCATCGACAAGCAGATCCTGGAAGAATATTTTATTCAGCAGGATCGGGTAGTTTACGACGGTGAAGATACTTCAGAAGTAAAAAAATTAAATGAAGAGCAACAAATAGCACTATCGGAGATAGAGGCATCTTTTGAGGAATATGAAGTGAGTTTGCTTCACGGAGTAACCTCTAGTGGAAAGACGGAGATCTATGTTCAGCTTATTGCAGAGGTCATTAAGACGGGTAAGCAGGTTTTATATATGTTGCCCGAGATCGCGCTGACCACACAGCTAATAGGTAGACTTCAGCATTATTTTGGAGAAAAGGTTTCGGTGTATCATTCAAAATATACTTCCAACGAAAGAGTGGAAGTCTGGAACAACATATTGAGTTCTAAACCCAAGGCACAGATCGTTATTGGTGCCCGCTCTTCTTTGTTTTTACCATTTTCGGATTTGGGACTCATTATTGTAGATGAAGAACACGAGCCTTCATTTAAACAATACAATCCGTCACCCAGATATCACGGTCGCGATGCGGCCATAGTGCTTGCAGATTTTCATAAAGCCAAAACCCTATTGGGCTCGGCAACTCCTTCACTGGAAAGTTATTACAATGCTGTAACCCATAAATACGGATTGATCGAGCTCAAAAAGCGCTACGGCAATGTGTTGATGCCCGATATCGAATTGGTGGACATCAAGGAAAAACACCGGAAAAAGCAAATGACCGGTCATTTTAGCGACCGCTTGCTCGAAGCGATGCACGAAGCGCTTGATAATAAGGAACAAGTGCTTTTGTTTCAGAATCGCAGGGGATTTTCGCCTGTAATAGAGTGTACTACTTGCGGTGTTTCACCTCAGTGTCCTAATTGTGACGTTAGTTTGACCTACCATCAGTACAAAAATGAATTGCGATGTCATTATTGCGGGTATCATATTGCGATGTTACAATCCTGTATGGCCTGCGGAAGTGAAACCCTGGACGATAAAGGTTTTGGTACCGAACAGATAGAAACCGAACTTAACGCTTTATTTCCCGAACAGCGTATTGCCCGAATGGACCAGGATACCACC
This sequence comes from Constantimarinum furrinae, assembly GCF_014295415.1. GTDB lineage: Bacteria > Bacteroidota > Bacteroidia > Flavobacteriales > Flavobacteriaceae > Constantimarinum > Constantimarinum furrinae. The sequence continues at coordinate 2,208,328 of NZ_CP052909.1, forward strand.
CGGGGAAAGCATGCCTATGCCAAGTTGATAGAAAAACTTGAAAATGCAGAGATTGATATACTAGTAGGAACACAGATGCTGGCGAAGGGACTCGATTTCAGAAATATTAGTCTGGTAGGTGTGATGAACGCCGATAACCTTCTTAATTTTCCCTATTTCAGGGCGCATGAACGAAGTTTTCAACTGCTGCAACAGGTTTCTGGTAGGGCAGGACGTACCAAAAAACGTGGGAAAGTGCTTATTCAAACCTATAATCCCTATCATCAGATCCTGCAGCAGGTAAGTACTAACGATTACAACGGGATGTTCAAGCAACAGGCCGAAGAGCGTTATCAGTATAAATATCCGCCACACTATCGCACCATAAAACTAACTTTCAGGGATAGAAACTTTTCTAAAATGCAGAAAGCCGCGGTGTGGTTTGGAAACGCCCTGGCTTCGGGTTTAAAAGAAAATGTGTTGGGTCCGGAGATCCCTCCGGTAGGGAGAATTAGGAATTTGTTTATTACCAATATACTCGTAAAAATCCCAAAAACACAATCCTTAGGGAAGACAAAGAAATATATTAAGAATGTAGAACGCAGTTTCAACGCGTTGAAGGATTTTTCAACCGTTAAACTAACCATCGATGTAGATAATTATTAAGTACGCATGCTGGCTGCAAGCGCTTCTGCCAGATCTGCTTTCCTGTTCCGACTCAGCGGTAATTGCTCCTGATCTAATTCGATCACTTTACTGTTGTATCGTTCAACCTTATCAAGATTCACGATATAGGATTTGTGAATTCGCAAAAAACGATCGTTTGGTAAAAGAGATTCAAAAGCCTTCATGGTCGATAATACCACTAAAGCATCGTGTTCGGTAACAAGTTTTACATAATCTCCTAGTGCTTCAATATAACGCAACTCGTTGAGGAATACTTTTCGCTTTTTAAGATTACTTTTTACGAAGATAAAATCTTCTTCGTCGAAGCCTTCATCATTTTTAAGCTTGTAATTTGTTATAGCCTTGTGTACGGCATTTAGAAAGCGTTCTTTTGAAATTGGTTTGCGGAGGTAATCTACCGCATCATAATCGAAGGCTTTAAAAGCATATTTGGTTTTTCCGGTTACAAAAATGATCTGTGGTTTGTTCATCAGATCATCCAAAAGGTCGAAACCGGAAAGAATAGGCATTTCAATATCCAAAAAGATCAGATCTATTTCGGTGTTGGCCAATCCCATCTTCGCTTCGATGGCGTTATTGTATTCTGCCACAAGATTTAAAGAGGGGTGATTCTCAATAAGCTTTACGATCGAAAGGCGTTGTAAAGTGGAATCATCTACGATTGCACATTTAAGAATTGGTTTATCCACGGTTGTAATAGATTATAATACAGCAATTATAGATAAAAAATCGATGAACTGCAAGTTTTTTTAACTTTTGTCCAAGAAAAAAGGTATTTTATCAAATTTCGTAAGAAAATTCCCGTAATATTTACTACTAAAAAGATCTCGATATTTAGGTTTGAATATTAGAATTAAAATAGTATTTTTGCACGCTCTTGGCAAAGTGCCAGAGTTTGAACATTTTAATTAAACTGATTTTTATGAATCATTATGAAACTGTTTTCATCTTAAATCCCGTTTTATCTGAAGAGCAGATAAAGGAAACAGTTAAGAAATACGAAGATATTCTTGTTTCTAAAGGTGCTAAGATGATATCCAAAGAGAATTGGGGGCTTAAAAAATTGGCCTATGCAATTCAACACAAAAAAAGTGGTTTTTACCATTTATTCGAGTTTACTGCTCCCGGCGATGCAGTGAATGAAGTGGAAGTGGCCTTTAGACGTGATGAGCGCATTATGCGTTACCTTACTGTGGCGCTTGACAAACATGCTATCGCATGGGCAGAAAAGAGAAGAACCCGTAACAAACAAACTGCGTAATCATGGCAACACTACAACAACAAGCAAAAGGAAAAAAGGACGGAGAGATCAGATATCTTACTCCGCTGAACATAGAGACTTCAAAGGCAAAGAAATATTGTCGTTTTAAAAAGTCGGGGATCAAGTATGTAGACTACAAAGACCCGGATTTTTTATTAAAGTTTGTTAATGAGCAAGGTAAGATCTTACCACGCAGACTTACAGGTACATCTTTGAAATACCAGCGTAAGGTTGCTGTTGCTGTAAAAAGAGCGCGTCATTTGGCTTTAATGCCTTATGTTGCCGATTTATTAAAATAAAAGCAGATAGGAAGATGGAACTTATATTAAAGAAAGACGTAGAAAACTTAGGCTTTGCAGATGACGTTGTCAATGTGAAGAACGGATACGGAAGAAACTTTTTAATTCCAAGAGGACATGCTGTACTGGCTACTCCTTCTGCTAAAAAGGTTCTTGCCGAAACTTTAAAGCAACGTGCTTATAAAGAGAAGAAAGTTATCGAAGACGCTCAAAAAGAAGCCGATAAATTAAACGGTTTGGAAATCAAAATATCTGCTAAGGCTGGTGAAGGGGACAAACTTTTTGGTTCGGTTACCAATGCCGATCTGGCAGACGCTCTTGAGAAGGAGAACGTTTCTATCGATAAGAAGTATATCGCCATTGCCGGTGGAAGCATAAAGCGTACCGGACAATACGAAGCGACTATTCGTTTCCACAGAGATGTGATCTCAGATTTCACATTCGACGTTGTTGCCGAAGCAAAATAATTACAGGATCAAACTGTATTTAAAAAACCTTTCTCGTTTCGGGGAAGGTTTTTTTGTTTAATATGAATTAAAAATTGAACGATTTCACCGTTAAAGTCAGTTCTCAGGGCCATGTGTTAATGCTCTCTGATTCTTTGAAACTCAATTCCCATGAAATACACCCGACTCACCCGCGAACAGTTAGACGAGCTTCATAAAGAATTTATAACCTTCCTGGCCACTCAGTCCATTACCGCTTCAGAGTGGCAGACCATCAAGGAGAAAAAACCCGAAGTCGCCGAAGAGGAGATCGATATTTTTAGTGATCTGGTTTGGGAAGGCGTACTTTCAAAAGCCGGCTTTCTCGAGAATATTTCGGCAAAACAATTGTTTCTGTTTAAACTGAATGAAGATACTATGGAACTTATCGCCCTTAAAATTCTTAAAGAAGGGATCGATATCACGACTTCAGAAGGATATCAGTGGCTTCAGCATAATTTTTCTTCAGATGAAGTCGAATTTTACACCGCCTCAAAGGAGTATTCCGAAGACAAACACCTTGATATTTTTAAACTAATTCAGCAAGGTGCCGTCATCACCAAAGGGGAGCTCTATCAATTCTTTGAAAAGATCTTATAAGATCCATCCGTTGTCACTACAAGTGCGGAGCAGAGTGAGGACAGATGCAAGAATCAAGAACCAAGAACCAAGATTCAAGAACCAAGAGAGGCAAGTCTGCTAAGACCAACTAGCTTTAATTGAAATATATATTAAAATAAATAATAAAGAATAGCTACTCATACCTCAAACTCTCAATAGGATCGAGCTTGGCGGCTTTGGAAGCCGGATAAGACCCGGCGATCACCGCAACGATAAAGGTGATGATGGTTGCCCATATCATGGCCGTCCACGGTAAACTGAAATCAAAGTCAAATATCTGCGAGATTCCAAATCCGGTAAGTACACCCAGAACGATGCCCAGGATACTTCCAAACTGACCAATAACTATGGTTTCCATAAAGAATTGCGTGGAAATGGTTGAACGCTTGGCGCCCAACGCCTTTCGTACCCCGATCTCCCGGGTACGCTCGGTCACCGAAACTAACATGATGTTCATCAATGCGATCGAAGACCCCAGTATGGTTATAATGCTGATGATCCATGCGGCCATTTCAAGCACGCCGGTAATCTCACCAATTCGGTTAATAAGATCATCACTGCGTTCTATTCCGAAATTATTCTCTTCCACCGGACTCAAGCGCCGTATATTCCTGAACGTGATGATCGCTTCATCCTGAGCCCCCTGCATCATCTCCTTATCGTCTACCTTCACACTGATGGTGTAATTGATGTTGGGCTGCGTATAGATACCGCGAGCCACTTGTATGGGGATGAGCACCTTAAGATCCTGATTGTTTCCGAAAGTAGAACCCTTGGATTCCAGCACCCCGATCACTTTAAATTTGACGCCTCGTACACTAATGGTCTTGTTTAACGGATTGTCGTCCTTAAAAAGACTTTTTAAAAAATCGGCTCCAATGATACATACCTTATTGTTGTTCTGAATATCGAAAAAGGTAAAGTTCCGGCCTTTATCTACCTCCGTACCGGTATTGTCGAGATAGTGTTCGTTCACTCCATACACCTGAACTTCCGGATCGGTCTTTTCGTTTTCAAACTTAACTTCGGCTGTCGTAGTTCCCACAAAGGAAATGGAAGTCTGGGAAAAAGGAAACTCAAACCGCTCCTCAAATTCCCTGATATTGTCGTAACTAATGATAGGATTTACCTTCTGCTTTTCACTTCCCTGTTGTCGCTGGGTTGAAAATTCGTAACGCTGAATATTAAACGTATTGGAACCCATGGAGGCAAAATTGGTAGAAATGGTATTCTCCAATGCCTTCACCGAGCTCAAAATACCCACCAGAGCCCAGATACCGATCCCGATGATAACTATAGTTAAGATCGTTCTAAGCAACTGACTCTTAATAGAATCCAGCGCAATTCTAACATTCTCCCTGAATAGTGAAAACATAAACCTGTCTAAAGTGTTTCTCGTTAGACTACAAACCTACTATAAAGTTACCATTATTTTATTTTTTTTTAGGGCGTTCCCTCCGCTTCGCTCCGGCAGGAGCTTGGCACGGGTCGGGCCTGTCTGCAGTCGCTAAAGCAAAAGCAGATCCCTTTCGCAAACCAACAAACGCTTAATTTTGCTGTGAATTCGTTTAGAAATTGTGATATTTGTGGAGGATAGTGAGCAGTGAGCGGTGAGCAGTAGGCAGTAGGCAATATGCTTAAGAAGTTCAAAGCTTTAGAATTAAAGACCGATGACTGAAGACCGAAGCAGGAAGCATGTAGCATCAATTGCAAATAACATGCAACCCGCAACTTGAAACCGGGATGCAGTGGGCAGTGAGCAGTATGAATCAAGAGACATGAACCAAGAGTCAGGAACCAAGAGCCAAGAGTCAGGAACCAAGAGTCTAGAGTCAAGAATTTAAAGAATAATATCCTTTACTCTAAATAATTTGAATAAATAATATTAATAAAGAATAACCAATACATTGAAAAAGCCCGGAATTCCTAAAGGTACACGTGATTTTTCTCCACAGGAAGTACTTAAGCGCAATTATATCATGCAAACCATCAAGGATTGCTTTACCACCTATGGGTTCCAACCCATTGAGACCCCGTCCTTCGAGAACAGCGATACCCTCATGGGAAAATACGGGGAAGAAGGGGACCGGCTTATCTTTAAGATCCTAAATAGTGGGGATTATCTCAGTAAGGTAAATGAGGAATTATACGCAGCACGTGACAGCAACAAACTCACCTCCAAGATCTCCGAAAAGGCCCTGCGCTACGACCTTACCGTACCCTTTGCTCGTTATGTGGTACAGCACCAGAATGAGATAGAGTTTCCGTTTAAACGCTACCAGATCCAACCGGTTTGGCGCGCAGACCGTCCTCAAAAAGGACGATTCAGAGAATTTTTCCAATGTGATGCCGATGTGGTAGGTTCAACTTCCCTGTGGCAGGAAGTGGAACTGGTGCAACTGTACGACGCTGTATTCAGTAAACTCAATTTAAACGGTGTTGTAATTAAACTTAACAACCGTAAGATCCTTAGCGGGATCGCGCAGGTGATAGGTGCCGAGGATAAGCTTATCGATTTTACGGTGGCATTAGACAAGCTCGATAAGATAGGCGAGGAGGGCGTTAAAAAGGAAATGCGGGAAAAAGGGGTCTCTGAAGATGCCATTAAAAAAGTACAACCCTTATTCGATTCGGTAGGCGATGCTTCACAAAAACTGGATATGCTACGTGAGCTTCTGGGAACTTCAGAAACCGGTCTGCAGGGTGTTTCGGAATTGGAGTTCATCACCAAAACCATAAAAAACCTAGGCCTGCAAACCGCTACGCTGGAGATCGATGTTACTCTCGCACGCGGACTCAACTACTATACCGGAGCTATTTTTGAGGTTGCCGCCCCTTTCGAAGTAAAAATGGGAAGCATAGGCGGCGGCGGAAGGTACGATGACCTTACGGGTATCTTCGGACTTAAGAACATGAGTGGGGTAGGGATTTCCTTTGGGCTTGACCGAATCTATCTGGTGCTGGAAGAGCTCCATCTTTTTCCTGAAACCGTTTCTGAAAATACCAAAGTCTTGTTTATTAATTTTGGTGAACATGAAGCCTTGTACGCCATGAAAGCGATTACAAAATTACGGCAACAGGGTATTCCCGCCGAGCTGTACCCGGACACAGCCAAGATGGGCAAACAAATGGGACATGCCGATAAGCGCAACATTCCCTATGTGGTCCTCGCCGGAGAAGCAGAGATGAGTGCACAAACCTATACGCTAAAAAATATGAAAACAGGTGACCAGGAACAGCTTGATCTTAAGGCGTTGAGTGGGAGGTTGGGATACTGAAGTTAATTATAAGGTGTAGATAATAATTTGTAAAACTTAATTTAAGATATGAACCTTCTTTCAAAAAATGTTTCATACGGCATAATTGCTCTAACTTTTTGTTTTTGTTCTTGTAATAATGAAGATGACGTGAACTTAAGCGATTCAGTATCAGGTAAACTAGTGTCAATTACTTCAAATGTTGCTGATTTGGATGCTCAAGATCCTTCCGATTATATAAATCAATTTGAGTATTCAAATCAAAAATTAGAAAATTGGCACTACGCGATCGGTCAAATGGGATTAATTACTAATATTTTTTATAATGATGATCTAATTTCAGAAATCTACTATGGAACCGGTATAGAAAATCTTGGTTATCAATTTCAATATGATGAGTCATCAAACCTAATTCGAATATCAGGATCTGAGGTTAACCTCATTTTTGATTATACAATAGAATATAACGGAAATCAAGCCATCTTAAATGATCAACTTGGTTCTGAAAATATTATCGTATTTCTTACGCAAGAAAATAAGATATCCAAATTTACATATGATGATGGAGTGGAAGTCGAATTCAACTATAATAATGGTAATTTAAGATCCATTAAACGAAATGATACGAATAATAATGTTGTTTGGGAAGTCACTTATACACACGATAATTTCAAGAATCCTTACTCGAACGACTCATTTAAAAATCTTGCAAGTGTGTTTCAGTGGATATCAGTGTGTGGCAATTCAGATCAATTTTTAAGAACAAAAGAATTTCTTATTCTCCAAAACAAAAATAATATTACCAATGTTGATTTTGATGGTCAAAGTCCTAACCAATATTTTATAAAGGATCAATCATATCAATATACATATTATCAAAATGGATATCCAGCAACAAAACATTTAGTCGATCTAGATTCGTCCATTGAGTATATTTACGAATAACCCACTCAAACTATTGCCAACAACGGCTATCGCAAAGTACTACTGTTGAGTAATTTGATTGGGCTTTCTTCAAAAGTGTTATCTTAACTTCTGAAAAGACAAATTAACGGCACATTCGATGTCGCTGAATCGCACTCATTGCTTGCGAAGCTTCAACACCACCTGAGGGTCGGGTTAGGTACCGCTTCACAATTGTCAAAGATCTCACGAAGCGATAGCCAACATAATTAATAAATAATTTAATCAAGATGGAAGTTACAGCCGAAAAAAATGAAAATGTTGCCAAAATGGTATTTGCTTCTATTTATCCACACTATCTGAATAGATTGGAAAAAAACGGAAGAACTAAAGAAGAACTCGATCAGGTAATTGAATGGTTTACAGGGTTTGACCGGGATGAGTTACAATCTCTTATTGATGAAAAGGCTAGCTTCGGAACATTTTTTAAAAAGGCTAACATACATCCAAATGCCCATTTGATCAAAGGAGTTGTTTGTGGTTATCGTATTGAAGAAATTGAGGATGAATTCGAGGTGTATAAACAATGCAGACGTATGGAAAAGCTGATTGACGAATTGGCAAGAGGTCGTAAAATGGAGAAAATTTTACGGAAAGAATCAAATTAGCCGCGAATCATCATGATCACAATACATATCTTTAGAGAAAACAACCATCAATGATCAAATTCTTTAGACGGATACGACAGCAGCTACTATCTGAAAACAAATTCAGCAAATACCTTTTGTATGCCCTTGGAGAAATCGTATTGGTGGTTATTGGGATTTTAATTGCTCTTCAAATTAATAATTGGAATCAGGCCCAAAAGGACCTCAAACTTGAAAACAATTATTATTGCAGGATCCTAGAAGATTTTGAACTTGATCGTACACTAATATCAAATTCGATTCTAGAAGTTGAAAATAAAATTGTCGTTTCAAAACAATTAATAATAGATATGCATAGATCCGATAAGGATAAGAATACATTATTGAATGAATGGCTTAAATCCATACGTCTGGAAGTCTATGTGCCAAGAAAAGTAGCGTTTCAAGACCTAACCACCTCCGGAAATCTCAGGCTCTTAAATAATCTGGAATTAAAAAATAGCCTATCGCAATATTATAGCAACTTGGAAAATTTATTAAAACAGATTAACCAAAACAGAGATGAATTGGTGCAGAGATCGTATCCTGTCGATGCCACTGGATTTGGGGTTCAGGAATTCGAATATGTAAAAAATTCAATTGGAAAAGATGTCTATGATCTATTACCAAAACTAGATTGGATACATGATACCAACCACGAATATTTTAAGAAATTCCAGAGTGATTTGGTGTTTAATATTGCCATGTACGAACGTCACAAACAGCATTTGAAAAGAATTTTACAAGAGATGGAAACACCATACGAAAAACTAAAGGAAACCTGTACTTAGTTGCCTAAAGGGCCAATTAATGTACATCAATATAGATTTCATTGAATTTATTCATCATGTCGATGTTTCCAAGCATCACGATTTCGGCGCCCGCGGGAAGTTCTGTCGCTGCCGATAATAGTGTGAGGACTTTCGAATTTTCCTTGATGGCGATCACCGTTAACCCTGTTTTTGCACCTATTCCGGATTCTGCCAGTGACTTGCCTGCCAATCGTTGAGGGATCCCGGTCCGAAATAACATAATTCCCTCGCCAAGTACATTTAGCTCCTGCCCCTTAGCAATGGAGAGTACTGCTTCCGAACCTAAGGTACCATAGCTCAAAACAAAATTAGCACCGGCTCTTAGGATAATATTTATATTCCTTGCCTCCGATATTCGGCTAACAATTCGCAATTCCTTGTTTAACTGACGACAATAGGAGGCCAGATAAATATTCATAGTATCATCATTGGTAGACAATACGATGGAAGGTGATTCCAATATTCCTGCTTTAATTAATAGATCGTAGTCTGATGCCCGACCCTGAAACACCTTATGGCATAACGGCCTTGCTCTTTCGCAAATTTCCGGATCTTTATCTATGAGATTTACGAGAATACCATTCTTATGCAAGGATTCTGCCACGGCTATTCCCACTTTTCCACCGCCTATCAATAAAACCGGATTAGGGTTTATGTTATAGTCTTGGAAGAGTTCGTCGACATTTTCAAGTTGATCCTTGTTCCCTATTAAAATTAAAACGCTTTCATATGTTAGTTTTAAATCACTTTGTACTGGTTTTAATCTGCCTCTTTCGTTTATAGCCACAATACTGACCCCGAATTTTTGACGTAAGCCAGTTTCCCGTATCGTTTTTGAAACAAGAGGTGTATTAAGCACAGGTAATTCGGCGATAAATAGATCTTCGTATTGACCAATTGGTTGAGATCGTGCATGTCGGGCATTGACTCTGTTGGCCAATTGTTCTCCAAGCCATCTTTTAAGAGGTAAAACGTGATCGGCACCACTCAATTCCTGAACATCAATAGACTCATTATCTGTTGCAATCGCTACTATAGGTACAGAAGGAGCTATTTCACGAATAATAAGAATGATTTTAGTATTTAATATGTCATCTCTGTTAACAACGATTAGTTTGGCAACCTTTATGTTCGCGTTGATGTAGGTGTCTTTATTGTCCAATTCACCGAGTACAATCGGAACACCCTCATCAAGATATTGAAGTGCTGTGGCCAGGTCATTTTCTAGTACGAAATATGGCGTCTTTTCTTGATCGAATCGTTCAGAAAGATCTCTTGCTATCACATCATAGGAGCACAGTAAAATATGACCGGTTACACCGGGACTTAATTGTCTTGGAACCCTTTTATTACTTTGAGACTTAAGGAAAGGAATATAAAAATGTCTTATAAAGGCAAATGGGAGAACGATCAGTAACATGACAATTCCGGAAAGCAATACCACAATACTGAATAATCGACCGATATCAGACTGAAAGGTGATATCTCCAAAACCCAAGGTACTCATTACAGTAAGTGTCCAGTAAAATCCAGTGATCCACGAGTGATCCTGGCCTTCAACCTTTACCATTATAATGTGGAAAAGCATGGAATAGATCGAGATAACCACACCCAAAAGAATCACGTACTTAAGAAGTAATCTGGAGTTTCTTTTAAAGTCTTTGTCATTCAAATAATATGCTAACTGACTACCGACAAATTTCATGGCCCTTGTTGCTAAAAAATGATTATTACGCTCCCATTGTGGATACAAAACATACAATTTACGCCATGTTTTTCTTACTGCAAGGACAAAATTTGATTTAAATTTACTTTAGAAAAAAAGAGAATTATTTAGCAGACCGTCTGTATTTCCATTTTCTAATGGAGAAAGTAATGGTTACTGTACATTTCAATGGAAGTACAAAATCTGATCAAACAAGATAAATAGTAAGTGGGGAGGTCCGATATATTTTCGGAGGCTATTACCATTGTTACCGGTTCACATGCCAGTTCGATGGATTCCAATGTAGGCAAGCAAATTGCCTCATGTTACTGGTTGTCAAGGGGTTCGTAATTATAGATTTGATGTTCTAAACAACGAGAAATGGAAGGAAATAGCCCTTATTATTTTTAAGCGTTTAAAGCAAGAGTGAAAGATTATAATGAAACTTTAATAATGCATAATGTGAGCTAATTAGAAGGAGTTAGTTGAAAGGTATGTTCTACTTAAAAATCAGTATATTTAGATCTATAATTCTAGATGACAGCTATTTAACTCCATTATAACCTCGCTTTTTAAAGGGAAAATTCAACTTGTTAACGGTCATGTTCTGAAGGAGTTTAGATTTTCCCCAAGTCTTTCATTCGAGTAACATGCTAAAGCACTTGGTAAAAGATTATGATGAGTATGAATTAAAAAAATACAGATGAATTCAATTAAAACCATTGGGAAGTCATTTTTTTTAGGTCTGAGTATTTTGTTTTTTATGTCAGATCTTCATAGTCAGAGTTATAAAAATCTTACGCATTTAAAAGGCGGAAATATTGAAACTTATTATAGTGAAGGGGCACTGGAGCAAGCCGAAGCAATGGCCTTTCTTTGTGAGAACGTACTTTCTTTTTATAAAACGATCATTGATTTTGAACCCACAGTTACATTGCTTGTACTGTCGCCGACCGATTGGAGTGCGTATACCCATTTTCCTGTATATGGCATGCCTCATTATCCAAATGCTAAAACACTGGTAGTAGCGTCACAGGACAATGATTTCTGGAAAAGCATGCTCCCACCACTGGATAATCTGCCAACCGATCTTGGCAATCAAATTTCTGAAACTTACGTAGACTATAATGGTAAGATCACAATGCGCGCTTTTTTTAATCTGTTGGCGATTCACGAACTTGGTCATGCCTATCACGAACAAGGTGGGCTTAGCATGCAACGCAAATGGCTTGGCGAATTATTTTGCAATATGTTTCTTCATACCTTTATAGCTGAAAATAGGCCGGAACTATTACCTGCCTTAACGATCTTTCCTAATATGGTCGTATCCTCCACGAGCAGAGAGAGTTTAAAATATTCAACTTTAAATGATTTTGAAGCCAATTACGGTTTAATCGCAAGCCAACATCCGCAAAATTACGGCTGGTATCAGTGTAGGTTACACACAGCTGCCGGAAACATTTACGATGAAGCCGGTATTACTGCATTCAGCAACCTATGGAATACGCTAAAGGCTAATAAAGATCCTATCGACGATGCAGCTTTGGCAGAGCTATTAACTACCCAGGTGCATGAAAGTGTTGCTCACGTTCAAATGCACTGGAATGACTAGTTTGACGCCCAGTTTATTTAGAGATGTAACATTTTGAAGCTGTAAAATTTATGACCATAGAATTGAAAATTGACCGTAAATGGTAACAAATCTTTTGTTCATGTCATTATTGGGTATTCTGTTCATTCAATGTTCTATAGACAGGACGATAATTCCAATAAATAAAGCTGAATTAAAATTACTGAAGGAATTTCAGCAATTGGATTCTGTACATAGCATTCAAATTAGTAGTGAAGACGAGCCTGGACAGAAGCTATGGTTATGCCTTACTATGGTTTCAAAAAACGGTAAAGCACCTTTAATGAATCAAAAAGTTCATTTGTATCATACCTCCAACAATGGGGATTACGAACCTGCTGACCTGAATGACGAATCAACCGCAAGACTAAATGGATTTGCCATTACCGATGCGATGGGGAGGATCTTTGTTCAAACCATCTTGCCCGGTGATTACGGCAGTTCTTCAGATAATAGACATATCCATACTACTGTTGAAGACGCGATTCCAGAGGCCTACGATATTAATTTCAAGCAGTATACGGGACTATTGGGTAAAAATTTTATCAAGGGAAGCGATCAGCATTTTATCGCTAATCTGAAACAGACAAAAAACAATACCCTTGTGGTTATCTTAACGATGGAAATAAAAAAAGCGCAATAACCTTAATAGTTAACTTGGGTTATTGGCTTTCTTACGTGATTTTCAACCGTATTTTTTACCTTAAAGGTAATTATATCACTTTCTTTATAGTAGTCACACTGTTTCAATCGCCTTAAGACAGTAAAAAAATTTAGACGGAAACTCAACCCTGATTGTAAATTATTTCTTCTTCAGGTTTAATATATTCACTCTGATACTTTTCCAGAAATTTCTTCTGTTTTTCAATCATTTCTTGCCTCAGTTTATCGATATTCATAAAATCCTTTCCGAAATCACTTTTAAAGAAATCATCATCGAAAAACCGATCCCCAAAAAGGGTATCCTGAGTAAATATCCCGTGGGTGCTACGGATATTAAAATCGGAAAAGTTAGTAAAAAACCTTGATCTAAAAGATTGTATCAAACTATCGCGATCTAGCGTAGAAAGGCTATCCAGATGACTGCTCGAGGACCAGGAATAGATGCTGTCGTATTTGATGAGATTTCCATGCTCGTCAAATTCTTTATCAACTTTCCAAATCCCTTTGGGCACTACAGTCTCTTTCTCTTTATTTGCGCCCTGATCTTTGTTTTCAATGTCTGCTTTTTGCCCGTTGCAACTCAAACTAATTAAAGCAACGAACCAGTATACCATGTACTTTTTCATCGATTTACGTTTTTTGTTCAACAATGTAATGGTGATTTAAACTTTATACAAACCACCGGTTTCTATCATCTTTATCAATTTGTTTTGGTGTAGCACAGACGCTTTTCGTTCTCCGTTCTCGTACCAAACACATTCTAAAAAAGCATCAAGATAGGTCTCGTTGAATAGTGAACTTTTCTTTGGAACATATCGCAAGACTTCCATTTTCGGACTCTTTGCTTTTCCCTTCAACTTTACCCAATCTCCGGGTTTAAATTTCCTAATCATAGCAAAACAATTTAATCAATCCCTATTAAAACGAGGAGGTTGATTCTTCAACCTCCCATTTTAATAAAACCTAAATTAATACAATCATTAAGAGATTTTAATGGATCTGGCCGGTTGACGCTTAGCCTCTTCTTTTTTAGGGAGAAGAATGCTAAGGATGCCATCCTTATAATTAGCATTAATTTGTTCGTCGTTTACCGTTTCAGGTAAGGTAAACGTCCTTTTAAAGGAAGAATAACCAAACTCTCTACGAGTGTAATTACCTTCTTTTTGTTCATTTTGTTCCTTGGTTTCAGTAGAAATTGATAAAACCTGATTGTCCAGTTCAATTTGGAAATCTGATTTCTTTAAGCCCGGAACCGCCATTTCTACCATAAAAGCGTCGTCGCTTTCTTTTATATTTACTTTTGGCAATGACATACCCGTATTAAAGTTTGACGTAAATACGGAAGGAAGGTCTCTATTAAAGATATCATCTAACCAAGTAGACCAGCTTGGGAAGTTTACGTTTGAACTAGTGCTTGCTAAACTTCCATTTTTAGGAACACTTACTAAATTGCTCATAATAACAAAAATTTAAATTAAACATTATTTCAACACTTAATCCTTTTTAGGATTTCAATAAATTATCGGCAAACAAAATGCCAATTCCGCTTCAGGCATTATAGCCCATTCTTTTAGATGAAAATCTGTTAAAAAATTTTTAAAGAAGACGAATTTTTGTCACGATTCCCTTATTGAAAATGTCAGGTTGACAGTTTTTTCGGACCATAAGATCTTTTAAATTATTCTAGTCCATTTTCAGAATTCTAGGGTAATTGTAACCGGACGCTGGTTCCCTTTGTATTGGTTGAAATATCTAATAGGGCTCCCAGTTTAGTTGCCCTTGACCTCATATTCCGGAGTCCGTCGCTACCTGTAGTAACTGTTGACGGATCGTAGCCCTTGCCATTGTCTAATATCTCAATAACAACAGGAGTCTCTGTAATTACACTAATCTTAATTTCACGTGCTTTTGAATGCTTTACTGCATTATTTACAGCTTCCTGAATAATTCGAAAAATATCCATGGTCTTTGCCGGATTTAGTGGAGTGTCATCATCGCCATTTTTTTCGACCTTAACCGCTATTCCGGTGGTATTTGAAACTTTATGAGCCAGATATCTGATGCGTTCGGTTAGATCTTCCCAGGAGATTGCATTTCGATTCATCACCCAGATAGTGTCACGTAAGTCGGTAATCGCTTCCTGACTAAAATTTGAAAGTTCAGTTAATTTTTCCTGAGTAACATCGTTCGATACCCTGTTCATTCCGGAGCCTATATTTTGTGCGGCACTTGCGAGATAAGTAAGTTGAGAGCCAATATTATCGTGTAATTCCTTGGCTATTCGTTGCCTTTGTTCTTCAAGTTTCTTGTTGTTTTCTACGGTGAGTAAAGCTTCGTTAAGAGATTGTTCCTGTTTTTGATTTTTAATTTTAAGCCGTTGCTCACGATAGACTAGAATGCCGATCAGAGCTAGCAACAACGCACCTACACCCAGTAACGTGATGAGAAGACGCTGAAAATCCAAATCTGCCTGTTGTAGTTCGAGAAGTTGCTCTTTTTCTTTTGTTCTGAATTCAGTTTCCTTGGTTTGTATGATTTCCAAATTTTCTACATTGTGCAAACTATCAATGGCTTTCGAATATCTGTTAAAAACTTCATCCGCTTCTTGTGGCCTGCCTAATTGCAGCAAGTTTGCGGCTTTATAGAACAGGAATTCTCTATTTCTGAGATCGGATAACTTGTGGAGATCGGTAATGCTGTCTGCCAACATCACATAGCGAGAAGCTACCACTGGCCGGGACAGCTGATTATTTGCGTAAATAAGTCCGTTAAGCGCTTCAATAAGCTTAAACGGTTCGAGATTGGACGCAGTACTCATTTCATATGCCTGAGCATAGGCAGCGATACCTTCTTCAAAAAGATCCTGACGAAGGTACACCGAGCCGATACACAGTTGATTACCGGCAGCTGCGTAACCGTCATTTTTACGTTTGGCTTCTGCTACTCCTAATTGAAAAATTTCGAGTGCTTTTTCATATTGCATCTTCTCCATATAGCATATTCCAAGGTTCCAATATGTATGAGCTTTAAATCCCGAATCGAAGTTTTTTTGATGTTCAAGTGAATTTCGAAGATAGGGAATGGCTTGATCGAAGCGTTCCATATTTAAAAACGCCATCCCAATGTTATTTCCTGCCATTGCCACTGGCTGAACATTATCCGGCATTTTTTGGGCAACGGTGAGATATTCGATGAATTGTACGGTTGCGTTGGTATAATCTGACAAATTAGAATAAGCATTTCCGCTGTAGTTCAGCAAGCTGGCTTGCAGTTTTAAATGCCCTAGAGCTTTAGCAAAAGGCAGTATGGAATCGAGAATATCAATTGCATCTTTATAAGCACCGGCAGCATACAATTTTTTTGCTTGCTGAAATGCGAGCTCCAGTTCTGCTTCTTTATCGTTTATGCTTTGGGTATATGCAATTCCTTCGGCTAAATATTGTTTAAAAAGCACTGAATCTGATTGCATATAATGCCCTGTAATAGCCTTATACGCTCCAATCTTCGCTTTGCTGTCTGTAGATGTTAAAATTACCTGTTTGAGACTGTCGATACTTTGGCCGACAGAAAAGAAAGCATTTAGTAATAACAGGATGAAGCAAAAAAGTTTAGTCATACATGATGCTTTTTGCTAAGATAAAATTTTTGACGTTACGTACAACGGCGTCTTATATATCTGAATACCGCAAATTGTCTAGATTGCAAGGAGTTGAATTCAAAATAATCCCACGATGCAGACAGAGGAGAAGAATTACCTCTTGAAGCTCGGTGAGTCTTTCGAAGGGGAGCTATACAAGCTCAAACCCAAACACTTCATGTTCGGTTCTTTCAATTTCAAAATTCGATTAAGAAGGAGAATTACCTCGCGAAGCTCGGTGAGTCTTTCGAAGGGGAGCTATACAAGCTCAAACCCAAACACTTCGTGTTCGGTTCTTTCAATTTCAAAATTCGATTAAGAAGGAAAATTACCTCGCGAAGCTCGGTGAGTCTTTCGAAGGGGAGCTATACAAGCTCAAACCCAAACACTTCGTGTTCGGTTCTTTCAATTTCAAAATTCGATTAAGAAGGAGAATTACCTCGCGAAGCTCGGTGAGTCTTTCGAAGGGGAGCTATACAAGATCAAACCCAAACACTTCGTGTTCGGTTCTTTCACTTTCAAAATTCGATTAAGAAGGAGAATTACCTCGCGAAGCTCGGTGAGTCTTTCGAAGGGGAGCTATACAAGATCAAACCCAAACACTTCGTGTTCGGTTCTTTCAATTCCATTAGAACGTAAAAGCAAGTTTTCGTTCACGGAATTGAAAAACCCGATACTGTCGTATCGGGTTTGATCTTGTAGCGAGAAGGAGACTTGAACTCCTGACCTCCGGGTTATGAATCCGACGCTCTAACCACCTGAGCTACCTCGCCGTATTTTTCGGTTTGCAAATATAGAAACAAATTGACTTGCCGCAAACAATCAATTCACTTTTATTACCGAATTGCACTATCATATTGTAAATTTTATCGTCTAAATATTGTAGTTCTTTCTTTCCCAGTTTGTAATAAATATATATATTGGGCTTCGGCTAACTAATAAAATATGGAGGACAAAATAAAATACGAGATGGAGTTTCCAATACATGTATCTCCCTCACTTTTATATCAGTATATTTCTACTCCTTCGGGAATGAGTGAATGGTATGCAGACAATGTAAACTCCAGAGGTGAGTTTTTTACTTTTATATGGGAAGGAAGTGAAGAAAAGGCGAAACTTCTAAGTAAAAAAAGCCCGGAACGAATAAAATTTAAATGGTTGGAAGACGCTGAAACCGATTACTATTTTGAATTGAGAATTCAGGTAGATGAAATTACGAAAGATGTTTCCTTAATGGTAACCGATTTTGCCGAAGAAGATGAGGTTGATGAAGGAAAAATGCTTTGGGAAAATATGATCTCGAATCTCAAACAGATTTTAGGTTCTTCTTAGAATACCGTATGGAATCCATTCTTTAATGGATTTTAAATATAGTATCTTTGCGCCGTCTCACTGAAAAGAGACGGTTTTTTTATGGTCAATTTCAACGGTACGCTTTTAGAAAATGAAAATGCATTTTTAGATCCTTCAAACCGGGGGCTTCATTATGGTGATGCCTTGTTTGAAACGATAAAAGTATCGGGAGGTAAGATCCTGTTCTGGGAAGATCATTATTTCAGACTTATGGCCTCTATGCGGATACTGCGCATGGAAATACCCATGACTTTTACGCTTGAATTTCTGGAAGAACAAATTTTTAAAACGCTTCGGGCGAAATCGCAGCTTTCAAATACATTTCGGGTTAAGTTATTGGTATGGCGTAAAGTAGGGGGTAAGTATACTCCAAAAGATCGGGATGTAGAATTCTTAATTTCCTATGAAGAGATCACCACACCTTTCTATATACTTGAGGAATCTTTTTACGAGATAGAACTTTTTAAAGATCACTATATCACTTCGGGATTGCTTTCTACCTTAAAGTCGAATAACAGGATCATTAATGTATTGGGTAGTATTTACGCTGAAGAAAACGAATACGACAATTGTTTGTTGCTCAATGAAAATAAACAGGTGGTGGAAGCTCTTAATGGAAACATCTTCCTCGTTAATGGCTATAAGATCAAGACTCCTCCGTTGAACGATGGTTGTTTAAATGGTATTCTTCGAAAACAGATCATTGCTATTTTAGGGCAGATGCCCGACTATATATTAGAGGAAACTTCTGTCTCTCCTTTTGAGTTGCAAAAGGCAGATGAACTGTTTATCACGAATGTGATTCAAGGAATACGCCCCGTCTCTAAATACCGAAAAAAGGAATATTCCAATGCGGTCGTTAAAGAATTACTCGCTAAACTGAATGTAAAGGCAAGGATGGGTTAGTTGTAGGTTGGATTTTCAGGGGCATTTGACCAGATCACATAATCTCCTCCAAATTCGATCATTTTTTCCTTCCAAAAATTGCTGTAGGATTTACCTAGGATTTCATTCTTGTAATTATTAGGCACAACCACCCAGCTATTCACTTCCAGTTCCTGTTCTAATTGTTCACTCGCCCAACCTGAGTACCCTAAAAAGAAACGTATCTGATCTTTTTTTAAGCTGTCATTCTCCAGCAATCCTAATATAGCATTAAAATCTCCACCCCAGTAGATACCGTTGCTTATTTCTACACTATCCGGAATGAGTTCCGGTATGCGATGAATAAAATATAAATTATCCTGTTCTACGGGTCCGCCATTATACACGGGCAGATTACAATTAATTTCAGGGATAAAATCCTTGAGTTTGTATTTAAGCGGTTTGTTGAGAATAAAGCCAACCGAACCTTCTACATTATATTCGGCTAATAACACCACAGACCTATTAAAGGAAACATCGCCGATTATAGAAGGTTCAGCGACCAGAAGAACTCCTTTTTCAGGTTTTAACGTAGTCATTTGGTGCGTTTAGTTAATTAAATCTAAGTATTAATTTTATAAAAAGCAACAACTACGGGCTTTCTTATGAATTAGAGCATAAAAAAACCCTGCTTTCGAGCAGGGTTTTTATCAAAACGTATTTCTTACAATTAGTTTACACTGTTTTGTAAATCCGATCCCGCTTTAAATTTTACTACATTTTTTGCAGCGATTTTAATAGTTTTACCGGTTTGTGGGTTTCTTCCTTCTCTAGCAGCTCTTCTGGAAACTGACCAAGAACCAAAACCTACTAAAGAAACTCTTTTACCTTTTTTAAGAGATTTTTCTACATTTCCTAAGAAAGATTCAAGTGCTTTTTTTGCAGCAGCTTTTGTGATTCCGGCATCTTCAGCCATTCCGTCGATTAAATCTGATTTGTTCATAGTTTACTTTTTAAAAATTAAATTGTTGGTTAAACTTCAATTAATTGCTCTACAAATTTAATCGGATTATCGGTTCGCGCAAGTAATAGCGCGCTAAATCGGGATTTTTGTTGATAACTTCGGAGGTTTGTTAATAAACTTGAGGTCTTTTTTCGGAATTTTAGAGAATTCAGCAACAGCAAGGGATTACACCATTTTGGCTTCTTTTGTAAAACTGTAACCGTTTAAAAGTGCTGCAACATCCATTTTCCGCTTTCCGGGGAGTTGAATCTCCTTAATATATAGGTACCCGTCTTTTACCGCAATTTTCATCTCCTTTTTTGAAGAGGACAGATGACCTGATTCTTCAGAATGAGTCTCAGCTCTATATTTCGCTTCATATATTTTCACCTTCAATTCTTCTCCCTTGTCTACAAGTATAGTCCAGGCCACCGGATAGGGTGACAATCCCCTTATAAATGCATCTATTTGCTCTCCCGAATTATTCCAATTAATCCGCGTGTTTTCCGTTGTAAGCTTAGGAGCTTCTTTTATTATTCCGGTTTCCGGTTGCGGAGTGGTTTTTACATCTCCGGTGGCAATGAGTTCTACGGTGTCTATAACGAGCTCGCTTCCCAAGAATAAGAGCTTGTCGTGCAAAGTTTCAGCCGTTTCTCTTGGGTCGATCTCAATTTCTTCAGAAAGAATTATTGCCCCGGTATCGATCTTTTCGTCAATAAAAAAAGTGGTAACTCCTGTTTTTTCTTCCGAATTTATAATCGCCCAGTTAATTGGCGCAGCCCCACGATATTGAGGTAATAGGGATGCGTGCAGATTAAAAGTGCCATATTTAGGCATAGACCATACCACTTTTGGAAGCATTCTGAAGGCAACTACGATTTGAAGATCGGCCTGTAAGGATTTTAGCTTATTCAAAAATTCTTCGCTCTTCAAATTCGTGGGTTGTAGTACAGGAATGTTTTGTGACAGAGCGTATTCTTTTACGGCAGATGGTGTTACCTTCTGACCTCTGCCGGATGGTCGGTCGGGTGCAGTGATAACCCCAACGACGCGCTTTTCTTCCTCTATGAGTTTTTTGAGTACGCCTACAGCGAAGTATGGAGTACCCATAAATACGATCCTTGCATCTTTCATTCGTTCAACTGGAATTGATTTTTAGCGTTTAACCTCACCTTTCCGCTATCCAATAATGCGTTGAGGACAATAATTATATTGTTTTCTGTAAAAGTAAGGGTTTCAGAAATTTTTCTTGAGGTCATGGGTGATTCTTTAAGTAATTGCACGATCTGTTTTGCGAGGTCTTTTAACTGTGCCCTTGTTAATTTGGTTTCTTCGGAAGTACATACCGAGCATTTACCACAGGCTCCAATTCCCGTTTCTCCAAAGTAACGCAGCAACTGAACACTTCTACATTCCTGATTATTTTCAATATAGTTTAAAACAGCAGCAACCTGAGCCGCTTTTTTTGCATTAAGCTCTGAAACATCCCGCGCCATACGGTTGATGGTTCTATCATCTTCCCGCGGTACCAAAAACGTGATGGATGCGTCGGTTTCGTTAATATTGAGTGTTAGTACCTGATCATGTTCCATCTTCTTCAGCGTTGCAATGACCACGGAAACACTTTGGCCCGTCTTTTTTGCGATCATGTCGATATTAACCGGAGTAGGGGTTTCAAAAATTCCACCATAGATCCGTAACATCGTCTTTCCTATTACCGAACTCCTCATATCTTTTTCGAAATAATTCAGTAAGCTTTCTGAAGGAATTAAAAATTGTGCGATGGTTTTTCTTCCGAAGGATTTAGATAATTGAATAACTCCAAGTCGGTCCAAAGTATTTAAACCATTAAAAGTGAGTAATGAGTTTAAGTCATAGGTGCTGCAGAAATCTGAAAAATTAAAATTGTGCTCACTGTATTCACCCTCTCCATAGGAAATCTGAAAATAATTATTGAGCTTGTTATATAGGAGTTTGAGATCGTTTTGATCGGGGAGGGCATCGACAAATTGCTTTTTTACCAGCGTTTTGTCAAAATCATTATATATAAGGACGGCGCGCGCCGGGGCATCATTCCTTCCTGCGCGTCCGGCTTCCTGAAAGTAACTTTCTATGCTTTCGGGCAACTGACTGTGGATCACTATATTCACGTTAGGATTGTCGATACCCATTCCAAATGCATTGGTAGCGACTATGGTTGGCGTAGTTCTCGCTTTCCATTGCTCGAGCTTCTTATTTTTTTCGGTTGCGGCAATTCCTCCGTGGTAGAAGGCTGAAGGAATTCCAAGGGCATTGAGATGTTTACAAGTTTCAACTGCCGTACTCCTGCTTCTAACATAAACGATGGCCGAGCCCTGGTTGTCCTTCAACAATTGTTCTATTCTATAAAGTTTGTCATCTTCCTTAAGTACTTCGTAGGCTAGATTATCGCGATAAAATGACTCTTTAAAGATTTTTGGAAGTTCCATTTTTAGAGAAGTGATCGTATCTTCAAGTACTTCAGGGGTAGCGGTGGCCGTTAATGCAATAACTGGCACGAGTGGATGAATAGTGCGCAGTTGGGTTATGTTTTTATAGGCAGGTCTAAAATCATTTCCCCATTGCGATATACAATGAGCTTCGTCTACAGCAATGAGATTAACTTTCATTTCACGAATGGCGTATTGCACCATTTCCTGCTGAAGACGCTCTGGAGAAACATACAGGAATTTGTAATTTCCGAAAATGGCATTGTCGAGCAAGGTTCGCAATTCATCTGTTGAAATGCCCCCGCTTATCGCCAATGCTTTTATTCCCTTTTCCTTTAGGTTCTTAACCTGATCTGTCATCAATGCAACTAAAGGTGAGACTACGATACAGATGCCTTCCTGCGCAAGCGCAGGGATCTGAAAACAGATCGATTTCCCACCGCCGGTGGGCAATAAGGCAACGGTATCTTTGCCATCCAGCACCGAGTTAATGATCTCTTCCTGCATGGATTTAAAGGAAGCATGGCCCCAGTACTTTAAAAGAAGATGTTGGGAGATACTCAAAATGTAGAATTAAGGTGATTTATGATATAGTTCTCCCGGAATTCAACATCGCCAATAGGAACCTCGTGTACCGTATATCCGTATTTCTGATAACCCTTTAGTAAAAAAGTATAAATCTTCTCTGCCTGTTCATAGGATTCATATCGCTCATTATCTTGAGTATAGATCTCTTTCCACGGTGGAAGAAGATAAATTCCATCATAGCGATGTTGCTCGCAGATCTCATCGAATTTGTTAGGGTAGTGCGCATTGATATAATCCATATAAGCGGTAACATCGGGCATCCCTCTATCGTAAAAGAGAAATTCATCATCAAAAGTTTCAGCTTCATTAAACTGTGTTAACCGCCCTTCCAATAGTTTTTCACTGAACAGTATCGGGTTTTCGAGAAAGAGTTGTGCTATGCCTTCCTGCTGAGCGTCGAGAATAACCTGTCTCGATATTTCGTGCATACAGGAATAACCTTGATTTTCCAGATGTTCTATAAGCGTGGTTTTTCCCGATCCGGGTCCACCAATGATCACAATTCTTTTGGTTTTCAATCGTTATGGTTTCGTACAAATTTCGTAAATTATTATTGATACTGAAAGCGTATCTTTGCCTTAAAATTGTGCATTCATAATGAAACAAGATAAAAAGACTTCAGAATTCTATGATCGTTTACGACAGCAGTTGCAAGATGACACGCAATGGCCGTCACAATATCTTTATAAGTTTATAGTGCCATCGTCTCATGAAAAAATAGCAGAGATCGAGGCGGTATTTGATGGCACCGATGCATTTATAAACACTCGCGATTCCTCAAAAGGAAACTACACCAGTGTTTCGGTAAAAGTTACAATGGACTCTCCCGAATCGGTCATTGAAAAATATCTCGAAGTTTCTAAGGTTGAAGGTGTGATTTCTTTATAATTTTAGTATTTTGCGTGATAGAATTTTAACGCCTTCCAACTCGATCCCTTTTATTTCTCAAGGGTCTTTAACGATACAAAGGCAAGGTAACACCTCCTTTTTAATACTTACATTTTGATAGAAAATTTAGAATACAATACCGAACGCCCTTATCTCATTATACCCGAATACGGACGACATATTCAGAAAATGGTAGACCATGCTATTTCTTTAGATGATAAAGACGAGCGAAATAAAGTGGCAAAGAGCATCATCGCGGTTATGGGAAATCTAAACCCTCACCTCCGTGATGTACCCGATTTCCAACACAAACTATGGGATCAATTGTTTATTATATCCGACTTTAAACTGGATGTAGATTCTCCCTACGGGAAACCTTCAAAGGAAGAATTGATGGAACGGCCACAGCCTTTGGAATACCCTCAAAATTTCCCCAAATACCGATTCTATGGGAACAATATCAAGCGAATGATCGATGTGGCCAATAGCTGGGAGGACGGTGAAAAGAAAGAAGGTCTGGTCTTAACCATCGCCAATCATATGAAAAAATGTTTTCTTAACTGGAACAAGGACACGGTTGAGGATGATGTTATATTTAAACATCTGTATGAGCTGTCTGAAGGGAAAATTAACCTTAAGAACAGCGATGAAGATCTTTCCGATCCTTCCGACCTTATGAAAAATAAAAAACGTTTTACAAACAGTAATAGTAACAGCGGTAAAAAGAACTACAAAGGGAACCGCGGACGAAAGCGTTACTAAAAATATTCATTATAATACATGGCAACTTTTCAAATTGAAGGCGGGCACAAACTGAAAGGAGAGATTACTCCACAGGGTGCTAAAAATGAAGCCTTACAAATTTTATGCGCAGTACTTTTAACTTCTGAAGAAGTAATTATAGAAAACATTCCCGATATCCGTGATGTCAACAAACTCATCACCATACTTAAGAATCTGGGAGTTAAAACCGAAAAGATAGCAAAGGGTACATACTCGTTTAAAGCGGATGCACCCGACCTTGCATATTTAGAATCTGAACTATTTAAAGAAGAGGGAAGTTCCTTACGGGGTTCCATTATGATAGTAGGTCCGCTACTTGCTCGTTTCGGCAAAGGGTATATCCCTCGACCGGGAGGCGATAAAATTGGCCGACGAAGACTAGATACCCACTTTGAAGGATTTATCAATCTAGGTGCAACATTCAGATATAATAAAGAGGAACGCTTTTATGGCGTTGAAGCTCCTAACGGTTTAACGGGGACGTATATGTTGCTCGATCAGGCATCTGTAACGGGTACGGCCAATATTGTAATGGCAGCGGTGTTAGCAAAAGGTACGACGACTATTTACAATGCTGCTTGTGAACCCTATTTGCAACAGCTTTGTAAGATGCTTAACTCCATGGGAGCTAAGATTTCAGGAGTAGGATCAAATCTCCTAATTATAGAAGGTGTGGAGCGCCTGGGTGGATGTAAACATCGAATTCTTCCCGATATGATAGAAATTGGTAGTTGGATTGGATTGGCTGCCATGACGCGTAGTGAGATCACAATAAAGGATGTTAGCTGGAACAATTTAGGTCTTATCCCAGATACCTTTAGAAAATTGGGAATTACCTTAGAACAAAAAGGTGATGACATTTTCATCCCCTCTCAGGACAGCTATGAAATTCAGGGGTATATCGACGGATCGATACTTACGGTGGCCGATGCGCCCTGGCCCGGATTCACACCGGATCTGCTAAGTATCGTTCTTGTAGTGTGTACGCAGGCTAAAGGTAGTGTGCTCATACATCAGAAAATGTTTGAAAGCCGATTGTTCTTTGTCGATAAATTGATAGATATGGGAGCTAAGATCATTCTGTGTGATCCGCATCGCGCTACAGTTATTGGGCATAATTTCCAGTCGACGTTAAAAGCGACAACGATGGTATCTCCCGATATCCGTGCGGGTATTTCTTTGCTTATAGCAGCCTTATCAGCAAAAGGAACCAGCACCATTCACAATATCGAACAGATCGATCGAGGATATGAAAATATAGACGAGCGATTAAGAGCAATAGGAGCGAAGATCACAAGATCGGAACCCTAAAAAAAGCCTCCAACTGGAGGCTCTTTTTTTACCCTTTACGGTTTTTATTTATTTCATCCTGAAGCTTCCTGCCGAGCTGCTGCTCGTTTTCAATAGCCTTCTGACGGTATTTTTCAAATTCAATTTCAAGCTCTGCCAGTTTGAGTTGTGATTCCTGGGTAACCTTGTTGCTGTTGTTGAATTTATAAATAAAGAAAGCCAGAGCAAGGACTAACAGCCCTATGATCGACCACATGATAGAATTATAGGTAGATTTTTGAGTGAGCACTCCAAAGAATTCGATTCCGTCTTCTTTTTGTTTGGAGAGGCTTAAATCTTGTTGCACTGTATTTAGATCGGTCTGAAGTTTTGAGATATCATTCTTTTGAGCTCCTATCTGGGAATTTAAACTGTCGATATTCGTTTCTAGAGCCTTTATAGAATCCAAAACACTTTTCCGCAAGCCGTTAATTTCAGTTTTTTTGATGACTTTGAATTCCTGATAGCTGTTAGAGCCGTCAACAACATCAATAAACTGTTGTTCTACAGTGTTTGGAGGGGGATCCTGGGCGGTATCTTCCTGTGCAAAAGC
This sequence comes from Constantimarinum furrinae, assembly GCF_014295415.1. Taxonomy (GTDB): domain Bacteria; phylum Bacteroidota; class Bacteroidia; order Flavobacteriales; family Flavobacteriaceae; genus Constantimarinum; species Constantimarinum furrinae. The sequence goes on from NZ_CP052909.1 coordinate 2,234,782, forward strand.
AGCAAGATGCAAGCACAGAAATCCTATAACCAGTACGAAATTTTTCTTCATTTTCATGATGTTAGGGTTGTATCAATGCAAGAGTAGAAAAATTGTACTAAAATTCCCAATGATTCGGTTTAATTACAATTTATTTAACAACAGTCATTTTAGGGGTCTTGCAGTAGCTCAATGCTCCCGAAGGACATTTTTTTACCTGTGAAATGATCCGCTGTGATGCTGCTCCATCCAAATTGATCCAGGGAATAACTGTCGTTCTAAAGACTTCGGAAAGACCCTTTGCACATTTTTCGGCATGAATGCATTTTCTGGGCTCGTAGGTTACGGTAATTTCACCATTGGTGAACTCATTCTTGTAGGTTTCCATAAGCATCGTTTGGGGGTTATGTAAGTACCTTAAAATCAATTACATCGATAAATATAGGCAATTAAACGTGACTTTTGCAAATATTTGAAGAAAAAACTTACATTTTATTCTGAAACCGCTCGCTTATAAACCTTTAAGGCCCTTTCTCGCGCTTCTTTGTGGTCTACTATGGGTTGGGGATAATTTGAAGCATTCAACTCCGAAATCCATTTTTTTACATATTCGTTATCCTTGTCAAATTTTTTCAATTGGGTTATCGGATTAAATATCCTGAAATAAGGCGCTGCGTCCACGCCGCTGCCGGCCGCCCATTGCCAGTTGCCCACATTACTTGCCAACTCATAGTCCAGAAGCTTTTCGGCAAAATAAGCTTCACCCCAACGCCAATCGATAAGCAGGTGCTTACAAAGAAAACCCGCAACCACCATTCTAACTCTGTTGTGCATATAGCCTGTATCATTCAATTGACGCATTCCGGCATCTACCATAGGGTAACCGGTCTTTCCGTTTTTCCAGGCCTTAAATTCTTCCTTGTTATTTCTCCATTGGATACGATCGTATTTTTCCTTAAAGGCATTGTGAGTGGTTTTTGGGAAGTGCCATAGGATCTGCATAAAGAATTCCCGCCAGATAAGTTCGTTCAAATAAGTTTTGTCTGTGGCTTTTAGCGCCAATGTTACAAGCTCTCGGATGCTAACTGTGCCAAATCTAAGGTGCGGCCCGATTCGGGAAGTCGCATCTTCTGACGGAAAATTTCGATGTTGCTTGTAGCTCGCTAACAGATCTGCGGAAATATCGAAATCCGGGACTTTAATCTTCGATCGTTCAAATCCAATATCTCGAAGTGTTACATTAGGGAGTCTGGTGTTTTGTATCAGATTTTGCCATTGCCTGTATGAAACCTTTTCCAGATGTTTGGATTCATCAAATTTTTCCTTCCATTTTTTCATATAAGGCGTATACACCACATACGGCTCACCATTGTCCTTTACCACCTCATCCTTTTCAAAGATCACCTGATCCTTATAGGTGTAGAATCCAATATCTTTTTTTGCAAGTAATTCTTTTACCTCTTTATCTCGTTGTTTTGCATAGGGTTCATAATCCCGATTGGTAATCACATTTTTTAGGGTGTATTCTGAAGTAAGTTGTCTAAAGATCTCTATGGGCTTTCCGAAGTAAACAGCAATACTGCTTTGATGTTCCTGAAGCTCTTTTCTCATCTTTTGAACAGATTCAAAAATAAATGTTACTCTGGCATCATCTTTAGTAAGTTCAGTTAGGATTTCATTATCGAATATAAATACCGGAAGTACCGGATATGTACCCTTCAGTGCGTTGGTAAACCCAACATTGTCGTCGAGTCTTAGATCTCTTCGGAACCAAAAAATATTAATTTCCATGTCTAAATTTTTCCAAACTGTTCTTCTAGTTGAACGCGCCTGTAATTGAAGATTCTATTGAGTTGTGGCAACACCAAAGTGTTGTGAAACAGCTCCCCCAAAAAACCAAAGGGTAATTTATAATGAATAATGTCTTCCATTTCTACACCTCGATCAGTTTTTCTTAGAAAATGTTTATGATGCCAAAACGCATATGGACCAAAGCGCTGTTCATCAACAAAATATTGATGCTCCTTTAAATGGGTAATTTCGGTAATCCAGGTGCTTTTAATCCTGGGGAACGGACTCACACTATATTCAATGATCTGCCCGGGATACATTGGTTTGTCCGCTCCACTTTTTATCTTAAATTTTAAAGAGGCAGGAGTTATCTTACTTAAATTTTTCGGATCAGATAAGAATTTCCATGCGTCTTCAGGACTTGTAGGTAATTCCTGAAGCGTGGACAGGCAATGAATTTTCATTGTTGAAATAAAGGTTTCCGTAAAGATAATATTGTTTAATCAATTAGCTTAAAGATTAAACAAATTATTAACAGTTGGTATCACAACAATCGTCATCTTTCACCAGACGACAGCTCATTACAGCAAGTAACGCACCCATGACGGGAGCAATTATATATATCCAGAGTCCGGTAAAATTTTGAGAAAAGAGAGCAGGGGCTATAGATCTTGCCGGGTTCATGGAAGCTCCGGTGACAGGTCCGGCGAACATGGCTTCGAGCAAAACGACACCACCAATGGCGATTCCGGCAATTACTCCTATTTCTTTAGATCCCGTGGATACGTTAATAATGACCAACATAAGGAAAAATGTAAGGATTAACTCCAAAACTCCTGTTTTAAGTAATTCCATTTGAGGAAGGGTTGCCCCCATGGTTTCGCTTTCAGGAAAAAGAAAACAAATTAAGGCACTGGCAACACAAGCGCCCGTTAGTTGGGCTATTACATAAGGAAAGACCTCCTTCCAAGGAAACTTTTTTGCATAGGCAAATGCAATCGTAACCGCCGGATTTATATGAGCTCCACTAATATCGCCAAAAGCATAGATCATAGCCATGACGATCAAACCAAAAGTAACGGCAATTCCCGGATGAGTCACCGCTCCATTCGTATACTCATTAATAACTATGGCGCCGGTACCGCAAAATACTAAGGCAAAGGTACCTATGGCTTCAGCAATGTATCTTTTCATCCTACAAATATAGCATTACACTTATACTTTTTTAAGCTTTTATTAACAAAGTTAAGATGGCTCGTATCGTACCTTCGTGACACGTAAAAAATCTAATTAATTCTTATCTCATGAAAAAAATTATGCTCTTCTTAAGTGCAGCGCTTATTTCTGTTTGCACTTATGCTCAACTTCAAACCCCAGCCCCAAGCCCTTCACAGAAGATCGAACAGCGCGTTGGTCTTACTGATGTCACTCTGGAATATTCTCGTCCGGCTATGCGTGGCAGGACCATTTTCGGTGGACTTGTTCCTTACGGGGAAGTATGGAGAACCGGTGCAAACGCAAATACAAAGATCACTTTCAGTAAAGATGTGATGGTTGGCGGTAAAACGCTTAAAGCAGGATCGTATGCTATCTACACCAAGCCAAATACTCAAAATTGGGAAGTATATTTTTATACAGATACCAATAACTGGGGTAATCCTCAGAAATGGGATGAGAGCAAAGTAGCTGTTGTAGTTAAAGCAGATGTTTATCCACTGCCAATAGATATTGAATCTTTCACAATGTCTTTTGACGACCTCACCAACGATTCGGCGAACTTAGGATTAATGTGGGAAAAAGCCTATGTTGCGGTGCCTATGAAATTTATGACCGATGCTCAGGTTTCGGCAAGTATTGATGAGGTAATGAGTGGTCCGTCTGCGAACGATTATTATGGAGCTGCGGTATATTATCTTGAAAGTGGTAAAGACATTAATAAAGCCAAGACATGGATCGATAAGGCAATTGAAATGCGTTCTGAGCCGGCATTTTGGTATTATAGACAACAATCGTTGATCTATGCAAAATCGGGTGATAAAAAAGGCGCTATTAAAGCGGCTCAGAAATCTCTTAACCTGGCTAAGGAAGCCGGTAATGCAGATTATATAGCTTTAAACAATAAATCATTAAAGGAGTGGGGGGCCATGTAACGTATAATCTCCCTTAAAATTTTTAAAAGCCTTCAAAATGAATCTGAAGGCTTTTTTTATGCCTTATTGTTTTACCAAACGCCGCGTACTGCTGGCGTCACCACTAAAAACTGAAAGCAGATAAATACCGGATGACAACTCTGAAATATCCAGAATAATCTCAGTACCGTCAATACTTTTGCGAATTAACTCCTGGCCCAGTGTATTGTAAATTATGATCTCGTTCATGCTAACCGAAGACGTGATCTTTACTTGGTTTGAAGCCGGATTCGGGTAAACTGCGAGATCGAGGATCCCGTTTTCTGAAATTCCAAGGGTAGGATCATAGGCCGTCATATAGGCAAACTGTAGGGTCATTGATGGAACTATAGTTCCTACCAAAGCCGATAACCCGGTAGTGGTATTCACAGTGCGCAGTTCAGGCTTGAATGTACCATTGTTAAAAGCAGAAATATACAATTGCCCGTCTTCTTCATTATAACTCATTCCCTGTCCAAAATTAGAGTCGAAACCTAAACTCCCCAATAATGTCGTTAATCCGGTTAATCTATTTATTCTATATACCATATCGCTATCGATATCATAACTGTACAGTTCATTGTTGGCATCTCTTCCCAATGCGATTCCTACTACGAGTCCGTTGTCCCCTCCAACAGGAATAGCCGTAAAGGTTGCTTCATCTATTTCATACAATCTGGTACTTCCCATTCCGTCTGTTGCGATTCCATATAATGTTCCGTCACTGGCAAATTCCAGACCAGTAAACGATTGACCGTTTTGAGGCATGATCTGCGCAATGAACTCGTAATCCCCATTGGGATATACGTGGTAAAAATTATTCCCATTATCGACAACCACTACCGATTCTCCATCCAATTGTAAGGCTCCGGCACCTTCAAATTCGTTTAATGGAGAAGGAGCTATTAATTCTGTCATACCAAGATTTTGCGGATTGATAGACGAAAAATTTCCTTTGGTATTTTCCGTGGTAAAGAATTTGAAATGATTCACAACCCGTTGGGATTCTTCCGCAGGGTTTTGTGCATTAAAATGCCCCTGAAGGCGTTCAATTTCTTCGGAAGTAAATATTTCGGATATACTACCCATGTGATTTTCCTGAAGCCTGTAGAGCAAATCTTCCAGGGTGGGTTGGGAGGGTTGGATTTGAGCAAAGCCGAATACACATGACACCAACCAGACCATTGAACAAATAAGAGTATTTTTTTTCATAACGCTGAGTTTTAAGATCTCTTAAATCTCGCGTTTTTCTCATCCCGACCTGTGCATAATTAGCGTAACGGTTCGGCAGATGAGAATTCTGTATGATCGAATGAGAATTTGATCTTCATACGACTGTGTTCAGATGTCAAATGTAAGACATGACATGATGGCCAACACCCCCGTAGTTTAAAGTGCTATGTTGTGCTTTTCGGTAGCTGATCTTTAGATTTGCCTATGGTAAGCTGCAATACTACCGCTATCCCCATAACAAGCACACAGCCTATTAGATTCAACCATAAATAGGGCACTTCATCCACTCCGCCAAAATATTGTACCGACCAATAAAACAAGGCAAAAATGAGTAACTGCGTGATAATAGCGCCAAGAAAAGTGGCCCTGCTTCCTACATATTTTATAAAGAATGCCAGTAAAAAGATCCCGAGAACGTTTCCGTAGAAAAGCGAACCAACGATATTTACTAAATTGATAAGATTGTCGAACAAATCGGCAACGCTGGCCACCATTATCGCGATAATTCCCCATAGTAAGGTAAACCATTTAGATGCTCTTACATAGTGTTTTTCTTCCCTTCCTTCAACACTTCGTTTGTAGAGATCTATAGCTGTGGTAGAACCCAGCGCATTTAATTCGGAAGCCGTAGAAGACATCGCGGCACTTAAGATCACTGCCAACAACAAACCTATTAATCCACGGGGTAGATTTTCAAGAATAAAGTGAATAAATACATAATCCTTATCATTGGTTTCGGCATCGGGATTCGCTTTTTTAATGATCACTTTGGATTGATCCCTAAGTTCATTTTCCGTTATGTTCAAAATCTGAATCTCCTCCTTAAGTAATTCTTTTTCTGAAGGATCATCAGTAGCTGAAAAAGCGTATTGCCTCGCTATTAATTGCTCGTCCAGCGCTTCCTTTTCCTGAATCAATGCCTTATATTCTTCGGCGTATTCAGAAGTCATCACATCCTGAACTGCTGCCGGATTAAAATGAAGCGGTGAACTGTTGAATTGATAAAACACAAAGACCATGATTCCCACGAGTAATATTCCAAACTGCATGGGGACTTTGAGTAGACCGTTAAAGATAAGTCCCATCTGACTCTGCCTTAGGCTGCTCCCTGAAAGATATCGTTGAACCTGACTCTGATCGGTTCCGAAGTAGGAGAGGGCTAAAAAGCTTCCACCAATGATACCACTCCAAAAGGTGTATTTATTATGAATATCGAATGAAAAATCAAGTACTTCCATCTTTCCATTGGCACCGGCAATTTCCAGGGCGTTGTGAAATCCAATATCGAGTGGGAGATAATTCAGTATTAATAAAAAGGCGATGAACATACCCGCAAAGATCACGGCCATCTGTTGCTTTTGTGTTACGCTAACGGCCTTGGTACCTCCTAAAACCGTGTAGATGATCACCAGTACTCCTATGATAACAATGAGGTAGCTTAAATTCCAGCCTAAAACTGCAGAGAGAATAATCGCAGGAGCAAATATGGTGATTCCGGCAGCCAATCCTCGTTGAATGAGAAATAATATAGCTGTTAGAGTACGGGTTTTACGGTCGAAACGGGTTTCCAAATACTCATAAGCTGTAAATACTTTGAGGCGGTGATATATGGGAATAAACACCAGACAAATAATCACCATGGCAATAGGTAGTCCGAAATAGAACTGAACAAATCCCATCCCGCTGTGAAATGCCTGTCCGGGGGTGGATAAGAAGGTAATTGCGCTCGCCTGGGTTGCCATCACACTAAGTCCTATGGTCCACCAGCGCGCATCATTGCCTCCTTTTAAATAGTCGGTTACGTTTTTACTGCCGCGGGTTTTCCAGGTACCATAAAGAACGATAAACAATAAGGTACTGCATAATACGATCCAGTCGAGTTGCTGCATAATTAGGTGTAAGAATTCATAATAAAATAGAAAAGAACGATGTACAACGCATTAAGTAACAATACCAGTGTATAGCTCCATTTCCATGTATATTTTTGTTTTTCTTCAGTCATAAGAACCTCTTTATTCGTTTCTTTCTTTTCCAAGGGAGAGCAGGTTAGCAAAAAGGCGATACGCCCCGGGAACCCCGGCAGGTAATTCTCTAAAAAAGCTTAGTCCCGTGTATATATAATACCCTTTTCCGTATTTGGCTACAAGGAGTGATCCCTTGGTTTCCGGATCATTTACATCGTGCATCCCTAAGATCGGGGTAAACTCGGCGGCCCATTCGTTTGGGAAGTACAAACCGCGTTCCTGAACCCAGTTGTCGAAATCGAGACCGGTGATCTTGTTAGGGTAATTTAATACAGGATGATTAGGAGCGAGTATACGTACTTCCGAACCTTCATCGGTTACTCGATCGCGTGACAGTGACAAGGAATAAGGTGCTAAGTCTGGAGTGACCAGCCTGTGGCTCGTATTGTATTGCAGTAACAGATTTCCTCCATTTGCTACATATTCATTTAGAATATTTTGCTTGAATGCCAGCTCCGGAACCGTATTATACGCACGTATGCCCACTACTATGGCATCAAAACGACTCAGATTCTCAGGGGTGATCTCTTCCGGCTCAATGGTGGTTACCTCATATCCAATTTGCTTTAAACTCTCAGGGATAGCGTCTCCGGCACCATTGATATATCCAATAGCATCTCCTTCTTTTTTAATATTTAGCCTTACGATCTTTGCTTCAGAAGGCATTAGAACACTTTGATACGGAAAATGATCGTAATCCAGCGTGATGAGTTCCTTATCGAAAAACCGATCACCAATCTGAACCAAGGGCTTTAACACCCCTTCACTCTGATCTGCCGGAGGATTTACAGTAAAGATCACCGTTTGCTCTTCCCCAATATTGGCAAGTGAAAATGTGTGTTGCGCAGGATTAACCACCCATCCATTTGGGTGTTGCAGGGTCACTGTCCCGGTGATATTTTCCCTTCCTGCCCTTACGATCACAGGTATCTCCCGCGATTCGCTATTTGAAAAAATTAGGACTTTTTCGGGAATTTCTGAAGTCACCTGCGGAAGTATTTCCAGAGGACGGTATACTTCTCCCTTAACAGGGTCATTACGTTTATATAGAATATTTTTTTCGGTGATTACTGTGGATCGACTGATCCCCAATTGAAACACCAATTTTTCTGAAGCTGGGGTCTCCGGTAGACCAATTAAGTCCCGGGGTGCTTTATACATCCCCAGGCTCCCTTTTTCATTAAGCCAATAGGGCGTTGAATAACCGGTACTTTCAGAAGTAATGCTAACCTCAAAGCTTTGCTTTTCGTTCGCTTCAAGCGTAGTGGAAGGAAGATCCAGTTTTTTTCCGCCAGTTGTAGATACGGCCTGCAATACAACGGGAAAACTACTGCGATTGATCGCTTCAATATTGACGGTATAGGATTGTCCGGGATTTATAGTATTTGTCACGGAAACGGCTTCGAGGAAAATTCCGCCGGCATCTAGGATAAGTTGTTCCAGTTGTTTGAGCTTGATCTCCCGCCAGTGGTCGTTTTTCAGGAGTTTTACCTGTTCGTATGCCTGTAAAAGTGAAGGCAACATGGCCGAAGGGTCCTTAAAATTGAAATTCTCCTCCAGTGGATTCAGGATTGCACCAATCGCAGCACCGCCTTCAATACGAGACCAGCTGGTATCGATCCCGTCGAAAAGGTTGTTCTTGTCCTTCGGAAAATCCCCTTTTAAAAATTCGAGGTATTCGGTCTGATTACCTCTCGTTCCGGTACTTCCGAATCCTTGTGACTTATGCATACTCCTGCTTAATGAAGCGATCTCCCCGTTTGAAAGGCCCAAAGAGGGATAGTAATTTCCCGTTTCCACTTCCACCAGATTTGTCTTATCTGCTTTTTCAAAATTTTCCTCACTGCCGTAAAACCACCATGAGGTATTGAAAAACAAACGCTTAGGCTGCCAAACTCCAAACCGTTTAGCACTTTCAGAATAATTTGTAGGATCACTTGCCAAGTCGAAAGCTTCGAAGCCCAACATAGCCGAAGAAGTATGGTGCCCATGGGTAGAGCCGGGATTTCTATGATTAAAGCGGTTTACGATGATATCGGGTTTAAAGCTGCGTATCGCTCTTACTACATCGCTCAATACTTCATCTTTGTTCCAGATCTTCAATGTTTCATCGGGATGTTTAGAATATCCAAAATCGTTGGCACGGGTAAAAAGCTGTTGTCCGCCATCGATGCGTCTTGCAGCAAGCAATTCCTGGGTTCTTATTACTCCCAGGAGCTCTCTTATCTCGGGACCAATCAGATTTTGTCCGCCATCCCCTCGGGTAAGTGATAAATAGGCGGTACGTGCTTTAACATCGTTTGCTAGGAAGGAAATAAGTCGGGTGTTTTCATCATCGGGATGTGCGGCAATATATAATGCCGAGCCCAGAAAATTAAGTTTTTGAAGGTTGTGATATATTTCGGAAGCAGTTGGTTTTTGGGGTGGTTGTGCGATTATGGGAAAAGAAAGCAGAAGGAATACCAACAGTATTTTTCGCATGATTTGATCGATTTTTTCGGTAAGAATCAAATATACCGAAAATAAAAAAGCGCTTTAATCTATTGGCTGTTCTTTAACATTTTTATCCTCTTCGTGTAGAAACTCATCAAACTCGTCTGGTTTTATGATACTTACACCCTTTTGAAGCAGCAAACTATTGGGGTAAGTGATAATTTCTCCGGACGGACTTTTAAGAACGATCTGAAAGGTTTTAATATCTTCAATAATACCTTCAAAGGTGTATTCTTTGTCGTGAATTTTTATAAAATCCCCGATCTTATAGGGAAACGTAAAGAACATGATGATTCCACTGGTAATGTTACTTAGGATGGACCATTGGGCAAAAAAACCTATCCCTATCACGGCAAAAACAGAGGACATCACCCAGCCCAGATCCTTAAATTCTACGCCCCAAACGAGCGTAAGACCGATGAGGATAAAAAATATAGTCGCAAAAACAATGTGCTTTAGAATGAGACCAGTGCGGTGTTCTACGCGCTCCGATTTTTTTGCAAAACGTATTACCAGACGATTCAGGATTAGTCGAATGACCAAAAAGACTACAACAATGGTAAGTGATTGCAGAATTTGACTTAAGTGCGCTTCAATGATCTCTCTCATATTACAAAGCTAAGGAATCCCTGAGGATCTCATCTTTTTTATTGTTCTGACGCCAGTACGCAGATCGCATTCTTTTTAGTTTTACTGCGGTCGTCTTCAACCTACTGGTATCGTTCTCCCTTCCCGCATTTGTTTCTTCCCATTGCTCAATTTCGTACGGAAATGTACTGTTAAAATACCAGGTGATCTGCCGTTGAAGTTCCGGGTAATTGACTGAATAAATACTGAGTGAATCTCCTTGCTTTAAACTGGCAAAAGCGGTATGAATCTCTGGTTTCTTATGATGGAAGCGCATATATTCAAACGATGGGAGAATATGAATATCTCCGGTAGGCAGTTCGTTTGGATCGATACGAATTAGGTTCCACAGTTCGTTTTCCAGCCAGCTTTGTTGCAATGAGACTTCCATATCGGCTTCACCGGCAAAATACGAATGGGTCGTGATCTCGAAATCATCCCGGTTGTTGAGTTGCATGTAGACCTGCCCACACCATTCCTGTACCGAATGACTTACTTTTAAAGCGTGACCCTGGTTGGTAATGGGAGAGAATGTACTGGTCATAACCGAATATGGATAAATTCCGGTTATAAAGTTCTTGGTGTTGTTCAGTTTTAAAACAGAAATGGTCTCTTCAGAAGCGTTATTTGCCTTAACCTGTTCGTCACGAAGAAAATCCTCGGTAACAAAGATATTTACCGAAGTTCCCTCCCTTAGTTCCCCATATCGCTCCTGAACAAGACTGTAGGAGGTAAGTTCTGCCGTACCATTATACCAATATGATTTGAATTCTTCCGTAAGATTGCGTTCGTTCTGTTCTTTTTTAGTTTCCTTTTGATCACTACTTAACGGAATTAAGTTTTTTTCAGAATCGGCGCAACTCCAAATGAACATTAAAGAAAGAAATACAAAAGAATATGGGAAGCGTAGCAATTTCATTCTGAAGTGGTTTTCAACAAAAATACTTAAAAAAATCACTGCCCGGCAATCTCAAGCAGGGTTTTGTAGACCAATGCGGTTGGCAGCCCCATCACATTAAAATATGAGCCTTCGAGGCGTTCTATAGCAATATATCCTATCCATTCCTGAACTCCATAACTTCCCGCCTTATCAAATGGTTCGTAAGTTCGTAAGTAATGGTCGATCTCCGCCGAAGAAAGTTCCTTGAACCAGACCGTCGTGGTGTCGTGTATGGTCTTCTGAAATGATATTGTAGTAAAACAAACCGATGTGATAACTTGATGCTTAGCCCCGCTCAAACGCTGCAACATTTTTCTGGCTTCTTCAGTATCGCGTGGTTTCCCGATAGCAATATTGTCTTTCCAGACAACGGTGTCGCTCGTAATAAGCAAGTCTTTTTCTGAAAGATCGGGGAAGGCGGTCGCTTTAAGTTGTGATAAATAGTCTGTGATAGCTGAAGCCTTTAAATGGTCCGGGTATGTTTCTTCAATCTCTCTGACTTCTATACTGAAGTCCACATCCAGTTCCTTAAAGAATTTCTGACGGCGGGGAGATCCTGACGCCAGTATGATATTGTAATCTTTTAATGTATTCCGAAGCATATTTTATTTTTAAAACCTTTAAACTTCAACCCGTAACCCCTCCCATTTTTAATGTCAGTGTGCAAAAGGATGGAGTAGGATGGAACCCATTCCAAAAAGCATGATCAATTTCAATAAAACTGACAAACGGCTGTAATCTTTAGGGGAATCTGCCGTCCATGCTTTTACACAAAAAAACAGTAATGGAGCTACTACACATAATAAGAAATACAATACTGTCCATTGTCTGTCATATAGAAAGGTATACATATAAGCAATGACTGCTGCCAGCGCGATCACGCCTAAGATAAAAACGATCAAAATAGTGCGTTTTCGTCCAATGGCGATAGGTAAAGTATTCATTCCACCGTTCTTATCACCATTTATATCCTGCATATCTTTTACGATCTCTCTAATGAAATTCAGTAAAAAAGCAAAGAGGGCATAATCGATCAATATTCTGAATACAGCCGACAAACTCTCGCGATTTTGATCGGTGATGCCAGGCACTAGATCAAAGATCCCTACAATAATGATGCTTAGCGCCACCAATGCCGAAATAAGGAGATTGCCTACCAATAATATCGATTTAAGATAGGAAGTATAGAGGTAAAGCAAGGCCGAAATCCCTATAAACAGGGCAGCAAACCCCGGTTTGCCTATTTTATTGGCCAAGAAAAATCCGATTCCTACCCCGATAACATTTAGCAAAATATAATATCGATTGGCGTTTTTTTCAGAGATCTTAGTACCTACAATCACTTTTGTTGGTTTGTTGATCCTGTCTATATTAACGTCATAAATATCGTTAATTACGTATCCACCGGCAGCGATGCAAAGCGTTGCAATTATTAGTAAAGAAAAAGATAAGTTGTTTAAAACTGTATCAATGCTATAGGGTTGAAAGAGCCCGAACTTAAAAAACAGTTGAACCATTGCTATAAACAGCAGATTCACGGGGCGTATAAGTTTCAAATAATTCATGAATGGTATTCGTGCGCTATAAGTTGATAAATGATCCTGCCAAACCCCTTGTATTCGCTTAATCGTATTTTGCACTGGTATTCCCGTTTGTGATCCAGTTCCCCTGAACTTTCAGGACTTGTTCGATCACATCCCTTACGCAGCCTTTTCCACCTTTTTTATGAGACACATAAGCACTTATATCTTTGATCTCGGGTGCAGCATCCTGGGGACAGCAAGGGAGCCCTACGATTTTCATTACCTCCAGATCGGGTAGGTCGTCACCCATAAAGAGCGCATTTTCACTTTTTAATTGATGTTCTTTCAAGAACGTCTGCAGCGTTTCAGTTTTGGCATGAGTTCCCAAATAGATGTGTGTAATCCCGAGTCCGTTTAACCGCTTTCGCACCCCTTCATTTGATCCACCGCTAATTATTACGACAGTATACCCTTTATCGACAGCAGTTTTTAAAGCGTAGCCGTCCTTTATATTCATGGAACGGTACATTTCACCTTCGGTGGTCACCATGATGGTTCCATCGGTAAGCACGCCATCTACGTCAAAAACGAAGGTTTTAATGTGGTTGAGGTATTCTTTATAGCTTTTTTCCATAGGAATCTTGAATGGCGTTATTTAGGATTTCATAAATTGTTTTGTACGGACTTTCTGAGAGCAAATGTAAATGTTTTTCAATTGTCTTGGTATCCTTCCTTTTGGCAGGACCTGTCTGTGCTGCGGAAGGTGACATGTTTTCAATCTTTGCCGCAGTTTCATATATTAGAGGTTTCAGCAGCTCGAAGTCAAGGTTGTGTTCATTCAGAATAGTTTCGGAAACACCGTATAAGTAGTTCACAAAATTATTTACAAATACGGCTGCCAAATGTAACTTCGCCCGCTCCGTGGAATTTATGTTTACTACATTTTCAGAAAGAATACTTCCCAGCTGATGGAGAACTTGAAAATCCGTTTCTTCTTCAGCTTCAATACAAACAGGCACCTTTTTCAGGTCCAGAACTTTGCCCTGAGAAAATGTCTGAAGTGGATAAAGGACGCCCCTTCGGTTTGCTGCCGATAACGTATTCATGTCGACTCCGCCTGAAGTATGCACAACCAGTCTGTCTTGAAACGGCAAGCTTTCAGAAACAGTGGCAATGGCGTTATCGGGTACTCCAATGATATACACATCGGCGGGCAGGATTTGGGAAAGCTCTGTAGTAAGCGCTATATCGTCAAGAGATTGATGTAAAACAATATTATTTCTGTTATATATTTGAATTACAGAAACTTCACTATTTTCATATAAAGCGTTACATAAATTAAAATTTACATTTCCAAATCCAATAAAACATACCGATATCATAGTAGCGAAGTTAAAAACTTTTTTACTGGCTCAGCGATAGATCTTGCGTTTTATGATTTCAATTTCTCCTTCCGATTCAAGCTGCTTAAAAGCCCTTATCACAGTTTCGACACGCAGGCCGGTTAGATCTGCTATTTGCTGACGTGTAAGATCGATCTGAAACAGTGTATCTCCACCGTATTTTTTCTTTAAATGATCTACGAGGGTAAGAATGCGATGTTCGGGAGGATGGACAGACATCTCTTTTAGGATCATCGCTTTGTATGCAAGCCGGTTGGACAGCGTAGCCGTAAATTTTAAATGGGTGTTAAAATTGGATTTTAGCAATTCAAACAGCATTGCTTTACTCAACTTAAACACCGAAGAATCTTCTGCGGCCTCGGCCGATGCCGGATATTTAAATGCACCAAACAGTGGCGGTTCTCCAAAACTGTCACCGTCATAGAAAATACCCTGAACAAATTCTTTTCCATTTTCATTGAGGTTGAACATTTTTACGCTTCCGCGCTGCACCTGAAAGTAGAATTTAGCGGTATCACCTTCAGTAAATATGGTCTCATTACTGCGGTAATTCACCAATTTGGCTTTGTGCGACAATAGCAGTTCTTCAGAAATCAATGCTTTATGATTTGGCTCATAAACCGGGAAGGTTTGGGCGTCTAATTTTGTATAAAAATAAATAAAACAATAATGAAGGCAATGTCAATACAACATTTAAAAGGAGAGTTTGGAGATAATTTATTCATGTATATCCCATTAACAATAATTTTGCAAAGCTGTTTGGGTTCTATCGCGGCTATGATGATCTTAGCACAAGGTACCACCCTCGTTTCCGGAATAGAACTAACTATATGTGTGATTCTGAGTATGGCTTATAATGCGGCTTTGTTGGCACAAATGAAATCTGATATCAGTTTTTGGTTATTAATGGCTAGCTTAGCCGGTAATAGTATTTTAATTTTTGTCAATCTAATTTGATGTATGCCACAAAAATCTTTAGAAACACGTGAGGACATTCTGCTTTTAGTCCGCACCTTTTACGGTAAGGTAAGAACAAATGATCTATTAGGTTCTGTGTTTGAGCCGGTTATACAGGACTGGGAAGCTCATTTTGTACGACTCACCGATTTCTGGGAGAGCAATTTGTTCTTTGAGAAAAAATACAAGGGAGATCCGCTTCAGAAGCACGTTGAAGTAGATGCATATCACGGAGGGACAATTAATGAGCTTCATTTTGGAGTTTGGTTAAATCTATGGTTTGAAACTCTGGACGAATTGTTTGAACCCGAATCTACATATCTTGCTAAGAACAGAGCCAGAAATATGGGTACTTTTATTCATTTAAAAATTTTTGAAGCCAGACAAAACGGGGATTAAAGATCCAGAAACAGTTAACAGGATTAATGTAGTTTTTCAAGGTCAAATTCAGTAAATTTGCAGCAAAATTCGCGATAATGCAAAAGAGAATTGCTTCTGTACTATTTTCCACTCGTCTAACCGCTGTATTATTTATCGTTTTCGCTGTTGCCATGGCTGTTGGCACTTGGCTGGACAGGGCAGCCGAAACCTCACCAACGCCTTATACTCGTGAAGTCGTTTACAACGCTTGGTGGTTCGAGCTAATCATGCTCATCTTTGTCATAAATTTTGTTGGAAACATCTTCAGGTTCCGATTGTATAAAAAGGAAAAATGGGCAACGCTTACCCTGCATTTATCGTTTATTTTAATATTGATTGGAGCCTTTGTTACCCGTTATATAGGCTTTGAGGGGGTGATGCATATTCGGGAAGGTGCTACGGAAAATATCATGCTTTCCAACGAAACCTACCTCAATACATTTATCGATGGCGATTATGTAATGAACGGCGTAAAGCAACGCCGGATAGTGGATCCTAAAAAATTAAATCTATCTGAACGCCTCGACAATGATTTTACCATTAAAACCGATTACAACCAATTGCCTGTAACGATTTCGTATGTAGATTTTATACAAAATGCGAAGGAAGGACTTATTGAAACTGAAACAGGGGATCAATATATTAAGATTGTAGAGGCGGGAGATGGCAATAGGCATGATCACTGGATTAAGCTGGGAGAAGTTGTGAGTATACACAACGTTCTCTTTGCGGTGAATAAGCCTACCCCCGGAGCAATAAACATTAATTATAACGAAGATGGAAGTTATAGTATTGAAACTCCTTTTGAAGGCAATGTGATGCGCATGGCAGATCAACAACAAAGTCTGGTGGCTAAAGACAGTGTTCAGCCTTTGTTATTGCGGTCACTATATCAATTGGCAGGAATGTCATTTGTGATCCCGGATCCGGTTACCACGGGAACGTATGGTGTGGTAAAATCGCCTTTAACCGAAAAAACCAATAAAGATGCCCTTATTTTAAAAGTAGCAACTCCAAACGAATCCAAAACGGTCGAATTATTAGGCGGGAGAGGAAATACACCCGATCCTGAGTTGGTGGAAGTTGATGGCTTAAAAGTGTACTTGTCCTACGGTTCCGAAAAGTTGGAGCTTCCCTTTAGTATTACACTTAATGATTTTATTGCCGATAAATATCCGGGTACCGAAACTGGCTATTCTGCATTTAAAAGTAAGATCACTGTAAATGATCCCGATGAGCCGTATTACGATTATGAAATTTATATGAATCACGTTCTGGATCACGGTGGTTATCGATTCTTTCAGGCTTCTTTCGATCCCGATGAAAAAGGAACTGTTTTGTCTGTTAACCACGATTTCTGGGGCACCTGGATCACTTACATTGGGTATTTCCTTTTGTACTTTGGACTGATGGCCATACTTTTTGACAAGAATACCCGCTTTGCAGCCTTAGAGAAAATGC
This sequence comes from Constantimarinum furrinae, assembly GCF_014295415.1. GTDB lineage: Bacteria > Bacteroidota > Bacteroidia > Flavobacteriales > Flavobacteriaceae > Constantimarinum > Constantimarinum furrinae. The sequence continues at coordinate 2,251,801 of NZ_CP052909.1, forward strand.
TGGATAAAGTAAAGAAGAAAAAAGCCAAGTTGGTTACGGTACTTTTATTAGTTGTAGCTTTTACGTCGAATGCCCAACAAACCGATTCTCACGCTCATGAAAATACGAGCAAACGACAGATTGATTCTATTATTAAGGCCAATGCGGTGACTAAAGAACATGCGGCAAAGTTTGCACAACTTATCATTCAGGATAACGGGAGGATGAAGCCCGTAAATACCTTTGCCAGTGAATTACTTCGGAAAATAAGCAGGAAGAACAGTTATGAAGGATTGGATGCCAATCAGGTGTTTCTTTCCATGACCGAATTCCCCCGGGTTTGGGTAGAAGTACCTTTGATAGCCTTAAAACGAGGTAATGACAGTATTAGGGATGTAGTTGGGGTTTCGGAAGATACACAGCGTATCGCATTATTGGATCTGTTCGATAAGGAAGGAAATTACAAGCTGGAGCCATATCTGGCAGCAGCAACTTCTAAAGCGAATCCAAATCAGTTTGAAAAGGATTTTATAAAAGCACATGAAAATTTTTATTTGCTGAATCAGGCACTAAGCGGAGGCATTCTGAAAGTTTTTCCAATCCCGAATGACGAAAACAACAAATGGATCTCTTATCCCGAATTGGAGCAGGCGCAATTTAAAGGCACCGATTCTATAATCACCCGAAGTATATTACCCTTGTATTTTAATGAGCTTCAGAACGCCAGAAAGACAGGAGATTATACTGAAGCAGAAAAACTACTCAGCGGGATCACTAAATTTCAGAAGGAAAATGGGGCAGAGGTAATGCCTTCAGAAAATAAAATTAAAGCAGAGATCATTTATAACAAGGTGGATATTTTTAACCGCTTGTACAAGTATTTTGCATTGATGGGATTCCTGATGTTCGGGTTTATCATTTTCAGAATTTTCAGGGAAAACCGCTTTTCGAAAGCAATGGTAGCCGTTTGCAAATACATTATCTGGAGTTTCTTTATTCTAATGACGCTTGGGTTGATTTTACGTTGGTATGTAAGTGGCCACGCACCCTGGAGTGACGCTTATGAATCGATCATTTACGTAGGCTGGGCGACAGTTTTCTTCGGACTCGCATTTGGGCGCAAGAGTAACCTTACCATTGCTTCTACAGCCTTTGTTGCTGCGATCATCTTGTGGGTGGCCAATCAGAACTGGCTGGACCCTGCTATCGCCAATTTACAACCGGTACTCGACAGTTATTGGTTAATGATACATGTTGCTGTGATCGTTGCCAGCTACGGGCCCTTTACACTTGGGATGATCCTGGGAGCCACTTCTTTGTTGCTTATGTTGCTTACCACGAAGAAGAATAAGGTGAAAATGGATCTTAACATTAAGGAGCTTACCATAATTACCGAAATGGCGTTAACGGTTGGGTTAGTAATGCTTACCATAGGAAACTTTCTGGGCGGCCAATGGGCCAACGAAAGCTGGGGTAGGTATTGGGGATGGGACCCCAAGGAAACTTGGGCACTTATAAGCATCATGGTTTACGCCTTTGTAATCCATATGAGATTGGTACCGGGATTGCGTGGAAGATGGTTCTTTAATGTGATGGCGATCTTTGCCTATGCCTCCATTATGATGACCTATTTTGGGGTGAATTTCTATTTGGTTGGTTTACATTCTTATGCCAGTGGAGATGCACCGGTTACACCAAGCTTCGTCTACTACATTGTAATCATTGCTGTATTATTGAGTGCAGCGTCCTATTTCAGGTTCAAGAAATTTTATGATAAAAAAGGATAAGCGATTAACTTATCCTTTTTTATAATTTCTGAAAGCAATAACTAGTTATAGATATAATCCGGCTGATCGTTAACCATACGATAATCTTCCTGTATGTGTTCACTGATCTCAAGTTTGTGATAGAGTTCTTTGGTTTGCTCTTCTATCTCGGCTTCGGTGGTCTTTAGCTTTCTTGCGATCTTTGCGTTATCCTTTCCTTCCGAAATGTATTGCAACAACTTAATTTCATAACCGTCCAGATCGTAATGCATAATAAGGTTTTCAAGATACACGTCTTCCATTAGCTGTGAAGCAGTTTTTCTGTTCATGACCTCCTGTCTTTTTAGGAAGATACGAAGTTCGGTTTGACGCAATCTGTTCTCTTCTTTGATGGCCCTCATTCGATACATAATGGCGTAGGTTATTATAAGCATTTCCACAAGGGTTGCCACCTTTAAATGTATCGCTTCAGTGAACAGAAAATTAATGCCCAAACTCTGAAGGACAAAGAAGTCAATGGCGAAAAGTAAGGGGATACTGCAGGCAATCACGTAAAATTTCGGATAATTCTTTTGGCTGAAAAGCACTACACCTGCAATAAAATAGATAGTGACAATACTAAAAGAGAGCACATTTGCAATGGGTAAAAACCCTACAACATCTGAAAGCGCACCCGATAGGAATAATACTCCTGCTGCACCAAAAACCAAATAAGATACCCAACGTAATTTTGGGAAGGTTTCATTGATAGTTAGATAATTAGATGCAAATACTGTTGCTAATACGCTGGTCATTAAAATCAAGAAGGACGATAACACATTATTGTTAACACCATTTTCCATTCCTATCATCGCAAACAAGCCATCACTGTAAAAGAATAGGGCCGTCATAGCAGCCATGGCCAGAGAATAATTCATAAAAAGCTTTTCCTCAAACAAAAAGTAACAAACCAGATTAAGGAGAATAACCATTATGGCAAAACCATAGAACATCCCTTGACGGAACGTAGTGGCTGAAGCCATTACTTCAACAATTTCAGCTTTACTATTTGTTAAAATTGCTGAAGAGACATAGTCCGTATCAATTTTTTTGTAGGAAAATTCTTCAATATGAAAAATCCCTCTATTTTTGAATGGAGTCACATCGGAGTGAGCAAGGTAAGTTTTAGGGGTAAAATAATTAGGGATAGAATGTACTTCTTCCGCGGTAATTTTCGGCGCTATTTCTTTCTTAGCGGCTGCCTTAAATGCAACCAAATCAAGACTTTTAGAATTGATGTCGGCTGTAATAATCGATGAATTTGCAAAGCAAATTTGCGATGAGAAAACAACCATAAGACACAACGCGAGGGGTAAAAATCGTAGCCTCATAATAAGTAGGTTTTAGTAATTTGGGTATACCAATATACTCAAAAATTACATTTCACCTAATTTTTTTGCATTTAATCGATAAAAATTAAAAAGTCGTCAGAATTCTGACGACTTTCAGGGGGCTTATAAAAGGTAGTGATTATTCTGTTTCTCCCACCATATCCTCGGGTTTTACCCAATTGTCAAATTCTTCAGCGGTGAGATACCCTAGATTTACAGCTTCGGTCTTTAAAGTAGTTCCATTTTTATGTGCAGTATTCGCAATTTCCGCAGCCTTATAATATCCGATCTTGGTATTCAAGGCCGTGACCAGCATTAAAGAGTTATTTAGTAATTCGTCGATGACTGCACAATTTGGCTCGATGCCCGAGGCACAATGCTCGTCGAATGAAACACAAGAATCACCTATTAATTGGGCCGATTGAAGAAAATTCGATGCCATCACAGGTTTAAAGACATTAAGCTCGTAGTGTCCCTGCATTCCTCCAACCGCTATGGCCATATCGTTACCAATTACCTGAGCGCACACCATTGTAAGCGCTTCGCACTGTGTTGGATTTACTTTGCCGGGCATGATCGAGGATCCCGGTTCATTGGCAGGTATGGTGATCTCACCTATACCACTACGAGGACCACTAGCCATCATTCTAATATCGTTTGCGATCTTGTTAAGTGAAACCGCAAGTTGCTTCAATGCGCCGTGAGATTCTACGATTGCGTCATGTGCCGCCAATGCTTCAAATTTATTTTTTGCGGTAACAAACGGAAGTCCGGTAAATTCAGCTATATATTCAGCAACCTTCACCGAATATCCTTTTGGTGTATTGATACCGGTACCTACGGCAGTGCCCCCTAAAGCTAACTCGGCTAAGTGCGGCAAAGTATTCTTTAAAGCTGTAAGGCCATGCTCGAGCTGAGAGGCGTATCCGCTGAATTCCTGACCCAGAGTTAGGGGAGTAGCGTCCATTAGATGAGTGCGACCAATTTTTACAATGCTTTTGAAAGATTTAGATTTTTCTTCCAGAGTCTTGTGCAGTCGGCTCACTCCGGGTATAGTTACTTCAATAAGTTTTTTATACGCCGCAATGTGCATGCCGGTAGGGAAGGTGTCGTTAGACGATTGCGACTTGTTTACATCATCATTGGGCTGAAGCGTTTTTTCCCCTTCACCTACAGTTTTTCCTGCCAACTGCTGTGCCCTATTGGCGATCACTTCATTCACGTTCATATTACTTTGGGTACCGCTCCCGGTTTGCCAAATTACCAACGGAAACTGATCATCGTGTTTTCCTGCAAGGATCTCGTCACAAACAGTAGCAATAAGATCTCTTTTTTGTTCGGTGAGTACGCCTAATTCACAATTTGTAAATGCTGCAGCCTTTTTAAGATATGCAAAGCCGTAAACGATCTCTAACGGCATGGATGCCGGAGCTCCAATTTTAAAATTGCTACGGGATCGTTCTGTTTGTGCCCCCCATAATTTATCGGCCGGCACCTTTACTTCCCCCATGGTATCTTTTTCGATTCTGAATGTCATAATGGTAGTTTAGGAATGAATACAAAGTTACGAATTACCGCAGTTTTACTCAAGGTGAAAGCTGTTTAATTCCTGTGAATAAATTGAAGTGATTTGTTGTTTTTTCTGAAAAAATCATATTATCTTTGAAACGTCTTAAAAAACACGTTTTATTATGTTTGAATTCGATCAATACCTAGGATTTTTAGCGTTCTTAACCATTTTAACCATCGGCTTTTGGTTAATGATCTTCCTTATTTCCTTTATTCCATATTGGATTGGAGGGGCATTGTATGAAAACTGGAAATTAAAGCGTGAAGCCAAGAAACAGGAATCTAAAGCCTAAGCTTTTCAAAATATCATAATGTAAAAAGGAAGCCATTTGGCTTCCTTTTTTATTGACTAACACTTGCAGAAATTAGGGTTTTCCTTCAAAACCCTCTCCCTCATCATCACCTCCGTTACCGTCGTCTCTGCGTCCACGGTCACGTTGTTTTTTCTGGTTAAATCGATATGTGAACGACAAGGTAAATTGTCGCTCCCTCCATTGGAATTCGTTTTCACTAATAAAAGTATCAGTAGTAGTAGTAGAAATACGCTTTCGTGAATTAAGTAGATCGCTTACGTTAAATGCCAGCGTTCCATTATCATCCATAATATCTTTACTGAAAGCAAGATTCAAGGATAGTATGCCTTCAGATTCTGTTTGCGCATTATTACTGGGGCCCCGGTAAAAAGCGTTGGTTTGCCAGTCTATTTTTGCAGGTAGGCTAATTTTTGAGCTGAATCTCGCAAACCAGCTGGTATTTTCAGCTCCGTAATCTACCTCATTAAAGAAACCGTCGGTAACGAACTTAAAAAAGTTGAAGCTCCCGTTGAGCCTAAGCCATTTTAACGGATTGTACAGCATCCCGGCTTCAAAGCCGTAACGCTGATTGGTAGAAAGGTTTATAGGAATGGTTCTGATGATTGGAATACCATTAGAAGTCACTTCCCCTGTGTCTTCCTGAATACGCTCAAAGGCATCTGTTTCGTGTTGATAATAGATAGAAGCTGTAAGGGTTAATTTATCCCATCTTCTAAGGTAACCAAGGTCGAAAGCACTGGCATAGGCCGGATCCAGATTCGGATTTCCCTGAAAGACATTGGCTTCACTGGAACGGGAAGGGAAGGGGTTGATAAAGAATCCACGGGGTCTGTTAATCCTTCTGTTATACCCCAATGTCACATTTTCCCGTTCCCCTAATTCGTAGATCAGGTTCACGGTTGGAAAAAGTCCGGTGTAGTTTTTATCGAAATTAAGATTGGCTTCAATAGGATTATTCGCAGTATTGGCTTCTACTTTTCCTTTTAATTGAGTGTTTTCGAGCCGGAGTCCGAGTAAAAAAGAAAACTGCCCAAACTTATTTCCGTATTGTGAATAAACTGCATTCACATTCTCATTATAGGTAAACACATTAGAGAGATCACTGTTTCGTACGAACACTCCACTGGTTCCGTCTTCTTCCAAAAGCTCGTAGTCGGTAATGGATTCTTCGTAATTTCCTCGTATCCCTGCTTCAAACTGAGCGTTTTCACCTAATGGCAACACATAATCGGCCTGTAGTAAGAGTTCGGTTTCAGTTTCGATGGACGTAATGTCTTCCGAAGGCAAAATTACTGTAGAAGGAAATGTATTTCTTTCCTCGATCAATGATTTTTCAATTTCTTTATCATTTTCATATTGCGCATCGATCTTTAGCTCATGACCGTCTTCATTGAATCTGTTGATATAATTAAGCGAAAACTGATAACTGTCATCCTCTTCTCCTTCATTCTCGGTTCTGAGACGGGTGAGGGCAAGGTTGTTTTGAGAGTTGAATTCGTTGGTTGTGTTTACAGTTTCGGTTTCATTGTCTCCAAGACGGTAGAATCCCGAAGCTGTAATGGACGATTTATCATTGATAAAATACTCTATCCCTAAGTTGGTATTAAACCCTTTCCGTAACCTATTATAATCCCGGTCTTCGATCACCAGCGGATTGGCCACTGAAGGTGAAAAATACCGGTTCTCAAAAAAGGCGTTACCGGGCGAATTATTATACCGTACCCCTGTCGTATTAAAAATATTGAACTTATCGGTTCTCAGGTTTATGTTTCCTGTAAATCCACTACTTAATGGCACTCCATAGTTTGCAGTGAAAGACCCGTTTAGTCCGAGAGTCTTTTCTTTCTTAAGAATGATATTCAGGATCCCCGCGGTTCCTTCGGCGTCATATCTGGCAGAAGGTGAGGTAATCACTTCTACACGGTCTATGGCATCGGCAGGCAGTTGGCGCAGTGCATCGGTGGAACCAAAACCGGCAATGGCCGATGGTTTCCCGTTGATGAGAATTCGTACGTTTTCATTTCCGCGTAAGCTTATTGCTCCTTCAACATCTACGGTAACCGAAGGCACGTTATTAAGTGCATCACTAACTGTAGCACCACTTGTTGTAAGATCCTTTCCAATATTGTAGATCTTTTTATCTAAGCGCACCACAACTTCAGTCGTTTCTGCCCGCACCACCACTTCGTCCAGGCTTTCAGAATCTAATGCGAGGGAAACAGTAGGTAATGTCGTATCTTTTGTGAACCGCTGATTGGTAAGTCGTTCGGTTTTATAGGAGATAAATTCAAATTGTACCGTATATACACCGGGGCTTATCATTACAGTGTATTCGCCATTTAGGTCTGTAATCCCTCCTGTAACTATATTTCCTTCAGTGTCGATAAATGCAACGGTTGCGTATTCTAACGGATAGTTGGTGCCATCTTCAACGATTTTTCCTTTAATGGTAATGTCTTTGTCTTCCTGGCGTTGTGCGGTGGCAAAAGTGAGGCAAAACACACAAAGTGCGGCAAGGTAAATTTTCATAGTTGGATTTTGGAGTATTTGACCGCGAAATTACCGGTGGGTTTAAGTACCGATTCACAATATTTTGTTAAAATACTCTGCCTGAATTATAAAATTGAAAGTGCAACTTCTGCCGGTCGCGCAATAACAGCTTTATCACCTTGAACCACAATAGGTCGCTGTATTAGTTTTGGGTGTTTTTGAAGCGCGGTAATGATCTGAGCATCGGTTAATTTTTTTCCTTTATAATTTTCTTTCCATTCCGTTTCATTGGTGCGAACAAGGTCAATGGGATTGATGCCAAGTAGCTTTATTAATTTTTCGATCTGGGCTTTGCTGAGAGGGTCTTTTATGTAATTCACGACGGTTACTTCCTTAGACTGGTTCTCGAGCAATAGTAAACATTCTCTGGATTTACTGCATCTGGGGTTGTGGTAGATCGTTGTCATAATTCTATGGTAGTTTTAATTCTTCAACTTCAAGTGAATAATCATGTTGTAGGTCTTCATGCAATACGGGAATTCTTTTTTGTATGAAGTCCAATTGTCTCTCATATAAGTTTTGGAGGGTACGGTTTCTTCGTATTGACGGCTTAAATGCTTTCAATTTGTGGCAAAAGTATAGCAGCAGTTCTACTTCGGTGGCTTTATGAGGAGAGTATCGATTGTATTTTTTGATAAGCCGTAGAATTTTCCGAACACTTTTTTTTATATAAAAAAAGCTATTCGTATTTATTGTATTAAAGAGTTCATCCACTTCATCTTTTACACCCTGTATAAAAGCCTCTTCGCTCTCGGCTTCAAAGAGGAGGTAAGTAAGAAGCTCTTTATTTTCTTTTTTAAACCGTGCAAGTCGCAGGCAAAGCTGTGTGATCTCGTCGGGCGAGCGAAATGTGAGTTCTTTTTTAATCTGTGCAACAGTGGCTGGTTTCATGAAGGAGCTTGATTTTATAAAGGTATTTATTTTTATTCAGAACTGGCGGTAATCAATCTTAGTAAAATTCTGTTATACTTCGCTGGTATCTAAAATTATGGAGATTGTTAAATATTTATAAAAAAGAAGAATGGATTATTTTTTTTAGTATATTTAGTATATCATATTGGGGTGCTTAATTTATTAGCTGAGAATATACCCACTAAACTTGTTGGATAATGCCAATGTAAGGAATATGATAGCGAAGGGAACTTAGACTTTAAAAAGCTGGTTCCCTTTGTTTTTACAATAATTTTTCAAAACACAAACTGTTTTCCACCCCTTTGTATTGCCCGTAATTCTCGATACGGGTGTATCCATTCTTTTTATATAACTGAATTGCTTCCGGTTGCTTCCAGCCGGTTTCCAGAACACATCGGGTAAGTCCCATTTCTTTCGCCCATATCTCCAATGCTTTTAATATTTCTGAACCCAGACCCTTGCCTCTAAATTCGGGTTTGGTATACATGCGCTTTACTTCAACTGAATTCTCATCAAAAGATTTTAAGGCCCCGCAGGCTACAGCCTGTTTATTCATATACCACACAACCACGTGAGACAGTGAGTCCAAACTATTAAATTGGTTGTAAAACTCATGATCGTCACCATCACGAATGGCGAGATCGGCATCGAGCGCCTTAACCAATTCTTTGAAATGGGGATCTTTAGGATTCGTTCGTGAAATCATGTTCTTCTGTTTACTGACCTTATAAAGCTTGAATTCTTTTATTATACGTGGCTGTCTAAGATTAAATTACAATTCATCACTGGGCTCCTTTTGTCCAGTCATCATTAAATACGCCTTTAAGAATTCGTCGATATAACCATCCAATATCGCATCTGTATTTCCACTTTCATATCCTGTGCGAACGTCTTTTACAAGTTTGTATGGGTGAAGTACATAGTTCCTTATCTGAGACCCCCATTCTATAGCCATTTTGCTGTTTTCGATCTCGTCACGTTGTGCCTGTTGTTTTCTAAGCTCAATTTCATACAATTGGGATTTAAGCATTTGCATGGCCTTTTCCCGATTTTCAAGTTGAGAACGGGTCTCGCTGTTGTGGATTACAATTCCGCTGGGATGGTGAGTAAGGATGGCCTTGGTTTCTACTTTATTCACATTCTGACCCCCGGCGCCACTACTGCGGGCAAAGTCCCAGGAAATATCGGATGGATTTATATCGATCTCAATGCTGTCATCGGCCAACGGATACACATAGACACTTGCAAAACTGGTATGTCGCTTTGCATTGCTGTCGAAGGGAGAAATACGCACCAACCTGTGTACGCCATTCTCACTCTTTAACCAACCAAAGGCATAGTCGCCCTCAATCTCCAGAGTTACGGTTTTTACACCGGCCACATCGCCTTCCTGATAGTTGAGTTCTTTAACCTTAAATCCGTTTTTTTCGGCCCACATGAGGTACATACGCATCAGCATACTCGCCCAATCACAACTTTCTGTACCCCCGGCACCCGCTGTAATTTGAAGAACGGCGCTCATTATATCGCCTTCTTCACTTAACATGTTGCGAAATTCCAGGGCTTCGATGGCTTCTAACGCCTTTTCGAATCTGTCTTCAACATTTTCAGCTTCTCCTTCACCTTCTTTATAGAATTCGAATATTACCTCTGCATCATCGGTTAGGGATATTGCTGTTTCATAATCCTCAACCCATTTTTTCTTATTCCGAAGTTCCTTCATAAAGGCTTCGGCTTGTTGGGGATTGTTCCAAAAATTGGGATCGAAGGTTTTCTCTTCGTCGTTGCTTATTTCGATCTTTTTGCCGGCAACGTCAAAGATACCTCCTTAACGCATCCAGGCGATCTCTAAGATCCTTCAGTTGATCTGGTGTTATCATAGTGTAAGTCCGTAGTAACGGCTGTAGTTTTATTAATACTGAATATTTGCGTAAAATTAGGCTTTATATTTTCAGAAGGAAATAATTTTAAACTAATTTTAGTAGTTTTAGCACATCCCCGTCCAATATTGTTAGTCTATGAAAAATCTTACTGTTCTTATCTTCTTTTTCTTCGGAATGAATATCGTTTCGGGTCAGTTTTTGGAGAAGAAGAAAGACCTCCAATCTTTTAGCGGTTATTTTAATTTTCACTATTCCGATTCCTTAGGCGAAATATATTTGGAAGTACCTAAAACCCGATTGGATGCTGAGTTTCTATATGTGCACTCACTGCGTACAGGATTAGGGAGTAATGATATTGGTCTGGATCGCGGACAATTGGGAGATCAGGCTGTTGTGAAATTTATAAAAAGCGGCAACCAATTGCTCTTGTTAGAACCCAATTTAAAATATCGTGCGATCACCAATAACCAACCCGAACGCAAATCGATAGAGGAAGCATTCGCCCGATCGGTGTTATTTGGCTTTCCCATAAAAGAAACAAAGGATGATCTATATATCATCGATCTGTCTCCATTTCTGCTTTTGGATGCTCATGGGGTGGCACAACGACTCAAGTCTAACAAAGAAGGAACCTATAAACCCGAAAAATCCAGAAGCACGCTGTGGATGGAGCGAACCAAGGCGTTTCCCAAGAATGTGGAGTTTGAGGCATTGCTCACTTTTATTGGAGAACCAACCGGCAGAAACCTGAGAAGTGTAGCACCCGATGTGAATACTATCTCGGTGATCCAACATCATAGTTTTGTAGAATTACCCGATGATAAGTACAAACCCAGAGATTTCGATCCGCGCAGCGGTTCCTTTTCTATCAATTATCAGGATTACAGCACACCCATCTGGGAGCCGCTTACCAAAAGATTAATTACGAGACACCGATTAGAGAAAAAAGATCCATTAGCAGCGGTTAGTGAAGCCGTGGATCCTATTATTTATTATTTAGATCCGGGAACGCCTGAGCCGGTGCGTTCGGCACTGCTGGAAGGAGCGGCTTGGTGGAATGAAGCGTTTGAGGCTATTGGGTATAGAAATGCCTTTCAGGTAAAAATATTGCCCGAGGATGCGGATCCCATGGATGTGCGTTATAATGTAATACAATGGGTACATCGTTCCACCAGAGGTTGGAGTTATGGGGGAAGTATCATCGATCCAAGGACAGGAGAGATATTAAAAGGACACGTAAGTCTGGGTAGCCTGAGAATTCGACAGGATTTTATGATCGCTCAGGCGTTAATGGACAAACCTTTCGCACAGCGGGATGATAATCACCAGCAAATGCTCAATATGGCATTAGCGAGAATTAGACAATTATCGGCGCACGAAGTAGGGCACACCCTGGGATTTGCCCATAATTTTGCGGCCAGTGCCAACAATAGAGCCAGTGTTATGGATTATCCGCATCCTCAGCTCACTTTAATAGGGAATACAGTGAATTTTGCCAACGCTTATGCGACGGGCATTGGGGATTGGGATAAAGTTACGGTGGCTTATTCGTATGCTGATGTGCCATCGGGGGTAAATGAAAAGACTTACCTCAATTCAATTTTGGAGAGTGCCTTTGCGAATGGCCTGCGGTATATTACCGACAGTGATGCCCGGGCACAGGATGGTGCACATGCTAGCGCTCATTTGTGGGACAACGGGACGAATGCTTCGGAAGAGTTAAATAACGTTTTAATGCTTCGGAAGGTCGCAATGCAAAATTTTTCTGAAGACAATATCCGAACCGGCGAACCCTTTTCAGTATTAGAAGATGTATTCGTACCGCTGTATTTTTATCACAGATACCAAACGGAAGCCGCCGTAAAATTAATAGGTGGAATGGATTACGATTATTCGGTTAAGGGATACAACAGTACTATGCCGGAATTCCTTCCGAAGGAAATCCAGACCGATGCATTAAAAGCAATACTGCGTACGTTAGAAGCCGAAACCCTTGCCATACCTCAAGATAAACTAAAATTATTTCCTCCAAGAGCCTATGGATATAACAGAGGCCGGGAATCTTTCCGAAGCGACACCGGTGTAGCTTTCGATGCCTTAGGTGCTGCAGCCACGGCCAGTGATATGACCTTAAAACTATTATTACATCCTGAAAGAGCCAATCGGCTTATTCAGCAAAAGGCTTTGATACCTTCAAGTTTAGGACTTGCCGAGATTTTGACTAATTTGGTGAATCGATTTGAGGACAATGAGGGGCCTTCAGCATACTTAAGCGAAATTAAAAAGACTGTAAACTGGACGGTGCTACAACACTTAATGACTTTGGCGAATCATTCAAAAGCGACACCACAGGTTAGAGCCATAACAGATGCAGCGCTAAATGAGATTTCAGTGATGCTTAAAAAGGAGAAGGATCCCTTTTCAGAATTGATCAAAAAAGAAATTCGGGAATTTATTGAACATCCCGAGAAATACAAATCGGATACGGTGCCTGCGATTCCCGATGGCAGTCCGATAGGAAGCTATCAATGTTTAATGGAATAAAGAATCGGTAATAAATAAAGAAATAAATAATAAAAAAACCTCATGATGAAACGAATTATTCTTTTAGTTTTTACGCTTTTTATCAGTGTCCAGAGCATTTCTCAAAACGATGAAGCTTATGTAGATACACTGGTAGATGACTTTACTTCCAAATTAGAATCCCGAGGGATCAACACCTGGTTCTACAACAAACGATATTGTTTGGGAAGCATAGAAATGTTTAAAATGGATGATGGCAGTATGTGTACTTCAAAAGGAACGTATTACGCGGTTTACCTTATTTGGAATGAAGATGACGGTACGATGATAAAAAAGTTTGATAATTGCGGAATGTATTATTCGCTTACGCTGGAAGATTCCGGTTTAATGGATGCGGTAATAGCGAATAAGGATGCGTTACAAAATGAAGCGGTATTAAAATACGATTCGGCAAACTGGACCGGTAAACCAGAGCAGCGCACCAAAGTACAGCCTTGTCATACCGCTTTTAGGTTTAATATGGACAGCGTTTTGTTTAGTAAGGAATACAACCTGTACCATATGACCACAGATGCCAAGGATCCTAACAAGAATTATGAGCATAACACTTCCTTAAAGATCAGAAGCTTAGAATTGAAGATGGATGAGGTAATAGCTCAAATGGAAGCTAAATTCAGAAGACAATAATTGTATGATCATAGATCTGCGAAGTGACACGGTTACAAAACCTACAGCCGGGATGTTGCAAGCCATGCTGCAGGCCAAAACCGGAGACGATGTGTATAAGGAGGATCCCACGGTAAATGAACTCGAAGCTCGGTTTGCTAATCTTTTTGGGATGGACGCCGCATTGTTTTTCCCCAGCGGGAGTATGGCCAATCAGGCGGCCATTAAGCTCCATACTCAGCCCGGTGAGCAGCTTATATGTGATAAATGGGCACACGTATTTAATTATGAAGGAGGAGGGGCATCCTTTAACAGTGGGGTTTCCTGCAAGCTGGTAGACGGGAACCGAGGTATGATCACCGCAGAGCAGGTTAAGGAAAACATCAATGAGCCGGATTTTTATCACAGTCCGCTTACCTCACTTGTCTGCATCGAAAATACGACCAACAAAGGAGGTGGAGCCTGTTACGATCATTCCGAATTAAAAAAGATTCGCAGTGTTTGCGACAGCCATAAATTAGGATTGCATTTGGATGGCGCCAGACTTATGAACGCTATTGTTGCGAAAAGTGAAGATCCAAAACAGTACGGAGTGCTTTTCGATACTATTTCAGTTTGTCTTAGTAAAGGATTGGGAACCCCTTTGGGAACAGTGCTTATAGGAAGAAAAGAACTGATGCAAAAGGCAATTCGGATTCGAAAGATCCTAGGAGGAGGAATGCGGCAGATAGGTTATATGGCGGCTTGCGGCTTATACGCTTTAGACAATCATATAGATCGATTGGCAGAAGATCACAAAAGAGCTTCAGAGATCGCCGAAATGCTTCAAAAAGTGTCGTATGTTGAGAAAGTAGAACCTACCGAGACCAATATCGTGATCTTTTATTTGGCAGATGGACTTTCAGAAAACACGTTTATTAATGATTTAAGGGATCAAAATGTAATCATAAGCAATATGGGGAATGGGAAGTTAAGAATTGTAACCCATCTCGATTACACCGATGTTATGCACAAAACATTTCTGAAAATCCTTCAGAATTACCAATAAAAAAAGCCCGGTGAATTGCATCAGCGGGCTTTTAAGAAGATATCTTTTTTACTCTACATCTTTTACTTTAGCACCGGGAGCGTTCTTTTTAACCGATTCTATCCCGTTGTTCATGCCCGATTCTGAAGCGTACATCTGACTGCTTCCAATTATCTGACCGTTAGTTGATTTAATATTAAAATGGAACTTACCATTTTTAGCGGTTTTTCTTTCGAAGCAGTTATCATCTCCACAATTTTTCTTTACAGACTCGACACCGTTAGTAGCTCCGGATTTTGAAGCGTACATCTGGCTTGATAAAATAACTTGACCGTTAGCAGCCTTTAGTACAAAGTGATATTTATCACCGGATTTTTTAATTTCAAACATATGATAAGGAATTAATAATTAGACGTAAACGTTATGAGAATCTAAATATCTAAAAAAAATATAACAACCGAAAGTTATAGCTGTTGTCTTTTTGTTAATATGCTTAAAATGAAAGCTTTTTGAATTACTCAATTCGTTTACACGCATAATAATCAGACACGTAATGTGCTTGTATTCAATACTTTTCTGAAGGATTCCAGGGTTATCTTGAGTATTATTTAAATATTCCGTCCAATCCGGGAATATTCGGCATGCCTTCTTTGGCAACAGCTGCGATTTCTGATTCATGTACCGCGCCGGCCTTTTCAATGGCTTTATTGATAGTAAGGATCAAATAGTCTTCCAACTGCTCCTTGTCTTCAAGTAACTGATCTGAGACCTCAATACTTTTTATTTCCCGATTAGCGGTGATCGTGACTTTTAAAAGGTTGTCATTGCTTGCTTCATCAATGAGTACCGTATGCAATCTTTTTTTTGTCGCTTCTACTTTTTCCTGGGTTTCCTTTAATTTACCCATCATTCCCATGATATCTCCGAACATAGTTTTGTGTTTTTAATTTAGTGCAAATTTAGTACTTTGCCATGTAAATAATCAATTGATCCTTTATGAAATTTTTAGCCACACTTTCCTTAGCTTCCCTTATTTTTGCCGCATCCTGTAATACTAAAGAAACTTCAGAAAAAAACATGGAGATAACCCCGCCCAAAGCAGATAAAATAGCCAAAAACCTTGAAATTCACGGTGATGTAAGAGTTGATAATTACTACTGGCTGAATCAGAAAGATGAAGCCGAGGTTGTTGATTATCTTGAGCGTGAAAATGACTATTACGCAAAAATGACAGCACATACTGATGCGCTTAAAAAGGATCTTTTTGAAGAAATTAAAAGCCGCATTAAGGAGGATGATGAATCGGTGCCTTACTTCTACAATGGGTACTATTACATTACACGCTACGAAACCGGAAAGGATTATCCCGTTTATACCCGTAAAAAGGGTTCACTGGATGCTGAGGAAGAAGTCATGTTTAATGTTAATGATCTGGCCGAAGGGCATTCTTACTACGATCTAAGAGGTATTAATGTAAGTAAGGACAACAAATGGGTTGCCTTTGGGGTAGATACGGTAAGCCGTAGAAAATATACCATCTATATAAAGAATCTTGAAACCGGTGATATATTGCCGGAGAGTATCGATCTTACCACGGCCGGGTCTACCTGGGCGAATGACAACAAAACGCTGTTTTACACTCGTAAAGATGAGCAAACACTGCGCTCTAATCAGATATTCAAGCACAAACGCGGAACAAAGTCTTCTGAAGACAAGTTGATTTACACCGAAGACGACGAAACCTTTGGTACTTATGTATACAAAACCAAATCGGATAAATTTCTTGTAATTGGAAGTTACAGTACGCTTACTTCGGAATTCAGAATATTGAGTGCCGATAAACCCGATGGTGAATTTAAGGTCTTCCAGCCCAGAGAGCGAGGTCTGGAGTACGGTATATCCCATTTCGGGAATCACTTTTATATAGTGACTAACGAAGGAGGAGCGACCAATTTTAAGCTTATGAAGACTCCCGAAAATAAAACTACCAAGGAGAACTGGGAAGAAGTAATCGCACACCGACCCGATGTGTTGCTGGAGGATATCGATATTTTTAAAGAATACCTTGTGGTTAGTGAACGAAATAACGGACTAAACAAGCTTCGCATCATGCGCTGGGATGGAGCAGCCGAGTACTATTTGCCTTTCGAGAATGAAACCTACACGGCATATACCACTCAAAACCCCGAATTTGACTCAGAGATCCTGCGATACGGTTATAATTCGTTAACCACACCCGCTTCGGTGATCGATTTCAACATGAAAACCAAAGAGAAAACGGTTAAAAAGGAAGTTGAAGTACTTGGGGGAGAATTCGATAAGAATAATTATGATTCTAAGCGGGTGTGGGCTACTGCAGCCGATGGTACGAAAATTCCTATTTCTTTGGTGTATCGTAAAGGAATGAAACAAGACGGTACAAATCCGTTACTCATTTACGGCTATGGGTCGTACGGTTCTACCATAGATCCTTATTTCTCGGTGTCCAGGTTATCGCTGCTCGACAGGGGGTTCATATTTGCAATTGCCCATGTGCGTGGCGGAGAATATCTTGGAAGACAATGGTATGAGAATGGTAAATTATTGAAGAAGAAAAATACCTTTACCGACTTTGTGGATGCGTCGAAATATTTAATAGCTGAAAAATATACAAGTGAGGAGCATCTTTATGCCTCGGGAGGATCTGCCGGGGGATTATTGATGGGGGCAGTGGTCAACATGGCGCCGGAAATTTATAATGGTGTTATTGCTTCTGTACCCTTTGTTGATGTTGTAACTACGATGTTAGATGATAGCATTCCATTAACCACAGGCGAATATGATGAATGGGGAAATCCAAATGACTTGGAATACTATAATTATATGAAGTCTTATTCTCCCTACGATAATGTGACCGCTCAAAACTATCCCAATATGTTTATTACAACTGGCTATCACGATTCGCAAGTTCAGTATTGGGAACCGGCCAAATGGGTGGCAAAATTACGAGAATACAAAACCGGTGACAATATAATATTGTTTCATACGAATATGGAAGCAGGTCATGGCGGGGCTTCCGGTCGTTTTGAAGCACTCAAGGAAGTTGCCATGGATTATGCATTTTTATTGGATTTAGAAGGAATAAAAGAGTAATTAAAAATTTTGCCGTACCTTTGTACGATTTTAATTTTAAGTTGAAGCCAGCTTATTTATTTAAAAGAAACTCCCTTTATGAAACAGGAAATTCAGGCTCATAATAATGTTTTGGAATTAATTGGAAACACTCCGTTAATAAAGCTCAATAACATTACATCAGGCATGAAAGGCAACTACTTTGCTAAAGTAGAGGCATTTAATCCAGGACATTCTACCAAAGACCGCATCGCACTTCATATTATTGAAGAGGCTGAAAGAAAAGGAATTCTTTCGCCCGGCGATACTATTATTGAAACAACCAGTGGAAACACCGGTTTTAGTATTGCTATGGTAAGTATTATTAAAGGCTATGAATGTGTTTTGGCTGTAAGTTCTAAATCTTCGAAAGACAAGATAGATATGTTGAAGACCATGGGAGCTAAGGTCTATGTTTGTCCTGCACATGTAAGTGCAGATGATCCACGTTCCTATTACGAAGTTGCTAAACGTCTTCACAATGAGATCAATGGTTCGGTGTATATCAATCAGTATTTTAATGAACTGAATATCGATGCGCATTATCATACTACCGGTCCTGAAATATGGAATCAGACAGCAGGGAAGATCACGCATCTTGTGGCTTGCAGTGGAACCGGTGGAACCATTTCAGGAACAGCTCGGTTTCTGAAAGAGCAAAATCCGGAAATTAAAGTGATAGGAATCGATGCTTACGGCTCGGTATTACAGAAATATCATCAAACGCGCCAATTTGATGCCAATGAGATCTATCCTTACAGAATTGAAGGACTAGGAAAGAATTTAATTCCAACGGCAACCGACTTCGATCAGATTGATGCGTTTATAAAGGTTACCGACGAATCCAGCGCACATGCTGCACGAGAGTTGGCCAAGACTGAAGGACTTTTTGTTGGCTATACCAGTGGTGCTGCCATGCAAGGCTTAAAGCAGTTGGAGGAAGAAGGTATTTTTTCTGAAGAGGACAATATTGTAGTTATATTCCCGGATCACGGATCGCGTTATATGAGTAAGATATACAATGACGAGTGGATGGAACAACAAGGCTTTACCGATGCTAAATCTCAGGATACCGTAGGGATCGAATATATCAAATAACTCTAATTACAACATAAAATTTATAGCCGACGACACTCACGTCGGCTTTTTTATTATGCTTTCTTCCTAAATTATCGCATTGTCATGAGGATTAATTTGATTAATTTTGTCGCTTCTATTGAAATAATCAGCTATTAATGAAGGATCTATTTGATAAAATCTACAAGGATAAAGGCCCTTTAGGGAAGTGGGCAGAGCAGGCGGAAGGATATTTTGTATTTCCAAAGCTTGAAGGACCCATAAGCAATCGAATGCGTTTTAACGGGAAGGAAGTGATCACCTGGAGTGTGAATGACTATCTGGGTCTTGCGAATCACCCTGAAGTAAGAAAGGTTGATGCCGAAGCCGGAGCTAAATACGGATCTGCCTATCCTATGGGGGCTCGAATGATGAGTGGTCATACCGATCTTCACGAGCAGTTGCAACGTGAACTTGCCAAATTTGTCAATAAAGAAGCGGCATATCTACTTAATTTCGGATATCAGGGAATGGTATCTACCATCGACGCTTTGGTGGCTAAGGACGATGTGATCGTCTACGATGTAGATGCTCATGCCTGTATCATCGATGGGGTTAGATTGCACTTGGGTCAGCGATTTACCTATAAGCATAACGATATGGAAAGTATCGAAAAGAACTTAAAGCGAGCTGAAAAAGTTGCTGAAAAGACCGGGGGCGGGATTCTTCTAATTTCTGAAGGCGTCTTCGGAATGCGTGGAGAACAGGGAAAACTGAAGGAGATTGTTGCATTAAAGAAAAAATACAACTTCCGCTTTTTTGTAGATGATGCACACGGTTTTGGTACATTAGGTAAGACCGGTGCCGGTGCAGGAGAAGAACAAGGGGTGCAGGATGAGATCGATGTGTATTTTGCAACCTTTGCAAAGTCTATGGCGAGTACCGGAGCCTTTATCGCTGCCGATGAAGAGATCATAAATTACCTTAAATATAACCTGCGATCGCAGATGTTCGCAAAATCATTGCAGATGCAACTGGTTGAAGGCGCTCTGAAGCGTCTGGATATGCTTCGCACCATGCCCGAGCTAAAAGAAAAGCTCTGGGAGAACGTAAATGCACTTCAGGGTGGACTCAAAGAGAGAGGTTTCGATATTGGAACCACACAGAGCTGTGTAACACCGGTATATCTCAAGGGAAGTATACCCGAGGCAATGGCATTAGTAAAAGACCTTAGAGAAAATCACGGGATTTTCTGCTCGATCGTGGTATATCCTGTCATTCCGAAGGGATTGATCTTATTGCGTATGATTCCAACTTCTTCGCATACTATGCAGGACATTGAAGAGACACTGGATGCTTTTTCGGCTATCCGCGAACGATTGGAAAACGGAACCTACAAAAGACTTTCAGCGGCAGTCGCGGCGGCTATGGGAGAATAGGTTCTATACCAAATCCATTAAAGAAAAAAACCATCTGATGAGGATGGTTTTTTTTTGAAATAGAATACAACTTATAGGCTTTTTTTATAGGTACTCCGTTCTTTATGCTGCACAGGATCATAATCCTTCCAAAGCAGCTGTACTGCAGTATTTTCTTTCAATTCGGGGTTGGTTTCAACCGTTTCAATCCCTTTATCATTAAAAAGCTTCTGCATTTCTTCAAAAATAATGGCGGTAACGCCCTTTCCCTGATATTCGGGGTCTATACCTATTAAGTAAAATGCAGCTTTATCGTTCTTTTTCTGGGCTTGTACAATATGATACCATCCAAGCGGGATAAGCTTTCCATTAGCCTTTTTCAGAGCTTTAGAGAAGGACGGCATCACGACAGAAAAGGCGATCAACTTGCCCGTTTCATCTTTAATGCAGGTGATATAATCGGGATGAATAAAACCAAAATATTTTTCCTTGTAATAATCGATCTGATACTGCTGAATAGGAACAAAGGTTTGCAGCGTATTATAAGTCTTATTAAGGAGATCGAACATGGCGTCCACATAGGGCAGGATCTCTTTTTTGTTTTTAAAACGAATTACAGTGAGCTTATAACGATCCCGTACGATCCTAGAGAATTTCTTGACCTTTTCAAAAGCTTCCTCGGGAATCTTTATTCTAAATTCCACCCATGTGGCCTGTTTCTCAAAGCCTAATTCTTCCATATGTCGGGCATAGTAAGGGTGATGATACCAGGTAATCATAGTGTTGAGTTCATCAAAGCCTTTGGTGAGAATACCCGCCTTTTCCATATTGGAAAATCCTACCGGACCTTCGGCGTATTCAAGCTTATTTGCTCTTCCAATTTCAAATACCTTTTCAAGAAGGGCCTTGGTAACCTCAATATCATCTATCATATCAAGCCATCCAAAGCGCACCTTTTTTTTACCAATCTGTTCCACTTCCAGATGGTTTACGATAACAGCGATCCTTCCTACGATCTCATTGTTTTTATAGGCGAGAAAGTAGTTGGCATCGGCATTTTTTGAGACAGGATTCTTGGTAAGATCAAGGGTCTCCATCTCATCCTTTATAAGAGGGGGGACCCAATACTTACTGTTTTTATACAGCTTGAACGGAAAGGTCACAAACTGCTTTAATTTTTTTCGGGTGGTTACTTGTTTAACGTTGATCATAAAATTCTACTGCTACAGACCTCCTCCGTCACCGCCTCCATCATCGTCTTCAAAACCGTCTTTTCGTTTGTTTTTTCGTTGTTGTTTCTTTTTGGCCTTTTCAGCTTTTTTATCTGTTCGGCCGGCCTTGCCTTTTTCTTCTATATATTCATCTTCACTATGCATATCGAAGCGGTATGCAACTCCAACTCTTCCGTAAAAACGGGAAGGCGTATCTTTAAAATTCAGCGTTACCGACGCATCAATATGAAAGTCGGGAGTTATCAACACCGCCGCTCCACCACGAAATAATTGGTCGGCGTAAAAATCGCTTTTTATTCCTTGATTTTCAACAAAAATTGAAAAATATCTGTTGGTGGCATGCGTAAGGGTTAGAATATAGGAATAGGTTGGAAAATCTGTAGTCACTCTGTCAACTATGATATTGGTGACAAATACAAATCCGCCTATCCAGTTGTTTTGAGTGGATAAAATAAACTTTGGACTAATAGTTGATTCAGGCTCCGGAGTAAAGGGATTGTCGGCAAAATCGAAGTTTGCTCCCGCATACACAGAAACGGCAGGGATTAGATCTCTCCACTGCCAGCGATTATTTGCTTTCCAGCTATACAAATTCGGGCCTTCCAATGCCATCTTTCGGTAGGGGTCGTAAATAAGGTATTTTGCACCCAATGTATTACTTCGGAAGTTACTCTGCTTTATTTCCAAAGGAACCGCACCACGACTATCTGTAATATTATTCGATTGAAACTCTCCAATCAAACTTACTTCGAGTTCTTCTTTAAAAAATCCATACCGCACAGCGTAATCCCATGCCCAGGCAGATGTTTCGGTCTCCAGCAAACGGTGATCCTCTTTGCCATAGCTAAGACCCGATTCAAATTGCAGCACCTTTTTTCCAACCGAAAAAGCTCCTTGAGAAACACCCGGTCTGTTAGTGTTGATCATTTCAGTATACTGGGCTACCGAAGTTAAGAATGGATAGAGTAAAAAGGACAGGGCAAAGAGAATACGAATGCGCATAGGTATAATCGGTTTAGTTCAAAGATATAAGATTTTATCATTAATTTAATAGTTGATTTTCGTCTTTTTATCGGTCTTTATGTACTTTTGAAAAAGATTTCTATCACTATGATGACATTCTTAAAAACGGTTTTAATCATCCTTCTGGTATACTATGGATTAAAGTTTCTCATTAAGCTGTTAACACCATACATTATGCGGTATGTTTCAAAAAAAATGGCTCAAAAATTTGAAAAGGCCTTCGGGAACAACCCAAATACTTCAAATTCTCATCAAAAGGAAGGACATGTTACTATTGATAAAATGCCTTCGGGAGGAAATGGCTCGAAATCGAAAGTGGGTGAATATGTGGATTATGAAGAGGTAGAGTAGCCTCATTCCCGACAATCAAAATTTCTAGTTTTTTATCAAATCTTTAATAGAGGCTTGGCAAAATTTCACATTTCAGCATTGTATTTTTATAAAAAAAGAAAGAATGCTGAATTATATCTTCATATCGATCCTAGGAATTGCACTAGCCATTTGGTTACAGTTTCTTATGCGATGGGTTATTCGGCTTCTAATTCGCGGAGCGGCCGATAGTACGCAAAAAGAATCTTCCAAAAAAATAACGTCTGAAGATGCCGTAATGCTCGTCTATAAGGATACTGAAGCTTCAGGACCTGTTATCAAGAATGATATAAAATCTGATAAACTGGAAAAAGCAATTTAAGGCAGTATTCGCTTCCATTAATTTCATTTCTAACTTCTATTCCCGAATCCTTCTATGGTCTTGTAATTTTTAGTAATTTTCAAGCTTCGTAATCCATCTTAATTATGCAGCGATTTTTTAAAGATTACCTTCCTCACCTTGTTGTTCTTTTACTTTTTGCATTGGCTTCTCTGGTCTATTTTAGTCCGGTACTACAAGGAAAAAAGATCTATCAGGGCGATATTGTACAGTATACGGGGATGGCCAAAAAACAAAATGACTATCGCGCTGCCACCGGTGAAGAAACCTATTGGACAGATGCTGCATTCGGAGGAATGCCAACCTATCAATTAGGTGCAAAATATCCTCATAATTATATAAAATCACTGGATTTAACGCTTCGGTTTCTGCCACGGCCTGCCGATTATCTTTTCCTTTATTTTCTGTCTTTTTATATCCTGATGTTAGTTTTTAAAATCGATTATAAACTGGCGTTTTTAGGCGCATTAGCCTTTGGTTTTTCAACATATCTTATTATAATTCTGGGTGTAGGGCATAATGCCAAGGCGCATGCAATCGCTTATATGCCTTTGGTACTATCGGGAATCATCCTCACATTTCGGGGAAAATATCTATATGGTTTTTTACTTACTACGATCGCCATGGGACTCGAGCTGGTTGCCAATCACTTCCAAATGACATACTACCTGCTGTTGTTGGTTCTGGTTATAGGTATTGCATACCTTATTGATGCGATAAAAAAGAAACAATTAGTGCACTTTGGGAAATCGGTGGCACTAATGACTTTAGGGGTTTTGATTGCTATTGGATTAAATGCAACGAACATACTGGCAACCAAGGAATATGCCGATGCCTCCACCAGGGGGAAAAGCGAATTATCCATTAATCCTGATGGCACCCCTAAGGAAAGCAGTTCCGGACTTGGTTATGACTATATCACCGAGTATTCTTACGGGAAGCTGGAAAGCCTCAACTTATTCATTCCCAATTTTATGGGAGGTGGTTCTGGGGATCCCTTTCCTGAAGAGTCGGCTGCCTACGAAGAACTGCTAAAAATGGGTGCACCGGCCAATGAGGCCGCAGATATTTTAACTCAACTACCTGTATATTGGGGTGACCAACCTATAGTGGCAGCTCCTGCCTATATAGGCGCAGTAGTAATTTTCCTCGCGTTATTGGGCATTTTTCTTGTGAGAGGACGATTTAGATGGTGGATCATTGCCGGATTTCTGTTAAGTCTTACCTTATCATGGGGCAAGAACTTCGATTTTCTGACTCAGTTTTTTGTCGATTATGTGCCACTCTATGATAAATTCCGTGCGGTGTCATCAATTCAAGTGCTCATAGAACTAATACTACCCGTACTCGCGGTGGTTGGACTGCATCAATTTTTTAATGCTTTTGAACGTACCGGAGAAAAGAAAAAGGCACTGATGTATTCTGCCGGGATATTGGGCGGACTCACTCTTATCTTTATCATTGCGAAATCATCTTTATTTGAGTTTACAAGTCCGTATGACCATTTAATTCGAGAACAATTGGGAACCCCTTTGGTGGATGCCATAAAAGAGGACAGGATGACCTTATTCACAGCGGACGCCATACGTTCTTTGATATTTGTATTACTTTCAGCTGCCGTCTTGTGGTTTTTTCTGAAAGAAAAACTGAAGGTTAATGCCGCTATTGCCCTATTGGCTGTACTTATACTGGTAGATCTGGTAGGTGTAGACAGAAGATATGTCAACAATGATGATTTTGTTCAGGCGCGTTTAGTGGATGAACCCTTTCAGCAAAATGGAGCTGATATTCAGATCCTGAAGGACGACGGACATTTTAGAGTCTATGATGTAGCAAGCAATGCTTTCAACAGTGGTCGGGCGAGTTATTTCCACAATGCCTTGGGCGGATATCACGCTGCGAAACCGGGAAGAATTCAGGATATTGATGAGTTTTATCTTTCAAAAGGAGATATTGGTATTTTAAATATGTTCAATGTTCGGTATATTATCGGTCAAGGACAGAATGGGGGAGCGGTAGCACAAAAGAATCCGTTCGCCAACGGCAATGCCTGGTTTGTTGAGAACGTGATCCTGGCTGAAAATGCCGATGAGGAGATCCTGCTCTTAGATAGTCTCGATTCAAAAAGAACGGCCGTTATCCATAAGGACTTTGCCAATGAATTACCGGCAAAAAAGATAGCCAGGGATTCTACGGCTAGCATCGAATTGGTTTCCTATAAACCGGATCATTTGGTGTATGAAGCGTCTACGAAGTCGGCGCAGCTCGCAATCTTTTCTGAAGTATATTACCCTAAGGGTTGGAACGCATATATTAACAATGAACCGGTAGATCACCTTCGGGCAAATTATGTATTGCGTGCGATAAAGGTTCCTGCCGGAAACAACAAGATCGAGTTTAAATTTGAACCCCGGGTGATACAGACCGGAAGCACCATTAGTATGGTGAGTAGTATATTGCTGATACTTATCGTACTAGGAGGACTCTTTGCTGTTTTCAGAAATAAAAAAAACGAGGCTGTTGAATAAACCTGCATCGAAAAGGGTATTGATCATAACGTATTACTGGCCGCCTGCCGGTGGACCGGGAGTGCAACGCTGGTTAAATTTTGTAAAGTACTTTCGGGACTACGGAATAGAACCTGTAGTGTATATTCCTGAAAATCCTGAATATCCCTTAATAGATGAAAGCTTTGCGTCAGAGATTCCTTCAGATATAAAAATTCTGAAGCACCCCATTTCTGAACCCTATAAACTTGCAAGAATATTCTCCAAAAACAAAACCAAACAGATGAGCAGTGGTATTATTACCGCTAAAAAACAATCTGCTATTGAAAAACTGATGCTTTTTATTCGTGGCAACTTCTTTATTCCCGACGCACGAGTGAAATGGGTGAAGCCTTCTGTGGCATATTTGTCGTCTTATCTAAGCGCACAAAACATCGATACGGTTATTACCACGGGTCCGCCGCATAGCCTGCACCTTATAGGTTTACAGCTTAAACAAAAACTTCACGTACGCTGGATAGCCGATTTTAGGGATCCGTGGACCACGATACATTATCACAAGGCGTTGCGACTTACAAAGGCTTCGGAAAGAAGACACAAGGAAATGGAAGCAAAGGTACTTACCTCGGCAGATACAGTGGTGGTCACGAGTCCAACGACCAAAACTGAATTTGAGATCATTACCGATAAGCCTATAGAGGTAGTAACAAATGGCTACGAGCTTTCCGAAGAAAAAGAGATATCGCTGGACAAACCCTTTTCTATAGCTCATATAGGTTCACTCTTAAGTGAGCGAAATCCGAAAGTATTGTGGGGAGTCCTGTGTGAACTTTGTAAAGAGAACCCTCACTTCGCTGAAAATCTACAGATCAAACTGGCAGGTGCAGTGAGTGAAGAGGTGCTGGCAAGTATTTCTAAATACGGGCTATTCGAAAAATGTATAAATCTGGGATATGTTTCTCATACAGTGGCCCGTCAATTGCAGCGGGCTGCGCAGGTATTATTGCTGGTAGAAAAGAACAGTCCCGAAACCCGTGCAATTATTCCCGGAAAGCTTTTTGAATACCTTGCGGCAAAGCGCCCAGTTATTGCCTTAGGTCCGGCAGGGAGTGATATGGAAGTTATCATTAATGAAACAAATTGTGGTGCTTTTTTCGGTTATACCGAAGATGATAAATTAAAGGAAAAGATTCTCTCATATTTTAATGCGTACCAACAGCAGGCATTGGAGGTATCTTCCGAAGGGATAGAAAAATACAGCCGAAAAGAACTTACACGGCACATGGCCAGCATAGTACATGGTTAAAAAGCGAAACCCCCACTCGGCAAGATGCGTCGTGAGGGTTTCTAACTAACCAACCAAAAAATTTTTACAATCCTCTTCCTCTTCGTTGAGAAGAACTTCTAGAGGTACTTCCTTTTCTATTACCGGAAGACTTAGATCTGTTTACAGAACCCCTGCCGGCTTTCGATGCGTCTGAGCGCGAATTCGAGCTACGGGTCGCTTTCGATCCTCCTGACCTGGAACTTGTCGTTCTACTTGCTTTGGTGTTGCCAGATCTGGTATTCGAGCTTCTGGTGGCCTTAGAATTACCGGATCTTGTCGTAGCGGCACGCTTCACATTTCTGTTCCCCGATCGCTGCGTAGTATTTTTATTTACAGACCTTCCACCGGCTCGCATGGTTTTAGAACGGGTATTGGTGGATCTGTTTACAGTACTACTGCGCTTTGTTGCTCCTCTTTGAGGCGAAACTTTATTCGTTCGATCCTGCTTGTTAGCAATTCCACGGGTATTCCCGGTAGATCGCTTGTTTCTATCTGAATTACCATAACGGGTGTTCCCTTTGGAGACCGTTCTGTTCGTACCTTTCTCTACAGCACCACGTTTATTGTTATCGGATCTGTTGTTAATTACATCTCGTTTTCCTGAATTTCTGCTTACGGTACCTTTTGTATTAGCACGTGAGTCGTTACGTTTAAAATTCGAACCTCTGTTAGAATCTGAACTGTTTCGCGCAAAATTCTTGGCTCTGCTATCGGTATTTCGAGCCACAGCAGTATTTCTTCTGTTCGGATTATAATCACGGTTTATAGTGGTTCTTCCGTCCTTATAATGTCTGCGGCTTCCAGGGTTGTAGAAGTTTCTACGTCCGTTGTTATACGTCACATGATGTCTGTTACTGTAATATTTTCTGTGTAAATGATAGCTGTAACGATGTGGGGTATAATATCTTCTATACGGATAATCATATACAATACAGCTTGTATAATAAGGTCTTACATAATATACATGCCATGGACGATAAATATATCTTGGGGTCCAGTAGTTTATATATCCTGTACAATGTGAAAAATATCCGTAGTTGTTATAATATACATGCAGACCACCCACACGCACGATACGACGATCGTTATAGCGTATTTCTGTATTTCCGGCCTGTACGATACGTCCGTACTCATCGTAATAAATAGGTACATCTTCAACCTGGATCACAGCACCATAATCATCATACTGTACATAAGCTTCATAATCGTACC
The DNA here is from genome assembly GCF_014295415.1 of Constantimarinum furrinae. Lineage (GTDB taxonomy): Bacteria > Bacteroidota > Bacteroidia > Flavobacteriales > Flavobacteriaceae > Constantimarinum > Constantimarinum furrinae. Next base: position 2,279,994 of record NZ_CP052909.1, read on the forward strand.
CGGAATTAAATGAAACACTCACGTTTGGAGTATTCACGTTTACATTAACGTTTCCACCCTGATTTGGCCCTACATACACAAAATCGAACTGACCATCGGGGAAGACCGAAAACTCTACGGTATCTTCAATAAAAATATAGGCGCTTCCATCGTATTTGGAAGGAGGAACTACTTCGGAGCCTACCGAAGCAGCCTTTGCGGTAAAGCCGATCGTGAAGATCGCGATTACTAATGCTGCTACTTTTTTCATAATAATTAATTTAGGATTGTACTTGCTTTATTTTTTTGGTCAGCTGGTACGATTCAATAATTACAACGACCGTGCCAAAAATGTAAATCCCTGATTTATAAGGATGTTCCAAAGCGGACCATTAGCGTATAGCAAAACGCCATAAGATATACGAAGCGCCATTAAAAATAAAAATCCGCCGAATCTTCTTACGGATTCGACGGATCTAAAAACTAACCAACCAAAAAACTATATTATTTTCTTTTTCGTTTACGATCATTGTCTATCCAATAATCGTTATTATTCTTATACCAATCTTCGTGCCAATATTTTTCATTATATCGGTTTACTGAACCACGAAGGTCTTTTATCTCGCCGTAGTGATTGTATTTTATTTTTAGATCACCTACCTCCTTAAGCAGCCCTTTATGATATTTTAAAGGAATACGACCTATGGATCGAACCTGCCCGAATCGATTATAGGTAATCAATGATTCACCTACTCGCACTACTTGTCCATACTGGTTAACGATAAGCCTAGGCTCGTAGCTTCTTCTGTTCGAGGTATACACTACCTGTCCGGGTGCTGAAGGGTAGTAGATGGTGTTATGCGTTCTTCTGTTATACGTATTTACATACATTTGTTGAAGATCACGAAACTGAAAAGTTCCATCGGTTCTCACGGCATAAAGTACGCCATTCTCTACAAATCGTATTTCCTGAGCATTGTAATAGCGATACTGTTTCCCCGGGTCTCGATCTGTATTCTGGCGGCGTTGAGAAAAAGTCTGTGTAGTCATTCCAAAGAGGAATACAGCTACTAATAAAATTCCTTTTTTCATAATACTTGAATTTAGGGTGATGCCGACATAATAAGCGATGCGACTTACGCTATTTGGACAGTATAATCCAATAGCCATGCCAAAATTGTAACATCCTTATTATGAGAAAGATGGAGTAGTAAAGTATTAACGTATAATGAATTTATCCGTTTTAAGCATAGTGTTTTCTGAATACACCCTGTAGAAATATAAGCCGGATCGAAATTGCAGGGCATTGATAAAGTAGTACTCTGAGTCTACCTTACATTCCTGTAAGATCTTTCCCGAAATATCAAGAATTTGAATCCTGTCTATATTAGCTTCGGAAGGGAAGTTAATGCTTGAAACATCTGAAACCGGATTGGGAGAAATAACAATGGAAGGAAATAAATTCTCCTCGATCCCAAGATCATAAATGCATTGACTATATCCATTAAAAAAGGTAGTTTCTCCGTCATTTTCAAAACAAACCAAGGCTCTATATATCCAATCAAGGTAGTTTCCTGCCGGAGATATACCGGCCGTAGAGCCAATGCCCTCGATCCATTGCTCTTCATAACCAGAGAACGACTGAAGGTCGTAGCCTTGCATATACATGACTTTACGATCTTCACCGGCTATAAATTCTGTTGTAATATTATCTACAACCAACCTATCGTACCATCCTCCGCTACCTGCATAAAAACAAGATTCATTTTCTTCCGGAAAAATAAAAGAGTCTCCAATCTCTAAATGAAAGTCAAGAAGGACATGTTCAGTATTGGTATTGGTATCCAACTCAATAAGAACTCCATCCTCCTCCCGCCATCTACAGCTAGTTGCCGTTCCCGAATAGGTTTGAATGATGAACTTATAGACCGTGCCATTAATTATTTCTTCTCCTTCCACGTGATAATAAGTGCTCGCAAAACCCCATCCAGTATCCGAACCAAGACTCCATTGTTGACCTTCGTTCAAAATAGGAAGATAAGGCTGTGCAACGGAAACGTTCAGAATAAATACACAGCAGAGAAGGAGTAGTTTTTTCATACCAAACAATTTATGATGAGTAAGCATCGGTCAAAATTAATCGCCATAGACCGAGACTGTCTACTAAATATACAATAATTGAATGCGAAATTACGCTAATTTTTCGTTGAGGTATTGTGCGGTATAGGACTCCTTATTTTTAATAACCGCTTCAGGAGTACCCTGTGCGACTATTTGTCCGCCATTCTCACCACCATCAAGACCCAGATCAATTATATGATCTGAACATTTTATTAGATCCAGATTGTGCTCCACCACGATCACCGTATGTCCTTTGTCCAGCAAGGCATAAAAAGAAGCCAGTAGTTTTTTAATATCATGGAAATGGAGACCCGTAGTGGGTTCATCGAAAATAAACAAGGTCTTGTCGCTCGAAGTTCCTTTTACCAGAAATGACGCCAGTTTAATACGTTGTGCCTCACCACCCGAGAGGGTAGAAGAACTTTGCCCCAACTGAACATATCCCAGACCAACATCCTGAAGCGGCTGCAGTTTTGTTACGATCTTTTTCTCATTGTGATCGGAAAAAAAGGCGATGGCATCATCTACGGTCATACTTAATACATCGTGAATGTTCTTATTTTCAAACTGAACCTCCAAAACCTCCTTCTTAAATCGTTTTCCATCACAGGTTTCACATTCAAGATGCACATCGGCCATAAACTGCATTTCTATGGTGACTTCTCCTTCTCCCTTGCAGGTTTCGCAACGTCCGCCGTCCACATTAAAACTGAAATGCTTTGCTTTATAGCCTCTAATGTCCGATAACTTTTGAGAGGCGTATAAATTACGGATATCGTCGTAAGCCTTGATATACGTCACCGGATTCGATCTGCTGGATCGTCCAATGGGATTCTGATCGATGAATTCGATATTTTTTATACTGCTGAATTCTCCCTCTAACGCAGTAAACTGCCCGGGTTTTTCGCCATAACCACCTATATGTCTTAAAAGAGCCGGATAGAGAATTTTGCGAACCAGTGTGCTTTTCCCGCTTCCGGAAACCCCGGTGACCGAAGTAAATACACCCACGGGAAATTCTACATCGATATTCTTTAAATTATTTTGCCGGGCTCCCTTTACTTTTATCGACCTTTTCCACGTACGGCGCTGTTTCGGCACTTCGATCTCCATAGTTCCGTTGAGATATTTGGCAGTAAGGCTATCCGATTTCAGTATTTCAGTAAAACTTCCTGTTGCGACAACCTCTCCGCCAAAAGTTCCGGCTTCAGGACCTATATCGATGATCTCATCGGCCGCTTTCATTATATCCTCATCGTGTTCCACAACGATCACTGTGTTTCCGAGATCCCTTAGAGATTTTAAGACCACAATAAGCCGTTCTGTGTCCTTGGGATGCAACCCAATACTGGGTTCATCCAGGATATACATAGAACCAACCAAACTACTTCCCAACGAAGTGGCTAAATTAATTCGTTGGGACTCGCCTCCGGATAAAGTGTTGGATTTCCGGTTGAGTGTTAAGTAGCTCAGGCCGACGTCCATTAAGAACGACAGACGGTTATTAATTTCGAGCAATAGCCGTTTGGCTATTTTTTGCTCGTATTCGTTTAAGGTAAGAGACTTGAAAAAATCGGCTACCTTGTTTAAGGGAAGTTCGACCAGTTCCTGAATCGCTGTTCCACCAATCTTTACATAGCCCGCTTCGGGTCGTAACCGTTTTCCTTTGCAAGTGTGACATTTGGTCTTTCCACGGTATCGGGACAACATTACCCTATTCTGAATCTTATAGCTTTTGGATTCGAGAAAAGAAAAGAAGTCATTAAGTCCTTCAAAATATTTATTGCCGTTCCAAACCAGTTGTTTTTGTTCTTCAGTTAGTTCGAACCAAGGCTTATGGATAGGAAAATCGAATTTATATGCATTGTTTACCAATTGATCCCTATACCAACTCATACTGTCTCCTCTCCAGGGAAACACAGCATTTTCATAGACCGAGAGTGCTGTATTGGGAATTACCAGATCTTCATCGATACCAATGACATCGCCATAACCTTCACAGGTAGGACAGGCTCCGTAGGGATTGTTAAAGCTGAATAAATGAACATTCGGTTCAACAAAAAGAATTCCGTCGGCTTCAAAACGATTGTTGAATTCTTTAATCGCATTGTTGGACAGTTGTTCGACAAACAATTCCCCTTTTCCTTCAAAAAAGGCAATTTCGGAAGCATCTGCCAGGCGGTTATAGAAATCCTCGTCATCCTTGGTAATGACTCTATCCACCACTAATTGCATATTGGACGTAATTTCCGAAGGTTTCAATTCATCGATCCGTACAATTTGCTCATTTACTTTAACGCGTGCGTAACCTTGTTGTGCCAGTGCTTTTAGCTTATTCTCCTTACTGCGACCTTCTTCCAGATGAATAGGAGCCAAAAGGAGTAATTTTTCACCTTCTGGGAAGGTCTTTATATAGGTAAGGACATCGGTGACCGTATCTTTTTTTACAATTTCTCCTGAAACAGGGGAGTACGTCTTGCCAATACGTGTATACAGCAGCTTTAAATAATCGTAGATCTCTGTAGAAGTACCTACAGTAGATCGCGGATTCGTAGAATTCACTTTTTGTTCGATCGCGATAGCCGGTGCAATTCCTTTAATGGAATCTACTTTCGGCTTATTGAGTCTGCCGAGAAATTGCCGGGCATAGGAAGAGAGTGACTCTACATAGCGTCGTTGTCCTTCGGCATAAAGTGTATCGAAAGCAAGACTCGACTTTCCGCTGCCCGAAAGACCTGTGACCACTACCAGTTTGTTGCGTGGAATAGAAACTGAAATATTTTTGAGGTTGTGAAGTTTGGCCCCTTTTATTTCAATATTCTTATTTCTCTTGGCGGTTTTTACAGTCAAAGTGATCGTCTCTTTTTATAGGAATTTCGCAAAGATAGTATATAGATTTGGTGATTGCACGGGAATGAAAATTATATTTTTTTTAGGAAAATATTACAATTTTTTTGCAATTGTAGAATGATTGTTGTTATATTTACCCCACTTAACGTCATTTATAAAAATTATTGCCTATAGCATATTATTACTTTTAGAAATAAAAACATAACAACTAAACAACCAAAAAGCATAGTTGTTTATTTTTAAAAAAGTATTGATATGAAGCAAAGCACAACGACTGATGCGCTCCTCGTTAGCGCGTATATGAATGGCAATGAATCTGCTCTCTGCGACCTTATAACCCGTCATAAGCAAAGAATCTACAGTTTTATTTATTCTAAAGTATTCGATAGGGATATCGCTGAAGATATTTTTCAGGATACTTTTATCAAAGTAATCAAAACCTTAAAGAAAGGCGCATATAACGAAGAAGGTAAATTTCTTCCGTGGGTGATGCGAATTGCGCATAATCTGGTAATTGATCATTTCAGAAAGAATAACAGAATGCCTAAATTTGAGAATAATGATGATTTCAATATCTTTTCTGTATTGAGTGACGGTGCTTTAAATATTGAAAAGCAGATGATTAAAGGGCAGGTGGAAAGCGATGTAAGAAGGCTCATACAGGAGTTACCTGAAGATCAGAAGCAAGTCCTTATAATGCGGATTTACAAGGATATGAGCTTTAAGGAAATTAGCGAACAAACCGGGGTGAGTATTAATACTGCATTGGGTAGAATGCGTTATGCACTTATTAATTTACGCAAGGTAATTGAGAAGCATAATATTATTTTAACAAATTGATGCAATAAACCCTTTTTTGCTACGTTATTAGAGGACATTAACCTCAAAATTACGTTCTATGCAAAAAATGTACTCTGAAACTTCACGACCGGAGCGCGTGAATAAAAACCTAGCTCCAAAAGAGGAAACCATAAAGTTTCTTCTGGATTATTCGAAGGCTTTAAGTGTTATAGATTATAATAAAATGAAGTTTGAAGCACTTCTAAACTAAACTTTGGAAAAACCCTGAAATGAGAATTTCGGGTTTTTTTTTTATTTCTTCTTTTTATATTCTGAAAGTACCGATTTTCTTCCAATAGTTTTGGTAATAATGTCTTTATCTAGATTCCAGCCCCTGGCAGGCGAGTATTGTCGTCCATACCAGATGATTTGAAGGTGTAATTCGTTCCAGAGGTCCTTAGGGAAAAGTCGTTTGGCATCCTTTTCTGTTTGCACCACATTCTTTCCGTTAGAAAACCCCCAACGATACATGAGGCGATGAATATGCGTATCAACCGGAAATGCCGGAATGTTAAATGCCTGACTCATCACCACACTGGCCGTTTTATGACCAACTGCCGGTAGTTCTTCCAAAGCTTCAAAACTCTGCGGAACCTTTCCATCGTGTTTTTCTATCAAGATCCTGGAAAGACCGTGGATACCTTTAGATTTCATAGGAGATAAACCAACAGGCTTAATGATCGCTCTAATTTCATCTACCGAAAGTTTAACCATGTCGTATGGATTGTCGGCTACCTCGAATAGTAATGGTGTAATCTGATTCACTCTCACGTCGGTACTTTGCGCAGAGAGCAGCACGGCAATAAGCAGGGTGTAGGGGTCTTTGTGGTCTAGCGGAATAGGTACCTGCGGATATAACTCTTTTAATGTGTCAATTACAAAATTTACCTTTTCCTGCTTGGTCATTTTCTTTACTTTTGAACAAAAATACAGCAATGAAAACATTAAAAGAAGGGGATAAGGTACCAAATTTCACAACCACCGATCAAGACGGGAATTCAGTGTCTTTAAGTGACTATAAAGGGAAAAAATTAGTGGTTTTCTTTTATCCTAAGGCAAATACGCCCACGTGTACCGTTGAGGCTTGTAATCTACGGGATCATTATAAGGAATTACAGGATGCGGGTTATGAGATCCTGGGAGTGAGTGCCGACACCGAGCGAAGACAAAAGAATTTTCAGAACAAATTCAATTTCCCTTATCCTTTACTGGCCGATGTTGATAAAGAGGTAATCCATGCCTTTGGCGTGTGGGGACCTAAGAAATTTATGGGCAGAAATTACGACGGGATTCACAGGATCACATTCCTGATTAACGAAAACGGAATTGTTGAACGGGTGATCGACAAGGTTAAGAGCAAGCAACACGCTGCTCAGATTCTGGATTAATTATTGAGTTTTGCCTGCTGTTTGGCCTGTTCGACTCTACAGCTGAAAAGACATTTTTCCTTGATGATCTCCGACACTCCCGGTGGAAGCAACTCTTCCCACCCCTCTTCGCCGGTTTCGATCTGTGTAAGTACCTCTCTTGAAAAAATATTGAGAATATCCGGATTAAAGTCGGTGATATCCACAACCTTTCCATTGTACTTGAAGAATTTATACAATTCCTTCATCCGAGGGTGAACCTTCAGATTTTCGCTATTGGTGTACTCTCCGGTTTCAGGATCTCGCATAGGGTAGAGGTACACCTTGAGGTCTTTGAAGAAGAGTTTTCCGAAGGCTTCCAAGATACCACCACTTAAGTGACGATAATATTTTTCGTCGAAAATATCTACCAGGTTATTTACACCCATGGCAAGTCCCAAACGCATTTTGGTATATCGCGAGAAGTATTCCACGAGCTTGTAATATTCCTGAAAATTAGAGATCATTACGTTATGCCCCAAAGAACACAGGAGCTTCGCTCGGTCCATAAAATCTTCTTCATCTATCTCACCTTCGGCGCGCAGGTTTGAAAGGGTAATTTCAAATATGACCTCAGTCCGATCCTTTTCAACTTTATTCTCTTTTAAAAACATCTCATACGACTTTTCGTACATGTCGATATTCACCTTCGTTACCGGTCTGAAACTTCCTCTAAGCGCCAGTATATTCTTTTTGTACAGAATTCTTGCAGGAAGAATGTTATTACCATCGGGTCCAAACATTACAGCGTCGGTCATGCCATTCTTAATAAGCTGCAAACTCATAAGTCGATTATCTACCTGTTCGAACTTTGGGCCGCTAAAGTTAATGGTATCGATCTCAATTTTGTCCTTATCGATGTGATCGTAGAGATAACGCAATAATTTTCTTGGAGTATCGTATTTGTAGTAGGCACCATAAATAAGATTTACACCAAGGATACCTAATGTGATCTGTTGGAGTATGGCATCGTTTTCATGAAAACGAACGTGCAGGGTGATTTCATTGTAATCTTCGGTGGGATCAACCTGATACCGAATTCCTACCCAACCATGACCTTTGTATTTTTTAGCAAAATCGATGGTAGCAACTGTGTTTGCGTAAGCGAAGAAAAGTTTGTTAGGATGCTTTTCTCTAATGATTCGCTCTTCAATAAGCTCCATTTCATGAGAAAGCATCTTTTTAAGCCTGGATTCGGTTACATATCTGCCATCCTCTTCAACTCCATAAATGGCATCACTAAAATCCTTGTCGTACGCCGACATGGTTTTTGCTATAGTCCCTGAAGCCCCACCAGCTCTAAAAAAATTCCGAACGGTTTCCTGACCTGCACCAATTTCGGCAAAGGTTCCGTAAATGTTTTCATTGAGATTTATACGTAGTGCCTTACTTCGTATCGAAGGAATGTCTTCAAATTCCTTATCTCCTAAAATGTGTTCGGGCATAGCAACTACCTGTTAGGTTTTTCTTTCTAACAAAGGTAACAAATACAATAGGCAAACAAAAAAAATACTGTTATTTTTGTTCGAATGAAATCACCTCTTACCGTAACATTTTTAGGTACCGGAACATCGCAAGGAGTCCCGGTAATTGGAAGTGATCATCCGGTTTGTAAAAGTGATGATCCTAAAGACAAAAGATTGCGTGTTTCAGTGCTTCTGGAATGGGAAAATTACAATTATATTATCGATTGCGGACCCGATTTCAGGCAACAGATGCTGCGAGAGAATGTGCAAAGGGTCGATGGAATTCTCCTCACTCACGAGCACAGTGATCACACTGCCGGGATCGATGACATTCGTCCGTTCTATTTCCGACAGGGCAATATTCCTTTTTACGCACATCCCAGAGTATTTCAGTCATTGCATAAACGTTTCGGATATATTTTTGAGATTGAAAACAAATATCCCGGAGCCCCAACTTTGGACGAGATCGCAATCGATAAAGAAACGCCTTTCAGTATTGGCGGAAAAAAAGTGATCCCTGTGGAAGTCTTTCACAACCGGCTTCCGGTAATAGGTTTCAGAATTGATAGTTTCGCATACCTCACGGATGTGAAAACCATAGAAGAAGTAGAGCTCCAAAAAATAAAAAATGTCGAAGTACTTGTGTTAAATGCACTTCGGGAAAAAGAACATGAATCTCATTTAAATCTTTCAGAAGCATTAACCCTTATCGAAAAAATCAAGCCACAAAAGGCATATTTAACACATATAAGCCATTTAATGGGTTTCCATGAAGAAGTTGAACGCACATTGCCCGAAAATGTTTTTCTGGCATACGACACCCTTAAAATCACCATCTAATTATGAAAAATAAAATATTCATGTACCTCTTCTTTTTCGCTATACTGTTCGTAATATTTCAGTATATGAATGAAAAGGCCATTTTTGAAAATCAGGAACAACAAATTGAGTCCATGTCAGAAAAACTCACCAGAGCCCAAGACTCGCTGAAGGTTCTCAATGAGCGCACAGCGTATCTCAACTATTTTTCATTGCAGGGAAATGAGAACGCCATGACCTATCTCGAAAATCTTGGTTTTGAAGCGCAGGATATTGAAGACAGGGTGGCCGGGTATATTCGAGATCAAAATCTGCAGGAGGGAAACCATCCCATGGTACCCTATGAAGGCATGATAGGACCTATGAAGATCAACAAGATTAAATTTCTGAATCACCGTTGGATCCTAACCGATTTCACCGATGGGAAGTACTGGGGTGAAATGCTGCTCGAATATTATTTTAATGAAAACAACGAACTAGAGATCGTCACACTGGGATCATTGCTCTATCCAAATACCTAGGCGTGATCCAGAAGCCATTGTTTGAATTCGTAAAAGTTTTGTGGTGCCACTCCGTGACCTACCGGAAATTCAGAATAAGTACACGAAATGCTTAAATTTTTTAGGAAGGGTTCAGTTTTCCGCGCCCAGGCCACAGGAATCACCTGATCTACACTCCCATGTGACGAATAGACGTTAAGCTTGCTGAAATCATTCTTTTCAAAACCTTCCTTCAACAGATCTTCGTTTATATAACCGCTTAACCCAATTACATTTTGGACCTTTTCAGGATAATTCAAGGCTACGGCGAAACTCAGGATGGTACCCTGACTAAATCCTAACAAAGTAATTCCGCCTTCCTTTACCCTGTATTTTTCTACGATCTCATCAATACATTCTGAAATTAGTTCCCGGGAAGCAATGGCCTGTTCGGTATCACTGAATTTTCCATCGTTATTATCGAAATAGATATTGTACCAGGCATTGCCATAAGGCTGCATGGGGATTGGAGCTTTCAATGAGATAATATGATAATTTTCGGGTAATTCCGAAGCGAAAGAAAATAGGTCGTTCTCATCACTTCCGAAACCGTGAAGCATGATAATAGCAGGGGAGGGCTCTTCAGAATTTTTAGGCGCCTTATAATTGTGCTCTAATCTTAGGGTCTGTTTTTCCATAAATAGTAAATAAATAATGCCGCTAGAAAGCGGCATTACAAAGGTAAAAACTATATTTTGAAATTACCCGATTCCTTTAAACCAATCCTGAAATTGTGCTCCAAGAAGCGGGACCGGCTTCATTTCACCTTGAATGGCCGCAATTAATCCCAAAATCCAAAATACGAGTATTCCTATTTGAATGATCCAGGCAATGATGGGTATCCCCAAAACTGAATTTAAGATAGCCAGTAAAACAGCAATAATGATGATGCCTAAAGACTGTCTAATGTGATAGGCTCCTAAAGCCGTTTTGTTGCCATTGTGCATAACCAATGCAATGATCCATCCAATTAGGGTAATGTACGAGATAATAGCCACGGTTTTTCCGTTGTCTGAAGTTGTTTCTGTCATGGAAGTTGATTTTTTAGTTAGTGTTTAACTCTTTAAAGATAAGGTATCTAATCTAAAAATGTAAACCACTCCTGAAATTTTTCACTAAGAAAAGGGATGGCCTGCTTGCGGTTGCTTATTGCCATCACCAGAGAAAAGAGCCATAAGGCAACTGTGGTAAAGTAAATATAGATTCCCACCGCATAATTTTGCATGCCAACGGCAAAAGCAAGTAAAATGACGAGACCGAACATATTCTTAATATGCCATGTCGCAAATTCATGCTTGTTATCCCTGTTCATAAAGTATGCTATGAGCATACCTACGAATGTTAAATACGCCACAACGGCTTTGGTTTTTCCTGTAGGTGCTTCCATTAATTTGCCAATACCAGTTTTTTGTTCGAATACACGCCGTATGGCTTGCCTTTTAGTGTCTCCCCCAGCATGGCCGAATTTTTTGAAGTAGATCGTATATCTTCATTGGTGAAGGTCCATTTCTTTTCAGGATCGAAAAGGGTGAGATCGGCTTTCATTCCTTCAGAAATTTCTCCCTTCTCAATTCCGAAGATCGGTTTCAGTCGGGTTAGCCCTTCTACAGCCATTTCTACACCGGTTAGTTTGTTAAGCGCACCAAAGCAGCTTTCCAGGCCTATGCTTCCGAAGAAAGCATGATCGAACTCCGTTTTCTTATGCTCCACATCCATGGGATCGTGATCACTGGTCACTCCGTCAATAATACCTTCCTTAAGTCCTTTTAAGAGTGCTTTAGTATCAACAGAAGTTCGAAGTGGCGGTAATAATTTATAGTTGGTATCGAAGGTTTCCAGCTTATCGTCGGTAAGGAACAAATTGTTAATAGAAACGCTACAACTTACCTGAAGTTTGTTCTTTTTGGCCTCCTTGATAAGATCTACACTCTTTTTGGTGGAAATCGTAGGGATATGCAGCTGTCCGCCCGTGTATTCTAGGATGTAGAGATCCCGAATGATCTGAAGTTCTTCAGCAAGTGCCGGAATTCCTTTAAGCCCTAGTTTGGTGCTGTTTACCTCTTCGTTTACGATTCCGTTTACAGAGATCGAGCGTTCATAGGGAAAAGACTGAACGAGTCCGCTAAACCCCTGACTGTACTGCAGGGCAATTTTAAGCAGATTGGCATTGGATATAGATCTTTTATAGTCGTAGAAGGCTATAGCGCCTTCATTTTTCATATCAAAAAGTTCTGCCATGTCTATTCCTTTGCCGCCAACACTAAGTGTTCCTAAAGGATACAGGTTAACTGCATGGTTTTCGGCTTTGGATTTTAAAAACTTGATATTCGATTTGCTGTCTGCTACCGGATTGGTATTCGTGTTCACTGCGACATGTGTAAAACCACTACAGGCAGCGGTTGTAAGTCCGTTGTGTATGGTTTCCCGTTCTTCAAAACCGGGTTCGCCAAAGGAAACTCCGGGATCGAACCAACCTTGAGAAATGTGCAGGTTTGGTAATATAATTTCCCTAACGTTCTTTTCATTTGAAACAGAGGCCCCAATTTTGGTGATCTTTCCATTCTCAATGAGGATATCACGCTTTTTTAAATGATGTTTACTTTTTGGGTCGACAATGACGGCAGATCTTAGTAAGATATTCATTTATAGTATTTTAAAATGAGCATTTCAAATATGAGAAATAATAATGCAAAAATAGCAAACCATTTCCAAAAGCTGTTTATGGTATTGATCTCGGTAATGGCATCAAAAAGATCGGGTATGTTGGAATACAGTGAAACACCCTCCCAGTCTGAAGCATCGGCAAACTGTAAATTACTTTCATCGCGATTGTAGTTATAGCTAACACTTTGTAGATAATCTTCTTCTTTTTCTATGCTATAAATCCCTGCCTTAGCCGGTTCATCGGTCGTAGTGATGGTCACTTTATTCGCTTTGGTTTGTTGCAGCGGAATAAAACGCGTGGTAGAATCTTTCATCGTTAGGATCTCATCCTGCTTGAGACTTACAGGGACAGCAAAAGTATTTTGTGCTCCTATGGCGTAGTACAAGCGAGGTAAAGACAAGCTTAACAGGGCCATATTATACAATGTCGGCACGATTAAGGGAGAATTCTGAAAATTTGAATTCTCACTGTTGAATGGTGCCGTGCCTACATATGTATTTCCTTGCTGAACGATAAATGGTTTGCTGTCTTCAAATCTTAATACCGGAGTGGCATTACTATTCAATTGAAAGTATGAGTTTACTTTTGGATACTGAAAATTCACGACTTGCTTTTCAAAAACATTGTCGTACAGCGGATGATCGAATACAATTTGAGTAATTTGCTTTTCCTGCTCTGCTTTTTCTGAAAAACTTCCCATCCGCATTTGCGTTAAGAAAGTATTGTAATCATTTAATTTTGCCGTTTCTGAAGGAATCAGGAGAATACTTCCTCCATTGGAACTAAAGGATGCCAAGGCCGTGGTTAGGGATGCCGGAATGTCTTGTAATTCGTTTAGGATCACAAAATTCTGTTCGGGGATGTCGTTGTAGTTTAAGTTGCTGAAGGACTGCTGACTGTATTCAAATTCTGGCTGATCGAACAGGCGCTGTATAAAACCTGAATTTGCCTGATTTATACTGAGCACCTTAATTTTTTTAGGAGTGTTTAAATTAAAATACAGGGTGTTGTCGTAGGGAAGTCCTGCATCCGAAAGCTCCAGCTTTCCGTTGAAAGCATCGTTCGCCGTTATACTGAAACTCAACTTACTCTGACTGTTTTCTGAAAGGTCGGCTCCAGTTTTCGCAATAAGAGTTTCGTCGTTGAAAAGGGATAATGGAGTATTTTGAGGGCTTTCACCTAAAGCCGAAACCAAAACTTCAAGGGTAATGTTTTCTGGAGTTTTTGAGGTAATATATACGGAATCGATCGCCACATTATGTAAAGTAGCTGCTTTTAATTGAACCACATCTACAGTCACGTTATCCAATGGTTTCGGAAATGCACCTTGCTGCTGAAAATCTGAAATATAAATAAGCCGCTTATCGCTATCGGGTTTCTTTGTAAACAACTGATTGGCTTTCAGAAGGACTTCTTCAGCAGTGAGTTGTTTTGAAGTATAATCGACAGCTAGCAACTCATTTTTAAACGATTGCATGGAGCTATTTTTTCTACTGAAATCGTTAGTAAACCAGCTTATCTTCTCACTGCCAGGATGCTGTTCAAAAATTTCCTGAACTGCACGCTGCTTCAAAGGTCCATTAGCCCCTTTTGCCTGCATACTGAAAGAATTATCGAGATAAAGAACGATCTCCTTGTCTGAATTAAGTGCTGTATCTGAAGCCGTAAAGGGTTGTGCGAAAGCAATAATGATACAGGTAAGTGCCAGCAAACGCATCAGTAATGTGAGCCATTTTTTAAGTTGCGAACTTTTTCTGGTCTGGATACTGACTTTTTTCAGAAAGGCAACATTGGTAAACGCTACTTTTTGAAAACGCCTAAGCTGAAAAAGATGAATTAAAATCGGGATAAGCAGTAAAAAAAGGGCGTAAAGAATTTCGGGGTGTTTAAACTGCATTCCAAAAAATATTTGTCAAAGATATAAAACGGACATCAATTATTACTACTTCTTTATACTAAAGGTAAAACAGCTTCCTTTTCCGAGATCGGAATTAACTCGAATGCGACCCCCAAGTTTTTTCACAAGTTGCTGTACTGTTGCCAGGCCAATTCCGGTTCCAAAATTACCGTCCTTATCCTTGATCCCCGTAGTTTTAAACATATCGAATATTTCCTCCTGTACCGATTTTTCGATTCCTATTCCGTTATCTTCAATACTTATGGTGTAAAAGTCTTCGTCTTCCGAAAATGAAACATCAACGTGTAACTTTTCGATATCATTGTATTTAAACGCATTATCCACAAGATTCAATATAATTTGCGTAACTGCCGGTTTGTTTACATTTAATAGCATCCCGTATTTTGGAAAGCTGAACTCTTTATCGTTTAGAATAAGCATTTCTTTTACTTCCGAACAGATTTCATAAATCGAAACGTCTTCATTTTGCTCTTCGAGTAATTCTTCCGATTTGTAAAATTTCAGAATACCGTTAATATAGTTTTTAAGCGTTTCGGAAGATTCTTCTATCAGGTCGAAATTGCTGAGCGCTTCTTGATTAAGATTTTCCTTGTTTTCATCCCGAATAAGTCTGGAGAGCATGGTAATATTTGCCAATGGTGACTTCAGATCATGAGAAACGACGTTGGCAAAGGAATTCAGGTTTCGGTTTCGCATAGCCATTTGTTCCTGCATTTCGTGCAGCGAATCATTGGTTCGGTGTAATTCAAAAAGTTTTATAACCTGTTTAGAAAGGAGCAGAAGTGCATTTTTTTGAATGGTTGAAAGAACTCTTGGTTTGACATCGTAAATGCATAACGACCCTAGCGCATAGCCATTACTGTTAATTAAGGGGGCTCCGGCATAAAATACCGTACCGTGCTCTTTTATTAACGGGTTGTCCTTAAAACGTATATCCTTTCTGGCGTCTTCTACAATAAACAGATCTGTATCTTCATATATGGCATGTCCACAAAAAGAAAGCTCTCTCGGCGACTCTGAAATGGTAACTCCATATCTGGATTTAAGATAGTTCCTGTCTTTATCCAGCAAAGTGATCAAAGCGATGGGAGTATCACAAATAGTTGCCAATAAGGTCGTAATATTGTCATAGTCCTCCTCGGGAGGAGTATCTAATAATTTATACTTTTTTACTTCAGCCAGACGTCTGACTTCATTATGGGGGAGATTGGGGGAGATCATATAAAGCATACTTACGAATAACGTAAGCGTTGGGATTTTTTTTAGTCAGGATTTTTACAATGTAACAGCTAAATAATAAGCGTACAGAGGTAATTAGTTCGCAATAGTAAATTCAAAAACTGTGCCTTCATTTACTTTCGAGGAAACTTTAATATCACCGCCTAACCCAGTTATAAGCTTCTTTACGGTAGAAAGTCCGATGCCGTTGCCTTTTTTTCCATTGCGATCCAGATTACCCACGATAGTAAACAGATCGAAGATCTCTTTTTGTTTGTTTTTTGGGATCCCAATTCCATTATCTGAAAGTTTGAAATAATAAAAATCTTTGTCTTTCCAACAATCAATATCTATAACAATTTTTTCCTTATCGTTATACTTTAAACTATTCCCTATAAGATTTAGAAGAATTTGTTCTAAGGCCGCACGGCTACAATGTAGTTCAACATTGTTTTCGGGAAGATTAATTTCACAATCCACATTTATATTCAACAGGTCAACGATTTCTTCGAGCAAATGGTGAATATCAAAACGTTCGGAATTTGCTGACACCAGTTTTTCACTTTCATAATGCTCCAAAAGGCCTGTGATATACTCACTAAGGGTAAAGGATGATTGTTTTAAATAATCGAGATATTTTCGGCCCTGAAAATCCAACTGCTTCCCATATTTCACTTTTAAAATATCGGAAGTCACAATCATGTTTGCCAGAGGCATTTTCATATCGTGTGAGACGATTCCGGCAAAATTCTTTAATTCCAGATTTTGGGCCTCTAGCGCTTGCCTTACTTTTCTTAGTTCATTATTTCGCTTTCGCGCTTCGAACAGGTTGATCACCTGATAAGCTAGAGCGTGCAATGCCGATTTCTGAGTTTCATCTAGAGTGCGGGGCTTGGTATCAAAAATACATAAGGTGCCCAATGGATAACCCTCTTCATTCCGAAGCGGAACACCTGCATAAAAAATTGCCTGATGTTCTAAAACGAGCGGATTGTCATGAAAACGCTCGTCCTTTCGGGCATCTTCAACTATAAAAATATCAGAATCGTCCAAAATGGCATGGCCACAGAATGAAATATCTCTAGGAGATTCATTAAAGGGGATTCCGTGATGAGATTTTAAAAAGTTTGTGTCCGAATCCAGTAAAGTAACCAGTGAAATTGGTACCTTACAAATGCTAGCTGTAAGTTTGGTAATAACGTCAAAATCTTTTTCGGGGAGGGTATTTAGTAAATTGTATTCTTTTACAGCTGCCAAACGATCTTTTTCGTTAACAGGTAAGGGTGGTGTAATCAAGTTGTAGTCTCCTTTTAGTTTATGTTAGGTTTTTCCTACAGTTTTAGTAGGATATAAAGTAAAGATACATCTTTTTGCTATAAATCTTAATAAAATGTTAATTGGCAAATTAAAATTTTTCAAATACGCCTAGACCAAATAAAGCGAAATCGTATTTCACCGGATCGGCACGGTCGAGTGTTCTTAAATTATTATCCAATTGCAACAGCGCTTTTGCATCATTCTGTTTTCTGTGAATGAGTCCCAGTTTACGAGCAACAGTGCCACTGTGCACATCTAACGGACAAGAAAGCTGGGACGGTGATATTGATTTCCAGATACCAAGATCAACTCCTGCAGCATCATGACGAACCATCCAGCGCAAGTACATATTAATTCTTTTGGCTGCAGAATTTTTAAAGGGATCGCTAATGTGTTTTTGGGTTCGCAGAGGATGAGGAAGGCTGAAAAAAACTTTCTTAAAGTGATGTATAGCGGGTTGCAGTGTAGTTTCTTCGGCATTAGCTTTAAAGACAGCCTCAAGACCATCATGAGTTTCATATATATTTCGCAGGGATTGAAGGAAATAATCCAGATCGGTTTCATTAAAAGTACGATGTACAAAACCATTAAGGTGGTGCCGGTTATTTTCGCTATAACTCATCACAAAATCGAAAGGTGAGTTTCCCATTAGATCTTGTAGTCGTAACGCATTCGTAATAATACTTTTTCGGTTTCCCCAGGCAATGATAGCGGTAAGAAATCCTGCAATCTCTATATCTTCCTTTTTTGTATATCGGTGTGGGATTTGAATGGGATCACTTTCAATAAAATTAGAGTTGTTATACAGTGAAACCTTCTCGTCAAGAAATTCTTTTAAGTCAGTGAAATGCATCTATTTGATGATTTTTCCGTCCTGCATGGTAAGTTTTCGATCGGCCATTTCGGCCAGCTCTTCATTATGAGTAACGATCACGAAGGTTTGTCCAAATTCGTCCCGAAGTTTAAAGAACAGATTGTGCAGGTTTTCGGCACTTTCGGTATCGAGATTGCCACTGGGTTCATCGGCCAGAATAATAGAAGGGTTGTTGATCAAGGCTCTTGCAACCGCTACTCGCTGCTGTTCACCACCCGATAATTCGTTTGGTTTGTGTGTTTCCCTGTGTGATAATCCAAGAAAGGTCAACAATTCTTTTGCCCTTTTTTCGGCTTCAGACTTGGAAACTCCTTTTATGAATGCCGGGATGCAAATGTTTTCGAGCGCGGTAAACTCAGGTAATAGTTGATGAAACTGAAATATAAAACCCAAATTCTCATTTCTGAATTTAGCTAGTTCTTTCCGTTTTAAACGTGCAATTTTGGTATTGTTAATTTGTAAGGAACCTTTATCCTCGTCAAAAGTATCCAGTGTGCCAATAATTTGGAGTAACGTAGTTTTTCCTGCTCCTGAAGCCCCGACTATAGATACGATCTCACTTTTTATTATATGCAGATCAACTCCCTTTAACACATGAAGGTCGTCATAAAATTTGTGAATATTTTTTGCTTCTATCATAAAAAATGAACTGATAGCGAAAGTACTATTTTTATCACAATTATTATGAATCCTTTTTAAACAATGACTTCACATTATTATAGTCGATGAAGTACACCAATCTCAATGAAAATACATGCTCTATGGGCTGTTTAAAAAGTGTTTCAACACTGTTAAAGTAAGTTTCTGTTGATGCGGTTGAAGAATTAAATAAGGAGTTTCGGTATAATGCGCTCAACTGACTTCCGGGAGCGAATTGCCATGAATATCTGAAATCGAAATTCCAGGTATTAAAATTTACGTTTGGATCATCAACATCGGCCAGCGTATAATTGTCCTCCCTGGACAGGGTACCGTCTTCCTGAAGTGCAAAAAGCCCATTGTCATAAGTTACCGTTGCCCAATAATTTCTGAATGTAAGATTAAGCGAATGAAAAGAATTAAAATTATAACTTCCCGATAAACTGTTTACAATGGTATTTTGTGCGCGTTCCCCAAAAATGATGTCATCCCCAATATTGGTCACAAACCCGCGACTCCCAGTCCCGTCTTCATAGTTAAACGAATAGCTTAATGAGAACTTATCATTAAAACGCATTCGGGGTCCCATACCAATCCAATAACTAAATAGATCCCTTTCTTTATCGAATAAGGTAACGAATCCGGCATTTCCGAACATAGCGAAGCGTTTCGCATTGTTAGAATTAAACCAAATATTATTGTTGTAAATATTTTGAAATGTAAAGAACCGCCCTTCGGTTCTGGGCTCAAAATAATCGTGTTGCTTACCTATATCGAAGTTAATATTTCCACCAAACTCCCAGAGCTTTTTGGTTTGCGCATAAACGCTTATACCCGTTTGTTTTCCGGTATATGTATTCGGTTTGAAGAGCATATCATAATTAAAATACATATAGATATCGAAGTTGTTCAGCTTTTCAGTTGGTTCAAAGATCCTGTAGGAGCCAAAGGCTCTGAAATTGTTATAATTATTTCTGAAAAGGATTCCCATATCATTAATGTCATACTCCTTATCGGCTATTGAATTTTCAATTCCATAGCGATATTTTCCGCTAACTTTTTCTACTTCCAGTGAAGAACTGAATCCGGTTTTTGTTCCTTCCTCCAAATTGAGGTTACTCACCTTTAACGCACCATCTACATTCCATTTGTTCGTTTTGTTGGTTATATCGAACACCGCAGCGGTAACATTGGCATCCCTGAAATTTCCATCCCGAATTACACTAGTATTAATTAGGCTTACTGAAGAATTTCGGTTAAATTGTTGGTCGACCACGAGTATGTTGTAATTGGCCAAAGGTTCCACCAATTCTTCCCGTGTATTTCCAGTATTTAGGTTTCTTACTTTTGCATATGTCTTTTCGGTTATCGCATTAAAAAAACCAATTCCAAGGCCGTTTTTTGTTCGCCCTGAAACTTTCACCGCATTCAACAGGTTGACCTTTTTGGGGTATTCGCTAACTTCTTCAATCGAGTCGTTCACTTGGGGAAAGGTAGAAGGTCTTCCTCCAACTCGTCTCGAGTAAAAGAGGTTCGCTTTGGTAAAAAGATCGACTCCTTCCTTAAAGAACTGGCGTTGTTCAGAAAATTGCTGTTCAAACGGACCTAGGTTTAATCGTACATTGTCGAATCCCGCCTGACTAAAATCGGGAATGAGGGTAGCGTCCAGTGTAAAATTTTCAGTGATCCCGTATTTCACATCAAGTCCAAGGCTAAAATCGTTGGTGGTTTCACCATCAAAAGTCTTTACAAGACCGGAAGCAAACGGATAAAGGAATAGGCGAGTAGGGGGAGAAATGTTCTCAATGCCAACCAATTCGCCGTGATACAGGCCAATATTACCCTTCGTTCTATCTATTGGGTTCCAGGAATATTGAGTGTTATTTCTGCGGTATCTTCTGTGAAACTGTATTCCCCAGGTTTGAACTTCGTTGTTCGAAAAACGCAATACTGCATATGGCACTTTCATTTCTACGATCCAACCGTCGTCAACGATCTTCACTGCGCTGTCCCATACTGCATCCCAGCCAAAATCTTCACCGGTACTGGGCGAAGCGATCGCATCTGCCTGTGTACCTGAACTAAAAACGAATAGCTCTGTATCATTTTGAGCATCATTATTGGGATTGATTGCTACCAAAAAGAAATCTGCCTGACCAAAATTATCACGACTTGTAAATTGCTTCATGATGTTATCGGGCTTATCATGCAGGTAAGCCGAAATGAATATGGCATTATCGGTATACACCATTTTTACAACGGTCTTCTGGTGATCCAATTCTTTTACGCCCATTTCTGGTCTGAATTGCGTAAAGTCGGTTGCCTCATCGACACCTTCCCATGCCGGGTCATCTAATACCCCATCAATCTTTGGAGCCTCAGTAACCCGTTTTATTTGTAAGGTTTTCTTTTCCTGGGCGATTAAATTGCCCGATACAGCGATAAGTATAGACAGAACAATATATTTCATTGAGGTTGTACTAATAGTGTTTTTATAAGGACACTGAAAATTTTTAATTGTTACAGAGGATAAAAAATGTTTGTGCCTAAAGAGTAATGCAAACCTTAAGACTTCGTCTAAGTAACGGGTTGTCTTCTGAAAGATTATATAAATCAATAACCTTTTTTTCGCATTGTATTTATAGGCATTGCCTATGGATTTAAAATTCGAAAAGGATATGATATTACCGAAGGGCATTTCGATGATTGATGATTGATGATGAATGTAAAGACAAAACTAAGATTCTATTACCGCGCTGTTCTTAATAAAAAGTTAAAACCAACACAAAGTCAGGTGACTTTTAATTTAATTGTAATTTCGTTTTAAACATGAGCACTAAACAAAAAGCCATATTCGCCGGAGGCTGTTTCTGGTGTACCGAAGCTGTTTTTCAACAAATTGACGGGGTTGAAGAGGTAATCTCCGGATACACCGGCGGACACATAAAGAACCCTGCTTATCGGGAGGTATGTTCAGGACGTACCGGACATGCTGAAGCAATTATGATCACTTACGACAGTGATCGGGTTTCTTATGAAACACTTTTAGAAATATTTTTTGCTACGCATGATCCTACCACACTTAATCGGCAAGGCAATGATATAGGTACTCAGTACCGAAGTTCGGTTTTTTATACTTCCAAAGCGCAAAAAGAAAAGGCTTCGGCTTTTATAAAATTGCTAGAAGAAAAGAAGGTATTTTCCCAACCTATAGTAACGCAACTTGAGTCATTTGATGTGTTCTATGAGGCTGAAGAGAATC
The DNA here is from genome assembly GCF_014295415.1 of Constantimarinum furrinae. GTDB lineage: Bacteria > Bacteroidota > Bacteroidia > Flavobacteriales > Flavobacteriaceae > Constantimarinum > Constantimarinum furrinae. The sequence continues at coordinate 2,301,907 of NZ_CP052909.1, forward strand.
ATCAAAACTATTACAACGATAATCGAGAACAACCGTATTGTCAATTTCTAATTAGTCCGAAGCTCGAAAAAGTAAAAAAATATTATTCAGAAAAACTTAAAACAACCTAATGGCATCATATAAATTTTTTGAAGAATACGATCACCACGTTACAGATGATCTGAAAAAGAACTACGCCGATATCCTTGAACGAGTTGGCGAAGATATAAGTCGTGAAGGAATATTAAAAACTCCTGAACGCGCTGCTAAAGCAATTCAGTTTTTAACTTCCGGACATTGTCAGGATCCTGAACAAATACTCAAAAGTGCCATGTTCGCTGAAGATTACAACGACATGGTGATCATCAAAGATGTGGAATTATACTCTCTTTGCGAACATCATATGTTGCCTTTCTTTGGAAAGGCTCATATCGCATACATTCCTAACGGACATATCGTTGGTTTGAGTAAGATCCCGCGAGTGGTCGATGTATTTGCACGCAGATTACAGGTGCAGGAGCGACTCACACACGATATTCTGGAGTGCATAAACCATACGTTAAAGCCAAAAGGCGTAGCAGTAGTGATTGAAGCAGCGCATATGTGTATGATGATGCGTGGGGTACAGAAACAAAACAGTTTAACGACCACCTCAGGCTTTAGAGGACAATTTGAAAAGATCGAAACGAGAAATGAATTTCTCAAGCTTATTAGTAGTGACTTGTCATAATTTTTGGCAGGTTTTTTGCGTTACACAAAGTATAATGTAAAGCGAACGATATGACAACTTCAAAATATACACTGCTCCGAAAAGGAATTTTATATGACCTTGTAGGTATGGCCACAATGGCAATTCCGGTAATTGGTCCTTTTTTAGATCTAATATGGGCACCCATTGCAGCAAAAAAAATGAGCGAAATGTACAAAGGAACGAATGGTAAGATCGCCTCAGTGATCGTTTTTATAGAAGAATTGATCCCGATGACCGATTTCATCCCAACGTTTACCCTTATGTGGGTTTACACCTATGTATTCTCGAGCCAAAAGGCACCGAAGCCACAGACCATTGAAGTAGAAGTAGTAAAATGATAAAAGCCCCTGAAAAGGGGCTTTTTTTATATGGTTGCTTTAAGTCTTAACAGCACATTCCGCCCAATATTAGGGACACCGTCTGCTTTTAATCGCGACAGATGGGCCACATAAGTCTCATTCAAAAGATTTGAAACTGTGACTCCCAGATCGAGTTCAATGGATCCAAGAAGAAGCGTACCATTTGCTCCTGCACTTAGTAAGTTGTAAGAGCCGGTTGGTGTTTCAAATAGACCTGTACGAGATTGTTTAAAGACGTTTTCATAACTTAAAAATGCCGAACTGTTGGTAAATACTTTTCCTCTTTCAAATTCAGTTCTAATGGTGTTTTTCAATGAATTTGCCGGTATTAGTGGTAAGGGATCATCATTGCGCAATGTGCCCGTTACTGTTTCAAAAGTGGATTCCAAATGCAGCCAATCTAAAGGGTGAGGGTGTAAATGAAGTCCGACTTCCCCACCATATAAAACCGCATCCTGCTGGACATATCTGAAAACATTCGTATTGTCGATGATCTCATCGGTTGGAGAGACAAAAATATAATCACTAACCACATTATAGAAACCATTAGCAAATAATTCAAAATGTTCGTTTCCGTATTCAATAGAAAGATCGGTCTGGAAATTCTGTTCGTTCTTGAGATCGGGATTCCCAATTTCGTACCGATTGGTACCTTCATGAACACCATTTGATGTGAGTTCGGCAAGATTAGGAGCTCTAAAACCACTTGCAAAATTTAATCGTATTAATGTATTCTCATCAACATCCCATTTTGCACCCAGAGCCGCATTAAAGCTATTGAAGGTTCTCGATATTCCCTCAATAAGATCTCCTTCTGCAGCCGTTCCCATGGTTTCACTGTCTATTTTTCTGAAATCATACCGCAATCCGGCCTGTAGATCAATCGTTTCAAAATGTAAGTGGGTAGTTCCAAATAGTCCGAAATCGGTTGTGGTAGCATCCGGAATAAGCACTTCCTCACCAAAATTCTTATTTTCCTGAAACAAGCCCTGGATTCCGGCTATGGTTTCAAATTTTCCCAGATCGGGAAGGTTGTATTTAAGATCATAATTGAAGGTGTTCAGCTGCAGGCGGAGTTCGGCATCTTCATCCAAAGCCTCAAACTCTTTCCTGTCATTAAACAGATACCCCACCTTTAGATCCAGACTGGAATTATTCAGAAAGATATTGTTCTCCAAACTCAACACATGATTGTCAATCTCCTGAAATGGACCGGCTTTATCTTTGGAAGTAGTCTGAATGCCTATTTCTTCCGGAATCCCAATAGTCGCACTGTTAAGATTATACCGTAGCGTTGACCGAACTATATCGCCCTGATACTGCAAGCCCGATTTTAAGTCGTATTCTTGAAAACGGCTATTGGTCACCCTTTGGTCATCGCCGGTCTTATAATCACTTTGAGTACTGTACGAACCGCGAACTAAAAACTTGAATTTTTCCGATGAGGTTCGCAATCCTACAGAACTGCTACTGCCGAGAGTGTTTGTGAAATAACGTGTTTCGGCATCTGCATTGGTTGAGTTGGCGGCGGCAAAACTTTCAGGATTTAGATAAAGCACTCCTCCAAGGGCATCGCTTCCGTAAAGCAGGGAGGCCGGACCTTTTATGACTTCCACACTTTCTATTCCGAAGCCATTAAGACCCAATCCGTGTTCATCTCCAAATTGTTGATTCTCCAGGCGCACTCCTTGGGTATAAGTAAGCACCCTGTTACTGCTAAGCCCTCTAATAACGGGCTTATTGATACCCGTTCCGGTGCTAATGGCAGAGACCCCGGGAATATTCGATATGCCTTCAGAAATTGTTATAGCCCCCGATCGGTTGAGCATTTCGGTCGATACGCGTTCGACCTTCATGACATTGTCACGCTGAAGTTTGTGAAAAGGGGTCGAGATGATCACTGCATCCATTTCTACAGCGCTTTCGGCCAGCACCATATTCAGTTGTATCGTGTTTCCTTCTGAAAAACTGATCTTGCGAGAAACCGTTTCAAAACCCAGCGCACTGAATATGACAGTATAATTTCCGTTTGGAATATTTGTAATGGTATATCCACCGTCTAAGTTTGAAACCGTGCCTTTTTCCAAAGATGGCAAATAAACGGTAGCCATTAAGGCTTCATTGGTTTCAGCATTTGTTATCGTACCTGTTAAAGAATTTTGTGCATGTACAATTGGGATACAGATAAGTCCCAAGAGCATGAATTTAAAAAGTTTCATACTTTCCTGATTTTTTTAAGTTAAATAATATGTGTTCCGGGGATCAGGAAAGAACCGGAGGACCCCGCAACGGGGTATTGGGAGCTGTGAAGTTACCGGAAAGGAATTGGTAATTGCTGTCTAAAGCCGTTATAGTGAATATCTCAACACCTTCGGTAATAGCAGAAAAACGGTATTCAAAAGGAGCATAGTGAAAATGACAAAGCTCACAATCTGTTTTATTTTCGTGTACGTGCGTAGAAAAATCGGAACAAACATTGTGCTCATGGCCTTCAACACTGTGAATAACCTGAACTGCAGAAGGGAACAGCAGTATTCCGATCAGGAAAAAAGTAATAAATAGCTTATTTATTTTCTCGTTTTGCGTCATTAATTTTTAATTAGAAATCCTAATTTCATTGCTCTAAGCATTTTCTTTTCAAAGTTCCAAAAAAAATCATATTGTCCGTACAACCATCCAAAAAATACCAGCAAAACCTGATATAAAGGAAAAATGACAAGTATCCTAAACGGCCAATAAATATACCAGCCCATTTCTTTAGTGATGCCGAAGAAATCTGTAGTCGGACCTGCGAATTTGGCCGATGTACTGCCGGTAACGGCGAACACCACAAAAATAATCATTAATTGCCAGTTAGTCTCGATGTTCCAGCGTTCTTTTAATTTTTTCAAAGGAGTCGTTGTTTGTATTTAGTTTCAAAAAACTGAAAATAGTGATATAGAAGATAATTAACTTCCAGACCGTATCGGATATTCGGATTGTATTCTATAGTTTGAGGGTATAAAATTCGGCTGTATTTTATATCCTGAACACGGCGGTTGTATTCCATCACATAAAACTGATTCTTACGTTCTAAGAAGGTCACAGAATAATAGCTCTCCGGTGGCTGTGTGCTCATGTAGCGATCGAAACCCTGTTCTAAAATTATGATCTCGTACTCCAGTTCTTCGTTAGCAATACGTATAGTGTCATTTTTCATTTCACTCATATCTTCGGCCGAGCTCATCGTTGCTTTTCCTGAGTTACAGCTGTAAATGCCGAGTGAAATTCCTAAAACAAAAATTAAATATTTCATTGCGTGCTGTTTTCCATAAATTTACAAAATAGAACAACCAAAACATATCATTTTCAGCAGCTTTAACAAAAAAACCACCCGATAGTTCAGATGGTTTATAAATCACGACTTCATTTTTAAACTATCGGCCAAAAAGTCCTCCCAACAGTCCGCCTTTCTTAGAGCCTCCACCCAACACCATTCCGGCGATATCATCCACAACACTACCGTCACCATCACCATCGAGTAAGCTTTCAATTAGCGATTGTTGTTTTTGTTGTGATGTACTACCACCACCTAGCATCCCCCCAAGAAGGCCATCTAAAGCACCTTGAGATTTTATACTTTTTTGACGTTGTTGTTTTCCAAGATATCCAAGAACAATAGGAGCCAGTACGGTTAGGATCTGCATTACTGAGTTGCTATCCATACCCGATTTTTTAGATAAAGCGCCCACAACATTATCCTGTGAACCTCCCAGAACATGGCCAAGGATTCCCAAACCATCGATCTTCACATCCTCATTAACACCTCCGCCAAAAAGTCCGCCAAGATTATCCAGTATGCTTCCGTCGTGTTTATTATTTAAAGCGTTCATTAAACCTTGGGCACCTTGAGGAGTATTGGCATTTCGTTTCATGGCTCCCATTAAAAGCGGTATTGCCATTGCGACAACCGAAGCGGTTTTATCCTCCGGCTGACGAGTTTCGTTACTTACTCCGCTAACGATCTGTCTTCCCAGATCACTATTTAATAAATCCATTATACCTGCCATCTTGTTATCTTTTTGGTTCGACTTTTCAATTTACTAAACGCTATTATACTTTTTCCAGGATATTAATGATCTGCTCTGCGAGCTCGGTTCCAATTCTATCCTGAGCCTCCGCAGTAGCAGCTCCAATATGAGGACTTAACGAAATGTTTCCGTTCATAAGGACTTTGAGCGCCGGGGTGGGTTCTTCTTCAAAAGTATCCAGGGCAGCAAAAGATAACTTTCCGCTTTCCAAAGCTTCTATTAGTGCTTTTTCATCGATTACCCCACCACGGGCAGCATTTATGATAGCTGCACCATCCTTCATTTGTTCTATTTGGGTCTTTCCGATGATATAATCCTTCTGTGCTGGAACATGAAGCGTAATAAAATCACTGTGTTTGATCAATTCTGAAACAGGCTCTGTTTTTATTTTTAATGTGATCTCCTGTCCGTCGTAAAAATCGAGGGTGATGTCTGCTTCACCTACGTGATTATCACTCGCGATAACTTTCATACCACAGCCCAGAGCGATCTTAGCCACTTCGCGACCAATTCTTCCGAAACCAATAATACCAATGGTTTTACCTCTTAATTCTCTTCCCGAAGCATAGCTTTTCTTTAACTCTTTAAACTTGGTGTCTCCTTCCAACGGCATATTACGGTTTGCATCAAAGAGGAAGCGAACGCCACCAAATAGATGTGCGAAAACCAGTTCAGCTACAGAAGCAGACGAGGCTGCCGGTGTATTGATCACTTTCAATCCCTTTTCACGAGCGTATTCCACGTCAATATTGTCCATTCCCACGCCTCCGCGACCAATGATCTTAAGACCTGGACATGCATCGATTATGTTCTTTCTAACCTGTGTCGCGCTACGAACCAAAATAACGTCTATATTGTTCTCATTTATATAATTGATAAGCTGTTCTTGTGCAACACTTACTGTGATAACTTCAAAACCTGCATTTTCAAGAGCTTCAATTCCACTTTTTGAGATTCCGTCGTTGGCTAATACTTTCATGTTCAGATAAAATTTTTATGTTCTTTTTTATTTCTTATTCCTATTAATTTGTGGGTACCTATGACTTGCGCTCTAATTCTTTCATCACATCTACCAATACCTGAACACTTTCCAGCGGTAAGGCATTGTACATCGAAGCCCGGTATCCGCCTACGCTTCTGTGTCCGTTAAGACCGTTGATGCCTGCTTCCTTCCACATCGCATCAAATGAATCTTTTACGGCTTCATTGGTAAGATTAAAGGTGGCATTCATATTAGACCGGTCTTGGTTCTCGGTGACAAATCCTTTAAATAAAGGGTTTCTGTCTATTTCAGAATACAAGAGATCGGCTTTTTGGTTGTTAATTTTTTCAATGGCAGGAATTCCCCCCATATCTTTGAGCCACTGAAGGGTAAGCATAGAAACATAGACCGGAAAAACTGCCGGAGTATTAAACATACTTTCTTTCGCTATATGTACCTTATAATCCAGCATAGATGGGATTGCTCTGGAAACCCTACCGAGGATAGATTCTTTAATAACAACCAGCGTTGTTCCGGCCGGTCCCATGTTTTTCTGAGCACCTGCGTAGATAAGATCGAATTTAGAGAAGTCCAACACCCTTGAAAATATATCACTACTCATATCGCACACCAATGTGGCATCGGTTTCAGGAAACCGTTTTAACTGAGTTCCGAAGATGGTGTTATTGCTCGTACAATGAAAATAATCAGCATCTGCAGGAATAGAATAATTTTTAGGTATATAATTGAAGTTTTGATCTTTAGATGATGCTACTTCAACTATCTCTCCAAATAACTTTGCTTCCTTGATAGCCTTGTCGGCCCATGTTCCGGTATTTAAATATGCTGCCTTTTTTTCAAGCAGATTGTAAGCAACCATTAAGAATTCCATACTGGCTCCTCCTTGCAGAAACAGTGCTTGATACCCTTTATTATGAAGTCCTAAATGCTCCAGTGCCAGCGCTCTAGCCGAATCCATAACTTCGACGAAATCTTTACTTCGATGAGAGATCTCGATCAACGAAAGATCCAGACCGTTAAAATTAATTACCGCTTCAGAAGCTTTTTTCAGAACGGATTGAGGCAGGATACAAGGCCCGGCGCTAAAATTATGCTTTTTCATAAATAGGAAATTTCAAGTTGCAAAGATGTAAAATATGACAGGAATTAGGGTTAATTAAATGATAATTTATCAAGATAGTTTCAACAAAAAGTCCAGAGTATCAACACCATCGGCATAATCCCACAACTGTGGCGTTTGCGCTTTGCCGAAGTTAATTTCGTTCGATATTCCAGAATCTGATACAATACATTGTATCCTTTCAGAATTCGCGGCAAGCTTGTCACGTAGCGACTTCGTATCGCTGTAATATTCATAAAAGACAACAGAAATAGGCGAGGAGTAGCTCGCATCTTCCTTCAGTAACAGAAATTCATTATCCAGCAATTGGATCCCACTCATGAGGTATACGGCCTTGTTGTAATCGTAATTATTGATGTATTTATTATGCTGAATAATGTCCTTTTTCTCAAATACGGCATTAAAGAAATCATCAAAATTATAGTCTTCCGGGACAAACAATTTAGAAACGTTTCTACAACCGAGTCCGAAGTACGTAAAAATATCATCGGCCAGAGCTTGCAGTTGTGCCGGGGTCTCACCACCTGTTAATACAGCAACCGAATTACGGTTTTTCCTAATGATATGCGGATATCTCGAAAAATAATGATCAAAATATCTTGCGGTATTGTTGCTTCCTGTCGCGATCACCGCGTCAAAATCACTCAATTTATCTTTAGTGATCGTTATCCTACCCTGAAATTGGGGTTCAATAATTTGCAGATATTCTGAAAGCAGTGGTAGTATCTGATCGTCGTTGGATGATTGTTTTATAAGGATTTGATTGCCGGAGATGAGGACCGATATAAAATCGTGAAAGCCCACCAAAGGAATATTCCCCGCCATGATCACGGCTATCGTCTTTGGGGCACCATTCTTAAAATTGTACTTCGAGGTCCACTTTTTCAAGTTTTCTTCGGAAAGGGCTTCAGACCAGGATGCACACGCAAAGCGCAGATTGTCCCGAGTAAACCAGCCGTTGTGATCTTTTGCCGATTGCAATTGCTGAAGCATACGTTCAAAATATGACTCATTTGCAGGAATTTGCGGATTTTTAATAGCGCCTTCCGAAGCAAATTGTCCTAAAAATGAACCCAAGGTAGCAAATGCGTTAATTCTTTGTTGTAATTGCATACTTAGTTTGGAGTTGCCCTTTATAGGCATTAAATTTGCGGCAAAGTTAGAAAAAGAAAAACCTATGGCAATCATAATAACAGATGAATGTATCAATTGCGGAGCCTGTGAACCCGAATGCCCTAACACGGCAATCTACGAAGGTGCCGATGATTGGCGTTATGCAGATGGAACAGATCTGGAGGGAACTGTAGTACTTCCGAATGGAAAACAGGTAGATGCCAATGAGACTCAGGAGCCTGTAAGTGATGAAATTTATTATATAGTTCCCGATAAGTGTACCGAATGTAAAGGCTTCCATGAAGAGCCTCAATGTGCTGCTGTTTGTCCGGTAGATTGCTGTGTCCCGGATGAGGATCACGTAGAAAGTGAAGAAACCTTATTGGCTAAACAGTCCTTTATGCATAAAGAATAACACCATAAAGCATAAAAAAGAACCCTCCGATTTTCAATTGAAAATACCGGAGGGTTTCTTTTTTGTGGGGATTAAGATCTATTACATCTTATTCTTTTTGATGGTCGTTTTAGTCTTCACATCAAGCGTATATAGCGTAGTTACAATACTATCGCTTTCCGGATCGTAACTCTCTACCACAAAGTTTCCATTTTGATTAAAGTATCCAAATGAACTTACACCATCCTGAGTTAATATATAATATCCTGCCTGAGACGAAGGACGCAGGGTAGCATAAGGCGTCATTACATCGTTTTCGGCATAGGTCATTAAATTATAACCGCTGGTTTCTCTTGGAGCAAATCTATATGTCACCCCGTCGTTACTAAAGTCTACATCGGTGTTTACTTTGGTAGGCAGCATTTGAGTATCAAAATTATGCGTTCCGTCGAAGTTCTTTAATGCCATATCCTGGGTCTCTGTCTTAGTGACCTCTTTGGTCTGAACATCCACACCTTTACTATCTTTTACGGTAGTTTTGGTGACCGTTGTTTCCTTTTTCTCGTTCTCTGTTTGAGTTTCCTGCGCAAATAGCATACTTCCCGAAGCAAGTAACAGCGCTGTTAAAATTAATTTTCTCATAATTAGATGTTTTTAAAGTTAAGATTATTAGACTATTTATTGAAAGACAACCAATAAGGTTGCCTTTTGGGTTTATTTATTGTTCTTATTCATTTTATCCAGTTTCTTTTTAAGATTAGGATCCTTGATGTCGATCTTGTATACATAATTCATTACCCCGTCATTGTCGGGATCATAAGCTTCTACCACAAAATCTCCATCCTGATTAAAATATCCGAATGAGTTTTTCCCATTTCTGGTATAGATATAATATCCCGGCTGACTGGACGGATAAATTCTCGCATACTCATCATTTCCATCTAAATTTACAATGGCATATCCTGGTTTTACAGGCTTAAAGCGATACACTACACCGTCGTAATCGTAGTCCACATCTGTATTTACCTTTGTGGGAAGCATTACCGTGTTAAAATCGTGCTTACCATCATAGTTAGTGAGCGCCTTGTCCTGAACTTCAGTTCTGGTAACCTCTTTTATTTTAACAGATTTTCCCTTGTCATCACTAGAGGTAGTTTTGGTAACTACTGTTTCTTTTTTCTCGTTTTCTACTTGTGCAAAACCAGCCGTTGTAAAGGCTGTTAACGCAAAAATTAAAAGTATCCTTTTCATAATATCTAGGTTTAAATGCTTGGTTTAAAATTTAATACGATCAAATGTACCCAGAGACTGAGTTAAATTGTTTTAAGACAGTTATAAGTCTTTATTAATCTTTTCTCTGATTAACACTTTTTAACATAATTACTCTTAAAAGCGGGTAGTATAGGATCAATATGCTGCAGAAGCGCCTTTATTTATTTTTGTACATTTAGATCAAATCCCGTATGACATGCCTACTTGGTTACACATAGTTATTTGGATACTCGTGGTATATATTGTAATAAGCATAGTCTTGTATTATGTACAGGATTATTTTTTGTTTAAACCTGAAAAATTACCTCGAGATTATGAGTTCTATTATGAAAATCAAGTAGTTAAAGAATACAACCTCGAAACCCGAGATGGGGCAGTGATAAACGGACTTCACTTTTGTGTGAAACATCCCAAAGGCGTTGTGTTATATTTAAAGGGAAATTCTAAGAGTATTAAAGGGTGGGGCAAATTTGCTGTTGATTTCACCAGACATGGCTACGATGTGATCATGGTCGATTACCGGGGCTTTGGTAAAAGTAGTGGAAAGCGTTCCCAAAAAGCGATTAAAAGAGATCTTCAATATGTATATGACAAGATACGGGAGCAGGTGGCCGAAAAGTATATTATTCTTTATGGTCGTTCATTGGGTTCAGGATTTGCAACCAAACTCGCTTCAATGAACAATCCCAAAATGCTTATTCTGGATGCTCCTTATTACAGCCTTACCAAAGTTACCGGCAGATACATGCCATTTATGCCACTTTCTATCATTATGCGCTACCCCATGCCTACATATAAATGGCTGAAATATGTAAACTGCCCGGTTCATATCATACATGGAACGAAGGATAATCTTATTCCCTTTAAAACCAGTGTAAAATTATCTCAGATTAAACCGAAGCTCACTCGATTATATCCCATTATCGGCGGCGGTCATAAAAATTTAAACAATTTTGAATCCTATCACAGAATGTTGGGCGAGATCATCACTTCAGAGCCACAGAAGATCGATCTTGAATCCACAAGTCTAGGAGTAAAACATTCGGCAGGAAATTAGAATGAAAAGCGTTATAAAACTTGTACTTTTTATATTTTCGGCCGCCTTACTTTTTATTATGGGAATATACCTGCTTCAGGAAAAGATCATTTTTCAGCCTACACCCTTGCCTCAGGACCATCAATATGTTCTGGATGTTCCATTTACTGAATTCTTCATAGAATCTAACGATGGAGCCCGGCTAAACGGCCTGCATTTAAAGGTCGAAGATCCAAAGGGTATGATCGTATACTATCACGGAAATGCCGGCGACCTGCAACGATGGGGCGAGATTTGTTCTTTTTTTCTTCAATTTCATTATGACGTACTAGTAATGGATTACCGGACCTATGGCAAGAGTACAGGGAAGTTAACCGAAAAGAATCTTTATAGCGATGCGCAATTATTCTATGATAAGGCAAAAGAAGATTTTTCTGAAGAAAATATTGTCATTTACGGTCGCTCTCTGGGCGCTTCCATAGCCACTAAGATCGCTTCTGAGAATGAACCTTCTCAATTGATCCTGGAAACACCGTTTTATTCGCTTACCGATCTGGTAAAGGACAAATTTAAGATCCTTCCGGTGAGTAAGTTGTTAAAATATCGTTTTCCATCCTCGACTTTTATTAAGAGTGTTTCATGCCCTGTTACGATTTTACACGGTACAGCCGACGGTGTAGTTCCTTACGAGTCGGGTTTAAAATTATTCAATTCCATTTCGAATAAACCCCGGACTTTAGTCACCATTGAAGGAGGCGGACATAATGATCTTATAAATTTTGATACCTATAGCACGGCAATTCAAAATGCATTGCAATAAAAAACCCGGCATTTGCCGGGTGATTTTATAAAAAGCTGTTGCGGTTAATTTCCGTCGTCACCTTTCTTTAATTTTGCCATTCCTTTTGGACGGTGTTCCAGTTTTTTCCGTTGTTCTTCCAACTGCCGCTCCATTTCCTTCTTCTTTTCGAGAAGTATTTGCCGTTCTCTTTCTGCTTTGGCTTTTTCTGCTTTGATTGAAGCTTCCAGTTGTGCCTGTTTTTCGGCTTCTATAGCCTTCATTTTTGCTTCATTCTCGGCATCGATATTGGTAGAATTATCAACAACTTCAACTTTGTCTTTCTTATTGACCTTTACATCCGAATTCTGATCTTGTTCGTCGGTACCCTCAACTTCAATGATACCTTCTTCGGTTTCGGTCTCGGCAACCACCACGGTTTCTACTTTAGTATCCTTTTTGGTTACCTTCTTTACCGTTGTCGTTTCGTTTATATCTTTATTCACCTGAGCATTGACTGCAGCTAAACTAAATAATACTGCACATGCGGTTAACATTAAATTTTTCATACGTATTGGTTCTTTAGATTATTAAGTATAAACCTACGGATTTTGTTGTTAATCTATTGCCAATACAGTGCAAATGTTTTCCTATTTTTTCTGAAAAATCACTCGATTCATATTCTGTTTTTTCTATTCTGAAAATGTATATTTGCAGCCTTAATATCTGAAGCAAAATAAAACGGAAGCTTCGTTAAAAACCCGAATATGAAAGCCGGAATAGTAGGATTACCAAATGTAGGGAAATCTACCCTGTTTAATTGTCTGTCTAATGCAAAAGCGCAAAGTGCAAACTTTCCCTTTTGTACCATAGAGCCGAACATAGGAGTAGTTAATGTTCCCGATGAACGCCTGGTGAAACTTGAAGAATTGGTAAATCCGGAGCGAGTTGTTCCCGCTACAGTAGAGATCGTCGATATTGCCGGACTCGTAAAGGGAGCGAGTAAGGGCGAAGGTCTTGGAAATCAGTTTCTGGGCAATATTCGTGAAACCGATGCCATTCTCCATGTACTCCGGTGTTTTGATAATGATAATATAGTTCATGTAGACGGAAGTGTGGATCCTGTTCGTGATAAGGAAACCATCGATATAGAACTACAGTTAAAAGACCTTGAAACCACCGAAAAAAAGCTTGAAAAAGTAAAACGCGCTGCTCGAACCGGTAATAAGGAGGCTCAAAAAGAAGAAGCAGCACTTCAAAAAGTGCTCAAGGGACTTGAATCCGGAATTTCTGTGAGAGCTATAGAGCTAACTCCTTCTGAGCGGGAAGACTATATCGATCAGATGCAGTTTATAACCGATAAGCCTGTGATGTATGTGTGTAATGTTGATGAAAGTGCTGCTGCTACCGGAAATGCCTATGTAGATAAGGTAAAAGAGGCTGTAGCCCATGAAAATGCCGAAGTTCTGGTGCTCGCTGTTGGAACTGAAGCCGATATCACCGAACTGGAAACTTTCGAAGAACGTCAGTTATTTTTGGAAGATCTAGGACTGGAAGAGCCCGGTTCGGCAAAACTTATCCGAGGAGCCTATCGATTATTAAATCTTCAAACCTATTTTACCGCAGGAGTAAAAGAAGTTCGCGCATGGACCATTCCTGTGGGGTCTACTGCGCCTCAGGCCGCAGGTGTGATTCACACCGATTTTGAAAAAGGTTTTATTAGGGCAGAGGTTATAAAGTACTCCGATTTCGAAACTCTGGGTAGTGAAGCCAAGGTTAAGGAAGCCGGAAAGTTAAGCGTTGAGGGTAAAGAGTATATCGTACAGGATGGTGATGTAATGCACTTCCGTTTTAATGTTTAATAACTAATTGAGAAGTGAGGCGTGAGGCATAATTGTAATAACAATTATGGATCGCACATCACTCCATTGATCCAACAACTTCTGCTTTTATGAAGTTACCATTCAAAGTACTAAAACGTAATCCGCATCGTCATCGCTTTATATCGATCTCCAGTGCGACTTTCACCGCTAACAGGGTAAATTGAGATATTGTCATTTTTCTTTTTGTGCAGTTCGGGTACGAGTATTCCTGTAGCTGCTCCAAGAACATATCCAAGCGTTACATCGGTTAAAAAATGTTGTCCAGCTTCTATACGCAGATAGGCTACAACCGCAGGAACTGTGGCAGCTCCTGCCCAGATCCAAGGTTTTGCAGGTGAATCGGGATTAAAATCGCTGTAAACCTTTGCTGCAAAGAAAGTCGCAGCCGCTGAAGCCGCAACGTGACCGGCATAGAAGGAACGCTGACCGTTATTGGAAAGTCGTCTTTCTAACGGGGTGTCTCCACTGTCGTCGTAGACATAAGGACGTGAACGGTCTATTAACCCGGCCGTAAGGGTGTACATGGTAGCCGTAGTACCCAATGTCTCCAGATACAGGACGGCAATTTGTCCGGTATGGTCATTCATTTTATCATCGAATAGGAATACAAATGGAGTAGCAAAGGAAATTCCAAATGGAATATCGCTAAGATTACTGGCACTTTCAGAATGGTTTCCGGCAGCCCAGCGATCAATACCGTTGATATCATCGATATTGAGGTTGTTAAATTCCTCCATGGTCATATCATCCTTATTCTGAATAAGAAGCAAACCTCCGGCGCTACCGGCAAGACCAAGGCCGGTCCAGATAGCATCAGTGGTCCAGTCCAGCTGATAAGGCGAGTCGGATTCCTGAGCGTTCGAACATATAAAGACTAATAAAAAGGCGGGTAGTAGTATGTATTTTTTCATAACCCAAATATAGATGAAGAGATTTCAGTTACATTTTCATTTAACGTTTTCTTAATTGAATTTTAAGGAAGAATTTTGAATCCAATTTAACGTTTTACTGAAGAAATTTTCCGAATCTTACTAACAATTAGCGGCTTCCAATTGTTAATTACTTTAGGCGTTCGGGGTTTCAATTTTGTACTCGAAATTCTATATTTATCCACTATTCACAAGACTTTATGGCTCAAACAGAATATACCGAAGATAATATACGCTCACTCGATTGGAAAGAACATATTCGAATGCGACCCGGGATGTATATCGGGAAGTTGGGTGATGGCTCTTCACCGGATGATGGAATTTATATTTTGCTTAAAGAAGTGATCGATAACTGTATTGACGAATTTGTCATGGGAGCAGGTAAGACCATTGAGATCCGAATTAAGGATAAAGAAGTGAAGGTAAGGGACTACGGACGCGGGATACCGCTAGGTAAGGTAGTGGATGTGGTTTCAAAAATGAATACTGGTGGAAAATATGACACCAGAGCCTTTAAGAAGTCGGTTGGACTTAACGGGGTAGGTACGAAAGCGGTAAATGCACTTTCGGCTTATTTTAAAGTAGAATCGGTAAGGGACAACCAAATGAAAACCGCCGAATTCGAGCTGGGAGAATTAAAAAATAGTCCCGATATAGAAGACACTACGAAGCGAAAGGGAACCAAGGTTGTCTTTATTCCGGATGAAAGTATTTTTAAGAATTATAAGTACCGAACCGAATATGTTTCAAAGATGTTGATGAACTACGTCTATCTCAATCCGGGATTGACCATCGACTTCAACGGAGAAAAATTTGTTTCAGAAAACGGATTGAAAGACCTCCTGGAAGACAATATGTCTAAAGAGGACATGCTTTACCCCGTCATTCACCTTAGGGGTGAGGATATTGAGATAGCCATGACCCACAGCAAAACGCAGTACAGCGAGGAATACCACAGTTTTGTGAACGGGCAGCACACCACTCAGGGTGGAACGCATCAGGCGGCATTCAGAGAGAGTCTTGTGAAGACGATTAGAGAATTCTACGGAAAGAATTACGAAGCGAGCGATATTCGAAAATCCATTGTTTCGGCCATTAGTATAAAGGTGATGGAGCCCGTCTTCGAGAGTCAGACGAAAACCAAATTGGGTTCTACCGATATGGGTGGGAAATTACCCACGGTACGAACGTTTATCAATGATTTTGTAAAAACGAACCTAGATAATTACCTGCATAAGAATCCGGAGACGGCTGAAAAGATACAGCGTAAGATCATGCAGGCAGAGCGGGAGCGCAAGGAGCTTTCGGGAATTCGAAAGCTGGCCAAGGAACGCGCTAAAAAGGCGAGCTTACACAACAAGAAATTACGCGATTGCAGGGTGCATCTGGGTGATATGAAAAACGATCGCAGGTTAGAAAGCACGTTGTTTATCACAGAGGGAGACTCGGCAAGTGGAAGTATTACCAAAAGCAGGGATGTGAACACCCAAGCGGTTTTTTCCTTGCGGGGAAAACCGTTGAACAGCTACGGGATGAGCAAGAAGATTGTGTATGAAAACGAAGAATTCAATTTGCTACAGGCGGCGCTCGACATCGAGGAGACCATGGAAGATCTTCGATACAACAATATAGTGATCGCTACGGATGCCGATGTCGACGGGATGCACATTCGGTTATTATTAATCACCTTTTTCCTTCAGTTCTTTCCCGAACTCATTAAAGAAGGACATCTCTATATACTGCAAACGCCATTATTTCGAGTAAGAAATAAAAAAGAAACGATCTATTGCTATTCCGAAGAAGAAAGATTAGCGGCAATTGAAAAATTAAAACCAAAGCCTGAGATCACCCGCTTTAAAGGATTGGGTGAGATTTCGCCGGATGAGTTTCAGCATTTTATAGGTCGTGATATGCGATTGGACCCGGTTATGCTGGACAAAGCGTTAAGCATAGAAGAGCTACTTTCTTTTTATATGGGTAAGAACACACCCGATCGTCAGGAATTTATAATTGAAAACCTTAAAGTTGAACTGGATAAAGTTGAAGATTGATCGCCTTGGAAAACAGTATATGCTCATTCGATTTTGATGCAGACTATGTTCTTGAGAACAAGAATGTGTTGCTTCGCCCTTTGGTGGCAGAAGACATGGAGCATTTACTTGTCTTTTCTGAAAATGAGCCGGAATTATGGCGCTATTCGCTAATTCAGGGTGGAGGAAAAGAAAACCTGAAAAAGTACTTGAAACTTGCAATTTCGGGAAGAAAGAATAAGAAGGAATATCCCTTTATTGTTTTTGATAAAATAGCCAATGCATATGCCGGGAGCACCCGTTTTTATGATATCGATCTGTATCACAAAACCCTTAGTCTGGGATATACTTGGTATGGGAAAGACTTTCAGGGAACCGGATTAAACAAGAATTGTAAATACCTGTTGTTGGAGTTTGCGTTTAACACCAGAGGTTTTGAGCGTATAGAATTTAGAGCAGACAATTTGAATATACGAAGTATCGCCGCTATGAAAAGCATAGGATGCAAGGAAGAGGGTGTTTTGCGAAGTAATTGTGTAAGTCCAGGAGGAAGACGAGACAGTATTGTACTAAGTATTTTACGAAACGAATGGGAAGGTAATGTAGCCGATATGTTGCTTGATAAAATAAAAGAATAATTCCATAAATTGATTAGTAAGGATGAGTGATGAACTCAACAGTGAAGACGAATTAAAGCCGGAAAACGAATTGAATGCCAATGGGCAAGGGAATGATGAAGATTCCGGGGAAACCATAACCAAGATCACGGGAATGTACCGTGACTGGTTTCTGGACTACGCCAGCTATGTGATCCTCGAACGTGCGGTACCGGCTATAGAGGACGGATTTAAGCCTGTTCAGCGTCGTATCATGCAATCGATGAAAGATCTGGACGACGGACGCTATAATAAAGTAGCGAACATTGTAGGTCATACCATGCAATATCACCCCCACGGGGATGCCAGTATTGGCGATGCCATGGTGCAAATAGGTCAGAAGGACCTGCTTATAGATACCCAGGGAAACTGGGGTAATATACTTACCGGAGATAGAGCGGCGGCTTCGCGATATATTGAGGCCCGCTTATCTAAATTTGCGTTAGACGTAGTGTACAATCCCAAGATCACGGAGTGGCAGGCTTCTTACGACGGACGCAAAAAGGAGCCAATAAATTTACCGGTAATGTTTCCGTTGCTGTTAACACAGGGAGCCGAAGGGATCGCTGTAGGACTTTCCACCAAGATACTGCCACACAATTTTATAGAACTCATCGATGCTTCCGTAAAACACCTTCAGAATAAAAGATTTCAATTGCTTCCCGATTTCCCAACCGGGGGGATCATGGATGCGACAAATTATAACGACGGACTCAGGGGCGGAAAAGTGCGCAGTAGAGCAAGGATTCTTCAGCATGACAAAAATACTTTGGTAATACGTGAAATTCCTTTCGGAACAACCACATCATCACTTATCGATTCTATTCTGAAAGCAAACGACAAGGGTAAGATAAAGATCAAAAAAATAGAAGATAACACTGCGGCCGAAGTAGAGATCTTAATTCATTTGCCCGGAGGAATATCTCCGGACAAGACCATTGACGCCTTGTACGCCTTTACCAATTGTGAAACGTCCATTTCGCCATTGGGTTGTGTTATTGAAGATAACAGGCCCTTGTTTATCGGTGTTTCTGAAATGTTGAGACGTTCTACAGATCGCACAGTCGAGCTACTGAAAAGTGAGCTGGAAATTCAGCTGAATGAATTTGAGAATCAGTGGCACTACGCCTCACTGGAACGTATTTTCATTGAAAACAGGATCTATAGGGATATAGAGGAAGAGGAAACCTGGGAAGGTGTGATCGAGGCGATCGATAACGGACTCAAGCCACATATCAAACATCTGAAGCGTCCTGTAGTGGAAGAGGATATAGTACGGCTTACGGAGATACGAATTAAGCGAATTTCTAAGTTCGATATAGAAAAAGCTCAGCAAAAGATCGATGCATTAGAGGAGCAGATCGCGCAGGTGAAATATCATCTGGAGCATTTAATTCCTTATGCAATAGATTATTTTAAAAGACTGAAGAAGGATTATGGTGAAGGGAAGGAGCGATTGACCGAAATACGCGTCTTTGATGATATTGAAGCGACCAAGGTAGTGATTCGAAATACCAAGCTCTTTGTAAACCGGGAAGAAGGCTTTGTAGGTACAAGCCTTAAGAAAGACGAATATGTGACTGATTGTAGTGATATAGACGACATCATTGTGTTTACGCAGGATGGGGTGATGATGGTGACTAAGGTAGATGCCAAGACTTTTGTTGGAAAAGGGATTATTCATGTGGCCGTTTTCAAGAAAAAGGATAAGCGAACGATTTATAACATGATCTATAAGGATGGTCCTCGTGGAGCCACCTATGTAAAAAGATTTGCCGTGACCTCCATCACACGGGATAAAGAGTACGATCTAACCGCAGGAACAAAAGGATCTAAAGTGTATTATTTTACAGCTAACCCTAACGGAGAAGCCGAAGTCGTAAATGTATTACTCCGCCAAACGGGTAGCATTAAAAAGTTGAAATTCGAATTGGACTTCGCAGATCAATTAGTAAAGGGACGTGCCTCCAAAGGGAATATTGTGACCAAACACCCTGTGAAGCGAATTGAATTGAAGGAAAAAGGATTATCGACTTTAAAACCTAGAAAGATTTGGTTTGATGATACGGTTCAACGATTAAATGTCGATGCAAGAGGAGAATTAAAAGGAGAATTCAGGAAAGAAGACCGTTTATTGATCATTAATCAGAATGGTATCGTAAAAACTGTAGTTCCCGAACTTACGCTGCGCTTTGACGACGATATGATCGTACTTGAAAAATGGGAGCCTAAAAAACCAATTTCGGCCATTTATTGGGAAGGTGAAAAGGAATTGTTCTATGTAAAGCGTTTTCTCATTGAAAACCCGGATAAGGAAGAAAGTATCATAACAGATCACCCTAAATCATATCTAGAGCGGGTATTTACAGACCACCGCCCTGTGGCTGAGGTGGTATTTGCTAAAGAACGAGGGAAGGAGCGGAAGGAAAACCTCATTATTGAATTAGAAGATTTTATAGCCGTTAAAGGGATTACCGCTATGGGAAATCAATTGACCAAAGATAAAGTACTGGAAATAGATGCCTTGTCTCCGTTACCTTATGAAGAACCGGAATCTACTTCGGCAGAAGATATGGAGGTGATTGATGAAGAGGATGTTTCTCAAGAAGGAACGACTGGACAAAAAGAATCTATGGAAGACAAAGAAGACAAGCCTTCGACCGATGATGAAGGTCAGACGTTGTTGTTTTAGAAATTTTAATCATTGACCATAATTCTTCAAAATAGAAAGCCCAAATGAGAAGTTTTATTCAGGAGTTTAAGGATTTTGCCGTTAAAGGGAATATGATCGACATGGCCGTTGGAATCATTATTGGTACGGCTTTCAATAGTGTTGTAAATGTTTTGGTTAAAAAGGTAGTAATGCCTCCCTTATCCATGTTAACTGATGATGTAAATCTGGCCAATCGCAAATACGTTTTGCGCGAGGCGAGTGATACCGCAGAAGAGGTTGCCATTGGTTATGGGGAACTCATAGAAGTGCTTATTGATTTTCTTATTATTGCTCTAACTATTTTTGTGGTGATCAAATTTATCAACCGGTTTAAGAAAAAGGCCGAAGACCCTAAAAATAAAGCCGTTGAAACCCCTAAAAACATTGAATTGTTGTCCAATATTGAAAAACTTCTGGACGAGCAAAATAAATTACTGTCTAAAAATGAGTACAATAGAAAATAAATAAATCTTATTCTTCAGTTTTTTTAGGACTATTTGTAAGAATTTTCTAATATTAGCGCCAGAATTATAAACCCTTATAGGAGAACAAATTAATGTCTTTACTTATCCCCAGACGCTTTTACTGGATATCAGTTATGATATTTCTTGTGATGAGTCTTTTGTGTACTTTCCTATTTCTTCGCGCTCGGGATAATCTGCAAAAGGTCTATTATAATCAGATCAAAACTTCCGGAAGCCTTGCTTCGCATGATTTTGAGAGAACTATAAGAAATAATATTATTTCCCTCTCAAACCTCAAGGCCCGTCTGGAGGAAAGTGATGGTGCTTTTCAACAGTATTTGTTTAGTGATGCCGAGAGACTCATAGGGCAGAATGAAGCGTTACAGTTTGTAGAATGGATAAATAAGGATGGCATTATAACAGATATTGTTCCTCTTGAGCCCAATAAGACCGTTATTGGACTTGATATTTCAAAAATTGAATATCGATATACGAATTGGAGAGAAAAAAGTCTTAGCGGTATTACTAATATAACACCTTGGGTGAAATTAACGCAAGGTGGAAAAGCGTTTTTAGTCGATGTTCCGGTATTTTATAAGGAGGAATTTCAGGGAACCATTACGGCCGGAATGGATTTTAAAAAGCAATTCGATAATATTGGAAGAAATCTAGAAGAGCATGCCATTCTTATAAAAGATGATGTCGGAAATGTATTTTATAGTTTCAATGATCCGCAACCGGCTAATTTTCCCGATTCTCGAGTTTTTACAACTCAGTTAAAACCGAATCCGGCAAGTAATGAGAACTGGACCTTTTATTTTCTATATAGGGACAATGCTGTATATAAGGAGCGGACTAGGGTTCAGAATTCCGCGTTAGGGGTAGGACTCATATTTTCGGCATTGCTAAGTCTCCTTTCTTATTTTTTCCTCGCAGCGCGGTTTAAGGCCAAAAAATTTGAAAGTCTCAACTTCAGCCTTAATCAATTAAATAACGAACTGGAATTAGAAAAGGAAAAAGCGTTTAAAGCTTCACAGGCTAAAACACAATTTCTATCTAACATGAGTCATGAAATAAGAACTCCTTTAAATGCTATCCTTGGATTTGCAAATATTCTGAAGGATCGTGATATCAGTAAAACGGAAGGTGTTTATGTAAAGCTCATGCACAATTCGGCTAATGCGCTGCTCTCACTCGTTAATGATATACTGGATATCGACAAAATTGAGTCGGGTGAAATTAAGATCGATCACGATGAGTTTAGTCCGTCTAAACGTATTAAAAAGATAGTTGATACTTACACTCCTGAAATTTATAATAAAGGTCTTGTAGTAGAAACCAACATTGAAGCCGTTTATAAAAAGAAAGTGATCGGTGACAGGTCTAAGTTCGATCAAATATTCACTAATTTAATAAACAATGCTATTAAATTTACCCCAGAAGGGCGGATCAAAGTGCATTACAGTGACGAGATACAGGACGGGAATCTTATAGTCACAGTTTTTATAGAGGATACCGGGGTTGGAATATCGCAATCTAAACTTGACTATATCTACGATCGATTTGTTCAAGCTGAAGATGGGATACGGAAACGACACGCCGGGGGTGGCTTGGGACTGTCAATTACAAAGGAATTAGTTTCTTTATTAGACGGTACAATTGAAGTTGAGAGTAAGGAAAACGAGGGTACAAAATTCACTGTTACGCTTCCTTTTTTACTATCATCGGGCACTATTACGGATGAGAATAACGATTTAGACTTTACGGGGACTAAAGCGCTTGTGGTAGACGATAATCGGCTCAATCGGATCATTTTAATGAATTATCTCAACGCTATTCATGTGAAATCGGTTGGGGCCGCCAATGGAAAAGAGGCATTGAGGTGTTTAGAAATGGAGGATTTTGATTTGATACTAATGGACATTCATATGCCGCAAATGGATGGTTTTGAGACGGTCTCTCATATTAGAAGCGGAATGATAGAAACGCTGATCATTGGGGTGTCTGCAGATGTGACACGGCAAGCTATAGAAAAAGGAATGCGAGTAGGTATGGATGATTATTTGCTCAAGCCTATTAATAAAAGTGATCTGTATGCAATACTCCAAAAGCACTTTCGGCATAACAAGGTGTAAGAACAGATTAAAGATTAGTTTCTTTTTGTGGCTGTAGCTTTCTTTTTTACAGATTGCCCTACTTCATTGAATTCGAAAGTATAAGTATTTCCTTCGGTATACAGAATTTTAATATGAATGGCTTTTTTTTCTGAAATGCTATTCGGGTTTAATTTTTTCAGAATATACTCGCAGTCATTGATCCAACGAACCGATGCAGTATCGATCTTTCCGTTAAAGTATTCAACTTCAATGGAATCATTTCGTTCAATTCTTGTGGTAAAAAGTTCAGTTCCTACTAAGGCCTCAAACTCGAAAGTTCCCGTTTTAAAGGCAGTGCAATTGCGTTCAGGTTCATAGCAACCCGTAACAAATATAAAAACCAGAAATAGTGCAGAAAATCGCATAGACAACGTTTTTGCAAATTTCAGAATTTAAATTTGAAATCCCTCAATTTTCGTAGGCTTTGAAGCTTCCGTCCTTATAGAAAATAATCACTCTGTCAATTTCCTTTTCTGAATTACCTGTCACTGGTATCGAAGCTGATGCTGATCGAGATGCAGGTTTTGACTCGTTTTTAGGCAAAGGTTCGTTATGCTCTGAAGACGAAGTTTCCTGAATGGTTTTAGATTGAGCAGGGAAGGAGCCCTTTCCATTGAGCAACCAGTACAATTCCACTTCAGGAAATTTTTGGATCACCTTCATAATAAAATCCAAACTGGGTTTATTCCGACCCGAAAGGAGGTGTGACATCGTGGAGCGATTGAAGTCGATCTCTTCCGAAAATGCAGCCGCCGACAACCCGTAGAAAGCGAGTATTTTTTCGAGCCTTTTTGCAAAATCGGTGCTGTTTACCATTGTAATATGCTTTCTGTGATCTAAACGTTTACAAATGTAAATTATTATATTCGTATTCTATATAAAACAGTTAAAATACCTATAATATAATTAATTAAATACTTTAATTAAAGATATATAAAGCGTTGAAAATAAATCTATTATATTGTGTAATAATGAACATGTTAAAATTTCTATTCATTTTTTAGAATAGGAGGTCAAGAGTTGGTTACAACAGTATACAGATTAGCGATATTCACTGTTTACAATTGTAAACAAGGCAATGTTTACCTTTGTCTACCAAGATGTAACCTATGAGATTCGAGACATGGTATAAACACAATTTTGAGGATCGATTATCGGGTAGATATATTACGCTAGATCACATCGATCCTATCCTTAAATCTTACTCCCGAGATTTTGAAGTTTCTTCAATAGGAATTTCAGAAGAAGGAAAAAATATTTCTATGTTGAGAATCGGGACCGGTTCAAAAAAAGCATTAGCCTGGTCTCAAATGCACGGAAATGAATCAACGACGACAAAAGCTTGTTTCGATTTTTTAAAGTTTATTACCCAAAACGAGCAATTTTCAGAAGAAATAAGCGCATTTCTCAATTCGTACAGTTTCTACCTTATTCCGATGTTAAATCCGGACGGAGCCAAGCGCTATACGCGTGAAAATTCAAATATGGTCGATCTCAACCGTGATGCACAAGATCTAAGTCAGAATGAAAGTAAAATACTGCGCCAGGCTTTCCATGATATCGAACCCGACCTGTGCCTCAATCTACACGATCAGCGAACTATTTATGGCTTACGAACCGGTTTACCGGCAACAGTTTCATTTCTGGCGCCTTCGGCAGATGAGCAACGGAGCATCACTGCGTCCAGAGAAGTCGCTATGAACCATATCGTGCGAATGTACAATAGATTAGAAAAGTTAATTCCCGGGCAGATTGGAAGGTACGACGACGCTTTCAATATAAACTGTGTAGGAGATACTTTTCAGATGCTTGGTGTCCCAACAATTTTGTTTGAAGCAGGTCACTTTCAGAATGATTATCTGCGAGAACAAACAAGAATGTATATTTTCTTCGCATTGTTGGAATTATTTTCAATATCACAAGAATCCAACCGTCAGGCCGTTACATCAGCTTACGAGAAGATTCCGGAGAATATGGTAAACTTTAAAGATATTATCATCAGCAATATACGTCTGGAGGATAGTGAGAACAGCACTTCTCTGGCAATTCAATATCGGGAAATTGTGCGCAACGGGGAGATTCAGTTTATACCTCAACTTGATTTTATCGGAGATCTTTCAACTTTTAACGCCCACAAACATATTGATGCTCAGCACAAAACCGTTTTAGTGAATTCTCAAGAAAACATAAAAATTGGTGAGAAAATTATAACGATTCAGGATAAATACGACAGAAACAATGTGATTTATTCAAATAATGATCCATTTTCTTTATAAAAAGCGTTATTTTTGTCTTTTTAACACCTCCTCCATGGCTAAATTCAAATTAGATGATACCGATCATCAGATTCTCGACATGTTAATCGAGAATACGCGTACTCCTTTTACCGATATTGCTAAAAAACTACAGATCTCTGCAGGAACCGTGCACGTTCGTGTACGTAAGATGGAAGAAGCAGGAATTATTACAGGTTCTTCACTTACGCTAGACTATAAAAAACTGGGTTATTCTTTTATCGCCTATGTGGGGGTTTTTCTCAATAAAACTTCTCAAACTCAATTTGTGTTGGAACGTATCAATGATATACCTTATGTAACGGTTGCCCACGTGACTACCGGAAAGTTCAATATCTTTTGTAAGATACGCGCAAAGGATACTTCTCATGCCAAGGATATTATATATCAGATCGATGATATTGAAGGCGTTACCCGTACAGAAACGATGATCTCGCTAGAGGAAAGCATCAATGACAAAAAGCGATTGATGCATTCAGTATTTAAGAATATTTAAACAATTTGCTTCTCTCATCCCAATGTATCACCTACAGGATGTGTTCTATTTTCCGTTTAAATTCTAAGCCTGAAATTCACTTACCATAGTTTTAACAAAGTTTAATAAAAGATTAGCAGCAAATCTTTGTTAAGCCCTGTGTTTATTGGTATTATTGATATAGAAGAAAATTATTAATAACAAAAAACTAAATACTATTATGGAAAAGAGAATTGCAATATTAGCGACCAACGGATTTGAAGAATCTGAACTTAAATCTCCTAAAGAAGCAATGGAAGCTGAGGGATTTAAAGTGGATATCGTAAGTGAGGAAAAGGGTACCATCAAGGGATGGGCCGATGGCAACTGGAGTAACGCTTACACCGTTGATAAAACCTTATCTGAAGTAAATTCGAAGCAATACAATGCACTGGTTCTTCCCGGCGGTGTTATAAATCCTGATAAACTGAGAAGAAACGAAGATGCCCTGATGTTTGTTCGTGATTTCTTTAAAGAGAAAAAGCCTGTGGCTGCAATTTGTCATGCCCCATGGACCCTTATCTCTGCCGATGTTGTAAAAGGCCGAAAAATGACTTCCTTCTCGTCAATTAAGGATGATCTTGTGAACGCAGGAGCAAATTGGGTAGATGAAGAAGTAGTTGTGGACGAAGGATTTGTCACCAGTAGAAATCCGGATGATCTTCCTGCCTTTAATTCTAAACTGATTGAAGAGATCAAAGAAGGAAAACATGAATTACAACATGCATAACATATATAATGCTATAAATAAAAAAGAGGCGGTTTTTCCGCCTCTTTTTTTTATTCTTCTTCGTCTAAAGTCTTTTTATCGGGTATCTCGCTAATAGGTTCATTGAAATCGGCATCCTCATAATCATCTTCATCGAAGTTGGCCATTGAATTTTCCAGACGAGAGCTTACTTTAACGAGGTAAACGGTATCTTCGGTACGTACCTCGACAGCCTCTACGGTTTCGTTCTGGGCATTTTTAAAAGTGATCACATGATCGTCGTCGTAGCCGTCGGGATACTTATCTACTAAAAGGGATAGGATTTCCGGGGTTAATTTTTTAAAGTCAACAATTATTCTTTTCATAAGTGGTTCTCCGTAGATGGTTTGTCGTTTTAAAACTACTAAAAAATAGAAAACCACAAATTATCTCACCATAAATTTTCAAAAATTTTCGTAGTACTCAAAAGCACTGTAAATTAGACTGTTAGGAACTTCACAATTTATTTTATGACTGCCAATCGCTTCCAGAAGTACGAAATGAACCTTGCCATTGGTGTTCTTTTTGTCGTAGATGAGTAGTTTAATTACGTTTTCAATATCAGATCGATTGAATTCCTGCTTCGGAAAATAGTTAAAGATCACCCTTGATATTTCTTCCAGTTTTTTCTTCGGAAACGACAATAACACAGATGAAATGAAGGTCGCTAAGATCATGCCTATCGCAATGGCTTCTCCGTGCAGTAAGGCTCGTCTTTCAGAATGATCGAGACAATAAGACTCTATAGCATGCCCCAGCGTATGTCCGTAATTTAAAGTTTTTCTTAGGTTTTCTTCATTCGGGTCTGCAGAGACGACACTGTGCTTTATTAGAATAGACTCGAGAATTAGCGTATCCAAATCATCCCCGGTATGTTTATCGTAATTTGAAACCTTCTGCCAATAGGCTTCAGAATGGATCAAACCGTGTTTTAGCATTTCGGCCAGACCCGAAATAAAATGATCTTCGGGCAGGGTTTTTAAGAATTCAGTAGTCACCAGCACAAGATCCGGCTGTTTGATCACACCGATCTGATTTTTTAAACTACCCAAATCCACTCCGTTCTTTCCACCCACAGAGGCATCTACCATAGCCAGCAAGGAGGTAGGAATATGTATACAATGTATTCCACGCTTGAATGTGGCTGCTACAAATCCACCCAGATCGGTAACCACACCACCGCCAAGATTGATTAATAAGCTCTTCCGGTCGGCTCCTTTTTCAGAAAGTTGCTGCCAAAGGGTTACGCAGCTGTCAATGGTCTTGTGAGATTCTCCCGCCTTCATGCTGAGCACCTCAAAATTTTTAAGAGTACAATTTCTTTGAAAAATGGGTAAACAATGGGTGTTTGTATTCTCGTCGGTTAGGACAAACACTTTCGAAAACCCTGAAGTAGAAAGATATGTATTTAGTGCCTCCCAGCTGCCGGAATTAAAATGAATGGAGTGGGGGAGTTTGACATTTTTGCGATTTGGCATGAAACGAAATTAGTTGTTTAAAGAGATATCAAATCTAACTATATTTGTGAACTTTACTGAATTTATATGACGTCAAAATCTCTTTTTGATAATACCGAAACGGCTTTTTCCCTTAAAAGCGACTCGGAGCTGGAACGCGCCTATTTCCTGTTTAAAATGATCGCCAACGAACCTTTGGTCCGTATAGGCACTGCCGTCACCAAATTTGCCATCAGTGCGCATTTGCCTGTGGAAGGACTCATTCGCTCTACGGTCTTTGATCATTTTTGTGGCGGGGTAAACGAAAAGGATTGTCAGCCTACTGTAGATAGCTTACAAAGTGCCGGGGTGTACTCGGTATTGGATTACTCGGTAGAAGGGAAGGAGGAAGAAGAGCAATTTGATGCCACAATGGAAAAGGTCGTCGAACTCACACGATTTGCAGAAAAAAGGGGGGCGATGCCATTTTCGGTCTTTAAACCCACGGGGTTCGGCCGATTTAAGATCTGGCAAAAGATCACAGAGAAAACACCCCTTTCGGAAAGTGAACATCAGGAGTGGGAACGTATAAAAACCCGATATGACCGGGTGTGTGAGGTGGCGCAGGAATGCCATATTTCCCTGCTTATAGATGGGGAGGAATCCTGGATGCAGGATGCTGCCGACGAGCTTTGTGAAGCCATGATGGAAAAGTACAATACCCAACGTCCTGTGGTTTTTAATACACTACAGTGTTATCGCTGGGACCGACTGGACTATTTAAAGGCAATACACCAAAGAGCTAAGGAAAAAGGGTATAAGTTGGGCTTTAAGGTAGTGCGTGGGGCTTATATGGAAAAAGAAAATGACAGGGCAGAGGAGCAGGGGTATCCCACGCCTATATGTGAGAGCAAGAAGGCTACCGATGATAATTTTAATGCCGTAATGCGGTATATTTTCGACAATCTGGAGGATATTTCCCTGTTTTTAGGGACGCATAACGAGGCCAGCAGTTATCTGGCCCTGGATATTATAGCGGCCAAAGGACTGGCAAAGGACGATAAACGCATCTGGTTTGGTCAATTGTACGGAATGAGCGACCATATAAGTTATAATTTGGCCAAAGAAGGTTATAATGTGGCCAAATACATTCCCTTCGGACCGGTACGCGATGTGATGCCGTATTTAATACGACGGGCCGAAGAAAATACCTCCGTAAGCGGCCAGACCAGCCGGGAACTTACCCTGTTAAAGAAGGAAAAGGAGCGGAGGAGGATCTAATCGTATTCACTTATGCCATATAGTGCCTGCTTAAGTTTACTCCCATTGATCTCGATGGGCTTATAGGCGGTGTTAAACTTTTCAATTGTTTCAGAAATATTTTCCTGAAGTCTCAGATATTCTGAAGGTATGCTTTTAGCACAGCGATCTTCATTCTCATAGCTGTTTAGCATAATTCCAAATTTTTCGTAAAACTTAGTACTCTGACTAATAAAAATATTATATCGATTAATGAATTGAAGGAGTCGATCTACCGGGAATTTTATATCAATTTGCATGATGTTGACCTTACTGTTATAAATATTCTCTTTTGTAAGCATTTCAATGTTGTTTACATAAACATTTAAATTGTCAACAATAGTAGCCCAGTCATCATTTTTTCTACAGTCTGAAAGCGAAGTTTTATATCCAATTGGTGCAGTATACTCTTTAAAAAGCTTTTCGAGATCCAATGTCATTTCTTCATTGTTACGTTTTAAAAAAATGGATTCGAAATAAATAATATCCAGATCATTGTTCATGCGAAAAGTAAAATCAAGGATGCATTCTATCTTTTCCAGTTCCTCTTTTTTCTTTATTCCTTTTATTTTTTCATTATTAAATAGGGAAATAAATGTATGAATTACTGAGGTATATAAATTGTCGTTCATTAGGTCTGATAACAGAAATCCTCTTCGGCCTTCACGACTTTCAGTTAGTAAGTTCTTGGTTTTCGCAAACTCAGGATAGTGGTTAGGATTTGCCATATTATTGATCTCACTCAGGCTGTTCATTGATGTAAAATGATGATCAAGAGCTAAGTTTTTTTCATATAGAATTTTAAGGATCTGGAGCCCTTTGATATAGCGAATTTTCGATATTTCTGTTTCTTGATTGGAGTCTAAATATTTTAAAGAGTCTTTAAGTATGTCTTTTTCAATTAAGAGGGCAACTTTTTCTTGAGTATCGGAGCTATTTAAAAATATTCTATTTACATACTTCAATTTATTTGCTATAGTGTTTCTTGATGTTTCGAATTTAATTAGGATCGCTTTTGTTTCTATAATCAATGAATCAATGCACTCATTTATAGATAGATTTGGATTTAATACAGCAGAATAAGTCTTTGTTTTAGTTATTATAAAACAAAAACTTATAGTAAATAATAAGGTCTTAATCCTAAACGTATTCATAAGAATTTTTTAAGGGAGGGAAGAAATTAATTGAACATTTTCACCTGCTATAATAAGGAAGCACCTTACCCAGTTAATTATGAAATTTCCTAATCTTTTGTAAGGCACTTCCTGTAATTATATTTAATCATCACCGAATAAAGCATCAAATATGCAGACTAATACACATGCTTTATTTTCGTGATACGGAAGGCAGTGTGGGCAAGGCACAACGCCGCTATCCTGGTTGCCTATTAAAATGTTTTGATCAATTGAATTGGGCCCGGTAATTTTTAAGATTAACCCATTTGAATCTGTAACAATGTTTACATACCCGTTTAAACTCTCTATAAACTGACTGTGATATGTTAATGATCGGTCTAAATTACTAAATTCAATATTTGATTTTAGTTCATTAGGAATGAATATGGTCTTATTTCCAACTTCCTCAGGGTTTGATATTTGACAAAACCCAGAATTTGATACCGTAACTAGAAATAAGAAAACATAGAAATTGATTATCGTTTTTGTTTTCATCTTGAAATTTTACAAAGATCAAGTATGAACAAACGTTGATTTAGAAAATCGAATTGCCTTGCTCTAATTTTTGAAAGAAAATGAGAGTTTTTTTAGCACAACTATAAACACCTTAGAGGAGAATATTAGAAGCTGTTCGAATTGAAATAAATTAGAGTGTTTTCCTACGAATTACCCCACCCGGCAAAATAATAAACTAAAATAAAAATTAATATTACTACTGCAAGAGCAATTAAAAGGAGTTTAATAATGCCCCATAATTTATTCATATTTTGATTTTCCTGCTTACTCATAACTTGATCATTTTTAGTTAGTAAATAATTATTTTAAAAATATTATTCTTCAAAAATTATGCAATCTATAAAGCAATAACCGGTGCAAAGAATAATACCATAAGTATTGGATCGTTTTGTACAATCTCTTGCACATGCATTATAATTACCTCCTGTACACCCAGGGCTACGTTGATATGAAACTGGTCTTTTAGGAGTCTGGACGGAATATAATTTAGCCTCTTTATTGGAGTTTATAATCCCCTTGATATATACATATCCGTTTAAATTTTGATCGTAGTGACTTACTGAAATTAATTCATGAACGTTTAATTCAGCTTCAGTTGCCTTTAATTCCGTTGGTATTTGAAGTGAATACCCGTCGGATGGTTGATTTGTACTTCCTTGCCCATATATGGAAGAATGTGAAAACATAATTAAGGAAATGACAGTAATTAATAATTTTAAATTTTTCATAATACTTATATTAATTTTTACCTACTCATACGCTTTTCGGTTTACGCGGCTCATTTTAAGTGTTTTAGCGTCACACTTTTAAAATAAACAGTGGTGCTTTTTAGTATTAGAAAATTTATTACCTTAGCAAATAGAATTAAACACGTGTTTATTTCAAAACGTCAAATCTGTGGAAGCCGCTACCTTGTAGTGGCTTTCCTTTTTTGTTTTCTTACTTTCTTTGGCTGATTTAATTTTTGATTAGACTTACTTTAAAAAAAAAATCAACCTGAAGTTTTGCAGCACTAACTCCCCAGTTAATATTAAAAAACAAAAGCTTCAGGCTGATAGAACTAGTTTATGAATTCCAAATTTTAGATGAAAAATTGGCATTTGCAAAGGAAGCATATCTCAATTCAAGAATAATAAACACTCAATTCATGAATTGAGTTAAATCGAAATATATTTATAGTCCTGATACACAGGTAGTTAATTAGCAGCTGAAATTTAAATTCTTAAAAAATTTCATATTAGAAACACAAAATGTTAAATTGTTACATATTCCTTACAATAACTCCTCAATAGTTTAAAATTGTATGAGAATTTTCGTGTTTACATATCTTGTTATCATATCTGCTTCCCTTAATGGCCAGGAACTGCAGCAACAGTACCTTAATTCACTAAAATATGAAGAGCTTCTTACGCTCTTTAATGAATATGATAGAGATTCCATAAATCAGGAAAAAATTGCACGAACTTATCTCAACCGTGCCAGAATAGAACTGGATACGATTAAAATGGCGAGGGGTTACGATCGTCTTGCCCGTATTTTTCATCCCGAAAAGAATATTGCCTTTGCAGATAGTGTGATTGCGCTTACAAAGAGTATGAAACATATTACTTATCCGGCTATGGGGTATACTCTAAAAGCATATTATTATTGGGTAATAAATAATTTACCATATGCAACTGAAAATTATTTAATAGCCATGAATATTGCTGAAATCACAGGGAACCTACAGCAGCAAGTCTACTGTATGGATATGTTAATCAATTTAAAAGCTACTTGGGGAGACAAACGGGAGGCACTGGATTTACAGCATATTAGAAATAAGATTATCCAAAAAGAAAACTATAAGTTGGAGCTTAAAAATTCAACGAGAAATAGTGCTAATATCGATATAGACCAACTCTATTTAGCGGAATTAATATTTTCCTATGAAAATTATGTTTATTGCTATGTTCAGTTAAAAAATATAGACTCAGCGAAATACTATATTGACCAAACATTTTCAATTTTAGGAGATTATCATTGGATAGATAAATTAGAGCACCATACTTGGTTATCCGAAATAGAATTAGAAGTATCCTATTTAGAAGGTAATTTTGAAAGAGTTATTTTGGAGGCTGACAGCCTCTTAGATAAATATTATAAAATTTTAAGTCCAAGTTCATTAGTGAATATATATTTATATAAAGGACTTTCTTTAATAGAACTTAAACAAAAGGAAAGTGGAATCTATTGGGTGCAAAAATCCGATTCTGTTTATGATTCTGGAAATATAATTATCAATTATGATGATCGAATGATATTTGAAATTCTTTATGGTTATTACGCCTCAAATGAAAATCCAGAAAAACAAATTGAGTATCTAAATAAGTTAATAAAAGTTGATAGTATCTTTAAAATAAACTACCAGTATTTCGATGCCGAGTTAATACAGAAATATGAAACCCCCAAACTAATCGAGGAGAAGGAGGCGCTTATTGCGGGGCTTACAGCCAAGAATCAACGTTCTAAAATGGCGAACTGGTGGATTGCCTCGGGCTTAATTATAACTTTGGGAATGTTGATCTTTTATGTCAATCAACAGATGATCTATAAAAAAAGATTTAAAATCTTAATGGCAGAACATTCTACTTATGATTCAAGTCAGGACACTTCCAATACCTATAAGAATGATATCTCGACTGAGGTTGTTGACTCTATTTTAAAGAAGTTAGATGTTTTTGAATCGGATAAGGGTTTTCTTTCATCGGAACTATCCTTGATGACAATGGCGAGAGATTTTGAAACCAACTCGAATTACCTTTCACGGGTGATCAACCTTAAAATGGAAAAGAATTTTTCTAAGTACATAAATGACCTTAGAATTGACTTTGCTGTGAAGGAACTTAGGTCTAATCCAAAATTCCGAAGGTATACCATAAAGGCAATTGCGATGGAAAGCGGATTTAGCAGTACAGAATCTTTCAGAAGGGCTTTTTACAATCGAAATAAGATCTACCCTTCCTTTTTCATAAAAAGATTAGAAAAATCAGGGGCTTAATCAACCTCTAAATGTGCGGATAAGATCTTTGCTGTTCGATCACAGTTTTCAATTCGAAGCTTGATTATTCGATTCTTTTCCACTCCTTCTATGACGTATTGTTTACAGGAATCCAAGTTGGTGCTACTCTCTGAAAATAACACTGATCCATTTTTCAATAACAGCGACACCACGGAGGTGTCCAGGTTGTTTTCTTTCAGCTCTAAAAGAGCTTCCTTGGTAAATACCCGTTCCTTGATTCTAATGTTTTTTAAAGTTCTCGCATTAGGCGAATAGTCACAAGAGGCGCGTTTCCCACTTAAAAAAAAGAGTAAAATGACTATACCAATGGTAAAACCGCCCAGGTAATATGCAACACGATGAATGAGTTTCATTAAAAGATCAACAGGTTAATTTCGCTGTACGACATATCGAACCAATCGGCCACAGCTTTGTTCGTTAGTATTCCCCGGTAAAAATACAAACCGTTTCTTAAACCACTGTCAAATCGCACCGCATTTTCAAGTCCGCCGCATTCCGCAATCTCAAGAAGGTATGGGGTGAATATATTACTGATAGAGATGGAGGCCGTTTTTGGATAGCGTGCCGGAATATTCGGAACTCCGTAGTGGATCACATCATACTTAATTAGAGTGGGGTTGTCATGTGAGGTCATTTCGGTTGTTTCAAAACAACCTCCCATATCGACACTCACATCTATGATCACAGCGCCCTTTTTCATATTCTCCACCATGGTCTGTGAAACCACGATTGGAGAGCGATTGCTTCCGCGTACCGCCCCAATAGCAACATCACATCTTCTAAGCGCCTTTAACAGATTTTTAGGCTGAATCGTGGAAGTGTATAAAGTGCAGCCTACATTGGTTTGCAACTGACGCAGTCTTGTAATGGAGCTGTCAAATACCTTAACATTGGCGCCCAGTCCCAGAGCTGATCGTACCGCAAATTGTCCAACTGTTCCGGCACCAATTACAACAACTTCCACAGGAGGAACTCCACTGATATTTCCGAAAAGCAATCCATTTCCCTTTTTTGCATTAACCATTAATTCTGCAGCTATTAAGACGGAAGCTGTTCCGGCAATTTCACTGAGTGCTTTTACTGCTGGATAACTGTGATCTTCATCTTTTATAAATTCGAAAGCAAGTGCGGTGATCTTTTTCTTTGAAAGCAGATCGAAATATGATTTTTTTCTTGTTTTTAATTGAAGGGCGGATATAAGTACCGACTTAGGTTTAATTAATTCTAGTTCTTCAAGGGTAGGCGGTTCAACCTTCAAAATGATAGGACATCCAAAGACTTTTCGCGTATCTTTAGTTAATAAAGCTCCCGCTTCACTATAATCACGATCTGAAAATCCGGCTTCATCTCCGGCTCCATTTTCGATTAATACTTTATGGCCATTGGACACTATTGCAGCCACAGCATCAGGGGTAAGACAGATTCGTCTCTCTTGAAAATACACTTCTTTGGGGATGCCGATAAAAAGATCTCCTTTTTGGCGCTGAATTTCCAGCATTTCTTCCTGGGGAAGCAATTGGGACCGGGTAAAAGGGGATTTAGGCTGTGACATGACGGCTTGGTTATTCGTACCAAGTTACATATTTAATTCTAAATTGTGAAGTGAAAATGTTAACGAAAAAGGTCCTTTATTTGCTGCCAGGTTGATTTTTTAACCATTAATTCCTCTTCAAATGAATCTAAATCTTTTCCTCGCACCTCGTTAAAAAGCTTAGCTCTAATAAGATAAACAGCCGGAACAATTATAAGCATTAATGGAACAATGTAAACTAATTCTAATTCATCCAGATTATTACTTTCATTTACTACACCCCAAAGTTGAAAGGCATACATTGTTATTGGAACTAAAATAATCCAATGCCACCAATGTTTACAGGTGAAAAACCAAAGCAACAAAAGATACAGTGGTACAAATTTGTTTATAAAATACCAAGCTGCAGAAAGCCAATCTGGAAAACTTGTGGTAGCCTTAAATAGGCTAGTCTCCCAGATTTGAGTTTCTGGGAGACTTTTATATGAATAGAACACAAAGGGTGTAATGGCTATCAGTAGCACAATTATACCACCAAGAAACAAAGATTTTTTACCCGTTTTGGAGGGGTTTAAGGGTTTTGTCAACTTGTTGTTCGGTTTGTCCATCTTCTATGCTTTCCGGAGTGCAGGACATAAATAATCCGGCTCCAAAAATTGCAACGATCAAAAGGGTTTTAGTCAATTTCATAATACTAGTTTTTGTGAGGTTTATATTACAAACGTATCACGAAAAAAAACAAGTATTTCAATAATGTTCACCGTATCTTTATAAGTTCGGCTTTTTCAAAAAAAAGCTGCTTAAAAATTATGCGATTTGGGGCCAAAATTTAAAAGTACGATTATCCTTTATGTCTCATTGTCAATTAGTTCACTGGCAAAATATTTATAGTTCTACTTCCGTTTTGGTTTTTTGTTAGTTGTATTCTTGTATTCGCTTCAGGGAGTAAATGCGGTATTTTTTCGGGCCACTCAATAAAATTCCAATGCCCGGATTCAAAATAATCTTCTACTCCTATATCCATTGCTTCTTCCTCAGTTTCTAATCTGTAAAAGTCGAAATGAAATAATTTGTCTTCTTCAAGTAAGTATTCATTTACTATGGAGAAGGTTGGACTGTTTAATACATCCTTCACACCAAGTTCTTTAGCTATTTCCTTAATAAGTGTGGTTTTGCCTACCCCCATTTCACCATAAAACAATAGTGTCTTAGTAGGGGAGCTCTTTAGTACCTTACCGGCAATTTCCGGCAATTCACACAATGTATATGTTAATTCCATAACTTGGATTGCTAGCAAATATATACAAATATATCGATTATTCACATATTATACCGATAATCTGCATTTTTGAAGAAAATACCTACAAATTATCTAGGTTCCAGCACAGCAAAGGGAATGATCATTTCTTCAAGGGATACACCACCATGCTGATAGGTATTCCGATAATACCCAACATAATGATTATAATTATTCGGGTAAGCAAAAAACAAATCTCCTTTAGCGAAAATAAAAGAACTGCTCATATTTATCGATGGAAGATGAATCTTCTTTGGATCCTTAGCTGCCAAAACATCCTTGTCCTCGAAGGTAAGACTTTTACCCGTTTTGTATCTCAAGTTTAAACTGGTGTTCTTATCACCAATTACTTTAGACGGATTCTTAACATTAATAGTTCCGTGATCTGTGGTGAGTAAAAGTTTAAAACCAAGCTGAGCCGCTTGCTGAATGATCTCCATTAAAGGAGAATTTTTAAACCAGCTTTGAGTTAAAGATCTGTAGGACTTGTCGGTAGACGCCAATTCCTTTATAACTTCCATTTCGGTTTTGGAATGAGAAAGCATGTCTACAAAGTTGTAAACTACAACAGTTAGGTCTTCCTCCTTATGGCTTTTAAAATTATCTACCAATCGCTTTCCCTGCTTTAAACTGGAAATCTTATGATAACTCCAGTTTATATATAACCCAAGTCTTTTAAGCTGAGCCTCTAAAAACTCCGCTTCATACATATTCTTACCTCCCTCTTCGGTATCATTTAACCAGTAATTGGGATGAAGTTTTTCCATTTCACTTGGCATTAAGCCCGAAAAAATAGCATTACGGGCATATTGAGTAGCAGTGGGAAGAATACTGCAAAACAATTCTTCTTTGGTCTTTTTATAATTGTTCGATAATAGCGGTTCGAAGGCTTTCCATTGATCATATCTCAAATTATCAATAACTACCAGCAAGGTAGGTTGTGAGTCCTTCAGTTGTGGTGCTACCTTTTCTTTAAATAGGGTGTGAGACATTACCGGCGCATCATTTCCGTTTTCAAACCAGGATGCATAGGTTTTGTCAATGTATTTACAAAACTGATTATTTGCTTCTGTTTTTTGTGATTCTAGGATCTCAAACATTCCGGTATCTTCAATATCTTCCAATTCCAGTTCCCAGTACACTAATTTCTGGTACAATTCACACCAGCCTTCGTATGTATTTATCATCGACATGTCCATAGCAATCTTTCGGAACTCCTGCTGATAATTCGAGGTGGTTTTTTCTGAAATTAATCGGGAATGATCCAGATTCTTCTTTAAACTTAATAAGATCTGGTGCGGATTAACGGGTTTTATCAAATAATCGGCGATCTTCGAACCTATTGCCTCCTCCATAATATATTCTTCTTCACTCTTTGTAATCATGACCACAGGAAGTGTGGCTTGGTGCTCTTTTATTTCAGCTAGTGTTTCCAATCCTGTGAGTCCCGGCATATTTTCATCGAGAAAGACAATGTCGAAATTTTCATTTTTTATTTCTTCCAAAGCTTCAGTACCGCTTTGCGCTGTAGTAACATGATAATTTTTATTTTCCAGAAAGAGGATGTGAGGCTTTAATAAGTCAATTTCGTCGTCCACCCAAAGTACTTTTATGTCGCTCATATATGTATATTTGTTAATCTAAATTTTTGAAGAATATGTTGAGATTCCTTTTCTTGAATCCCTCAAAATTAATTCCGAAGTTCTTCAATAAAATATTTGTCAGTATTAATTTAAAGTTAAAGTTTGAAATCGAATAACAAACTCAAAATAGTAAACGATCCCGTCTATGGTTTTATTACCATTCCCAATGAGCTCATATTCGATCTCATAGAGCATCCTTACTTTCAGAGATTGAGAAGAATATCACAGATGGGTATGTCTTATTTGGTATACCCCGGAGCACATCACACTCGATTTCATCATGCGCTGGGAGCAATGTTTCTAATGCAAAAAGCAGTTCAAACCCTTACGTTTAAAGGAGTTGAGATTTCTTCCCAAGAAGAAGAAGCTCTCTGTATTGCTATCTTGCTACATGATATAGGTCACGGACCCTTCTCTCATGCCATGGAAAACAGCATCGTAGATAATGTGGATCACGAGTATATTTCCCTGTTGTTTATGCAGGAACTTAATGCAAATTTTAACAACAGATTAACGCTGGCCATTCAAATCTTTAAGAACGAATATCCCCGTAAATTCCTACATCAACTCATTTCAAGTCAGTTGGACATGGACCGTCTCGATTATTTAAGAAGGGATAGTTTTTATACAGGTGTTGCTGAAGGAAACATAAATTCGCAGCGGCTCATTGCTATGCTCAACGTGAGAGCGGACAAACTTGTCGTTGAAGAAAAAGGGGTTTATTCGGTAGAGAAATTTCTTATCGCCAGGCGGTTTATGTACTGGCAGGTTTATTTACATAAAACCGGAATCGTAGCAGAACAACTGCTCGTAAGACTTCTTCAGAGGGCAAAAGAACTTACAGGCTCCGGAGTTTCTCTGCCCGCCAGCGACTCTTTGCGGTACTTTATGAAAAATCAAATATCGAAAGCAGATTTTTCAAAGGAGACGTTAAAGAAATTTGCGAAACTCGATGACTACGACATCATTTCGGCTATGAAAGCATGGGAAAATGTCGATGATTTTGTACTTCAGCATATGTCAAAAATGCTACTCAACAGGGACCTACTCAAGATAAAAATGAAGAATGAACCTTTTCCGAAGAGAAAAATAAAGGAGAAGATGGAGCAACTAAAGTCGAAATACGGCATCAGTACTAAGGAGGCATCTTACTTTGTTTTTGAAGGAGAAATTAGCAATCAGGCATACAGTATGGAAAAGGAAACCATTAATCTGCTTACGAAATCGGGAAAGATCGTAGATGTTGCCAGTGCAAACGATCAATTAAACCTCGAAGCTCTATCTAAAACAGTTGTGAAATATTATCTGTGCTTCCCTAAATCTATTTACTAATCCTTTTTTTCTATTTTTGCATGACTGAAATCTACAGATGAAATTTACAGCAAACCAGATAGCAGGAATTTTAAACGGTGAGGTGGATGGTGATGCAGACGTTGAAGTTTCGAAATTAGCAAAAATTGAAGAGGGTTCTCAAGGCAGCCTAACATTCCTGGCAAACCCCAAGTATACTCATTTTATATACACTACTGAAGCCTCTATTACTATTGTAGATAAGGATTTTATTGCCGAAAATAATATTTCTACCACACTAATTCGGGTTGAAAATGCTTATAAAGCCTTTTCGCAATTGCTGGAATATTACAATCAGGTGAAAATGAACAAAACAGGAATAGAACAACCTGTTTTTGTTTCTGATACGGCTTCCTATGGCGATAACCTATATATGGGTGCCTTTTCATATTTGGGCGACAATGTTAAAATAGGCGACAATGTAAAGATCTATCCCAATGTATATATAGGAGATAATGTGACTATTGGAGATAATGTTATTGTTTTTGCGGGTGCTAAGATATATTCTGAGTCTTCAATTGGAAACAATTGCGTTATTCACAGCGGTGTAATAGTAGGAGCAGACGGATTCGGATTTACGCCAAATGAAAAAGGAGAATATACCAAGGTGCCTCAAACAGGCAATGTGATCATAGAAGACTTTGTAGACGTGGGTGCCGGAACAACGATCGATAGAGCCACATTAGGCTCAACGGTAATAAAAAGAGGAGTGAAGCTTGACAATCAGATCCAGATCGCTCACAACGTCGAGATTGGCGAAAACACCGTGATCGCCGCTCAAACAGGAATTGCCGGTTCTACCAAAATAGGGAAGAACTGTATGATAGGAGGTCAGGTTGGTATTGTAGGTCATATAGTGATAGGCGATAATGTACGGATTCAGGCACAAAGTGGAATAGGTAGGAATGTGAAGGATAACGAGACGTTGCAGGGATCTCCGGCATTAAATTATGGTGATTATAACAAGAGCTATGTTCACTTCAAGAATTTACCCAGAATAATAGAACGATTTAATACTTTTGAAAAAAACCAAAAGAATGAGTAATTGTATGGAAAAACAGCGAACTATAGGTAAGGAAGTTTCCTTGACCGGGGTTGGATTGCATACAGGAAAACAGGTTACTATAACCTTTAAACCTGCTCCAGAAAACAGCGGATATGCCTTTGTGCGGGTAGATCTTGAAGGGAGTCCGGTTATTGAAGCCGACGCGAATTACGTAATAAATACACAGCGTGGCACAAACCTGGAAAAACTTGGAGTTAAAATTCAGACTTCAGAGCATGTATTGGCCGCCCTGGTTGGAATGGAAGTAGACAATTGCATCATTGAATTAAATGCTTCAGAACCGCCCATTATGGACGGCTCTTCTAAATTTTTTGTTGAAGCGATCGCCAAAGCAGGAATCGTAGAGCAAGAAGCAGACCGTGAAGAATATATTGTTAAGGAAGTGATTTCCTATGTCGATGAGGAATCGGGGAGTGAGATCACGGTATTGCCTGCAGACGAATACCAGGTGACTACTATGGTTGATTTTGGCACTAAAGTGTTAGGAACTCAAAATGCTTCCTTAAAGCATATATCCGATTTTAAAGATGAAATTGCCGATGCCAGAACTTTCAGCTTTCTACATGAAATTGAAATGTTACTCGAACACGGCTTAATCAAAGGTGGAGATCTTAATAATGCCATTGTTTATGTAGACAAAGAATTGTCTCCAAAAACCATGGAAAAGCTTAGAGTGGCCTTCGGAAAAGATCAGATTTCAGTAAAACCGAATGGAATACTCGACAATCTGACACTTCATTATCCAAATGAGGCAGCCCGTCACAAATTACTGGATGTTGTTGGAGACCTGGCCCTGGTTGGGACAAGAATACGTGGTAAAGTGATCGCTAATAAGCCCGGCCACCATGTAAACACACAGTTTGCTAAAAAACTCTCCAAGATTATAAAACTGGAAAGCCGGAATAAGATCCCTACATTCGATATTACTCAAACCCCTGTAAAGGATGTTAATCAGATTATGGAAATGTTGCCGCACAGGCCTCCGTTCTTACTGGTTGATAAGATCCTTGAGCTGTCAGATACCCATGTAGTTGGCTTAAAAAACGTAACAATGAACGAGCCCTTCTTTGTGGGTCATTTCCCGGGTGCTCCCGTAATGCCCGGTGTTCTTATAGTTGAAGCCATGGCGCAAACCGGAGGGATACTGGCTTTAAGCACGGTTCCCGATCCCGAGAATTATCTAACCTTTTTTATGAAGATCAACAAC
Source organism: Constantimarinum furrinae (assembly GCF_014295415.1). GTDB lineage: Bacteria > Bacteroidota > Bacteroidia > Flavobacteriales > Flavobacteriaceae > Constantimarinum > Constantimarinum furrinae. The sequence goes on from NZ_CP052909.1 coordinate 2,343,747, forward strand.
GTAAAATTCAAGCAACAGGTAAATCCGGGAGATACCCTTATTTTTAATCTGGAATTGATTACTCCTATACGCCGCGGAATAGTGCATATGAAAGGTAATGCTTATGCAAATAATAAGTTGGTGACAGAAGCCGAGTTAATGGCACAAATTGTTAAAACAAAAAATAATTAAATGAATCAACCTTTAGCATATGTCCATCCGGGCGCGAAAATCGCTAAAAATGTGGTGATCGAACCATTTACAACCATCCACAACAATGTCGTAATTGGTGAGGGCACCTGGATTGGTTCTAATGTTACGATCATGGAGGGAGCCCGAATAGGAAAGAACTGTAACATTTTTCCCGGAGCTGTGATCTCTGCGATTCCTCAGGATCTTAAATTCAAGGATGAAGACACCACGGCCGAAATCGGAGATGGTACCACAATAAGAGAGTATGTAACGATTAACCGTGGAACGGTAGATCGCGGCAAAACTGTGATTGGTAAGAATTGCTGGATCATGGCGTATTGTCATATAGCTCATGATTGTATCGTGGGCGATAACTGTATCTTTTCCAATAACAGTACACTAGCCGGGCATATTACTGTAGGGGATTATGTGGTTTTGGCGGGAATGACAGCAGTACATCAGTTTTGTATGATTGGAAATCACGCTTTTGTGACAGGAGGGTCTTTAGTGAGAAAGGATGTGCCGCCTTTTGTTAAGGCCGCTCGCGAACCCTTATCCTACGTAGGCATAAATTCTATTGGCTTGCGCCGAAGAGGTTTTAGCCCGGATAAGATCAGGGAAATTCAGAATATTTACCGTATACTGTACCAAAGAAACTACAACAATACTCAGGCTTCAGAAATTATTGAAGCCGAAATGGAAGCAACTCCGGAGCGCGATGAGATCCTTCAGTTTATAAAAAATTCCAAACGAGGAATAATGAAAGGATATTTCAGCTCTAATTAATTTCAGAAAAAATAAAAATACAAGTAAAAAACTATGGCTAATACGTCAGATATACGAAAAGGATTGTGCATACGCTACAACCACGACATTTATAAGATCATCGAATTCCTTCATGTAAAGCCGGGAAAGGGCCCTGCCTTTGTAAGAACAAAACTCAAAAGTGTTACCACGGGTAAAGTGATCGACAATACTTTTTCTGCCGGACATAAGATCGATGATGTTCGCGTTGAAACCCATAAATTTCAGTTTTTATACAACGAAGGCGACTTCTATCATTTCATGAACACCGAAGATTATACACAGATACGACTGGCTAAGGATGCATTGGATACTCCCGAGTTAATGAAAGAAGGTGAGATCGTAACTGTGATCATCAATTCGGAAGATAATGCACCTTTATCGGTTGAAATGCCCCCACATGTAATTCTGGAAGTGACGGCAACCGAACCGGGTGTAAAAGGGAATACAGCAACAAACGCTACGAAACCTGCAACCGTAGAAACCGGAGCTTCTGTGAACGTACCCTTATTTATTAATGAAGGTGACAAGATCAGGATCGATACTGAAAAGGGTCAGTATCAGGAACGAATTAAAGAATAATTTTAGTCATGAAATTTCCAATCCCATTAACTTTACAGGACATTGCCACTATCATAGACTGCGATTTTGTTGGTAATGCAGACTTCCCTGTATTGGGGATGAATGAAATTCATGTGGTTCAGCCGGGGGATATCGTCTTTGTCGATCACCCCAAATATTATGACAAGGCATTACAATCTCAGGCAACGGTGATCCTAATTAATAAAGTTGTGGACTGCCCGCCAGGAAAAGCACTGTTAATTTCTGAAGATCCTTTTAAGGACTTTAATACCTTAACACGACATTTCAGGCCTTTTACGCCTTCGGAGACGGCAATATCGCATACTGCTGTAATTGGTGAGGGCACCGTGATACAACCCAACGCATTTGTTGGAAATAATGTTAGGATTGGAGAGAATTGTGTTATTCATGCTAATGTATGCATTTACGACAATGCGGTAATCGGTAACAATGTGACTATCCATTCCGGAACGGTTTTAGGAGCCGATGCGTTTTATTATAAGAATCGTCCTGAAAAATTTGACAAATTATTGAGTGGAGGAAACGTGGTTATTCAGGATAATGTTGATATTGGAGCGCTGTGTACCATAGACAACGGTGTAAGTGCGTCTACAGTTATCGGCGAGGGTACAAAGTTGGATAATCAGGTGCATGTAGGGCATGATACTGTTATTGGAAGCCGATGTCTTATAGCTTCGCAAGTTGGTATTGCCGGTTGTGTCCTTATTGAGGACTTTGTTACGATCTGGGGGCAGGTGGGAATTACAAGTGGAATTACTATAGGCGAAAAGGCCGTTATATCTGCTCAAAGTGGTGTAAGTAAATCACTGCCCGGTCACAAGTCTTATTTTGGGACTCCGGCAGATGAATTCAGAAAAAAATACAAGGAGTTGGCTTCTATTCGTTTAATTCCCGATATAATTGAAAAACTTGATAAATTACAATGAGTACTTCAGCAAAACAGGTAGTTAGAGAATTTTACAGATCGAATATTTTAAAGGATGAATCGGTCTTAAATAAATACATTCATCCCGAACTGGTACTTATATGGAATAGTTCTAACGGACTAACCATTATGAATTACGACGACATCGTCGCATTTTTTAATGAGATACGTCGTACGTACGCCGATTTGCGAATTGAAGTAAGTCATCTTTTGGAAGACAGTGGTCACGTAACAATACGATATAAATATTATATCAGGACGATCGAAAACCCCGATGAAGAGTTAGGAATTGCTCATTTTATCGCCATATGGGAAATTAAAGACGGAAAATTATATCGCGGGCATCAAGTAAGTCAGCCGGTCACAGACCGAGATGATACCTCTGAATCCTATCATAGGGTAAAAGTTTAGATTCCTTTTAAAATCGATAGGATTTAAAGTATATTTGCCGCGTCTTAATGGCAATCACCAAAAGTTTTTTTACACATCACAAATTCAGCTTAAATAGATCAAAACATGAGTGTTTTAGTAAATAAGAATTCAAAAATTATTGTCCAGGGATTTACAGGTAGTGAAGGTACGTTTCACGCCGAACAAATGATCGAATACGGAACCAATGTAGTAGGAGGGGTCACCCCGGGAAAAGGAGGACAGAAGCATTTGGATAAACCTGTTTTTAATACTGTGGAAGAAGCTGTAAAAGAAACCGGTGCCGATACTACCATAATTTTCGTTCCTCCTGCATTTGCAGCCGATGCCATTATGGAAGCAGCCGATGCCGGAATTAAAGTGATCATAACCATTACTGAAGGAATACCTGTAGCAGATATGATCAAAGCTGCTAGCTATATCAAAGACAGAGATTGCCGCCTTGTTGGACCTAATTGTCCGGGGGTGATAACACCGGAAGAGGCGAAGGTTGGGATCATGCCGGGATTTGTATTTAAAAAAGGGAAAGTTGGTATCGTTTCCAAGTCGGGAACACTCACCTATGAAGCAGCAGATCAGGTTGTAAAGCAGGGATTGGGAATAACTACAGCCATTGGTATTGGTGGAGATCCAATTATTGGGACTACTACAAAAGAAGCGGTTGAAATGCTTATCAATGATGAGGAGACCGAAGCGGTTGTGATGATCGGTGAAATTGGAGGTCAACTGGAAGCCGATGCAGCAAAATGGTATAAGAACAGTGGCAGCAAAAAACCTGTTGTCGGATTTATAGCCGGAGAAACTGCGCCAGCAGGACGTACTATGGGTCATGCCGGAGCGATTGTTGGAGGAAGTGATGATACGGCTCAGGCTAAAAAGAAGATCATGAGAGAATGTGGAATTCATGTAGTGGATTCACCGGCCGAAATAGGCAAGAAAGTGGCCGAAGTTTTAAATTAAAGATATTTTGAATATACAGGAAGAAGCCTTGCTAAATAGCAGGGCTTTTTTTATGGCAAAGCCGAAGTGATTTCCTATATTTGAAACACAGGGATTCACGGGCTTTTCAGCTTTTTTTATCTCTTAGAAACGAATAATCAACTCACTATTTATAACTTCAGAATATGAAACTATTAGAAGGAAAAACAGCGATCATTACCGGAGGAAGCCGGGGTATTGGAAAGGGTATTGTAGAAGTCTTTGTGGATCATGGTGCCAATGTGGCCTTTACATATAATTCATCTGCTGAAGCTGCCGAAGCTTTGGCCGACGATCTTTCCTCCAAAGGTGTGAAAGTAAAGGCTTATAAGAGTAATGCCGCCAACTACGATGAATCTCAACAATTAGCGGCAGATGTGTTAGAAGAATTTGGAAGTATCGATATATTAATCAACAATGCCGGAATTACGAAGGATAATCTTTTAATGCGTATTTCTGAAGAAGATTTCGATCAGGTGATCGAAGTCAACCTCAAGTCGGTTTTTAATATGACTAAAGCTGTGCAGCGAGCTATGTTAAAGCAACGAAAGGGTTCTATCATTAATATGAGCTCTGTAGTAGGAGTGAAGGGTAATGCCGGTCAAACGAACTACGCCGCCTCAAAAGCAGGAATACTCGGTTTTACCAAATCGGTAGCTCTCGAACTCGGGTCACGTGATATTCGCTGTAACGCAATTGCTCCCGGCTTTATTGAAACCGAAATGACCGGAAAATTAGATGAAGCCACAGTGCAAAGCTGGAGAGATGCCATTCCTCTGAAGCGTGGGGGTTCTCCCGAAGATATTGCCAATGCCTGTGTTTTTCTTGCCAGTGACCTATCTTCTTATGTTACAGGGCAAGTGCTGAATGTTGACGGTGGAATGTTAACCTAAATTATATTCAGAAAAGACGCATAGGTTTACAATTATCTGTGGAAATTCATGTTTAAAGAATGCTGCAACAACGTAATCCACTAAATAGCACATCACCTATTAATGACGGCCGAAACCATTTTGTACATTGTAATTGCAATAGTGATCTCCCTGGGAGTCACGGTGTTTATGTATGGTTATAAATCGAAACACAGCAATGGGCTTCGATGGACGTTCGGGATATTGCGTTTTATTACTATTTTTTCTATTCTCTTATTGCTTATCAATCCTAAATTTAGAAGTGAAACCTATACCATAGAGAAACCAAAGCTTCCGGTGATCATCGATAATTCGGCTTCGGTTAGGGAATTAGGTCAGGATGAAAATGTGCAACAGCTTATAGAACGGTTAATGTCTAATTCGGCTTTAAGTGATAAATTCGATATTTCGTATTATTCCTTCGGAAGTGGTTTTGCTGAAAATGATTCGCTTTCATTTAATGAACGAAACACCAAAATTTCTGAAGCGCTAAGATCGGTAGATGAAATATTCGATAGCGAGATCGCGCCTACTATTCTTATCACAGATGGGAATCAGACATTGGGGACCGACTATCAATTTAGTGTAAGCACGTTTAGAAACCCCGTGTTTCCCGTAATTTTGGGGGATTCAACAACCTATACCGACTTAAAGATAGAACAGCTCAACACCAACCGTTATGCTTTTCTGAAGAATCAATTTCCGGTTGAGGTGATTTTGGTATATAGCGGTAACGGAACAGCAACCTCCCAATTTTCGATCTCACAAGGCGCAGCGACATTGTTCAGGGAAACGATCTCATTCAGCGAAACTGAGAATACAAAGACGCTGTCCTTTACGTTACCGGCTACCGCAGTTGGACTTCAAAAATATACGGCTCAAATCGCGCCACTTGAGGACGAAAAGAATACGGTAAATAACTTTAAATTATTTGCAGTTGAAGTGATCGATCAGGCAACCAATGTGCTTGTTGTGAGCGATATGATCCATCCCGATCTGGGGTCTTTAGGCAAGTCTATTAGCAGCAATGAACAGAGAACTGTAAGTTTCAAAAAACCTTCGGAAGCAATTCCTCTGCTTAACGATCATCAGCTTATTGTACTTTATCAGCCGGATCGGAGCTTTTCTTCGGTCTTTTCAGAAATAGAAAAACTCAAGAAAAATGTAATGTTTATCACCGGATTGCAAACCGATTGGAATTTTTTAAATAGCGTTCAGGAAAATTTCAACAAAGAAGTAAGTGGTCAAACAGAAGATGTTACAGCTCGCATCAATTTAAACTATGGAACATTTGCCATAGAGGATATAGGTTTTAACGACCTTCCTCCGCTACAAACGCGTTTTGGAGGGCTTAATGTTACAGTTCCGCATGAAATCATCCTGGAGCAGGAGATCAACGGCTTTTCCAGTGAAAGCCCCATGATGGCCACTATGGAGATCGATAACCGACGGTTTGCCATTCTGGATGGAGAAGGACTTTGGAAATGGCGGGCTCAATCATTTTTATTAACCGAGGGTTTTCAGGAATTTGACAATTTTATTGGGAAAACAGTTCAGTATCTTGCATCCAACAAACGTAGAAGCCGATTAGAAGTTAGTAGTGAGACTTTTTATTACAACAACAATCCAATACGGATCTCGGCTCAGTATTTTGACAAGAATTTCGTATTCGACCCGCGTGCATCCTTGACTATTTCTGTGGTGAATACAGAAACCGAGGCTCGTACTGTTTTTCCACTTTTGCTAAAGAACAATTATTACGATGTCGATCTAAACACCCTTCCGGCGGGAGAATATCGTTATACGATTTCAGTTCAGGATGAAGCGGTAGCACGAAGTGGTAACTTTACCATACTTGATTTTAATGTAGAACAACAGTTCTTAAACGCCGATGTAACAAAACTTCAAAGTATTGCGACCAATACGGGAGGAAGTTCTTATTTTATTACCGAAACCGATGATCTCATAGCAGATCTGTTGGCTAACGATCAATTCACTGCAGTGCAGAAAAGCGAACAAAAAACTGTACCTTTGATCGATTGGAAATATCTTCTTGCGCTTATCGTTCTGTCACTTGCTTCAGAATGGTTTATTAGAAAATACAACGGACTTATTTAACTAAATAATATTAAACATGGATAAATTACCAAAAATCGGGATTCCCGTAATTATTGTTATAATCATATTGATCATTTTAATCGCAAAATCTGCGGTGACCATTGGTTCCGGAGAAGCCGGAGTACTATATAAGACTTTTGATGATGGTGTTGTTACCGACAAGCCTCCCTTAGGCGAGGGCTTTCATCTGGTAGCACCCTGGAATAAAGTGTTCATTTATGAGGTAAGACAACAAGAAATTCTTGAGAAGATGAATGTTCTTTCATCTAATGGATTGGATATAAAATTAGAAGCATCGGTTTGGTTCCAGCCAGACTTTACAAGCTTGGGAAAATTACATCAAGAAAAAAGTGAAATGTATAAAGAGCGTGTTTTACTTCCGGCTATTCGGTCGGCTGCCCGAAGTGTAGTAGGACGCTATACCCCCGAACAATTATATTCAAGTAAACGTGATGCCATCCAACAGGAAATTTTTGAAGAAACAAAAAAGATCGTGGAAGACCAATACATTCAATTAAATGAAGTGTTGGTTCGTGATGTTACATTACCTCCAACCATTAAAGATGCGATTGAACGTAAATTAAAGCAGGAACAAGAGTCTCTGGAATATGAATTCCGTTTAGTTACTGCTGCCAAGGAAGCAGAAAAAGTGATCATTGAGGCCCAAGGTAAAGCCGATGCAAACCGTATCCTAAGTGCGTCTTTAACCGACAAGATCCTTCAGGATAAGGGTATTGAAGCCACTCTGGAGCTGTCTAAATCTCCTAACTCGAAAGTTGTGGTGATAGGCTCCGGAGACAGTGGATTGCCGCTTATACTGGGCGATAATTAATGTTACGTATAACAAATAATTTAGCCGCTTCAGCAATGAGGCGGCTTTTTTATTTGCGTTTCCAGAGTTTAAAGATCAGTATCGCCGATAGAATCGCTATACCTAATAAAATGGCTGCTCCGGTGTAATTTCCGTAGATTATATAACCCGTTCCAAATAGTGAGGTATAAACGAAAAGTATGCCTAATAACATAGAAGCCAGATCCACGGTAAAAACATCGTGTGTAGTCTTTAAAGAAATGTTCTCGCTTTGAGCCTTTTCCTTAAAGGGTTTCCAGCCCATACCGTAAGGTGTCACCGAATTATAGAAATTTGCCAGAGTCTTTGTGTTGGTAGGCCGTGTTAACAGTGTAACTGCGATCCAACTCACGGTTGTAATGGCAACTCCATAAATAAGTTTTTCGTGGCCTTCAAGCCCGAGGTCTGTAAATTCAAACGTTAGCGCCACAATAAAGGAGACGATCATCCCTGCAATTTCACTATAAGCGTTTACGCGCCACCAGAACCAGCGCAGGATAAATATCAATCCCGTACCGGCACCAATTTGTAACAATATCTCAAAAGTACTAAGTGCACTGCTAAGCAATAAGGCCAGGGCCGCAGCAAGGACCATTAGAACTATAGTAGACAACCTGCCTATATGTACCAGCTCCTTTTCGGTAGCTTCAGGTTTTATAAAACGCTTATAAAAATCGAGTGAAATATAGGAGGAGCCCCAATTGAGATGTGTGGATATGGTACTCATAAAGGCCGCTATGAGCGATGCCACCACCAATCCTAATAATCCTGCGGGCAGGTTGGTTAACATAGCCGAATATCCCAGATCATGTCCCAACACGGCATTTGGAAATTCAGCTCCAATATCTGAAAGCTGCGGATAAAGAACCAAGGAGGCCAGCGCAATAATGATCCAAGGCCAAGGGCGCAGCGCGTAGTGAGCTACATTAAACAGTAGGGTAGCGCCAATGGCGTTTTTTTCGTCCTTTGCTGAAAGCATTCGCTGTGCAATATAACCACCACCACCGGGTTCCGCTCCGGGATACCAAACGCTCCACCATTGAACCGCAATGGGTATGATCAACAAGACCATTAGAGACTTAGTGTCGTTGAAATCGGGTAGGAAATTAAGCTTATCGGTCACATTTTCATGAGCGAGAAGATTTTGTAATCCTCCAATTTCGGGCATATTCACTATGTAATACGCCGCCCATACCGAACCTATCATGGCTACGATAAACTGTAGGAAATCTGTAAAAATAACGCCTCTAAGTCCACCAATTGAACTATAGGCCACCGTAATAACCGAAGCGTAAAGAACACATTCCCATGGTGCCAGTCCAAACATAATCCCTCCAATCTTTATGGCAGCCAGACACACGGATGCCATGATCATCACGTTAAAAAAGACACCGAGATAAATGGCCCGGAATCCCCTCAAAAAAGCAGCCTCCTTACCACTGTAACGCAGTTCATAAAACTGTAGGTCGGTTAAAACTTTCGATCGTCTCCAAAGCTTTGCATACACAAATACGGTAAGCATCCCTGTGATGAGAAAGGTCCACCATACCCAGTTCCCCGAAACACCGTTTTGGCGAACAATATCGGTAACCAGATTAGGGGTGTCGGCAGAAAATGTGGTTGCTACCATCGAAATTCCAAGTAACCACCATGGCATATTTCGTCCGGAGAGAAAGAATTCACTGGTGTTTTTACCCGAACGTTTTGCAACAACAAGACCTATGATTAAGAATATGACAAAAAAGGAGAGAATGAGGATCCAGTCCAGCGTATCTAATTTCATATCAGGAAACTTTTATGGCCTTAGCCTGACCCACCCAATTGTCGCGGTCTATTCGTCCGGGGAAGAAATCGATAAGCTCTGTGATAGTGCGGATATCCTCATCGGTAAACTGGCTGATCTGATCGTAGGTGTAAATGCCTATCTCATTGAGTTTTTGTTCAATATAGGGCCCAATTCCCATGATACGGGTTAAATCGTCTTTTTCAGCAGGACTTGAGTATCCAAAATTGTCAAAATTGAGTTCTGGCTTATTCTTCGTATAGGTAATATAGCTGGTACGCGTCTTTTCTGCGATTACTTCTTCGGAAGGGGAAACTGTGACTGTTCGCTCTTCTTCTTGTGTTTCCTTTACCATTTCACGGATCTTAGGTTTAATTTCGGTAAAGATAGTTTCGATGTCATGAACTTTTTTAGGAGTTCGAAGTTTGTTTATTTCACTCTGCAGGGTCTTAATTACCTTTTTTGCTTTTGTTTTCTGCAGTATGGATCCTGCAAAATAACCGATCAAGAACGTACTTAACATAAGAGCAAAAATTCCGCCGTAATCTGATATCAATTCTGTTATGTTAATTTGCTCAATCATACAGTTAGTAAAATTTTACTTCTATTCTTCGGTTAGCTTCTCTACCGCGCTGCGAGTTATTCGTATCTATAGGATCCGATTCTCCCTTAGAGGAAGCGATCACTTGTTTTCTATCCAAATTACCTTTGGTGATAAGATACCAGCGTACTTGTCTGGCATAATCCAGGCCTGCAATATAATTGTCGGTGTCATTCCCTACATTGTCGGTATGTCCCGTAATTTCTATGGTAATATCGGGTTTTTCCTGAACAATTCGAATTACCTGTGCTAAAAGGTTGGTAAGTTCCTCGTTAACAAGGATTCCGCTGGATGAATATTTGGGATATATGGTAACGGGCTCAGGGATCCTACTTTTTAAGGTTGCCAGTCTAGCCTGATCCAGAGGTTTAAATAAAAAAGAAATACTATTCTCATAATTTCCTTTGTGATCAAAATCTATTTCTTTGATAATGGGTTTTACAACGATTTTATTTCTTGGAATACCAATTTCCATTAGCAATTGCTTTATTTTATTTCCCCTTTGAATACCGAGATTTGGCGATTGAATATTTTCGGTAGCACTGTAGAGAGAGAGTATATGCAATTCCATATCAGGGTGTTCGATCAAATAACTATTTAGTCGGTATTTAAAATCTTTTGCAGACTCCGGAACATAGATCTCGGGACTATTTTTATTGATTGAGATTCCTTCAGGGTATAAAAACAGGATGTCGTCTTCCGCAGTTGTGGCCTTAAGGGCGGTTTTTGAAATGCTTTCTGAAAGTCTTTTTTCGGAACTCAATATCAGGGAATCGCCTTCCGTTCGAATCATAGAAATAGAATCTTTAGGAATAAGGGTTTTTTCAATTGCTGAAGTATCCACCGAATCTGATTGCACAGCTGCTGTCGTTATTGAAGTGTCCAGCGCCATTTCTTTTTTAGGCTGGAGAAGGGAATACAACCATAACCCAAAAAAAGACCATACCAAAAAAACGGCGAAGGCTATTAAAAAATTCTTCATTGCGGGGGTAATAGGTTGTTTGTTACTCCGTTTAGCTCATAAAACACGGGACTCTAACAAATCTATAAAATATATTTTCGATTTGTGAGTAAAATATTACTTCTTTTCCACAAAATTTTGAACAATATTTTGTTTACATTTGTCCCGTACAATGAGAAACACAAATTTACATCATCATATTTCATTCTTCGCTCACGCGAGGTGATGAGGTATTTGTAAATTTTAAAAATATCCGTAACCCGTTTGAGCTAATCAAACGGGTTTTTTTATGCCTAAAAATTAACTATGAAAAAATTAAAAATTGCATTACAAAAATCGGGTCGGCTTCACGATGAGTCTCTTAGGTTGCTGAAAGACTGCGGTATTTCAATAGATAATGGAAGAGATCAACTTAAAGCAACTGCGAAAAACTTCCCGATGGAAATCTACTATTTGCGAAATGGCGATATCCCAAAATATCTCATGGATGGCGTCGTGGATTGTGCGATAATTGGAGAAAATCTTATCGTGGAAAAAGGGATCGATATCATCGTGAAGGAAAAACTCGGGTTTTCAAAATGCAGGGTATCTATCGCTGTTCCCAGATCATTTGAGTATAGTGATATTCAAGATCTTCAGAATAAGCGAATTGCCACGTCATATCCCGAAACTACTCGAAAATTCATGGAGTCGCAGGGTCTGGAAGCTGAGTTGCATATTATAAACGGGAGCGTTGAGATCGCGCCTAACATCGGACTTTCAGATGCAATTTGTGATATAGTGAGCAGTGGAAGTACCCTGTTTAAAAATAATCTTCAGGAAGTAGCAGTCATCATGGAAAGTGAAGCTGTTCTTGCTGTCTCACCAAAATTGGAGTCTTCAGCAGACAAACTTTTACAACAATTGGCCTTTAGAATACAATCGGTTTTAAAAGGTCGCAGCTATCGATATGTGCTGCTTAATGCTCCAAACAATAAAATCGAGGCCATAGTGGAAATACTTCCGGGGATGAAGAGCCCTACCATTCTTCCATTGGCCGAGGCAGGATGGAGCAGTGTTCATTCTGTAGTAAACCGCGATGTGTTTTGGGAAGTGATAGAAGAATTAAAACAACATGGAGCAGAAGGAATTCTGGTTTGTCCTATTGAAAAAATGGTATTATGATGAATATAATAATGGAACCGGAGAAAGCAATATGGGAATCGATAGTGTCTCGTCCGGAGTATGCGGTCAAAGACCTGGACGATTTGGTAAATGATATGTTTTCTGAAATCCAAAAAAGAGGAGACGATGCAGTTCGAAATTATACAGCCCTGTTCGATGGTATTTCAGTAAAGGAAATTCAGGTAACAGAAGCAGAAATTCAAAATGCAGTGTCGCAAGTTCCCGATAAGCTGAAACAGGCAATTCAACAGGCAAAAATGAATATTGAATCCTTTCACAGCGCACAGCTGTCAAAAAATAGTAGGGTTGAAACCGTTCCTGGAGTGAACTGCTGGACTGAAAGAAGGCCTATAGAAAAGGTGGGGATCTATATACCTTCAGGGACAGCTCCTTTATTTTCAACAATTCTTATGCTGGCGATTCCTGCAAGACTTGCAGGTTGCGAAACCATAGTTATGTGTACTCCTCCTAAAGAAAATAACCTCATTGATCCGGTAATGTTATATGCTGCTAAATTGTGCGGTATCTCAATTATTTGCAAGGTTGGTGGAATTCAATCGATTGCGGCTATGGCACTGGGGACGAAATCGGTTCCAAAGGTCTACAAGATCTATGGCCCCGGAAACCAGTTTGTCACCGCTGCGAAACAAATGGCCACCCGATATAAAACCGCTATAGATATGCCCGCCGGACCATCAGAGTTGCTGGTCTATGCAGACGACACGGCCAAACCGGCTTTTGTGGCTTCCGATTTGTTGAGTCAGGCAGAACACGGTGTCGATAGTCAGGTAATCCTGCTTTCTCCATCAAAGAAACTTTTGGATCGCGTTATTATTGAGTTGAGTGCTCAGCTTCAGTCACTTCCCCGGAAATCGATCGTAGAGAAAGCACTAAATCACTCTAGATTTATTCAGATTAAAAACAGGTCAACAGCAATTGAATTTATTAATGAATACGCACCCGAACACTGTATAGTAATTTCTGAAGACGAGCAATTTATATTAGAGAATATACGAAATGCCGGGTCGGTATTTATTGGAAATTACACGCCTGAAAGTGCTGGAGATTATGCTTCAGGTACAAACCATACCCTACCAACAAATGGATTTGCAAAACAATATTCGGGAGTGAACTTGGATAGTTTTACCAAACAGATCACTTTTCAGAAAATTTCCAAATTAGGAATACAGAATATAGGAAATATTGTGGAGCTCATGGCAGAAGCAGAAGGATTGCAAGCACACAAGAATGCAGTGACAATTCGATTAAATGATATTAGAAATGAAAGATAAAAATTCGATTTTAGAACTGGTGAGACCTGCCATTGCAGACTTAATTCCTTACCGCTCGGCGCGTGAAGAATTCAGCCAAACGACTCGCGAAATGGTTCTTTTGGATGCAAATGAGAGCCCGTATTCGTCGGAGGTAAACCGATATCCCGATCCACAACAACGGGAGCTTAAGGCATTGATCTCAAAACTTAAAGGGGTAAACCTCAATTCTATTTTGCTAGGCAATGGTAGTGACGAAGTGCTGGATCTGATATTCCGGGTATTTTGTGAACCCGGAATCGATAATGTGATCACTCTGCCACCCACTTATGGGATGTATAACGTACTGGCTGGAATAAATAATATCGAAAATATTGAGGTTCCGCTGACATCTAAGTTTGAACCCGATGTTGACAACATTCTGAAGTCACAGAATAGCCAATCGAAGGTACTTTTTCTCTGTTCACCAAATAACCCAACTGGAAATCGCTTTCAGGATAAAAATATCATTCGGTTATTAAAACAATTTAGAGGAATTGTCGTGATCGATGAAGCATATATTGACTTTTCTGAACATGACGGATTTATCAACCAGCTAAGTAAATTCTCTAACCTTATAATAGTTCAAACCTTTTCAAAAGCATTTGGAATGGCCGGAATTCGATTAGGGATGTGTTTTGCTTCGGAAGAAATCATTTCTACACTGAATCGTGTTAAACCGCCTTATAATGTTAACGAACTCACCCAGCAATATGCCTGCAAAAAACTCAAGGGTTTTGAGGATATTAATGACCGAATAGATGCCACTAGAAGTGAAAGACAACAATTGTGCAAGGCGTTATTGAATGTTTCTTATGTTCAAAAAATATATGCCAGTGATGCCAATTTTATTTTGATGAGAGTGGACGACGCAGAAAAAAGATATTTACAACTCCTGGATCGTGGAATTGTAGTTCGAAACCGAAGTCAAGAAGTGCATTGTAATAATTGTTTACGGATCACCATAGGAACGGCACAGGAAAACGATAAACTATTGAACGAATTGAAAGCTATTGATATATGAAAAGGCGAGTACTATTTATAGACCGGGATGGAACCTTAATAAAGGAGCCGGTAGATTTTCAGGTTGACAATATCTCAAAAGTTGAATTCTACCCCAAAATGATTAGTTCACTGAATAAAATTGCCGAGCAAGGGAATTTTGAACTAGTGATGGTCACCAATCAGGATGGGTTGGGAACTGATTCATTTCCTGAAGATACATTCTGGCCGGCTCATAATTTTGTTTTAAGTACCCTTAAGAACGAAGAAATCGTGTTTCAGGAAGTTGTGATCGACAGGACTTTCCCCAATGATAATAAACCAACCAGAAAACCGGGAACGGCTTTACTTCAGCACTTTTTTACCAAAGATTATGACTTAAAGGAATCTTATGTGATCGGAGATCGCTTAACTGATATGGAATTGGCTGTCAATCTGGGAGCTAAAGGTATTTATATCAATAACCAAAACAATTTGGGTGCGTCTGAGGTTAAGATAGATAAGTTGGAATTAGAGAAGACCATCGTATTGGAAACGAATAATTGGAAGGAGATCTGTGAGTTGTTGACTCAGGGAAAACGAAGGGCACAATTATCAAGAAAGACACATGAGACGGAAATTACTATGGCATTGGATCTGGACGGTACAGGTAAGAGTGATATTAATACAGGTATTGCCTTCTTTGACCATATGCTGGATCAAATATCAAGGCACGGTCAAATTGACCTTAGTATACACGTGGACGGGGATTTGGAGGTAGATGAGCATCACACCATAGAGGATACCGCTATCGTACTGGGTCAATTATTTACTAAAGCGCTGGGAGACAAAGCAGGAATTGAGCGATATGGTTTTTGTTTGCCTATGGACGATTGCCTTGCACAGGTTGCTGTGGATTTCGGTGGAAGAAATTGGTTGGTATGGGATGCTGAATTTAAGAGAGAAATGATTGGTAAAATGCCTACCGAAATGTTTTATCATTTTTTTAAATCATTTACCGATGGGGCAAACGCGAATTTGAATATAAAAGCAGAAGGTAGGAATGAGCATCACAAAATTGAAGCCATATTCAAAGCATTTGCAAAAGCAATTAGAGCCGCGGTAAATCGCGATCAGGATAAAATGATATTACCCACCACTAAAGGAATGTTGTAATGAATATAGTGATCATAGATTATGGTGCCGGAAATATTCAGAGCTTAAAATTTGCCATCGAACGATTGGGTTATTCAGCAAAGCTAAGCAGCTCTGCAGAGCAAATACGCAACGCAGACAAGATAATATTCCCCGGTGTAGGGGAAGCAAGCAATGCGTTACAACAGCTTAAACAAAATGGCTTGGATGAGGTTATTCCAACTTTGCAGCAGCCGGTTTTAGGAATATGTTTAGGCATGCAATTGCTATGCAAAAGTACCAAAGAAGGAAATACCACGGGCTTGGGCATTTTTGATGTGGATGTTATTCGTTTTTCTCAAAAAGTAAAGGTTCCTCAAATTGGATGGAACGAGATAGAAAGCTTGAATAGCCTGTTGTTTAAAGGGATTAAAGAAAGAGAATATATGTACCTGGTGCACAGCTATTATGCTCCCCTTTGTGAACAAACCATCGCCACTACGTTCTACGATACGAATTATTCATCGGCCTTACAAAAGGATAATTTTTATGGATTTCAGTTTCATCCCGAAAAAAGCGGAAAAGCCGGGTCCCAACTATTAAATAATTTTTTAACACTGTAAAATGAGGATCATACCTGCAATCGATATTATTGAAGGAAAATGTGTTCGGCTCACCAAAGGAGATTATAACACAAAGAAGGTTTACAATGAACATCCGCTAGAGGTCGCGAAAATGTTTGAGGACCACGGAATTCGCCATGTACATCTCGTAGATCTTGATGGTGCCAGAGGCAAGGGAATTGTAAATGCCGGAGTTTTGGAGTCGATCGCGACAAAGACGAACCTACAGATTGATTTTGGTGGTGGACTGAAATCTATGGCCGATGCGGTTACCGCATTTAATTCTGGTGCCTGCCAGATCACGGCAGGAAGTATTGCCGTTACAGACCCGGGACTCTTTACAGCATGGATTGAACGATTTGGTCCGGGTAAGATCATTCTTGGAGCCGATGTTAACCATAAGAAGATTGCTGTTAACGGATGGCTTGAACCTACAGAAGTTGAACTAATTCCTTTTATAAAAAAGTACAAGCTCCTTGGAATTCATGAAGTGATCTGTACCGATATCAAAAAGGATGGGATGCTTCAAGGGCCCTCTGCGGCACTGTATAAGGATCTGCTAAATAAGGTTGATGGCTTGGCGTTGATCGCGTCCGGTGGAATTACATCGATGGACGATATTGTAGGGCTGTCTAAGATCGGTTGCAAGGGAGCCATAATAGGGAAGGCGATTTACGAAGGACGTATCTCTTTAAAACAATTAGAATCATACATATCATGTTAGCAAAACGGATAATTCCCTGTCTTGATATTAAGAATGGAAGAACTGTAAAGGGTGTAAACTTTCTAAATATGAGAGATGCCGGTGATCCGGTGGATCTGGCAAAGATATATTCTGAAAAAGGTGCCGATGAATTGGTTTTTTTAGATATATCGGCAACAGATGAAGGCAGAAAAACTTTATCGTCCCTGGTTCTGCGCATAGCTGAAGCGGTGAATATTCCATTTACAGTTGGCGGTGGAATTCGCTCTGTGGCGAACGTTAAGGAGCTACTTGACAGTGGAGCCGATAAGGTTTCGGTGAATTCTGCGGCAATTAGGAATCCTGCGCTCATCAATGAACTTTCCGGAACATATGGGTCACAATGTATCGTTGTGGCAATCGACGCAAAACTAATAGATGGTATTTGGAAGGTCTTCCTTAACGGTGGAAAACTAAAGACTTCATTAAATCTGTTTGATTGGGCCCTGGAAGCTGAGCAACGTGGGGCAGGGGAATTATTGTTTACCTCTATGGATCACGATGGGACTAAAAACGGATTTGCCAACGAAACGCTTAAAAAACTTTCAGAAACCGTAAATATTCCAATAATTGCTTCAGGAGGTGCCGGAAGTTACGAACATTTTACCGATGTGTTTATACGCGGAAAGGCCGACGCAGCTTTAGCTGCAAGTGTTTTTCATTTTCAGGAAATAACCATTCCGAAGCTAAAAACCAATTTAAAACAACAAGGAATAGCAATACGAATTTAGAACTCAAAATATGGAAATAGATTTTTCAAAAAATAACAATGGATTAGTGCCGGCTATTGTGCAGGATGCCAATACCAAATTAGTCCTTATGCTGGGATATATGAATGAAGAGGCTTATAACGAAACCAAACGATCGAGAAGAGTAACCTTTTTTAGCAGAAGTAGAAATAAGCTATGGACTAAAGGGGAAGAAAGCGGACATTTCCTGGACTTGGTAGAAATTTCAACCGATTGCGATTCAGACACCTTGTTGGTCATGGCAAATCCTTCGGGCCCGGTTTGTCATAGAGGAACAGATTCCTGTTGGGGGAAGTCTAATGAAGGTACACTAGTATTTCTCGACACACTCGAAGCTGTTATTGAGGCAAGAATGCACGGCAAGAACACAGAGAATTCCTATGTTTCATCACTGTTTTCTGAAGGGATTAATAAGATGGCACAAAAAGTAGGGGAAGAGGCTGTAGAGGTAGTGATTGCTGCTAAGGATGACGATAAAGTCGAGTTTCTGAATGAAAGCGCCGATCTCTTATTTCATTTTTTGGTTTTGCTGCGGGCGAAAGGATGCGATCTAAAAAATGTTGTCGATGTTTTAAGCGAAAGACAGAAATAACTTATATTAGATTTTCTATCTTTAATCTTACAATCTCACATTCGATCTATGGCCAAAAAAAGAAAAAGGAAGCCTTTTATTACGAATATACGTCCGCGATTTCATAAAAATGAGATTCCGGGTACGGTCAAATACACAGGTAAAAAGCAATCTCTTGTTACAAAAATTGAGCTTATAGATTATTCCAAGGATCATTATATAAGGTTGGATTCTGAAGATATTCAGGATGCCTTTAAGTTTGAAGAGACCGACAACATCACCTGGAGTAACATTAACGGGCTTAATAATACCCCCGAAATTGAAATAATAGGGGATCATTATAATTTACACCCGCTAATTCAGGAAGATATTGTCACTACCAATCAGCGGCCAAAGATCGACGAATATGAAGATTACCTCTTTTTGGTATTTAAAATGCTACACTATAATGAAGACGGAGAATTTGTTAATGAACACGTGAGTATGGTATTGGGCAGTGACTATGTGGTAACCTTTCAGGAAGCCGATGGAGATGTTTTTGACGGTGTGAGAGAGCGTCTTCAAAATGCAAAGGGACGTATAAGATCCGCCGGAGCCGATTACCTTATGTTCGCCTTACTCGATGCCGTTGTGGATAATTATTTCAGCGTAATTGAAACGTTAAGTGAAAAGATAGAAGTTCTTGAAGATCAGTTGTTTGATGACAACATTAAAGATGATATTACTCAGGATATACAGGAGTTAAAAAAAGAGATCCTCCGTATAAGACGAGCGATATTACCGTTGCGGGAAGTGATAAATCGATTGGAAAAAATAGACTCTAAACTAATCGATGAGCGGACTCATAATTATATTCGCGACCTCTATGATCATATCATACAGGTTAGTGAAAGTGTTGATATCTACAGGGAAATGATATGGGGTCTCATGGATATGTACATGACTACCATTAGTAACAAAATGAATGAAGTCATGAAGGTATTAACCATTATGGCCTCTATTTTTATACCCCTAACGTTTATGGCCGGAATCTACGGAATGAATTTCGATTATATCCCCGAACTCCAATATAAATACGGATATTTTGTTTTATGGGGGCTAATGATCCTGGTTTTCCTCGGGATGTTGTACTACTTTAAACGTAAAAAATGGCTCTAAAATCCAAATTAAAAGGATCGAATTTATTCGATCCTTTTTTAGTTCATTGTATAGAGTAAGTCAGTATTATCTCAACCAGCCTTTTTGTGCGGCTCCCTTACTGTAGAAATACAAAAATATTCCTACGGCTATCACTATGAGTGGCATTATAGCGGACGTTGGACCAAGAATATCCATGATCTCTGTTCCAAATAACCAGTATCCCATTTGGATTAGTAAAGCCAGCAAAGAAATTCCGAATAAAGTAATGGCTAACTTCTTTCTGAGTAGCAGAAAAAGACAGCCTAAGACTCCCGCGAATACTGCGATCGCGAAGACATAGCTGTACCAGGATGGCATGTTGTTGATGATATTTAGTTCTTCCGCCGAAATCATATCTGTTAATGAATCTGCCAATACGGTAGATAGCAAATATTGATAAATTCCCATTAAGTTCCACAATAGCGCGAGCACCGCTATGATCCAAAATCCTGTGTTGGGTTTGTTAGTTGTCATATTCATTGGTTTTAGAGTTGTACCTTATAAAAATACGTATTTTAGTTTATATTTATTAGATCAAACCCTTCCTCTATGAGTGTATCTGTTCCAAAATCTGCTTTTAACTTCCTGAATGATCTTAGAGAAAACAATCATCGTGACTGGATGCAGGAACACAAAAAGGAGTATCAGAACAATGAAAAGCTATTAAAAGAATTTTATAAAGCTGTAGAATCCGGGCTCAATGAAACCGATGAGATCGCGAAAGTGAAAATTTTTCGAATCAACCGCGATATTAGATTCAGTAAGGATAAAACACCCTATAATGTTCATCGCAGTGTGAGCTTTAGTAGGGCAGGAGAGCACCGCAGGGGCGGTTACTATTTACGTTTAGAGCCCGGGAATACCTTTATGGCCGGCGGATTTTTCGATCCTAATCCTGCAGATCTGCTTCGGATTCGCAAAGAATTTGAAACCGACGCCGCTCCCATCCGTAAGATTTTCGAACAAAAGGATTTTAATGAGGCCTTTGACGGATTTGTAGAACGCGATCCTGTTAAAACGGCTCCCAAAGGATTCAGTAAAGAAGATCCTAATATTGACCTTATAAGACATAAAAGCTATTTTGTTGTGCATCCGTTTAAAGACTCGGAGGTGTTTTCAACTAATTTTAAAGATAATTTACTGTATCATTTTAAGCTTCTTCGTCCTTTTTTCGACTATATGAGCGAAGTTTTAACCACCGACCTCAACGGAGTTTCCACGATTGAACACTGAAAAACAATCAAATACGTATAATTTAACCAAAAATTCTTGTTATTATAAGTCTTTTGGCTTATAATTGCTTTTTATAAGTCTACAGGCTTATAATCATTCTTTATAAGTCTACGGGCTTATATTCTGAAATTATTAGTCTTTTTACTTATAATTTAGAAACGATCGATGAAAAAAATAGCGGTAATTAGTGGCGACTTGATAAACTCGTCTCAGTATGAACCTAAAACACTGACTTCGGTGCTCAAGGTGTTAAAGAAGGAATTCAAGGTTATTGAAAAACAATATCCTGAAGAAAAGATCTATTTTTCATTATTTCGAGGCGATAGCTTTCAAGGCGTCATTGAAAATCCGCAACTGGCACTTACTATTGCCTTTCAGATCAAGACAGCCGTAAGCAGTTATACCAATGTGGAAGATCGTCCAAAAAATGCCATCCCTTCTGCCGATGTACGTATTTCTATTGGAATAGGGGAGGCTGAATACGAAAAAGACTCCATTGTAGAGGGAAATGGAGAAGCTTTTCAGTTTTCAGGACGTACCCTGGACGGAATGAAATCTGAAGGGACAAAAATGGCCCTAACCACTGCAAATAGTGAAATTAACGAAGAGTTTAAAGTACATCTCAAATTTTTGGATGCTACCACCGATCGATGGTCCATCGCCTCTGCAGAGGTGGTCTATTATTTAATTAATAATCTAAAAGAGCAGGACATCGCTCACAAACTGGATCGGAGTCAGGCCGCTATAAATCACCGTAAAAAGGCCGCAGGTTGGGATGAAATTAAACTATTGTTAGAACGCTATTCCCAAATAGCTAAAAAACACTTTATATGAATCCTGAACTTATCCTAGCATTACAGCTGTTACTGGCTCATGTGATCACCGATTTTTTACTGCAAACCCAGTCGCTGGTAACGCAAAAACAACAGAAAAAAGCAGCTTCTCCGTTCTTATACATTCACTCCATTTTAGCAGGACTAATCACTTATGTGATCATTCAGGATTGGAGTATGTGGATGGTGCCTGTGATCATTTCGGTAACACATTTCTTAATAGACCTCTGGAAACTTCACCAAAAAGAGGATTCTTTGCACTATTTCCTGTGGGATCAATTCTTACATCTGCTTGTTTTACTGGGGATCTGGTTGTACTTAACTGAAAATTTTAGCGAAGTGATTCCTTTTATCGGTTCACTTTTTACCACTAAGACTGCGTTAGTTTATATCATTGGCTATGTAATTGTGATCTTTCCTATAGGGTTTATTATAGGGAAGGCTACACAGCGCTGGCAGGAAGAAATAGCTCAGGAGGACGGACTCTCAAGTCTCGAAAAAGCAGGGCGCTATATCGGGATCTTTGAACGTATTCTGGTACTTACTTTTATTATGACCGATAACTTTTCGGCCATTGGCTTTTTAATCGCTGCAAAATCTATTCTAAGGTTTAGTGATAAGAGTAAAAGCGGTGCACGAAAGCAAACCGAATATGTGCTTATAGGAACCCTAATGAGCTTCGCGCTCACCATTATAATTGGGTTTTTAATGCGCGTACTCGTATTCTAGCAGTTGTATATTGTTTTTGATCCTGTCCTTCACTATATTCATCATTCGTTTGTTTAATGCTGAAGAATTCTGAATGTAGATTTCGTATTCCTCAACGGTAAATTGACCAATGATGATGCCTTTTAGTGAATTTCTGAATTTCATATCCTTGTGGATGGCATTCTCGACGTAATCAAAGCGCTTTTCCAGGGAAAGATCATAAAACACATTCTTGTGTTTGGCAATATAATTTCTGAAAACGGCCACTAATAATTCATTCTGAAGCTTTGCCACCGGGCGCAAAGTCCGGTTCTGAAACACTTCGTCTGCAGACATTGAATCATTCACTATGGCTGAAGCAATTACGGGTCTGAGTTCTAAGAGGGAAATATCACGGGAATCCATAAGTGAGCGGGTTTTAATAAAAGTAGGAATTGCCGCTCTTTTAGAAGCTCATCGCTTCAGAAGTTATAAACTATGTTTTCAACAGTTTTTCAGTTAAATTCCTCTTAAACATTCCAATGTTGACGCGGTATTCCATACTTTTAAAAGAAAAACATGAGCACCGTTACTTCCATAAACCCATATACCGGGAAGGAAATAGAATCATTTAAAACCCATACTAAGAAAGAAATTTCTGAAATACTTCAAAATGCCGATAACCGATTTTACTCCTGGAGAGAAACGTCGTTCACCGAGAGAAAAAAGCTCATGCTGGCGGCTGCTTCAGAGCTAAAAAAGAATAAGGAAGAATACGCGAAAACTATGACGGCCGAGATCGGGAAGCCCATCGCTCAATCCATCGCCGAAATTGAGAAATGTGCCTGGGTTTGCGAATATTACGCCGAAAATGCAAAGGAACACATGAAGAATGAGATCGTAAAAACCGATGCATTTAAGAGTTATTGCAGCTATGAACCTCTTGGAGTGGTGTTGGCCATAATGCCGTGGAATTATCCGTTCTGGCAGGTCTTTCGGTTCGCCGCACCGGCGTTAATGGCGGGCAATGTGGGCATACTTAAACATGCCTCCAATGTATTTGGTTCGGCATTGAATATAGAAAAAGTGTTTAAAAGGGCCGGATTCCCTGCTAATTGTTTTTCCACACTCCTTATTGGAAGTGATTCCATTGAAGCGATCATTGAAGATCCAATGGTCAAGGCTGTGACACTCACAGGAAGTGGCCCCGCAGGCTCCGCAGTAGCTTCAGCAGCCGGAAGAATGATCAAGAAAACCGTGCTGGAGCTGGGAGGAAGTAATGCGTTGGTAGTGTTAAAGGACTGTGATATGGATGCTACGGTCGACACTTGTGTTCAGGCACGATTTCAAAATACGGGTCAGAGTTGTATCGCAGGAAAACGGTTATTGGTAGATAGCTCTATTTCAGAAGAATTCATTGAAAGACTAGTAAAAAAAGTGAGGGAGTTGAAAAGTGGCGATCCCGCAGATGAAGATACGTACATTGGTACCTTAGCCAGAGAAGACCTTGCCAAAGACCTTGAATCGCAGGTGAAACGATCGGTTAAAAAGGGAGCCAAGGTCCTCATCGGTGGAAAACGACAAAACGCCTATTTTGAGCCCACCGTACTGGCTGATGTCACACCTAAAATGCCTGTGTTCAATGAAGAAACCTTCGGGCCGGTATTATCGGTTTCAACCTTTAAAACGCTGGATGAAGCTATAGCGCTTTCCAATGACTCGAAATTCGGATTAGGAGTATCGGTATTCACCAAAGATATAAAAGCCGCAGAAGACATCGCTTACCGTTTTAATGAGGGAGCCGTCTTTATCAACGAGTTGGTAAAGAGCGATCCGCGTTTACCCTTTGGGGGTATTAAGGAAAGCGGCTATGGTAGGGAGTTGAGCGAGCACGGAATACGAGAGTTTTTAAACCGAAAAACTATTTTTATAAACAAATAAAAAGCCCCACGTATAGTGAGGCTTAGTACGTTAACATACCAAAGATATTAGTCCTTCTTAACGAATTCTTCTCTGCTTTTTATATCAGGTATAGAAATCTCATTTTTTGCCAGAAAGCTCATAAATTTATCCCCTTGCTTGTCCATAATGGTTGCAAAACGCTCCTTGGCCGTATTGAATTCTTCAGTAATTAGCTCAAGATTCATTTTCTGCGCTCCCGATACCCGATCGTAACTAGTTGCGATTCCGCTGTACAGGTCTCCCATTTTTTCCCGTAATTCGGGTTCGGCGGAAGCCACATAATTATCACCGGTTGTGATAACTAGATCGGTTCTTAAAGCTTCAAGATCATCATACAGCTTTTGAGCCTGCTTTTTCCCTTTAGGATGCTTTTCGATCACTTCTTTAGTCTTATCCTGAATTTCGTTGATCTTATACACCATATAAGCCAGATCTTCTACCATAGTATACATGGTTTGCGTAAGTTCTTCCTGTTCCTTACGTTCGGCTAGGGTGGTAAGTGCGGTATCGTCATATTTCAGTTCAATCACCTGTTCGTAAGAATCCTTTCCTTTTGTAAGGATCACCTTGTATTTTCCCGCCGGAACTCTTGGTGCTGTAAATCCGCCAAACGACAAGGTTTTTCCTTCAGCCATCTTTGGGATCGTGGTGTTGAATCCCCAGTTAACAATATTGATCCCTTTAGATTTTCCCGGACTTAAGGAAGTGATCTTATTTCCTTCCATATCCTGAATTTCCATGGTCATCTTTCCGAAGGTATGTCGCTTCTGCAAATAATAAACAATGCGGGCAGCTGTACTTTTATTGGCACCTACAAATTGAGTTTCTGTACCGAATCCACCCGAAAATCCGCCTTCTTCTACCATGGTTACCGGCTTGGTTTTAAAGAAATGCACATCCTTGGAGAGTACTTCTTGGTTCAATTCCCGCAACGGACTAATATCATCAATGATAATTACACCTCTACCGTGTGTTCCCATGACAATGTCATTTGTTTTTTTCTGAAGATCGATAAAATGAACTGCGACAGGAGGCATGTTGTTGGTAAAATGCGACCAGTTTTTTCCACCATCTATAGTCACGTATAAACCAAATTCAGTCCCGAGGAACAACAGATCCTCGTTTACGTAATCTTCCTGAATGTTTCTTACAAATGCATTTTCCTGAATATCGGGTGAGATGATCGATTTCCACGTTTTACCATAATCTGTCGTCTTAAGTGCATAAGGTTTCATATCACCACTTGTATGCCCCTCAAATACGGCATAAGCGGTACCTTTGCCGTGAACACTGGCTTCGATATGGTATACCCAGGTATTCTTCGGAATTCCGATGAGATTAGCCGTTACATTGTTCCAGTTCTTTCCACCGTCTGTGGTCACTTGAACGTTTCCGTCGTCTGTCCCAACCCAGATCACATTGGCATCCAATGGGGATTCGGCAATGGTAAAGATTGTTGTATGATTTTCGGCACCGCTGTTATCTACTGAAAGACCTCCGGATTTCGATTGATCCTGCTTGGTTGGATCGTTTGTAGTGAGGTCGGGAGATATGATCGTCCAACTGTCACCCATATCGTCTGATCGATGTACGAACTGACTTCCCATATAAAAGCGATCGGGGAAGTGGGCGCTTACCGCCATTGGAGCATTCCAGTTAAAACGAAGTTCCGGATCCCCTTTTTTAGGTAATGGTTGTATGGTCTTAGTTCTGTTGCGATCCACATCGTAGCGCCACACATTTTCGGCGCCCTGCATTTCAGAATAGATTATGTTTTTTGTTGGATGCTTTAATACTCTAAAACCATCGCCTGCCCCAACGCTGTTCCAGTCTCTGGCATTTACTCCACCGGGAGAGGATGAGGGTCCATACCAACTTCCGTTATCTTGTAATCCGCCATAAACGTTATACGGTTCGGCATCATCAACACTTATGTGATAGAATTGAGAAAGGGGCAAATTCTCGACGATCTCGAATGTAGTACCGCCATTCCATGATCGATATACCCCACCATCGGTTCCCGAATACATAATATCACTGTTGTGAATATCGAAGGTGATGTCATGGATATCACTGTGCATATTCCCTAACGATTTAAAGGTTTTTCCACCATCCCGACTAATAGAACCGTTTAATCCGCCTTTTACTACGATATCCGGATTTTTTGGGTCGATGGTAATTCTTGAAAAGTAAAACGGACGTACCGTAAGTCCGAAATCATTATTAAGATGTTCCCAATTTTGGCCGGCATTGGTGGATTTCCACAGGCCGTTCTTACTTTTATCTTCTGTCTCTAATACCGCATACAATATCGCATTATCACTGGGAGCGATCTGCACGGCAATTCGTCCTAGTTTACCCGATGGAAAGCCATTGTGTATCTTATTCCAGGTTTTCCCACTGTCTGTAGATTTATACAGTGCACTGTTTTCACCACCCGAATTAAAGCCCCATGCCGTTCTTCTGAACTGCCACATAGAAGCGTATAAAACGTTTGGATTCTTCGGATCCATGATCACCTCGGCTGCGCCGGTACTTTTATCAATATATAGGATCTTATTCCAAGTCTTCCCGCCATCTGTTGTCTTATACACACCTCTGTCTTCGCTGTCGCTCCACAACGCTCCCAATACTCCTACATATACTTCATCGGTATTATTCGGATTAATAGCTATGGAAGCAATACGTTCACTTTTTTCAAATCCGGGTATTTCTTTCCAGTTGGTACCTCCATCGGTGGTCTTATACAATCCGTCACCAACCGACACCGAATTACGCGTCCAGGTTTCTCCTGTACCAACCCAGATCACCTGATCGGGGTCTTTTGGATCCAGTTTTACCACGCCAATAGATTGTACATAATCATCGAAAATAGGAGAGAAGGTGGCTCCTCCGTCATTCGATCTCCATACGCCGCCTCCGGCTGTACCCGCGTAAAGTACTCTGGCATTGGTAGGATGGTTTTCAAGGTCGTTTATTCGTCCGCTCATTAAGGCCGGTCCAATATGCCGTGCCTTCATGTCTCCAAAAAGTTCCTTTCCTTTTAACGACACTTCCTGAGCCTTGGTGACCACTGGAATGATGAGAAGAGAAAAGAATAAGATCAGTAATTTTTTCATCGATAGTGTTTTTGGTTAGAAAATTATTTATGCTGTAATTCAGGTAAAAAAAATCCCCTAAAGCGGGGATTTTTTAATGTTTCAGTATCTAATTATTCAGGAAAGACAAACATTGCTTCGTCTATTTCCGGATTTATAACGATCTCTGTGATGGTTACAGGTTGGCCCCCCATAGTCATAGCAAACGGGAAGTACAATCCATCCACTTCCTGATAGTCGCTCATGGTATCTGTAAACTTCTGTCCTTTCATTGGTCCTACCATAGCTTCCGCTTCGGTGGCGATAGGGACAAAGTTTTCAGCTTCAAAATAATACGTTGTAATATTTGGAGTTTCAACTCCGTCGGCCATAACAGGTAGCTGAGTGAGTTTAACTTTGTAAGTTTCTGTTCCTTCCATGGTCTCTTTCCCTATCAGCTCTACCGTATACCCTTTTTCTTTGTAATTTAGGAAAGGTGAAGGAAAGTTCCCAGACTGTTTTTTCATGTTCTCGGTAGCTTCAGCATCACTTTTTTCAGGTTGCATGGTCATAAAATTTGTAGTCCACATCGTTTCTCCATCAAAGGAAAACTGAGTCATTTCCTGTCCCTGAATATTAATCTTTAAAAGTTGTTTCCCATCTTTAGTCTGGTACATTTCAATCGGGATAGTCATTCCCTGTGCATTTACAGACCCAACAAATTTTATCGATTCCAGATTATTCCAATTGTCAACACCTCCGGTGTTCTCGAAATAATTTGCGATAATTTCGTCAACATTCTGAGCATTTACGGGTGCAAATGCAACCAAAAACAAGACGATACTTAGTGTTTTAAATATTTTCATTAGTAGTGTTTTTTTAATTTTACGTAAAAGTAAGTCGACCAACCGTATAAAGTGTTACATCGCTTGATTAATTTTTTTTCTTTTTTAACATATAAATTCCATGAATAGTTCAAGACAACAATGAATTACTAATGTTCATAGGATTTATCGATTAGTATGTATAAGATAAGTTGCATTCTTCTAAAAGTCAAGTTCAACCTTTTGTACCCCTTCTGCTTGTTCTTTAGCGCGCTTCAATTCATCTGCCGTAGGAGGTGTTGGCGCCTGTTCTTCCTTTAAATTGGGTTCAAAACTTAGATGTGTATAGGTTGGAAAATGATCTGAGTTGATATCTTCTCCCAGCTCAAGCTCAATTACTCTGAATTCAGAAGAAATAAATATATGATCTAATGGCCATCTGAAAATAAAACTTTTGGCATTAAAGGTATTATAAAAACCTCGACCTTTTCGTACATCAAGGAGTTCTCCCACGGTTTCGAATAAAGAGGTAGTGGCAGACCATGCAACATCGTTAAAATCTCCCAGAACTATTACGGGTAATTCACTCTGTCTACTAAGGTTGGCAATTTTCATCATTTCGGCATCTCTGTCTGAAGAGCTGGGATTATGTTGCGGCATAGGAGGAGTTGGATGTATATTGTACATCTGTATGGTGTCTCCGTTGCGCAGGATTAGTTTCGAATGGATGGAGGGAATGCTGTCGTCCACAAGGTATTGCACGGTTGGATCTACAAGTTTTAATTTTGAATAAAGCAACATGCCGTAGGTGTTGTCCAGCGGTACTTCTACCCGATATTGATAATGTGATGGGAGATCTTTTACGATGTCATCCCGCCATCGTTGATTGGTTTCAACAAATAACAGCACGTCGGCATCCCTTTTTTCAATTTCCGCTATAAGGTGTTTCGATTCCTTATTATCCTGAAACACATTCGCTGTATACAGTTTAATATCAGATTCGCCAATCGGGTTTTTTATATCTTCAGGGCTTGAGGCTTTATTAACAGCGAACGGTGCCATTGGCGTATACGGATAGATCTTGGCAACCTGAAAAATAAAACAGCCCAATATAAGGGCAACAAAAACATAATCCTCTTTGCGTTTAATATCAAACCGCATAAAATAGACAACCAAAGCGGTAAATGTTAGTATAGTTAATTGTATGTGTGGGAAATCGAACATCCTTATCCACCAGAAATCCATTGCGATAAATGGAATTAGGGTTAGAGTGATTGCAATACCTCCAAAAATATGTAAGAAGTTTTTTAACTTCATGCTATGGTGTTATTCTGTTAAAGTTAAGACTTTTTTCAGGTTGTAATTATTTCGTTGAAATATTTACAATGTCTTTTCCTGTAGGTAATTCAAATATTTCGAGTCCGAAGTAGGGCACAGCCGCAAGTAAATGGTCAAAAATATCGGCTTGTATATGCTCATAGTTTTCCCAGTTCTTGTCGTAACTGAAACAAAAGATCTCTATGGGAATGCCTTTATCGGTAGGTGCCAGATGCCGTACCATTAAAAAGAGGTCCTTGTTAATAGCCGGGTTTTCATGAAGCATGGCATCTGCATATTTTCTGAACACACCCAGGTTGGTTTGATTCTTCCCATTTATTAACAAGCTTTTATCTGCCTCTACTTGCTTGTTATAATGGTTTACATCTTTTTGACGATGATCTATATACGGAGCGATCAACTGAATTTTTTTTAGATCTTCAAGTTCTTCCGGAGTAAGAAATTTGATCGAACTTTGCTTTATAAATATGGCTCTTTTAATCCTTCTACCTTTAGATTCTTGCATCCCGCGCCAGTTCTGAAACGAATCTGCTATAAGACTATATGTGGGAATAGTGGTGTAGGTATTGTCAAAATTCTGAACCCTAACGGTCGCAAGATTTATTTCAGTGACATAACCGTCTGCTCCGTATTTACTGAATGTGATCCAGTCTCCAATACGTACAATGTCATTTACCGATACTTGTATACTTGCAACAAAACCCAGAATGGTATCCTTAAAGATCAATAACACGATAGCCGATGCAGCTCCCAGAGTTGCCAGACTGGTTATGCTATAACCGGTAAGCAGGTTTATGATAAAAAAAACACCCACCCCCCAAGCAAAGATCATTAAAACCTGTATATAGCTCTCAAGCGGTTTATCGTAATAATCGGGTTTGCCTTGTAAATAATTTCGAGTGGTTCTTAAAAGACTTCTAAAAACCAGAATACACAAAATTACCAGATAGATATTTGCCCCAACAAAAATGATCTTAGTAATTATTGGATATTCGATAAACAGAATTGGAGCGATCTCCCAAACTATGGCTAAGGGCACAAAATGAGCAATATATCTGGGAAAATTACTTTTCACAAGATAATCATCAAAAGTGGTTGCTGTTTTTACACTAAACGCTTTAAAAGCCTGCACGATCACTTTTCTTACAATAATGTCGAGAACTGTAACGACGAGAATAACGACCAAAAGATTGATAAATGTACCCAATGCAGCAGCAAGCCCAAGATGCATTCCCTGGTCTATAAAAAATTCCTGCAACCAGCAGGAATAGTATTTTAAAGCATCAAAATCCATCATAGATATTTATGTTCAACATAGAATGGGCCAAAGGGCAAAACAGAACAAAGTATCGCTATCATAAGTGTCAATAGCGACCAGTTTAGTTTCTTATACATGATAACGGCACCTATTACGTACATTATAAACAAAACTCCGTGTCCCATTCCCACCACCTGAACCATCTGCGGAAGCCCCCAGATGTATTTAAGAGGCATGGCAATTCCCAAAAGGACTAAAAATGAAATCGCTTCGAGGGTACTAATTAATTTAAACGTTTTTACAGATAGGGTCACGCGTTGAGATTTTGAACAAAGATACAGTAACTAAATTTCAAGCTCCAATTTTATGAATAATTTAAGTGAGATTAATCCTAAAACTAACGCTATAGACAGTATCTTTATCTTCAAACATCCTCTAAATGCACATATTACTACAATCCCCATCTGAAACTATAATAAACTCGGTTGAAAATTATTACGATAAGTTTCTTGGACTCCTTCCCAGAATCGCATTGGGAATTTTTATTATTGTTGCGGGAATAATCATTGCACAACTTCTAACCAATTTTTACAGAAAACGCATTTTAAAAAAGGCAACCGATCCACTTATGGCCAGGTTTCTTGCTCAGGCAATCAAGATCGTTCTAATTCTTATTGCCATAATGATCGCATTGGATGTGGCAGGATTACGCGGAATTGCAACCGGAATTCTCACTGCTGCCGGAGGTGCGGCGATCATTCTCGGATTTGCGTTTCAGGATATTGGGAAGAATTTTTTAGCAGGGATCATTCTGGCCTTTAACAGACCATTTCATATTAATGACACCATTAAAATAGCCGATATCTTCGGAAAGGTGAAAGCACTTAATTTCAGATATACCCATATAAAGACCACCGACGGCAGGGATATTTATATTCCCAATAGTGATGTACTTACAAAACCGGTAGAGAATTATACCGCTGACGGATTTTATCGTGTCGATTTTGTCGTGGGTATTGGGTATGAAGATGATATTGAAGCCGCAAAACAGCTGATCTACGCGATTCTGAAGGATCACGAGGGTATCGTTCATGACGATGAACATGATAATTTTGTAATTGAAGATGAGCTGGCTGCAAGTACTGTAAATTTAAAAGTCTTCTTTTGGGTAGAAACCATAGATTACCGAAAATCCTCGAGGATACTACGGGGTATGGTGATCAAAAAGGTGAAAGAAGCTCTTGCCGCCGAAGGATTCAACCTGCCTGCGGATATAACCGAATTAAAGCTCTATGGCAATGAAGAAGATATTCCGCTTCGCGTACGAAAAGATCCTAGAGATTATGAGTTAGGAGAAAATAAGCATTAATCACAGGGCAGGGGGTCGTTTAAAGTTCTATAGCTAAGATTCTTTTTATAACTAAAATGCCACCACTCAGTTCGAATGGTTTGAAAACCGAATTTTCGCATTCCCTCAAAAAGTAATTTTCTGTGCTGTAGAATTTCTTCCGAAAAGTTAAAGTTGTCAATATGTGCCGCTCTTCCGAAGAAATCATAGTCACTGCCCATTTCAACATAGCAGCCATCTAATGTAACTAAAGTAATGTCTACAGCAGCGCCTTTGTTGTGTACCGAACCTTTGCCGTAAGGATTCCCTACGTAGGTAGGTCGTGGGACTTTTTTAAACATTTTCTTCTGTACATCCAGCGGCCGGTAACAATCATAGATCTTTATCAAATAGCCTCTTTCACAAAAAAACTGATTTGCTTTTAATAATGCTTCAGCAACTTCAGGACGCAGTAAGCATTGCGCACAATCATAGAGCGTTTCACCTATAAAATTATTCGGGGTAGCATACCGTATTTCGTAATAAAATTCAGAAGAGAGTGATTCAATATTTACCAATTCCGGCTTATCGGTTTCTTCAGTAGAAAAATTCAGAAAAACAAATCCTAGAAATAAAACAATTAATGACTTCATAAGTACTAAAATTAATATAAAATGCCTACATACTGTAGTGTGGTTTGTAACTTTACAAAAAACCTATAATTATGAGCATATTACAATCGAAGATCGCATTAATTACAGGCGGAACCAAGGGAATTGGCTACGGGATCGCACAAAGTTTACTCGAACAAGGTGTTACCGTAGTGATCACAGGAAGAAATGAAGAATCGACAAATAAGGCTGCAATCGAATTAAATTCAAATGGAAATGACAGATCTCAGGCTATAGGAATGACTGCCGATGTAAGGGATTTTAATAGTATGCAACAACTTTCGGAACGAATTGTTAAGGAAATAGGCGAGATCGACATAGTAATTGCAAACGCCGGTTTAGGACATTTTGCTCCGGTAAATGAACTAAGTGTGGAGCACTGGCAGCAAACGATTGATACGAATTTAACAGGCGTTTTTTATACCTTAAAAACAACGGTAGAATCTTTAATCAAGACTAAAGGATATTTTATTAGTATTTCAAGTTTGGCCGGAACTAATTTCTTTGCAGGTGGAACGGCCTATAATGCCAGTAAATTTGGTGTAACGGGCTTTACACAAGCTGCGATGCTCGATCTTCGTAAGCACGATGTGAAAGTAAGCACAATCATGCCGGGATCGGTGTCGACCCATTTTAATGATAATGAACCCGACGATAGTGATGCATGGAAAATTCAGATTGAGGACATTGGGAAACTAGTTGTAGACCTTTTAACAATGAATTCTCGCACACTTCCCAGTAAAATAGAAGTACGTCCTACGAGTCCGCCATCAAAATAAGTTAGGCCGTCTTTTGCTGTAAATTCTGAAGCGGAAGTTCAATAAGTATAAAATCCGATTTCTTTGTACAGGTTATGGTGAGTGCTTCGGTGTACCGGGAAGCAAAGGTATCTTTGCTTTTTAGATGTGTGCTTTCATTTATTAGTAGGTCACCTTTTATAACATAGAGGATAACAGTATTCTCATAATGTTGCAATTGGTGTGTAAACGCTTTTCCTTTTTCTGAAGTACCTTTATAAATGCTGTATTGTTCAAGACCGGTAGCGTATCTATTATTAATCTGCAGAAGTGTATTAGAGCGCTCTTCGAGCTTTAGTATTGTGTTCTTAGGACTGTTTTTTTCTGAAGCTTTTCTTTTTATTTCGATCTCCAGACAGTGCAGATTTTCATCATAGGATTTATTAAATTCGTAATGCATGACGCCCGACCCTGTGGATAAAAAGCAGTATTCTCCATTTTGGGCAATCAATTTGTTTCCCAGGTCATTATTTTGCTCAATGATCCCTTTTAGAGGAATAGTGATGATGTCAACACTCCTGTGAAGTTGAGGGAGAAAACCCATTCCTGGCTTTAAACTGAATTCCCTGAGTTTAATAAAGTCGTCGAAAATCCCCTTTTTACCAATGTCTTCACAAACGTGATAGATCTTTGCAAAACCTCGGGTTTCCAATAATCTGTTGTCCGATTTAAAAGTAAAAGTTTGCATACGCCTGTATTTTTACATTACACATTACAACCGGGGAGTCACAAAAGGCGCTGTTACTATAAACCTAAGTTAGTAAAAAATTCGATAAAATGCATTTTTATTCGATAAAATGTTTATCGTGATATAATAATAAAATCAGATCGGCGGTTTACATCGTGTTGATCTTCACTGCATTTCACTCCGTCACTACACTCATTGAGTAGTCTGGATTCTCCGAAACCGTTTGCATTTGTAATTCGGAATTCTTCAATTCCCTTCGAAAATAGATAATCACGCGTTGACTTGGCTCTCTTGTCAGACAGCGATAAATTATAGGATGCACTTCCTCTCGAATCGGTGTGAGCTTCGATCTTTATAACCATATCGGGGTAAAAGGTCATTAATTCTACCGCTTTATCCAAAACCACCGCCGCCTCAGGGGTTACTTCCCACTTGTCATAATCGAAGTAGATTGGATCCATTTTAATTTTTTCAACCCCTTTGTCGTCTTTGACGATACGATCTTCGGCATTTTCAAGAAGGAAATTGATGGGACCCAGCATTTCTCTGTCCACCTGCCCTGTAATGGTGTCTTTGGTCTGTTCGAAATATCCGGTTTTTGACGCACTTACTGTGATCTTGTGGCCACAAGGAATTTCATAACTGTAATTCCCCAGACTATCGGTCATAACAGTAGTGTAGTCAATACCTAAAGAGTCTTTTAACCTTATCATGGCATTTGACAACGGACTATGGTCTTTTTGGTCTTTTAGATTTCCGTAAACGATCTGGTCACAAGCCAATGGTTTTCTTTTGAAATAATACAGATCATCATCGCCACGACCCGGTTTTCGGTTGGATGACAAATACCCCGATTCACCCGTGTTATCGAAGATAATTCCGAAGTCATCGTAAACAGTATTCACATTTTTTCCCAGATTTACAGCGGCATTTAACTTTTCGTCCGGTCCGAATTCACTTTCAAACAGATCGAGTCCGCCAAATCCTAAATGCCCGTCTGAAGCAAAATACAAGGTTCCATTAGAGAAGTGCGGAAAAAAGTCGTTTCCCCATGTATTGATCATCGCGCCGGCGTTTATTGGAGAAGAGATCATTCCGTCCTCATAGATCTTACAATAATAAATATCGGCTCCTCCATACCCTTCGGGCATATCTGATGCGAAAAAGAGGTATTTACCATCGGTACTCACCGAAGGATGACCCACAGAGTATTCTTTACTGTTAAAGAACAATTCTTCTTTTTCAACAATCTTACCGTCTTTTATTAGTCCCCGGTATAAAATGAAATGGTTGGTTCGTCCATTATCGAGGATGAGTTTACTTTTTTCGGCATAACTGGATGTGAAGAACACGACATCCGACTCAGGTACAAATGCAATAGTGGCATCGTGAAAATCTGAATTTATTTGTTTTGAAAATAGTTCCACCTCTTCAAGATCCCCGTTCTCTTTCTTTTTTGCGGTGTAAAGACTTAAGTAGGGTTGCTCGTTCCAAGCATATAATTCCTTCGAGGCCCCAGGACGTGAGGACGAAAAGATTACCCGATCCTTATAGATCACAGGGGAAAATTCAGAATATGCCGTATTAACTTCTAGATTCATTAAGGAAAATCGCGAAGGGACAGTATCATTCATAATTTCATAGAATGCAGCACTTTTTTTAGAATAGCTACTGACTTCCTCAAGATTGTTCCTTTTCCGAAAATAGTCGGTATATAGCTTATCAGATCGTTCATATTCACGGATTCCACGCATGGACCTGTAATATCTGTAAAAGTGGAATTCATCCAGATCACCGATCGCAACAAAAGCTTTTGCGTAGAGATCTGCAGCCTCTCTGTTATTATTGATAAAAAAATGAGCATCGGCTGCTTTCAGAAGAATTTCAGAGTCAGATTGAGTGGATCGCACAAGGATCTCATCATACAATTCAGCGGCTTCGGTATACGCCTTACTATTATATAGTTTTTCAGCCTTTTTTAAACTGCTTTGTGCAGAAAGATTGAAACAGATCAATAGGAACAATACGACAGTAATATTTTTCATAAAATCTGAATTTAGAAGAATCTGGGTGAGTTTATACGTTTGCTTTTCTGAACAAGGGTAAATCGGAGTACGATCTCGTGTGTTCCGGAGTTATAATCCTGTAGGTCTGTAAGAGTGTAATCGTATGAATAGCCTACAAATACCGAATCCAATATCTGAAAGCCCGCCAGTCCGTTTACCGCATCTTCATAACGATATGAAATCCCTAAGACAAAGCGTTCACGATACATCATATTGGCAGAAAAATCAACTACAACAGGAAAACCTGATAGATATTTTAAAAGAAAGGCCGGTTTCAGTTTTAAATCGGTTGTGACATCAAATACATAGCCTCCAATCAAATAATACTGAAGCTCCTCTTCAGCAACCGATTGTTGAATGTCATCGTAAAACTGGTTTGTTATGAAATCCGGCACAGACCCTCCCAAATACCAATTATCGCTGTACAAATAGATCCCGGCTCCCAGATTCAGGGTTAGTCTGTTGTCTATATTGTTATTAAAAACCGGATCATTTGGATCCTGAAACAGGCCTTTCGAATAGTCTACATTAAAAATATTTGCTCCTGCTTTAAGACCTAAACCTAGTTTTATATACGGACTTAACTGTAGCTTATACGAAAAATTACCATTGATAAGGACTTCATCTGAAGGCCCCAAAGCGTCGTGCCGGATATCGACACCAAGACCAATTTCATCGTTCCTCAACGGGGCATGTGCACCGAGCGATTGGGTTACAGGCGCACCGTCTATTCCTACCCATTGATCCCGATAGATTCCAACAATATCGAGTGTTTCAAGCGAACCGGCATATCCCGGATTTATACTCATCGGGTTATACATGTATTGGGTATATTGTGGATCTTGTTGTCCCAAGAATTCCTGTGTGCTGAAAAAAATAAGCACAACAAGTATTAGCTTACTATAATTTTTTAAGTTGCTCATATGGAATTATTTGTAGCGTTAGAAAAATTACTTCATTAAGAAAATCCATCCGGATTTTGGAATGAGATCGGTATTGATCTTAAGTATATAATAATAGGTTCCACTAGGGAGGATATCACCGTTATTGTCGACACCACTTATGTTTGCGGTTCCGTCCCATTCGTTTTGATAGCCCTGCTGTTTATAAACCAGGCTGCCATATCTGTTAAAAATCTGAAGTTCGTTATCGGGATAACTCTCTATACAGTCAATCACGAATCTATCGTTAATTCCATCGGCATTTGGAGAGAATTCATTGTAAACCACAAGACAAATGGGAAGAACACCAACTTCTACAATATTATTAGAGACATTGGCATCCTCAGGATCGGTTGTTGAAACTATTGCCGTATTAGTATAATCACCCGTTCCCAGCACACGAACCAGAACGGTCAGTACAGCTGTTTCGTTGGGAGGGAGGAAATCTATGGTCCAGATACCACTTAACGGGTCATAATTTCCAATAGTGGCATTAAAACTTATAAGTTCAAATCCGGATTGAATATGCTCCTGAACAATTACATTTTCGAAGCCATTAGGTCCTTCGTTGGTTACCGAAATGATAAAACTAATTTCATCTCCTATCATAGGATTGGGGTCACTTACTGTTTTAGTGATGGTGAGATCTGAGCATATCTCCACTGTTTCGTTGAATGTCACTAATGCTCCGGAATTACATTCCCCAACAGGATCATAAGAGACACTCACCATTGTGTTTTCCCACGTAGTCCATTCGACCCTAACAAAATTATCTACCGAACTACCACCTTCTATCACTATGCCGCCACTAACGTCCCAAATATAATTTTCGTGCCCAGGTTCCGTGGTATAAGTAATGATGGTTTCCAAACAAACCTGACTTCCGGCATCTGAAGAAATAGTAGGGGAGGTAACATCTTCAATTTGTACAGTTACTTCCAATCGGTTTGAACTCTCACAACCCGTAGCATTCGTAGCCGATGCATAATAGGTTAGTCCGTCAACAAGCGGTTCGGTAGTGGCATAAGGTGTGCCCCCCGTTGGCGCATCATACCATACAATGTTGGGTCCTGTTGCCTGCAGATCGGCTACCGTAGGATTGTCGATCACACAAAAGGTCTGCGTAGGATCGGTCGTCGTTGGGATAGGTGTGTCTTCGATCTGGGCGGTTACTTCAAGTCTGTTGGAACTTTCACATCCCGTGGCATTGGTAGCCGATGCATAATAGGTTAGTCCGTCAACAAGCGGTTCGGTCGTGGCATAAGGTGTGCCCCCCGTTGGTGCGTCATACCATATAATGTTGGGTCCTGTAGCCTGCAGATCGGCTACCGTAGGATCATCGATCATACAAAAGGCCTGCGTAGGATCGGTTGTCGTTGGGATAGGTGTATCTTCGATCTGGGCGGTTACTTCAAGTCTGTTGGAACTTTCACATCCCGTCGCATTTGTGGCCGATGCATAATAGGTTTGTCCGTCAACAAGCGGTTCTGTTGTGGCATAAGGTGTGCCCCCCGTTGGTGCGTCATACCATATAATGTTGGGTCCTGTAGCCTGCAGATCGGCTACCGTAGGATCATCGATCATACAAAAGGCCTGCGTAGGATCGGTTGTCGTTGGGATAGGTGTATCTTCGATCTGGGCGGTTACTTCAAGTCTGTTGGAACTTTCACATCCCGTCGCATTTGTGGCCGATGCATAATAGGTTTGTCCGTCAACAAGCGGTTCTGTTGTGGCATAAGGTGTGCCCCCCGTTGGCGCGTCATACCATATAATGTTGGGTCCTGTAGCCTGCAGATCGGCTACCGTAGGATCGTCGATCATACAAAAGGTCTGCGTAGGATCGGTTGTGGTTGGGATAGGTGTGTCTTCGATCTGGGCGGTTACTTCAAGTCTGTTGGAACTTTCACATCCCGTAGCATTTGTGGCCGATGCATAATAGATTTGTCCGTCAACAAGCGGTTCGGTCGTGGCATAAGGTGTGCCCCCCGTTGGTGCGTCATACCAATTAATGTTGGGGCCTGTAGCCTGCAGATCGGCTACCGTAGGATTGTCGATCACACAGAAGATCTGCGTAGGATCGGTTGTTGTTGGGATAGGTGTATCTTCGATCTGAGCGGTTACTTCAAGTCTGCTTGAACTTTCGCATCCCGTAGCATTTGTAGCCGACGCATAATAGGTTTGTCCATTCACCAGGGATTCGGTCGTGGCGTAAGGTGTGCCTCCCGTTGGGGCATCATACCAAATAATGTTGGGGCCTGTTGCCTGTAGATCGGCTACTGTAGGGTTGTCGATCACACAGAAGATCTGAGTGGGTTCGGATGTAGTAGGAGCTGGGGTATCGTCTATATGAACGGTTACTTCCAGTCTTAATTCGCTCTCACATCCATTTTCTATTTGAGCGGCATAATAGGTGAGACCATGGGTTAATGGATCTGTGATATGGTATGCGGTACCTCCCGTTGAGGCATTATACCATATAATATTAGATTCATTTACCTGAATATCACCAACTACCGGGTCATCGACAGCACAAAAAGTTTGAAGGGAATTTGTTGTTGTGGGTGCATCAGGTCGGCTAACATTCACTCCATAGAAATCAATGGATTGAGCAATGTTTACATTGAGCAAAGAAGTTAGCCTTATGGTGACCTTGTCGAATGATACACCGGGATCGAATGGAACAGAAGCTCTTTCCCCATTTTGTAATAAGGTTAACAGATCCAGAGTGATAAAGGAAGCCATATTATCTGAAAAAACTTGTAAAGTTCCGTTGTACGCACTAACCTGAATGTTATTCAATATACCAAGAGAAAGGAGCGTTGGATCGGTTTTAAATGTTATCTCAAATTCATCTTGTGGAGTGTATGGCGCAGGAAAATAAACATTTTGTTCAATGCTTGCGATAACACCTAATATTCCCAGACTTATTTCTGAAAAATTATCAGGGTCTTGATCGATCGCATAGTGCGCATTGGTAACACCGGCGCCACCAATGTTTATAAGATCTAAGGTGATTCCGGCACCATCATAATCTGTAAATAAAGGATCTATAGAGCATTGATTATCGGTATAATAAAAGGCATGGTAAACATTCATTGAGTGAAAAGTTCCCAGTAGGAGTGAATCGGTATTATCTTCTATATATACCTTATTGTAAGGCTGATCTGGAGTAATAGCAATATAGAAATTGCCCAATGCATCCTGTACGACTCTGAATCTTCCATTAAATGGAGGGATCTCACATGTTGCTGAAAAAACCGTAGCATCGCTGCTATCTCTTGCCTCAACGTTAAAATAGTGGTTTCCAAAAATAACCGTACCTATCGAATCGGCCAGTAGGCTACCTAAACTACCTCCGGTGAGGCAGTTTAAAAAATCCGGATCAAAGTCGATTCTAATATAGGTGGTTGTGTTTGCAGGAATGTTTTCCGGAAATTCTAATTCTAATTCCCCGGTATAATCTCCAACTCCGGCGACTAGGCCACCAAAAGAATTTAAGGTTGCGAAATTACTGTCTACAACCGTTGCATTAGCAGCGTTGTCTACATTACTTTCAAAAGTAACCTGATCGGCAAAAATGAAGTTCTGACTATAATTATTTGTTGTTCCAATAAAAAAAGTAATAAAAATCAAAAAAGAGGGCAACAGTTTTAATGGAGTAGGAAGAATTGGTTTCATAGGCTCTAAGAATTAAAATTTATCATTATAAAATCTGTTTAATTGGCGTAGATTTTATAGTTTAGAACTTGTTCGATTTTATATAATACCATTTGTGTTTTATCCCCTGTCTTCACATATTATTTCAAAAGGATTTATCTGATTAAGTGTTAAAAAAACAGGTTGTTAAACCAAATATATGTAATTTTATCTTAAAATATTGTTAAAATGTCTCAAAATGCGAATATTATAATAGATCGGTTAAAGCTAAGGTTAGGGCTTACCACCGATAATGAACTGTGCAAAATGTTGGATATTAAATACAATACTTTGTCTACATGGAAGAAAAGAGACACGCTCAATTTTAATAAGGTTATGGAATTATGCAGCGCCCATAATATTCCTCTTGATTATGCTTTCTTCGGGATTGAGGAAGTTGAAAAGGAAGCGAAGAAAGGAGTTGAGGACACAAGGTATTTTCACAGTGGAACGTCTGCAGAAGTAATCAAGGAGTTGAAACTTGTCAATACCAATCGCAATTTAATATTGCTTAAAGTAAACGAATCATGTAATCCTTCAATACTTTCGGGAAGTGTAGTAGTGGGGCAGAAGATTGGAAAGAAACATATCGGAGAAAATATTCTCTATATTATTCAGCTAATGTCTAAGAAATATATCGTGGATGAATTACGCTGTATTCACCTGAAGAAGAAACAATATGAATTTAAACATTGTAAAGATGATCATTCGTTGATCGTTTCTGATGAAAATATTTTAAAAGCATGGCAGGTCCTGGATAATTTTAATGTTAGTGAAATGCAACCTTCAGAACTTAAGTTAGTTTAAAAAAAAAACGGCTCCGATCATCGGAGCCGTTTTCAGCATAGTTGTTTACTTTCAATTTAGTTGGCAGAAAGCAACGCCAAGAATTTATCAAGATTTGGAAGGATCACGATTCTGGTTCTTCTGTTTTTCGCTCTTCCTTCCGCAGTATCATTATCGGTAATAGGACTATAACTACTTCTTCCGGCTGCGATCAACTTTTCAGGAGCTACTCCATACTTATCCTGTAAGGTTCTAATCACTGCTGTAGATCGCTCCACACTTAGTTCCCAGTTGTCTTTAATATAGGCACCATCTTTTACCGTTTGTGCATCCGTATGACCTTCGATCATCACTTCCAATGCCGGCTCACTATTGATCACTGTTGCTAGTCGCTCTAAAAGAGGATTTGCTTTAGGATTAACACGGTAGCTACCTGAATTGAATAATAATTTGTCTGAAATAGTAATCATTACAACAGTTTCGTCTATATCGATGGTAATGTCATCTTCTTCGCCTTCAGCGATCAGGTTATTGTCCAGATTCTTTTTCAAATTATATGAAACGATTAGATTCATAGAATCCTCAAGAGTTTTGGCTTGTGCTAATTCGTTTTGATCTACATTGGCCAGAGCCTTTTTCATTTTCTCTTTATCATCATTAGATAACACTACATTTTCATATTGCTGAAGTCTGCTATTATTACTTTCGGTTAAGGATTGAATCTTAGCATTATAGTTGGCTACTCTTTCTTCGATCTTTGCATATTTTGCTTCAATTTCTTCTTTTTCGAGTTGGGTCTTAGTTAATGTGGACCGCGTATCGTTATATTGATTTTCCAATTCAACATACTTCTTTTTAGAGACACAGGATACCGTTAAAAACGATACTGCAACTGCGGTCAGTACAAATAGTTTTTTCATAGTAATAGTTTTAATGGTTTAATTTTTATCAAATGTATTTAGTATAACCCCCGCAGCCCGCCAATTATTCGTTAAGGAGTGCTATTGTTTTGTTAAATAAAAAAGGGGAATGCGCTTGCATTCCCCTTCCTGTAATTGCTTTTTAAATTTATATTAGTCTGAAGATGAGTTCATTTGAAGTTTATTTTTACCAAAATCCAATGTTCTAATTGGAAACGGAATATTAATGTCGGCATCGTCGAAATGCATTTTTATTAGTTTAATTGCTTTGTGCTGAGCTTCCAGTTTAGGTTTGGGTGCCTTACAGCTTATCCAGAATCGAGTAATAAAATTGATTGAGCTGTCTCCAAATTCAGTAAAGAAAAACTCAATTCCTTCATTTTCCCTTTGCTCAAAATTTTCACCTATAATTTTCAATACCAGATCTTCCACTTTCTGAAGGTCACTTTCATAACCAACACCACAGGAGACCGAAATTCGAGATCTTTCAGACCAGGAATAATTTTCAAAGGGCTCTTCAACTACTTTCGAATTTGGAATCACTACATATTCGTTGTCGGTTTTTCGCAATACAATGTTTCTAAGGCTTATCTCCGTAACAAAACCTTCAATATCATTGGTCTTTACAAAATCTCCTATTCGGATTTTAGGCAAGAATGACAACACCAAACCTGAAAACGTGTTGTTTAGGGTTCCCTGTAAAGCCAATCCTACCGCCAGCCCAATGACACCTGCTCCTGCCAAGATACTGGTGAGTGCTTTATCCAGTTCCATTACACCTAAAGCGATAAAGAAACCTATAAGGAGTACTATAGCAAATATTAACTTGCCGAGCATTTGACGAATGGACTCTTGGCCAATTTTCTTAAGAAGAAATCTTTTCACCAACTTTGAGATAAGGCGGGCGAGAAAATAAAATACCACCATTACGAGAACGGCTACTATAAAGTTGGGTATTTTTAGAATGATCGCATCCAGCCATCCGTCCAGTTTATCCCATAAGTTGGATACGGAATCATTTACACTAAAATCTTGTGACATTTAAGTAATGGTTTTTGAAATTTAATTATTTACCTTAAATATAAGTCATAATTAATTTGGGGCAGATTTAAAATTCTGCTAAAACTATCCAAGAAATTTCTTTAGAATATGGCTTTTAGAATCCAGACGCAGTCTGCGAATCGCTTTTTCCCGTATCTGTCTCACACGCTCTCTGCTCAATTCGAATGTATCTCCAATTTCCTGAAGGGTCATAGGTGGTTGTCCACCAAGGCCAAAATTAAGCTTAACCACATCACCTTCACGAGGGGAGAGCGTATTCAATGCTCTGTCAATTTCAATTTTAAGAGATTCGTGAATTAAATTGTTGTCCGGCTTCGGACTTTCCCCGGAACTGATAACATCGTAAAGATTATTTTCATTCTCACCCTCTTTAAACGGTGCATCCATCGATAAACTCTTATTCGAGTTTTTCATGGAACTTTTTACCTTTCGTACCGGCATATCCAACTCTTTTGCAATCTCTTCGGCCGTAGGTGGTCGCTCGTATTTTTGCTGTAAGAAAA
Organism: Constantimarinum furrinae; assembly: GCF_014295415.1. GTDB lineage: Bacteria > Bacteroidota > Bacteroidia > Flavobacteriales > Flavobacteriaceae > Constantimarinum > Constantimarinum furrinae. Next base: position 2,388,003 of record NZ_CP052909.1, read on the forward strand.
TAGAAACTTTTTTAATTTTACTTATATCACCTATCTTATTAAGGGGTAACCGAACTACACGTGATTGTTCTGCAAGCGCTTGCATGATCGCCTGTCTAATCCACCACACGGCATAGGAAATAAATTTAAATCCGCGTGTCTCATCAAATCGTTTGGCGGCTTTTACCAAACCAACATTTCCTTCATTTATAAGATCGGGAAGACTTAAACCTTGATTCTGATATTGTTTAGCCACCGAAATAACAAAACGCAGGTTGGAACGGGTTAATTTATCCAATGCCCGTTGATCTCCTTCTCGAATACGTTGTGCTAACTCAACTTCTTCCTCAGCGGTTATCAAATCAATTTTACTTACATCCTGTAAATAAGTGTTTAGAGATTTTGTCTCTCTATTGGTAACCTGCTTCGTAATTTTGAGTTGTCTCATATAGATAAAATTTTACATTTTTATGGAGGTACATTGTAAGCCAAAGAAAGGAGAAATCCAAATACTTAACATTATATGTTAAATTAAGGCGTATCGGATAGTTTTTTTATTATTTTCAAACCAAAAAGTAACAATGTATACTGTTACTAATCAAATTTTTATCATGTATCACCCGTTTGGCCTAACTTATGGCTTCCAAATTCCAAAAGAAGTTCCGCATCCCGATAACAATTCACCTATTGATCTAACCAATACAGCCGATATTATTATCTATATTGCAATTCCTATTGCCGTATTGATATTGTATTTTATTTGGCGTAGAAAACTTATGAAATCAAAAAAATGAAAAAAACTCTACAATTTTTGTTAGCCCTATGTCTATTATTAGGTTCCATACATTCAGTTTTGGCTCAGGAAACCTTCAGCAAAGTTGCTGTCAGTATTGAAAGTGTTGATTCTATGGAACAGTTAAATTCCTTGGATCTGGATCTTGACCATTTTGAAACGATAAATTCTAACACCATCGCTTTTTTCGTAACGGAAAATGAAAAAGCCGCACTCGAAAATTCAGGATTTAATTTCGAGGTATTGATTCCCGATTACGCAGAATACTATGCCAATATGGTTGAGAGCGATTTGCCCAATGTTGAAAACATGACGCGTGGAGCAATGGTCGCCAACGGATTTGATCTTGGGACTATGGGAGGCTTTTACACCTTGGCCGAAATGGAGGCTAAGCTCGATGAAATGAAGGCCAATTTTCCAAATTTAATTACTACCAAGACCAGTATAGGTACAACCGAAGAAGGTCGATCGATCTGGATGGTAAAGATCTCCGACAATCCGGATGTAGACGAAGCTGAAGCCGCAGTCTATTTTGATGGTTTGCATCATGCTAGAGAACCGTCGGCCATGGCGGTAACCATTAATTATATGTTCTGGTTGTTAGAAAACTATGCGACAGACCCGGCAGTACAGTATCTTGTTGATAACAGAGAGCTTTATTTTGTTCCTGTAGTGAATCCCGACGGCTATTTTTATAACCAGCAAACCGATCCCAACGGCGGTGGAATGTGGCGTAAAAACAGAAGTGTGAATGCAGGTAGCAGCTGCCGTGGAGTTGACCTGAACAGAAATTACAGCTTTGGATATGCCAACGACCCCAGTTGTTCAAGTACCAATCCGTGTTCAGGAACTTATAGAGGTCCTATGGCCTTTTCAGAGCCTGAAGCTATTGCGGTACGTGATCTTATGGTACAGATACAGCCAAATACCGGGTTCAGCACACATTCTACGGCAGGAACCTATTTAATGCCATATGGTTTTAATAGTACCCCGCCGGAGTTCGAGATCTATTCGGAATGGGCTTCGACCTTTGCATCAGACAATAATTATTTGTACGGCACCACCTCTCAAATGTTGGGCTATACGAGCTGTGGAACAACGCGCGATTACCTTCATAGCGAGGGAATTTATACCTGGACACCTGAAATTGGCGGTAGTGGCTTCTGGCCACCGCCGAGTACCATTTTTTCCTTGGTCGATGAAAATGTATATCCTATGTTCTTTCAATCATGGATCGCCGGAGCCTATCTCGACGTTCAAAGCCACGAGCCTATAGATCCTGTAAGTCCGGGTCAGAATTTTAATTTAGTTGTTGAAGTAAAGAATATTGGCCTGGAAGATACTTTAGGCGATGTTACGATAGGACTGTCAACCACGGCTTCGGGTATTAGCCTACCCGCCAATGTTAATTTAGGAAGCTTAGCAGCCCGAAGCAGAGTTGATAATTCAACTAATCCGCTGGTTGTTGGCATAGATCCCGGATTTTCGGATAGTTCTTTTATTCTTACAGTTTCAACGTATCAGGATGGGATTATTAATGAAAGTATGGATATTCCGGTATATATTGGAGCCAAGACGTTATATTTTTACGACGATGCGGAAAACGGGACTACGGCATGGACTACTTCCGGTTCTGGTAGCAGCTGGGAAGTACTTAATGACGACTCTTACAGCGGGACCCGAAGTTTCGGGGATTCGGATGGGGGAAATGGATCTAACAACGTCCTCAATTATTTTTCCTTAGATCAACCATTCGATTTCAGTAATGCGATTTTACCGGTTGTATCATTCGCCGCTAAATGGGCTATTGATAATGGAGATAATGTGCGATTTCAATACTCTATAAACGGTGGAAGTAACTGGCAGGACTTACAGACCTTTACTCAAAATGAGCGTTGGAATATACGTACCTACGAACTTAATTCCTTGACAGGGGAGAGTAATGTATTGTTTCGATTTAGAATGCAATCGAATAATAATACTCCCGGCGACGGATTTTATTTTGATGATTTTGAGGTTTCTGATTACGATCTCAATACCTTATCCAGCGGTGGATCGATCATCACTGAGAGCATTTCTGTATATCCGAATCCGTTTGATGAAACCCTTACTATTCAGTTTTCAGCAGATTTAAATCTAATTTCACGGAATATTGAACTTTTTGATATTCAAGGAAGAACGATCTCGGTCACTTCCGAAGTAAAAAACAATACGATTCAAATTTCAACCGCACATTTAAATTCTGGCCTTTATTTATTGAAAGTTGTAAATGAAAACGGACAAACAACGGCCCTAAAGAAAATTGTAAAACTTTAATCAATTTGGTCTGATTATTGATTTAGGTTTGTGCAATGAAAACTAATAAAATAACCGTATTCTGTCTACTAATGGGATTTTGTTGTGTCTCGGCATGGTCGCAATTTGAAACCCCCAACACATCTGTTCGTTTTGAGAATTCAGAAAGCTTTAACGACCCTGAAGGTCTCGAACTGCCGGCTACTAAGAAGCCAGGCTTAAGTGATTTTAAGAAAGATTACAAACCTGTCAACGGATTGGAGGACAAGGAGGAAAAGCTGGATATTACTAAAGATGACGGATTGCTGGACTACAAGACGGATACAGCTCCTAAGGCATTTCAGAAAGATAAGGAAGCCGATGAGAAATACGGAAGGGATCAGTTTTTAGGTGATGTGACCACCGGAGCTGCCTTTGTTCACGTTAAATATCGCGATCATGAATACGTGGATGGAGACCGGATAAGGGTCTTTGTAAATGAAGATATAGTACAGTCTGATATCTCGCTAGACGGAGCTTTTCACGGCTTTAAACTCCCACTCGAAAGCGGAATGAATCGTATAGAATTTCAGGCGTTAAACCAGGGCACCTCGGGACCCAATACCGCCGAATTGCATGTCTATGACGATAATGGCCTCCTAATTTCTGCCAAGGAATGGAATCTGTTAACCGGAAAGAAGGCAACGATCATTATTGTTAAGCAATAATACTATTAGTTCATACTATATATTACAAAAAAGATGATCTTGTTCTGAAAAAGATCTTTTATCACTGATTTTGTATGTTGTATTTTCTACAGATATTAAAGGTAACAAGAGGTTTGGGGATCTACAGAAGTGGTAATGATGGTTGAAATATATACGCAGAAAAATATTTAAGCCATATAGCGTTAATCAAATTATAATTGGGCAATTTTTAACAGGTATAATTCATTAATATGTTTAGTTTTGCCCCAAAGATTTGCTTGAAATTTAAAGTACGAAATGAGAACCAAAGAAAGTGGTCTTAAGAGACTTCATAAATATTATAGTTTAACCGGATTTTATTCCTTTGTAGGTAGTGCTCTTAAAAAAGCAGCTTTGCCCATTATAGGGTTTGTCCTGTTAATCGTAATTTTAGATCTTTTTGTAATTGATTTCAGCAGTGTCTTTACATATATTACCGAAAATTATGCTCCTGTAGGCATTCTTTCTGTATTCTTTGTTTCTGAATCCCTATTGGGATTAATACCACCTGAAATTTTTATCGCTTGGTCCGATAAAACGGCCGCACCTGTTGTTTATTTAAGTCTGTTGGCCGTACTTTCATATCTTGGAGGTATTACCTCATACTTTATAGGCAAATGGATACTTCGAATACCTTCGGTATATCAGTATGTGGAAGTAAAAATGAAGAAGCACCTACGCAATGTTAGAAAATGGGGAGGATTCCTTATCATAGTAGGAGCGCTGTTACCTATTCCATTCTCTATGACGAGTATGGCTGCGGGTACGATCAATTACAAATTCCGAAACTACCTGCTGTTCGGTACGCTACGCTTCGTACGTTTCTATTTATACGCAATTGCGATCTTTAGTTTAGTGTAGCCTGTTCTTACTCTTCTTCAGATGTATCGTCATTTACTAAAGGGTTGTCGGTTTCGCCCAATCCAACTACCTTAATGATATTAACTACAGCATTATAGAGCATTAAAACTACGCTAATTAATGCCCCACATAGTAGAGATGAAACGCCCAATGAAACATAATACAGCGTTATATACCACATGCCCGATACTCCCTCAGCCTCAGAAAAAGGAATATTCAACACCTGAAAGGTGACTAAAGAAACTACAAATACAACAGTATCCATGCGGGCAATTCGCATAACATGTTCGTAATGCTCACGCTTAAGTTTCGATTGTGACCCCGAACTAATACTTAATAAGGTAAGCAATAAGGCCAAAATGGTTGCAGATGCCAGTGCTATGGTATTGCACAAGGTATTTATTCCCGGTAAGGACGAAGCTAAAAGCTCGCGTGCTTCGTATCCACTAATATTCCCTAGTAAAAATGCTCCCGTTCCAGTTACCAGAGCGGCAAACAGTCCGCCATAAAGGGCACGTTTGTTATAATGAGTTAGCTTAAACATCTTTATTCTGAATTCTTTTTGCCACAGCTTCAACTTCGTCCAGTACTCTCAAAAGATTTCCACTCCAGAGCATATCAATTTCTTCTTCGGAATAGCCTCGTTTTACCAGCTCGAGCGTAACATTAAAAGTTTCAGAAGCATCACTCCACCCTTCAATTCCTCCTCCGCCATCAAAATCGCTGCTAATTCCAACATGCCTTATTCCTATTTTTTCTATCAGGTAATCTATATGATCCACGAAATCTGAAACGTTGACGGCAGGGGGGAGGTCTGTCATAGTGGACAGTTTTTTCTCGCGCAATGGAACCATTTTCACATAGAAATCAAAAAACGCTTCCCGTTCTTCAGCAGGTAATTGTCTAACTTCTTTCCATTCCATCCAGGTCACACCCATCGAATCGGCTATCTCACGTGCGATCTCGTCTTCCATAGCGACACGCTTATCGTTCTTTTCGGTATTTAAATACGACTTAAACGCCACGGTTTGTATTACTCCTCCGTTTTCCCTTAGCCATTCTAACTGCTCATCGTCCAAATTTCGGCTGTGATCACATAATGCCCTTGCTGAGGAATGAGAGGCAATGATCGGGGCTTTTGTCAATGCTATCATCTGCCTCATCGATTCTTTGGAAGGGTGAGAAACATCTATCATCATTCCTAATCGATTCATCTCTTTTATAACATCCTTGCCGAGTTCACTTAAACCATTATGAAGCCAAATATCATCTTCTTCACCGGTATTACTGTCGCATAACTGACTGTGCCCGTTATGAGACAATGACATATATCGTGCCCCCAGATTATAAAATTTTTCAACATTAGCGATGTCGGTTCCAACCGGATAACCATTTTCTATTCCTATCATGGCAACCTTTTTTCCACTCTTTACAATGCGCCTTACGTCATCGGAAGTCAATGCCAGCTCAATATCATTTGGAGCAATTTCTTCGGTGAGGCGATGAATGGCATCGAACTTGGCGATTGCGTTTTCGTATGCCTTTGCATATCCCGAATCGGTTAGTGAATCCTGCCCGGTATACACAATAAACCACGCCACATCCAAACCACCCTCTTTCATTTTTGGCAGGGTGATCTGGGTATCCAAGTCCTGGGTATAGTTGATGGAGTCTGTAAAATTATTCACATTAATATCACAATGCGTGTCTAATGTAATGACTCGTTCGTGAATTTCTTTTGCTCTGGCCAATATTTGCTCCTCGGTTTCATTATGCTCTGCTTCTTTACAAGATGTAGAAAGAAATACGACACTGCATAGTAAACTCAACATAGTATAGCTTTGTGATATTTTCATAGATAGTTATTTGTTAATTTCAAATATAGGAATAAAAAAAAGCACCCCGAAGGGTGCTCATTAACCGAAAATTAATCTTCAATATAGGGTGCTCCCGCATCACGTAGTTCCTTATATACTGCATCCATAAGTTGTTCGGTAAGATCCATTTTTACCGAAATTGTATTCAGTTGTGAATTTATGATTTCCATCGATTTTAAATGAGTACCTGTTGGACCGTACGTTGAACGTTCAATTCCGCGATAAACAGCAAACATTCGCTCTCCAATGGTTGGTTTCGTTTTTTCTCCTATTTCCAGCTTCGACTGATTGCCGTTTAATTCTACATTAACCGCCATCAAGTCTTGTCTCAATTTATACAATTGACTGTCGAGCGATCCGGGAGCGGCCTGAGTACGTTTGAGGGCCGTTTCCATAGCGGTTAACCGTTTCATAGCTTTATTGAGATCAATGTTCAATGCTGAGAATTTATCCACGGATTTTTCATAGCTTCTATAAAATTCGGTAACTTCGGTTACATTTGCACCGGGTATTGCGCTCTTATACATCGGCTTTACCGTAAAACTTATTTTTTCTGAAAGAGGTGTGGCAACTCCATTCACAACCTTAGATAATTGCCCACTGTAATTTCCCGGAGAAGCTAAGAAGCCTTGAGGACCCGATCCATCGGAAGCATTCGCAGGTACATTGAGAGCTATCCCATCCATTGGAGGATAGCGAAGATCCCATGCCAAGCGATGAAAACCAGGACCCACGGGACCATTGATACGTCGAATCGCCTGTCCTTCATCATTAAAAATCGTTAAAATAATTTGCGGACCTGATTCTATCTTTTCTTTATCCAAGGTATCCCATCCCGGAAACTGGTACTCTCCAGCCTCTTTATTTTTTTCCTTCATTTTCCGTATTTCTCTGGAACTTTTTAGTCCGTCCTTCAGGTAGTAGGTAAAAACAGCGCCAAAATCGGGGTTGGGTGCTACAAAATGTGAATCTCCCATACTGCCTTTTCCATTTCCAAACTCAAGATCTGATCGCGGAACAAACCACCAGGCGTCTCTTAGTGGAAACAGTACAGCTTCATTTTTGAGTGTTTCATCGTTTATACTTCGCAAGGGTATATAATCGTCAAGAATAAAGATCCCTCGACCAAATGAAGCCCCAACCAGGTCATTTTCGCGCCGTTGTATCGCAAGGTCTCTAAATGAAATAGTAGGAGCACCACCTTGTAGTTTATTCCAGCTATTTCCTTTATTGACGGAAAAATAGATGCCAAATTCAGTGGCGGTAAACAGCAAATTTGAATTTACATGATCCTGCACCAAACGCCAGACGAGCGTACGCTTCGGAATGTTGGATGCAATAGATTTCCAGGTTCTTCCTTTGTCGGTACTCATATACAAATAAGGATTAAGATCCCCGTATTTATGATTATCCAGTGCTACATATACTGTGTTCACATCAAACAGATCGGCTTTTATATCGTTTACAAATGCCGTAGACGGAACACCGGGTAAACTTCCCACTTCTATTTTTCTCCAGGTGCTGCCTCCATCTTCGGTCACCTGAATTAGCCCATCGTCTGTACCTGCATAGATCAACCCCGGTTGTTTAGGGGACTCGGCAAGCGATGTGATCGTATTGTAATTGGACATGGCCAACATATCCCAAGGCGCGTCCCAAGGCTGCTTCTTGCCCATAATTGGAAGTGTTATGCGTTCTTCGCTACGCGTTAGGTCTCCGGATATTGCCATCCAGTTATTGCCACGGTCATCAGATTTCCATACGCGGTACGAGGCAAAATATATACGGGTAGGTGAGTGTGGGCTTACCAAAATAGGTGCATCCCAGTTAAAACGTTCATGAGGCTCATTGGCTCCTGCCTGCGGCTGTATATCGGTTACCTCTCCGGTGGACATATCTATTCGGGATAGATTTCCCTCTTGTCTCTCAGCGTAAATTATATCGGGATTTCCGGGTTCGGTTGCCGGCTGGTGTCCGTCCCAATTAAGAACCACTTTCCAATTGCTGTTCTGAATTCCCTGCGTATTATCGGTTCTGGAAGGACCACCTTGTGTACTGTTATCTTGCGTACCACCGTAAATATTGTAGAAAGGCTCCGCGTCGTCCACGGCTATTTTATAAAACTGGGTAACCGGCAAGTTTTCGACGTATTTCCAGGTTTTAGTGAGGTCGAAGGATTCGTAGAGACCACCGTCGGTTCCTATTAAGAGGTAATTGGGATCGTCCTTTCTGAAAGAAACCGAATGATTATCTCCGTGCTTGTTGTTTTCATTCATTCGATAGAAAGTCTTACCACCATCATCAGAGATCTGAAGATTGGAATCCACCAGATATAATTTTTCAAAATGATGCGGTGAGGCATACAGCTCCTGGTAGTAATGTGGACCCGTGGCACCGGCCACTGCATCCGAACGTTTTTCCCAGGTTGCACCTCGATTTGCCGATCTGTAAACCCCTCCGGTGCGTCGGTCCAACTCAATGGCTGCATAAACGATATCGGGATTCTGTGGAGAAATTGCCAACCCTATCTTCCCCATCCATGAATCGGGTAGGCCATGGGTAAGTTCTATCCAAGTGTCTCCTCCATCGATACTTTTGTGGATTCCCGAACCGGGACCACCACCCATATAGGCAGCTACATTACGATGCCGCTGCCAAGTGGCAGCATACATAACATCGGGATTTCTGGAATCGACAACGATATCGGTAACACCAACCCATTCGTCATCTCCCAGAGTTTTTTTCCATGAACCTCCACCATCTGTAGATTTATAAAGTCCGCGATCACCACCTTTATTCCACAAAGGTCCCTGAACTGCGACCCACATAATTTTAGAATTTTCAGGATGTATTATTATTTTAGAAATATGTTCAGAATTCTTTAAGCCCATATTTTTCCAGCTTGTACCACCGTCTGTGCTTCGGTAGATCCCATCACCGTATCCCATATGCCTTCCGCCAACATTTTCTCCTGTGCCCACCCAAACTATATCCGGGTTATTGGGATCCAGCGTAATGCATCCCATAGAGTACGAGGGTTGAGAATCGAAAACAGGGGTCCATGTGGTACCGGAATTTACTGTCTTCCACACGCCTCCCGATGAAACCGCAACATACCAGATATTTTCATTTTCCGGATGGATTGCGACATCTGAGATGCGTCCCGACATAAATGCAGGTCCTATATTCCTTAAGGCAAGACCATTATAGATAGAATCGGTTGATTTTGTAGTTTGTTTTTGATTGTTGCTTGTCTTTCGTTGTGCATTTGCAGTAAAAAAGAGACAAAAGAAAAGAATTCCCGATACTAGGAGCTTAATGTTTATTTTCATAGGATGATGATTTATTAGATCGATTAAGTGTTGCTTAAAATTAATTAAAAAAAGCTGAACACCGTGTTAAGTTGTATCTTTAACAGTATGCTATTTAAGAAACAGTATGGCCTACGATGAATTTTTAGCTGATAGAATTCGAAAGATCCTTAGTGAACGGCATATTTCTTTTACAGAAATCAAAATGATGGGAGGACTCTGTTTTAAAGTAAAAGATAAGATGTTATGTGGTATTCATCTCGATAAGAAATATGGAGATAGTTTACTAATGGCTCGAATTGGTACGGAAGCTTACGCCATAGTGATGCACAAAGAATGTTGTTTGCCCATGGATTTTACAGGGAGACCTATGAAAGGATATGCCTTTATCACTCCCGATGGTTTCGACACCGATAAAGATCTTAGCTTTTGGATCCAGTTGTGTCTGGATTACAATCCCATGGCAAAGGCATCACGAAAAAGTAATAAAAGTTAGGATATATTATTTTAGTTCGGCTTCAGAAATTTGTAAAGGGTAAGCCTCTCTAACCTGAAAGAGTTCATCCTCGGTTAGGCTTTCCGGATTTACTCTAAGGACTGTAGCTATATACTGCTCTCTTAGGGTAGTATAAGCCGAAGTAATAGCATCCTGAACTTCAATAAAGCTGGCATAAGGTGCAAGGCGATGGGTGGTGATTGATATTATTGCCTCTTTGGGATTGTCTGAAGAATCCTTTAGTCCAAATCCGCTGCAATAGTCACAGCTGGCATCCCCATTATTGTCTATAAATGCTGCTATCACTTTCTCGAGATCGCTAATTGCAATTATTTCGTTCTTTGTGAAAATTTCTCCATTTTCATTGATGGATATTCTCAATACGTTTCTCTCATTCTTAGTGATATCACAGTCTTTAGTAGAGCAAAGTGCGGGAAGTTTTCTGGCGATACCCTTATCGTTAGGGATTGTAGTGGTCACCAAAAAGAAAATAAGCAGTAGAAAGCCTATATCGGCCATACTACCGGCATTTAATCCGGGCGTGTTTTTTAAAGATCTCATACGAAAATGGATTTGCGTTATGAGATGGAAATATCAAGAAAAGTGCCAGAGGTTATTCTTCTTGTTTGATCAATGCCTCCAACAATTCTTCATAAGTGCCAATTTCTTTAAAAAGGTGTCCTCCTATAGTAAAGACCGGTCTTGTAATGGTATCCAAACCTGTAACAGCCATTTCCAGTTGCTTTTTCACTTCAGGGTTTTCCGCAAGACGGTGCAACTTGAATTTGTATTTGCCATTTGCCATATGTTCACTTAAACTGTCGCAATTAGCACAGTTTTCAGTAACATAAAGTGTTATAGGTTTAACGGGATCGATCTGAATCCTCGTAGCTGGTTTTATTAAAGCCCGTCTGGACAAACTATCATTTACCGTAACATGTACGGTGTAATTGGGAATTAACTTCTTATCGAGCATAAGATTGTGAACATGCACTTTCGACAGACTTGGAATGCGTATTACTCTTGGTTTCGACTTACTCTGCCTGAAATTAGTTCCTTCAACGGTGATCATAATATCCAGATCATCATCACTAACATTTACGGCATACAACAGAAGACGATTTGCAATTTGTTCTTCTTCGATCATTATCCGTGAATCTGATTGAGCTAATATCGTGATGGGAAAAACCAAAATATAAAGCAGGGGTAGTATTCTTTTCATAGTATAATAATTTGGGCTCTAAGCTATGAAAAATTTAAATAGGTCATTGTATTGTTCAGTTTTACAGCCGGGTAGGAGATCTTTTTGAGTTTTTAGTTACATTTGGAAAACTAACAAAAGGCTAATGACAACCGCAATCTTAAAACCTGAGGAATACAACCCGTACTATAAGGGGTATATAGAAAAGGTTCCTCCTTTTATCGATCTTCACAAGAATTTTAAATTCAACAAAATAAATGTAGTCTCATTTTTTTCAGAAATTGATGAAGAAAAATTGAATTACCGCTACGAACCGGGTAAATGGAGTATCAAAGAAGTTCTTCAGCATATAATAGATACTGAAAGGATCTTTATGTATCGTTGTTTGCGTATAGCCAGACGAGACAAGACACCCCTGGCAGGTTTTGAGCAGGACGATTATGTACTACCATCCGGAGCCGATTCCAAATCTATCGACCAACTGATGGAGGAATACAATGCCACTCGTGATCAATCCATATCTATTGTAAAAAGTCTTTCTGAAGAAGACCTAGAATACATTGGAGAGGCCAGCGGAAGCCGGCTTTCAGCCAGAGCTGCCGCCTTTATTATACTGGGACACGAGATATGGCATATGGATATCATCAAGGAGCGCTACCTTTAATCTGATAGGTTTATACGGAAAGGACTATGGCGCTCGTCTGAATGCTATTGTTTAAATCTTAAAGTTGTTGTATCTTTAGCATATATCTGCCAACCACAGACTTCAACGATGTATTTGAGAAGGGTATCGACTACCTAATTTTTTATTGGCTCATTTCATCTTTTTAATTATGACCTTATCAGTTAAATTGAAGTCTGTTCCTGTTCTTCGTTTCGTTGGAATTATACTTCTGTACAGTTATCCAACAAATGCACAATTTTACAGTTCGCAACAGCTTAAAGCGATGCATAGCGAAATCCCGGATGATGAATATATCATCATAGATAAATCGCTACAAGCCCGAAGTCCGGCCTACCGTGTTTTCTCGTCTAACTTCTTCACCGCTCAGGTTAATGTAGACAGCAACGGCAATAATATTGTAGGTGATGCCGCTAACGAACCCTCTATTGCGGTCGACCCAACAAATCCCGACAGGATCGTAATTGGATGGCGTCAATTCGATTCGGTAGGGAATAATTTTAGACAGGCAGGGTATGGGTATTCGCTGGATGGCGGACTCTCATGGACTTTCCCCGGAGTTTTGGATCCCGGAAATTTTCGTTCAGATCCCGTGCTTGATTTTGACAAGGACGGAAACTTTTATTACAACAGTCTTCAGGGCTCCTTTGCCTGTGATGTATTTAAGATCACCAACGGAGGTGTGGTCTGGGACGCCCCGGTTTCGGCCAGGGGAGGCGATAAACAGTGGATGAGAATAGACCGATCGAATCAAGCAAGTGCCGGTTTTAACTACAGTTACTGGAATGAATCGTTTACCACCTGTGCAGGAGATTTTACTCGCTCTGTAGACGGCAGTAACACTTTTGAAAGCTGTGTAAGTGTGCTTGGTGATCCGTTTTGGGGAACATTGGCTGTTGATAATGATGGAGTTTTGTATATCACCGGAACCAGTCCTTCCGGTATCATAGTGATACGATCGTCCACAGCACAGTATCCTACAAATCCCGTAACTTTCGATTCGTTTGCCACGGTAGATCTCGACGGTAATCTCGATGCCGGCATACCTGTGAATCCGCAGGGACTGCTGGGACAGGCTTGGGTTGACGTGGACAAGTCGGGAGGACCGGGTGATGGAAATTTATATGTTCTCGCTTCTGTGCAACGAAATAATGGTGATCCGGCAGACGTGATGTTTGCGCGAAGTACCGATGGGGGAAATTCATTTGAACCGCCAGTACGATTAAATGATGACGCAAACACCACGGCCTTTCAGTGGTTTGGAACCATGTCTGTGGCTCCAAACGGAAGAATAGATGTTGCGTGGCTGGATACGAGAGACGCTCCTGGCGGAACGGTCGATTCGGTGTTGTACTATACGTTTTCAATCGATAACGGCGACAGCTGGGAAATAAATGAACCTATTTCACTTGCTTTCGACCCTACCATTGGATATCCACAGCAAAATAAAATGGGGGATTATTTCGATATGGTCTCTGATAATGATGCCGCACATCTTACATGGACCAATACATTAAACGGCGGTCAGGATGTGTATTACACCCGAATTGAACCCTTTCCGTTGGGCGTTGAAAGTTTTATAGCAGACTTTGGAGTCACCGCTTATCCCAATCCGTTTAGCGATTCAATAACCATAGAATTTAATTTGCCCGTTAATGATGAATATTTGGTTGAAGTGTTTGATATGCTGGGTAGAAAAGTAAACACTTTGCTTAAGGGTTGTGCTTCGGGAAAACAGAAATGGGTCTGGACCGGAACAAACGATACCGGACGTAAGTTAAATTCAGGTTTGTATTTTATTAGTATTAAGACCAATACCAGTACGGAAGTTATAAAAGTAATCCTTCAATAAAACAGTAAATAAAATACCTTCAGAAAAAATAAATACAGATAATATCTGCTAAAGCCCCTACTTTATAGGTATCTTTACAGCAGAAAGCAAAAAAATAACTAAAATAATTGAATGGGGAAATCACAACAAACCTATAGTAAAAGTGAAAAAGAAAAGAAGCGGCTAAAGAAGCGTGAGGAAAAGCAAAAGAAGAAAATTGCTCGTAAAGCTGAAGCCCTTGAAAAAGGCCCGGGTATAGAATTTGCCTATGTCGATCACAACGGAAACCTTACCGATACTCCTCCCGATCCATCGAAAAAGGTTGAGGTGGAAGCAGAAAATATAGTAATAGGAATCCCCAAGATGACCGATGCCGATAGGGAAGCAAAAGACCCTACACGTACCGGAAAAGTATCCTTCTTTGATACTTCCAAAGGTTACGGATTCATTGTTGATTCTGAAAACAACGAAAAATATTTTACACACGTTAGCGGCTTGGTGGATACCATCGCCGAGAACGATACCGTGTCTTTTCAACTGGAAAAGGGCCTAAAAGGAATGAATGCTGTAAAGGTTACGCTTGTAAAGTAACTATGTAAGTGTTTATTATTATCGTGCTTAAGCATAAGCTTTTACACTATATTTATTTAAATAATCCAAAGGAGTCATATCGGTTATCTTTCTGAAAACATCCCTGAATGCTTTCGGATCTGAATAACCTACTTCATACATGACGTCCGTTACCGATTTTCTCCCAACTTCCAACTCTTTTTTGGCAGCTTCAACCTTCACACGCTGTATGTATTCCAGCACTGTATTGGAAGTTGCATTTTTAAATCTACGTTCGAAGGTTCTTCTGGTCAATGCTGCCTTTTTGCACAAAGAATCCACGGTAAATTTATCACCGAAATTTTGTTCTATATAATTCTGGATTTGTAACACCTCCTTATCCTTATGATTCTTCTGTCCGGAGAAGATCATAAACGGAGACTGACTGCTGCGATCAATATCTACCATAAAACCTTTGGCTGCCATCACAGCTGTTTCCCGCCCTGCGTATTTTTCAATAAGGTAAACCACCAAATTGGTGAACGAATAGGCCCCGCCACTGGTGTAAATGCCGTCACATTCTGTAATGATCTTATCGTCTGTCATAATTGCCTTTGGAAACATTTGCCTGAACAGATTTGCATACTGCCAATGCGTAGAACATTGTTTTCCGTCCAACAATCCGGTGGTCGCCAGAAAGAATGAACCTATACATAGACTTACTATTTCTGCACCCTCCTTATACTGTGAGATCATCCAGGGGATAAAGTCTGCGTTTTCATGTAAATAGCGCTTGTAATCCCCAAACATGGCGGGAATTATGATCAGGTCGGTATTGTTGATATCCTTTATGGTTTTTTGAGGCTTGATGGGAATAAGATTTTCAGTAGTATCGGCCTCAAGATCGATTCCAACCAATTCAATCTTAAACAAGGGAGCTTTGGCGGTAGAGGCTCTATATTCATTTACCCAGGATAACATTTGATGGGTACCACCAATATTTACGACACTGCACTCACCCTTCGGAATAAGTATGGATACGTGTTTCATAATTCATTTTTGGATTATCTTTAAAACTGTACAACAATAATACGAAAGATGCATGTCGTAATCAACCCTCAAGAATGTCGTAATTACACCTTCTACGTCTCAATTGAGCTGTTTATCTTTGACTTTGCAGTAATTAGTAAATCGTAAGAACAATGAAAAGAAAGGAATTCAAAATCAAGATCGATGCTACACCCCATAAGGTTTGGGATGTGTTGTGGAGTGATAAAACGTATCCTGAATGGACAAAAGTCTTTTCAGACGGATCACACGCCAAGACCGATTGGCAGGAGGGAAGTAAAGTTTTGTTTCTGGATGGTAAAGGAAACGGAATGGTGAGCAGAATAAGGAAAAAAATAGATGGCCATTATATGTCTTTTGAACACCTTGGCTATGTCAAGGACGATGAGGAGATCCTTAGCGGCGAAGAAGTTGAAAAATGGCAGGGAGGTCAGGAGAATTACACCTTAATCCAAAATGATGGTAAAACCGAATTACAGATCGAAATGGATATAATGGAGGAATACCTAGATAAGTTCAACGACACTTTCCCAAAGGCGTTGAACGAAGTAAAACGAATCTCCGAGATCAATAAACAGAACCAGTAACAATAAATAATAATAATAATCCCAACAAATCATGAAAGTACATCCTTACTTAAATTTTGACGGAAATGCCGAAGAAGCATTCCGCTTTTACAAATCGGTATTTGGCGGTGAATTTACGGCCCATATGAAAATGAATGAAGCCCCGGGTACTGAAGGGCTTTCCGAAGAAGAAAAAAATAGAACCATGCATATCTCCCTTCCTGTTGCTAAGGACACGATTTTAATGGCATCAGACATAATGCCTTCAGCCGGACAAACTCTTTCTAAAGGAAACACTATGTATGTCATGCTTAGTCCCGATAGTCGGGATGAGGCCGATCGCCTGTTTAACGGGCTCTCAAAAGGGGGAGAAGTAGAAATGCCTCTGGAAGATCAGTTTTGGGGTGATTATTTTGGCAGTTTTATCGACGCCTTCGGAATACGATGGATGATCAATTTCAGTAAAGAAGCATAGTCATGGAACAATTATCGCCAATTACCATAAAGACCGAGGTTAAAGCTTCTCCCGAAAGAGTCTGGGAAGTTTGGAACAATCCTAAGCATATCATAAAATGGAATTCGGCCAGTCCGGACTGGCATACAACCAAAGCGGAAAGCGATTTGAGAGCCGGTGGTTCGTTCAAATCACGTATGGAAGCCAAAGATGGAAGTATGGGGTTTGATTTCAGTGGGATTTATTCCGAAGTAAAAGCCCCGGAACGATTGAAGTATAAGCTTGATGATGGCCGAAAGGTGAGCGTTAACTTTGAAGCCACCAAAGCCGGGGTAAGGATTACCGAAACTTTCGATCCGGAAACCGTAAATCCAATCGAACTGCAACGGGATGGATGGCAGGCAATTCTGGATAATTTTAAGGCATACATAGAGCAAAATTAGTCTGAAAACGAGCAGCAATGGTAGAGGTGTTTAAAACAGATATCAATTCATTAGAAAAAGCGAATCGACTTTTAGAATTACTGGCTGTACATTTTCCTGAAGTATCTTTTAATTTCGATCTCGAAGATTGTGATCGTATCCTTAGAGCCGAATACAACGCTTCTACCTTTTCTGCTTATGGCATCACTGACTTGTTTATGAAACAGGGCCAAAAAGCTGAAGTATTACAGGAAGTGCCAAAGAGTCCTTGTCAAATTATTCAGAATTAGTGGCTTTGGAGTTAATGCACTTACTTCTTTTTGGAAACGGAAGTTTTAGATTTTAATGCGTCTGCCACACTGTTAATATGGTCTTTAGTTAACTTCATACTACTGTGACAGTCGGTACATTCTATCACCCTGCCCAGCAGCAAGGCATCAATATCCATTTCTAGCGGATTGTTGCAGTTAGGACAAGGAAAGGCGTGATTCTTCATAACCTTACATTTAAGATCCTCCTAAATGTAATTCATAATTTGATATAAACTTAAATTTCACTCAAAATTAACGCTCAGGGTGAATACGTTAATTCTATTAAAAAACACAAACAGTTTTCTGAAATACTTGGTAATAACCTCTTAAAGGTGGTACTTTTGCAACTTTAAAAAGGAGAATACTTTGGAGAATGCGATTGGATTGCAGGAAAGAAAAACCGATAAGGAATTATATACTTATCAGCAAGGGGCTATAAATCAGATTTTTAAAAAATTTGAGACGGCACCAGATGATTACCACTTGTTGTATCAGTTACCAACAGGCGGTGGAAAAACAGTGATCTTTTCTGAAATAGTACGACAATACCTGAAACATCATAACAAAAAGGTTCTGGTGATGACGCACCGAATTGAACTTTGCAAACAAACTTCCGAAATGCTGAGCAGTTTTGGAGTAGTGAATAAAGTGGTGAACAGTACCGCAAACCTCGATGACCAGGAGAGGTATATTTGCTTTGTGGCCATGGTGGAAACCCTCAATAACAGGCTTAATGAGAACAAACTGGACATATCTGATATTGGTTTGGTGATCATTGATGAAGCACACTACAATTCCTTTACTAAACTGTTTAAATTCTTTGAAAAATCCTTTATTCTAGGCGTTACAGCCACACCGCTAAGTTCGAACCGCAATCTCCCCATGAAGGATAACTACGATGAACTCATCGCGGGAGAATCCATTCAAAATCTTATTGAAAATGAATTTCTGGCAAGAGCAGAAATGTTTCAGTACGATATGTCACTTACCTCACTGGAAGTTGGTGCCAATGGGGATTACACGGTAAAGTCTTCCGAAGACCTGTATACCGGCCCGGCGATGCTCGACAAACTGTTGGAGTCTTATGTTAAACATTCCGAAGGAAAAAAGACGCTTATCTTCAATAACGGGATCAACACTTCCATACAGGTATATTACAGTTTTAGAGCTGCGGGGTATCCTATCATGCACCTTGACAATACAGCTTCTAAAAAGCAACGAAAGCAGATCTTGAAATGGTTCAGGGAAACACCGAATGCCATTTTAACTTCGGTAAGTATATTAACCACCGGTTTCGACGAACCTACCATTGATACCATCATACTCAACAGAGCGACCAAATCGCTAACATTGTATTACCAAATGATCGGTCGTGGGTCCCGGATCCTGAATAATAAATCCAGCTTTAAGGTCATTGATCTGGGTAATAATTGTTATCGTTTTGGTCCCTGGGGTTCCGATCTGGATTGGCAGCTCATCTTCAGATCACCCGATTACTACATGGATCGACTGCAAAGTGATGAAGAACTGGAAAGTAATTTTAGGTATGAGATGCCCGAAGACATAAGGATTCAGTTTGGGAAAAGTGAAGAAGTTTATTTCGACGTCAAGGAAACCTATATGGAAGCCATAAGAAGTGGAGGCTCGTCCAAAGACGTTCTTGAAAAATCCATAGCACAACATGCCTATATCTGTATCGAGAACAGTGAGGATGTCTACGATGCGCTTACCCTTGCCAAACTCCTGGGGGACGATATTGACAACCGAATTGAAAAATACGCCAAATGCATCAGCAAAAGCACACATAATTTTTTGAGCTGGTTAAAGGATGATTACCGACTTAAATTACGTTCTTACCTGCGTGAGAATTTTGATACCGTTTTTGAAGAAATACACGGCTATCCGCCCGAAGATTGATCCTCAATTTTAATTTGATTGGTTTTTTATATAAATATGGTGTAACATTTCCGATATTTAAGACTCTTTTAAATATCACATCATCAATCAATTAAAATTAATCATCATGAAAAGAATCATCTTTATCTTAGTATGCGTACTTGTTTCACAGGTTAACGCGCAAAACACCATGACTACTGCCCAATGGCAGGAAGACCTGAAATTTTTACAGAAAACGGTACATTCCGATTATCCCTTTTTATTCAAAAAGACTACGGCAGCCGATTTCGACAAAGCCGTAGAAGAGCTTTATAAAGAAATTCCTGAACTTGAAAAGCACGAGATCATCGTTGGATTGGCACGCATTGTTTCTTCATTTAAATACGGACATACTCAACTCGGTTTCAGGAGTATTGCGGATGCTTATCAGGTTTTACCTATGAACTTGTATCAGTTTAGCGATGGAGTTTATATCCAGGGAATACATAAGGATTATTCGGCAGCATTGGGAGCTAAAGTCATTGCCATAGGAGGAATGCCTGTAGAAAAAGTAATGGACGCCGTTTATCCGGTGGTTCCGGTTGAAAACGATCAGTTTTTTAGAGCCTACGGATTCCGGTATATGATAAGTCCGCAAATCCTTCATGCGCAAAAAATAATTCCAACGTTATCTGAGACTGTCGAATTCACTTTGGAAAAGAACGGTAAGACCTTCAAACAAAACTTTAAGGCTTTAGATTTCGGTGAAAGTGTTCCGCTTACGTATGGGTTTGTTCAACAGCAAGGAGATTGGCTAGAGGCCCGTGAGCAAGATAAGACACCATTGTATTTGAAGCACTTAGATAAAATTTACTTCTATGAATATCTGCCCGAATCAAAAACGGTCTATGTACGGCAGAGTCAGATACAGGATGATCCTTCAGAGAATATTCCGGCCTTTTACGATCGGGTTTTTGATTTTATTGAAAAGAATGATGTAGAAAAACTTATTCTGGATGTAAGGCTTAATGGTGGCGGAAATAACTACAAGAACAAAGCCGTGATCACACGCATCATTGAGAACAAGGAGATCAATACGGTCGGGAACTTATACACAATTATAGGTCGGCGAACTTTTTCTGCCTGCCAGAATCTGGTTAATGAACTCGATAATTATACCAACACCATTTTTATTGGAGAACCTACAGGGGAGAATGTAAACTTCTATGGTGATAACAATCGGGTTATGCTTCCAAACAGTGAACTACCGGTATATTTATCTTTCGCTTGGTGGCAGGACAAACCACAGTGGGAAGGAGCCGAATGGACAGCACCTCATTTTCCAATTGATATGAGCTTCGAGGATTATAAAACAAATAAGGATCCTGTACTTGATGCGGCCCTCAATAATAACAATACAGATCTCATACTATCACCTATGGATTACCTTACCAAAATGTATCTGGCAGGTGATATGGAAAAACTACAGTCGGAAGCACAACGACTGGTGAACGACCCGACCTATCGATTCTTTGATTTTGAAGGAGCTCTTAACGATGCCGGATATCGCGTATTGAATGATAGTGAATACAAAGAAGCGGTGACCATTTTTAGTTTTGTAACTCAATTATTCCCCGATTCTCCTAATGCTTGGGATAGCCTCGCGGAGGGGTACTGGAAAGCAGGGAACAAAGAAAAAGCTATCGAATATTACAACAAGGCACTTACCATGGATCCCGAAGGTCCTACCGGAAAGAACGCCAAAGAAATGCTTCGGCGGATTAATGAAGGACATTAAAAGTATTCAGCCATATTAAAACCCGCGTCTTGCGGGTTTTTTTACAAGAAATTCGAATCATGCATTTTGGAAGAACAGACAATTCCATATCTTTGAACTTACCTATGAAAGCAGTTACTCTCATATTTGCTTTGTTTATGCTTCTACTGTCGTTCAAGCCTTGTTCTGACGGATTTAGCGCCGATCACAATGAAGATCCCATTGCCATCGAAGATCACGATCATTCAGAAGACAGTGATGATTCCTGCCCCGCCGTTTGTTTTTGCAATTGCTGCGGAACGTCAGTCACATTTGAACTCCTGGAACAATTCCTTCCGAAGAACCCCTTACAGATAATTTCAATACCTGTGTCAGATTATATAAGTTTATACTCCTTCAATTATTTGAATTCCATCTGGCACCCTCCACAATTTGTTAGCTAAAATTTACTGCCTTGTGAAAGGCTTACTTCTTTATTAGTTAACAAAAATCTTCAATATGAAAAAACTTATAGGGAGCCTAATGCTCTCATTAATGTGGTGTATCTCTATATACGCCCAGAATAATACAATAGAAATAGTTGTGGTAAGTGATAATGAACCTTTATCGGGTGCTACAGTGTTTATCGAGTCCCTCGATAAAGGAGCAATCACTAATTTTGACGGAATAGCTGTATTTTCCGATATCCCAGATGGAACTTATGAAGTTCAAATTTCATTTTTGGGTTTTGAACCCGTTGAAGTTGAAGTTGTAGTTCCTCAAGAATCACCATTAGTCTTTAACTTAGAAGAGAGTGAAAACACGCTCGATGCAGTGGTACTTCAAAGTTCGAGAGGTACGAGAACCATAAGAAAGACCCCAACGCGTGTCGAATTTATCGGCTCTGAGGAACTCAGTGAAAAAGCCATGATGAACCCTAACAGTGTGTCTATGGTACTTCGGGAAAGTACCGGGATACAAATGCAACAAACGTCCTTGAGCAGTGGAAATACCAACATCCGAATTCAGGGTCTGGACGGTCGCTATACACAGTTGCTACGAGATGGGTTTCCGCTATACGGTGGATTTTCCAGCGGACTCAGTATTTTGCAGATCCCACCTTTGGATCTTCAGCAATTTGAGATCATCAAAGGAAGTTCATCGACTCTGTACGGGGGAGGTGCTATTGCCGGGCTGGTAAATATGGTTTCAAAAACACCTGAGGATGAGCCTGAGCTTCAGCTCATGTTGTCACAAACAATGGCTGCAGGAAGCACCGTGAATGCATTTTACAGCGAACGGTATGGGAAGCTGGGTATTTCATTATATGGTTCGGGTCATTATCAAAAAGCCTATGATCCCGAGGATGATGATTTTAGTAATCTGCCTGAAACCCGATCGGTTTCTTTTAATCCGAAGGTGTTTTACTACCCTTCAGACGCTACCCGGTTGTGGTTGGGGCTAAACGGAACCTATGATAACAGATTGGGGGGTGATATGAATGCCATTGAAGGTGAACCCAACGGGATCCACCAGTATACCGAAGAAAATAATTCGAAACGTCTAAGCAGTCAGTTTGAATATCGCACAGAACTCTCACCGGTTAATACCCTTACCGTCAGAAATAGTATTTCCTATTTTAACAGAGAGCTTACTCTTCCGAATCTCAGGTTTAGTGGGGATCAGATCAATTCATTTTCGGAAGCCACCTTTCAAACCTTTTCAAAAGAATCTGACTGGATCTTTGGTGTGAATCTATACACGGTAGACTTTGATGAGGATGATGGGGAAGCACTGCAGCGCGATCAACAAGATGTTACCTTTGGTGCCTTCGGAAAGAATATTTACGATCTTTCAGATAGCTGGATCCTGGAAACGGGCTTCAGGTTGGATCATGCCAAGGACTGGGGAACATTTGCATTACCCAGACTTTCTTTGCTTTATAAGAATGA
Source organism: Constantimarinum furrinae (assembly GCF_014295415.1). Lineage (GTDB taxonomy): Bacteria > Bacteroidota > Bacteroidia > Flavobacteriales > Flavobacteriaceae > Constantimarinum > Constantimarinum furrinae. Next base: position 2,411,007 of record NZ_CP052909.1, read on the forward strand.
TCAAGGGTTTTCCAGTAGAATTGGTGGTGGATTGGGATATAAGATCCCTGATATTTTTACTGAAGAAGCCGAGCGTGTCAACTATGAGAATATTATGCCCATTGATACATCGACGCTGGAGGCCGAACGTTCTTATGGTGGTAATATCGATTTTAATTACCGAAGCTCCCTCGTTACAGATATTGATGTGTCCATAAACCAATTATTCTATGTAACAGCGATCCGTGACGGATTGCTCTTAAATCCATCGGAAGGAAACTTTCTGGCATTCGAGAACGCAGATGGAACGATTGTAAGTAAGGGAGCAGAAACCAATGTCAAGTTTTCGTATAAGGACTTCAGATGGTTTTTGAATTATGCCTATATAGACACCAGACTCAACTATTTACCAACAAAGCCTCAAAAACCCTTAACAGCCCGTCACAATGCAGGTAGTGTGGTTATGTACGAAGGCTCGGTTTGGATGCTTGGATTCGAAACCTTTTATACCGGACAGCAATTGCTTCCCAATGGAACAAAATCCCGGGCCTATACGCTGCTAGGGTTTCTTGCAATGCGTAATTTCGACTGGGGGAGTGTTTATGTGAATTTCGAAAATTTCACCGATCGAAGACAAAGTAGGTATTCACCGCTGGTACTGCCACCTCATGAGGATCCTGTCTTCCCGGAGATCTATGCGCCTACCGACGGATTTATTTTAAGTGCAGGGATCATCATTAAACCCTTTGGAAACGAAGACGAACATTAGGTATTCAAACTAGAAAAACCCGCTATTGGCGGGTTTTTAATTTTAAATTTTGATTGCGATTAAGCAGAAAGATCATTGACTTTGTTGTTCGACTTATTCTTTAAGCGGCTTAGTTTTTCACTAAGTGAATTCTCTACCTCAATAGCAGAATTCTTAATACGCTCACCGGTATTTTTTACCTTTAGTTTAAGATCGGCTTTTTCCTGAGCAGACAAGCTTCTGTATTTCCAGTATGCCAATCCGCCGAGAATTGCAGCTCCGGCCAATGCGATCAATCCTTTTTCATTTCTTTTCATATTCAAGTGTATTTTATTGTTTTTTTGAGTTATGTGAAGGTAAGAATAAAGAAGATTGACCGGTAAATTTTAAGAGAGTTTAGCACAATTTTAATACGCTTTTAAGGGTCTTTGGATGGCAATCGAAGAAAAGAGAACTTACTATTTAGAAACATCAAAAGGAGTGTTTATGAATTTCTTGTCGCTTTCACATTTTTATTGAAATTCTCTATTGAATTTAAAGTTGATAATTGTTACTTTTAAAAACTAACCATTATACATTTCTTTTCATGAAGATTCAAGCTTTTTCATTTCATCTTTTTCTATCATTTCTTTTTACAGGCTGTCTTTTCGCACAGGATTTTTCATCGTTACAATACAGAACCGTTGGTCCGGAGCGAGGCGGAAGAGTTACCGCAGTAACCGGGATTCCTGAAATTCCCGGTACTTTTTACCTAGGAGCTACAGGGGGAGGAGTTTGGAAAACAGAAGACTATGGAACAACCTGGTTTAATGTTTCCGACGGATTTTTTGCAACACCTTCCATAGGCGCAATTGAAGTTTCACCAAAGCATCCCAATGTAGTATATGTAGGGACCGGATCGGACGGGCTTCGTAGTAATGTAATTAGCGGGAAAGGCGTTTACAAATCGGTAGATTCGGGTAAATCATGGCAACATATTGGTCTTCGGGAAGCAGGACAGATAGGTGCTGTTGAGATAGATCGTAAAGATGATAATATAGTCTGGGTTGCCGCCATAGGAAATGCCTTTGCCCCAAATGCAGACCGTGGAATCTTTAAAACCACCGATGGCGGTAAATCATGGGATAAGGTATTATTTGTTTCTGAAGAAACCGGATTTTCAGATCTGGAACTTCACCCAAAAAAATCGAATGTGGTCTATGCGGCCGCCTGGAAGGGACAACGCAAGCCTTGGACCATCATCTCGGGTGGAACTAATGCTGAAGGGGGAATATACAAATCGAAGAATGGGGGAAAAGACTGGGAAAAACTGGAAAATGGCTTGCCCCAAGGACTCATTGGAAAGATCGATCTGGCGGTATCTGCTGCAGAACCTGATGTCTTATACGCCGTCATTGAAGCCCCGGGAAAGGAGGGGGGATTGTACCGATCTAACGATGAAGGAAAATCCTTTGTTCAGGTTTCCAATGAAGAGGGACTGGTTAACCGTCCCTTTTATTACACCAATATAGAAGCCGACCCCACCAATGTGGATATCATCTATTCAAATGCAAACCCCATCCTGAAATCTGTCGACGGTGGTAAGACATGGAAGGAAATGCGCGTACCTCACGGTGATAATCACGATATCTGGATCAATCCAAACAATCCGAATCTCATCATTCAGGCGAATGATGGTGGTGCCAATGTCTCTCACAACGGTGGAAAAACATGGTCTACACAATTTAATCAGCCAACCACAGAGATATACCAGGTTGAAGTAGACGATCAGTATCCGTATTGGTTGTACGGCGGACAGCAGGATAATTACACGACCATCGCAGTACCCAGTTTTCCTCCGTATGGTATACAGAATGCAGGGACAGGATGGATCATTAACACCGGTGGTTGTGAAACCGGTCCGGCAGTGCCAAAACCCGGTAATCACAATATTGTCTACGCCAATTGCAAAGGGAGGTTTGGGGTTTTCGACAAGCGAACCGGTACTGAAAAAAGTTACTATGTAGGCGCTTCCAATATTTACGGTCACAATCCGAAGGATCTTGAATACAGATTTCAGCGGGTAGCACCTATTCACGTATCACCCCATGATCCCGATGTAGTGTACCACGGTTCACAGTATGTACATAAAACGATAGATGACGGCCTCACTTGGGAAACCATTTCACCCGATCTCACCGCTTTTGAAGCTGATAAGCAGGTCATCTCAGGAAGTCCGATTACCCGTGATATTACGGGAGAAGAATACTACAGTACGTTGTACTCCATTAGGGAATCGGAGCTTATGCCGGGACTTATCTGGGTTGGGTCTAATGACGGTGTGGTATCTGTAACCCGTGATGGGGGGGCTACCTGGAAGAATGTTACTCCGGCTAATATGCCAAAAGGCGGACGGGTAGAATCTATTGAGCCTTCTCATTTCGATCCTGGGAAAGCCTATATTGCCGTAGACAGGCACTTGCTTGGTGATACCAGACCTTATCTTTATAAAACAACCGATTATGGTGAAAGCTGGGAATTATTAAGTTCTGATGCTAACGGAATTCCGTCCGACTTTTCTTCGCGTGTGTTGCGAGAAGACCCGGTAAGAGAAGGATTATTATATGCAGGTACCGAATTCGGGGTGTTTATTTCTTTTAACGACGGATTATCCTGGGTATCCTTTCAGCAGAATTTACCGGTAACTCCCATTACCGATCTGAAGATATTTCGAGGTGACCTCATATTAAGTACGATGGGTCGCGGTTTCTGGATCCTGGATAATATTACAACGCTTCGGCAGGCCGAAGTGAACACATTGGGTACCACTGCGCGTTTGTTTCAGCCCGATAAAACCATACGCTACCGGTTTCCCAGTGGAGGAAATTCAGATTTTCCAAAATATCCGAGAACTAATGTGACCTTCGATTATTATATTCCTGAAAATACCGCTGGAAAAGTTCAACTGGAGATATTCAATGCTAATATGCAGTCGGTTGTAACAGTTGTGAGCGACAGCACCCAACTAAGATCTACTGAAACCATAGTGGAGGACATGAATTTGAGTGAGACCTTTGTTTACGCCGACGAAAAGCTGGAATCTAAACCCGGGTTGAATCGTTTTGCGTGGGATCTGCGACAGAAGGGAGCCTGGGCCGAAAAACCAAACCGCAGGTTTAAAAACGGTCCCATGGTACCTCCGGGGGTTTATACGGCGAGATTAACCATAGGAGCTCAGGTTCTCGAACAACAATTTGAGATCCTTGCCGATCCGAGAATCGTAGCCGAAGGGGTAACTACAGCAGTGATAGAAGAGCAATTGGCATTTCAAAATAAGGTGATTGCGCTGCTCTCGGAAGCCCGAAAGTTACAGGTGGATCTGGAACAGCAATTGGAGACTTCAGAAAGCAGCATGACCAGCGGAACAGCGAATTCTTCCGAAGGAATAAAAGCCATTCTTAAAAAGCTTAAAAATGAAGAAGGTGCCTATCCGCAGCAAATGCTGGTCGCTCAGATCTCCTATCTACTCAATATGGTAAGCGGTGCCGATCAGTTACCCGGAAATGAAGCCGAGGAGCGCTATACCGAATTGTTAGCTCAGTTTAATCAATTAAAGGAGGAACTTATGCAGTCTTGATGAGCGAAGAAGGGGTACACCCAAATGAAAATATATCTCAATGCTTAGTTAAGATCGCAAATAGCTTCACGTAGGGGTATCGCGTTTAGTTTTTTCCATACCGCTTTATCAAAAGTGGCAGGTGAAAACCGAAAGACTATAATCGACTTTTCCTGTGCCGGACAAAATTGCTGTTCAGCCTTAAGGTTCAAAGTCATCATCTTTTGGGTACGGAAGCGGTCAAAAACCCGAATTTTTCCCGTATAGACTGTATTTCCGGTGGCTGATTCCGTGGGAACCAACAGGGCTGTGGAAGGCAGTTTGTTTACTGTGGAATCCTTTTGTTTAACATCCATTAATCCGTCGAAATACAATTCTAAATTCATTTCTAAGTCATGTTCAGTAAGAGGTTCAGTAGTATTAACAGCCCAGACAAAAATATACGACCAAAACTCAGCATGCTCCACCTTTCCCCATCCCGGGGGAAAGATGGCTTCTTCAATACCCCGTACCGTCATGTCCTGTGCAAAACCCGTGGGTAGATCGAAATATTCCTTTGTCCATGTGGTGTCAGTTTTCAAAAAATGTTCTCGCTCATATTCCTGTGCACTAATCAGTGCTGAACAGGCCAAGCATAAAAAAAGAAGCATTATTCTCATAGGGTCGGTTTTAGAATTGTAACACTATATCGAACGCAATTGCATCAGATATGGCATCGTTCTTTAATTTATTATTGTACGTAATTCCCCAGCGGGTGCGATCGATCTTCAGTTTTGTGTTGATCCTGTTATTGGCTTCATCGATCTCGGGCCAGAATTCAATGGGTTTTGTAATTCCTTTGATGGTAAGATCGGCCAGAAATTTGTGCCGGTTTTCTCTGGGAAAGAATTGTACCGAAGTTATGACCAATTTCGCCTCGGGAAACTTATTTACATCGAAAAAATCCGGGTTTCGTATGTGCTGTACCGGGCCTATACCGGCCAGATATTCCTCATTGGAAATGGTCGTCATATCTATTAGAAATGATCCGCCGGTAATATTTCCATCGTTGGAAAAAAGTGTTCCTTCTTTAAATTTTACGGTGCCTTTGTGTCCACTAAAAAGGAAAGTGTAGCTGCCTGTCCAGTTGATGACACTTTGTTGAGGCTTTAACTGATACGTTTTTTGTTGTTGTGTATAACCTGCTAAGCCGGTTATCATGATGATTGTAAATAGTAGTTTTCGCATATTGATTAATTTTGACGTAAAACTAGGACGGGAGGCAGGTGAAATGTGTCAAAAAATTGTAAAAGAAGTGTCAACTGTTGTAAAAATTAAACTAATTATAGGTTCTTTGCAGGAATTATGGGCAAACCAAGTTTTTATTCGATAACGGCCGCTGTTCTTTTACTATTCTTTATCGGGATCTTTGCGGAAGATGATAAAGCACAAACCGACTTCCCCGAACGGGTAAAATTATCGTTGCGGGAGGTGGGTCATACCTTGTTATTGGCCCATGGAGATTCGGTTTCTCTGGTCATGCCTGTGGTAAAGAAAGAAGATATGTTATTTGAACTGTCGTTTCAGCGGTCTTTGGCCATTGAACCGGACAGCCTTATTTCATTGATGGAATCTGCGTTTAAACGTTCAGGCTTACCCGAAGTATATAGGGTGGAAGTATTACAATGCTCCAATAGGGAGGTGGTGTATAGTTATGGGATGGAGCACAATACCGAAAACAGCATCATCCCGTGTCGCGGCAGATTCCTTCCTGAAAACTGTTACACCATTCAACTGAGATTTTTAAATCAAAAAACCCCTTTTTTAAGTACTAAGATGATCATTTTACTTTTAGGAGGTATTGCCTTGCTCCTCACCGGTTTTCTCTTTTTTAGAAGCAGAGTTTCACCTACACCGGTGTCTTTGGATACCGAGGCCAAGATCATAGGAAGTTTCTACTTTTATCCAGAACAGAATAAATTGGTGCAGCAGGCTACAGAGATTCCATTATCTAATAAGGAATGTGAACTGCTGGCACTTTTTGTCGCGAGTCCAAATCACATTATCACCAGAGAAGAACTTACCAAAAAAGTATGGGAGGACAATGGAGTGATCGTGGGACGCAGTTTGGATACATATATTTCGAAGCTTAGGAAAAAACTGAAAGCAGATGAAAACATAAAGATCACCAACGTCCACGGAGTAGGGTATCGGTTAGAGGTCCAGTAAAAGTTTGATCAATTTTCGCAAACATTCCGAACTTTTTTAATGGCGTCGAGCTCTTTCCATACAGGATGATCGAAGGTTTTAGGTGAAAATCGAAAGATCACCATAGCGCGTTTGGCTTCTTCACAATAATGTTGTTCCCATCTAATTTGCACAGTAATTAATTTGCCGGTATGAAATCCATCGAAAAGCGTCATTGTACCATGCAGGTTTTTAGATTCTTTCTCGGTTTCAGAACTTCGAAGCTTTAGAACTGGATCGGGAAAATCAGTTGCCCAATGGTTTGGAATCATTAGGCCGGTGAAATAGCCTCTCAGATTTCGCTCAATTTGTTCAAAACTTAGCGGTCCGGCACTTTCCACACTCCATGCCATGACCAGAGTCCAGAATCGATCGCTTTCAGGATCTGACCAGCCCGGTGCAAAACGCAATTCCTCAAAACCTGTGAGGGTCATTTCCGGTACCCATTCTACAGGAAATTTAATGATCTCTTTCCCCCAGGTTTCTTCAGCTTGAAGGATGGAAGGCTGAATTGTTGACTGACAAATTACTGATATACTATTTAAGAATACCAAAAGAAACGCGGCAATAGTGGTTTTGTTTATAAAAGACATCTGTTTTTTTTTGATAAAAATATAAGACAGAAGCTTGTGAAATGTCAAAAGGAAGTAAAAAAAGTGTGAATTTAAGGATCGTTATACATCGGCTTCAGTGTATTCTGATATAAAAGGCATTATAGCTCTTATTGTTAGTGAGGCGTGTTCCGGCACCTGAGAAATTCTTTATATTTGTGTAAACCAGAAACTCATTATGAAAAAACTACTACTTCTTTCCGTATTGCTAACCATTTTAATTGGATGTAAGAATGAAAAAGATGCTGAACCTACTAAAGACACTACTGAGATCAAGCCGGTGGTCTTCGACGGGATCTCTCCCGAAATAAAGCCCGGAGATAATTTCTTTGCGCATGTAAATCAGCAATGGTATGACAAGGCTGTGATCGACGAGGATCAGGTAGGAGTAGGGTCGTATCGATTTTTAAATATTCCGCAGCAGGAATTGCTCAAAGACATATTGGAAGAAGTATCACAACACGAACACCCAAAAGGAAGTATTGAGCAAATGGTGGGAGATTTCTATGCTTCGGGAATGGATACCATAAGTATAAACGAACGCGGAATTAAACCGCTTATGCCATATTTAAACCGCATTGAGGCATTACGTGACGTTTCTGTGATGATGAAATTTGTTGGCTTGCAGATAAAACAGGGAAATCATTCTATAGTGAGTCCGTATATTTCTCCCGACCAGATGAACAGTTCAATAAATATTGTTCATTTCTCTCAAAGCGGTATAGGGCTACCCGATCGTGATTATTACTTCGGAACGGATGCTTCGATTAAGGAAATTCAGGCGGCATATAAAGCCTATCTCACCAGATTATTTGAACTGGCAGGAGAAGCCGATGCTGCTAAAAAAGCTGAAAAAGTATACGCCATTGAAAAGAAACTGGCCGAATCTCATAAAACTCGAATCGAGCGGCGCGTAGTAAAGGAAAACTACCATAAAATGGCGGTTTCAGATCTGGATGCCAGTATGAAGAATATTGGTTGGTCTGCATTGTTGGAAACACTGGGAATGGATGTAGATTCAGTAGATGTACGTCAGCCTGAATACTACAAAAAACTGAATTCCATGCTTACTTCAGTTCCTTTATCCGACTGGAAATTATATCTTAAAGCTCATGCGATAAGTTCAAATGACAATATTTTAAGCAGACCCTTTCAGGATGCATCTTTCGAATATTCGAAGGTACTCTCCGGACAGTCGGAGCAGCAGTCCAGAGCCAAACAAATGGTGCGGCGTGTCGATGGACAGTTGGGCTTTGCACTAGGGCAGATCTACGTAAAGCGTCATTTTACCGAAGAGGCCAAACAACGGGCACTGGATCTGGTAAATAACTTTCAGCTCGCCCTGGAAAAACGCATCGATGCGCTGGACTGGATGAGCGACAGCACTAAAGTAAAGGCCAAGGATAAATTGTTTGCCATCAAGAAAAAGATAGGTTACCCCGATGTTTGGCGCACCTATGATGTAACTATAGATCGTGATAAATTCTTTGAAAACGTAGTAAAATTACGCAAGGATGATTACGAATACAATCTGAAAAAATTAAACCAACCACCCAACAGAGATGAGTGGTTTACCACCCCTTCAACGGTTACGGCCTATTACAACCCATCACTGAACGAGATCGTTTTTCCCGCCGGGATATTACAATCACCTTATTTCGACCTTTATGCCGATGATGCCGTGAATTACGGAGGAATAGGGATGGTGATAGGGCATGAGTTCACGCATGCTTTCGACGATCAAGGGGCACAATATGATAAAAACGGCAACGTAAGCAATTGGTGGACCGAAGAAGATTATACCAAATTTAAAGCAAAGACTCAGCAGATCATCGATCAGTACAGTGCTTTTACAGTTCTGGACAGTGTGCCTTTAAAAGGTGCTTTAACCGTAGGTGAGAACACTGCAGATAACGGTGGGATTGCTATTGCATATGATGCATTTAAAATGACCGAACAAGGCCAAGATAGCACGAAGATTGGTGGATATACGCCCGACCAGCGGTTCTTTTTATCTATTGCAAGGATATGGAGGGTAAAGACCCGTGACGAATATTTACGGAATTATGTGGCCACCGATCCGCATTCGCCTCCGGTTTGGAGGGTAAATGGACCGCTGATGAACTTTACGCCATTCTATGAGGCATTTGAGGTGCAACCCGGAGAAGCAAATTATAAGACCGAGGAAGAACGGATCAAGATCTGGTAGCTAGTGTTTCATTTAGGTTGGTTATTTCAACTAGAATAACTTGTCTATTTATGTACGGCCGGCCCTTCATTTCTGCCGACCGTATTTGTGAGTTGCACCCGATCTTTTGTTTCGATGTTTATTTTCCAGAGATTGTAATTTCCTTTGCTTCCGGCAGTATAGATAAGCCATTTACCATCTGCAGACCAGTCGGGTGAATAACATTCGATGGTGTCATTTGTAAGGTTGTAAAGGGTATTGCCATCAGCATCCATGATGTACAGATCCCATTGGTTCTCATTGCTTCCGTAAAAGGCAATTTGTGTTCCATCTGGTGAGAATTTTGCACCGGAATCATATCCCTCTTTGTTTGTAAGACGCCTAACATTAGTGCCGTCGGCATTCATAATAAAAATTTCGCCATTGGCGGCATGCGACGTGTCGGTCGAATCACGTAATTGTCTTGTAAAAACGATTTCCTTCCCGTTTGGCGACCAGTCGGGACTTTCTTCATAGAACGTATTTTTCGTTAGTGCTCTTACGTTAGATCCGTTGGAATTCATGATATACACATTTCTGCTAAGTGAGTCGCGGTCACTCATAAACAGAATTGAACGACCGTCTGGCGAGGGGACAGGAAGTACGTCGGAAGCAGGATGGTTGGTTAGTCGATGAACATTTGAACCATCAGAATTCATTGAATATATATCCGAATTTCCATCTCTTTTGGAATAAAAATATATTATATCCCCTTTGTAGGACCATGACGGACTGAAATCCAGAGAATCATTTTGACTGATATTCTGAATATCGTTTCCGTTGAGATCCATAGTATATATTTCAGAATTGCCATCGCGATTTGTGACAAATGCGATCTTATTCTTCGTAGTACTTTCCATATTGTCTTGCGCTGCACTTTTACATGCCGAAAACATACTAACACAAATTATAAGCAATATTTTATCCATAAGATTAATTTTTGACGATTATCATACTATGTACAAAGCAACCACCCTAGCGCACCGATTCTCACGAATACGAAGAATGATAAAATTACGATTTATCTCCATACACCCAGAATTGCTCCAATAATAGTAAAGTAAATGATAATATAGCCGGAATTAATTGCGATATATTTCCAGCTTTTTTGCTCAAATAGCGCTATAGCGGTAAAGATTGCTGCAGCCCATCCAAACCCAACCAAAAAGCCCGCCGTGGCACCCCAAGCGATATCCGAGGATGCATCTCCTAAAAAGAATGCCATATTATAGGACATCAGGTAAGCGAGTATAAAACTTATACCGTAGATCTTTCCCGGATGAGCGCGTGCTAATTGCTCGTCTGTTAGTTTATTCTCTGCCTTCCATGACTTGTAAAACAGTGCCGGTGAGTAATAAATAGCACCTAATATTAAGTTACATACCGCGCAGATTAAAACTGCCCAATGATTGATGATCATGTTTTCCATAATTGCTTAGTTTGATTGGAAACAAAGGAAAGGGATAAAAATCTTAGAAAATTGTAAAAAATTTACTTTACCGGAAAGAAGTTGGGATAATCTCCAATATCGTTTACATACTGTTTTGGGTTTAAACCGGAAAAAGATTTAAAATCCTTGATAAAGTGTGCTTGATCGAAATACCCGCAGTCCTGAGCAATGGCGGTCCATGAAATTTGTTCTTTATTTTCAACCGCTTTTAAAATTTCATTAAAGCGTTTAATACGATGAAACTGTTTTGGGGTTATCCCAACGTATTTTTTAAATAGCTGAATGAATTGTTTTTGGGAATATCCCGATTTAACGGCAATTTCGGTGATGTTTGTTACTGAAGGAGATTGTTCGATCCTGTCGATGGCATATTGAATTATTTCTGAATAAAAGTCGTCATCATTAAACCGGGTAAGCAACCAAGCTTCTATTAGCCGAAATTTTTGATCGGGAGTTGTCGCACGCTTTATCTCCGAATAAAGTTCCATAATGCTTGGACCAAATATTTCAGAAGCCGAAACTACTTTATTTGAGAACCTGTGAACCGATTCCCGAATTAATGGGTATGCCGCCCCGGGCTTAAACACCAATACAATCATTTCTTCGCTGCTGGCACTTATGGTAATATAATCGGTTAACACTCCGGAGAACCAAACATGAGTACATTTTTGCTTCGGTTTTTTGGTATGGTTGTCGAAGATATATTTAGGAGTATCGGTTAATTCAAAAATAATGTTCGTGGTGCCATCAGGAAGGTATTTATCCATGGTGTGAGTAGGAGAATAGTCTTTATGATACAACATAGCATCCATATATCTGGATAGCTTTGCGGTTAGAATATGACTTTTATGGATCACAGATTCACAATTTAAGGTACATTTTATTAATGACGCAAACTTTCAGAATAAAAGTGAGTAAACTTGTTTACAAAGGCAAAAGCAGCAGAAAAACAATAGTTTTTTGTTTTTATAGCTGTATTGGGGAAAAATAGTCTACCTTCACCGGGTAAATTATTCAGTAAGCCTATCTTTTTTTAATTTCTGCCAGTTTTAATTAATCCTTCGCTTTCTTCAATATTTTAAAACAAGCAATAAGAAGTTGCCTGAAATCAGGGACTTTGGGATTAACAGCACCGTAGCCGGTCTTTCCATTTTCTAAGCCTTCAGTTTTCTTACCGATTGCAAATTCACTAATCGTTGGTGTAGTTATATTACAACACCATCACTACAAATGAAGCTGTACAAAACACAGTTAATACTAATACCAAATAACAGTAAAAATCATGATCAAACAATTGATACAAACATTCAGAACTAAAAAAATAGAAACAAATATTAAACTACAAACAATGAAAGAAGGTACCGTAAAATTTTTCAATAATGCCAAAGGATTTGGCTTTATTACTATTAAAGACACTAACGAAGAGATCTTCGTACACAGCACAAATCTTATGGAGGATATCCGGGAAGATGACAATGTTCAATTTGAAGTTGAAAAAGGAGAAAAAGGATTAAGCGCCATAAAAGTGAGCCTTATCTAGACGTATCCTTATCGTATAGAAAACCATCCCTATGGATGGTTTTTTTATGTCAAAATGTTACAACTTTACGTAATTGTTGAGGCTTAGCCTACATTAATTGGCTCTTCTAAAAACATAACGGGTAATGAACAGCCCGGTGCTGTCGTCGTCACCACTGTGACTCTCAACCCCGGTGTTGATAAAAGCCAATTCCCACCCCTGTGCAGAGAGTTCATTGAGCTTGGAAGTAACCACTGCATCGTTTGCCGCAATGTTCTGAAAACGAATTCCTCCCAGATTAAAGAAATTGAGCAATTTGGTTTCATCAAACTTTTTTACCCGGATCTCACTTCGATCCGATTTATTTCGATCGTCGTCTTCGCCGGTCCTGCTGGTGGTGTATTCCTTATAATCCCTAGACTCTTCGGCACTAATCATTCTCGATCTACCCAGGCCATTGGGCACTATGGATTCAATAACGGTGATGATCTTAAAGGTATAATTCTGAGCCGAAACGTCTGGGCTCATAAGAAATATAAAAAGCAAACAAAGGATAATTGTTCTCATTTGTAAAATATTTAAATGCATTAGTATTTCATTATTTAATCTAGCAAATTATTCTTGCCTGGCACAGCCGCACCATTTAAAGTACTGTAAAAGCAAAATTATGATTGAAAAAAGGGGTTTCCGTGGATGCCTGTGGCTTACCATCTCAGTATACAGGTTGACGTACCGGTTACGGAAGCCGGTAGGTTTTGAAGTGCGAAGATCTTAACTACATAATTAAAGAATTAGCAAACTAAAAATAGAAAATTAGCGAATTAGATTTCCGGTAGTTTGGTTAATCATTTGTTAATTATATATCTGACAATCAAGAGACAGCAGGATATTCTAATGGGGGATAGCAGTATCAAAGGTCGGCGTTTTCCTGTACGAAATACATTTTCATTTTGCCTTTATTTTTTACTCGAATCTCACCTCTAAAGTCACAGGAAACAGATTCCTTAACAAGAGCGTAGGTATCTTCTGAGATATTGATCTTGCCGGGCGTTGAGTTGGATTCCATTCGCGAGGCAATGTTTACTGTATCCCCCCAAATGTCATAGGCAAACTTCTTGGTGCCAACCACTCCCGCAACCACAGGTCCGGTATTTATGCCTATTCGAATCTCGAAAGGAGTACTGCCATTATTTCCTTGTAATTTCACGTCCTGCACAAATTGGATGATCTCAGCGGCAGCCTGAACCATTGCTAGCGCGTGATTGCCTGTAGATCCTTGTAAACCCCCGGCACACATATAGGCATCGCCTATAGTTTTAATTTTTTCCAGTCCGTGCTCTTCCATGATCGCATCAAATTTTGAAAAGTAAAAGTCGATACTGGCAACCAGATCTTCCGGAGCTAAATTTTCGGCATACTGAGTGAAATCTTTAAAATCGGTAAACAATACCGTTACCGAATCAAATTTTTTGGCTTGTACCTTACCATTTTGCTTCAATTCTTCTGCCGTTGTTGCCGGAAGAATATTGAGCAATAAAGTTTCTGAAACTGCTTTCTCTTTTTCTATGATCCTTTTTACGCGTTGCATAAACAGATTGCGGCGATAAAGTGCTATGGCAAGGATAATTATAAGAAGGAGTACTGCAATGGTGATATAAATAATGGTGCGTTGGCGCTTGTCCTTGAGCAACTGTATTTCGGCATCTTTTTCCAGTAGATCTACTTCTGCCTGCTTTTTAGATACTTCGTAATTAGTACGCTGATCGGCCATTTGCTGCACCTTTTCAATATTGGCTACACTATCTCTATACCTTATATGGTCTTTATAATAGGCATGGGATTTAAAATAATTTCCCGTGCCTTCATACAGTAAGGATAGTTTGAGGTTCGATTCACTAATTTGTTTCTTTAAACCGTATTTAAGTGCTAATTCCAGACTTCGGCTTGCATAATCTACAGCCGATTCCCAATCGTTCTGTTCCAGAAAAATATCGGCCATATAAGTAAGGTACTCTGAAATCGCATAGTAATCTTCTACGTCTTCCAACAGGGCAATAGCCTCGTTTATATAGGTCTTGGCTTGTATGGGTTTGCCTTGTTTGGCATAGACCATTCCAATATTTCCGAGATTGTAGGCGCTTCCTATCTGATAATTCAGATTTTTAAAGATCAATCCCGATTCTTCAAAATTTCGGAGTGCGAGACCGTAATTTTTACTGTTAAAGTATTCATCACCCGAATTCAGTAATGCTGTGGCAAGACTTAACGAATCGTTCACCTTTCTTAGGATATCTATGGATTTGGTATAATAGATCTCGGCGTTGGTGGTATTGCCAATTTCAGAATAAACATCTGCTATAGTAAGATATGCACCGCCTTCGTACTTACCGTTTTCAACTTTTACGGCTGCCTCACTACATTTAAAAAATGCTTCCAACGCAAGAGGTAACTCTCCTGCAAGACGATAGGTTTGACCTTTCTGGCTAAATCCTCTGTAGAGATAAAGATAATTTTCTTCCTTTTGAGCCTGACGAATTAGTTCGTCTGCATATTGCAAGGATAATTCCAGATCATTTGCTGCATTAAAGGCTAAATTTCGCAGCAGTTCCAATTTTTCTTCACCTTTTACAGTGCCTTGCAAATAAATAAGTCTCAAGCTGTCTGCCACTGCCTGATCCTGCGCAACGCCTGTATGTATCAACGATAAAATGAAGCCTATTAAAAAATAATAGGCTTTGTAATTGAAATTCATACACTAATTATTGATTCAGTCTCAGTTTTGGATCCAAAGGGTAGGTTCGTGTTTCTCCTTGATACGTAATAAGAAAGTTGATCGTATAGCTGTCGTCCGATATTGGTCGATCAAAATTAGCTATGGTTCCGTGAATTTTTCCGTCTCTGCTCACGGGCAATGGTGTAGCTTGTACAAAGAAATTAGCATTTCCGGGTTCTTTGTTCTGAGAAACCGATTGAAGTGATACACTGTAATCGCGATCAACCCCAAGTGGTTCGAAGGATCTAGCAGCCCAGATCATTTCCTTCCCGGGAAATACCAGTGTTTCAAAGTTTTTATTCGATTCTCCAAAGCGACTCTCTAGTCCTTCGTCATCTACGAGATACGTATTAGCGTCTATTTGTGCTTCGGTGGGAGGGTACGGAAGGTTATACAAGGTATTGCTATTTATAGTTACCATGATGTCTCTGTCTCTGGGTTTGGTAACAGCCCCTTTGTTTGTCAATTCTTTTGGATTCATAATTGTTGATTTTTATTGGTTCGGTATTTCTATTAAAAATTATAAACATTGGAAAAACAATAAGGCTGGGGAGAATTATTTACAAAAGATAATGATTATTAGCGAGTTACCGTATATCATGTTAACTAAAAAAATAAGTAAGAAGAAAGTGGTGATAAGAATCCCGCTATATGGAGTCGGAGATGTTACAAAAACCGCCAGGCGACGATCCTGCTTTGCTTATTGCCTTGCTCCATAGCAATGGTCGTATGTTTCGCCTTCAGTTTGTCTAATTGTTTGTAGATAGGAGGGAGGTGTTCTTTTTTTGAAACCAGCGTAGTAAACCACCCCACTTGCATTTTAAACGGGACACTTTGTTTTATCATACGTTTTATAAACAGGGCTTCACCGCCATTGCACCACAATTCGTTGGCCTGTCCGCCAAAGTTGAGCATGATCTCCTTTTTGGTTTGTTGGGGAGCTGTGTCGCCCAGATTTCGCAGTTTCCGAAGAGTACCTTTTACAGCTTCTTCTTCGGAAGGATGGAAGGGCGGATTGCACATACTAACGTTGAAATATTCATTATTCTGAATCACCCCCTCAAAGATGTTTGCCTTTACAGGCTGATACCGAATTTCAATAGTATCTTTAAGTACTTCCGAAGCTTTTACATTGGCCTTTGCTGAAGCCACTGCTGTCGTATCGGTGTCTGCACCTACCATTTTCCATTGATAGATACGGCTCCCAAGGATGGGGTAGATGCAATTGGCACCTACACCTATGTCCAGTCCTTTTATTCCCTTTTGTTTTTCCGCATCGGTAAGCAGATCGTTAAGGTGGTGAATATAATCGGCTCTGCCGGGAACAGGAGGGCAGAGGTAGTGG
Organism: Constantimarinum furrinae; assembly: GCF_014295415.1. Classification (GTDB taxonomy): domain Bacteria; phylum Bacteroidota; class Bacteroidia; order Flavobacteriales; family Flavobacteriaceae; genus Constantimarinum; species Constantimarinum furrinae. The sequence continues at coordinate 2,427,480 of NZ_CP052909.1, forward strand.
GGTGGGATATTCCAGTCTGTGAGTCCGTAATGGTGTTTTAAAAGAGCCTTGTTCAGGTGCAGCACCGCTGAAGCCTCAGCAAAATTCACAGTGTCTTGACCCGATTTTCCTGTATGCACAAATTCCTTCAGGGGAGGATGTGCTTTTATAAGTGCAGGGAAATGATATGGCGCAGCGTGTATATTATTGGGATGCAAGACGGTTTTGTTTAAGTGCGTACAAGCTACAATAATTGTGGCGTATAACAGGTGTCTGAAGCAGAGATCTGAAATTTCTTCGTCATCGACCACAACGCTATTGTAATGATCTGCAAGCCTAACTGTAATCTACCCGGTATCGGGTATGGATTTGCCTTCATAAAATCCGCAGATTTATAAAGCACAAACAATTTGCGCTTTAATCATATAAAATAGATAAACAATGAACGATTTTAAAAAGACATGGGACTCACATTTACAACAACAGCAGGAAATTCCAATTGATCTCATAGCAAGTATCAAGGAAGATTTTATCAATCAGTTTTTGGACAAACATCGTTCTAAGGACAAGGACAAATACTATCATCACATAGAATTGCCCTTGTATCTTGATGCCAATGAGAATATGACTCACTTCAATGCTTTTATCAATATTGGCGGAAAGGTAAAGCCCAATGGGAAGCCCGACAATTCAAATACAGCCCCCTTTAAAATTGATTTTCACAATACCGATGTTATCACAGATCCCCTGGTAAAATATGAATATAAGGAAGGGGTAGATTATGACAGTCAGAATGCACCACCCAATACGTTTCCGAATGTTAGCCTGAAATGTGAAAACATCGGGATCCTCTTAAAGTGGCCCAAACAGGATGACAGTGGGGAAGACCATGAAGCCATGCTGAACCTTTATCTCGATTTTAGGTGTAGGGTCGATTTTATTAAAAACGAAAACAGAACCAGTTTAAAGTTTATTCCAACCCTGGTGCAGATTAGAGCAACTGAAAGTATTCCCGGGGATACCAAGGTTCAGGATCTTATTATAGTGTTGGTGAACTACATCATGAAGGATCAGGGCCCTAAGTTCATTCGTGAAATTGAAATTCCGGTAATAGAAATGAGCAAATACAAATTCCTTCCAAACTATATTAAAATAGAGAATGACCTGCTTTCGGTCTATATGAACAGGGATGTGGCTTCAATTCAATCTCTGGCAGACGAAATGCAAACACATCAGAAAGCGTTCTTAGGACTGGTGGATCAGGACCTGAATGAGGAAAAAGATATAGTGAAACTTATCTACGGAACCAAGGTAAGCAAAGAGTTCATAAAATGTAATAGCGATGATGACAAACTCGCCGTGCTTGAACATTCTGAGATCAGATCTTTCGATGAAATATTTCCGAAAGCGCAATCCTATTTGGCAAACTTTAAAAGAACCGGGAATAAGAGTTATTTGAGTGCTGCAAGAAACGGTCAGAATATTGGGATAGCTGTGGTAGAAGATTTTCTGGATACCATAGTAAGAGATTCCTTACCGGGTTCTAAAGAGTCATCCACAAGAACCAAATCGGCACTTGATCTAATAAAAGGAAGGATTCGCACCTGGGTACGATTATTTAACAGTGACATTGAAATCGCCGCTAATGGCACCTTAACCGGTGCCACACAAATTGATATAGGCGCAATGCTGGAATATAAGTTGCGGGAATACTATCGATGCAGTACTGGCTGGTCTAAATGGAAACAGATAGGCTTACGTGTTAAGGGAAGGCCCGAAATGTCGGTTAAAGTAATTAGATCGAACAAAGGGGTAGGAGTCGATATGGATATTGACATCCGAAAGCTGGAGGTATCCACCGGCCTGGGCCGACTCATTGATGCCCTGGTCAATGCCTTATTTCAAGTATTTCTTTACGTGGTGAACGGCATACTCGATGTGCTTGAAGCCATTCTGTCATTTATAATATTTCCGGTAGAATTTGAATTAAGTCAGCAACGCACAAAGATCAAATTGTCCAATGTACACCAATGGCGCTACAACAGAACTGACACGGTTTTAAGAGAAAACGAAAAGCGATATCTGTCGTTTCTTATTGAAGCCAATGCTGTGTGATGCGAATGCTGATATAATTTGCGTACGCGAAGTCATATTTGTTATATAGGGACACTATTTTATATAATTTAGAATTATAGCCCGGTGGATGAATTGTTTAAATACAAAGGATGGTGCTAGGCACAAATATGCTGTTACATATTATTTTAAAAATTAATCCTGTGGATGAATTTTTAAAATACAAGTGGTTGGTATATAAAAACATAATTTCAAGAAAGAGATTATTGGGCGAGATTTTCTTTTACATAATATCTGCCGATATAATCCGCCATAGGCCGAGTGATATCTGATATTATATAAAACAGCATAGCTGTACGAAAATCTCTCATATAGCGCTATTCGCATATTTGTTATAAATGTACTATAATTTATATTATGTCAAATAGGATATTTGATGCTGGATGTTGTTTACCGGATTCCTTACTCCTGCCGAATGCTAATAGGCATAATGCTGTAGTGTATGACCAATGGAACAAATATTCAATTCACTATTCACATCTCACTTTTCACTACTCACAATTACTAATCCCAAATTCCTAATCCCTAATTACTAATTCCTAACTCCTTGTTCACAATACACCTTTTACTACCTTTGCAGCTTGCAAGAAAAATCACAATCGAAATTAGAATTCGTTACCCTCATGGCTTTGCTGATGTCTGTGGTAGCACTGGCCATCGATGCGCTTTTGCCGGCCTTAGATATTATTGGCCTGGCTTTAGGGACCGACGATCCCGCCGATAATCAACTCCTTATTATATCCATCTTCCTGGGACTTGGATTGGGTCCGTTGATCTTCGGTCCGTTCTCAGACAGCAAGGGACGGAAACCTACGGTCTATATCGGTTTTGTGATCTTTATCATCGCCAGTTTTATCTGTGTGTTCGCTCCCAATCTGGAGATCATGCTGCTGGGACGCGTGTTACAAGGCATCGGACTCTCGGCTCCACGCACCATCGCTATCGCCATCATCCGCGATATGTACTCGGGAGATTATATGGCGCGTATCATGTCCTTTGTCACTGTTGTATTTATTCTGGTTCCCATCATTGCACCTCTCCTTGGGAAATTTCTGCTGGATCATTACAATTGGGAAGCTATTTTCTACGTACAACTTATCCTGAGTGTGCTGGTTACTTTCTGGTTCTGGCTGCGACAGCCCGAAACACTTGCCAAAGCCCATCGTACTCCCTTTACTTTAAAAGTATTTGGAAACGGTTTCCGGGAGCTCTTTCGTCATCGTACCACCGTTGGATACACTATCATTACCGGCTTTATCACGGGTTCCTTTTTGGTCTATTTAAGCAGTTCACAACAGATATTTCAGATCCAATATGGTTTCGAAGATGCCTTTCCTTTTATTTTTGCCGGACTCGCGATCTCGATTGGTTCCGCAATTCTACTAAATGGCACCGTAGTACTGCGCTTCGGAATGAAAAAACTCATCCTTCTGGCTCTGTTCGCCTTTTTTGCAATTTCAATAACTTACGTCATCGCATTTTATAATACACCCAATCCGGGAATAGGTGTTCTTTTAGGTTTTTTTGCACTTTTATTCTTTGCCATCGGTTTCCTTTTTGGAAACCTGCGCGCTATTGCCATGGAACCCGTAGGTCATATAGCCGGCATCGCCGCGGCCCTCACCGGACTTATATCCACCTTAATGGCCGTTCCCGTTAGCATAGTGATAGGAAGACAGATCTCAGGAACCGCGCTTCCGCTGTTTGTTGGATTTACGGTTTGCGCCGGATTGTCGCTTCTGGTGCTATGGTTTGTTCGTACTTCAAAAGTATAGCACAAAAAAAACAGCACCTTTTACTGTACTGCTCTCTTACATTTTTTTTGAGGTTATTACTCTTCTTCCTGTTCTAATTTCAGCTTGCCATTCCCCTTAACCTTAAATTTTTCCTGTTTCGTTACCTTATTGAAATTTGAAGATCTGTGATATGCATCCTGAAAATCTGCATGTGCGCGGCGTTTGGTTTTTGTACTCATAATGATGCTCCGTTGATTAAAAAGTAAGTTCTTTTACTATCCCATCGTTGTATTTTTGGATAGAAATTTCATTAAATGTACTATCAAATTCCTTTCGAACCTCAATTTTTTTAAAACTTTTAACGCTTCCTCAACGAATTAACATTTCCTTATCTATAAAATTATTACCGCCTGTTTACTTTCGTGTAAAATCTATTACATGATCGTCTGGGGTATTTTTATCGCCGTTATTATTCTCTTTCTCGCGCTGGATCTGGGCGTTTTTAATCGTAAAGCACATGTTATAAAAACCAAGGAAGCCGCTATCTGGACCTCGATCTGGGTGACAATCGGTTTGGGCTTTTCGGGACTTATCTATTGGCTTTTTGCTGAAGGGCTTGTTGAAAATCCAACGGGACTTAGTCCGAATACGGCATTACTGAAGTACATAACCGGTTATCTCATAGAACTTTCCCTGAGTATTGATAACGTCTTTGTGATCGCTGTGATCTTTTCATCCTTTGGCATACCCGAAAAATATCAGCATCGGGTCCTCTTCTGGGGAATTTTAGGGGCATTAGTCTTTCGCGGACTAATGATCGTGTTTGGCGTTACCTTAATCAATAAATTCGATTGGATCATTTATGTATTTGGAGCATTTTTATTGTACACGGCCTATAAAATGTTGCGGTCTGCAGATACCGAGTTCGATCCAAAACACTCCAAGATCTACAGATGGCTTCGGAAAATATTTCCGGTGACCAGCAAAATGGACGGGGAGAAATTCTTTATCAGTCGCATGGGGGTAAAAGCAGCCACTCCCCTTTTTCTGGCACTTATGATCATAGAATTTACCGATATCTTATTTGCCTTAGACAGTATTCCTGCTATACTGGCGATCACCGCAGATCCTTTTATTGTATTTAGCTCTAACATATTGGCGATCCTGGGATTACGATCTATGTACTTCCTAATTTCCCGTATGCTGAAGAAATTCCGTTTTATCAATTACAGTTTGGTAATCATACTCACGTTTGTGGGCTTGAAAATGATCTTCGGTCATTTTGTGGAGATCCCCGAATGGCTCTCTCTGGGAATTATTGCCCTATCTCTTATTGGCGGAATTGTCGCTTCCATGGTTATTCCTTCCGAAGAAAGTGAACCAATCGCCGATTAATTCACAAAATCCTATTAAAAATTTGAAAACCCTCCCCTACTTCTGTATCTTTAAATAGACTTTTAAAAATATACCTATGAACATCAACTTTGAATACAAGGATGTAGCTGCCAGCCCACGGTTGGAAGCTATGGCAGCAGAGAAACTGAACAAATTGGAAGACAAATACAATTTTATTGTAAACGCCGATGTATACTTTAAAAAGGAAAATACTAGCGAATCTGATACCGGAAGAATTTGCGAAATACGTTTAAATATCCCGGGTACTACCATTTTTGCTGAGAATTCTAACGGATCCTTCGAAGCATCGCTCGCTAAAGTGATAAGCGAACTAAGACCACAACTTCAGAAACGAAAAGAAAAGATGCAGGCGCATTATTAGGCCTCTCTTTTTTAAAACATAATAAAACACTATAAAGTAATTGAAAAACGTATGGGCGTAATGGCTAGAGACGAGAAACAATTTACCTTAATATACAGCAGTAATACCCGTGTTGGGACCCATGTACTTTCGTATTTGCAGGGTATTGAAGATAAGATCCTCGCTATAGATATCGCAAAGACCAAAGTAAGTGATACCCAATGGGTCGAACTGGCAGATAAAATGAATTGCAAGGTTGCCGATCTTATTGATAAACGGGTGGCGAAAGTGGATAACACTGCAGCCTACGGCACAAACGACTGGCTTAAGGTACTGCAGAATAACGACGAAGTGCTCTCTTGGCCTATCGCAGTTAATGGTGATCGCACTGCGCAGATCGAAAATGCTCCCGATGTGATGGAATTCTTTGGAGTGGAATCGGCCGGACTCAAAAAAACTCCGCATACCGACGATCCTACCATAAAGCCCACTACTAACGGAGAGAATTTTAAATAATTTAAAAGGTTAATGATGAAAAAAGTCCATTGTAACAATGGACTTTTTTTATTGTTTAACTTCTGCCAGTGGTTGTATCGAAGGCTGAACTTGTTTGTACCTGTCTAACTGAATTCTGGTGAGAATATCTCCCATTTCGGCGGTTTGATTCGTTTGAAGTATTAATAATTGATCGAGTCGCTCCTGCCCTGTATACGAACTATTCACCTCATTTCGTCTGATAAGAAATTCTTCAATTTTTTTCTGAAATAACAGTTCCTGTTTGGATGTTAGCGCGAGTTCAGCATCAAACCGTTGCATGATCTCTTGCGCTTCTTCTTCAAATTTGTCTGAATCATGTTGCAAATACAGATCCTGGGCAGAGGCTTGTAATCCGATGCATAAAATAAGTAATGTAATTATCCTTTTCATAAGTAATATTTTATGTAGAATATAAACATCACCAAATCTAATCCCAAGAATATTAATAGACTTTAACGTGATCTTTAACAGGCGTTAACAACTAATCGGTAAATTGATAATACCCACACTTTAAATAGGCTCCCTCAGGAAAAGTGACCGGATGATCCACATCGTGGCGGGTTTTTTTGAATTGTTTAAAACGGCGTGGTTGGCTCTTAAGTACTGTTTCAATTATTCCGAAGAATTCTTCTGCCAGAATTCGGGATGAACAGGAAGCGAGAACGAGCATCCCCCCTCTTGCAGTTAGTTTTTCCCCTAATTGCGCCAGTTGTGTATATTTTTTCCTTGCCAAACTAATCTCTTTTTTACTTTTTGCGAAACTCGGAGGGTCGATCACAACAACGTCATACCGCTTTTGCTCATGGATCTGCCTGTGCATGATCTCGAAAGCATCGCCTGCCACCGTAAAGTGTTTTCCATTATAGTCGTTCAATTTGGCGTTCTCTTTGGCCATTTCCAGGGCCTGTTCACTAATATCCAGACTTGTCACTTCCTTGGCACCATTTGCCAAAGCATGAACCGAGAAACCGCCGGCGTAGGCAAACACATCGAGTACGGTCTTCCCTTTGGATAAATGCCCCACTAATGCCCGGTTATGCCGGTGATCGAGAAAATATCCGGTTTTATGTCCGTGAATCACATTTGCTGAAAAGGTTACACCGTGTTCCTTAAAAATGACAACGTCATCCTTTAGGGTTCCATAAAGAACATCACCGTCGTTCAGGTCAAATTCCTTGGGCTGTTGCAGTTTCCTGCTTAATCGTAATACAGCCGTTTCACATCCTGAAACTGAAATAAGGTGTTGCATGATGCTGTCGAAATAAGGCATCCATATTTCAGAATACAGCTTTACCACCAGCACTTTGGCGTACACATCGGCAATAAAACCGGGGAATCCGTCATTTTCTCCAAAAAGTAACCGATAACTGTTGGTATCGGTTTGCAGCAATTCACTCCGAAGCGCATACGCCCTATTTATTTTATCCAGAAAGAATTCAGAATTTACAGTAGCGCCCCCACCGTGATGCAGCATCTTTATTCGAATGGGCGAATCGGGATCATACAGCCCCACGCCTATGGCCTTGTTTTTTGAATGACTGAAAATGATAGCCAGATCACCTGCTTTTCCGTCAGCGTTTATTTTTTCGATGCTCTCGTCAAAGATCCATGGATGCCCACTGCGTACTATGCGTTCCCCGGCAGCGGTAAGTTTAACCGCTAATCGGTTGGGGGTGTACTCCGGTAAAGTTATGTTCAGCATCCGTTAGAGGTGTTTGTTGAGTTTTTTCTGATAGCGACCCTGCACCACATCAACGATCACCAGTACCGCGATCACAAAATAAAATGTGGTTTTGCTCATCGGGGTAACCGGATTTCCGAAGAGATGTAAATGGGCCAGATGACCCCCTTCAGAAAGTAACATCACACCTACGATTAGCAGTATGAACAAACCCAAAACTTCGTACATTCTGTTCTTTTTGAGGAATTCAGTCACCTTTCCACTAAGCCAGATCATCATCACCCCTCCTATCACTATGGCCGTTGCCATTACCCAAAACACATCGGTTAATGCGATGGCGCCTAAGATAGAATCGAAAGAAAACACCAGGTTCATAATGACAATAGAAGTGATGATCATTCCTACCGATTTAGGTTTCTTTTCCATTTGCTCTTCTGCTCGTAAAGACATCATATGGAGGATCTCCTTGGTGGCCGTCCACATAATGAATCCTCCTCCAAACAGTACAATTAAACTGTGTACATTAAACGATCCTTCAAAGAATCCGTTATCATGAAATCCGAAAACAGGATCCTGAAACAATTCGATCACGCGCAGCAGTACAAACAAGAGAACGATCCGCAGTACGATGGCTCCCCCTATCCCTATCTGTCGTACCCACTTCTGTTTATCGAGTGGCGCTCTTTTGGATTCGATGGAGATATACAGCAGGTTGTCCAGTCCCAGAACGGCCTGCAACAAGGTTAATAAGGCTAAAGTGATAAAATTTTCTACAGAAAACAGGGCTTCCATATATGACAAATAATTTGTGTGTTAGTTAATTTTTTTCTGAATAATCGAAATAGCATCGTTCATCGTTCTTAGACTTTCCATGTCTTCATTGGCAAATTCAATGGCAAAGGCATCTTCTACATCCAGCACCACATCGACCAGATGCGCCGAATTGATGTTCAATTCACGGGTAAGGTCACTATCGGGCTTTATTTCGTTTTGGTCAACGTCTTCGGGTAAATAGGTTTGAATAATAGGAAGTAATTTTGCGTAGATATCTTCTGTTGTCATCAACAATTAAATTTTTCTAAAGATAATACACGCATTGACATCACCAAAACCAAAACTTGCTTTTACAACGGTTTTTAAATTTATCTTTTTTGTCTCCCTCGGAAGGGATCGAGACCCTATCAACGCAGCGATCTCGGGGTGAAGATCGTCACAATTTATATTCTTAAAGACATAGCCTCCGTGCAACTGAAGCACTGCCGAAACCATTTCAATACTTCCGCTAGCTGCCAAACAATGCCCGGTCATGCTTTTTAGCGAATTGATATAGGGGAAATCTGCTCTCCTTCGTCCCAAGGCTTCACACCAGTTTTTAATTTCATCGGCATCTTTGGAAGTTGCCGTAAGATGGCCGTTAATATAATCGATCTCTGAAGCCTCAATGTTTGAATAATGCAGTGCTTTGGTAATACATTGTATCACGGCTTCACTATTAGGGGCCGTCATGGTACCCCCTTTTCGTTGTCCGCCACTATTCACTGCACCTCCTAGAATTTCGGCATAGATGGTAGCCTTTCGTTTTAAAGCACTTTCCAGAGATTCCAGTAACACGGCTCCTGCCCCACTTCCCGGTACAAAACCACTGGCCGATGCACTCATCGGTCGGGAGGCATTTTCAGCATCGTCATTATGCTTATAGGTGGTGACCTTCATGGCATCAAATCCGCCCCACACATAAGGTCCGCTATCACTACAACTTCCGCAAAGCATTTGTACGGCTTGTCCCGTAACGATACGATCGTACCCCATGATGATGGCTTCAGTTCCCGTAGCACATGCAGAAGAGTTGGTGGAGACCATATTTCCGGCTCCCGTCATTCCGCCCAGATAGGCGCTAATTCCACTCGCCATAGTTTGTGCGACCGTGGTGCTTCCTAAACGACGCACATTCTTATCGTCCAGCTTATAAATGGCCTCTCTAAATTTATCAACCCCGCTGGTTCCTGTTCCGAAGATAATTCCAAGATCCCAGAGCGGTTCCCCGTGCTTTGCTGCCGGTGAAATTCCCGCATCTTTAAGCGCGTCCATCCCTGCGATCACTCCGTAAAGGATACCCGAACTGTTGAAATTACGCAGCTGAAGTTCTGTAAAATATTCTTTTTTCTTTGCTTCGGAAATTTTAGGGATGCCACCTAATTGACAAGAAAACTTGAGGTTTTGTAATTCGGGAATAAACTCGATACCCGATTTTCCGGCTTTAATAGCTTCCGAAAACTCCTGGATCCCTACCCCGTTTGGTGCAACAACTCCTAATCCTGTTATGACAACTCTATGTTTGATGCGCTAATTCGTTTATTCGTTACTGTGTTGACTCATTTATGAGGGTGTTGTAAGCATACCACTTATGGTTCCCAGGGCCACAAGTTCTCCTTTTTGGTTTGTCATGCGCACCTTGCACTTCAGCTTCTGAAACCTAAAATAGATCTTTTCAGAGCGCACCCATACCTTTTCACCCGGAAAAACAGGTTTGTAATACTCTATTTCGGTAGCAGTAAGTGCTATAGCTTTGTGTTCGGGTTTTTCTTCAGCTATCAAAAACAGTCCCAGACAAACCAGCCCTATCTGTGCCATACATTCGGTGAGGATCACACCGGGAGTTACAGGGTTTCCGATAAAATGTCCTTTATAAAAAAATTCCTTTTCGGTAAACGTATAATGGCCTTCGCAACCATTTTCATCAAGCTTTAGGATCTCATCTACGAACAAGAATGGTTTGCTATACGGAAGTAACTCTAGTATATTCTTATGTTGTTTCTCCATAGCTCCTATTTCCATCTTTACCGAAGACTTTCTCCGCCATCTGCTTTTAAAACTGTGCCATTGATCCAGTCTGCTTCATCGCGACACAATAAATACACTGCATTGGCAACATCTTCGGGTTGCGTTAGTTTTTGAAACGGATTCCTTTTTTTAGCCATTTCTGCAAGTTGTTCGCTGCCGGGGATCATATCGAAAGAAGTTGTTCGTGTAGCACCTGCCTGTATACAATTCGTTCTAATTCCGAGAGGCGCGAGTTCTACAGCCATTGCGCGCATAAGCGCTTCGAGCGTAGCCTTAGCTGCTGAAACTGCCGCATAACCCGACCAGACTTTAGAGTTTCCTTCGCTCGTAAAGGCAATGTTTCGGGCATTTTCTGTAAAGACATTGGCTTCGATCAAGGCGTTGGTCCAAAGATACCAGCTGGTTCCCATGGCATGCAGGGTAATATCCAAATCGGTTTTAGAAAGTGTATCACCATTATTCTTGTTCATGGGTTTCAGGCTTCCTTTTGCTATGCTGTGTACCAGCACTTTTACACGGTGCTTTGGTAACGAACTAATTACTTCTGCCATTGTTTCGGCCAATAATCCATCCTTATTATAGGTGAGCACTTTTACTCCAGTGGCTTCTATACAGCGCAATTCATTTTCCAATTCGGGAAGTGCCCTTTTCCTGTCGCGGTGTACTATACAAATGTTCATCCCGTGGGCGGCCAGTTTATGTGCCGTTGCCAGCCCCAGTCCACTACTCCCCCCAAGAATGATCGCCCAAGTATCTTTAAATTCTCTGTTCATTTAAAATTCGATTAAAACACGCTGAGCCGAAAATCCGGGTCCGAAACTGAGCATTAATCCGAGTTCCCCGGCTTTGATCTCACGATCCATAAAGCGTTCCAGTACATATAAAACGGTTGCACTGCTCATATTACCATACAATGTAAGAACTTCTTTGGTATCGTCAATATTTTTTCCCAGACTCCCGAATAATTCTTCAACCGTTTCAACGATCTTCCTTCCGCCCGGATGAAAAATAAGATGATCGATGTTTGCTATGGTTTTGCCGTGTTTTTTGAGAAAGGGATGAATGATCTCAGGGAAGTGTGATGCGATCTGGTTGGGAACCTCCTTATCCAGTATCATTTGCAGTCCGGTGTTTACCATTTTAAAGCCCATCATTTGAGTTGCATCATAAAAATGGTACATTTCCTCGCCCAGGATCTTTGGGCCCGTATCTGTTTCTCTGGATGACAGTAGTACACAGGCAGCACCATCGCCAAAAATAGCAGCACTTACAATGTTTACCATTGAATAATCATTAAGTTGGAACGTCGCTGTTGGTGATTCTAGTGCAATGACCGCAGCCCGTTTTCCCGGATTCGCTTTTAGGAAGTTATGGGCGTAAATAATCCCCGAAATTCCCGCGGCACAGCCCATTTCAGTAACCGGCAGCCTTACGATATCCTGTCGTAGATTTAATTCATTGATCAGGTAGGCATCTACCGAAGGGATCATAATGCCGGTACAACTCACGGTAATAATGAAGTCGAGATCCTGCGGATTCCATTTGGCCTTGTGCAACGCCTTTTGAAGGGATTGCTTACCTAATTTCTTAATTTCCCGTATATAGATGTCGTTTCGTTCTTCGAACGAAGTATTCATAAAAACCTCATGGGCATCCATAATAGAATACCGGCGGTCTACCCCTGCGCCCTCAAAGATCTTAATGACCTTGCGTTTAAAGCGGGTTTCCTGTCCTTCTAACCAAGCTTCCACAAAAGGAATGATCTCGGCAGTGGTTCTGGTAAAAGGCGGAAGCTGTTTGGCAACGGTGCTGATCTTTATATTCATACAGAGTAAAGGTTATGCTATTTAATTGTAAAAATGATCCATTGGTATCTAAATGCCCATTTTTGGAATAAATTCATTTTGTGCGTCGGTAACTTCGTACTAATTTCCCAAATGTCGCTGTTAGTAAACCCTCGAGCTATGGAAACGAGTCCGTCGTGTCTCGCAATTTTAGTTTTTACCAGAAGCGGACTAACCATACGGAACAATCGAAAAGCAACGGAGCTACGTCGTAAGTCGTTAATGACGATACCAACTTTCGTGTTTTTAAGCAGATCTTTTAACAGGGTCGCGATGTCTTCATTCTTAAAATGGTGTAAGAACAAGGTGCAGAGTACGATATCAGCCTGTAATTCATGAATTGAGGGAGAGAATACATCCATCGCCTTATACGTGATATTAGGATACTCCCTCGATTTTTCAACGGCTACTTCAAGGATATGCGGATTAGCATCAACTCCTATTAACCGGAAGTCAAGATTCTCATGTCTTCCATGCTCTGCACATTTTCTAAGCATAGCACCATCTCCGCAACCCAGATCTACTATGGTAATGATATTGCTCCTCCCGGAATGTGCTATAAGTTGATCGATCCCGTCCAAAGTGATCGAAAATCCGCCCAACCAGGTATTGATCCGTTTAAGGTCATTGAGTAATGTACGCATTTCCTCACCCTGCAAATCCATGCTATCCATGACTTCGGTTTCCTTCGATCTGTATTTTGATGAGAATTGTACCATTATTGTAACGGACTCCCGTGAGTGTGTTTTATTAAATTACGAACCAGCCCCGGAAACATTTGTCCCGCTTTAAACCCGAGCCTTGCCGTTACAGGTTGTAACATAAGCTTTTGTATCACTCCTCCTATTCGTAATCTGGACCTAAAATACGCATTCCAAGTAGTTGCATACTCGGTTTCGAGTTCTAATCGGTTAATATCACCCTTTTTCCTAGCGTCCAGATACATTTCTGAAAATATTTTGGCTGCGTGTATGGCCATGGCCATACCGTTTCCACAAAGCGGATGAATGAGTCCGGCGCTATCACCCATCATAAAAATTTGGTCTTTTACTGCTTCTTTTTTCTGAAAGGAGATCTGACTAATGGTAAGTGGTTTTTCGAATAAGGGTTTAGCAATGTTAAAAAATTCATTCAAGTGCGGATTTTCTGAAAGCACCTCTTTCTGAAAGCGTGATAGATCTCCATAAGGCTTAAACGAACTATAACTCGCCAGATAGCAGGCGTTCACTGCTCCTGTTTCGGTTTTTGAAAGTCCGCAATACCCTCCCTTAAAATTGTGCAAGGCCACGGTGTTTTCAGGGAAAGGATATTGATAATGTGCCTTTACCGCTAACCAGGGAGAGCGTTTAGATATAAAATTGCGCTGAAGCGTTTTGTCCAGCCCCGAACGCTTTCCATAGGCTCCAACGACATATGAAGCATGATATGCGTCACCGTTTACACATTGAACTGTAAATTCTTCAGCATTAAACTGTATCACTTCCACCGTATTAAAAACTACTTCGGCATATTTACTTGCTTCGGAATAAAGGAGATGATCTAAGGTATAGCGACTCATTCCGAAGCCACCCAGAGGCAGCGAGGTTGAAATTTCATCTCCCGATTCGTTCGATATCAAAAAATTATCGATTGAGATGGCACCGTGAGATAACGGATCAAAATCTAAAGACTTTAGATACGGTAGCACTTCATTTGAAATATATTCTCCGCAAACTTTATGGTGCGGATAAGAATGCCTCTCAATTACGAGTACTTTTACTCCCGCTCTAGACAGGTGTAACGCAGCACAAAGCCCGGCAAGGCCGCCACCTACTATAAGAACATCGTAATTTGAATTCCGCGTCATAAGATAAAGATCGGAGTCATTTTTCAGAAAAAAAAATCCCGATACAAGGTACCGGGATTTGTATTAATTTGAGACGGCTATTAGTTTTCGCCGGCCTCTTTTTTGGCATCCGCCTTCATTTTCTCATTAGGAACGATCACCACATTTACACGTCGGTTTTGCGCTCTTCCTTCGGCAGTACTATTGTCTGCTATAGGAGTACTTTCACCAAACCAGTTTGTTGTAAATCGGCTTGAGCTAAGTCCTTTGGTTACTGTAAAGTATGTAGTTACCGAGTTTGCTCTCTTTCGGGAAAGCTCCATATTGTACTCATCGGCACCTACGCTGTCTGTATGTCCAATAACCAGTACATCGGTATCGGGATATTCACGTAAAACACCGGTAAGTTTATCCAGTGTGGCCTGTGAGGCCGCATTGATATTGTACTTATTCGTATCGAAATAAACACCACTGTTCTCATCGAAGGTTACAACTATCCCGTCATCAACACGTTCTACCTGTGCTCCCGGAATCTCCTCTTCGATCTTCTTGGCCTGGTTGTCCATACGATTACCGATCAAAACACCGGCAGTACCACCAACAACACCTCCAATTACAGCGCCAATCTCTCCGTTACCACCTTTACCTACATTGTTTCCAATAATAGCGCCCAGAATGGCTCCACCGGCAGTACCGATCACTGCTCCTTTTTGTTTGTTATTTGCGTTTCTTGTAGCCTCACAACTGCTGAATGCAGCAACCATCACTATGGATAATGCGAGGATCGATATTTGTTTTAATACATTTTTCATTATTCGTTAATTTTAGAAAAGTTCATAGTAATTTTAAACGGACTGCCTTCTAAGGTAACGGTTTGTTCCCATTGCATAGATGACTCGTTCAGGCGTGTTAAACGTAGCCTGAAGCCCGAATTATCTTCAGATTTGCCCTTGGCATTGGTTGGTTTAAGCAGAAAGTCGTACAATCCTGTTGTTGGATCCACTTCCTGTATATCGAATATAAAGTTTCGATCACCAGACGGGCAATTCGAGTTGTTCACCGTATAAACTCCTGTGTTATTATTAGGAATGAACCTCCAGCTACTACCTTCAAAACACTCTTTTGAAGTGTCGTTAAAGAGGGTTACATTAAAAGTTCCCGATCGGTTATACGATATGTTGTCTAATGACCAATATCCTTTGATCACTTTTCTTGATTCCTGGACTGTTTTGGGAGTTCCGCAAGCTAGTACGGTTGCCGCTAAAACAGCAAGCATGATTATTTTCTTCATAAATGTTAAGGTTTAAAAAATTGGTTGATATCTACTAGTTTTTTATCGTCTGAATAAACGAGAAACTAATGAAAGTACTAACAGTACTAAAAAAATATAAAAAATGATCTTAGCAATGTCTGCTGCACCTTCAGCAAGACCGCCAAAACCAAATAAAGCTGCGATTAACGCAATTACTAAAAAAATAATTATCCAGCGTACCATATTTGTGTGTTTTAATGATTAGTATGACACTAAGGTACGTAAGATTGAATGCTATAAAATAATGTTTATCTAAAGTTTAACAGCAAATGTTAAAGTCTTAATAAGTGAGTAGTGCTTCAAAGGCCTTCTTTAACCTTTCCTTCGGAAGGTAGTGTTTCTCAAGGTTGGCTGCGAATGGTATGGGAGTTTCTAAACTAGCCACGCGTTTAATGGGTGCGTCGAGATGTTCAAAACAGTGCTCAGAGATTAATGCCGAAATATCTGAAGCTATCCCGCCAAACATACTGTCTTCCTGTAGTATTAAGACTTTTCCTGTTTTCTTCACTGAATTATAAATGGTCTCCGAGTCTAAAGGCATTAGTGTTCTTAGGTCTATTAGATCTACCGAAGTATTATTGCCCTCTTCTAAAAACTCAATAGCCCAGTGTACTCCGGCTCCATAGGTAATAAGAGTGATGTCATTTCCTTCTTTAAGGACCGCAGCTTTTCCTAAAGGTATGTTGTAATATCCCACAGGGACTTCCTGGCGAATGCTTCTATATAATGCCTTATGCTCAAAAAACAATACCGGATTGGGATCTTCTATCGCAGTTGCCAATAATCCTTTGGCGTCGTAAGGGAATGCCGGATAGACCACTTTTAATCCCGGGGTGTGGGTAAACCACGCTTCGTTAGTCTGACTGTGGAACGGACCTGCTCCTACCCCTGCTCCACAGGGCATACGAATTACCACATCGGCTTTTTCATTCCATCGATAATGACTTTTAGCCAGATAATTAATAATGGGGTTAAATCCTGAAGTCACAAAATCTGCAAACTGCATTTCTACCACCGCCTTAAATCCGTTGATCGAAAGCCCCATAGCAGCAGAAACGATAGCCGACTCACAAATTGGAGTATTGCGCACCCGCTCTTTTCCGAATTCTTCCACAAATCCTTCAGTGATCTTAAACACTCCTCCATATTCCGCTACATCCTGCCCCATGATAACCAGATTATCATGACGTTGCATACTTTGTCTTAAGCCATCGGAAATCGCATCAATGAGTCGTAGCTCTGTAGTTTTTAAACTATCTTTAACTTCTTGATATACAAATGGTTTGAATACATCATTTATTTCATTACTTTCAGTATATTCAATAGCAGGTTCGGCGAAGGCAAGCTCAAGGTTTTCATCAATTTCCTTCTTAATTTCAGTTTTATACGCTTCTATGGTACTTTCTGAAAGCAGTTCTTCCGAAAGTAACCATTGTTCATAATTCTCCAACGGATCCTTGGCAGCCCATTCATCCATAAGCACTTGAGGAACATACTTTGTCCCGCTCGCCTCTTCATGACCGCGCATTCTAAAAGTTCGGAATTCCAGTAAAACAGGTCTCGGATCCTTTCTCATACTGTCTGTTAACTCCTTTAAAGTATTGTAAACCTCCAGTATATTATTACCTTCTATGATATGAGCTTCCATACCATACCCCTTGCCTCTGTCTGCCAGGTTCTCACAATTATATTGTTCGCTGGTAGGTGTTGAAAGTCCGTAGCCATTATTTTCAATACAAAAAAGCACGGGTAACTGCCATACTGAAGCCACATTGAGAGCTTCGTGTATATCTCCTTCACTGGTTCCGCCTTCACCTGTAAACACCGCGCAGAGTTGGTTATTCTCCTTCAGTTTATTGCCAAGCGCAATTCCGTCGGCTACGCCAAATTGAGGACCCAGATGTGAGATCATACCCACGATCTTAAATTCCTGTGTTCCGAAGTGAAAACTGCGATCTCTTCCTTTTGTAAATCCGTTAGCCTTGCCTTGCCATTGTGAAAACAGACGATATAACGGGATTTCCCGGGTTGTGAATACACCGAGATTCCGATGCATGGGAAGAATGTATTCCTCTTTGTCCAAAACGGAAGCAATTCCTACTGAAATAGCCTCCTGCCCGATTCCGCTAAACCACTTGGATATTTTACCTTGCCGTAGAAGAATAAGCATTTTTTCTTCAATAAGCCTTGGCTTAAGCATTCTCTTGTACAGTGTGATCAATGTCGTACTGTCAAAATTTCCTCTCTCGTATTCAAATTGCACCTTGGCTTCGGTTTGGGATTTCATTTGTAGTAATTAGCAGTTTCAAATGTAGAAAAAATAGGTTGCTCACAAAGATATTAATCCAATTTTTTATCTAGCAGATTCACCGCTATATTTGGTATATTTGTACTTTGTGAAAAAGATAGGCTTATGAACAATATACCCAGCGTCGATCTGGCCGATTTTCTGTCGGAAGACCCTAAAAGAAAGCAACATTTTGTCAATGAACTAGGAAAAGCCTACGAAGAAATTGGTTTTGTTTCTCTTAAAAACCATTTTTTAAGCGATGCTCTCGTTGAAAACCTCTACAAGGAAATTAAAGCCTTCTTCGCACTTCCGCTCGACACCAAAAAGAAATATGAAATTGAAGGTTTAGGAGGTCAGCGGGGTTATGTTTCCTTCGGAAAAGAACACGCCAAAGGAAAGAAAGAAGGGGATCTGAAAGAATTCTGGCACTTTGGTCAGGAGCCCTCTGAAGACGCCAACCTACCCGAAAATTATCCCGATAATGTAAAGGTTTCTGAATTGAAGGATTTTAACGCCACCGGGATGGAAGCCTATCGAATGTTGGAAAAAACAGGAATATACGTATTACGGGCTTTAGCGCTTTACATCGGATTAAAGGAAGACTATTTCGATCATTGGGCTACCAATGGCAACAGTATTTTAAGACCTATACATTACCCTCCAATTACCGAAGAGCCTAAAGGTGCTGTACGGGCAGGGGCTCATGGCGACATTAACCTGATTACCTTACTTATGGGAGCTTCCACAGGGGGATTACAAGTATTGCGAAAAGACGGTGAATGGATCGATGCTATTCCGCAGGAGGATGAACTGGTCATTAATGTAGGTGACATGCTGGAGCGACATACCAATAACAAGCTACGATCCACCATTCACCGAGTCATTAATCCGCCACGCGAACAATGGGGCACACCGCGTTATTCTATCCCTTTCTTTATGCATCCGCGAAGTGATATGCCTTTAAATTGTCTGGAAGAATGTATAGATGCCGAACACCCAAAAGCATACGAGGATATCACGGCGGGTGAATTTTTAAACCAGCGGCTGATCGAGATCGGACTCATAAAAAAATAATATGGACCTTCAGGATCAGTTAAAGAATCTATTTCCGGACCATACACCTTCCGAAGTACCCGAAAAGGTAACTGAGTCTTCGGTATGGCTTCAGGATGAGCCACTGCTGTGTAAATATGAAAAGCGCAAGGGAAAACCTATCACCATAATTGAAGGTTATAACGGTGCCGACAGTGACTTCAAGCAATTAGCCAAAGAGATCAAGCAATTACTAAGTGTGGGTGGAAGCTTTAAGAACGAACAGATCATTATTCAGGGGGATTATCGTGACCGGATCATGGAATTCTTAAAGGAAAAAGGATTCTCTGTAAAACGTGTTGGAGGATGAAAATACCAGACTCTGAATTGATCCTAAACAGTGACGGTAGTATTTATCACCTTAATTTAAAACCGTCAGATATTGCATCGACCATTATCACTGTTGGTGATCCTGAAAGGGTGGATGATATTTCCCGCTGTTTCGATTCTATCGAGCTAAAAATTCAGAAAAGAGAATTTAAAACACATACCGGAATATATAAAGGGAAAAGGATCTCCGTTATTTCCACAGGCATTGGCACAGATAATATCGATATCGTTCTCAACGAACTCGATGCCCTGGTAAACATCGATTTCAAAACCCGAAAGGTAAAAGATGAGCTAACAAGGCTCGATATAATAAGAATTGGTACTTCCGGAGCGATTCAGCCCTCTATCCCCGTCGATGGTTTTTTAGTTTCAGAGATGGCGATAGGATTCGACAACTTACTACATTTTTATCGTTCTGAAGCTGTTGTAAACAACGATTTTTCGGAAGCATTTATAAAACATACCAATTGGCATAATAAAAGATCCGTCCCCTATGTAGTGTCGGCAGATGATTCACTGCTACAGATGTTTTCTTCAGATGTATTTATAAAGGGCTGTACGGCAACCGGTGTGGGCTTTTATGGTCCGCAAGGACGTGTACTCCGCTTAGCGCTACAGGATAATGATATGATCCAGAATATAAAGAATTTTCGCTTTCAGGAGAAGTCGATCACCAATCTGGAAATGGAAACAGCCGGCATCTACGGACTTGCAAAACTATTGGGTCACCGGGCCCTATCATTAAATGCTATTTTAGCGAATCGTACTACAGGTACATTCAGCAAAGAACCACAGAAAACGATCGATGCTTTGATCGAACATACACTAGAAGTTATTTCAGCATGAAAAATTTAATCATTGGCGGCGTACCAGAACATTTTAATCTTCCGTGGTATTTAACACTTCGGGATAAGGAGTATCACGCAAAGGACATCAATCTGCGTTGGCGGGATTTTCCGGGTGGCACAGGGCGAATGTGTAAGGCGTTGCGGAATGGAGAAATAGATTTGGCGGTTATTCTTACCGAGGGTATAATTCGGGATATCGTAAAGGGAAATCCGTCTAAAATTGTACAGATCTTTGTCGCTTCTCCTTTGCTTTGGGGAATCCATGTTGCTGAAAACTCAAATTTCTCATCGGTTGAAGAATTAAAAGGAACTCATGCCGCTATAAGTAGGTTTGGTTCCGGATCTCATTTAATGGCTTATGTGAATGCTGAAGTCATGGGCTGGGATACCGAGCAAGATCTTAATTTTACCGTGGTGAATAATTTAACCGGTGCTCTTGAAGGACTTCCCAGGGGCGAAGGTGACTATTTTATGTGGGAAAAATTTACGACCAAGCCCTATGTAGACAACGGTCCTTTGCGGAGAATAGGTGAAGTTCCTACGCCCTGGCCCTGCTTTGTTATTGCGGCAACCAACAAAATACTCGAAAAGGATGCAGATGCCGTTCGCGATATCTTGGACATCATTAATACAACCACCAGAGAGTTTAAATCCATCCCCTCTATCGATACTATGATCGCAAACCGATATAAACAAAAACCGGAAGACGTCACCGAGTGGTTATCACTAACTGAATGGAGTCAGCAGAATTTAACCGAAAATCAAGTAGATATTATTCAGGGGCAATTGAAAAAGCTCGATCTTATTGACAATAAGGTTCAGGCCGACAGCATTTTACATTCTTTTTGATTTTTTTTCTGAAAAAACGCAACCATCTTCTGCACCCTGCATCTTACTATTGTAAATAAGTAAGTTTATGACAACATTTTTAATCATTTTAGGGGCCTTACTTGTGACCAACTTTTTGTTATTACAATTTAGTTGTAACGATGCGACTGAGCCCGAGACGCCTGAAGAAGAATAGGAAAACCCTACTCCCCTCCTTTTTCTTCTACTTACCACCTAATAGGTGATTTTCCATTTTTTATTAAATACTCATTTGTTTTGCTGAAATGCTTATTGCCAAACCAGTACCCTCTGTTTGCGCTTAAGGGAGACGGATGTCCTGTTGTAAGTACCAGATGCTTTTTGCTATCTATCTTACTTCCCTTTTTCTTTGCATAACCTCCCCACAACAAGAACACTAAAGACTCCCGTTCTTCAGAAAGTTTAGAGATCACAGCATCCGTAAACTGCTCCCAACCTTTATTTTGATGACTTCCGGCCTTATGAGCTCTAACGGTAAGCGTGGCGTTAAGCAATAACACTCCTTGTGCTGCCCAGGGTTCCAGATTTCCTGAAAGCGGCAATTGGGTATTGGTATCGCTTAAAATCTCTCTGAAAATATTAAGTAACGAGGGTGGCTTGGAAATACCGTCATTTACCGAGAAACAGAGTCCGTTCGCCTGTCCCGGACCGTGATAGGGATCCTGCCCTAGGATAACAACCTTTACCTTGTGAAATGGAGTGTGGTCGAATGCCGCAAAGATTCTGTTGCCGGGAGGAAAACATTGGTTCGTAGAATATTCTGCTTTTACAAATTCTATGAGTTCTTTAAAATAATCCTTTTCAAATTCATCAGACAGGGCTTCCTTCCAATGCGCTTCAATTTTTACATCCATTATTAGTACTTTTGCCTGACTAAAATAAACAATTATTTATCGGAAATAATTCAAAAACTCTTTTCTTCTGAAAGGATCCTACGATGGTAAGAATAGATAAAAAAACACTAGAAGACCTGGAATTTCCTTCGGTATTGAAGCAGATGGCAGAATTTTGCATCACTGAAGCCGGGAAGGACGCAGTGTTAGCAATCGTACCCTTTCATAAAACAGAGCATATAGCACCGCAATTGCATAAGGTGAAGGAATTTAAAGCTTCTCTCGAAGGAGAAAATCCAATTCCCAATCACGGATTCGATGCTATCAGCAAAGACCTTCACATACTGGGTATAGAAAACAGCAGCCTTGAAATATCGGCCTTCAGACGAATTGCTTCTATGTGTGAAACCACAAAAACACTTCTTCGGTTCTTTAAAAAATACGAGGAATTTTATGTTTATCTCAATGCATTTTCAGAAGAAATAGACCATGATCCGGCCATTGCAAGCGAAATTCATAAGATTATCGATCGCTACGGGGAAATTAAAAATGAAGCCTCGGCAGAATTGGCAGCTATTCGCAAAAGATTACTGTTGGTAAAGGGGAAAATTGGGTCTTCATTTGCAAGGGCCTTAGCACAATATGCAGCCAAGGACTATCTGGACGACATTAAGGAAACCATAGTAGATAACCGCAGAGTGCTGGCAGTCTCGGCCATGCACAGGCGTAAAGTTAAAGGTGCCGTTTTGGGGAGTTCAAAAACCGGAAGCATTGTTTATATCGAGCCTCAGGAAACATTAGAGTTCGCCAATGAATTGAGCAATCTACTCTATGAAGAAAGTGAAGAGATAAAACGTATTCTAAAGCAACTCACCCAATTTATAAGACCCTATGCTAAACTGCTGGCATCCTACCAGGACTATCTAACCACAATGGATGTTCTGTCTGCCAACGCAAAATATGCCCTGAAGATCAACGGAGTGCTCCCTTTATTAACAAATGAAAAAAGGGTCTTTCTTTCAAAGGCGTACCATCCTTTGCTCCTAATTGCAAATTCCAAAAGGAAGGAAAAAACCTATCCTCAAACTATAGAATTACAGCCTTCCAGCAGTATCATTGTGATCTCCGGTCCAAACGCCGGGGGCAAGAGTATCACGTTAAAAACCGTAGGCCTATTACAAGTTATGTTACAAAGCGGAATGCTCATTCCTGCCGATCCCGAAAGTGAATTGTCCTTTTTTGACAGGATCCTTACCGATATCGGGGACAACCAGTCTATAGAGAATCATTTAAGCACATACAGTTACCGATTAAAGAAGATGAATCAGTTTTTGCGGAAATGCAATGACAAAACCTTGTTTTTGATCGATGAATTCGGAACCGGAAGTGATCCCGAACTCGGTGGCGCTCTGGCGGAAACCTTCTTGGAAGAATTCTATAATAGAGATGCCTATGGTATAATTACTACTCACTATACCAATCTAAAATTACTGGCTAACGAACTTCCCAATGCGATCAACGCAAACATGCAGTTTGACAGCAAGTCGTTGGAACCGCTTTACAAGCTTCATTTGGGTGAAGCCGGAAGTTCTTTTACCTTCGAAGTAGCACAAAAAAACGGGATCCCATATAGTCTCATTAACAAAGCCAAAAAGAAGATAGAGCGCGGTAAGATCCGTTTCGATAAGACCATTGCCAATTTGCAAAAAGAACGTTCTCAGCTTCGGAAGAATTCCGAAACCTTGAAAAATTCAGCGCAAAAAGCAGAGCAGGAAAGCAAACAGCTTGAAGAAGTAAACTTAAAGGTACAGGAAAAACTGGAGAGCTATCAGGAACTTTATGATGCCAATCAGCGATTAATCAGTCTTGGAAAGAAGTTCGACGTCCTTTCAGAAAAATATTTTAACAATAAACGCAAAAAGCAACTTACCGATGAGCTCATGAAAATGGTCATGGTCGAAAACAGTAAGCGAAAGAAGATAGCTCCCAAAAAGAAACAGCAGCTCAAGGCAAAAGAAAAGAAGGTAGCTCAGCAAGTCGAGAAGGAAGTTAAAGTGATCCGCGAGCGCAAAAAGAAGGAAAAGGAAGAGGCGAAAAAGGCTCCTGCGCCCAAGCCAAAGGTGGCGCTAAAAGTTGGCGACAGGGTTAGAATGATAGATGGCAGAGCCATAGGGACCATCGATACTATTGAAAAAAACAAAGCCATTGTCAATTATGGTATGTTTACTACCAATGTAAGTATGGAAGAGTTGGAAAAGGTGAATTAGAGATTAGTGGTTCGTAAGTATTGATCATATACCTTATGTATAAAATTTGAACTTTATAAAAATGAAGAAAGATCATAAAATAATTCTGTTCGATGGAGTTTGTAACCTATGCAATGGCGCGGTAATATTTATGATCAAACGCGATGTCGAGGATCGTTTTCGCTTTGCTGCCTTACAGAGTGAGACTGGCTTAAAGTATGTGCAAAAGCACAATATAGATACCAATAAAGTAGACTCTATTCTTTTAATAGACGGTGACAAATATTACCAAAAATCGGGAGCAGCTTTACGTATTGCCTTATATCTCAATGGCGCATATCCCCTGCTCTACGGCCTGTTGATTATACCCAAGTTTATTCGTGACGGGGTTTACGAATATATAGCCCGTAACCGCTATCGCTGGTATGGAAAAAAAGAAAGCTGTATGATTCCGACTCCAGAGCTAAAAGCAAAATTTCTCTAGCTACATATTGTAAGTCCGAAGATGAAAATATGGATCCGGGAGTAGCAAGAATAACCCTTTGCATCAAAAAATATATCTATGCGTAATGCGGTGCGAAACGACAGATTATTTTAAATTCTGAAGGATAAAATCCAGCTTTTTATTTTCATTCTCACAGTGATCGAAAGCATAATTCTTAAAAGTGTTTTCGGTGGCCAGACCATCTTTTTTCCATTTAGCGATCACTTCGAAATGCTCTAAAGAGACCTTGCCGGCAAGTAACGGACTAAGATCACCACCCTTATTAAAATAATCATAGATTTTTTTGAGCCCCGTGAGATACATATAATCCTTAGTGAATCCTCCTCCTCTATGGGCTCTCAAGCTAATATTGTACGATTCTTCCCGATTCAGTTTATACTGATTATGCAAGAGATCGAAGGTGTCACAAAAATTAAATCCTTTTCTAAGACTGTCTGCTGCCATTACACGATATGATAGTTCTTTGAGACGATGCAGCGTTAAACAGCCACTCATATATTCACTAAAAACCGCCAACCCTTCCTGGGTTTCTACATTGTTGGGAAAACCGTTATGAAAGATCTTTAAAGGCTGGGACATTCCGTTAAACGTAGTAACCAGATGTACCCCGATCTCATGGTTTGCAAGTACTTTCAACTGATTGGCACTATAGCGATGATTTTTCTTCAGAATAAGGGTTTGCGTATTATTCTGAACCATGGCCGCTGCCGAGATCTTGTTCGAATATTTTATCGTAAAATCGAAATGATACTGTTTTGTAAACTCCCTGAAATAATCTGCTGCCTCTTCGGCAGTGAATATGGGAAACATTTCATTGTCGTACTCCTCATCCTTAAAATGTAGAATAAACCGCGCATTTTCTACATCCTTATCGGTTGGCGTACCAAACGACTTTAAGACGTTAAAATAAAATTTTCGCGACTGCCCAATGGTTTCAATACATTGAATAAGCCCCGAATAATCGTAGATGACATCTCGGTAAAATGCTCGCGAATCCTCATCGATGATACTGTCTATGTCTTGTGAAAACAGAGCTTGTTGAAGCGCATGCGCATCAAAATCAATCTTGCGATACTTGTAGTTAGGATTAATATTGTATTTGGAAGCAAAGAAATTCCTTTTTTCCTGCTCAATATTGATCGGATTTATATAGTTAAGCAACTCGATCTTCTGAACCAGACTGTTCAATCTATGATCGATTCTAACTAAATTGGGGTTAGTTGCTATAACTTCTTTTGGATGAGACATGTTTACTCTTTAACCGATCGCCTAAACTGCGCTACGTGTTCTTTTATTTTATGCTGAAGTTGTCTTTCGATAGCAGAAACGACTTCAGGAAAGATTACTTCCCGCAATTCGTCACAGTATATCTTTTTGAATTCTGTTGCCAAAACTAAGGTATTTTTAAAGTTTTGGGTAATGTATTTCAGAAAATAACCGTTCCCCTGAAAGGTATCGTTAATGGCTGAAGTCGAAACAATGTTATGAGGAAGTTGCAATTGAGACAAACTGAAACGCCAGTTTTCAACTAAATCTCCGTATCGCCTATTATCAATATTACTGGTTCCAAGATTGATTACGGGGACTTCTCTGTCCCAACGTCGCCAGTTGTACGAATGCATATCATAAACAACAACATCATTGAACTTTTCCTCAAGCTTTTGAATAAGCGCGTGAACAACCAAATAAAAATTTGAATGCTTTTGCAGACTTTTTGCTTTTTCACGATCACTTAACGGAGTTTTCCACAATTTCTTCCCCCATGCATCTTCATAAATGGCATTTTCGGGATCGCGGTTGAGATCGTACTCGAACCTGCTATCACAACCGGCGATAACAATAGGATGTGTTTTAACGAATTCCTTGGTACAGGGATCTTCTTCAAACCAGCGGTCGTATTCGGTATGCAGGCATTTCTCCCATAGTTCTTTTCGAAATTGATGTCCGTCATGAACAGCACCGCAAACATAGGGCTCGTAGGATTCTATCTTCAGCGTAAAGGAATAATCCTCCGATACCGCTTCAAAAAGTTCCTCGTTCGCAATATTTTCCAGTATTTCTGAAACAGTTAATCGTTGCATTCCGAAGTATATTACAGGGATTAAAAATTAGGCGTCGTCTACATGTTTGCGCAACTTTTTTCTGCGCTCAAAGGCATTGACACGTTCAATGACCTTGTCCTCTACAAAGTCGATCACCTTTTCCTGCACCCTTGTTTTATAGACTTTGTTCATATACGTGATTCCTCCGGGTGACATGACATTTACCTCTACCAGCATTCCGTTTATCACGTCTATGCCAACAAAATAAAGCCCGTCTTTAACGAGTTTAGGTCCAATGCGACGGCAAAGTTCCTTTTCATGTTTTGTCAAACTGTGCTTTTGAACCGACCCACCGGCACTCACATTAGAACGGTGATCTTCCGAGCCGGGTACCCGCTTCATCGCGCCTATGGGCTGACCGTTAAGCAAAAGTATGCGTACGTCCCCTTGGTCGGCCCCTTCAATATAATCCTGAAGGATTACATAATTTGAAGTTCCATCTTTATTGTCAATATAGAAATCCAGCAGCGAATTAATACTCTTCATCGCCCGCTTTTCAATAAGAATAACTCCGGAACCACCATAGCCGTTCAAAGGTTTTAGAATCATCTTATCGGGACCGTCCTTAATTACCTTTTTCAGGTATTCTTTATTCTTAGTAACGTGGGTTCCGGGGATGATCTCATTGTTCTCATCCTCAAATACCGCCGTATACAGTTTGTTGTTTGCTCGTCTTATTCCGTCGAGATCATTCATGATAAACACATCGTCCTTCACCGAATCCAAAAAGTTGAGCATGATCATATCCAACGGCGGATTACTGCGTAAAATAATGACATCAAAGCCAGCCAGAGGCAGCATCTCATCATAGAACTCAGCTTTTGCATGAAATGACTTCAACGATCCGGGAACCTTTTCCACACGTTTTATACAACGGCAAAAGGCAAAGGCCACACTATCACGAATAGTTAGATTTGCCGGAGTGGTAATGGCCATGCCATGTCCGCGCTTAACAAATTCGTGGATCATGGCTAAGGTTGTATCGTCATCCGGTTTTATTTCATCCCAGGGATACATAATAAAGCAAACGTTCATAGGGTTGGTTTTATTAAGAAAAATAAAGATAGTAAAACTCTTAAAACACCAAAGAAATTGAACGTTTCTATTAGGTTATTTTTTATTGCTGAATCACACTGAAATTATCAAATCCGGCAAAATCGTCTACCCCGTTCTGTTTTATCCGAATGCGCAATCCCACAGTTGAAGTGCCACCCGGAATACTATGACTAATAATTCCTGAAAGCGATAAGTTGGTATTCCCATTGATGAGGGTGACTTCCGGCTGATCGATTCCATCTATAGTTAGGGTATAATACGCATCATCTCCATTATCGAATTCAAAGAATTCATAATTAAAGGAAAGGATCACGCCCGAAGATGCGGCAGAAACATTCAATGTTGTAAATGTAATGGTAGCAAAACCCGAAGTACCGTTGTTTCCTTCATCGTCCAGATCACTTATTCCGAGGAAATTATTGGTGAGCGTGGTGATATTGCTGAATCCGCCGTTTGCGGCAGTGGTAATACCGTAAAACCCATCCGTTCCGTTGTCGAACATCGGAACATCACTGCCATACCCCCAGGAAGTTCCAAGATCGAAATTCTGAAAGAAATCGGTGAATCCAAGATCATTATTACAATGCACACTTTCCCAGCCCACACCGTTCCAGATCTGATAACAATTTAAACTCTCTACAAATACGAGTAAACCGGTATCTGCTGGTAAGGGACCAATAGCATTTCTTGCTGAAACATTGGGTACACGAGGCGGCATTACGCCTTTGTAGGTGAGTCCGCCATCCGATGAACTACTAATTTCGAGCATGGCCGAAGCTGAAGGTGAGGTAGTCCCTACACCTACCTGAGAGAAAGAAAATAACGATGTAAAAAGGGCAACGAGTGAGATTTGAAATTTTTTCATGGTTCTATGATTTAAAACCATAAACTAGTTCGGTATTGCTGCCCAACAAATTGGCAGAAATACAAAAAGATTAATACTTTAGTGAATCGACGGCAGCACTTATGTGCCTTGTCTCCGGAGAGTTAGACCTAAATGTACAAAAATTTTAAATATAACGGTTCGCTATGATCCTACTTTATAATTATCGTCCCAGTCCTTTACATGTGGTTCGCCTAGCTTGCCCTGAGATTTCGCTACCATCATGGAAACGGTAGCATCCCCTGTTACATTTACGACGGTTCTGCACATGTCCAGCGGACGGTCGACGGCAAAGATCAATGCAAGTCCGGCTTCTGGGATACCTGCCTGGGCCAAAACGATAACCAGCATAACCATTCCCGCACCGGGAACAGCAGCCGAGCCAATAGAGGCCAACGTAGCAGTCGCTATGATTCCTAATTGTGTTCCAAAGGAAAGGTCCATTCCGAAGGCCTGCGCAATAAAAACCGCAGCTACAGCCTGATATAAACTAGTTCCGTCCATATTGATGGTAGCTCCAATAGGTAATACAAAACTGGTCACCTCTTTTTTCACTCCCAGATGCTCTTCTACCCGCTCCATGGTTACGGGGAGGGTTGCAGCACTCGAACTGGTTGAAAATGCCAGTAGCTGAGCGGGACCAATTCCGTTGAGGAAAAAACTAGGTGTTTTCTTGGTAAACACCCAAACCAGGGTAATATATACGCCAATCATGATTATAAGACCACCAACTACACAGAGTGCGTACATTCCAAGGGCCGCAAAGAGATCGGCACTTGGAGCTTCCACAACCAGAGCAGCAAGTAATGCGAACACCCCGTAAGGAGCAGCCAGCATGATGAGATCGATCATTTTAAGTATAACCTCATTAAAACCGTCGAAGAAATCCTTGACCGGTTTGGCTGTTTTCTCAGGAATGAGAATCAATCCGATTCCAAAGAAAATAGCAAAGAAAATTACCTGTAACATATTTCGGTTGCTCGAAGCTGCACCGATGATATTATCAGGAACAAGGTCGACTAAAGCCTGTAATGGCCCGGCTTCTTTCTGTTTTTGAGCTTCCATACGTCGGGACTCGGCTTCACCGCCATAGGCTTCTACCAATTCGTTTCTGGTATCTTCAGAAATAGTCCCTCCGGGTTTTACAAGATTTACGACTGCGAGTCCGATGGAAACCGCAATTACCGTAGTAACTATATAGGTTAATATGGTGCGTAAGCCCATCTTAGACAGGCTTGAAATATCTTTTAAGTCTGAAACTCCTTTGATCAAAGATGCCAGGATCAATGGAACTGCGATTAATTTAAGGGCATTGATAAAGATGGTTCCAAATGGTTTTATCCAATCTCCAATAAATCCGGCACCCCATTCAAAATTTGTAAGGATCAATGCAAACACGACTCCGAGAGCCATTCCCAATAAAATTTGCCAGTGTAGTGCCAGTTTTTTCATAGTATCAATGTCGTTTTAATTTTTACAATTTAGAAAGTTTATTCAACAACCAAAAATCGGCTAGCACCAAGGCTGCCATAGCTTCAACAATAGGGACTGCTCTGGGAACCACACAGGGGTCGTGTCGCCCTTTTCCCTGCATTTCGATAGTTTGTCCGTCTTTATTTATAGTCTGTTGTTTTTGCATCAAAGTGGCTACCGGTTTAAAGGCAACATTAAAATAGATATCTTGCCCGTTGCTTATTCCTCCCTGTACTCCCCCGCTATTGTTGGTTTTTGTACTGCCGTCTTCATTAAAAAGATCATTGTGTTCACTTCCTCTAAGCCGAGTGCCTTTAAATCCGCTGCCAAATTCAAAACCTTTAACAGCATTTATGGAGAGCATAGCTTTACCCAATTGTGCATGCAGTTTATCGAAAACAGGTTCTCCCAGACCTACAGGAACATTTTCGATCACACAGCTTACCACGCCACCTACAGTGTCTCCCTGCTTTCTGATATTTCGTATAAGCGCTTCCATCATATCGGCCATTTCAGGGTCGGCACATCGCACCGGATTATTTTCAATGGTTTTGAAGTCTAATTTTGAATAATGCTTTTCCAGCATTAACTCTCCCACGCCCGAAACATAAGCAGTGATCCTAATGTCTTTTAGCAACTGTTTCGCGATAGCTCCTGCCACTACTCTGCAAGCGGTCTCCCGGGCCGATGATCTACCTCCTCCGCGAAAATCCCGTATTCCGTATTTTTTATCGTATGTGAGATCGGCATGCGACGGACGGTAAGTTTCTTTTATATGACTGTAATCCTTTGATTTCTGATCAGTATTTTCAATGATGAATCCTATAGGTGTTCCTGTGGTTGTCCCTTCAAAGATTCCCGAAAGGAACTTAACTTCGTCCTCCTCTTTTCGTTGGGTAACAATAGCCGACTGACCCGGTTTTCGTCTGGTCATTTCCTTCTGAATAGCCTCCAGATCAAGAGATAACCCGGCAGGACAACCATCAATGATCCCGCCTATGGCTTCGCCATGAGATTCCCCAAAAGTGGTGAGTTTAAAAATGTTTCCGAAGGAGTTGCCTGCCATTTAAGCGTTTTCAACAAATGTAATTTTTATAATTGAATCTGAAAAATAAAGTACTTGCATACTATTCCAAGGCCGTATACTCAAAAAACCAACCTTAGATCATATTTACACATGTCTTTTAAACCAAGGCTAATCCCTCAGTTTTGTTATCTTTATAAAAAAATATGAAAATGAAATATGCACTTTTTCTGGCAGTGTTGCCATTGGTCTTTAGTTGTAATTCTTCAGATGATTCAGATATACAACCGGAACCCGATGTATCCTCCTTTCCATTAACAGCGGGTACTTATTGGACCTATAACAACACCAACGATCAAGGGCTTTCCCGGGATTCGCTATATGTGGTTGCACCCGGTTCAACAACCGGGGAAAATTACACTGCCCTGAACGCTCCCGATCCGATAAACGGATTTATGACCACGATGTTCTCGAATGGGGAATTAAGGGCAGCAGCCGACTTAAAATTATATTATCGAGGTGAATTGAGTGCTCCAATCGAAGGTATTCCCGATATCGTTATTCCTATTGAGGATCTTATACTATACGATATGCTAGGTGACACAGAAGAATTGGGCGCTGTTTCAGGGATGATCGAGACCGTAGTAAACGAAGTTCCTCTGGTGATCGATTACACCATCACCAGCAATCAACTTTCAGTGATCATTGGCGACGATTTTGAGAATGGAATTTCTACCTATTCCCCTGAGACCGAACTTGTGGTAAACCTCTCGATCACTGCTCAGATCGAAATAGGCGGTATAACTATTCCGGTACCTGTACTCGCACCACAGGATGTATTGGTGGCAACAAACAACTACACACAGCGTATCGGCCTGACCGATTCGGTGGTGGAGATCAACTATGAATTGGAAGACCTAAGTGGCTTCGGAATAACCCTACCCTTTCCACCTATGGGATCATCAACATCCACTCAGTTACTGGATACCTACGAAATTGCCGAATAAAGGATAAGTTTAAATAAGTGCTCTTCTTAAAATGGTTACGGGATGCAAGGCTTCACGCGCTGTTCCGTCCTTGATCTGATGCCTGCAACTGGTGCCATTGGCTGCTATGATGGTGTTGATTCCTGCTTTTCTAACCGCGGGAAATAATTTCAGTTCCCCTATCTTCATACTCACTTCATAGTGTTCCTTTTCGAAACCAAAACTCCCAGCCATACCGCAACAACCTGAAGGAATGATGGTTGGTTTGTAATTTTCAGGCAGGTTTAGAATATCGAAAGTAATTTTTTGGTTGCTTAATGCCTTCTGATGGCAGTGCACATGGAGCTTTATGTTTTTCTCTTCGGAAGTAAATGCTTCGGAAGTAATCTTACCCTTCTGCATTTCGGAAGTCAGAAATTCTTCAATAAGAAACGTATGTGCTGCGATGTGCCTAGCCGAAACGATATCATCTGCCAACCGAAGAAATTCATCCCTGAAGCCTAGTATTGCCGAGGGTTCTATGCCTATCAACGGAGTCTCAAGACTTATCTTGTCCCTTAAATAAGCAATATTATAATTAACCTGAGTCTTTGCTTCTTCTAAAAATCCTTTCGAAATGAGCGCTCTGCAACTATCCAGTTTATCGACGATCTCTACACGGTAGCCCAATCTGCTCAATAATTCATAAGCATCTTCGGCAATTTCGGCATCTAAATAATTGCTGAATTCATCAACAAATAAGTATATTTTTGTTTTTGTAACATCCTGAACTATAGACTTATGTATCCTCTTACTGAAATTTTTAGTTGAAAGCTTAGGAATGCTCCTTTTTTCTGAAATTCCACTCCATTTCTTTACCCAATTCGAAGTCATGCGGTTGCTAATAATAGCGTTATACATTCCTCTGAAAGGATAGGCCTTTTTTTGATACTGACTGCTTTTCCCAAAGAACTTGGTGTTTCTAGTAACTCCATTTGCCTTGTTGAATTGGTACAAAAATTCGGCCTTTGCAGTAGCTATGTCCACATTGCTGGGGCATTCGGAAGCACAGGCCTTGCAGCTAATACAAAGGTCGAACACCTCTTTTAACTCCCCTGAATTAAATTTATTTTGAGCAGTATTGGTCGTAAGTACTTCCCGTAGCGCGTTGGCTCTTGCCCTGGTGGTGTCCTTTTCGTTTCGAGTGGCATGGTAACTGGGACACATGGCTCCGGCCGCGTTTTCAGTCTTTCGGCAATCCCCGCTCCCATTGCACTTTTCTGCTAAGCGAAGGATGCCTTGCGAATCATTAAAATCGAACCGGGTAGCAATCTTTGGTTCTTTTCTTCCGGGCGTATAACGCAGCGACTCATCCATTTTAAAAGCGTCCACGATCTTCCCACGATTAAGGATCCCCATAGGGTCGAAAGCCGTTTTAATACGTTTTAAGAGGGCGTAGTTGGCTTCGCCGACCAACAGCGGTAAAAATTCCGCTCTTACAATGCCATCGCCGTGTTCTCCCGAAAATGAGCCATTATACTTTTTCGTGAGCCTTGCGACATTGGTCGTTATCTTTCTGAAAAATTCTACATCCTCTTTGTTTTTTAAATTCAGTATCGGACGTAGATGCAGTTCCCCCGCACCTGCATGTGCATAATACACGGCTTGCTGATCGAACTGAGTCATCAACGCTGTGAATTCTGAAATAAATGCCGGCAAATCCTCTAATGCCACAGCAGTGTCTTCAATACAAGCAACTGCCTTATCATCCCCCACCATATTACCTAATAGTCCCAGGCCTGCTTTTCGTAATTCCAGCGCCATAGTGATCTCTTCTTCACGTAGCACGGGTCTTGTGTAACTTAATCCCGATGCTGAAAGTGACTGCAATAAGGAAGTGGTTTGCGATTCCAGTTCATTAACCGAATGAGATCGTAATTCGAGTAATAGTACTGCTCTGGGGCTGCCTTCCACAAAGAATCGATAAGGCTCATAGGTTTTATTTTCCTTGGTTCTATCCAGAATTACATTATCCATGAGCTCACAAGTATACAAATCGTGTTTCATGGCAACGATCACATCCTCCAAGCACGCTTCCATGCTGGTGTAATGAGCTGCTACAACCGTGGTTTCGGTGGGTGGCAGATCGTCTAATTGTAGCGTGATCTCGGTAGTAAAAGCCAGTGTCCCTTCGCTTCCGCAAAGCAGTGAACACAGGTTTAATAATGTATTACTTTCAGAAAATGCTTCAGTGTGTAATAGAAGGTCTACGGCATAACCGGTATTTCGTCGGTGTATCTTAGGATTGGGAAATTCCTTTTTTATCTCCTTTTGAACTTCTTCCGAAGATAATTCAGCAAAAAGGGTACGATACACAGAACCTTCAAGGGTATTCTCCTTTTGTTTTTCTAACAGAACTTCTTTTGAAATATCTTCGAAAACAACCTCCTCTCCGTTAGAAAGCACGGTTTTTAATCGAATGACCTTATCCCGTGTCACGCCGTATTTTATGGAAGTGGTACCACTGGAGTTGTTCCCAACCATCCCTCCTATCATACAACGATTAGACGTAGAAGTATTAGGACCAAAAAAAAGACCGAATTCCTTCAGATAATTATTTAATTCATCTCTTATAACACCGGGCTGCACCGTAACGGTTTTATCGTCGAGGTTAAGATTCAGGATTTTAGTAAAATATTTAGAAATATCTACTATTATTCCATCCCCTACACATTGTCCCGCCAGCGAGGTTCCTGCAGCACGCGGGATCAAAGAAATATTATGAGAATTTGCAAAGGAAATAAGCTGAACGATGGCGCTCTCATCCTTAGGAAAAGCTACAGCCAGCGGTACTTTGCGATATACAGAAGCATCGGTGGCATAAATAGATCTATGTAGGTCATCGAAGTAAAACTCTCCGTTGAATTCCTGCCCGAATCTGCTTAATGTTGCTTTCATATTTCTTCTGGTAAATGTAAAAAATGCATTTCACTTCTTTAACATAAGTTAACTAAAAGACATATCATTATTGGCAGGCTATTAACAAGACACCACGGGCAATAGAAGTATTTTTATGGTCGTAATAACTAAAACAAACTTAATTATGAAAAAACTCTTATTAATGGCTGTAATTGTTGTGGGATTCTCTTTAGAGGCATCTGCTCAGGAAATTTCTAAAAATGCGCTTGGTCTACGTTTGGGAGACAGTGATGGTTTCGGTACTGAAGTGAACTATCAAAGAGCTGTTGGAGATAATAACAGACTTGAATTTGGTCTGGGCTGGAGAAGCAACAAAAATTTTGATGCTTATAAATTAGTGGGTCTTTATCAATGGGTTTGGAATATTGATGGGGGCTTTAACTGGTACGTAGGAGTTGGTGGTGGTGTAGGACAAGTTGATTTTGACCCCGATTTCCCCGGTGTTGATGATGATGAAACTTTCGTATTTGCAGCTGCAGATATTGGAATCGAATACAATTTTGACATTCCGTTGATGCTGTCTCTTGATTTCAGGCCAGAATTTGGATTCGGAGATTACAGGGATGATGTAGACTTTGATATCGCCCTGGGAATCAGGTATCAGTTTTAGATTTTAGATTTTAGATTTATTTGAAAAACCCTGCTTCGGCAGGGTTTTTACTTTTATAATTTAGGGAAAAACCTTTTTTATCCTTCAAATTTTTATTGCAACTTTATGAAAATTCTTTATAACGATGGAGACCTATTATGTGGATGTCCACTGCCATCCTGCCCTAAAACCATACAGTAAGAGCTTTAAATACGAACCACCTAAGCAGAATATGCTTGATGCCGGTAGAAAAAATTCGATCTGGCATTACAGTCCGCCAACCGTTCTCGAAAAATTCGTGAACAGGATGGTAACTCTTACCAAATTTACCCAAACAGATATGACGGCGCTCGCAAAAGCAAAAACTAAAGTGGTGATCGTAAGCCTGTATCCCTTCGAAAAACATTTTCTTACACGAAATATACTCGGATTAAAAGGCATTACCGATTTGTTGGTAAATCTCGCAGCAAGTATAAGTCAGAAGCGCCTGGACTACGTAAGAAGCCACAATTCGTACTTCCAGGAGTTGATAGATGAATACGATTATTATATGCAATTGGTTAATGAGGTACAAAAGGTCGATGGTATTTTTTATACCTACAGGCTGGTGAGCAGTTTTAAGGAAATAGAAGAAAACCTGCAGCAGGAAACAGAATCCCGGAAGATCATTAGTATTATCACCTCTATAGAAGGCGGACATGCTTTCAATACCGGTCTGGACATGAACAACAACACGGGCAAAAAGGAAGAGGTTCTTCAAAATGTCGTAGCGGTCAAAAACTTGAAGCACAGACCCCTTTTTATCACCTTCGCACATCATTTTTATAATGAACTATGCGGCCACGCACGAAGTATTAGTATTGGGGCATTAAAAAAGAATCAGGATCGCGGATTAAATTCGGGAATAACTCCATTGGGAATCGAGGTGATCCGGGAATTACTCAATAACGATCAGGGAAAGCGAATTCCATTGGATGTAAAACATATGAGTACAGCTTCCCGCAAAGCTTATTACGAGCTACTCGACACAAACTATGCTAGTGAAAATATACCTGTAATAGCAAGTCATGGCGCTGCGAATGGTATGCGTTCTCTGGTTCAGTGGGACCAAACCGATTATCCGAAGCGTGCCGAAATGTTCAACAACCTCGATATCAATTTTTACGACGACGAGATCATTAGAATTGCGTTGAGCAGCGGTTTGTTTGGTATTCAGCTCGACGAGCGCAGAATTGGAAGTAAAAAGGCAATTCGCAGATCAAAGATCTATTTTCCGAATAAAAGAAAACAACTCATTAAAAAATCTTTACTCGTATGGCGGCAGGTAGAACATATAGCCGAAGTGCTCAATAAAGAAGGCTTGTTTTGTTGGGGAATTCAGTCAATAGGCAGCGACTTCGACGGGATCGTCGATCCAATAAACGGACTATGGACTGCCGAAAATATTAAGGATCTGGGTGAGGAATTGTTAAATTACGCGAACACATATTTAGATGAGAACAGAGATAAGCTGGAGGAATTCAATCGAATCTCAGCACAAGTCATCGTAGAACGTGTTTTACGGGATAATGCAATGGAATTTATTAAACGAAATTATTGATCCGGAGTCCTAAATACCACCGGCAATTCTTGCCTTTTAAATTTCACCAAAGTAAAAAGTTGAGTGATCACTGTAGTTACAAAATCACCGGGTTTGGGGGATCTTCCGCCTATTTCAACGACAACATTTTCCTTTTCTTTCAACACTTTAGTTACGGAAATGGTAGAACCACCGGTTGACAACTCCCCTGCATTCAGGAATACGGCGGTTTCTTCTTCAAAATTGATCTCGGGAATTGGTATTCCGGGCTTTCGCGTACTGTTTATCTTACCGAAGATCTTCTCCAATTCCTTTTGATCGCTAATCACAATATTCTTCTTCTCGGTGATATTACTGTGACTTCCGCTTAAAACTTCAGTAAAGGAGATCTCGACTTGTTCGGCTTTTGCTGAAGCAGAACTTCCACAGCTGTTTATTCCGAAGAAAACCAAGAATAAAGGTATAGCGATATTATAAAACTTTAGAGGTAGCATTTTCATAGACCGATTCGTATAATGGAATAATATTTTTAGTATCGAATTTCATGGCAGCTTGTTTCGCCTGACTTTTAAATTTTTGAAGCGTTTCAGGATCTTTGAGGATCTTAAGTGCATTCTTAGCCATATCTTCAACGTCTCCCACATCGCTTAAGAAACCGCTGAAGCCTTGCTCATTCACTTCTACCAATCCGCCGGTATTACTTGAAATAACAGGCACTCCGGTTGCCATAGCCTCAAGAGCAGCCAGACCAAAGCTCTCTTTCTCTGAAGGAAGTAAGAACAGATCACTAAAACAAAGGATCTTATTTATCTCACTGCTGTTTCCCAGAAATATGACCTTGTCATCGATTCCCAGTTTGCGGCAAAGAGCTTCGGAAGGTTCTTTTTCGGGTCCTTCTCCAACGATAAGGAGCTTAGAGGGAATTTCTTTTTGTATTCTGAAGAAAATTTCGATCACATCGTCGATGCGTTTTACCGGACGTAAATTACTGATATGCGTTATAATTCTCTCATGCTTTTCGGCCATAAGATCGCGCTGACAGTCGGTGAACGGATTAGAGTATTTAGCAACATCTATAAAGTTCGGTACTACATTGATATCGTTATTAATATCGAAGAGGCGCAAGGTATCTTCCTTAAGACTTTCAGAGACCGACGTAACTACATCACTATTATTAATACTGAAGGTAACCGCCGGTTTGTATACCGGATGACTTCCTACGAGGGTAATATCTGTTCCGTGTAAGGTAGTCACCATAGGAATATGAATACCTTCCTCGGCCAGGATCTGCTTTGCCATATACCCGGCATAGGCATGCGGGATCGCGTAATGAACATGTAAAAGGTCGATCTTATAGAGTTTTACCATATCAACCAATTTACTCGAAAGTGCCAGCTCATACGGCTGATAATGAAATAAAGGATAATCGGGTACCGACACCTCGTGATAATGAATCTTTCTGGAAATAAGTTCGAGGCGAACCGGTTGCTTATAGGTAATAAAATGCACTTCATGTCCGCGTTCGGCAAGAGCAATACCTAATTCCGTAGCAACTACGCCACTTCCTCCAAATGTTGGATAACAGACTATGCCTATTTTCATCTAAGCTAATTTTTAATATTAATAATCGATCGCTTCATAGATCGCGGCCTGTATGTTACTTCTCAGATCACTACTAATCAATCTGCGGTTATCTGCAGAAGGATATGTTCGGTTCGATAAAAATACATAAACGATCTCTTGTTCGGGGTCGGCCCAGGTAAAAGTACCGGTAAATCCGCTGTGCCCAAAACTTGTCATGGAAACACAGCCACAGGTCGGTCCGCTCTCTCCCAATTGTGGTTTATCGAATCCTACACCTCTTCTAACGTCATTATCACAATAGTAACAGGTATTGAAAGCGTCCAACGTTTCCGGTTTAAAATAACGTTCTCCTCCGTAATACCCCTTCCAAAGATACATTTGCATGATCTTCGCTATATCATTGGCATTACTAAAAAGTCCGGCATGACCACTCACGCCACCAAGCATTGCAGCTCCTTGGTCGTGAACATACCCGTGAACTTTCTGCATTCTAAAAGATCTATCCTCTTCAGTGGGAACGATATCGGCTTTTGAAAACTTATTCAATGGCAGATACGTAGTATAATTAGCTCCCAAAGATTCATAAAGATTGCGCTGTACCAATTCATCCAGCGATGTCCCGTAGAATTCTTCAAGGTATTTCTTTAAAATATAGTAAGGAAGATCGCTATACTTATAGCCTGTTCTTGGTCTCAGATCACTTGTTCTGATGGTTTCAAAAATACTGTCTTTGTAATCGTTTCGCATATACAAGTCTTCAGCTACCTTTAATGAAAAATCCTTGGTAGCTTCCTTTGAATAGTATTTTGAGGCCGGTTGTTTTGTAACCGAATCCAAGGTGCTCACATAAAAGGGAATCCACGCTTGAAGTCGGGCGTAGTGAGACATCATGTCCTTAATGGTAATATCCTTTTTGTTTGAAGTCTTATATTCGGGAAGCATCTCAGATAATTTCGTATCCATAGTGATCGTACCCCGGTCTACGAGCTCCATGACCATAGGGAGTGCCGCGAGTATTTTTGTGAGAGATGCAAGGTCGTAGACATCATCATCCTTTACCGAATTCTTCTTATCCTGAGTATGATAACCGAAATTTTTTGAATAGATCACCTTTCCTTTTCTGGCTACCAGGATCTGAGCACCCGGATACATATTGCCCCATAACCCAAGTTTAGCAAGCGAATCGATTTTTTTTAACTTATACGAATTAACGCCTACACTTTCAGGTGTGCCGTACTGCAAGCGTTTTAAGGATTTGGTTTCGTAGTGGGTATTTACCGGAAAATCCTCTCCCAATGAAACGGGAAGCTTTCCCCTGGCTTCTCTGGCACCAAAAATTAACTGAGCAGAAAGCTCCTGCGCTACTTCGCTGTTCTGATAGGACATGATAATACCTTCAAAATTAGCACTGGTCTTCAGATCCAATAAGGCATATGGTCTTGCAAACACATCGAGTATTACCGTATTTGTCCTTGCGATCTCATAGATCCAAACGAGTTCCTTTTCCGTAAATTTATAATCCTTCCAGGGATTGTCATTCGATTTGTGAAACCCGATAATGACATAGTTATAAGGTTTTAATTTTTCAACATAATTGTCTAAGCTGTTGGCTTTGATCCAGTCTACATCGGCATACTTTCGCAATTGTGCTAGAAATGCCGTACCGTCGTCGTCACCAAAATTAACGTAGGCTATTTTTTTCTTTTGAAGATCCTTAATGGGAAGAATAGCCAATTTATTTTCAAGTATGGTTAGAGATTTTTCAACGGCTTCTTCATTCAATGCTTTATCGATCACTGAATTTAAGTCCTCATAAAGATAATTTGTATTTATTGGCTTATAATTATGTAAACCCACTACATATTTCGCGTATAGTATTTTCTTTACTGAATGCGCCAGACGCTCCTCTGTGATAACTCCTTCACGATAGCCATTTACTAATAATTCATGTGCTTTTGGTATATTTTCCGAAATAAGCAGCACGTCATTTCCGGCTAAAAAAGCTGCCAAATCGATCTCTCCGGGCTGTTTAAAATCTGCAGCACCTTTCATATTGAGGGCATCGGTGAAAATAAGACCGTTGAAACCCAATTGCCCTTTCAGCATATCTGTCACGATCACTTTTGAAAGGGATGAAGGGTATCCCAATCGGTCTTCCAGCGCCGGAATATTTAAATGAGCCACCATAACGCTACTTAATCCTTCACGAATAAGCCGTTTGTATGGATATAGCTCTACACTGTCTATACGTTCTTTTGAGAATGCAATAGTAGGCAGGGTTTTATGTGAATCCTGGTCGGTGTCACCATGTCCCGGAAAATGTTTCGCATTGGCCAGAATTCCTGCACTTTGCATACCTTTCATAAATGCAAGTGATTTCTCAGTTACATTTTCCTTGTCCTCTCCAAAAGAACGGTTTCCTATAATAGGGTTCTTCGGATTGGTATTAATATCAACCACAGGGGCAAAATTTATATGTACCCCCAACCGTTTGGAATGCTCCCCAATTCGCCGGCCAACACGCTCTACTACTTTGTTATCGGTAATTGCACCCAGTGTCATATTCCATGGATAGGCAAAGGTAGAATCCAATCGCATGGCCAACCCCCATTCGGCATCCATCCCTATCATAAGCTTTACCTTAGATAACTCTTGAAATTCATTGCATAATTTCGCCTGTCGATTAGGTCCACCCTTCGAAAAAATTACTCCGCCTATATAATAATTTCGAATGAGTTCTTTTATCTTATCGGTTTTTGATTTTGGATCACTAGAAAAGACATCGACCATAAACAACTGACCAACTTTTTCCTGAAGTGACATATTTCCATAGATGCTATCTACCCATTTTTGCTGGTTGGGATAGTCATTTTCTAATATAAGCGGGTTTATTTGCTGGGAATAAACTGTAAGGCAGGCCAGTATAAAAAGTGAGGCTAAAAGAATTTTTTTCATACACCGAAAGATACAAAAACTATGCTAAAAATCTTCCGTGCCAACTGTCTTTTAAAGGCACTTCCCAGTCTTCAAGATATTCGGCTTTGGTATTTACCAAATTGTTGAAAACCACCGTATTTTGGGATACCGACCGGTTTTTAACCATCTTTTTAAAATCGTTAAGCGGTTTGTGTGCAATGTAGTCACCGTTGTAATAAGTGACATTCATTTTATCGAGCAGATCTACCTCGAATTCCTTTTCTAACGATTGAATAAAATGTACTGAAGCATCAATACTGCACCCTGAAGCAGAAGCATTAGACTGATTAAGACCGATTACAATAAATCGCTGGTATTTTATTTCGAATCCGGCTTCCAGGTCGGTACCATGGGCCGTCCACTTTTCTAAAAAAGCTTTGGTTTTACTGGCTATCTGTTCAACTTCCCCATCAGAAAGTTTTCGATTAGCCTGATAGATCCATATTCTTGATTCGCTTGGTAAATTCTTAAAATCTGTGAGCATAGTTATAAATCGGCTGCAGTGGCGATCATTTCGGCTACATCCATTACTTTAATTTCGCCTTCCTTTTCTTTTCCTTTAACACCATCGGTCATCATGGTATTGCAAAACGGGCA
Organism: Constantimarinum furrinae; assembly: GCF_014295415.1. Classification (GTDB taxonomy): domain Bacteria; phylum Bacteroidota; class Bacteroidia; order Flavobacteriales; family Flavobacteriaceae; genus Constantimarinum; species Constantimarinum furrinae. The sequence continues at coordinate 2,469,942 of NZ_CP052909.1, forward strand.
TGCCGCCGCAATAATAGATGGTTTGGTTTCTATGGCTTCTTCGGTGCGCTCAATATTTACATCCTTATTGCCGGGTTCGGGTTCTTTAAACATTTGGGCACCTCCGGCTCCACAGCAGAGTCCGCGTGATTTGCAACGCTTCATCTCGACCAGTTCTACTTCCAGTTTTTGAAGTAATTCCCTAGGAGCTTCATATTCATTATTTGCTCTTCCCAAATAGCAGGGATCGTGAAAAGTGATCCGTTTCCCTTTAAATTTTCCTCCTTCAACCTTCAATCTTCCTTCGTTGAGTAAGGATTTGAGAAACTGAGTATGATGAACCACCTCGTAATTGCCACCTAATTCGGGATATTCATTCTTAATGGTATTAAAGCAATGCGGACAAGCAGTGACTATTTTTTTTACTTCATAAGCATTGAGTACTTCAATGTTCCCCATCGCCTGCATTTGGAACAAAAATTCATTTCCGGCACGTTTGGCGGGATCACCCGTACAACTTTCCTCGGTTCCCAGAACGGCAAAGTCAATTTTAGCCTTGTGTAATAGCTTAACAAAGGCTTTGGTGATCTTTTTTGCCCGGTCGTCGAAACTACCGGCACACCCTACCCAGAACAAGACTTCCGGTTGTTTGCCTTCGGCCAGATACTCGGCCATTGTTGGGACTTTTATCGTTTCGCTCATCTTTCCTTATTTTAATCTTCAAACACCTGAATAGTCACTTCTTTCTTCACCAGATCTGTGAATTTCCCGTTGTAGCGTGTGGCCTTTACCATGTGATTGTCCACCCAATGATAATTTCCTCCCCGAGGTTTACCCATGAGTAACGAATGATATTTAAAGCCATGCTTTTTTAACCAGGTTTCCGTGACTTGCCGGTGTTCCTCTGTTCTGGAGGTGAAGAAACATATTATGTGTCCTTGATCATACCATTTGTTCAGGGTTTTCAGAGCATCGGGAAACGGCTCACAGGTGGCCATTCGTTCCGGTTCTTCATTGGGCACATCATCGGTGATAGTCCCATCTATATCGATCAGGTAGTTCTTAACATTCTCGGGCAATACAGGACTTACGTGTTCCCCGTTTACTGCGGTTTCCCGCAATAAATTATTTATATTTTGCTTCTCCATCATTGTTCATTTTTCCAGTTAAGCCGGTCCATCTGGTTGTAAGGCCAAGGGGCACCGTTATTTTCAATATTTGTCATAGCGCCATTAAGTTCCATAGGCGCCGCAGACTGTTCCATTACAAGATACTGACGCATATCCATTATGATAGAAAGTGGATCAATACTTACAGGACAGGCCTCGACACACGCATTGCAGGTAGTACATGCCCACAATTCTTCTCTAGTGATATAATCGTCCAGTAATTGTTTTCCATCAGACTTGAATTCGCCGTTCTTATCAATATTCTTTCCAATTTCCTCCAATCGATCACGGGTGTCCATCATGATCTTTCGGGGTGATAGTTTTTTACCCGTAATATTAGCAGGGCACTCACTGGTACAACGTCCACATTCGGTACAGGTATAGGCGTTAAGTAGTTGTATCTGATTTAGATCTGTAACATCGCTTGCACCGAACTTCGCCGGAGCTTCGGCACCTTCAGCCGGCGCCGCAAAAGGATCGGCATTGGGATCCATCATCAATTTCACCTCATTTGTCACCGATTCGAGATTCTTAAATTTTCCTTTCGGAACCACTTTTCCGAGGTAAACATTGGGAAATGCAAGTATAATATGGAGATGTTTAGAGAAATAGAGATAATTCAGAAAAATAAGTATCCCAATAATATGCAGCCACCAAGCTGTGCGTTCGATAATGATCAAGGTACCTTCAGAAAAGGATTCGAATAACGGACTAAACAGTGAACTTACAGGAAACATTCCGGCCTCAACATAATGGGCGGCTCCTATTTTTTGCAATTGAAGATCGGCAGCATTCATCGTAAGGAACAGGATCATTAGGACCATTTCAAAATAGAGAATGAAATTGGCATCATTCTTTGGCCAACCGGTCATTTCCTGTGCCCAGAAGCGCTTAATTTTCTGAATATTCCTACGTGTCCAGAAAAGAATGACTCCAATTAAAACAAGGGCCGCAAGGATCTCAAAGGTGGCAATAAGGTAATCGTAAATCACTCCGGCACCTGCAAAAACACGATGTGTTCCGAAAATTCCATCAATAATGATCTCAAGTACTTCTATATTGATCACTATAAAACCAACATATACAATAATATGCAAAAGTCCCGCCATGGGGCGAACAACCATCTTTGATTGTCCAAGCGCAATGCGGAATACATTTCCCCAGCGCTCCCCTTTTTGATCTGAAGCATCTACTTTTTGCCCCAGTTTAATATTTCGAATAACCTTGCGAATATTTAAGGTAAAATACGAAATGCCTGCAATGAGGACGATTAAGAATAGAATATTTGGAAGGTATTGCATGCTTATTTCTCTGGATCTTCGGGTGGATCATATTCTTTGTTCCGCTTTCCAAATAAAGAAAAGTGAACATATCGCTTAGGATTTAGTTTCATATCCTGTAAAAGTTGTTCCAATTGTTTTGAAGCACCTTCCAGGTTATCGTATAGTTTTTCGTCTTTCAATAATTTACCAACGCTTCCTTCTCCACTATCGATTCGGGTTACGATCGAGTTAAATTGATCTACCACCTCCTGAAGATCACTTACAAGTTTCCCTGCTTCCAGTTGCGCCAGAGAATCGGAAAGTTTTGCAAAATTTTCGGCAGTTGTATCGAGATTAGTGAAGGTATTATCCAGTTTGTCTGAATTACGGGATAATACCCGATCCAGTTTTTGAGAAACCCCACTAAGGGAGTTTAAGGTGGAATTCAGATTGTTAATAGCCTCCTTCAGATTGTCTCTTGTTGGTTCATCCACTATATCGGTAAAGGCCAGAAGTAATGTATCTACGGTAGATAATGTGTTGTTTACTTTTTTTTCAAGTGGTCCAAGTGCTTTGGTTACGGCACTTAACATTCCATCTTCGATCTCACCTTTTAGTGTGTCTCCGGATTTTGCGATCAAATTCGGATTATAATCGGGATAGATTCCTAAAGACTTCCCTCCTATGAGTCCACTGCTGTAAATACGTACCAGGCTGTTCTTGGAGAAATCGAAATCCCGCTCTACGGTAAATTCAACAACCAGGTTACCACTTTTTGAAGCAAAATCTATGTTTGCTACTTTCCCAACCGTTAACCCATTAATGGTCACCGGGGCCGATCGGGACAGGCCTTCCACGTTTTGATATTCAACAAAAAAAGTACGGTGTTTTTCGAGGAGATTTGTGCCCTTTAAAAAGCTGTAACCAAAGATAAACAGTAGGATTGCACCAATAGCTAATATTCCGGTCTTTACTTCTCTTGTAAGTTTCAAAGGGTGATTTTTAGGTTCTAAACAAATTTAGAAATAAATATAGAAAAACCTTGCTATTTATCCTCGGATTTTAAGACTTCTGAAAGTTTTAGCTTTTCACCTTTTTTAAAGGCTACGATGTAACAAGAAGTGTAGCCTTTTTCCTGGGCATAGGTTTTTAAAAGCTGAATTTCATTATAATCTGAAGTCGCTCCGTAGTAATACTTGAAGAGTCCGTCTTCTTTTTTGCGATCCACGTCCTTTAAACCTTTGAAATTCTGTGGTTTGGTATCAATTTTCTTGCTGCTGGCTGCCAGCTGAACTCTAAACTCAATATCCTTGTAGATCTTTTCTTCGGTTGTTTCTATGGCCTTAACGATCTCTTCTTCCGTAATGGTTGGGTTTTGAGAACTCTCTGTAGCCAGCGAAATATTCTTTTTATACGTAAGTATTCCGTTAGCTATTTCTCTGGCCATTTCTGCCCTACCCTTCTTAGAGTTGACATAGGGCCCTTCTTCCTTATTGGTAAGGAATCCCAGCTCAACCAAAACGCTGGGCATGTAGGAACTGTGTAATACCCAAAATGGTCCCGACTTCACACTTCTATCTTTTCGTTTCAGGTTATTAACCAGGTTTCCCTGAATCAAGCTGGCAAGCATAATACTTTGATCGAGATATTCTTCCTGCATTAAGGTAAGTCCGATAAGTGATTCGGGAGAGTTTGGGTCAAATCCCGCATATTTTTCTTCATAATTATCTTCTAAAAAGATAACCTCATTCTCCTTTTTCGCCGTTTCCATGTTTTTACCCGATTTGTCAACACCCATTACAAACGTTTCGGCCCCATAAGCCTGGGTATGATGGGAGTTGCAATGAATAGATACAAATATATCGGCATCAACTTCATTGGCAATAGGTCCTCTTCGGTATAAATCGATAAAAACATCGGTAGTTCTGGTATACACGACTTTTATATCCTTATGCTGCTCAAGGATCTTCCCTACCTGAAGGGTTACATCCAAAACGATATCCTTTTCGAAAAAGCCATTACCCCTGTTTCCCGGATCCTTTCCCCCATGTCCGGCATCCAGAACCACCACAAATGGTTTTACGGTATCATTATTGAGCGTACGAAAAGATGAAAATGCAACTACTAAAATTGCAAGTACGAAAAGACAAAACAGTTTCGTTTTCATATAGGTCTAACGAAGATTAAAAGTTGATATTTTAAAAAAGTCATTTTAAAAAACACAGCCAAAAAAATATGCTTAATTTTGAGTTTTCAAAAACTAAGCCAAGATATACATAGCATTTGTAGAATTTGTGGTTCATGACGAAATTTTATCACAAAAGATATCTACAAAAATATAGATCATAGCATTGCAACACTATAGGCATTATTTACTTTTCTTATTTCTGATACTGCACTGCAGCCACGCGATCTATTCGCAGGATATTCCGGCGAAAAATGAAGTGAATATCCCCGCCGAAACCAAAGACGACAGTATTTCAGTGGATATTAAACCTATTATTGATGAGCGCAGGGAAATTCTAGCCGATACCGTAAAAACAGATACTATTCTGCCTCAAAAAGAAGTCCTTGAGAATGTCGTTGATTACTACGGTGAGGATTATGTCTATATCGATAGAAAAGAGAACAAGGTCTATATGTACAATAAGGCGTACATCGTTTATGGGGATATGCGTATTGATGCAGGCTTGATCATTCTAGACTACGATAAGAACGAAGTATATGCCAAAGGTATAGACAGCGCCGGAGTATATTCGCAAGCCCCTGTCTTTGTACAGGCTGCTAATGAAGTTAGACCTGACTCCATTCGTTTTAATTTTGATTCTGAGAAAGCTATCATTTTTAACTCCCGAACCGAGCAAAACGGATTTAATGTATTGGCCGAAGTGACCAAAAAAGAAAACGATTCGGTGGTTTTTCTTCGGAATGTAAAGTTCACTACTTCCAAGAATATCGATGACCCCGAATATTACTTTTACACCCGAAAAGCAAAATTCGTCCCTAAAAAGAAGATCGTTACCGGCCTTACCAATATGTATATAGCCGACGTTCCAACGCCAATTGGTTTACCCTTTGCGTATTTTCCGTTGACCGAAGACCGTACTTCAGGATTTATCATTCCAACCATCGGAGATAACAACAACAGGGGTTTCTTTTTTCAGAACGGCGGATATTATTTTGCAATTAACGATTATCTCGATCTTACCTTCTTAGGGGATTATTACACCAACGGAAGTTATGGCCTGAGGGGGGAAACTTCCTACGCCCTTCGGTATCGCTTTCGCGGAAATGTTAGTGTACGTTATGAAAAACTTATTAATAGTGAACGGGGGTTCCCCGACTTCAGTGAAAGTGCAGTGTATAACATTCGATGGACGCATAATCAGGACCAGAAAGCTAACCCTACTTCCCGCTTCTCTGCTTCAGTGAATCTGGGGAGCAGCCGATATTTTCAACAGTCCATAAATCAGACGAACAACGCCAGTGCCTTGGTTAACACCCTAAGTTCTTCGGTCTCATATTCAAAAACCTTCGAAACCGAGCCACAAGTCAATTTTACGGTTGCAGGCACACATTCGCAAAACACCAATACGCAGGAGATCAATATGTCCCTGCCCAATGTAAATGCCAGTGTATCCCGAATATTTCCATTTGCACCCAAGAACGGAGTTAAACAAGGAATAATAGACAATATCAACTTTCAGTATGATCTTTCCGCAGAAAACCGGATTAGTACCGTAGATTCCTTGTTCTTCAAACCTGAAATGTTCGAAAATGCTCAAGTTGGAGCCCAGCATTCCATTCCTGTTAGTACCAATTTTAAGTTGTTTAATTATCTAAGTGCCTCGGCCAGTACCAATTTGAGGGAAACCTGGGTGATAAAAACCTTTGATCAGCGTTTCGATCCATTGCTCAACAATGGGAACGGGGCTGTGGTTACCGATACGGTTTCAGGATTTGATCGTTATTTTACCTATAATTTCTCTACTAATCTTGGAACCACTTTTTATGGCACTTTTAATTTTGGAGAAGAAAAGAAGATCCAGGCCATCCGTCATGTGGTACGTCCGTCGGTAAGTTATAACATCAATCCGGGGTTCGACCAATACTATGACGACTACATCATTCCATCGGCAGATCCCGAGGTAAACGATCAGGTTATTTCGTATTCGAGATTTCAGAACACCCTTTTTGGCGCTCCCGGAGAGGTTTTTTCAAGCAATATAGGATTGTCCTTAAGTAATACGTTTGAAGCCAAAGTAAAGGATAGGGATTCCACGGCCACCGAACCAAAAAAAATAGTGCTTCTTAACAACCTAAACTTTTCAACCGCTTACAATTTGGCGGGAGATTCATTACCGTGGAGTCCGCTTAGATTTACAGGAAGCATCCCAGTTGTAGAACGGCTTGATGTCAATTTTAATGGCTCATTAGACCCTTATGCCCTTAACAATAATAATGAGCGTATCGACCAATTTAATATTAATAACGGTGGAAGTTTATTTCGATTAACCAATGCCAATGTAAGTGTCAATTATTCTTTTTCCAGTAAAGACCTGGAAGGAAATGAGCGTGATACCGATAGAATAGATAATGAGACCTTTAGAAATGGCGGTAGACCGGATGATCTGTTTGGAGATTCGACGAATATAAATTCGGGAAATATTTATGAAGACGATGAAGAGGAGGATGACACCAATGTAGCCTGGTATAATTATAAGATCCCGTGGGATTTCAGGCTGGCTTATACCATCACTTATGGCAATGCACGCAGACAAAATGAGATTTCGTCGCAGTCGTTGATGTTCAGTACCAACCTGGAGCTATCACCTCGATGGAAAGTTGGGGTTTCCTCGGGCTACGATTTTAAGAATAAAGGGGTCACGCTCACACAATTCCGTTTTCAGAGAGATCTGGAAAGCTGGCAAATGAGCTTCAACTGGACGCCCATAGGAAGTATAAATACCTCCTGGTACTTTTTTATAGGAATAAAATCTTCGGTATTAAGCGATATTAAATACGACAAGCGCAGGGAACCGGACCGCAATCTTTAATTAAAACTTTCGGGATGAAAAAAATCATAAACAGTTCAAAAGCACCTGCTCCCATTGGAGCTTATAGTCAAGCCGTTTTAAAGGGCTCTATGTTGTTTACATCGGGGCAGATCGCCATTGACCCTACAACCGGTGAGTTGGTTAATGAAAGTATTCAGAAGGAAACAAAACAGGTAATGGAAAATTTAAAGGCTGTTTTAGAAGAAGCCGGAATGACCTTCGAAAATGTCTTAAAGTCCTCCATCTTTATCAGCGATATGAAAAACTTCTCTCAGATCAATGAAGTATATGCGGGTTATTTTAACGAGGACACAGCGCCCGCAAGAGAAACGGTTGAAGTTGCAAATTTACCTAAATACGTGAATGTGGAGATCTCGATGATCGCCTCTCGTTAATCTTCCTCTTCCTTTTTTGCCTCAGGTTCGAAATCGACGGGAATAGAATTATCATCGGGAATCACGGGTAGTTCATTTTCAGACTCTAAAGTTAACTTCTTATTGAATAACCTGTTCACTAACTCTCTGAATGTATCAAAATCGACCGAATACGAAACTCCGGCACCCTGTTCAAAGATCTGGTTCTCCCCTATAAACTGTATATCTGCCTGCCGGTTAAAAAAGTTGATTCGCAGACTTCCGTCTTCATTGGCTAACCATTGTACTTCAATATCACCTGCCACCGCCGATTCGTTTACACCCCCTACCGGCACCCCTACTTTACCGTTGATCAGTATTCGTTCACTTACCTGCGAGGTTATTTGAACCCCTACCTGACTCCCGTTATCCTGGTTATAATTTCGGTCTGCAGCAACCACATAAGGGAGTACGGCGAATTTAGAATCCTGCTGTGAGAATATTTCGGCCACAATAGAATTAACACGTTCTGCGATCACACCTCCAAAATCGGCCCCACTTTGTAAATTATCATTTACAAATGAGCCGGTAGCTACTAGGAATAAAGCCTGTTTCTCGCGTTGCTCTTTGTTCTGAAGTTTATATTCCAATTCACTGCGCACTATAGAACTGGTCCTAGGAAACTCAATGCGGAAGTCGATATTGGGCTGAATAAGTTCTCCCGTAAGATCCACGAGCACTTCAACCGGGATCTTTCGGTTCGCTGAAGGATTATCCAGGAGCACTGATGGATTAGCAACAGTAGTATATTTAGCCGTAAGATCTAAGCGCGCTCTCTCTGGGCTGCCGTCCCAGTTAATACTTCCGCCGGGAACCACATCGATATTCTTCTGAATGATCCCACCATATCGGAAATCATACTCTCCTTCAATAACCAGGAAATCTCCCCACATATTGAATTTTCCCAGTGTATTGATCTCTATTAGCAGAATTCCTGCTCCCCTCCCCTTTAATCGAGAGTTGTTAACCGGATCGACTACGACTTCTACTTCGGCTTTTTCATTGATATCGAGCTCAAAATTAAGCGAGAGCCCCTTAACATCCTCAGTCTGAATCTCGACGCCGCTTATAATGGCCTGCTTTTCCTGAGGTGATAAAAAATGTATAAAGGAGTCGTCTCCAATTGATTCTGTATCGCTTAGCGGTATTTTAAATGTGGTTCCTTCCTCAGTGGTGGCGATTACATCGATCACCAATTCTTCTGCCGGACCGTTTATGTCTGCTGTTCCGCTGATAAATGCAGTTCCGTAGTACAATGCATCCTCATCGGGTGGTGTGTCTAAAACCAAAAGTCTGTCGGTACTTATATTTAAATGAAGCTCCCAGTCCCCAAAATTGTTATGTAAAATGTTTCCGGAGAGTTGTCCCTCTGTATTAAATTTGGTATCGGTAATGGTCGTATTTCCAATATCAAACATGTTTTTAGTCACATCCACCCTGGTATTGTTCATCAAATCGAAATCGGTATTGAGATACGGGATCTTTAATCCGCTTTCCATTAGGTTAAAACTTCCGTTAATATCGGGAGATTTATAATTTCCTGTGACTTTGGCATTTCCGGATATTAACCCCCTAATATTACTCACCACGTCGCCTCCAAAGGGACTAAATGCCTGTAGGTTAAAATCGTTTAAGGTCACATCAAGGTTAATTTCCGGGTTATTCGCAGAAACATCGATCTCCCCTACGGCATTGATCGATTTTACATTATTATTGGTAAGAGTGGTGTTGATCTGATATTTTGACAGATCCTGATTTCCAACCACTCCTAGATTTAGATCTCCAAACGCCACATCGTTGATCATTACCCCGTCTATGGTAACCGTCGAGTTGGGATAATATGCACCGTCCTGCTGCATGAATCGCAGCTTTCCGTTCACATTTCCCTTGAGGTCCAGACTATCCACATGAGGTGTAATATTTCCCAGATTCACATCCTTAAACTCAAGTTTGATATCCTTATACGTTGAATCACGAAGTATTCCGGCCAAACGAATGATTTCCTGATTGTGATTGAGTACCAAAGAATCTATCTTAATGTTCTTAAAATTGTCGTCGAATGTGATCTTGTTCAGGTTGTTGTTTCTTTCATTGATATACCACACTTTTTCTTTATAGGTAATATCTGATCGTTTAACTCCTACAACCGACTTTCCCGCCGGATTGATGGTATGGTACAGGGAAAGATTAAACAAGTCGGTTTTATCTTTTCCGCCCTTAAATTCTGAACGAACATAGAGGGTGTCATTTATGGTCTTGTTGATAAAGCTCAAATCGGTGACATTATAAAACCCGGTGTATACTGAATCTACTGAAGCATAGGTGTTATATAGCGGGTTGTCGTTATCTACCTGAATATTAATTTTTGACAGATAATTATCGAACAGCAGAATTTCGGGAGACCTGAAATCGAGTTTAAATTTAGATTCGTCGGAAGACACCGAACCCTTTACCTGGGTATTCTCACCCAGTTGCAGCTGAGGCACAAAAACTTCTACGATCTTATTATACACTGTAAACTGATAATCGATATATTGATCGTTTGTAACTTCATTTGGAATATAATTTGCATAAATACTACCGATACCATTTACAAACAGATTCGGGATATCTTCAACGAGGAATTTGCCGGAGATCTTGCCGTTCACAATATCCGGCGACACGATCTCAATCGTCCTTATGTCCCCTTCAAAAGAAGAGATCACTTTAAAGTCGTCGAAGAAAAAATCGTCGTCTTCATTCTGATAAAAGGTTTCATTAAATGAAATTGTTCCAACGGCATCATCTACAGTCGTTCCGTCCATATCCATGATCACCTTACCGGTAAATACAGAAATGCTGTCCCTTTTAAACAAATTGAGTTTATTGAGTTCTGCGTATTCCACATCCGCTTCAAAATCGTATTGATTCGCATCCTTGGATACATCTACCAATCCTTTGAAAGTAAGTTTCAGATTTGGGTCATCAATACTCAGATCGCCATTAAATAAAGGGTTTTTCAGGTTGCCGGACACCTTGATATTCTTGTAATCGTATCCTTCGAAATTAAAAGTGGAAATTGTTCCTGAAATCTGTGTATTCACGGTATTTTGAGTAAATCCCCTACCATCAAAATTGAGGTTGGCACTCGATCTGCCCAATGAAGTCGTCCCTGCAATTTTACCGAGATTAAAACGATCCAGCTTTACATTTCCGGAATAAAAGGCATTGTCAAAATTATTTATATTCCCCATTTCCAGCTGCGTCACTGCAGAACCTATAGCACTACTTAATGTGCTGTTTGTTTTTAATTCTGTGGTGGTTATGGAAGTTGTTCCTGTAAACGTGAACGGCCCTAACACTTTAATTTCCTGAGGAAGCACATCACCTAAAACTCTGGGCATAAATCGCCTCAATTCGTAAAAACTTGTAGAGATTCTGTGATTACGTGCTTGAATACTATAGGAAGCATCTTCCGAAATAATATCCTTTATTATAAAGTCACCACTTAAACGGGTATCCCCAACACGCAGATCAGCATCAGTAAAGATAAAATCATTAATTGTGCCTTCAAATGTTCCGTTGAGATAGACAAGCTGATCCTCCCCAAATTCATTATAAAAAGCATTTATATCGTTAGTAGCCAGTTCGGCATCCTGGAAGGTCGCTTTTATGGTCACATTATTAATGAAGTCACTGAGACCTTTTTCAGAGTAATCCAAGAGAATCTTTCCTGAAAGTTTCGAACCTTCGGTTTCCAACAGGAGATCATCCAGATTCATTTCGGTTAAGGTATACGAAAATCTGGATCTCAGATTTTTAATTTTGAACCCGCGTTCAGCATCCAGCGAAAGCGCCTTAATATTGGCCTCAACATCGGGTCCGGTGACCTTAAAGTCATTTGCGGTGACATTTACATTGCGCAAGTCGAAGATCTCTGGGCTTTCAAGATTTTCATCAATGATCCTTATTCGGCTATCGGTAAGTGTAACATCGTTTCCGAAAAGTGAAAAAGGGCTTTCACTTTTTTGGCCGGTATTGAATTTTTCAGAAAAAATAAAAAGATTGTCGTCCTCTTCCCCTTTGTAGGTCTTGACATACAGTTTCCCCGATTTCATATTAATATTACCAAAACCCAGATCACCTTTTATTAAGTTCTGAAAACTGATTATGTTGGTTTCCAACTGTCTGGCATAGATTAGCGTATCCTGATGATGGTCCGCAATATACACGCCTCGTATATCAACTTCCCCTTTCCAGTTAAGTCCTAATCGATCGATATGGATTTCGGTGCCATAGGTCTCATTTAGGTTATCGGTGACTTTGTTTGCAATAAATGTCTGTACCTTAGGGATTGATAAAATAATCACAGTAAGTACTATAAGAAGTACCAAGATCGCAAAGATGCGAAGTATTATTTTCCTAAGTTTTTTGATACGCTTTTAAAGTTTTAATTTTGGCTTCAAATAATATACCCTTTTTCTTTTGAGCTTAAAAAATTGTTATATCCTTGGTATTGAATCTTCCTGTGATGATACTGCTGCTGCTGTTATAAACAACGGAGTTGTATTATCCAATGTTGTTGCCACACAAAAAATACACGAGGAATACGGAGGGGTGGTCCCCGAACTCGCCTCCCGCGCGCACCAGCAAAATATCGTTCCTGTTGTACATCAGGCGCTACGCAAAGCAAATATCGACAAAAAACAGTTAAATGCCATAGCTTTTACAAGGGGTCCCGGATTGATGGGTTCCCTACTTGTAGGTACCTCATTTTCAAAGTCCTTGGCTATGGGATTGGGCATTCCACTTATTGATGTAAATCATATGCAGGCGCATATTCTGGCTCATTTTATTAAGGCTGAAGGACAGTCTGAACCCAATTTTCCGTTTCTCGCATTAACCATAAGCGGTGGCCATACCCAAATTGTAAAAGTGACCGGCTATTTTGAAATGGAAGTTATTGGTGAAACTATAGATGATGCCGTTGGTGAAGCTTTCGATAAATCGGCCAAAATACTGGGACTCCCTTATCCGGGTGGACCGTTGATCGACAAATATGCACAACAGGGGGATCCGAAGCGATTCAAATTTACCAAACCTAAAGTGAGTCCGTTGGATTTTAGTTTTAGCGGATTAAAAACAGCGGTATTGTATTTTGTTGAAAGAGAGGTGCAGAAAAACCCTAATTTCATTTCAGAAAATATAGTAGATATCTGTGCTAGTTTGCAGTTCACCATAGTGGATTATTTGATGGATAAACTTAAGAATGCAGTAAAGCAGACCGGAATTAAGGAAATTGCAATGGGTGGAGGTGTATCGGCAAATAGTGGAATACGTACAGCATTAGGAGCAGCAGAAAAACGCTACGGTTGGAAGACCCATATTCCCAAATTTGAATTTTGTACCGATAACGCCGCAATGATCGCGATGGTAGGAGAGCTAAAGTTTAAGCACCAAATATTTGCTGAAAGCAATGTAGCGGCTCAAGCACGAATGAAACTTTAAAATTTAACTGAATTGAATCTATTCTACCATCCGGGAATTTCTGAAACTTCGAAAGAAGTAATGTTCAGTAAAGACGAAAGCAGGCATATTTCGAAAGTACTTCGGAAAAATGCAGGGGATCTGGTGCACCTCACTAATGGAAAAGGATGGTTTTTCGATGCCAGGTTAGAAAGCACCAATCCCAAACAATGTCTGGCAACCATTACGGCTGCTAAAGAGGAACCTCCGTTGAAATATTCACTCCATTTAGCAGTTGCTCCCACAAAACTCAATGACAGGTATGAATGGTTCCTGGAAAAAGCCACCGAGATCGGGATCACCGAGATCACTCCGGTAATTTGTGATCACAGTGAACGAAAGGTGATAAAACCAGAGCGCTATGAGAAGATCCTTCAAAGCGCCATGAAGCAGTCGTTAAAGTCGCATTTACCACAGTTAAACAACGCCGTTTCACTTCGATCTTTTCTTGAATCTGAAAAGACTTCAGGGGCAACAAAATACATTGCTCATTGTGAGGATTCTCAAAAAAAGAGTTTGAAAGCCGTTCTTCAGCAAGAAACAGAATATACTATCCTTATTGGTCCTGAAGGTGATTTTTCTTCGGAAGAGATTCAACAAGCAATCGCAAACGGGTTTATTCCGGTAAGTTTAGGTGAAAGTAGATTACGAACTGAAACGGCCGCGATCGTTGCCTGTCACAGTGTCGCCTATGTAAATGAATGAATTCTCCAACGCTATTTTAGTTACTTCGTGATTTTCTGTCTCATTTCTGAGCTACTGTTGTTAGCGAAGTATTTCCTTACAATTTTTTAACGTTTTTTAAACATAAAAAGCTTGTGAAAAGGGAAATGTACCTGTACTTTTGCACTGGAAATAATGTACTGAAATTCGTAGGAAATTATGTCTTTTATCGGATAAATATTACAGTTTAACGATAAAAAGTGAGAATTTTTATAGAATTATTGAATTAATTTACATACATTTCGACCCTCAAATCTAATATAGGAATATACCATGTCCCCTGCACTAAGGAAACTTAAAGAACAAAACTCGTCCGAAAGCGATGCTTTTATGATCGATTCGGATGCTACCTTGCAAACAGCACGAAGATTGAGCATTGCACATAATGCTTCAAAATCGGTTAGTTTGTTAGAGGACTGGATGATTTTTACCAATGTACTGGGTATTGGAATTATAAATAGAATTTCCTAGTCCATCTTGCTTCAATTTTTATATTTTTGGGTGCTATGCATCTAAAGAGTTTTCTCTTTTTTCTTTTCCTAAGTGTCAACCTGGTCCATGCACAGGAAATTGCCGTGTTACAGTATGGCGGTGGTGGCGACTGGTATAGCAATCCAACCTCCCTTCCCAATTTAATTCGGTTTTGCAACGAACAGATAAACACCGCAATAAATCCTAAGGCACAAACGGTAAGACCCGGTGATGTTGAACTATTCAATTATCCTTTCGTTCATATGACCGGACACGGTAATGTATTCTTTACCGCCGAGGAAGCAAAAAATCTGCGTGATTATTTAATGAGCGGCGGATTCTTGCATATAGACGATAATTACGGTATGGATCAATATCTGCGGAAGGAGTTGGTGAAAATATTCCCCGAAAAAGAACTCATGGAGCTACCCGGCAACCACCCTATTTTCAGTTCACAGTTCAGTTTTCCTGAAGGATTACCAAAGATTCATGAACACGACAATACGCGTCCTCAGGCCTTTGGATATTTCCATGAGGGCCGGTTATTGCTGTTGTATACCTTCGAAAGTGATCTTGGTGACGGTTGGGAAAATCAGGAGATTCATAATGATCCGCCGGCAGTTCGCTTAAAGGCACTTCAAATGGGCGCCAATATAATAAAGTACGTGTTCGAGCATTAAAATCATGCAACTTTCTCATCAAGCCTCCCGATTTAAAAGCAAAGCATTCCCTATCATTGTTATAGCAGACGGGATTCAAAGTCCGGCAAATATTGGAGGTTTGTTCAGAATATGTGAAGCATTCGGGGTAGCAAGAATAATATTTTGGAATTCGGCTCCCGACTTTTCTTCTACCCGACTAAAGAGAACTGCAAGAGACACCATTAATAAAGTCCCCTATTCGATCTGTGAGGATGTTATTTCAGAAATAGAAATATTAAAAAATAAGAAGTATAAGATCTTCGCGTTAGAGATCACCGCAGATAGTATAGCCATTGAAGACATTCAGAGGGAAAAGGATCAAAATACGGTGCTCATTATAGGCAATGAACGACATGGTATTTCCCAGCCACTTCTCAATACAAGCGATCAGGAAATTCATATTAGGATGTATGGAAACAACAGTAGTATGAATGTCATTCAGGCAACTGCCATAGCGTTGCACTCATTAACAAAAGTTTGACATCAAGCTATTGCTAATATGCTATCTTTGAAACGTGAAAGCCGGAGCTAAAGCCATAACCATCGGGATATTAAAATCCTTAGCCGTAATCGTGGGAATATTCCTGCTGTTCTGGTTCGTTTTTAAGATCAAAGCCCTAATCCTTTACATTGGTATTGCTGCAGTTATTTCCTTACTGGGACGGCCGGTCGTAATATTTCTGAAGCGAAGACTCAAATTTCGCAACACTCTGGCAGCTATCACCACGTTACTTTTAGTAATTGCTACGGTTTCTTTGCTCATTAGGATCTTTGTGCCAATTATCATTGAGCAGAGCAAGAATATTCAGGATATTGATTTCGATATGGTAAAACGCGACCTGAATGAATTAAACATTCAGGCCAGCGAATATTTGGGTGTGGAACAGATCAACATTGTTGAGGCCATAAAGCGAACCGAATATGTTCAAAATTTTAATCTGGAGATCATCCCTAGTTTTATTGATATTTTCTTCGGAAATATTGGTGGTTTTGTAGTAGGCTTGTTTTCAGTGTTATTTATATCATTTTTTCTACTGAAGGATGAAATGCTTATTGCTCATACGGTAACCGCCTTCGCCAATCCCGGAAGGGAACAACGATTTCTCAGTGTTTTAAACAAGGTAAAGGAATTGTTATCTAGGTATTTTCTCGGCCTCTTATTACAGATCATGATCCTTACGCTTTTCTATTCGGTACTCTTGCTGTATCTGGATATTAATAATGCCATAGCTATTGCTCTAATATGCGCATTCCTTAATATTGTCCCCTATTTGGGTCCCTTAATTGGGAGTGTGGTAATGATGCTGGTTGTAGTGTCAAATAACCTTGGTGCCGATTTCTCTTCTGAATTACTACCGTTGCTCATCATTACACTTTCTGGATATACCATAGCTCAAATCTTTGATAATCTAATCACTCAGCCGGTTATCTTCGGAAAGAGTGTGCGATCTCATCCCTTGGAAATATTCATAGTCATTTTAATAGGTGGCTATCTGTTTAGTGTTGCCGGAATGATATTGGCAGTTCCTACGTATACTACGCTTAAAGTGATTTCCAAAGAGTTCCTTTCAGAATATAAGATCGTGAAACGTCTGACGAAAAATATGTAGATTGCCTTTTGAACAAAAACATTCTACATACCGAAGTTCAGCATTTCATTAAAACCTACGACGCCAACCTTTCTAAACTCGCGTTTTCAGGCAGTCCGTTTCCAAAAGTGACTGTCCAGGAGCTCCTACAACAAATCGAAGGCTATCGCAAAGCTGAAAGCAAATTACCGGGCTGGAGCGGCACCGATGGTATCTATTATCCTTTAAAGCTCAATCTGGAACAAACCTCGTCCGAAACCACTGCAAAATATAAAGCTTCCTTATTTAGCGGAAAAGCAATGGCAGATCTTACCGGAGGCTTTGGGGTGGATAGTTATTTTTTTTCAGAACAGTTTGAAACGGTGTATCATTTTGAAAAGGATACCGAGCTATCCTCCATCGCCACTCATAATTTTAAAACGCTGAATAGAGAAAATATAAAAACTATTAACCGTGATGCAATTTCCGCCATTGAGCATATGAGTTTCGATCTAATCTATGCCGATCCTTCGCGGCGACACAGCACCAAGGGAAAAGTTTTTTATTTACGGGACTGTGAACCAAACATTCCGGATGCCATCGATTATTTGTTGGAACGATGCGAGGTGTTAATGATCAAGACTTCTCCAATGCTCGATATTTCTGTAGGAATTCAGGAATTACAGCACGTTTTTGAAATACATATAGTAGCGGTTAAGAATGATGTTAAGGAATTAATATGGATGCTGAAGAAAGGTAATTCAGAAGCTGTAACAATCAAGACCCGAAATTTTGTCGGTGAAAGTTCAGAGAAGTTCGATTTTGAAATAAATTCTGAAGCCGAAGCTGAAATCGGAGATCCTGAACAATATTTGTATGAACCCAATGCCGCTATTCTAAAAAGTGGTGCTTTTAATCATATTGCCCAGTGCTTTAAACTCAGAAAACTACATAAGAATACGCATCTCTATTCCACCAATCAATTGATTGAATTCCCGGGAAGAAGATTTAAAATAGAAAGCGCAGTCCCCTATTCCAAAAAAGAAATGAGGGCTGGCATTACTTTTGATAAAGCCAATGTGGCCACTCGTAATTTCCCTGAAACCGTTAGTGGACTCAAGAAACGATGGAAAATTACGGATGGTGGAGACTTGTATGTTTTTTTTACAACCGGAAGTAAAAATCAAAAAATGATGTTACTTTGCTCAAAAATTTAAAAATGCTTAGAATAATTTTACCACTTCTCTTCTTTTTTAGTCTTTTTCCTATGTATTCACAGGAGGACTGTAATTATAAGATCCAGTATGAACTGGATGACGACAATTTTATTCTCACTCATGAGCAATTGGCCGAATTCATGGTTGGCAAGGATCAAAATGTTTTTATCTATTTTTCGTTAATGAAGGAAGGTCCTGTTAAATCATTAGTGCTACAGGTATCTCTAAATGCTGTGGAAATGCCGCCGATAATGTGTTTTGATAAAACCAGTCGAATTATTTTTCAACTGGAAGATAAGAGTTATGCCTCTCTGGCATATTTAGGAGAAACTATCTGCGGTAGGCAGTCAGAGCCGGAGAATCAGCTTAAAAACAGCATCGTAGAAGCTGCCTTTTTTCTGGATGAAGAAAATTTAAACCGACTAAAGAGCTCACCTATTGAAACTATGCGTATTACCACCATGAAGACGAATTTTGACATTGTATTTCAGGAAGTGATAAGTAATAAAGCTATTGAGGAGCCTATTTATCCCAAAGAATACTTTCTAAAATACCTCGATTGTATTGAATAGGAATACTGCTAAAATCTTATAGATTTTTTTTGCGAGATACCAATTGAAAAGTTACATTTGCATCCGCGTTAAAAACGTTTAGTTCATAACATATTGGAGAGGTGCCAGAGTGGTAATGGAGCAGATTGCTAATCTGTCAACGGGTAACCGTTGCCGGGGTTCGAATCCCCGTCTCTCCGCAATTTTTAATTGGTTTGGGAATTATAACCAATTGTATCAAGTTCATTTTCTCTTTATGAGCATACCAGTCACACCTCGGGGTGTAGCGTAGCCCGGTCATCGCGCCACGCTTTAGCGTGGAGGTCGTCGCGCCACAGGCGTGACCACCCCTATAAAGAAAAAGTTTATGTTTGTATACATACTTTTTAGTGAGACAAGTTCTAAATATTATGTTGGTCAAACAGCAAATATTGAAAATAGATTGAAAAGACACAACCAAGGAATTGTTCCTTCTACAAAAGGAGGCCGACCTTGGAAAATTGTTTTGTTACTTTCAGTTCCTAACAGATCTGAAGCCTTAGTTTTGGAGAAAAAAATCAAGAACCGGGGAGCAAAACGATTTTTAGACAAACACCTCGGGGTGTAGCGTAGCCCGGTCATCGCGCCTGCTTTGGGAGCAGGAGGTCGCAGGTTCGAATCCTGCCACCCCGACAAATCAAGAGGGAGTTTTTGTAGAAAGTTTACTTTCTTAAAAACACGAAGGCATTGATTTGTGATACTCAATAGAGGATCATAAAATAAATCTGTCACCCTGACAAATTGAATGGTCGCATAGCTCAGCTGGATAGAGCACCTGCCTTCTAAGCAGGCGGTCCCAGGTTCGAATCCTGGTGCGATCACGAATAAATAAAAAACCCTTGCGTAAAATCAAGCTTGCTTGAATTTTTAAGTGAGGGTTTTTTATTTTCAACGCGGAGCGTTGTAAGGATCACCGACTGATAAGGAGGTAATCCTTTATTTACGTGCACTGTTCTCCGATATTGTAGTTAAGGAGAAGCGCGTTGTCAGGATCACCGACTCATAAGGAGGTAATCCTTTTTTTACGCGTATTGTTCTCCGATATTGTAGTGAAGGAGAAGCGCGTTGTCAGGATCACCGACTCATAAGGAGGTAATCCTTTTTTTACGCGTATTGTTCTCCGATATTGTAGTGAAGGAGAAGCGCGTTGTCAGGATCACCGACTCATAAGGAGGTAATCCTTTTTTTACGTGCATTGTTCTCCGATATTGTAGTTAAGGAGAAGCGCGTTGTCAGGATCACCGACTCATAAGGAGGTAATCCTTTTTTTACGTGTATTGTTCTCCGATATTGTAGTGAAGGAGAAGCGCGTTGTCAGGATCACCGACTGATAAGGAGGTAATCCTTTTTTACGTGCATTGTTCTCCGATATTGTAGTGAAGGAGAAGCGCGTTGTCAGGATCACCGACTCATAAGGAGGTAATCCTTTTTTACGTGTATTGTTCTCCGGTATTGTAGTGAAGGAGAAGCGCGTTGTCAGGATCACCGACTCATAAGGAGGTAATCCTTTTTTTACGTGCATTGTTCTCCGATATTGTAGTGAAGGAGAAGCGCGTTGTCAGGATCACCGACTGATAAGGAGGTAATCCTTTATTTACGTGCACTGTTCTCCGATATTGTAGTTAAGGAGAAGCGCGTTGTCAGGATCACCGACTGATAAGGGGGTAACCTAATCATTCACTATAAATGCATGTATCACTCCAGGAATCCATCCAATTATGGTGAGAATAATACTTATCAAAAATGTTGTTCCTATACCGTGTTTGAGAAAAACAGCTAAAGGAGGTAATAGAATGTTTAGGATAATTGTGAGTAGTGACATAGTTATAAAGTTTAATTAATAATATGGTAATCAATGGGTTTAAAAGATCCACCATTGCTCATTTCGGCCGAACAGGCAGTTAACCCTACAACTAAATCCATTAAGGCCTCAAATACTACATAATCTCCGGCCGAACTCAGCGGGGGTTTTACAGTTAATTCACCAGTGTCCTTAAATTGCACATTCATAAAAATGTTAAATGCAGTAGGAATGTCATCGGCTTCGATCTCATATTTGCTTAAGTTCTTGATCAGATTTTCAAAACAACTGGGATGATAAGAATTATGATTGTACATTATTTTAAATGTCTCAGGACTACAAGGAGCCAAAAGAAAATCATTTCTACCATTGGTATCCTGTATAATTTTCATCATTTTGTTACTTCTGTTACTCCACAGGTAGTTTCCATTCGTAATAAGAAGATTTTCTTCAAAATCTAATGTTTTCCCCGAACTAATCTTTTCCTTAATGTCGTGCGCGTTAAAGAGCACCATATCACTCACCTGTTGCCCCATGGGATCAATGACTTTCAATCGCTGCCCTCTTTTTAAAATAAAGGCGCTGCCGGACTGTGGTTCTATTCTTTGTTCCATTTCAAAAATTTAGGATGCTTTGTTGATAAAGGGGCATTTCCAATTAGCTTCTACTTTTCGACCGCTATATTGCCTTGCCTCACTCTCCTCTCCAAAATCCTTTAATACTGGATTAATAAATCCTTGTAGCTTTTTATCTCTGGATCGAATTCTGTTACGAACCCTTTTATACGTATTCATTTCTCTTAATTTTTCGAATTGACTATGAAGGTTGAACACTATGGTAGGGAACGGAGCTCTTCGTGCATATCTTGAACTATGAGGATGCATACCTACAATATAAAAGGCCTTTCCGCCAATACTGAAGCTAAAGTTCTCATTGTTGGGGTCATCGCTCACAGTTTCATCCCAATCTAAAGTATCGACCTCATGCAAGTGCTGCAATTGGTCCCAAAGCATACTTTCGAACTGACCTTCACAATGGATGTTGTCTGATGGAAACACAGCAATAAACGTTTCAAATGTGTTCGTAGTAAAGTCGTATGATGAAATATATTCCTCCAAATCTTTGTAAATTCTTTTGGCAGTCTTTCTGGATCCCAGACCATTATACGATTTTAATCTGAAATCATCTGAACTGAAAATTGTTTGTGCCATTAAACACGGATGGTTTTGTTCTAAAATAAATTTTTTAAATTTTAAGATGAGGTTTTCTGTCCTAATTTGTCGTGCTTGTTCAGTTTTCAGTACTTCTTGTTCCATTTTTAGCTTTCTTTTTTTTAAAGATATAGGTAGGAAATCATCTTTATTTTATAATTAAGAAAGAATTAGTTTAACTTTAGTAAGGCTTTACATTAGGCTTATGGATTTATTAACATTTCTCACTACGTGGCTCCTGGCCACGTCTGCTATGACGATCTTTAGTTATGCTATATATGCAATTACAAAAAATGAAGTGCGAGAACCGGTTCTTCTGTCAAAACTTTTAAAGGGATCAACTCCTGAAAATAATAGTAGAAGCCCCAAGATAATTTTGGGTTGGATAGGACATTATAGTATTGGAATAATCTTTCTGTTACTTTATGAGGCCACTTGGCTCATCGCAGGACTAGAACGAAATTTTATATATGGTCTAATATTCGGAATCGTGGCAGGAGGTCTTGGGGTTATAGGGTGGATCGTTCTGTTTACAATATCTTCTGAGCCACCGAAGATTAGATATAGCCTATTCTTTTCACAGTTAATAGCAGCCCATATAGTTTTTAGTCTAACTGCAGTTTGGGCAGCTAATTGTATACCTATTATTTAAATCGGAAATACAACAGCAACATTAGTGCGTTGAGCGAAAACGATATGCCGTTCATCACTATTATAGGCATATCCTCTTTTTCGATTCCATACCACACCCATAATCCTACACCTATAGTTAGGATAGAAAACATAACGGGAGATAATCCTTCTACTTTCTTGGTATTGTAAGCTTTAAAGATTTGAGGAATAATTCCAGCTGTGGTGAGCACCCCGGCCGATATCCCAATTATTTCTACCATTCCCATGATCAGGTTCTGTTTACACCTTCCATTAACCAGGCATCGATTTGCTTGTTCGGGTTATCGTCGTGAAGCACCACAATGTCACCGGTAGTTTCAAAGATGACGGCCTTCACCTCTTTTAATTCAATGACATTAGCTTCTCTAAGCTTAGATCTTAGATCCCCTTTGGTGACCCTGGCCTTTTTTAAATTATCTTCTAATATTTCTGTACCATCCATCAACAATAAGGGTTCATTATCAATTATCCTTCTGAAAATATTCCATTTTCTCAGGTATGCAGCTAATAATTGTAAAACATATACAGTTAACAATCCAATAATACCGTGAAGTAAAGAAACAGATTTTGATAATAGCGTTGTCGCGATAATAGAACCAATTGCAACCGTCATTGCAAAATCGAAACTCGACATTTTCGAGAAACTACGTTTTCCAAATATTCTTGTTAGTAGAATTACTGCGATGTATATGCCAATGCCGGTGAGTATGACCGCTATTAATGAAGTGCCCGAGGCAGAAAACCATTCTTTCATAATTTTTAATTTAAAAGCCCATCATAAAGATGGGCTTTTATTAGATAATTAGGTTATACTAATGCTTTTTTATTTAATCTTCCTTCGGCAAGCTTGTCTAACTTGTTATCTGCATCATACTCTTCATCTAACGTTGTTTGTAGTTTTTTAGCAATGGCAGTGTGTCCTAACTCTTTCGCAAATCTAACTGCCGTACCATAGCCCGATATTTCATAATGTTCCACCCGTTGTGCACAAGCTATGAGTCCGGCATCTTTCACATCTTTCTGCGCCTCTTCTTTGATCATACCTTCACATTCTTCAATAAGCCCTTCCATAGCATCACATTTTGTATTACCCGGATTGACACCCAGTTCATCACAAATTTCTTGAATTCGCTCAAACTGGGTTTTCGTCTCTTCCAAATGGCTCGAGAATGCATCTTGCAACTTTTTATCTGAAGCTGCTTGAACCATTTTTGGCAACGCCTCAATTAATTGTTTTTCGGCAGAATATAAGTCCTTAATTTCATGCTCAAATAGATCCTGTAAGTTTTTCATAGTTATTTTTTTATTTGATTAATAATACTAAAGTTAAATCTTAGAGAGGTCGAAATCAAGAAGTTTATGACAAGTTAACATCACTTGTTAATTCCAAGTAAATGATTTTCTGTCAAGAACTCAATCTTCTTAAAATATTAACCAAAGTGCTAAATACTACCTTCAAAATAGAAGAGAATTAATTTCTTGTTTTAAGCATAATTCTTGCTAAAATGATGGTTAAAAGTAGAATAGGCCACAACATTTTAACTACTATTGATGATATATTTCATATTTTTAAAATTATTGATTAAAACCAAATGCCAGCAAACAAACTTCTATTTGTACTATTGTTAATGCCGCACTTGGCCTATTCACAGCTCGAAAAACAGATATCATTTAAGCAGTTGTCGGTTGAGCAAGGCCTTTCGCAAAACAGTGTTGTTAGCATTGCTCAGGATAGTATTGGATATCTCTGGTTTGCTACTCAAGATGGTTTAAACCGTTATAACGGAAAGAATTTTAAGCACTATAATCTTCAATTCGAGGATATCACAAAAGAAAATTACAGCAAGCTGGGGCGGGTGTATTTTGACAATAATAACCTCTTACACACCATTACTAAGGGAGGAATATTGAGACGGTGGGATGAAGAAACTCAGAACTTTAAACGATACCTGAATATCAATAATGTCAGTATTATGCTGCAGGATTCGAAGCTTCATAATTGGGTAGGCACTTACGATAATGGATTATATAAAGTAAGCTCAAACGATACGCTAAAGATATTCAGAGATGAAGATGCTGTTCGCAGTGTTTATGATATGATGGAAATTGACAATTCGATGATCATTGCATGTTCGGGTGCTGTAATTTCCGTAAGCCGTAAATCAAATATATATTCTGAAATCCCAGTTGAAACAGATTCACAACGTGTTAATTACAGTAGTATAGCCCTCGATACTTCCGAAAATATTTGGATTGGGAGTTTTGGTTCTGGGTTATTTGTTAAAAAATCTGAAGAAAATATATTTCGCCAGTTTGAAGGTTTTGATGATAAGAATATTTTGCCGTCAGATCTTAATATTGAAGATCTTCTAATCGATTCTAAAAAACGACTCTGGATTGCTACCTATGGAAATGGGGCTTGGTTAATTGATTTCCGCGAAGAAACCATTAGTCACTTCATTTCGAACGAATTCAATCCTAGGGCCATTCACTACAATGATATCCTTTGTCTTTTTGAAGATTATACAGGAACCATTTGGTTAGGCACAGACGGAGCGGGGCTTAGTTATTATGATGAGCATCTATTTAAATTTAACTCCTTAACAAATAGAGAAATCCCCTTATTTGCCAAAGTGGATGTAGCCCGAGCTATTACTACCGATAATAAAGGGCGAATCTGGATAGGTACTTCAGGGAAGGGTTTAACAGAATATAATTCTACTGAAAAAAAATATATCGCCTATAAGCACAGCCCTAAACTCAACAACAGTCTTCCATCAAACAGGGTTATGAGCTTGTTCTATGATGATGAAAAACTTTGGATCGGATTACAGGATGAAGGATTGGCCATTCTGGAAAGAGGCGAAATTAAAAAGGTGTTTAATGCTCAATCGGTTCCTCCTCTTCCTGCAAATACAGTATGGTGTATCTTCAAGGACAGCAATGCCAATTTTTGGCTGGGAACACGAGATAACGGACTCATAAAGTTCGATCTTAAGCTCGGCGTCATAAATCAATATAAATATGACCCTAATAACAATCTGTCAGTTTCAGATAACAATATCAGAGTTATAACTGAAGGAAATTCAGGCGAATTATGGATTGGCACTGAAAACAGGGGATTAAATAAATTTTTGCCGAAGGAAGAAATTTTTGTTCGTTATGACTTTCCCAAAATAGCAGGGATTAAATCGCTTTATTGGGACCAAAGCAATTTGTGGATAGGAACCAACGGCTACGGACTTCAGGTTATGGATCTCATTTCAGAAAAGATGTATGGGTATACCCAGGAGGACGGGCTTCCAAATAATGTAATATACGCTATTCTTCCCGATGAAAATAATACACTCTGGCTAAGTTCTAACCGGGGAATTTCAAGTTTTTCAGTAGCAGAACCGGGTGACCGTGCTTCCATAATTAATTACGATTCGTACGATGGATTACAAGCACTAGAGTTTAATACCGGAGCCGCTTATAAAGACAAGGATGGCAATTTGTATTTTGGCGGACTAAAAGGGATAAGTTGGTTTAAGCCATCACAACTAAAGACAAACCCCATTCCTCCTAAAACCACAATTTATAAAATGGAAATCTTCGACGAGACCATGCCTCTCGAAAATGGAAGGGATTTAAAATTTTCTGAAAATACAGTATCGTTTAGTTTTGCAGGATTACATTTTACTCAACCCGAACGAAATGAATACACCTATTTTCTTGAGAATTATGATAAAAGTTGGTCAAAGCCAGGGATAAATAACTTGGCTCATTATACCAACCTCCCCCCGGGCGATTATACGTTCAAGGTAAAATCGAGTAATTATGATAGTGTGTGGAATACGGTTCCGGCAACTTATGAATTTACGATAAATCCTCCATGGTACCTATCCTTAACTGCTAAGATCGCTTATGCGATAGCGTTTTTGTTCTTTCTTTACGTTATATATAACTATTTAAAATGGCGTTGGAAGATTCAGCATGAGCTGTTAATGGAGCATGAAGAGACCGAACGATTAAAAAAACTGGATGAACTAAAATCCAAGCTATACACCAATATTTCTCATGAGTTCAGAACTCCATTAACCTTAATCTCAGGCCCTGTAAATCAGCTGTTATCAAAAGCCGATCTTGCCCCAAGGGATAAACAAGCGCTTAAATTAATAGAGGGAAGCTCTCAACGTATGCTGCGTTTGGTAAATCAGTTGTTGGAATTGTCCCAGTTGGAAGCTGGTGTTGTCGCGTTAAAGGTGATCGATCACGATCTAAAAGTACAACTTGAGCAGATATTGGAAGCTTTTACGATCAAGGCAAATGAGAAGGGAATCAGACTCAACTCCGAGATTTCAAATTTCAATGAAAGCTGGTATGATAAGGATGTTATGGAAAAGATCGTTACTAATCTCCTGTCGAATGCAATTAAATATGCCCCTGAAAATTCGGCCGTTAATTTATTTGCTTCGGAAGAAAAAAACAATGTGATCATTGAAGTAGAAAATGAGAATACCTCACTTTCTGCACATGACCTGAACAAACTCTTCGGACGATTTTACCAGGCCGATAAATCGGCTGAAGGTGTAGGCATAGGATTGTCTCTTATTAAGGAATTGACCTTGCTGTCGGGTGGAAAAGTTTCCGTAGCAAAGAAAACTGAGGATACAATAAGTTTTACAGTTACTATTCCTATTACAAAAGCTTCCTACAATAAAAACATTATTGAGGAAGGACCCGTCGAATACGATTTTATAAAAGGACAAGAAGCTTCCGTAATTTTCAAAACCAAGGATGAGGATATTCCACTCCTTTTAATCGTTGAAGACAACACTGAAATAAGAAAATTCATTGTATCATTATTTGATGAAAAATGCAGGATCTTAGAAGCGGTAAACGGACTTGAAGGAATAAAACTGGCTACTAATGAAGTACCTGACCTTATTATAAGTGATATTATGATGCCCGAAAAGGATGGTATAGCACTGTGCAACACCTTAAAAAAAGATGTACGAACAAGCCATATCCCCATAATTCTACTAACTGCAAAGGTTGGTGAAGAGAACGAATTAAAGGGTCTTCAAAATAAAGCAGACGACTATATAACGAAACCGTTTAATGCCGATATACTAATCCAAAAGGTCTACAATGCTATAACGTCCAGAAAAGAACTGCAGCAGCGATATAGTCAGCACCTATATCTTCGTCCAAAAGACATTGCGGTAAGTTCGTATGATGAGGAATTCCTTGAAGAAATTCAGCAGATCATCGACACCAAAATAACAGATCCAGAATTCAAAACCGAAGATTTCGCGAGAGAACTAAATCTTTCCAGAATGCAACTTCATAGAAAACTAAAGGCACTTACCGGTTTGAGTACCACAGAGTTTATTAGATCACAACGATTAAAGACGGCCGCTTCGCTATTAAGAAGTGCAGATCTTACAATTTCTGAAATTGCCTATACGGTAGGCTTTAACACACCGTCATACTTCATTAAATGTTTTAAAGAAGTATATCATTGTACTCCAAACGAATATATTTCTTCTAAGTAATTACGCTGTTACATATCTTCTATGTATTGTTACAAGCTTGCTATTTAATATTCTTTCCTCTAGCTACATTTACCTATCCCAATTAGTTAACACCTCATTTCACAAAATGAAAAAAAGAAAAGCCTCTTTTGTGGGTGAAATAAAAACTGTTATACCGGAGATCTATTTAACTATAGATCATTTAAAAACAGGAGAATATAAATTTCATATAGTTGAAAGGAATAAGATTATTCGATCCGTTAGGATTCAAAAAAAATGATGTCATGAAAAAAATTGTCTTCTTAATCATACTATTTTTAGGAATGATCTGTCATTCTCAGGTGGGAATTGGAAATACAAACCCAAATGCCACATTAGATATTTCAGCAAGTAATACTGCGACCCCATCGAATTCAGATGGGATACTAATCCCACGAACTGATGAGTTTCCTACTACTGCGCCTGGGGCTAATCAGGATGGTATGCTGCTCTTTATTACGGGAAACGGAACCCCAACAAAAGGGCTTTACTATTGGGATAATACCGCGGCAACTTGGATTTCTGTCGTTGGTGCACGTAGCATAAACGATCTAAGTGATGGCAACTCCGATGTAGACGGCAGTGAAGACGGGTCCTCAATTTTTTTAGGGATGAATGCAGGGGGAAATGACGATCTTACAAATAATAGAAATATAGGTATCGGGTTTAATAGTATGTTTAGTAATACGAGTGGCAGAGACAATATTGCTGTGGGTTATAATAGTCTTTATAGTAATGTAACTGGAATCGGGAATACAGCCCTCGGAACCTTAGCGTTAACCTCAAATACTTCTAACTTCAACACCGCCGTTGGGGCCTATTCGCTGAGAGATAATACTACAGGAGATACCAATTCCTCCTTTGGCTATGCTGTCTTGGCTAATAACGAAAATGGAGTGGGAAATACGGCTTTAGGCGGGTCTTCCATGACCAATAATATTTCAGGCTCTAGGAATGTGGGTGTAGGCATCTTTACACTTTATGAAAACACCACGGCTTCGCACAATGTTGGTGTCGGTTCTCAGGCACTACGGAATAATTTAACAGGAGAGAGCAATGTTGGAGTTGGTTTGAATGCATTATATACCAATACCTCTGGATCACAAAATATTGCTATTGGTTCGAATACATTATATAACAATACTTCCGGAAATGACAACATCGCCATGGGTTTTGAGAGTTTGTTGAATAATTCGACTGGAGGAAATAATCACGCGTATGGATCCCTTTCATTAAGAGAGAACACCACAGGGTTTTTCAACAATGCATTTGGGCGTCACGCATTGCAATCCAATACCACGGGTTCAGGGAATACAGCCATGGGCCACGGTAGTTTAAGAGATAATAACATAGGAAGTAATAACACAGCCATGGGAAATGGTGCCGGTGATAATGTAAATGGAGATAATAATGTGTTTATAGGGCATAACGCGGGTGTAGGGCTTGCGAACTCAACGAATTCGGGAAATGTGATTATTGGAAATCAGGCAGGTTCGGGTGTCAATTATAACAACCGACTGTATATAGACAATTCTAATACTACAAGTCCGTTGCTGTATGGAGAATTTGATAATGATCTTATACGAGTAAACGGAAATCAAGAAATCATCGACAATACTAACCAAACTTATGCTTTATCGGTACAAAAATCGTCAAATAGTGTTCTACCACGGGGAATTAACATTATCATTGATCAAACCGGTGCTGGTCTTGGTGCAGTTCATGGTATATCTACAACGATTACAAAGACAGCTGCTTCTTCCAATGCGAGTGAAGTAGTTGGAATATATAATTTAGCTCAAAATCTAACTACGGTTGCATTTACTTCTAACGCTTACGGCTCGCTAAATATTGGAACAAGAAGGGGTGGACTAGGCATCGCTTACGGTTCCTTTAACAGGGGTAATTTAAATAGCGGATCTGCTTCGAGTGGCAATGTATACGGTTCATATAACGTCGGTAATTGTGAGTTCTGTAATACTGTTTATGGTATTTATGCTGAGACCTATGCTTCATTTATGTCACCGACGGAATATGCGGGTTATTTTAATGGAGATGTATACTCAACCGGATCCTACCTGCCTTCAGCAAGAAAATTAAAAAGAAATATACAACCATTAATTACTTCTGTTGAAAAACTAAAAAGCCTTGACGTAAAACAATATTCCTATCAGACAAACACCTACTCCTTTATGAAATTACCAAAGGGAACACAAACAGGTTTTATCGCCGAAGAAATAGCTAAAATATATCCCGAACTTGTAAAAAAGACCGTTCAACCCGGATCGACGAAAGAAGGTATAGAATCGGGTCTCGAAAAACCACATGATAAAGTGGAATTCTTAGCTGTGAACTATACTGGCTTGATCCCGCATCTTGTCAAGGCTATTCAGGAACAACAGGATATTATCGACACTCAGGAGGAAACTATCATTTCGCTAATATCCCGCGTTGAAAGATTGGAATCCTTATCACTAAATAGACAGCAGTAAGTTGTTTTTAGAAATATTTGAATGATCGTATCCTTAGAGGATTATTTTATAGCCCCAACGCCGCCTGAAGAAACACCGAAATGACACTCAACTGAGACAAATAGTTATATGGAATAGAGGGAAAGTATTAAAACCGATCAATTCGTTCCTGATCGGGATTTGTTCTCATTACAACTAAAGCATTGCATCAATTCCACAGGCAATTTGAGATCTTCTGATCCGTTAAGGGATTCGCTAAGCACACCTTTTTCATCGATAATCCGTTTAAACTCTCTGGCGTATTCCACGATATCATCTCTTCGTTGTTGAAGTTTAACTTTTATGGCCTGGGCATCTAATTTCTGTATTTCTTTAGGCCAGGATGACAGAGCACGATCAATTTCATTATCCGTTAATTTCGATTGTATATATCTTGCTTCTTTAACGAACAAATCTGTGGAGATATCAATTAAAAAATAGCGATCTATGGATTGCACCATCCCTGGTAAATAATCGATCTCTTTTTCAAACGGACGAAGTTCCGGTTTTACCTCCTTGCTGGATATAAACGAAGGAATTAATCCGTCTATATCAAAAAAAGCATTATCTCTGTCGCCTGGAAGAGGAATTGCGCTATAATAATTATCAATTTCATGAACAACCCAGCCCCACTGCTTCGCATGCCTGTCCCAGTCGCCTATCAATAAATCCAGTAAGCGTGCTCTAATCATCGCACCTTTATCAATAGTTACTCTAT
The DNA here is from genome assembly GCF_014295415.1 of Constantimarinum furrinae. Lineage (GTDB taxonomy): Bacteria > Bacteroidota > Bacteroidia > Flavobacteriales > Flavobacteriaceae > Constantimarinum > Constantimarinum furrinae. Next base: position 2,501,067 of record NZ_CP052909.1, read on the forward strand.
CGCCATATTTCAATTTAAATTCCTGCAAATCATCGGTATCCATAATTTCCACAGTATTTTTTATGGTGGTCCAGTTTTCTTTACCCTCTGTCTCATATTCCAGCCAATACAGCTTGTTTCCATATTCTTCGTTGAATTCCTTTAAAGATTCTTGTTTTGGTACGAACACCAGTACAGGGTGCGTATGCAACACATTGATCGACTCAGCCAATCGCGCTACTACCTGGGCTCCGTAGGGATGCTGAGCAGAAATACCGTCAATGACTATGTTTTCCAAACCCAAAACTCTGGCGTAATCCGGAACTAGTGCTTCAGGGTCTTTTGCAACACTTCTCAGGGTATATATTACACCATCAGAGGCTTTTAATTTCAATGAACTGGTTTGTTTGCCACCACCTCTTTCAACAGGAATTAGTCCTCCCCTAACGGTATCCAGGTAAATTACCGGAACTTTAATGGGCATTGCCCAGGCTTTTCTGTAATGCTCCCCCTGGATTGCCTTTTTTAATTCATTTGCCGTGTACATAGAATTTGCAGCAATGGTGACAGAATCTAATTTTTTAAAATCTATAGATTCAACATTGTCTATGTTCACTAGAATATCAGTATCGGCTTTATCATTCGTAGACCAAATGGCCGCATAAATCAGTATAAATGTCAAAATGAGTGAGATTCCTAAAATGAGTAGTATTTTTTTCATACTGTTTACTTCTGATTATCTTTCAAATTTATAATATTCTAAATAGGTATGGGGTCTGCTTTCAATAGATGAAATAATAGCTTCTGTCCCCATCATACTGAAGGTAATACCGTTTCCACCAAACCCCAGAATAAAATGATCATTTTTAGCTGGATCGGGTTTTCCCATATAAGGAAGACCGTCTTTGGTTTCTCCAAATGTTCCTGCCCAGCCATAATCTACGGTGAGATCAATATTCGGAAAACAATTTATAAAGGCCGCTTTAAGTTGTTTTATTTTTTTCTTTAACAGTTTATCTCTTAAAGCTGCATTTTTAAAGTTTTCGTCGCCGCCTCCAACAATGATCCTATGATCATTGGTAGCTCTAAAATAAAGATAAGGTGTGGAGGTATCCCAATATATTTTGTCTACAAATGGTTTGGGAGTGCTATCCAGGGCTTCGGAAATAAAGGCATAAGTACTTTTTAATTGTACGACATCCTTCGGCATAATCGATTCACTCTCGTAGCCTGTACAATAAATGATATGGGAACCGGTAATCGTAGCACCGGACTCGGTAGTTAGAACGGTATGTTGGTTGCCTTTCTTGGATGAAATTATTTCGGTCTTATCATATATTTTCAACCCCTTTTTTTCAAGATACTTTAGGAGATCAATTGCGAATTTGAAGGGGTCCATGACGGCAGCAGATTTAGATACTATGGCTGCGTAACCATTTACAATTCCCAGGGTATTAACTTGGTCTTTTTCCAGCCATTTTACCTTAAGACCATGTTCCTTCCTCGACTCATATTCCTTTTTTAAAAATGAAACATCCTTTTTGTTTGATGTAAAATAAACACTCTCCTTGCGTTCAAAGTCACAGTTGCTTTTAATCTTATTAACAATGGCCTCAATGGAGTCAATAGCTTTTTCGCAATTCTTGTAACTGGATACAGCCACGGTGAGCCCCACCTTCTCAATTAATTTATGTAAGGGTACATCAATCTCATACTGTAACATAGCAGTACTAGCTGCAGTACTTCCGTGACCTATATCTCTTTTATCAACTAAAACCACGTTAAATCCCTTAGAAATTAGTTCGTGCGCTACAAGTGCACCGGTTATGCCCCCACCTACAATTATTATTTCCGACTCAATATCGCCCTTTAAAGAAGGATACGATACTGCAAATGAGTTCTTAATTGGCCAGAAAGGATTATTGGAGCGTAGATCCATCGCATTTATTTTTAAATAAAATTATTTAAGATGTGTACACCACAAATGCAAGTTGGCTAAACTTTAACGAAGTTCTAAATTGACAGCAGCCTTAAGAGTACGCTATTCCGGGTATTCAACCCTTAAATGATAGATATTATTCAGCTTTTTTTTCAGAATTTTTTTAATCGACTGAATATCTTTAAAAGTAATGTCGGCATTTAAAAACTGACCGGTTTCCATTTGTTTATCGATGATCTTCTCCACAAATACATCGATCTTTGAGGAAGTGGGGTCTTTTAGACTTTTACTGGCTGCTTCCACGCTGTCTGCCATCATTAAAATGGCTGTTTCCTTGGAAAATGGGATGGGCCCCGGATACATAAAATCCTCGGGGTTTGCAGAACCATTGATCTCTTTTTCCTTTTTATAGAAATAATATACCAGACTGGTACCGTGGTGTGTTCTTATAAAATCTATCACCCGATCCGGAATTTTATTCTTCCGCGCAATTTCAATCCCATGAATCACATGATCGATAATGATCGATGCACTTTCCTTAGGGGCAAGTTCATTATGGGTGTTGATTGAATTCATCTGATTTTCGGTAAAATTTGTCGGATTGGTCATTTTACCAATATCGTGATATAACGCTCCTACTCTAACGAGCATCGAATTAGCCCCGATCTCGTTTGCAGCAGCTTCGGCCAGATTTGCCACATTCAAGGAATGATGAAAAGTACCCGGAGCCTTATTGCTTAATTCCTTTAGTAATTTTGAATTGGTATCACTTAATTCCAGCAAGGAAACATCCGAAACCAATCCGAAGATCTTTTCATAGAAATAAATAAGCGGGTGTGCAAACAGCGTTGCAAGTCCGCATAATATAAAATAGCCGAAGTTCTCCAATTCTAATTGCTGAATATTTCCTTCCTGGATCAAGACAAAAGCAAAATACCCAATGATGTAGATTAGCGTGATCTGACCTACCGAAATAAAGAGGTTTGCTCTTTTATATAATTCTGAAATGGTTAATATGGTGACAATTCCGGCGATGATCTGAAGAAATAAGAATTCAAAACTGTTGGGCACTACAAATCCCAGCAACAATAGCGTAAGCACATGAACAAATAGACCAAGTCTGGGATCGAAAAATGCTTTCAGAATTAAAGGCAATATACACAGGGGGACTACATATACAAAGGCCGCATCCACTTTTACAACCAGGGTGGTTAGAAATACCATAAGCACCACATTGAAGAAAATAAAGGTCACCTTGGTATTGTTCGCAAATATTTTTTTTCGGTATTTCTTTAGAAACAAAAAGAGCATTAAGAAGACCAGTGAAACCAGTACGCTATAACCCACTAAAAGCCAGACATAGTTCGATTTACTCCATACTTGAGATTTATACTCGTTACGCAATGAGTTAAGTATCTGGTAGGTATCTCCTTCTACTACTTCCCCTTTGGCGATGATCCTCCCTCCTCTTTCAATGATTCCCCGGTTGGGATTTATGGCTTCAATTTCACTTTGAATAGAAGACTCCGTAAGTTTAGAATTTTCGGTCACATTAGGTGCCACCGATCGTCCCAGTAATACTTTTAAAAATAAACGGAGATTTTCATAATCGCGATAGTCTGCCGTTTCCTGATTCAACACAGCGAGCACATCTTTCTCCTTTGATATCTGCCTATATGCAATTTCATCGATCTCATTACCCTTTTTGAGGTAGACAAGTTTATCATCGGCATAAGGATGAATTTCGTGAGTTACGCCGTATTCATACACCTTATTCAGTACTCTTTCACCATAGCGCTTGTAAACTGATTTTGAGATGGGATACAGACTATCTACGTAATTCTCGTTGAGAAGCTCTTCAAATTTATTCCTACTTTCCTGTACGATGGATGCGTCAAAATCGAAATACGGGGTTGCGCTTATCCTAATTTCTTCTTTTTCCTTTTCCAGTACTTCGGCATCTTTCTTTATGGTAAAACTGAAAGGAGCATACAAATTTTCGTACTGCCAAGGCTTTCCTTTCTGAAAATCATATTTAAATTGCCCTCCCTTCGGAAGTAAATATATAACAAGAACAGTTGCCGCTATAAACAAAAACACCTTGTAAATAAGTGATTGCTTTTTGGAAATAAGGGCAAAAAGATTTTTCATAAAATTCTTTATAAAAGTAAAGGTATAAATATCGTTCCATTAATCATAGACACAAGCACTCTAAAGATTGATTTTATGGTTTTAAATATGTAAATTTGCGCTTCTCAATCTGATCCGTATTTCTGGTACAATTGGGCCCTTATTAAATTAAAAAAACACAAAAACATGAGCAAAGAAGTTGTCATTGTAGCCGCAGTCCGAACACCTATTGGAAGTTTTATGGGAAGTCTATCTTCCGTATCAGCGACTTATTTAGGGTCTACTGCAATAAAGGGAGCTCTTTCAAAAATCAATCTTGATCCGTCACTGGTTCAGGAGGTTTATATGGGAAATGTCGTTCAGGCGGGAGTTGGTCAGGCACCGGCAAGACAGGCCGCTCTGGGAGCCGGTATTCCCGATACTGTTCCCTGTACCACAATTAATAAAGTATGTGCTTCGGGTATGAAGGCTGTCATGATGGGCGCTCAGGCAATTGCTCTTGGTGACGCAGAAATTATTGTAGCAGGAGGAATGGAAAGTATGAGCAATATCCCTCATTATGTTCATATGAGAAATGGACAGAAATTTGGTCCCGCGACTTTAATTGACGGGATGCAGAAAGACGGATTGGTAGATGCTTATGACCAAAATGCCATGGGAGTTTGTGCCGATATGTGCGCCGCGGAATATAATTTCTCCAGAGAAGATCAGGATGCATTTGCCATAGAATCCTATAAGCGTTCTGCTGCAGCGTGGGAAGCAGGTAAATTCAATAATGAAGTAGTTCCTGTTGAAGTTCCTCAACGACGCGGTGAACCGATTTCTGTTGTGGAGGATGAAGAATTTAAGAATGTAAAGATGGAGAAGATCCCTTCCTTACGACCCGCTTTTACCAAGGACGGAACAGTCACCGCTGCCAATGCATCTACAATTAACGACGGCGCAGGCGCAATGATCCTTATGAGTGCCGAAAAAGCAAATGAATTGGGTCTCACACCGCTCGCAACGATTAAGAGCTATGCCGATGCGGCGCATGAACCACAATGGTTTACCACAGCTCCTTCAAAGGCATTGCCAAAAGCGCTTGATAGAGCCGGAATTACCAAAGACGATGTGGACTTTTATGAATTTAACGAAGCCTTTTCGGTGGTAGGCCTTGCTAATATGAAGATATTAGGGCTGGATGCATCCAATGTTAATGTGCATGGAGGTGCTGTATCTTTAGGACACCCTCTTGGTTGTAGCGGAGTTCGAATACTTATTACCTTATTGAATGTGTTGCAACAAAATGATGCTAAAATTGGTGCTGCCGCTATTTGTAATGGTGGCGGTGGAGCTTCAGCAATGGTGATAGAAAGAACTTAATACTCCACTTCTATCTCCATAAATGAAACACGGTATCTGTAATTTGAGTATTGTTCCGCTAAGGTTTGAAGCTTCAGACCGAAGCGAAATGGTGAGTCAGTTACTGTACGGAGATTCATTTAAGATTCTGGAAAGCAGAAAAAAATGGAGTCGTATTCGACTCACCTATGATCGCTACGAAGGCTGGATCGACAACAAACAATTTCAGCAAATTTCAGAAGAAAACTTTAAAGCACTCAATACCGATCCGGCAGAATTATCTTCAGATCTTGTTGATTTCATTTCCTTACAGGACGGGGCTTTGCTTTCTATTTGTATAGGAAGTACTGTCAATGCCGCTAAAATACTTGAACATTCGTTTGAAGGTAAAGCGGTATCTACTCAGTTTCCGAAGGAAAACCTAATCCATACCGCCCTCCTCTACCTCAACACACCGTATCTCTGGGGCGGTAAAAGTCCGTTTGGAATAGATTGTAGCGGATTTACACAAATGGTTTATAAACTTAATGGCCATTCCTTATTACGTGATGCGAGCGATCAGGCAACACAGGGCGAAGCACTGAGTTTTATTGAAGAAAGTGAAGCGGGAGATCTGGCCTTTTTTGACAATGCCGATGGAGACATCACTCACGTTGGTATCATTATGAAAGATAATTATATCATCCATGCCCATGGCAAGGTGAGAATAGACAGGTTGGATCATACAGGCATCTTCAACTATGAAAAACGGACCCATACCCACAAACTTCGGGTGATAAAAAGGATTATATAAAAAAACCCTCTGAAAACAGAGGGTTCTTTGTTGATATGTTACGTTAGCTTACTGTCCGCCTTCCATTTCAGCCAATCTGGCCTTCATCGCTTTAAACTTTTCGTCTTCGCCTAACTGACTGTAAATATTCATTAATGTTCGAGCCAATTCCACATTATCGGGCTTTAACATAAGTGCAGACTCCAGATACGGCTTGGCATCCTTGTACAGCTGACTCTTTTGAGCCTTTAACTCATCATACTTTTTATAATCTGCATTGGAAGTACCAAGGTTGTTCATTTGCTCAATGATGGGCCCTTCCTTTGAAAGGATGATCGCAGCGATATTGATCTTGGCATTTGCATAATTAGGATCCAACTCTATGGCCTTCTTGTAATAGGTTATCGCTTGCTCGTTATCACCATTTTTCGAGCTTCCTACTCCCAGGTTGTAATACAATTCCGGATTATTAGGATCTGAAGCAACAACTTCCTTCATCAATTCATTATAGCGCGCCATATCACCCATTTTATAAGCCATGTCGGCTTCTGCACGAATTAAGGAGGTATCGTCGGGATTCTCAATGCGAGCATCTTTCATCACTTTTAAGGCTTTTTCATTCTCTCCTTGACTGATATATATTAGTGTTACATTTCTCAAAATATCACCTCTAACAGATTCGGCCATACGCTCATCGGGATTGGTGTAGTTCCCACTAAGCATATTGGTGGTTCTATCATCTTCGGTGGCAAAAACAACTACCTCACCTGTATTGATATCGGTTGCAACAAATTCCTGCTGAATACCCGTGTATCCCATTTCAAGCAGGTCTTCATAATATTGTAATGCTTTTCCGTAGTCTTTGGCATTTACAGCATTTCCGGCAGCAAAATACAAATCGGATGTATCTTTTTTAATGGTGTAACTGGTGTACAATTTTTCAGAGGCACTGGCAAAATCCTGGCGCTTCTGATCTTCAACAGCACTGTTTACCAGTGCTACCCGTAAATTTTGAACACCAATCTTTGCTCTGTCATTGATCTTACTATCTCCCAGTTCCTTTGCCTTTTTGAAGGCATCTGCAGCTTCTTTCATTTTATTGAAATCATTTTTACCTGCATCGGCGAGATAAACTTCGCCTTTAAGCACATAAAATTCTGCTTTCTCTTCACTGTCTGCACTGCCAATTAAAGATTCAGCAGCGTTTATATTCGCCATAGCTTCGGTCACATCTCCGGATTTTAAGGCCTTTTCAGCCCTTTTTATCTCCTTTTTCTGACCAAATGTTATTGTAGTGATCATTAAAAGACCTACTACCCATAGTTGTTTTTTCATGGTAATCGATTTAATTTTTATTCGTTGTTATCGGTTTGTGTCTCATCGTTTTCAATAGTCGTGCCATCTTCTGAAATTTCATCAACTTCATCATCAACATCGTCTTCGTCATGCATCACTTTAGCAACAGCGGCAATTGCATCGTCTTCACGAACTTTAATGAGTCGGACACCCTGGGTTGCTCTTCCCATAACCCTAAGGTCCTCTACCGCCATTCTAATTGCAATTCCGGATTTGTTGATGATCATTAGATCGTCTGAATCTGTTACATTTTTTATAGCTACTAATTTACCTGTTTTTTCTGTAACATTAATGGTTTTCACACCTTTACCACCGCGATTCGTAATTCGATAGTCTTCAATGCTGGATCTTTTTCCGTACCCATTCTCCGCAACTACCAAAATCTCGGTCTCTTCATCTTCAATAGCAACCATACCTACAACCTCATCGTTCTTATCGGCCAGCGTAATTCCACGAACCCCAGAGGCATTTCTTCCCATTGGGCGAGTCTTACTTTCTTCGAACCGGATCGCCTTACCGGATTTAACGGCCAGCATCACCTGACTGTCACCTGTGGTTAACTTTGCCTCTAGCAACTCGTCATCTTCACGAATTGTGATCGCATTGATCCCGTTGGTACGCGGACGAGAATACTGCTCTAGTGCTGTCTTCTTCACCTGCCCCTTTTTGGTTGCCATGATCACATAGTGATTGTTGATATAATCTTCATCTTTTAGATCCTGAGTACAGATAAAGGCTTTTACCTTGTCGTCCGGCTCTATATTGATCAGATTCTGAATAGCCCTTCCTTTAGAAGTACGGCTTCCTTCCGGGATTTCAAACACTCGCATCCAGAAACACTTCCCTTTTTGAGTAAAGAAGAGCATGTACTGGTGATTTGTTCCAACAAATAAATGTTCGAGAAAATCTTCGTTACGCGTAGCCGAAGCCTTTTGACCTACTCCTCCTCTGTTTTGTTTCTTATATTCTGAAAGTGAAGTTCGCTTTATATAACCTGCGTGTGAAATGGTAATCACTACCTTTTCATCGGCAATAAGGTCGGTAATACTTACATCCCCACCTGCGTATTCTATGGTAGAACGACGTTCATCACCATATTTATCACGAATTTCATCCAACTCCTCCTTAATGATCTCCATTCTACGCTCTTTTTTTGCCAGAATGTCCTTATAATCATCAATAGTATTCATTAACTCTTCATACTCGCTTCTCAGTTTGTCCTGCTCCAGTCCAGTTAATTGACGCAGACGCATTTCAACGATCGCCTTGGCTTGAATTTCTGAAAGTTCAAACCTTTCGATCAGTTTTTGTCGCGCTTCATCTGCATTTGAAGAGGCTCTTATGAGTGCGATCACCTCGTCTATATTATCTGAGGCAATGATCAATCCTTCGAGTATATGCGCTCGCTCTTCTGCCTTCCGAAGTAAATACTCTGTTCTTCTAACCACCACTTCATGACGGTGTTCCACGAAATAATGGATGAGCTGTTTTAAATTGAGCATCTGTGGACGTCCCTTTACCAGCGCAATATTGTTGACACTAAAACTGGACTGAAGTGCTGTATACTTATACAGTGTGTTTAATACGATATTGGGTATGGCATCGCGCTTTAAAACAAAAACAATGCGCATTCCGTTTCTATCGGATTCGTCCCGAATGTTCGAAATACCCTCGATCTTTTTATCGTTCACTAGATCGGCAGTTTTCTTGATCATATCGGCCTTATTCACCTGATATGGGATCTCGTGTACGATGATGCATTCTCTTCCGTTCACTTCATCAAACGTGGCCTTTCCACGCATTACAACACGTCCCCGACCCGTATGAAAAGCTTCGCGCACGCCTTCATATCCATAAATTACACCACCGGTTGGAAAATCGGGTGCCTTGATATGCTGCATTAATTCATCGATCTCAATATCGGGATTGTCTATATAGGCCTGTGTACCATTAACGACCTCGGTAAGATTATGTGGAGGCATATTGGTAGCCATACCCACAGCAATTCCCGAGGCTCCGTTGATCAATAAACCGGGAACCCTGGTTGGTAATACCGTGGGTTCCTGTAATGTATCGTCAAAATTTAACTGATGGTCTACGGTTTCCTTGTCGATATCTGCCAGCATATCTTCAGAGATCTTCTGCATTCTCGCCTCTGTATAACGCATGGCAGCCGGGCTGTCTCCATCTATGGACCCGAAGTTTCCCTGTCCGTCTACCAACATATACCTTAGACTCCATTCCTGAGCCATACGCACCATAGCATCGTATACCGACGTATCACCATGCGGGTGATATTTACCTAATACTTCTCCTACAATTCTTGCTGATTTTTTATGAGCGGTATTTGCTCTAACCCCTAATTCATGCATTCCAAATAAAACACGTCTGTGTACAGGTTTCATCCCATCCCTAACATCGGGAAGTGCACGTGACACAATGACCGACATTGAATAGTCAATGTAAGCCGATTTCATCTCATCTTCAATGTTGATGGGGATCAATTTTTCGCCTTCAGCCATAAATATTTTTCTTTATTATTTAGTGATTAATCTAAAAGGCAATATACATTAATTTGCAAGTTTTTACAGGGGTTTAGCGCCGTATTATTCACGTTTTTATTAACAAATTTAACAAGGCAATTCGTTAATAACTATCGCGTTATATACTTTGATAATTAGAAGTTTTTTTGTCCTTTTACTTAACTTCGAAAAAAGGGGGTATGATTTTTGCCTTTTTTAAGGTAACTTTAATGCTTTTTGACGAACAGGATATAATTTTATGGATGATAATTTTTCCCCAAGAGTAAAAGATGTAATTGCATACAGCAAAGAAGAGGCCCTGCGATTAGGTCACGATTTTATAGGAACCGAACATTTAATGCTCGGTCTTCTTCGTGATGGTAACGGTAAAGCAGTGACGATCCTTAATGCACTGGATGTAGATCTTAATCACTTGCGTCGCAAGGTCGAGATCTTAAGTCCGGCAAACCCCAACGCAGAAGTTAATACAAACGATAAAAAGAACCTTCATTTAACCCGCCAGGCAGAAAGAGCCTTGAAAACCACTTTTCTGGAAGCAAAATTGTTTCAGAGTTCCTCGATCAATACCGCACATTTATTGCTGTGTATTCTTCGGAATGAAAACGACCCTACCACAAAGTTGCTCAATAAAATGAAAGTGGATTACGACGGTGTTAAAGACCAATTTAAGCTTATGATCGCAAATGACGAAGATTATATAGACTCCCCCACTTCTGAATCATTTCCGAATGATGACGATGCAGCAGCGGAAGACACTTCAAAAGAGAATTTATTTACCGGAAGCAGTGCCAAATCGAATAAAAAATCCAAGACTCCTGTTTTGGATAACTTCGGAAGGGACCTTACTTCCCTTGCCGAAGAGGGTAAACTCGACCCGGTAGTAGGACGGGAATCTGAAATTCAACGGGTTTCACAGATCCTCAGTAGAAGAAAAAAGAATAATCCTCTGCTCATCGGGGAACCCGGAGTGGGAAAATCGGCTATTGCTGAAGGTCTCGCCCTTAGAATTATACAGCGAAAGGTATCTCGTATTTTATACGATAAGCGAGTAGTAACACTGGATCTCGCGAGTCTGGTTGCCGGCACAAAATACCGGGGCCAATTTGAAGAGCGTATGAAGGCGGTAATGAACGAACTTGAGAAGAATGACGATATCATTCTATTTATAGATGAGATACATACCATTGTTGGCGCCGGTGGCGCAACGGGTTCACTGGATGCTTCCAATATGTTTAAACCTGCTCTTGCCCGGGGCGAAATACAATGTATAGGGGCCACTACTCTGGATGAATACCGTCAGTATATCGAAAAAGACGGTGCCCTAGAGCGTCGTTTTCAGAAGGTATTGGTAGAACCTACCTCGGTGGAAGAAACGATTGAGATCCTTCAGAATATAAAAGACAAATACGAAAGCCACCACAATGTGTTATATACCGATGAAGCACTGGTTGCTTGTGTAAAATTAACCAATCGATATATGACCGAAAGATTTTTGCCCGATAAAGCCATTGACGCATTGGACGAAGCGGGCTCTAGGGTTCATATCACCAATATTCATGTACCCGATAAGATCCTCGAAATCGAAGCCAAGCTGGAAGAAGTTCGGGAATTAAAAAATTCGGTGGTTAAAAAGCAAAAATACGAAGAGGCCGCTAAGCTTCGGGATGATGAAAAGAATCTTGAAAAAGAGCTGGCAACCGAACAGGAGGCCTGGGAAAACGAATCCAAGCTGCACAAGGAAAAAGTTGATGAAGAGAATGTAGCTGAAGTGGTTTCCATGATGACCGGGGTTCCGGTAAATCGTATCGCGCAGACCGAAAGCAATAAATTAGCCGCATTACCCGATCGTATCAAAGGAAAAGTTATTGGTCAGGATGAAGCCGTTGCCAAGGTGGTGAAGGCTATTCAGCGGAACAGAGCCGGACTTAAAGACCCAAACAAACCCATTGGTTCATTTATATTTTTAGGTCAGACAGGTGTCGGTAAAACACAGTTAGCCAAAGTCCTCGCGCGCGAATTATTCGATTCTGAAAATGCCTTGGTGCGCGTAGATATGAGTGAGTACATGGAGAAATTCGCTGTTTCTCGACTTATTGGTGCCCCTCCGGGATATGTAGGCTATGAAGAGGGCGGACAGCTTACCGAAAAGGTACGCCGTAAACCCTATGCCGTTATTCTACTGGACGAGATCGAAAAGGCGCATCCCGATGTGTTCAATATGCTGTTACAAGTACTGGATGACGGTCAGTTAACCGACAGTTTGGGCCGAAAGATAGATTTTAAGAACACCATCATTATCATGACCTCCAACATAGGTGCGAGAAAGCTTAAGGACTTCGGTCAAGGAGTCGGGTTTGGTACGGCTGCTAAGGAAAGTCAGGTAGACGCTAATTCAAAAAGCATTATCGAAAATGCTTTGAAAAAAGCCTTCGCCCCTGAATTCCTGAATCGTGTGGACGATGTAATGGTATTTAATCCGTTGGACAGAGAAGATATTCATAAGATCATCGATATAGAATTGGATAAATTATTTGATCGAATCATCGATCTGGGCTACAACCTTACACTCACTGATAAGGCCAAGGATTATATAGCCGATAAAGGTTTCGATAAGGATTACGGAGCCAGACCTTTAAAGAGAGCTATTCAGAAATATATCGAAGACGCTCTGGCCGAAGAGATCATCAATTCGAACCTTCAGGAAGGAGACGGGATCACTATGGATCTTGATGAGAAAAAGAATGAGCTTACGATCAAGATAAAAAAGCAAAAGAAGACTACCGAATCATAACAGATTTGCAATGACAAGATCAAAAAAAATATGTCTGGGAATCCTAACCTTTCTCCCCATCTTTTGTATGATGTTGTATTTTGTGTTCTTTTTCTTCTTTTTCTTCGGAATATATACTTCAGAAAAAACGGGAAACACTTCGGAGGTTTCCCCCGTATTCTTTGCGAATTTTGGACTTATGTTCCTTTTTATCATTCTTGCTGTGATAAGCGGCCTGGCAATGATGATCTACTATATCATACACGCCAACAGCAACCCTAAATTCGACAGCAACCAAAAGTTGATGTGGATCCTCATACTGGTCCTGGCAAGCGGTATAGGAAGTATCGTGTACTTCTTTGTTGAAATTGTTCCGAAGAAAACCACTGCTATCACCTCCTGATGCTTCAAAAAAATGAAATTGCCGCCCGAATCGACGAAGAAATTAAAGCTACGGAACTATTGGTTGCTAAATACAGGGAACTCAGCAAGCCCATAGCTCCCGAAAATTCAATAGGTCGTATTTCCCGAATGGACGCGATAAACAATAAGACCGTAAACGAAGAGGCATTACGGAAGGCCGAACAGAAACTTAAAAATCTAAAAATTGCACTTTCAAATATTGACGACCCCGATTTTGGCCACTGTATCAAGTGTCAAGGACCCATTCCCCTGGGTCGAATTTTATTGCTTCCGCACACCATTACCTGTGTAAATTGTGCACGATAACTCATAAATAAAACTTAACTTACAGAAACAAACTAACAATTAAATGATTAAAACCACCCTTAAATTCAGTTTTGGAGAGATTGATATATTTGAAAATTACGTGCTTACGGTGATGAAAGAAGGAATTACAGTTCTACCCGAATACAATGTCGAACTTTTAAAGATCGCAAACACATATTTTAAGGATCGTCCATTTGGGTACATCACAAACCGGATTAATTCCTATTCAGTAGACCCGAGAGTATATCTAAACACTTCAAAAATTAAGAATCTTGTTGCTTTCGCCGTAGTTTCTGACAAAGAACTGAATCTTACCAATTCTGAAGTTGAGAAGATCTTCTTACGACAACCTTTTGAAGTTTTTAGCAGCTTGGAAGAAGCTATTTCCTGGGTGGACTCAATGACCACCGGTGCCGAAAATTAATCGAATAACAATTCTGCATCTACCGAAAAGCTCTGAATAAATGCCACGGCAGCGTGAATGTCGTTTGCAAGTACCCTGTCTTCATCCACAAAAGGCGCAACTTGGCGAAATGTTGCTATCAATGATTCCAGAAATGGAGAGCTCTTTTTAGGCCTGCGGAATTCTATAGCCTGAGATGCATTTAATAATTCAATAGCCAGCACGGTTTCAAGATTCTCAAGAATTCTAAGGCACTTCGTAGCTGAGTTTGCCCCCATACTTACGTGATCTTCCTGTCCATTACTTGAAACAATGGAATCTACCGAAGCCGGAGTGGCTAATTGCTTATTCTGACTCACTATACTGGCCGCCGTGTATTGCGGAATCATGAATCCGCTGTTCAACCCGGGATTATTTACCAAAAAAGCCGGAAGGTCTCTTAACCCTGATACCAGCTGATAGGTACGTCGTTCCGAAATGTTGGCCAGTTCGGCGAGTGCAATTCCCAGATAATCCAACCCCAAAGCCAATGGCTGTCCGTGAAAATTTCCACCACTGATGATCTTATCGGCTTCAATAAAAATATTCGGATTATCGGTTACCGAATTGATCTCGGTCTTAAAAGTCCTTCGAACAAAGGACAAGGTGTCCTTGGTAGCACCATGTACCTGAGGAATACAACGAAAAGAATAAGGATCCTGTACGTTGTTCTTTTCTGAAGCACCAAGTTCACTGCCTTCGAGGATCTCTACGATCCGTTCAGCAGTTTTTACCTGACCTCGATGCGGGCGTACTAAATGCACCAATGGATCGAATGGGCTCATATTACAATCGAACGCATCTACTGAAAGTGCACCAATCACATCGGCCAGATAAGATAACTTATAGGAGTTTATAAGAATATAGATTCCATAAGCACTCATAAACTGAGTACCATTCAATAGCGCAAGTCCTTCCTTGGCCTTCAGTTCGATGGGGTCCCATTGATGCTTTTTCAAAATTTCTTCAGAAGATATAATTTTATCCCCCTGCCACACTTCGCCCTTGCCCAATAAGGGCAATGACAGATGTGCTAATGGAGCCAGATCACCCGATGCCCCAAGACTTCCCTGAGTATAAACAACGGGTAAAATATCATGGTTGTAAAAATCGATAAGCCGCTCTATGGTGGCTAACTGAATACCACTATATCCATAGCTTAAAGATTGGATCTTTAATAAAAGCATCAGTTTAACGATCTCCTTCGGAACGAACTCACCCGTCCCGCAAGCATGCGACATAACCAGGTTTTCTTGCAATTTAGAAAGATTTTCTGATGATATCTTTACATTACAGAGTGACCCGAAACCCGTATTGATACCATAAATGGGAGTATCGTTGTCTTTGATCTTAGAATGCAGGTAGTCGTAGGATTTTTTGATATTGAGAGAGGCCTCGTCTGATAGCTCTAATTTCTTTTCAGATAAAATAATGCCCGATATAGTGTGCAAGTCCATAATGTCTGAACTTACATAGTGAATCTCTTGCATGAGTGATTGTTTTCAAAACAAAAATACCAATTTATTGGCAAGGAAAAAGGATTATTATTTAACTCGCTTAGAATTATGTATTTTAGCTTTCCAAAAATCCATAAAAATGAAAAAGATCATTGCGTTGTGTTGTATCCTTGCTGTAATTTCTTGTACAGAAGAACCGAAGGATTATGTCACGTTTTCGGGGGAGATCACTAATATGAATAGCGACAGTATCGTTATTGCATCCCGTACATTTAAGAAGATTATAAAATTAAATCCTGACGGATCGTTTCGGGATACTTTGAAAGTTGAAAAGGGGAATTATTCCTTCTTCGATGGGGTTGAAGGAACTACCTTGTTTCTGGAAAACGGGTATGACCTCAAGATGACCATGGATGCCGAAATGTTTGATGAAACCATTAAATTCAGTGGCGAAGGCTCAGTTAACAATAATTTTTTAGCTGAAAAAGCCCTGCTGGAGGAAAAATTATTCGATAAGGACTTTGAAAGTATGGATGAAGCCGGTTTAGACCTGGCATTCGATGAGACTGAAAAGGAAATGACCGCTTTTATCAATTCGAAAAAGGATATCGATACCATGGTCGTCAACAGCAGTATTAAGAATCTGGACGCAACACTAAAGTCGTATAAAAGATATTTTGGAAGCATTGTTGAAATCCGTAAAGCGCTTCCCGCAGGTTCTCCTTCCCCAACCTTTGTTGATTATGAAAATTATGACGGCAGTAAGACATCACTATCAGATCTCAAAGGAAAATATGTATATGTAGATATCTGGGCTACCTGGTGTGGACCTTGCAAAAGAGAGATCCCATTTTTAAAAGAGCTTGAGAAGGCCTATCACGGGAAGAATATTGTCTTTGTAAGTATGTCTATCGATGATGACAAAACGCATAAGGGGTCGTGGGAACAAGCAAATGCCGACTGGCGAGCTATGGTTGCCGATAAAGAGCTTGGTGGAGTGCAGATCTTTGCTCCCAAAGGATGGGAATCTGATTTTGTCACCGGTTACATGATCACGGGTATCCCACGCTTCGTGTTGATCGATCCCGATGGAAACGTAGTGGATGCGAGCGCTCCAAGGCCCTCCAGTGAGCGCTTAAAACCGTTACTCGATAAACTTCTCGAACCTTCAGTTTAAAAGATTAAAAGCTCCTTTCCCGGAGCTTTTTTTTTATCCCTGAGCTGGAGGTTGTTCTTGTCTGAATAGTTCTATATATGCGTCACCTATAAAATCGGCTATATCGGAAGCCATAACGCCTTCGTACGACAATACAGAAGAAGCCAGCATTCCAGCGCTTCCGTGAAGGTACACCCCAAAAACAGTAGCCAACAAAGGGTCATAACCCTGCGACAATAATCCCGTGATCACTCCACTTAGTACGTCGCCACTTCCTGCAGTGGCCATGCCGGGAGTGCCACTGGTATTGATATACATACTGTCTTCAAATAATATGAGAGAATGTGCTCCTTTTATAAGAAGGACCACCTTGTGTTTCTTAGTGAATTTTCGTGCTTTTTCGATCTTTTCGTAGTCGTTCTTCCAGGATCCAATAAGGCGTTCTAATTCTCCCGGGTGTGGTGTTAAAACCGAATTCTTCGGAACGACTTTCAACAAATCCTTATCTTCTGAAATCCCGTTAAGCGCATCGGCATCGATCACCAAAGGTGCTTTGGCTTCAGAAAAAAGTTTGTGTAATGCCGCAACTGTTTCCTTTTGTGTACCTATCCCCATCCCCACTCCTATTGCTGAAGCGTCGAATTGATATTCAATCTTGGTGATGAAGTCTTCTTCATCATCGCTTAATACCATGGCTTCGGGAGCCGCTGTTTGAAGGATGGAATACCCACACTCCGGACTAAACACCGTAACCATTCCTGCTCCGGCTTTAAGCGTAGCCCTTGTAGACAGAATCGCGGCTCCCATCTTGCCGTAGCTTCCGGCAACGATGAGGGCATGACCGTAAGTTCCTTTATGATCGTATTTTGCCCGTGGTTTATAGAATTGCTGGGCCTCCATCTTGGAGATCGTTTGGGCTAAGGGTTTTGATTCCATTAAAAATTGGCGATCCAATCCTATATCAAGTACCTCAAAATACGGTACATAGACACCGGTTTCCGGCAGGAAAAATGCCAGTTTCGGCGCCTGAAACGTAAGGGTATGATTGGCATGAATTACTGCTTCTGAATCTGGTACCGGAGTGTTTGCCGGCAGTCCACTGGGAATGTCGATAGAAAGCTTAAAAGCCTTTTGTTTATTTATATACTGAATAAGTTCTTTTACCCAACCTTCAGGAGGTCGATTTAATCCAATCCCAAAAAGTGCGTCAATAATAATATCTTCGGCTGCTATCTCCGGAAAGTCTTCTTCCGAAGTCATTAATACGGGCCATTTTTTAGAAACATCCTTGATGCGGTCGTAATTGATCAAAAAACACTTAGAGCGTTTATCGGTAAAATTGGCGATGTAGATGGTAACATTGTAACCGTGATTAATTAAATGTCTTCCTACTACGAGTCCGTCTCCTCCATTATTTCCGATACCACAAAAAATATGAAGAGGCACTTGCGCCCCCTTCATTTTGTCCTCGAGCCACTTGAAAATTTGTTCGCCTGCTCTTTCCATAAGGTCGAGCGAAGAAATATTTTGTTTTTCGGCGGTGATTTTATCTGCTTCGTAAAGTTGTTCTGCTGAAAAGATCTTCATTTAAAATACGTACTTTAAAGTTATTGCGTTTAACTGTGAGTATCTCATTAAATACCCAAACTTAATTTTTAATTTAAGACATTCAATGTAGATAAAAAAGACGAAATTACCGTACAGCCTTTTACAGATTATAATACATTTGCGAAAAATTATAAGATCCAATGAAAAATACTGCCTTAACTCACGTACACGAAAAGCTGGGAGCTAAAATGGTTCCATTTGCCGGTTACAATATGCCTGTCTCTTATGAAGGCGTGGTAGCTGAACATGAAACCGTTAGAAGATCGGTTGGGGTTTTCGATGTTTCTCATATGGGTGAATTTCTGGTAGAAGGTCCAAATGCACTGGACTTAATTCAGAAAGTTTGTAGCAACGACGCTTCCAAATTGGTTGACGGACAAGCGCAGTACAGTTGTTTGCCGAATGACAAGGGAGGAATTGTGGATGATCTTATCGTGTATAGACTTGAGGCAGAAAAATGGTTGCTGGTGGTAAACGCTTCAAATATAGAAAAGGACTGGAACTGGATCAATTCGCAGAATACCATGAATGCAGTATTAAGAGATATTTCAGAAGGGTTCTCTCTGCTGGCCATTCAGGGACCAAAGGCTGTTGAAGCCATGCAATCACTTACTTCGATCGATCTAAGTGAAATAAAATTCTATCATTTTAAAGTGGCAGACTTTGCTGGTATCGAACATGTGATCATTAGTGCCACAGGATATACCGGAAGCGGCGGATTTGAGATCTACTGTAAGAATAGTGAAGTGGAACAGGTCTGGAATAAAGTATTAGAAGCCGGAGCTGCATTTGGGATTAAACCCATTGGCCTGGCCGCACGTGATACCCTGCGTTTGGAAATGGGCTATTGTCTTTACGGAAATGATATAGACGACACCACTTCCCCGATTGAAGCCGGATTGGGATGGATCACAAAGTTCACCAAAGACTTCGTAAATTCTGAAGCCTTAAAAAAGCAAAAGGAAGAAGGAGTAACCAGAAAATTGATAGCTTTTGAGCTCAGCGAACGCGGTATTCCGCGACAGGGTTACGAAATTGTAGATGCCAACGATGTAAAGATCGGTATGGTAACCAGTGGCACTATGGCACCTTCGGTAAATAAAGGAATTGGTTTGGGTTATGTGGCCATAGATCATTCGGGTATTGGAAATGAAATTTATATTCAAATTCGAAAAAACAAAGTGCCGGCGACCATCGTAAAGCTTCCTTTTTACAAAGGACAGTAACATTCTTAAATCCAAAAAAATCACAAAAAGAAAACTGCATATCCCTAACGTGAACAACAGAATCCTGATCTTGGGTGCCAGTGGGTTTATTGGCAATGCCCTTTATAAAGAACTACTCTCCTATTTTGATGTTTACGGCACCTATTGCCATAATGAAGACCTTTATACCAACAACAAGGTATTTTTTAAATACAATGTAGAGAAACAGAGTATCCTGCCCATACTCGACGCAGTGAGACCTGCAATGGTGATCTCAAGTATCAAAGGAGATTTTGCTTACCAGCATCTTGCGCATCAGGAGCTCTGTTTATATGCGCAGGCTAATGCGGGCTGTCGAATTATTTATACTTCAGCTTCGGAAGTGTTCGACGGCAAATTTGAATTTCCTGCTTACGAAAACGATAAACCATTATCTCAAAGTGAGTTCGGTAAGTTTAAGATCTCCGTAGAAAAATTGTTTCTGGATGCTATTCCGAAGCAAATAACCATAGTAAGATTGCCTCAGGTTCTCGGAATAAATTCTCCGGCTATTGTTCAGCTCCGAAAGGCTGCTGAGCATAAAGCCGACTTTGAAGTCTATCCTAACCTGATCATTACTGTCACTACAGTCGATAAGATCGCGCAACAGTTGCACTATATAATTAGCAAGAAATTAAGTGGTATCTTTCATCTTGCCAGTAACGATATGGTACATCATGAAGACCTGTTTAAGGAAATCAATGAAAAACTGGGCTCAAAAAT
Source organism: Constantimarinum furrinae (assembly GCF_014295415.1). Lineage (GTDB taxonomy): Bacteria > Bacteroidota > Bacteroidia > Flavobacteriales > Flavobacteriaceae > Constantimarinum > Constantimarinum furrinae. The sequence continues at coordinate 2,521,259 of NZ_CP052909.1, forward strand.
GCCTATCTTTAAAAGTGTTTACAGCCGAAATGATGATAGTTACCTTGCGTTACTACCGAAGGAGAACAAATTGCCTAAAACCTACCGGATCACAGTAAATGATGTTATTGAAGCGAGTACCTTAAAAGAAGAAATTATAACCTTAAAAAAATAAAGATGAAAGCCTTGACTGAGGAACAAATTGTAGATAAATTAAAAGATTTTCAAGGATGGGATTATCATGAAAATTCACTTCATACCGCCCTTGAATTCGAAAATTTTAAGGACGCCTTTACAGTAATGACACGAATTGCTTTTGAGGCAGAAAAATTAAACCACCATCCCGATTGGTCTAATGTTTACAACACACTGGAAATATATCTTTCTACACATGACGCCGGTGGAGTTACGGAAAAAGATTTTGAATTAGCCGCGATCATAGACCAATTGGTGAATTAAATTTTGTAAATTTTTCGCCAATTTACGCTTACATGATCAAGAGATTAGTATTAGTACTGCTGCTTTGTTGCGCCACAGAGTTTTACGCACAGGATGATGCCATTTTTTGCGAACAGGTTTCTGCGCTAAGTACCCTTATTGAAAAGGAACATTATCGCCCCAAGCCAATTGATGATAGTTTATCTGTAGCCGTTCAGGAGCTATTTTTACTCGCTCTGGACGAGGATAAATGGCTTTTTACTACCAGCGACATCGAAGAATTTAATGATGACCGGTTTAAGATCGATGATTACATTTTAAAGTCCGATTGCGGTTTTATCGATAAGTATATCGCTCGATTGCGACTTCGCATCGAACGGGCAAAAAAGCATATTTCATCTTTTACAACCGTCCCTTTTGATTATTCAGGGACCGATACCCTTCATTTTTATCGAACACGACCTTCGCGATATTTTTCAAGTGATTCGGCTGCAAAACGCAATTGGAACAAGCGAATTCGCTATACCTTGCTCAGCAAGCTCATTGAAGAGGACACCATTTTTGAGAATATTGAGAAAAACTTCAGTGAGCTTGAGAAAGCGATAAAGCCCAAGGTATTTCAAAATCAAATTTGTTTATTGGACGAACGGCTCAATGCCAAAGGTGGATTAGAACACTTTGTGAAAGAAGCATTTCTGAATGCTTTTGCGAACTATCAGGATCCGAACTCCTTTTTCTTCAACGACACCGAAAAAGTGGTTTTTGAAAATTCTGTGTCTAACAGCCAATTAAGCTTTGGGCTTTACACCGCAAAGAATGATGACGGAGAGATCGTGATAAGTTATATAACACCGGGAGGAGCAGCTTATTTAAACGGAAATTTTGAAGAGAACGATGTCATTAAATCACTGAGCTCGGGAACCACGGTATTAGAGACATTTTGTGTTTCAAATGAGGAGATTTTTAGTTTTATGGCCGACAATAAGCACAACAAGATCACCTTCAGAATAAAGAAAAAGGACGGAACCATAAAGTATATCCCACTAGAGAAATCTATAGAAGAGGTAGAAGAAAATCTCACAAGAGGCTATGTGATCACCAAAGACAAAACAGATTTCGGTTATCTTAATATCCCTAGTTTTTACACCGACCTGGAATCACCTAACGGTTTTGGAGTTGCCAACGACGTGGCAAAAGAGCTCTACAAACTCGAAAAAGAAAAGATTAAGGGTCTGATCATCGATCTGCGCTTTAACGGCGGAGGTTCTATGAAGGAAGCAGCAGATCTCTGCGGTTTGTTTATAGACAGAGGTCCATTATCCATACTACGCTACCGGGATGGGGAGACTTTTACGATTAGAGATGCGCACAGAGGTACAGCATTCGATAAACCTATCGTTATTCTTATAAATAATTACAGCGCTTCGGCCAGTGAGTTCTTCTCGAGCGTCATGCAGGATTACAATCGTGCCGTGATTGTAGGAGCTCCATCCTACGGGAAGTCAAGTGCTCAGGTTATTTTTCCACTGAGTGAATCCAAGGATCTGGGATATTGTAAACTTACGGTGGATGCGTTCTACAGAGTGACCGGCAAAAGCAATCAGTCTCGCGGTGTCATTCCCGATATCAGGTTTCCAAGTATTTATGACGGATTAAAAATAAATGAAGAATATGAAAGGTTTGCACTTCCCAATGACAGCGTACGTGTTTCGCTGCGGCACATTCCATTAAAAAGCCTACCGCTCGATGCCATAGCATCAAAAAGTGTCTCTCGTATAAATACCGATAAGAGCTTTCAATTGATCAAGTCGTTGAACCAAACCCTTATTCAAAATTATGTTACGTCAGACACCGAATACCCGCTAACTTTAAGCGATGTTTATAAGGATCTAGAGGGCTATAACAATCTTTGGAAAGAAATGACCATGCATTTTGAGAAACGGAATTCGAATATGACAGCAAGAAATACAAAGACTACAACCGGTTATTTAAAATATAATGAAGACGAAAAAGAGCTTAATGCCGTGATCTTGAAGGACCTTGCTGAGGATCTCTATGTGGAGGAAGCGCACGCCATTCTTCTGGATTTTATAAGACTAACCAAGTAATTAAATAGGTCAATTAATAAAAAATGGGAGCATGAAATATTTTATTCGAACCTGTTCCAAACGAATAACAGAATTTATAAATTTGCTGAAATAATCCTTCGGAGACAGTCTCAATTTAAATCGACTTCCGAATAACAGAAACACACCTATGGGAAGAGCTTTTGAATTTCGTAAAGCACGTAAAATGAAGCGTTGGTCGGCTATGTCCAAAGCCTTTACACGTATCGGAAAAGATATTGTAATGGCTGTAAAAGAAGGAGGTCCAGATCCCGATGCGAACTCAAAACTGCGTGCGGTAATTCAGAATGCTAAGGCGGTGAATATGCCCAAGGACAATATAGAACGCGCCATAAAAAGAGCCAGCGACAAAAGTCTGGGGGATTTTAAGGAAGTTTTATTTGAGGGCTACGCCCCTCACGGAATTGCCATTCTGGTGGAAACTGCCACCGATAATAATACCCGTACCGTGGCGAACATTCGGTCGTATTTCAATAAATGTGATGGAAACCTGGGTACTTCGGGTTCTGTTTCGTTTATGTTCGACCACGTTTGTAATTTCCGTATAAACGCTGAAGGAATGGATCTCGAAGAACTGGAACTGGAACTTATAGATTTTGGCGTTGAAGAGATCTTTGAAGATGAGGACGGCGTGTTGATCTATGCTCCTTTTGAAAGTTATGGCGCCATACAATCGTACCTGGAAGACCATAACATCGAAATTCTTTCTTCCGGTTTTGAGCGCATTCCGCAGGTTACCAAAGCCTTAAGTGCAGAAGAGGTCGCCGATGTTGAAAAATTACTCGAAAAGATAGAGGAAGACGATGACGTTCAAAACGTCTACCACACTATGGAAGAGTCTTCAGCCGATTAATTGCTACTCTTTTATCAGTTTTATAGTTGCCTTATTATTCACGGAAACAAAATACAGTCCGTTGGCAAATGAGGAAATGGTTACGTTGTGCTTGGCAGTTTCGATGTCTTCTTCGGAATACACTATTTGACCCAGCAAATTCGTAATAACTATATTGGTGATCACATCGCCATCCGAAGCGACCTGAATACTTTCTGATGCGGGATTTGGAACCACTGAAATGCCCAAACTGAAATGATTATCCGGGCTACCCAGAGTTTGAGAACGTACAAGCAGCATTCCTGCAGAGCGATCACTTATCACTATATTCCCACTCCCAAAATAGGGATATACATTCCAGGCCCCGTCATAACCCGAATTGTTTGTCGAAGGATAAGAGTCGAAAGACCCTACTTCGGTCAATGTTCCGGCGGCAATTCCTGAAATATCTACTACGCGCAGTCCGGCCGTATTATTCGATAAATAGAATTTAGTTCCTTTTACATAACCATTGTGATCGGTAGCGGGCGTAGGGCCTGAATACGAAAAATGAAACTGCGGATTATCGAGGTCGTTGAGATCAAAGACTACTGTTCGCGTAGGAATACCCGTATTGATCTCATCCTGTTCATCACCAAGAAGAAAATACCGATGATCCTCGGTTAGCCAGCCCTGATGGGTATAATTTATATTTGAATATCCTATAGTAGAAAGTAACTGTGGGTTGACCTTATTAGTAACATCGACGATCACCACTACGTCTTCATTACTTCCGAATAGAATTTCTTTTCCCGTATGATCGGTATCCGGGCCGTCATAAATTACAACCTGAGCATCGTGAGTATATCCCATACCCGAATAACCGCCTTCACCCATGGGATTAAGCGGATCCTGAATATTGACAAAATGGGGTCCTCCACCATGAGTCGTACCTCCCACGCCATAGGCATAACCGGTTTCCTCATTTATGGCAATATTGTGAGCGCCTCCAAATCCACTGTAGTGGGCATCTTCATTAAATATCACCGGCGGGTTCGGTACATTTCGAAGTCGGGTAAGGTCGAATATCTGAATTCCATGCCCGCTATCCTCACTTACGATAAAGGCATAGTTGTTATAGGTTTTAGCATCTCTCCAAGTACTGCTGTTGTTCACTGTAGGCAGTTTCCCCAGATACACAGGATTTAATGGATCTGATACATCTATAAATGCGGTGGCTTCATTGAGACATACGATGGCATATTCTTTACCATCCTGCGGGTCGGTCCAGCCCCATGAGTCATTGGCCCGATTGGAACCCATGGTAGCCAACGGAATTTGAGACAGCAAATCATAGCCGTCGCACGGAAAAGACCCCGCAATACCATTGTTACAGGGGGTTTGAGCATTTAGAGACAATAAGACCAAGGAAAACAGAGAAGAAAAAATAAATTTCATAGCATAGTTTTGTATCCATGCTAAAATAGGGATAAAATGCCAGAACTGCCAGAAATGAGTCCTTCGGTTGAGTTATGTATATTCGGGCTTCTTCCCTACTACCCCTTTAAAATAGTCTCGGAGTTTAGGAAGATCGTCCTTTAAGTTTCCTTCAGGATAAAAAGCAGGGTGAATAAATACAGTTTTTGTTTTATAATCGAAGGCAACGGGAATTATTGGCACATTTGCTTTTACCGCGATGTAGTAAAACCCCGTTTTCCATGCATCTACTTTCTTACGAGTTCCTTCGGGTGCCAACGCCAATCTGAATTCCTCTTTTTTCTTAAATATTTCAGCGATTGCCTCTACTTTATTTTGACCCGGTGTTCGGTCTAAGGGTGCACCACCCATCCACCTAAAGTACCAACCGAAAAGGGGTCTAAACAGTTCTCGTTTAGCCACAAAATTAATTTCTGTTTTTAAAATCCTACGTGCAAAAGAGCCAACATAGAAATCATGCCAGCTGGTGTGAGGCACAACAATGACAACAGATTTCTTAACAGACGGATCGAACGACCCTTCTATGCTCCATCCTAAAAACTTAAAAAAAATAAATTTAGTAAGTGTCAATTGTGAGGTACCTCCCAGACCTACATTTTTAGATATAATGACCTGAGTTTTTCTCTAGTCATAATATTTTCCCAATCATCTCCCAATGCATTTTCCCAAAGAGGCACAAGACTAAGTGCGATGTCTATCATCGTATTAATCTGATCTTCTGTAAGGTTTGCGCATAATCCTTTGGGTATATCCACATTGTGTTTACGAACCATTTCTTTGAAAAGGGCCACATCCTTAGGATAAAATTCTTCGAGATGATCGAAAACGATACAATTTCCAATTCCGTGTTTTGTCCCTAAAACATACGATAGTCCGTAACTCATAGCATGTGCTACACCAACCTGGGAATAAGCTATACTCATTCCTCCATGCCAGGAAGCCATCATTAGTTTTCCTCTGGATTCTTCTTCGGAAAGATCACCTTTTACAAAGATCTCATAACAAAGATCATAAGCCTTTTCACCGTAGCTTTCACTAAAGGCATTTAAGAAAGTTCCGTTAAGCGATTCTACACAATGAATAAAACAATCCATTCCTGTATAAAACCACTGATTTTTGGGAACCCCGATGGTTAGATCCGGATCGAGTATCACCTGGTCAAAAGGAGTATAGTCACTATTGATTCCCAGTTTTTTTACGGGACCCGTTAAAACGGTGGTTCTGGATACTTCGGCGCCAGTGCCCGAAATAGTAGGAATTCCCACATGGTAGACCGCTTTATTTCGCACAAGATCCCAGCCCTGATAATCGGCAGCACTACCCTTATTTGAAAGCATAATAGAAACCGCTTTAGCCAAATCAAGTATGGTTCCCCCTCCAATACCAATGATACCGGACGGTCTGTAGGTAAATTCAGTTTTTATTTCTTTTACCATCTGATCTACCTGAGACGTTTTTGGTTCTTCATCGGCCGAAACAAATATCAGCTTATCGTTAAACCGCAGGTTAATTTTATTAACCAATTCGGAATCATTCTTAAAGACATCATCAACCAGGAAAATAAAAGGAGCTTTATCCTTTCGTTGCGGTGCAAGAATTGAGGATAACTGGTCAAAACTACCTTCCCCGAATACCACTTTGGGTACCATAGGAAAGTTTCGGTATTTATTATTTACATCTGCTCTTTTCTCTTCTTTCAATACTTTATTTGCCCTCATGAGGTCCTCCGGTGTGTCTATTTCTATTCCCTGTGTATTGGAAATAGCCATTTTTATGTTTTTTCCGTATTCGAGATAACGAATACATTCAATTTTTTCTGCAGCTTCGAGCGACCGCATAGGCAATCGGTAAAAATCCATTAATGCCTGCTTTCTGAAAGCGTAGATTCCCTTATGCTTATAATACTGAACTGCTGCATTTTTATCTCTGGGATAAGGAATTGGAGACCTGGAGAAGTACTGTGCAAAATTATCTTTATCTACGATCACTTTTACGCAGTTGGGGTCGCTAATTTCTTTCCAGTCGTGAATTTCGGTCATTAATGATGCCAGATCGATCTTATCGGCATCAGCGCCATTAAAAACACTTAAAACCTGTTCAAGACCCTCCTTGCTCGTAAACGGTTCATCGCCCTGAACATTCACAACAATATCAACATTCATATTCTCTACGGCCTCGGCTATACGATCACTTCCGCAGTCGTGTTCCTTTTTACTCATGATCGCCTTCCCTCCGTGCATTTCAATTTCCTTAAATATAATGTCGCTGTCTGTCACAACAAACACATCATCAAAGAGCTTAGTTTCTTGAGCGGCTTCATAAGTACGTACGATCACGGGTTTTCCACCCAGGTCCTGCATAAGTTTACCTGGAAATCGGGATGCGCCGTAACGCGCTGGTATCATTGCAATTATTTTCAAAAGCGTACTATTTTAATTAACGAAGGCAAAAATAACAAGATTATATGGTTGGAGGCTTCTTTTTCCGAAGCTTTTTATAAAAACGATATATTCCGAAGAAGATAAGCAACACAAGAAAAAATGCGATAACCGGTACGAAAATAGCCGCGATAGACATTACTGTCGAAGTTCCTGTTTCCACTGTGGCGACTATCGGGTTAGCCATTCCACCGGTTGTTGCAGAGGAAGTGAGCCTCAATGCCGAAGCATTTCCCTTTATTGCTGCTGCAGTACCTCCACCGGCAATTATTGCAAGCGCCCAGGTAATCACCGGATTTAAATCTGAGACGGTTGCTACCATTACCGCAGTACCCGCAACGGCTGCCAACGGTATTGCGATCGCATCTAGTAAATTGTCAAACCATGGAATGTAGTAGCCAAATATTTCGACCACTGTGGCAATACCCAACGTTATAATAGCAGTTAAACTTCCCATCCATTGCCAGCTTTCACTAAGAGGGATCACTTCAAAATAAGCCGCAGCACTTAAGATCAATATAGGTAAAAAAACACGAAATCCTGCGGCTACCGCAAGTCCTATTCCCAAACATATACTTATTATAAGATCGGTACTCTCCATCTCTTACGAATCTACAAAAAACTCGTCTTTAAAACCTATGAGATACAACTTTTCTTTAGCTCTGGTGACCGCTGTATATAGCCATCTTAGATATTCTTTATCTATCCCGTTGGGCAGATAGGGTTGCTCCACAAAAACGGTGTGCCATTGTCCGCCCTGAGACTTGTGACAGGTAATGGCGTAAGAGAATTTAACCTGAAGGGCATTGAAGTACTTATTGTTCTTAACGGCCAGAAACTTCTTGTATTTGGATTTTTCTGAAGCGTAATCCAAAAGTACTTCCTGATAGAGTTTATTCGAATCGTCGTAAGAAAGTGAGGGCGTTTCAGAAGTTAAGGTATCCAATAACAAAACGGTTTCGAAAGGTTTCATTTTGGGATAATCTACCATGCGCATCCTCACTTCAGCAAATCGGAATCCGTAGAGATCCTTAAAACTTAAAATCTCCAGCACTTCAATGATATCGCCGTTTGCGATAAATCCGGCTTCTGTATGTGGTTTTACCCAAAAATAATTGTTTTTAACCACCATCAAATAATCGCCGGCCGAAAGTTCTTCTTCCTGAAATAAGATCCTGTTTCGGATGTTCTGATTGTACAGATTTGCGCGTTTATTTGATCTCACAATCACAACAGTACCTTCATTTCCCAATTGAGAATAACAATCGTTTATGGCATCCATTAATTCCTGTCCGTCCAAGGGTCGTATCACCTCAGGATACGGAAGTTCCGTAAACTTAAAGGCTTCAAACAAACCGTCCTCTATCCTATTGCGTATTTCAGTGGCATTTACCAGGATACCACTATCCTTCTGCTGCCGTACCACTTCGTCGAGTTCTACTTCGATCACTTCTTTGTTGTAATGATTTGATATTGTGTGCTTATCCAGTGCAGGGCTAACATCCAGTTTAACTGGTGGTAACTGGGCAGTATCTCCAATAAGAAGGAGTTTACATTGATGTCCGCTATACACATACTGCATTAGATCGTCGAGCAAGGATCCGTTCTCAAATAACTTTGATTCCAGATTCACATCGGGGATCATGGATGCCTCATCCACTATGAAAATTACATTTCGGTGTTTGTTAGGCTGAAGGGTAAAAGACACACCCCCTTTTTTATTGCTTTTGGGATAGTAGATTTTTTTGTGAATGGTAAATGCCTCCTTATTGGAGTAGTTGCTTATCACCTTGGCAGCTCTACCGGTAGGTGCTAGAAGAACGGCCGATTGCTTTACTTTCCACAAGTTCTTTACCAGAGTTCCCACGATGGTAGTTTTTCCGGTTCCCGCATATCCTTTTAACAAGAACACTTCTTTATTTTGCTTATTCAAGGCAAATGCAGCGAGCAATTGAAGGGTAATGTCCTGTTTATGTGTAGTTGAAAAAGGAAAATCGGATTTTAATAGTCCGTAAAAATGTGAAATGTCCATGAACAAGTGGGTAATATGGGGTTAAAGATAGCTATGATTTTTTCGGAATATACTTTTACGAACAAAAAAAAATTGTAGATTTGCGATAGACCTTATTTTAAGAATTCTTAATTAAACTATCAAATAATGAAACTCGTAATTCAATTACTTCTTTGGGCGGTTATTATCTTTTTAGGGTATATGCTGTATAACTCTATTAGCGGTCCTATTAAATTTAACGAGATTAAAGAAGCTCGTTACGCCAAAGTAATTAAAGGCTTGAAGGATATTAAAGCTGCCGAACTTGCGCATCGCGAGATCACAGGAAAATACACCGGGAGTTTCGATAGTTTGGTTCGGTTTATTGATACAGCACAATACGCTATCGTCCAGCGAAGAGATACCAGCTATGCCGATGTTGAAAAAAACAAGGCATTCGGGCTTTCAGAAGGATACTATATTGAAGAGACACTTTTAGATACCCTTGGATTCAGTTCTGTAAAGGATTCTTTGTTTAAAGGTTCCGATCGTTACAAGAATATGAAAAAAGTGCCATTGGAAGATATAGATGCAGAATACGAATTGGAAGCAGGACGAATTAACAAGAACGGTACTTGGTACGCTGTATTTGAAGCACGGGTGTCAAAAGAAGCCATATTAAATGATTTGAACAAGGATCTTTTGGCTCAGGAAAAACAAGTTGTTTCAGTGGATGGTGTAAACGGTCCATATGTAAAAGTAGGCTCGATGAGTGAAGTTAATACTAGCGGAAACTGGCCAAAAATTTATGACACACCAGACGACCAATAACATTATAACAAATACAAATACAAGACTGTCCGTTCAAATTACCTTGACCGGACTTTCTTTTTTAGTAACACATGCTCAAACCAAAGAGACTACCTACTTTACTGAAAAAAAGTTTGATGCGCCGCGAACCCCCGAAGAACTGTTGATCGAACTGGAAGCAATATTTTCAACAGATAAAGCACTTCAACAAAACTTCGACGATGTAAACCTCGTTTATGCAGGCAGTCCTTATACCCTCGTACCTGCGGCACTATTTGATGAAAATAAGCTAAGTGATTATTTAAAGTTCAATACGCGAATCCTAGCGAATGATTTTATTGCTTTTGACAATTTAGACAATTACGATATTAAAATCGTGTATATACCCTGGGTAAACATCAATAATTATTTGTTCGATAAATTCGGGTCTTTTCAGTATTACAACGCTATTAGCATATTGCTGAAACTCGTTATGGATGCCGAAAAATATTCACCTGCCACTGCCGTTTACATCCATGTGTTAAGCGATAGTTTCGACCTTTTGGTGATGAAGAATGGAAAGTTGGAATTATGCAATTCCTACCCTTTTAAAACACCCGAAGATCTTATTTACTATATCCTTTTCAGTTTTGAACAACTCAACCTTAATCCGGATACTCTAGATGTGAAGCTCTTCGGAAAAATAGATGTGGGAGATTCAAATTATGAGATCATATATAAGTACGTGCGCCATGTCTCGTTTCCCGGAAAAGAATTCCTTCCGAAATCTGAAATTAAGAATGAAGGTGCACATCACAATGTTGTGCTAAAGAGTCTCTAATCTTGCGAATAATATCAGGAACATACAAAGGCAAACGACTAACGGCTCCGAAAAGCCTTCCGGTAAGACCAACCACCGATTTTGCTAAGGAAGGATTATTCAATATACTGGCAAATCGTATTGATTTTTCTGAAGTATCGCTACTCGATCTGTTTGCCGGTACCGGTAATATAAGTTACGAATTTGCATCGAGAGGTTGCCAATTGATCGTTTCGGTTGACGCTCATTACGGTTGTGTTGGTTTTATAAAAAAAACTGCCGAAGACCTATCATTCCCTATTCAAACCATTAAAGCGAATGTTATTAAGTATCTTAGCTCGCCTCACGGTACATTTGATGTGATCTTTGCCGATCCACCGTATGAATTTACGATACAGGAATTTTATGAGATTATCGATAAGGCACTACTAAACCACTTTTTAAACCCTGAAGGAATTATAATTATTGAACACTCCAAACATACCGATCTTTCTGCGCACACCAATTTTTCTGAAATGAGGAAATACGGCGGATCGGTTTTTAGCTTTTTCAAACTGTAATATGGCGGCATTCGACGTTTTAAACATTGAACTTGATTTTACCAGCGTTGAGATACATGAAAACTATATGATCTCACAAATTAAAGAGGGAATTGATTTTAAGCAGAAGCATTTGGATCAATTTTACAAGCTGTTTGAGACCTATTATCACGACAAGCCTTTTATTTCGATAGCCGATCGCAAATACGATTATACTATTGACCCGAATTTATTCAGAGATTCCAGTTTTAGAAACCTGTTGGGCATTGGAGTGGTTTGTTATACCGAAAGCTCCTTTAAAACCGCACAATTTGAAAAAACCTTTTTTAAAGGAAAATTTGAGCCTTTCTATTCTATGGAAGATTGTATACAATGGGCCGAAGAGTTGGTAAAATCACACCACACAAAAAATAAATCATAATTCAAAAAAGGAATTAAATTCTTTCGTAAATTCACGTTGCTTATTTAAAAGGTAACTACTAACTAACACTGTTTTCAATGTAATGGCAAAAAGGCCTAAATATTTCATTGATCTCGAATTTGCGCATATTGAATTGTTCGAAAATTTTTTGATCGTTACAGTTAATGAGGGGATCGTATTTGATACGCCGGAGGTAGAAAAGATCGTCGAAATTTCGAAAGCACATTTCTATGAACGTCCGTTCGGATATATCTCAAACCGTAAAAATGACTATACCGTAAACCCTACCTGTTACAAAGGAGCAGAAGAAAGTATGCCCCATATGGTTGGAATAGCCACCTTATGCTATTCTAAAGGGTCTTATAAAACCGCAATCTTTTCGGAACAATTCTTTAGCTGGCCTCATAAGGCATTTTACACTATTGAAGAATGTGTGGCATGGATTAATCAACTTATTGAAAATAAAAAAGCAGGCCGATAAGCCGGATTCTGTATTCGCCAAAACGAACCCTTATCATTTATCTGGATGTATTGTTACCAATACACTCGATCTGCCTACCCTCCTGCATTGGGCGGGAACCCTCAAGCGCAGGTATACGTGGCATTGCACCGCATAGAGTTTACCTGATTTCACTACAGCATTACCTGTACATTCTTTCTGTTGCACTTGTCCTTTCACGTATTAAACGTGACGACGGCCGTTAGCCGCTATGCTTCCCTATGGTGTCCGGACTTTCCTCCAAATCCCTGCTAGGCAGAGATCTCACTAATAAAGCAAAAGTTTATTAAATGAGATGTCGGTTAAACCGAACATTCGGCGATAAGGTGGCCTGCTACGGCAAAAGTAATTTAATGTTAATAAATACCGCAAAATACTAATCCCTATTTTTTAAAAACTAAACTCACATGGTTATATTTGTTTCTTCGCCTATGGAACATTTCATTGTATCTGCCAGGAAATATAGACCTACCCAGTTTAAGGATGTAGTAGGGCAACAGGCTATTACAAACACATTAACCAATGCCATAGAGAACGATCATTTAGCTCAGGCATTATTATTTACAGGGCCTAGAGGTGTAGGCAAAACTACTTGTGCCCGTATTCTCGCTAAGAAGATCAATGAGGATGGTACCGAGAAGACCGATGAGGATTTTGCGTTCAATATCTTCGAATTGGATGCCGCTTCAAACAATTCAGTAGATGATATCAGAAACCTGATAGATCAGGTACGAATACCCCCTCAAGTAGGTACGTATAAGGTGTATATAATCGATGAGGTTCATATGCTGTCTTCAGCTGCATTTAATGCCTTTCTGAAAACTCTGGAAGAACCGCCAAAGCACGCTATTTTTATTCTGGCTACCACTGAAAAACACAAGATAATCCCTACCATTCTTTCTCGTTGTCAGATCTTCGACTTCAGAAGGATCACAGTGAATGATATTAAAGGTCATCTGGCCGACGTGGCTAAAGCCGAAGGGATTGAGGCCGAAGACGATGCCTTGCATATAATTGCTCAAAAGGCGGATGGCGCACTTCGCGATGCATTGTCTATTTTTGACAGAGTGGTTAGCTTTTCAGGAAAAACCATGACCCGAGAAGCAGTTACTGAAAATCTTAATGTACTTGATTACACTTATTATTTTGGAGTGACAGACCTTTTACTTTCTAATAATATTCCCAAAGTACTGGTCGCCTATAACGAAATTCTCGCAAAAGGATTTGATGGGCATCATTTTATCACCGGACTGGCCTCTCATTTCAGGGACCTTTTGGTGTGCAAGAATGAAGAAACCATTGCTTTGCTTGAAGTAGGTGAACAGGTAAAAACCATGTATTTTGAACAATCTCAAAAGACTCCCACGAATTTCCTTATTGAAGCTATTGAATTGGCCAATGCAGCCGACCTCAAATTTAAAACGAGCAGAAATCAGCGGTTACTCGTCGAATTATGCTTACTGCAATTGGCTTCTGTAACCGCCAAAGGCGAAAAAAAAAAGTCTAGCGTAAACAAGAACGGAGCTTCAGATAGATTTGTACTCCCTCCCTCCTTCTTTTCCAATCAAAATAATACGGCTGAGATATCCGGAATATCTTCAGCAGAAGGAGCGACTGAAACTTCTAAATCCGGAGTAGAGACTCCAACTGACATTACCACAGATATTCCGGAAGATTTTGACTCCGGTACACCTTCCGAAGGAATACCTGAAAAAGTAATTGAACGTCCGCAGATCCTGGCAGAAAGAAATGCTCAAAAGGTATCGGCACTTTCTATTAAGAGTATTCAGAAAAAGCAGGAATTACAGCGGGAACTCGTCGCGAACCAGCCCGACGAAAAAAATCTCCCTACCGAAAACTTTACCGAAGATGATATGCAGACCGCATGGAATGATTATGCACAAAGAGTTGAGGAAGAAGGTAAATACAATTTGCTTTCTCATCTTACTATGGGGGTTCCCAAGCTGGAAGGAAATCTAATCCATCTGGAATTTCCAAACAGTACCATAAAAGTTGAAGTAGAGCGTGCCAAATACGAGCTGCTGGGCTATTTGCGCGAACGCCTTAACAATTACGATATAGACCTTTCCATAGAAGTTAATGAAACTGCAGTAAAGCGATATGCTTATACCACGCGTGAAAAGTTTGAAAAATTAAAAGAGCAGAATCCACTACTAGAATCCTTGCGAAAGGAATTCGATCTTGATATATAAACTAAAAATAAGTAAATGCTGGGTTTAAAATTACCTACGGATCCCAGATGGGTGAATATCGTAGAGAAAAATATCGAGGAGATCCTAACCGATCATGCCTACTGTGAGCAAAAGGCCGCCTCAACTGCAATTTCACTCATCGTTTCTTTTCCTGAATATACCGAACTCGTTCAGGAAATGGTGGCTTTGGTAAAAGAAGAGATCAGTCATTTTAAACTGGTTCACGATAAGATCATCGCTCGAGGTTGGGTGATGGGCCGGGACCGAAAAGATAACTACGTGATCCGGCTTACCCAATTCTTTCCTAAAGGAGGTAGTCGTACGAACCAACTGGTACATCGCTTGCTTTATGCCGCCCTTATAGAAGCCCGCAGCTGTGAGCGATTTCGATTATTGAGCGAAGAACTAACCGACCCTGAACTTGCCGAATTTTACAAAAACCTAATGGTAAGTGAAGCCAATCATTACACTATATTTTTGGGCTTTGCCAGAAAATACGGGGACCGGAAAGAGGTCGATACAAAGTGGCAGGAATTACTGACTTTTGAAGCCGAGATCATGAAAGATCTCAGTAAAGAAGAAAGTATTCATGGCTGAATGATATTTTAGTATATTTCAAAAAAAACTATAACCCCCTAACTTCAATTTCCAATGATCAAATACTTATGTTTCGCCATAGCTGTTTTATTTGCACAATCTGCTATGAGTCAGGATGAATACGGCGTTCAAAGACCGAAATCCAAAATCAGTGTATCCATAAACGATACTGAATATACCCTAACCGACGGTGACACCATCACCCATAACGGAGATAGAATCATTGTTAAGACATCAGACCATCTCACGTTTGACTACGGATTGTTGAAATTCGACTATCCCAATCATTTCGCTTTTGAGTATGACGAAGACATAGGATACAGAAACTGGACGCTGGACGGAAACAACTATGTCGTAATGTACTTCGAATTCCGGGGCGATATTGAGTTTAAAATGCTTGCTAATGAAATAGTACAGCGTTTTGGACGTGAAAACTGTGAAATTAAAAAAGATAAATTCAAGTTAGGAGATATTGAGCTTGTAGGAGAAAAAATTTCGGTCAATATCATTGGAGAAACTTTGGATTACGGGTTATATGAAATTAAGTCGGATGACAATAAAACTCATTTTATTGCTTTTCAAGATTCCTTAAATGATTATAACGAACCCACTGAAGAAGGAATTCAGACCCTGAAATTAATAGGCGAAACGATTAGTAAGCGCTAGTTGAAATACTTTTATGAGCATTAATTAGAGATCAACCTCGATCTCTCCTGCCAGTTTTTCATTGTACAGGCTTTTTATGATCCCATCCGAGAGTCCGATCTTAGGGACATAAATATTCTTTGCACGACTCCACTTCATGGCAGACAGATAAATTCGAGTTGCGGGTAGGATCACATCGGCTCTATCCGGATTCATATTCAGTTCGGTGATGCGTTCTTCGTAAGAATAAGATTTTACAAGATCGTAATATTGACCCAAATAGAAGTAACTAAGGGGTTTTCCGATCTTTTTACCGCTGTTCTTATAAATGTGATTGATATTGCCTCCCGACCCAATAAGTGAGACTTTAGTATAAGATTTGGTGGATTCTTTGATCCATTCTTCAACATCATCCCAAATAGTATCCTCAAGTATATCGTTTATGATCCTTACAGTACCCAATTTAAAGGAACGCGAATCCACGGTGTGTCCGTTGGCATAGAGGGTAAATTCGGTACTACCGCCTCCAACATCCACATATAAGAAGGTTTTTTCGCTTTTGATCAAGGATTTAAGATCGGTTGTAGCAATAATTGCCGCTTCATCATTACCATCTATGATATTAATTTTAAGATCGGTTTCTGAATATATCTTTTCGGCTATTTCCTTGCCATTAGCAGCCTCACGCATGGCTGAAGTTGCACAAGCTCTAAATTTTTTCACATTATGGATACTCATCAACAACTTGAATGCCTTCATCGATTCAAGCATTCGATCGAAATTGACATCGGAGATCCTTCCCTGTAAGAACACATCTTCCCCCAATCTTATGGGAACCCTTACCAATGATGTCTTTTTAAATAAAGTATCCTTTCCTTCCTGTTCCACCACAGAAGCAATAAGCAATCGTATGGCGTTGGAACCAATATCGATTGCGGCGTATTTATCTATATTCAGCAAATTATCCGTTGAGTTTATCGAGGTAATAATCGTATAATTTAAATTGTGACCGAAGACGTTCCTTAGAATTCTTTCGGTACGCATTATCCAGTTTATCTGAAACAATACGTGCCTTTACGTTGTCGTTCCAACTAATTTCGAAGGTATCCAACAATTCCTGCTGAATCTCGGTGTTGTAGATCGGACAAGTGATCTCAACTCTGTTATCCAGATTTCGGCCCATAAAGTCGGCTGAAGAAATATACATTTTTGGACTACCCGCATTATTAAATATAAAGAGTCTGGGGTGTTCCAGGTATTTATCGACGATGCTTATCACCTTAATATTTTCACTCATTCCTTTTACACCGGGCACCAGACAACAAATCCCGCGAACAATAAGTTGAATTTCAACTCCTGCTCTGCTGGCTTCATACAATTTATCGATCATTTTAAAATCAGACAGGCTGTTCAGTTTTAGTTTTATTCCGCTGGAAAGCCCGTTTCGTCTATTCTGAATTTCAGTTTCGATCAATGAATAGATAGCATTACGCGTATAATGAGGTGAGACGATAAGATGTCGGTATTTTTTAATCTTATAGTTAACTTCAAAGAAATCGAACACCCTGTTTATCTCCTTACATATTTTCTGATTGGAAGTAAACAGGGTATAATCTGTATAGATACGTGCCGTCGATTCATTAAAGTTTCCGGTACTCACAAAGGCATACCGCTTTATTTTTTCCTTCTCAATTCGTTCAATCAAACAAGCCTTACAATGAACTTTGAGTCCTGATACTCCAAAAATAAGCCTTACATTTTCACTCTGCATTTGTTCGGCATATTTTATATTGGCCGCTTCATCAAAACGAGCCTGAAGTTCGATCTGTACGGTTACTTCTTTTCCGTTCTTTGCAGCATTTATAAGGGAACTGGCAATATGGGATACCTCTGCAAGCCTGTAGATAGTGATCTTTATAGTGGTTACCTTTGGGTCTAAAGCCGCTTCCCTAAGTAATTTCACCACATACGAAAAGCTTTGGTAGGGAGCATAGAGTAAATAATCTTTTTCGGCTATTTGTTCAAACAGGCTGCCTTGAAGATTTAATCCGGGTACCGGCAACGGATCCTTGCGCTCGTAAAGCAGATCTTCTCTACCCAGACTGGGGAAATCCATATAATCTCTTCGATTGTGATACCGACCCCCCGGAATAATACTATCTGTGGTATCGATCCCCATCTTATCCATTAAGAATCTAAGTGTTTTTTGATCGATGCTTTTGTCGTAAACAAAGCGAACCGGATCACCGGCACTTCGGTTTTTCACACTTTTGGAGATCTTGTCTATAAAACTCTTGCTAAGGTCACTGTCTATATCAAGTTCGGCATCCCGAGTGATCTTAATCATATGTGCCGAAATACTCTTGTATTTAAATATGCTGAATATGTTCTGAAGGCAATGACGAATTAGGTCATCCAGTAAGATAATATACTGCCGGTCGCCTTCCGGTGGTAATACTACAAAACGGTCGATGATTCGCGGAATCTCGATCAAGGCATAGTTTATCTTTTCCTCGAACGTCTCATCTTCCTTAGACATCACCATTTTAACTGCCAGGTAAGCGGCACTGTCCTTTAAAGATGGAAACTGTTCCAATTCACCAATCATGATCGTGACCAGAGCCGGACTCACCTTCCTGATAAAATAATCGGAAATAAACTTACTTTGAGCCGGAGTCACCTCCTTTTCGTCTATAATGTAAATGTTTTCCTTTTGAAGTTCGGTTTCAATTTTACTGAGAATACGAAGACTCGTCGCCTGTTGCTCTATCACGGTTTGTGTGATCTCTTCCAAAAGGTCCTTTGCCGAAATACCACCCAAAAAACTTCTGCCTCCCTTACCTGCCTCCGCGATGCGTTTAATAGTAGCGTATCGAACCTTAAAGAATTCGTCCAGGTTATTTGAAAAGATCCCCAGAAATCGGAATCTTTCAATTAATGGAACCGTAGGATCCCCGGCTTCCTGAAGCACTCGTGCATTAAACTGAAGCCAGCTTAATTCACGATTCCGGTATTGGTTCTCGACATTGGGAATAGTTTGCGTTTTTTCAACCATTATTTGAGATCTCTTGGAAATACGGTTTTTATTGTCTTTCCTGTACTTATAGAACTCCAACTTTTCTCATCAAATTGTATCATTACAAATCCGCAGGTTGGAAGATTGTCAATATACTTGTTTCCAAGCATATTTGCAATGGAAGTGAAGGCGTGATTATGACCAACTACCATCACAATGTCGAGTGAATCATTTAAATTTTTTATGATTCGCATCACCTGATTTCCACTAAAATCATATAACTCGTGATTGGTTTTAAAGTCGGCATCTGCAACTCCCAATGCTTTTTTAAAGTATTGTGCGGTTGTTAAAGCCCGTACAGCATCACTGGTAACGATTAATTGAGGTGGCTTTATTTGACCTTTAAGGTGAATAGACACCAGTTCTCCGTCTCGTTTACCCCGACCCTTTAAAGGCCGTTGATGATCGATCACATCGTGTTTCCAGGACGATTTTGCATGTCTGACTAAGTATAGCGTTTTCATTGTATTAAAAATAGTATCGTTTTTACAAATAGATTACGGTTGTAAGCGCCTAATTTTCCATTTCTCACTTTCGAAATAGAATTCAATTCGATCGTGAAGCCTGTTGGCCCTGCCCTGCCAGAATTCGAAGGCGAGAGGTTTTAGAATATAACCACCCCAATGGTCTGGTTTTGGAACCTCCTGGTTTTTGTAGGCTTCCTCCAGTTGAGCCAATTTTTCTTCCAGCTCTTCTCTGTTTTCTACCGGCCTACTTTGTTGAGAAACCAACGCACCTAACTGACTCCCCTTTGGTCTGGACTTAAAATAAAGCTCCGACTGTTCTTCAGAAGTTTTCTTTGCAATGCCCTTAATGATGATCTGTCGCTCCAGCGGCGGCCAAAAAAAAGAAATACAAGCATTGGGGTTGTTATCAAGTGCTATTCCCTTTTCACTCTTGTAATTTGTGTAAAAAACAAAACCTTCGTCATTGTATTCTTTTAAAAGCACAACCCGACCACGAGGAAAGTTATCTGTTCCTAAAGTGCTTAATGTCATTGCATTCGCTTCGTGTATAGACGCTGTGTTCTTAGCTTCGCTAAACCACGATTTAAATTGTTGAAAAGGGTCTTTGGCAACACTTTCCTCAGATAGAATGCCTCTTTCATAAGATTTTCGGTGGTCGAACAGATTTTCTGCCATGAACGCTAAGTTTATTGCAAGTTACAAGTTTTAAGAATTATTTAGAAAAGGAACACCCGTTAAGTTTGGGTTAAATATTAGGAATCCAACTTCACGACTCGGGGAAGAATCTTGTTCAATCATGCATTTGGTAAAACACTCTTTTTCTTGTTCAGGGTCGGGGCGACCATAAGCGTATCCACCGGGATCGTACTTGCGTTAAATTCCTGTCTAAAATGTTGTCCAATACTATCGCATGCCTGTATCACCAGATCGTAATAAGACTCATCGATTATGTTTTTTTGGTTTTTATTTTGACTGGTTAACGTATAATTCGGAAGCGCTCTATAGGCATATATTTCACCTCCTTTAATGGTAAATTCTTCAATGTTATTAGTAACGTCAATGCGCTCATAACCTATTTCCATACGATCCAAAGCTATTAGGTCATTAGGAGAAAGAAAATACAAGATGGCATTTACCTTACTTCCCGGATGATCGATAATATTTAAAAAAACAATATTATCAAACATAAGAGTATCGTTCTCATAGATATAATAGCTATCGAAATCAAGAAGTTCTTGAGGTAACTTAGGGTCCTTTGTAGATCCAACAAAATTCCACGCTCGTTTGTATTCCAATAAATGAATTTGATAGGTAGAATCTGTATAAGACCGTTCAAGAACGTCCTCAATAGCCTTGAGTGACATTAATGATCCAAAACCTACTACCCCAACTTTACCCTGAGGCACGTGCAAAATTGGTTTTTCATGATCATGCTGACATCCGGAGGATGCCATAATTGCCAGTGCAATCAGGCTAATTGTTGAAATTCGGATTTGTTTCATAATATCTTAAAACCAATTAAATCAAGGGTTATTTCTATTGTTTATCGTAAATGCATAAACAATTCTAAGGTAATTATAAAAACAATCGAAAAATTAAAATTTTTAAAAAGGTGATTAAAAGAAAAATTCCTTTCCGTCTTCAGCGAGTTCAACTGCCGTAAAAATTTCTTGCGCCTCACTTCGGAACAACTCAAGATCGCCGTATCGACCTGAATAGTGACCAAGGATGAGGGTGCCCACTTCCGCCTGTTTGGCGATACTGGCCGCTTCAGCTGCCGTGCTATGCTTGGTTGGCTCACAGAGATGCTGATGCATTTTTAAGAACGTGGACTCATGATATAAGGCAGTTACGTGTTTAATCTGCGGAATTATTTGCGGGGCATACACCGTATCACTGCAGTAAGCGTAAGACCTAGGCGGATCCGGGTCTAAGGTTACCTGCGAATTCTCTATTTCCGTACCGTCCCTGTTTTCTACGTTGAATCCTTGTTTTAATTTCTGAAAATAACTCTTGTCGACCTTTGCCTTTACGGCAGCGTCAATGTTTAGTTTTCGTTCTCCGGGCTTTTCCTGAATTAAAAAGCCGTTAGTATATACCCGGTGATTGAGAGGGATGGTGGTTACTGAAACCTTACTGTCTTCAAAGATCAATTGTGGTTCATTGGACGACAACTCATGGAAAAACAAATTGAAGTTAGTCCACGACTTTCCCAGTTTCAGCTGAAGCGTAATCGCTTCCTTAATCCCCTCTGGTCCATAAATGTGCATATCGGCCTCGCGCCCTAGCAAACGAAAGGTGGAAATTAATCCGATAAGACCATAAAAATGATCCCCGTGTAAATGTGAAATAAAGATATGTTTGATCCTTGAAAATTTGAGCTTAAACCGCCTAAGCTGCACCTGAGTTCCCTCACCACAATCAATTAAAAACAAATGCC
This sequence comes from Constantimarinum furrinae, assembly GCF_014295415.1. Taxonomy (GTDB): domain Bacteria; phylum Bacteroidota; class Bacteroidia; order Flavobacteriales; family Flavobacteriaceae; genus Constantimarinum; species Constantimarinum furrinae. Next base: position 2,543,044 of record NZ_CP052909.1, read on the forward strand.
CCTGAACTTCCAATACCTGGGCCGTGGGGTGTGCATGCCAACGGGGAGTAGCAGAATGGCAGCCAAGTATGGTTAGTTTCATTTCAATGTTCTATGTGAAAAATTATGTATTGCGCTTGATATAAAATATCGAGAATAAAGGTAAAAAAATTGGCCTTAGAAGCCCAAATCGCGCTCTATTTCTTCCATTTCGATAACGTCCTTTGCCTCCTGAAGCGTGGGTACAACCAACATTTCGAAAGGAATATCATCGGGGTTAATAGCGTCATTTATAAATACAAACGATTGCTTTGTCTTACGATGCAGGTTAGACACCTTTAGAAATAGCAAGAGCTGTTCTAATTTAAGGTCTTCGTTCGTACTTAGGTCGATCACTACGTTCTGATTCTTGAACTTATTGGGAATTTGATATTCCAAAAATGACGCAAACCCTTCCAGGTCGCCCTTTTCGTCTCCCAGAACGACAAATGTATCGTGATTATCAATCTTCATCGTGCTTTATTTTAGAAGCTAATAAATAGAGTACTGCCATGCGTATTGCCACACCGTTTTGTACCTGATCCAGAATGATGGCATGCTTACTGTCGGCCACATCGCTGGTAATTTCCACCCCGCGGTTTATAGGGCCCGGGTGCATGATCACTATTTCCTTTTTAAGGGAATCGAGTAAGGTCTTATTTACCCCAAATTGTTGTGTGTATTCTCTGGTTGTCGGGAAATAACTGATCTCCATTCGCTCGTTTTGAACGCGTAGCATATTGGCTACATCGCACCATTCTAATGCCTTGCGAAGATTTGGCTCAACTTCAACACCTAAACTTTCTATATATTTGGGTAATAATGTTTTAGGGCCGCATACCTTAACTTTTGCTCCAAGCTTTTGAAGTGCAAATATATTAGACAATGCAACTCTGGAATGCAGTATATCCCCTACGATTACCACCTTTATTCCTTCAACTTTTCCCAATCGCTCTTTAATGGAGTAACAATCCAAAAGCGCCTGCGTTGGATGCTCGTGTGCTCCGTCCCCGGCATTCACTATACTTGCATTTACGTTTTTGGACAAAAATACACCTGCTCCCGGATTTGGATGTCGCATCACAACCATATCCACTTTCATGGATAGTATGTTGTTCACGGTATCTATGAGTGTTTCTCCTTTTTTCACTGAAGAAGACCCAGCAGAGAAGTTAATGACATCGGCAGAGAGTCGCTTTTCGGCCAGTTCGAAGGAGAGTCGGGTTCTGGTGCTGTTTTCAAAGAATAAATTGGCAATGGTAATATCGCGAAGTGAGGGCACTTTTTTAATGGGTCGGTTGATCACTTCTTTAAAATGATCGGCTGTTTCAAAAATGAGTTGTATATCTTCTCTGGTAAGATATTTTATTCCCAGCAGGTGATTTACACTTAATTCATTCATTTTTTTTCTTCTAAAACGCTGCAGGTGCTCAATTTAAGGCATGTAGCTACCCGTTGCATATAGTTAATAACCTTAGTTATTTATGAGATATACTGCATCTTCTCCATCCTTTTCCTTCCAGCAAACTTTTACTTTTTCTTCATTTATAGCATCTACCTGCCTTCCGCGGTAATCGGGCTGTATGGGTAAATGCCTACTAAATCTTCTGTCTATTAATGTCAACAATTCTATTTCCAGTGGACGTCCAAAGGATTGGATCGCGGTTAATGCCGACCTGATACTGCGACCGGTAAAAAGTACATCGTCTATAAAAACCACTTTTTTGTCTTCTACGATAAAGGAAATGTTGGTTTTATTGGCTTCGAGAGGTTTATCACTTCTTCGGAAGTCATCCCGATAAAAGGTAATATCCAGATATCCCAACTGCACGTTCTTTATTTTATACTCGTTCTGCAGCATGGTTTTGATGCGTTCGGCCAAAAAGACCCCTCTGGGCTGTATCCCAATGAGAACGGTATTGCTAAAGGTATCGTGGTTTTCTATTAATTGACAAGCCAAGCGGTGAAGTGCTATGTTCACTTCGGTTGCGTTTAATAACACTTTTTGACTCATACGGTAGTTCTGAACGATTATTCAGAATACAAAAGTAGTGGTTTTTGTTTAAAATACTTCTATGGATAAATAAAGAATCTGTCTCTCTATTTTCTAAATCTTTCTTTTCTAAGTTACTAAAGCAGAAAGAAACTCTATTTATTGCTCAAAATGAATCAATATAGTCGGAAAATCCGATTAAAGGATCTGAAACATAAAATATGGATAATTCCATGTGTTACTTCCCTTTTAGCTTTTCCAAAGAAAGGATTGAAGTGGAAAAAAGTATTTGCGTTAGGGATTGAGGCAGATTACCCTGCCTTTGTTTGACAACGGCATACGAAGGCTTGTAATGCCGAAAGCCCGACCCTAAAGCAAGCATGAAGTGTGCTACGAACTATTTCTATGGTGCTTTAGGAAACGCCCAAATAAAAAAGCCCCTCTGAAAAACAGAGAGGCTTTTGATTATGGTTGAAAATGGACTTATTTTTTCTTGCCGTCCATCTTATCTTTCAATTCCTGAAGTTTGGCATTCGCATCACCTAAAGTAGTTTTAGCTTCTTCGGCCTGAGCAGCTTGCTTTTTAGCAGCCTGCTTAACGATCTTCGCTTCTTCTTCTTTGTGAATACTCATGTGAGAAGCCACCACTTTCTTGAATTCTTTATTGAATTCAATGATCTGGAATTCTGCTTCTTCACCCTTCTTAAGGTTAGAACCGTCTTCTTTTTCAAGGTGACGTGTTGGAACAAAGGCAGTGATATCGTCATTAAAGTCGATGGTCGCTCCCTTGTCTACGATCTCAGAGATCGCAGCTGTGTGCTTACTTCCAACAGCAAACTCATCCTCGTATTTATCCCATGGATTTTCGGTAGTTTGTTTGTGTCCTAAACTCAATTTACGTCCTTCTACATCCAACTCAAGAACAACAACTTCCAGGGTGTCACCAATATTGGTAAACTCACTTGGATGCTTGATCTTCTTAGTCCATGATAGGTCGGAGATGTAAATAAGTCCGTCGATCCCTTCTTCCAGCTCAACAAACACACCGAAATTCGTAAAGTTTCTTACAATTCCTTTATGTGTAGAACCTACAGGGTATTTAGAAGTGATATCGGTCCATGGATCCGGAGTCAATTGCTTGATCCCAAGAGACATTTTACGTTCTTCACGATCCAATGTAAGGATCTGAGCTTCAACTTCGTCCCCAACATTCACAAAATCCTGAGCGCTGCGCAAGTGTGTAGACCATGACATTTCACTTACGTGAATAAGTCCTTCAACACCTTCGGCAACTTCGATAAAGGCACCGTAATCTGCGATCACGACAACCTTTCCTTTTACTTTGTCACCAACTTTAAGTTCTTCACCCAATGCATCCCAAGGATGTGCATTAAGCTGCTTAAGACCCAACTGGATACGTGTCTTGTCTTCATCGAAGTCAAGGATCACAACGTTCAGTTTCTGATCCAGTTCAACGATCTCATTAGGATGGTTGATACGAGACCAGGATAGGTCGGTGATATGTACAAGACCATCTACGCCACCAAGATCTACGAACACACCGTAAGAAGTGATGTTTTTCACAACACCTTCCAGTACTTGTCCTTTTTCTAACTGACCAATGATCTCTTTTTTCTGTTCTTCAATATCGGCTTCGATAAGTGCTTTATGAGAAACCACAACGTTTTTGAATTCGTGGTTGATCTTAACCACTTTAAATTCCATTGTTTTTCCAACGTAAACATCGTAATCGCGGATAGGCTTCACATCGATCTGTGATCCCGGTAAGAAGGCTTCAATACCGAATACATCCACGATCATACCACCTTTGGTACGACATTTTACATAACCATTCACGATAGTACCTTCGTCATGTGCCGCATTTACACGATCCCATGCCTTAATGGTTCTCGCCTTACGGTGAGATAGGATCAATTGTCCGGTGCTGTCTTCACGTACGTCAATTAACACCTCAACTTTATCCCCTACTTTAAGATCGGGGTTGTAACGGAATTCATTTAAAGAAACGACACCTTCGCTTTTTGCGTTGATGTCGATGATAGCATCTCGGTCTGTGATAAAGATCACTTCACCTTCAACTACTTCGTCATCTAAAGTGTCAACAAAATTCTCTGCTACCAACTTTTCGAATTCTTCCAGCTTGCCATCGTCGATAGGATCGATACCTTCTTCGTAGTTATGCCAGTTAAAATCCTTAAGGAATTTTTCGGGGTTGCTCTCTTTAAGTGAAACCTCTTCCTTTGGTTGCTCGGCTACTGTCTCTTCAACAGCAACTTCTTCTTTTTCAGCTTTAGCAGGTTTTGTTGCTTTTGCTTCTTTTTTTGGTTTGGCAGTTTTCTTTTCGACTACTGCTTCTTCTTTTGCTTTATCAGCCATTTGATTTTACTCCATGATCTTCAGGAAAATTTTTTCTGAAAATCACTTGTTTGTATTCTGTGTTCTTACAGGTGATTGCTACGATGATCCCACAGAAGGGTTTGTTTTGTTTTTTTCAGTTCCTCTTAACACCTGCTTATTCGCTAAAAGGGTTGCAAAATTAAGCTTTTTCTTTTGATTTTCAAAGTGTTTTGTTTTTTCTGAAAGATTAAACGATCTTTTTCTAACAGAGCAATGTTCCATAAATAATTCGGCACCCATAGTGACGAACTATTTCATACATTTATTATTCATTAAAACGATCTAAAATTATGACTACCAACCGACTCGAAGCCTTTAGCGATGGCGTTTTAGCTATAGTGATCACCATAATGGTTCTGGAATTAAAAGCCCCACATGAGGTGACCCTTAAAAGCCTGATCCCTGAAATTCCTGTTTTTGCCAGTTATCTGTTTAGTTTTATTTATATAGGAATCTACTGGAACAACCATCATCATTTGTTTCAGGCTGCACAGAAAGTAAATGGTAAAATTCTTTGGGCGAATCTTCATTTGCTGTTTTGGTTGTCGCTTATTCCATTTACCACCTCATGGCTTGGTGAAAATCACTTGTCGGCTACCCCGGTGGCATTGTATGGGTTTAATCTGCTAATGAGTGCAGTGGCCTATTTTATTCTTCAGAGCTACATTTTAAAACATCACGGTAAAGATTTCGTTTTAAAGAAGGCCATTGGGCGAGACCTTAAAGGAAAACTATCTGTGGTTCTATATATCGTGGGATTATTCCTGTCCTTTCTAAGTACCTGGATCGCTGTGGTTCTATATGCTGTAGTGGCCATAATCTGGCTTATCCCGGATAAAAGAATAGAGCGAAATTTGGAATAATAATCGGGATTAGGACTTAGAGGTTAGTAATTCGTTGCTAGTTCTGATTCTATTGTCCTTACTCCCACTCACTGCTCACTGCTCACTGCTCACTGCCTATTGCATACTGCCCTACCGGTTACTGCTCACTATTCACTGCCAACGGCTAAATATGTTAAAATTTGTTAAATTACTACTTTGTTATACCAAGTACTGTAACAAAATTAATTTGCTGTCGTCTATATAGTATCAATCAAGTCATTTATTAATCAAAAAACGAAAAATTATGAGAACTTTAGATCGAAACACCCTGACCGAAAAACCAAGAACTAGTGTAGGTTTTGTATGGAATGCCAAAAGACGTCACCGTTAATTACGGACGAAGCCAGACTTTAATCTAACCTAAATCCTAACGACCATGAATAGTGTAAATAATCTTTATAAAGTGATGAAGCGGCAAGCCCAGCGAAAGGATCTTTGGCTTAAAAGAGTAGACCTCCTACTCTCCTCCGATACCCGCTTTGTCTAATAAATTAGATGAGATTTAAAACCAACAACATGCTGCCCTCGGGCGGCATTTTTTATACCCTCCCGGCTATGCGGTCCTTTGCCAGCTGAAGTATAGTGTGAAACTGGTCTTCAAGATTCATTTCACTATTATCGATCTCAATGGCGTCTGTTGCCTTCATTAAGGGAGAATCTGCTCTTGTAGAATCGATATGATCCCGCTCCGTGACATTTTCCAATACTTCTTCGAAGGTCACCTTGTCCCCTTTTTGGGTAAGCTCCATATATCGTCTTTGGGCCCGTTCTCTGGCCGACGCGTTTAAAAAGATCTTTAATTCGGCCTGTGGAAAGACGACAGTACCAATATCTCGTCCATCCATGACCACACCTTTTCCTTTCCCTAATTGTTGCTGCTGTTCTACCAATTTCGCTCTTACCTCTGAAATCGTGGAAACCGGACTTACAAATTCAGATACTTCCAGGGTGCGAATGGCGCGTTCTACATTTTCTCCGTTTAAGTAAATTTCAGCCTTACCCGATTCATTTTTTCTGAATTCGAGCGTAATATCATTCAATGCACCCTTCAGTTTATCCACATCGAAATGATCTTCAGAAATAAGCCCCTGCTGCATGGCGTAAAGGGTTACAGCTCTATACATTGCACCACTGTCTACATAAACATATTCCAGCCAGTCTGCCAGTTGTTTGGCGACCGTACTTTTTCCCGTAGATGAAAAGCCATCGATGGCAATGGTAATTTTCTTCATTATTGAAGATTGATATTGAGTCCGAAGTTACTCGTAGAAGCCGCTGTACTATACTTCGCATACGAATAACTTAAACGAATCTTGTTCAAGCGAATTGAGAATCCGGCGCTTAAGCCGGCAAAGGCCCGGCGTTCCAGAATACGCAATTCTTCCGCCCTTCTCAGGTTGTATCCTAAGCGGATATTGAATCCGCTTTCGGGAAAGATCTCTATCCCAAGTATGGTATGCCTGAAGGCGTTGTCTATAAAATTAATCTTTTCTGTTTGAACATTCCCTTCCAGATCGGTAATTTCCCGATTGGGATTTGAAAAGGCAATGTTCCATTGCTGCATTTCCTCAAACGTCACATGCCAGCGAATTGGAATATTCTCCAGAATCTGTGAGATCCCAAAGACCAGCTCAAACGGAAGTTTCTCATAAGTGTTCTCGTACGGCGTGATCTGTGTACCAATATTACGCGCAACACCCGTGATATGAAGGTCCCAATCTTCATATACATACATCACTCCAATATCTACAGCCACACCAAAAGAAGAGTATTGCTCTAAGGTTGAGGAGATAAACTTTACATTGGCTCCAATATGAAAATCTGTAAATGCTATGTTTCGGGCATGTCCGAATGAAACTGCCACTTCTCCTCCGCTAAAGCTGTTGGTTGGATTCCCAAATTCATCGTAGCCGTCAAACTTTCCATAGTTGATATAACTCACTCCCATGTGTAAGACCTGAGTGCGTCTGTCCCATAAGTATGCATAACTAGCCGTTCCGTAGTTAATGTCTCCTATATAATTAGTATAATTAAGAGACAGTTGATTGTCCATCTCGGGATTTATACTCGCCGGATTAAACATGGCCTGTGTAGGGTCCCAATCGTAATTAGTAACCGTTTTACCGCCCAGAGCGGCCTGACGTGGAGAATTTACCAGATTCAGGAATTGATAGGTACTTCTTCCTCCCACTTGTGCGACAAGTGCCGTTGTGAAAAGGAAAAAGAATACGTACAATACCTTATGGTTCATGAAGTGTGAGCTACTTTACCTGAATTTTAAAACGAATGCAAGTATAATTTATTTTTAGCGGAGTAAAAAGAGTTTGAAGTTTTGAATATTAATTTTAATGAAAAACCCCTGCCAATTTCAGCAAGGGGCTTTTTAAAGGTCGCAATAGCAGTTATAACCTTTCCAAAAAGTATTATAACTTCTTGGCGTTCTTAACCTTTTCCTTGGTTAGCGCAAGGTCCAGAACATCGCTCATATCCTTTACATAATGAAATGTAAGGCCTTTGAGGTATTCCGGGTTTATCTCATCGATATCCCTTTTGTTATCCTCACAAAGTAAAATTTCTTTTATCCGCGCACGTTTAGCGGCAAGGATCTTTTCTTTTATTCCTCCAACCGGCAATACCTTACCTCGTAAAGTGATCTCTCCGGTCATGGCAATACTCTTTTTCACTTTGCGCTGTGTAAATAGTGATACCAAAGAAGTTAGCATGGTAATTCCAGCACTTGGTCCATCCTTTGGAGTTGCTCCCTCAGGCACGTGAACATGGACGTTGTATTTTTCAAAGACATTGGGGTCAATTCCCAACATATCTGCATTGGATTTTATATACTCCAGGGCAATGGTGGCCGACTCCTTCATCACCTTTCCAAGGTTTCCGGTCATGCTTAGTTGTCCTTTTCCTTTAGACAGTATTGATTCAATAAACAATATATCACCTCCTACCCGGGTCCAGGCCAATCCGGTTACGACACCCGCTACATCATTGTTTTCGTATTTATCGCGCTCCATTTTTGGAGCCCCCAATACATCAATGATCATTTCATTGGTCACTTTCACTTTGTAGTCTTCCTCCATTGCGATCTTCATGGCCGCATGGCGTACCATTTTAGCAACTTGCTTCTCCAGAGAACGTACTCCGCTTTCACGGGTATAGCCTTCTACGATCTTTTCCAGTTGTTTTTTGCCAATCTTTAAGTGACTTTTATCTAAGCCGTGCTCTTTTAATTGCTTCGGAAGGAGATGCTTTTTAGCTATTTCCACCTTTTCTTCTATGGTATACCCGGAAACCTTTATAATTTCCATACGGTCACGTAAAGCAGGCTGAATCGTACTTAAACTATTCGATGTGGCAATAAACATCACCTTAGAAAGATCATACCCCAACTCTAAAAAATTATCGTAAAAAGCGTGGTTCTGCTCAGGATCCAAAACTTCCAACATGGCCGAAGAAGGATCCCCCTGACTTCCGACAGAAAGCTTATCGATCTCGTCCAAAACAAACACCGGGTTACTTGTTCCGGCCTTTTTAAGACTTTTAATGATTCGTCCGGGCATCGCGCCAATATAGGTTTTACGATGCCCGCGTATTTCTGCTTCATCACGAAGGCCTCCTAAGGACATACGTACATATTTTCTCCCCAGTGCTTCAGCGATGGATTTACCCAATGAGGTTTTACCCACACCCGGAGGACCGTATAAACATAATATGGGCGATTTCATATCGTTACGAAGCTTTAGTACTGCCAAATACTCCACGATACGTTTTTTCACTTCATCCAGTCCGTGGTGATCACGATCCAGAATGGTCCTTGCGCGCTTCAGGTCGAATTTATCTTTACTGAATTCGTTCCAAGGCAAATCCAGCAAGAGGTCGAGATAATTTCTTTGAATGCTGAATTCTGCTACCTGCGGATTCATACGTTGCAACTTGGTGAGCTCTTTGTCGAAATGCTCCTTTACCTCTTTTCCCCAACCCTTCGACTTGGCACGGGTTCTCATTTCTTCTATTTCAGCTTCATTTGAATTTCCTCCCAATTCTTCCTGTATGGTCTTCATTTGCTGCTGAAGGAAATATTCGCGCTGTTGCTGACTAATATCGCTTTCAACCTTCGACTGAATATCATTGCGCAGGGAAAGCTTCTGAATTTCGACATTCATATAGCGAAGTGTCTCCAATGCGCGATCTTTCAAGTTGTTTATTTCCAGAAGTTTTTGCTTTTCAGCTACAGAAATATTCAGATTTGAGCTAACAAAATTGATTAGAAACGAAGTACTTTCAATATTTTTAATGGCAAAGGCCGCTTCCGAAGGTATATTCGGACTCACCTTAATGATCTCTAGTGCCATTTCCTTGATTGAATCTATGATCGCCTGGAACTCTTCATTGTCTTTTGCGGGTTTGGCTTCGGCAACCCCTTGCACCGTTGCGGTAATATACGGGTCTTTGGTGATCACCTCGGTCACTTCAAAACGCTTCTTACCCTGTATGATCACCGTGGTATTCCCATCTGGCATTTTGAGTACACGCAGGATCTGAGCGACCGTTCCAATCGTATTGATATCTCCAATTCCGGGCTCCTCTTTTCCCTCTTCCTTTTGTGAGACCACCCCGATTACCTTGGAACCCTTGTTTGTTTCATTAATGAGTTTGATGGATTTATCCCTTCCTGCGGTAATGGGTATAACCACCCCGGGAAACAATACGGTGTTCCGTAAGGGAAGAATGGGAAGCACCTCGGGGAGATCTTCTTTATTCATCGCATCTTCATCCTCGGGCGTCATCAACGGAATAAGATCTGCATCTTCACCAATTTCTTGAAATGACAAACTGTCTATAGTTGTTAATTTAGTTCTGGCCATATGTTCTAGTAAGACATTGTGTCATTAAAAATAATGTATACAATGCTTTATGATTATTAATGTTATGATAATTTTTATAAAACCTACTGATTTTCAGCAGGGTTCGTTGTAATTTCAATATACAAGGTTCAATTAATATGCCAAGGAGAAGATTTTTTTCTGAAGTAAGTGTAACAATTTTCAGCAAGCTGTATCTTTAAATCAAACAATTGTTTTTTTGTCACTAACCAAACAAAATATAACAACCCTACTCGCTCTTTGTCAGAAAGGCAATCAGTTGGCGCAACTTGAAGTGTACAACCGCTATCATGCTGCAATGTACAACACTGCCTTGCGTATTGTAAAAAACACGGCTGAAGCAGAAGATGTAATGCAGGAATCGTTTATCACCGCATTCGCAAAACTTGACACCTTTAAAGGAACCGCTTCGTTCGGGTCTTGGTTAAAGCGAATTGTGATCAACAACAGCATCATGCAGTACCGAAAATCACTGCGATTTGTGGAATTGAAAGCCGAAGACGTTAAGGAATGGGATGATGACATGGATGAAGGAATTGCAGAAGAAGACTTGTCATTTATAAGAGCAAAAGAAGTGATAAGCTGTATGGACGGATTGCATGAAAGCTATCAGCGTATACTGAGTTTACATTTTATTGAAGGATATGATTATGAGGAGCTCTGTGAGATATTGGGAATAAGTTATGCCAATTGCAGAACCCTCATTTCAAGAGCAAAGGAAAGTTTAAGAAGAAAATTAGCAACAACAGCATGAAAAAAGATGCCATAGAACGATTATTTGAAGGATTGGAAGGAAAGTTCGATGTACACGAAACTCCTGCCGGGCACCAACAGCGGTTCTTAGAAAAATTGAATTCGGAAACAAATTCAGTGTATAAGACTAGAAGTTGGTGGAAGCCTTTGTCCATCGCAGCTTCAGTAGTAGTATTGATAGGAATGGGAATGTTCTTTTTTAATACGGAAACTCAGGCAGCCGGTTTGGCAAGTGTATCGCCCGAAATGGAAAATACCCAGTCCTATTTTACAACAGCCATCAATAGGGAACTCGAAACGCTTAAGAGCTTTCGGTCTCCCGAAACAAAAGCCATCATTGAAGACGCTTTAGCGCAAATTGAAATTCTCGAGAAAGATTACCAGAAGCTTACGGTAGATCTTGTGGAAAGTGGTAACGACAAGCGTGTAATACATGCAATGATCCAAAACTTTCAAAACAGGATCGACCTGTTAGAGCAAGTAACAACGACAATTGAAGAAATCAATAACACCAAAAACAATGAAAATGAAACTACTATTTAATCAACTCATACTTATTTTGCTTTTTCCTGCCCTTATGTCTGCAGGAAACAATAATTCAAAAGGCAAATACACCAAAGAAAAAACGATAAAGAAAGAATTTAGTGTAAATGCCAATGCCGGATTAAAAGTCGATAACTCCTACGGAAATCTGGACATCGTGACCTGGAACGAAAACCGAACGGTGATCGAAGTTCACATAGAAACCAACGGGGATGACGAAGAACTGGTTCAGAAAAAACTCGATGAGATCACGGTGGAGTTTTCAGCGAACGCCTCATTAGTAAGCGCTAAAACATTATTTGGCGATAAAGGCAAGTCTTGGAGCTTCTGGGGCAAAAAGGGGAATAATGTATCTATGAAGATCAACTACACCATAAAAATGCCGATTACCAATTCGGTAGATCTCGAAAACGATTACGGTGCGATTAGTCTTAATAAACTGGAAGGAAATGCAAAGATAAACTGCGACTATGGGAAGCTAATCATAGGACAACTCATGGCAGAAAACAATTATCTCAACTTCGATTATACCTCAAAATCGACCATTGATTATATGAAGAGCGGAAAAATAGATGCCGACTATTCCGGGTTCAGGCTGGAAAAAGTTGAAAAACTGGAGCTTAATGCAGATTATACAAACTCTGAAATTATCGAAGTAAGCGATATCAATTATAATAGTGACTACGGAAAAATTGAAGTCGGTAAAGCAGGTAAAGTGGTTGGTAACGGAGACTATGTCACTCATCGTCTTGGAACCATTACCGGATCTTTGAATCTGAATTCAGATTATGGGTCAATTTCAATAGACAGAGTTTCTAATGGTGCGAAGGATGTTACCATAAGAAGTCAGTATACCGGCATTAAACTAGGCTTCGACAGCAGTCTTTCTTTCGATTTTTATGCTAGGGTTACCTATGCGAACCTAAACGGAGAGGATACTATAAACATTACTAAAACCGATAAGGACATTACCGAAAAAACGTATGAAGGTTACCATGGCACAAAAGGTTCGGGAACAAAGTTCAATATCAATTCAAGTTACGGAGGGATCACTCTAAAAAAAATGTAATCAATCAATAAAACGAACATACATTATGAAAACAGGACTAAAATCAATTCTCGTTGCAGCCCTGATCCTATTTGGGATCACCGAGAGCACGGCCCAATTTAAAAACACCAGAGTAAAAGGCGATGGAAATATCACTACGAAGACCGTTAGTACTTCAAATTACAGCGGAGTGAAGGTAGTCGGTTCTATGGATGTACATCTGGAAAAAGGCACTGAAGGAAACATTAGTGTTACTACCGATTCGAACATCCATGAGTATGTTGAGATCGAAGTGGATGGCAATTCACTCGAGATCCGAATTAAAAAGAATACCAGCGTGAATACCAAGCACGGTATACACGTTACGGTACCGTTTCAGGAAATCTCTGAAATACTTTTAGTAGGTTCGGGCGATATTGACACCAAAAATACCATTAGCGGTAACGAGCTTGAACTATCAATCGTTGGATCGGGTGACATTAAATTAGATGTTGATGTGTCAGAGATCGATGCTAAGATCACCGGATCGGGAGATATGATCCTGAGTGGTAAAACAGGAGATCTTGAAGTAAAGATAAGTGGAAGCGGAGATTTTGAAGGAAAGATGCTCAGTGCACAAAACGCCGATACCTTCATTTCCGGGTCGGGAGATGCCGAAGTGAACGTCAAGAACAATTTAAAGGCGCGAGTAAATGGTTCGGGGGACATTCGCTATACAGGAAATCCGGCCACTAGAGACACCAAGGTTTCAGGTTCTGGAACCATAAAAGGAATGTAATTAGCCAGCATAGAAATAAAAAAGCCGCTAAATCAATATTTAGCGGCTTTTTTACTTAATTGAATACTTTATGATTCTTAAAGCAGTTCTACGGTAAACTCTCCATTAGTGATCGTATAGGTTTGTGGGTCACCTCCCGACAGATCCTCTGCGAAGAATAAAAATGCGGCGTTTATAGTTCCTCCGGTCGATAGGTCATTTGTAAGTACCACAATCGCACCATCGGTGGAAGTATAAGAAGTCCCCCCTACGTTTACCTGATAGATCGCAACGCTCTCACCGGGAATTTGCTCACTTACAAAATCATAACTTCCCGGAGCAAGATCCTTGGGAAATGTTATTTCTATATTCTGACCGGTAGTACTGCTAAATCCACGAACGGTAACTGTGGGAACTCCACCAAGATCAAATTCGGTGGCATCAACAAAGTCTGCGCCCATAGCTGTTCCTCCTACATCTGCAATAAAAGAGTTGTTAGGATTAGAAGGAGCGGCTTCATAGTGTAAGGAGAAGCTACCTTCGGTAATTTGAACCACGGCAGGATCCTGATTAAGCGGATCTGTTGCCGTAAACGCAAAGGTTCCTTCAACCAATCCGGCAAGGGTATTGAGCTGAGTGATCGTAATGGTACCAGGGTTCGAAGTCAGCGCTTCCCCGGGACCGGCAGCATTGAATAATCCAATTAATTTAGTACCATCAGAAATTTGTTCCATAGCAAATGTACCTACTCCAATATTTTCGGGGATATCAATTCGCATCTGATCTCCTGCCGCATTTACTGCCACAATGTTAATCATCGGTTCACCTCCAATTTCAACTCTGGTTGTAGACAACATTAAGTCGGGAGTAAATTCAATATCGTCAACCTTTGCAAAGAATTCTTCAGTTGTTCCTACAGGCCCGCCACTGTTATCAATGTCCAGTTCAATAGAATTAAATCCTCCATTGGTAATAGTTATAGTTTCTAAAACCGGGTTACCGTCTCCATCGATAACGGGGTTTCCTTCAGAGTCAAGTTGAATACGAACACCTACAAAGCTAAATGTTCCGGTCACGGTAAAGGCATCGGTATCTATTTCAGTTATATTTAATTGACCCGATCCACCAAATAAACCGGCAGAGATGTAGGGATTCGCCATTTGATTGGAGTCCTGATACGCACCACTATTAATATTACCCATTCCTGCGGTGATATTGAAGGAACCTTCGGCGGCATTCTCTATAGTTAATGTGATCGTTTCTCCGGTTGTGGGGCGCGTTCCAATAATTACCATTTCATTCATATCATTCATCACCGCCGTAGCATTTTCAGCTAAAAATGCCTGCCCCGCGATAGTAGCGACAAACTGTCCTTCTTCGGCTTCATTAACTTCTTCCTGAGGAAATTCTCCTTCCAGAGGTTCATCTTCACAAGCTGTAAACTGAACGGCAAGGAAAGCGACAAGCACCCAGTTTAAAAGTTGAATTTTTTTCATATATAAGTAAGTTTCTTTGGTAATAAACGCAAACATAAGTAAAAATTGTCTATTCGGGAAGATTTCTTGGCACCTGAAGTAATAAAATAACACCCACTATAAAGAAGATCATTAAAAAGAGGATTGAGTTACGCATACTGCCTGTGATCTGATCTATGGTGGCATAAATAACCATCCCAACGACGATCCCAATCTTTTCAGCGACATCATAAAAACTAAAGTAGGAAGTGGTATCTTCTGTCTTTGGAAGAAATTTCGAATAGGTTGAACGAGATAACGCCTGTATCCCTCCCATCACGAGTCCTACCACTCCGGCTGCACAGTAAAACTGAAGACTTGTCTCCACAAAAAACGCGTAGATACAGATCCCGATCCAAATGCAGTTGATAACTATTAATGTTGGAATGTTCCCGAACCTGCCTGAAGCCCTGGATGTTAGTACAGCTCCTAAAACCGCCACCAATTGAATTATAAGTATACTGGATATAAGTCCTATGGTTTTTTCATCGTTTCCACCCCATGCTATCTCTTGTTCGCCAAAATAAGTCGCAACCAACATTACGGTTTGGACAGCCATGCTATAGATAAAAAATGCGGCGAGATATCGCTTCAGTTTGATGTTTTCAGTTAGGGAATGAAAAACACCCTTTAGTTCCCTGAATCCGTTAAAAATGATCTTTCTGCTAACTTTTTTTCCTGTGGGATTTCCCTTAGGAAGAAAATAAAAGGAATACTGACTAAATACGATCCACCATATTCCAACAGTAACAAACGAGATCTTCATCGCTTCCATACTCGCAGCACCTCCTTCTCCAAGTCCGAAGTACTCAGGTTTCATCACCATTATAAGATTGAAAATAAGCAGTAAGACACTTCCAATATATCCAAGGGAATACCCTTTTGCGCTAATGCGATCCTGTTGTTCTTTCATGGCAATATCCGGGAGATAAGAATTGTAAAAAACCAGACTCCCCCAAAAGCCTATAAGTCCGAAAAAATAAAACAACAGGCTTCTATAAATATGGTCCAGATCGAAGAAGTACAATCCCACACAGGACAAGGCACCCAAATAGCAGAAAAACTTCATAAAGGTCTTCTTGTTGCCAACATAATCTGCTATTCCCGACAGTAACGGAGAAATAATTGAAACCACAAGAAACGCAGCAGCCGTAGTATAATTAATGAGCGGAGTGCTTCGCATTTCGAGGCCAAAGACCGAAACGGTGGTTACCTTAGCTTCATTAAATAATGCTAGATAAAAGATGGGGAAAACAGCAGATGCAATTACTAAACTATATACCGAATTCGCCCAATCATAGAATGCCCAGGCATTCAGTAGTTTTTTACTTCCTTTTACTAAGTTGGCCATTATAGGTTGTTAGGTCAAAAAATCCCGCCTGTAAGCGGGATTCTAAAGTAGTAAAAAATTAGATAATTTCTATTGCTTTCTAAAGGAAGTCACACCAAATTTACGAGCCTCTGCTTTGGCTTCGGGAGCCCACTGACGAATATTGTTGATTCTGGTGTTGCTCGATGGGTGTGTACTTAAAAACTCCGGGGGTGCTCCTCCGGCCTGTTGTTTCATTCGCTCCCATAACTCTGCAGCTACAATAGGATCATATCCGGCCATTGCCATAAGGGTTAATCCAATTCTATCTGCCTCGGTTTCATGGTTTCTGCTAAAAGGAAGCATTACTCCTACTGTGGTACCCAAACCGTATGCCTGATTAAAGATCGCCTGGTTTTCCGGGTCATTACCCAATGCCACATTTCCGGCTACAGCCCCAAGCGTTTGTAACTGTGCGGCGCTCATACGCTGCTGACCGTGATTCGCAAGAGCGTGTGCTACCTCGTGCCCCATAATAGCAGCGACTCCTGCCTCATTCTTTGCAATGGGCATGATACCGGTATAAAACACAATCTTACCCCCGGGCATACACCATGCATTAACAGCAGGGTCTTCTACCAAATTGTATTCCCACTGATAATCCTTTAAATATCCCGCAAATCCATTCGCGGTTAGATATCGTTCTGCCGCTGCAGCAATTTTTTGACCAACATTATTTACCATCCTGGCATCTGCTGTTCCTCGCACCACCTTGTTCTCTTTCAAAAACTGCTGATATTGCTGAAAAGCCATGGGTAAGATCTGCGAATTTGGCACCAAGGCCAAAGTCTGTTTCCCTGTAAAAGGATTGGTTGTTGTACAGGCAACCATAAATACAAGTACAGCAAGGACGGAGAGTATTTTTTTCATTTTCATAGTAGTTGGATTTAATTTCTCAATAAAATTAGATATATATTTTCTTAATACCCTTAAAATATTTATAAATGAATCCACCTTCGAGGGTCTTTTCGTTAAACAATTCAAAAAGTAAGCCAAAAAAATGTTTAAGTGTCTTAATTTCGGAAGTTCAACTTTCTTTTGAAGATGGAACAACTTTTGCTATGAACTAAAAAAACAATACGATATTATGAAACAACTACTCTTATTTTTAGCGTTATCCACCACCGTCTTTTTTGTATCTTGTGAAGGTGACCCGGGACCTCCTGGTGAGCCCGGTATCAATATCCTTGGACAGGTATTTGAAGTTACTGTGGACTTCACTCCCGGAAACAATTTTAGCCAATTGGTGAACTTTCCTTCCAATGTTGAGGTTTTTGAAAGTGATGCAGTTTTAGTCTATTTGCTCGAAGATGTCGTTCCCGGAAATAACGGAAGCATCGATGTATGGAGTCAATTACCACAAACCTTCTTCGTAGATCAGGGAACTTTGGTTTACAATTTCGACCATACCTTTTTAGATGTTCGGTTGTTCTTGGACGGAAATTTCGATCTGTCCACGTTAGGTTCGGCCTTCACCAACGACCAAACATTTCGAATTGCCGTGGTTCCTTCTGAATTTGCCAACAGTGAATTGAGCATGGAGGAATTATTAAAATCTATGCAAATCGAAAATACTGAAATTCAAACCATTTCAAACTAAACTATGAAGTACCTAATCACGGTGTTTATTGGATTATTGCTTATAAGCTGTAATTCGGCGGCACAGGATAAGAAAGCACAGAAGGAATTCCCCATCACCAAAACTGAAGCCGAATGGAAAGCCCAGCTCAGCGATGAAGAATATTATGTATTGCGGGAAGCCGGAACCGAACGTCCTTTTTCAAGTGAGCTCAATAAAATTTTTGAGCCGGGAACTTATGTTTGCGCAGCTTGTAAGACCCCGCTTTTTAAGGGGGAACATAAATTCGACAGTGGTACGGGTTGGCCTAGTTTCGACCGGGAAATTGAAGGAAATGTCGATTTTTCTACAGATTACAACCTAGGCTATGGACGAACCGAAGAGCATTGTGCGGTATGTGGAGGGCATCTGGGACACGTTTTCGATGATGGCCCCCGTGAAACTACGGGAAAGCGGCATTGTATTAATGGTGCAGCACTTGATTTTATACCGGCAAAAAAGAAAACTTCGAATTGACAATGGCAGACAAAAAATATTCCATTCAAAAATCGGAGGCCGAATGGTTAGAAGAACTTGGGGAAGCCCGCTACAAGATCCTTCGAGAAAAAGGTACAGAACGGCCATTTACCGGAGCTTACAATTTAAATTTTGAAGAAGGCACTTATGCATGTGGTGCCTGTAATACACCCTTATTCAAAAGTGACAGCAAATTTGATAGTGGCTGTGGGTGGCCATCTTTCGATGAAGCCATAGAAGGAAGTGTAGAATACATTCAGGATAGATCCTTAGGCATGATGCGCACAGAAATTCTATGCGCTACTTGTGGCAGTCATTTGGGACATGTGTTTAACGATGGCCCCACAAAGACGGGGCAGCGGTATTGTGTTAACTCACTCTCAGTAGATTTCACCAAGGACAAATAACATTTGATTTCATACCCTATTTAGCACCAGATTTCAATTTGAGATATCTTTTTGAATTTGGTGCTTCTTTTTTGGTACGTACGTAATTCATTTTGTAATTTCGTAGTCTTAAATTCTGAAAAAATGAGCAAATACGATATTATAGTTTTAGGAAGTGGTCCCGGTGGCTATGTAACGGCTATCAGAGCCTCACAATTGGGTTTTAAAACCGCTATCATAGAAAAAGAAAGTCTTGGAGGTGTCTGTCTTAATTGGGGATGTATCCCAACAAAGGCTTTACTGAAAAGTGCTCAGGTTTTCGAATATTTAAAGCATGCCGAAGACTATGGACTTACCGTTAAAGATGCAGGCAGTGACTTCGGAAAAGTTATAGAACGCAGTCGTGGCGTTGCCGATGGAATGAGTAAAGGGGTTCAGTTTTTAATGAAGAAGAACAAGATCGATGTGATCAATGGCTTCGGAAAATTAAAACCCGGTAAAAAAGTAGATGTAGACGGAAAGGAATACAGTGCAGACCATATTGTCATTGCAACCGGTGCCCGGTCTAGAGAACTACCTAATCTGAAGCAAGATGGGAAAAAAGTGATAGGATACAGAGAAGCGATGTCGCTAAAAAGTATGCCGAAGTCTATGATCGTTGTTGGTAGTGGCGCCATTGGAGTGGAGTTTGCTCATTTTTATAACAGCATGGGAACTGAAGTGACCATAGTTGAATTCCTTCCTAATCTTGTTCCACTAGAGGACGAAGAAGTTTCAAAACAATTTGAAAGATCCTTTAAAAAGGCCGGAATTAAAGTTATGACCAATTCTTCTGTTGAAAAGCTTGATACTTCAGGAAAAACAGTAAAAGCGACTGTAAAGACTCAAAAAGGCGAAGAAACATTGGAAGCAGAGATCGTACTTTCTGCTGTTGGTATTTCCTCTAATTTAGAAAATATAGGATTGGAGGATGTCGGTATAGTTGTAGATCGTGATAAGATCATGGTTAACGATTGGTACCAAACCAATATTCCCGGATATTATGCCATAGGTGATGTAGTTCCGGGTCCGGCATTAGCACATGTTGCATCTGCTGAAGGTATTACCTGTGTGGAAAAGATTGCCGGAATGCACGTAGAAGCTATCGACTACGGCAATATCCCGGGCTGCACATATGCTACTCCCGAGATTGCCAGTGTGGGCATGACAGAAAAACAAGCCAAAGAGGCGGGTTATGAACTTAAAATAGGAAAGTTCCCGTTTTCTGCCAGTGGGAAAGCCAGCGCAGCAGGAACGAAGGATGGCTTCGTAAAAGTGATCTTTGACGCCAAGTACGGCGAGTGGTTAGGTTGCCATATGATTGGTGCAGGTGTTACCGATATGATCGCAGAAGCGGTTCTTGGAAGAAAACTTGAAACCACGGGACATGAGGTTTTAAAAGCTATACATCCACACCCAACCATGAGTGAGGCTGTGATGGAAGCTGTTGCAGATGCCTACGGTGAAGTTATTCATCTTTAAATAGTAAATAAATTGATCTTATAAATAGCGCTTCAGGTTTCTGAAGCGTTTTTATTTTCCAGTAGACTAACCAGAGCTAATTCGTAACTTTGGAGACCAAATCCTATGATCACACCGCTTGCTACAGGAGAGACAAAGGATTTATGACGAAAATCCTCTCTTGAGAAAGTGTTGGATATATGCACTTCAATAACAGGGGTAGTGATGGCTTTAACCGCATCTCCAATTCCTACAGATGTGTGAGTGTAAGCGGCAGCATTTAATATTATTCCATCATAAGAAAACCCAACTTCCTGGATCTTATCTATAAGTTCACCCTCAATATTCGATTGGAACGAACTCAATCGGACATTTGGATGTTTTTCAGAAAGGAGATTGTAAAATTCTTCAAATGAAAGATCACCATATACATCTGTCTCTCTTTTTCCGAGAAGATTTAAATTGGGACCATTTATAATGATGATTTTCATTCTTCAAATATAGATAATAAAAAAAGGCAAACTGAAGTCTGCCGTTTTACATTCTATCTTACCTATGTTAAAAATCGAACTGCACTCCAAGTCGTGCGTGGAAATAGCCGGTTTCTATCACAACGTATTTCATTTCAGTAAACAGACTTACATTATCAACCAAAACATATTTATATCCTCCTCCGAGGTTAATACCAAAATCGGTTTCCTTAAATTTCGTTTCTCCAAACACAAATCCACCAATGGAACTTCGGTCGGTGTAGGTAGATGAGAGATACTCTCCACCTGCGAGCAAATACAATTCATCAAAAACCTTATAATGGGCATTGAGATCTGCAGCAAACCAAGTTAGTTTATCTTCTTTAATTTCGTTAAGTGCTATGGTAACGTTGGTAGCAAGGCCCCATTTTTCATCGAAATGGTACAATATATCTGCACTATAACCCGCATTGTCTATTTCTGATAGATATCCTGCAGAAATACTTACTCCAAATCCTTGTGCATTGGAAAATTGAAATCCAAATAGCGCTATCATTAAAATTATTAGTTTTTTCATGGCATTCATTGAGTTTATATGCCCACAAAAATAGCTTTTTTAAAATAAAAAAACCGGAAGATTTCACTCCCGGTTAAAAAAATATTATTAACTGAAGGTTAATTAAAGAACCACCCTAGCGAAGCGCTGAAATTATAGTTTTTGGCATCAAATCCGTTTATTAAGTCAGAAAATCCCTT
This sequence comes from Constantimarinum furrinae, assembly GCF_014295415.1. Taxonomy (GTDB): domain Bacteria; phylum Bacteroidota; class Bacteroidia; order Flavobacteriales; family Flavobacteriaceae; genus Constantimarinum; species Constantimarinum furrinae. The sequence continues at coordinate 2,564,440 of NZ_CP052909.1, forward strand.
GTCGTATTGAAGATTTATGAATAGCCCCATAGGAAATTCATATTGTGCTCCCACTAATACCCCAATATTAGTGCTCTCGAAATTGGTAATATCGTCACCATCTACAGAAGCATGTATATTGATTCCTAACAATGGTCCGGCCTGAAGGCTTAAGTTTTCAACTACTTCATAATCTGCTTTTGCTTCAATAACTACATAATTAGCTTTAATATCAAATCCGCTGTCTCGCCAACCCTGAATGGAAATAGCCGCTACAGGCTGTATGGCAAATTTTTCTGAAACGGGTATGTCTACTACTGCTCCCCCTCTGAAGCCGGTTCTGCTTTCAGTGCCTTCTGTGTCATCACCACTAATTCCGGAAATATTGAGACCAAGACTAGCTCCAAAGCGGATGTCCCCCTGTGCGAATGCCGTTAGAGTGAATAGCGTAAACACGGTTAATAGGATTAATTTTTTCATAATATCTGTTTATGGTTATTACACTTTCATCGGCAAAAACAGATTATGTCATCAATAAAAAAAGCGGAAGTTTAGACTTCCGCTTTTGTATTTATATACGTAACTACCGGTTAGTTAAAGAACCAACCTACAGATAAACTAACTACAGAGTTCTTGGCATCTACTCCGTCAAAAACATCCGTAAATCCAATCATATAACGAGCCTGAAAGAAAAGTCCCATTGGCAACTTATACTGTGCACCAATACCGGTAGAAATATCGGTAGATTCTGCTTCAGTATCCTCAGTTTCTCCAAATCCTTCTTCTTCGCTGGTCACATTAATACCAATTTGAGGACCACCTTGCAGGCTTAATCCTTCAGCAATGGTAAAATCTGCCATAATTGGGATATTAATATAGTTCAATCTTCCGGTTACACTTTCACCTAGAATATCATATTCATAACCCTGTAAGGAATAAATTAATTCCGGCTGAACTGCAAACCACTCGTTAATTCCAATATTGACCACACCACCTACGTGAAAATTTGTACGGCCATTAAGATCTCCGGCATCTGCATCATCTCCATTCAAACTTGAAAAGTTAGCACCTGCCTTGGCACCAAATTGTACACCACCTTGAGCATTCATGGTCGAAAGACTAAAAATGGCAACTGCGGCTAATAAAAATAGTTTTTTCATAATATTTAAGTGTTTAGTTAATGGCGTAAAACTAGTAAAATAACTAATTGATACGCCGGTTTATATTAACATTTTAATGTAAAATAATCACAAAACCCTGATTTTCAACGATAAAATAGAACGATAAATCCGATTTTATGGATTATTTATATTCATTCTAAGAACATTAGTTTAGCATATATCTATAAGTTTTAAGGTTTATACACTAAAACTACAATTATTTAAGTATCAAGACTATAGTGCAATTGCCCTATTTCTCAACAGGGTTATTAACAAAAAAGACGGCAGTTTTGCCGTCTTTACAAGTCTCTACTCATGGTATTACAGGAACGAATATCCCAATGCCAAGGTTACCACGCTGTTCTTTCCTTTACCCATTTCCGGTACATCGGAGAGTCCAAACTGATATCTCCCGCTAACTCTTAAACCAAGTGGAATATCATATCCAATGCCCACTACACCGGCAATATCAAAATCGTTCGTAGCAATATCATCAATAACCTCGCCTACTACGGTTCTTGCTTCATCATTTACAATAACTCCAAATTGAGGCCCCAACTGAAGGTTAAGACCATTTTTCACATAATATTTTAACAAGATGGGTACATTCACATAATCCAGATTAAAATCTCCTAATTCAAATTCGGCACCTTGCTGTGAGTACAGTAATTCCCCCTGAATCCCGATATTATCGTTCAATTTTCCTCCTAAAAATACACCGGCAACAAAACCTGTTCGGTTCGAAAGTCCACTTGCGTCGGTTATGTTTGCGAAGTTAACACCGGCTTTAACCCCCAGATCAAGCCCTTGAGCGGAAACATTTCCGAATAGAAGAAGTGCAAAAATTCCTAAAATGATTTTTTTCATGTTTAATTTTTTTTATTAGACGAATATATTTTTAACCTTGTCATCTATTACAACTATCCAAAATATATCAAGTTGCATTTTAGATTCTAATGAACGAATATAGCATTATGAAATGGCAACAAACGCTAAAGGATTACCAAAATTATCTTAAAATTGAAAGAGGACTTTCAGACAACACGGTATATAACTACTCGCATGATATAAAAAAACTGATCGGTTGGTTGGATAAAAATGACATCCGGGTTTCTCCCGATCAAATTTCTGAAGAAGAAATTCAGCAGTTTATTTACACTATGGCGAAGCAAGTGAATCCCCGGACACAAAGCAGACTCATTTCCGGCTTAAGAGGATTTTTTAATTATTTGATCTTTGAGGAATACCGAAGTACCAATCCACTCGAACTCATTGAAAGCCCAAAACTTGGGAGAAAGCTTCCCGATACGCTAACACTGTCAGAAATCGACGATATTTTAGGTGTAATTGATCTTAGCGCACCACAGGGAGAGCGAAATCGCGCTATAATTGAAACGCTGTATGGCTGTGGATTACGGGTCTCGGAATTGATAGGTTTGCAGATATCCGACCTGTTTTTTGACGAAGGATTTATAAAAGTGACGGGCAAAGGTGATAAACAGCGATTTGTTCCTATTGGTAATGTCACCATGAAATTCATCGATATTTATCGGACAGAGATTCGGGTACATCAGGAAATACACCCCAGCGCTAAAGACATTTTATTCCTCAATAGGCGCGGAAAACCATTAACCAGAGCAATGATATTCACCATTGTGAAACAACTTACCGAAAAAGCGGGCATACGAAAAAATATTAGTCCGCATACGTTTCGACATTCCTTTGCCACCCACCTTCTGGAAAACGGAGCCGATCTACGGGCAATACAGCAAATGCTGGGACACGAAAGCATTACCACTACCGAGATCTATACCCATATAGACACAACCCATTTAACCCAAGTAATCAACCAGTACCATCCCCGGAAGGACCTCTAATTCTATAGGTTAAAAAAACGCTAAAGTATGCAAGCTCTTTTTTTTGCCATACTGCGTTTTGTAATTTGTGCTAAAAGAAAAAATCTATGAAATTATTAAAATTTAACAACGGCGATACTTTTCACGGGATTGGACTGGGTACTTGGAAGGCCACCGGAAATGAAGTGAAAAATGCGGTAAAAGAAGCCTTATATGCAGGGTATAGACACATTGACACCGCATCAGTCTACGGAAATGAAGAAACTATTGGGGAAGCCCTTTCAGAAGTATTTTCTGAAGGAAATATCTTTCGCGAAGATGTATTTATTACCTCTAAATTATGGAATGATGCTCATCGGGAAAGTGAAGTAATACCTGCACTTCAGGATTCCTTACAAAAATTGAAACTCGATTATCTCGATCTATACCTCGTGCATTGGCCGGTCGCTTTTAAACATGGAACTAATTTCCCAAAAACTCCTTCAGACTATCTTTCTTTGGAAGAGGTTCCTATTATTGAAACCTGGAAAAAGATGGAGGAAGCAAAAAATAACAGACTTGCGCGACATATTGGGGTTTCAAATTTCAGTAAACAGAAGTTAGCCGATTTACTTTCGAAGGCAACCCTCGCTCCCGAAATGAATCAGGTGGAGTTACATCCGCTACTTCAGCAAAAAGAGCTATTGAAGTATTGCAAGGATCACAATATTCTGCTTACCGCATATTCTCCATTAGGATCGGGAGACAGACAATCGCAGATGAAAGCTGATGATGAGCCAAGTCTAATGGAACTTCAGGAGATTGCTGAAATTGCCAAAAAACACAATAGAATTCCGGCACAGGTACTAATCGCGTGGCATTTACACAGAGGAACCGCCGTGATCCCTAAATCGACGACCAAGGAACATATAATCGCTAATTTTAAAGCAGCGGATATTGAGCTGGATAATGACGATATGTCGAAGATAGCCAGTCTGGACAAGAATTACCGTTTTATCACAGGAAAATTCTTTGAAGCTCCCGAAAAGGGGTATGAGAATATCTACGACGAATAGCGTTTCTATTTAGCAATATTAACGGCTCTGGTTTCTCGTATCACGGTCACTTTTACTTGTCCGGGGTAGGTCATATCGGTTTGAATCTTTTGTGAGATCTCGAAAGACAACTGCGCTGCTTTTTCGTCGCTCACCTTTTCACTTTCCACCATAACTCTAAGTTCACGTCCTGCCTGAATAGCATAGGCTTTGTTTACACCATTGAAACCAAAGGCGATATCCTCCAGGTCCTTAAGTCGCTGAATGTACGAATCCAGAACCTGTCGTCGGGCTCCGGGTCGCGCTCCGCTAATCGCGTCGCACACCTGTACTATAGGTGAAAGCAGGTTGGTCATTTCAATTTCGTCGTGATGAGCACCTATAGCGTTACATACATCGGGCTTTTCACCGTATTTTTCGGCCCACTGCATTCCCAATATAGCGTGAGGTACTTCTGTTTCAGTCTCAGGCACCTTACCTATATCATGCAGTAATCCAGCTCGTTTTGCCAATTTTGGGTTCAATCCTAATTCAGAAGCCATTACACCGCAAAGTCTTGCGACTTCTCGAGAGTGATGCAACAAATTTTGGCCGTATGAAGAACGATATTTCATTCTTCCAACAGCTTTTATGAGTTCGGGGTTGAGTCCGTGTATTCCAAGATCGATCACGGTTCGCTTTCCAACTTCAATGATCTCCTCTTCTATTTGCTTCGTAGTTTTCTTTACAACCTCCTCTATACGTGCGGGATGAATTCTACCATCGGTAACCAGCTTGTGGAGCGAAAGTCTCGCAATCTCTCTTCGCACCGAATCGAAACAGGAAAGGATTATGGCTTCCGGAGTATCGTCAACAATGATCTCAACACCGGTTGCGTTTTCAATGGCCCGAATGTTTCTTCCCTCTCGACCAATGATTCGGCCTTTCACATCATCGCTTTCGAGATTAAAAACCGAAACACAATTTTCTATAGCTTCTTCGGTACCTATTCGTTGAATGGTGTTAATAATGATCTTTTTTGCTTCCTGTTGGGCGGTAAGTTTAGCCTCTTCCATCGAAGATTGCACGAAAGCCATAGCGCCAGTTTTAGCTTCTTCCTTAAGACTTTCTATCAATTGTGCTTTGGCATCCTCGGCAGAAAGACTTGAAATTACTTCAAGCTGCTCGATCTGACTGCGATGTAGCTTTTCTACTTCCGATTGCTTCTTTTCAAGATAATTAAGCCGTTCGTCGTAATCTGCACTTTTCTTTTCTAGGGAACTGTTCAGTTTTGCGGTTTTGGCCAGTTCGCTGGAAATCTGAGATTCCTTATCCCGGATTCTCTTTTCAACTTCAGATATTTTCTTATCACGACTAAGGATCACCTTTTCGTGCTCCGATTTTAGCTCAATAAACTTTTCCTTTGCCTGAAGTATTTTATCTTTTTTTATTGATTCTGCTTCTGAATTGGCTTCTTTTATTATTGATGCGGCATTTTTTTTGGCCGACTTAATGAGTTGAGAGGCATTGTTTCTCTCAAAAAATTTAGCAATTAAAAATCCAACCGCTACTCCCGCTACCGAGGCTATAATGAGTGTAATTATGTTATCCATTTTGCTTAATTTATTGCATAAAAAAGCCTACATTAATAATTGCATTTTGAATAAACTCCTTAAAAACAAGTTTAGGGCTAACAAGCTGGTCAAGTATCCGCTCAAAGACGGCTCGCTTTTACAACTTTAACTCACCCTTTTTAAAGAATTCGTGTTGAGTTTACCAAAAAATAGTATTAATGTAGGCAGTAACCTTTTTTTATTTTAAAGAACGTTATGATAAGTGATCCTGCAATAAATCATTTAATGCATTCAATTTATCCTCCACAAATTGTGTATCAGATTCCTTATCAATTGATTTTTGCTCCACCTGGGCCGCAAATTGTAATGCACACATGGCTAATACATCCTGCTTATCCCTTACGGCGTAACTTTTCTCGAATCGCTTTATCATTTCCTCGATCTTCTTCGTGGCTTTTCTAAGGCCTTCCTCCTGCTCCGGATTTATCGTTAACGGATACACCCTGTCTGCGATCGATAGTTTTATTTTAAGCGGGTTCGACATGTTGTTTTATTCGGAAAGTTGGGTTATACACAGATCAATTTCCCGAACTAAAGCATTTATTTTGAGTTTTGTTTCTCGTTTATATTGGTCGCTGCCAAGCATTGAATTTGCCAACTTCAATGAGCTGCATTTTTCACGCAGTTCGTCAATCTCACTCTGAAATTGACCCTGCTCAACTTTCAATCGATCTAATTCTTCTTCTAATTTAAGATTGGACTGTTTCAGTTTTTCGTGACGATGAAGTAACTTACTTATCCTATTTTCAAGAGAATCAACAATTTCTGAAAGTTCGCTCATTAAAATTTATTTCAATACTCTCTTCACAAAGTTAACACACGGGAGTAAATAAGCCAACACTTTTCTATTATTTTTTGTATTATTGAATCCCGGTCACAATAAAAAGTGCGACTTCCCTTTATCTATAACGAATATTAATTTTTTGCAGTATGCGGCTTGTACTAGTATTTCTATTTTTCACGGGATTATCTTCCGCTCAAACCTCAGTTCCTCAGGATTATTTCAGCAATCCACTGGACATTCCATTGATCCTTTCAGGAAGTTTTGGCGAGTTGAGAAGTAATCACTTCCACAGTGGACTGGATATTAAAACCCAGCAAAAAGAAGGCATTCCCATTTATGCTCCTGCAGATGGGTATGTAAACCGAATTAAAGTTGCACATTATGGCTACGGAAAAGCCTTATATATTAAGCATCCTAACGGTTATTCCACGGTATATGCACACCTTCAGAAATATGCCGGCGCTATAGAAGAATACGTAAAACGGAATCAGTATTCAAAGGAAACCTTCGAAATTGAACTCTTTCCGGAGTCTTCCGAATTGGTAGTAAAAAAAGGTGAACTTATAGGTTACACAGGTAACAGTGGTAGTAGTGGCGGACCCCATTTACATTTTGAGATTAGAGACAGTGCTTCGAGACCTATGAATCCGTTGCTATTTGGAATTGATATCCCGGACACCAAGAAACCTTTGATCAATAGTGTGCATGTATATCCAATAGGGGAAGACGCTCATGTAAATCAGTCGCAGCTCCCCTTAAAACTTCGATTAACCAGACAGAAAGACGGCAACTATGTTTCAGAACAAATAAAAGCATGCGGAAAACTTGGTTTCGGAGTGTCGACGTATGACCAGCAAAATGGTGCATCTAACAAAAATGGGGTATACCGAATTAAATCCACCTTTAACGGCCAACCTAGTTTTGACGTGCTTTTTGAAAAATTTTCTTTCGATGAGACACGCTATCTCAATCGCTTTATTGATTACAATTATTATATGTCGAATAAAAGTCGGATTCAGAAGTTATTCAGAGAAAAAAACAATCCGCTCAGTATTATTAATGCTGAAAATGAATCCGGTTATACCACAGTTCTCAACGGTTTTACGTCTACCTATCACATTGAAGTAACCGATTTTAAAGGCAATAAAGTTGAAATTACCGTCCCAATTGAAGGGGTAAAGGAAGATATTCTTGAACCCAGACCTTTGGATACAACCCTCGATTTTGTTAAGGCTGAAGAAGCTACCTCTATCACCAAAGGTAAATTTAACATTTATATTCCTGCCGGTAGTCTTTATGAAGACGCTTATCTGGAAATTGAAGCAGTAGGTGATACGCTCAAATTTCATGATGACCTTGTTCCCATTCATAAGAACATTACCATCACTGTAGATGCCGAGAATTACAGACCTGAAGATCTCGACAGGCTTTATATTGGTCGCTTAAATTACCGCGGTGAACCCTATTACAACAGTACAAGCAGAAGTGGAAGCAAATTATCGACCCGAACAAGAACTTTTGGCACGTATACACTGGTAAGTGATAATACCGCTCCTTGGATCAAGCCGGTAAATTTTGATAATGACAAATGGATAAGCAGTAATAAGACTTTAAAAATAAAGATTGAAGATGACCTTAGCGGAATAAGTTCGTATAGAGCAACGGTTAACGGAAAGTTTATTCTAATGGAATATAATTATAAAACCGACGTTCTAACTTATGATTTTGATGATGCTGTAGTAAACGAAACTGAGAACAATTTGAAAGTAATTGTTGTAGATAATGTGGGAAATAGTGCTACATTTGAAGCAACATTTTTCAGAAAATAACCCTAAGTATAGCTTTTGAAAACTACATCTTTACCTTTACTTCTCCTCTTTTTATTATTGTCAACCGGTCTTCTGGCACAAAATGCCACAGTTAAGGGAGTAATACTCGACGAATCGAACCTACCTGTCCCGAGCGTAAATGTTACTTATGACGGCGGCGGAACCATTACAAATTTCGACGGTTATTTTATACTAGAAATTCCCGCCAATCAAGACGTTATTTTAACGTTTTCACATGTTGGGCATAGCAATATCCAACAAACTTTCAATATGAAACCCAATCAGGAATATGAGTTTAATCCTGTGATGAGAATTAGTGTTGAGCAAATTGGAACGATTACTATTACCGGCAGAAAACGCAGTCGGGTTGATGAAACAGGGGTGTTAACCATCGCTCCGGAAACCATCAGGACCCTACCCGGTGCTAATGCCGGAGTGGAGAACTTAATTAAGACGCTCCCAGGAGTTAGCGGGAACGATGAGCTAAGCACTCAATATGCAGTGCGTGGTGGAAATTACGATGAAAATCTGGTGTACGTAAACGAGATCGAGGTCTATCGACCATTTTTAATACGTAGCGGGCAGCAAGAGGGGTTAAGTTTTGTGAATAGTGACCTCACAAGATCTGTAGATTTCTCGGCTGGAGGATTTCAGGCAAAATACGGAGATAAATTATCTTCAGTTCTTGATATTGAGTATCGCCGACCGGTAAGTTTTGGAGCCACTGCCGATCTTAGCCTATTAGGCGCAAGTGCTTCGGTAGAGGGTATTTCGCCAAATGAGAGGTTACGCGGTATTGTTGGACTTCGATATCGGGATAACAGTCTTTTTGTAAATGCAAAGCAAACCGAAACAAATTTTCAGCCGCGTTTTGGAGATGCACAAACCTATCTCACTTATAAGTTTTCGAATAAATTCGAACTCGGTTTTTTGGGAAATATTTCTGTAAACCAATATGATTATGAGCCATTAACACGACAAACCAATTTTGGAACTCTAGCCAATCCGGTAGCCTTACTTGTGTTTTATGAAGGACAAGAAAAAGACCGTTACAATACTTATTTCGGTGCTTTAAAAGGAACGTATGTGGTTAACGATCAATTCACTACAAAATTTATCGCTTCGCTGTATCAGACTACAGAGCAGGAATACTTCGATATCTTGGCACAATACCGTTTAGGTGAAGTAAACACCAATATAGGAGATGAAAATCTTGGAGAAGTCGAGTTTACTGAAGGGATAGGATCTCAATTAACGCACGCACGAAATGATCTGGATGCCTTGATCATAAATGCAGAACACAAAGGAATCTATAAACTGAAGTCAGAAGAAGTAGATCCCAATGCTGCAGTTATAGAATACGGAATAAAATATACGCGGGAAGATATTCGCGACCGGGTACAGGAATACGAGATCATCGATTCGGCCGGATTTTCCATTCGACCGCCCCTATCCGATTTTGCTAATGATCAGCCGTACAATCCTTTTACATCACCCATTGTTCCTTATACCGATATTAGGGCAACAAATAATGTCCAGATCGATCGTTTCTCAGGTTATGCTCAATGGAGTAAAAAGAGCAATCTTGGTAATAGCGATCTCTGGCTAAATGCAGGAGTACGTGCACATAACTGGACTGTTAGCGGTGATGGTATTGAAAGCACCTCGCAAACCACCATTAGTCCGAGAGGGCAAGTATCATTAAAACCCGATTGGGAAATGGATATGCTATTCAGGCTTTCTGGAGGGTTATATCACCAACCACCGTTCTACAGGGAGTTAAGAGATTCTACCGGCGCCGTACGTCCTGGGGTAAAAGCACAACAATCGGTCCATATAGTACTTGGGAACGACTATAGCTTTGATCTTTGGGGCCGACCGTTTACATTAAACAGTGAATTGTATTACAAGCATCTTACTGATGTTAACCCGTACACATTGGAAAATGTTAGAATTAGATATCGGGCCCGTAATAACGCGGTCGCATACGCCTATGGACTCGATCTGCGACTGGCAGGAGAGTTTGTTCCCGGAACAGAAAGTTGGGTGAGTTTCGGCTATCTTAAAACCGAAGAAAATATAGAAGACAGAGGTTATATATTCAGGCCAACGGATCAACGGCTGAAGTTTGGGGTGTTGTTTCAGGACTACGTAAAAGTTATCCCCGATCTTAAAATGTATCTGAACCTTGTTTATAACACCGGATTACCCGGGGGATCACCAAGCTATGCAGATCCCTACGATTTTCAAACCCGATTGCCCGATTATAAAAGGGCCGATCTTGGGGTATCGTACGTAATAGTAAACAGCGATAAATTGAGTGACAGCGGACTTCTGAAACCATTTGAGGAACTCACCATTGGTGCTGAGATCTTTAATATCTTCGACGTAAGAAACTCGATCACAAATACCTTTGTGAGAGATGTGTATACTAAGGTTCAGTATTCAATACCAAATTTTCTTACCCCTAGAGTCTATAATGTACGGGTAACTATGAAGTTTTAAGAATTGATAAAATCCTTAAGTACCGCGACTACATAATCAACCTCATCTTTGGTATTAAAGCTGCAGAACGAGAACCGAATGGAGGGTTTTTGCATATCTTCTTCGGAAAGTATTTCACTTAGAACATGCGATCCTTTGTTACTTCCGCTCTGACAGGCACTGCCTTTAGAGCAGGCAATACCCTTTAGATCCAACTGAAACAATAACATCATTGCCTTTTCGGGAGAAATAGGAAGACAAACATTTAACAAAGTATACGTGCTTTTTACGTTATCATCACAATTTCCATTGAATTTCACCCCGGGGATGTGTTCGATCAATTGCGTTTTAAAATAATCTTTTAGATCAGTAATATAAGCTTTCTCCTTTTCCAGGTTCTGATAGGAGATCTTCAGGGCTTCGGCCATACCTGCGATAGCGTATACAGCTTCGGTTCCTGCTCGCATCCCACGTTCCTGTTCTCCACCAAAAATTAACGGTTTTAGACCGGTATTTTTTCGTATAAAAGCAAATCCGGCACCTTTTGGTCCGTGAAATTTATGTGCTGCGACAGCGGCAAAATCTACAGGAATTTCAGAAAAATCAACATCAAAATGGCCTATAGATTGTACGGTATCACTATGAAACAAGGCATCGTGAGCTTTGCATAGGTCGGCAACACGTTTGATATCGAGTATATTCCCTATTTCGTTATTCACATGCATTAGACATACCAGAGTCTTATGTGTTTTGTCATCTAATAATTTAGTGAGATGCTCATAATCGATTGTTCCACAATCATCAAGATTAACATATTCGGCAACAATGCCGTATTTCTCTTCTAATTGCGCAATAGTATACAGGACTGCGTGATGCTCAATTTTACTTGAAATAATTCTAGTCACTCCAAGGTCCCGGACGCAACTGTTTAATACTAAATTATCTGCTTCAGTTCCTCCGGATGTAAATATAATTTCGGAGGCAGATACTTTTAAATAAGCAGCGATCTCTTTCCTTGCATTTTCAAGTAATGATTTAGATGACCTACCATAAGAGTGGGTAGATGAGGGGTTTCCAAATTCTGTCTTAAGAACTTCGGTAATGCACCGAATAACCTCACTGCGAAGCTGCGTTGTGGCAGCACTATCGAAATAGACTTTTTTCATATGTTGCAAAAATACAGATTAAATTATATTTGATACCCTACCAATTATAAAGAAATGTGTTACTTTGTAATCCCTGAGAAATTCTATATGAAAAAAGCACTTTTCTTACTTATGGCTATAGCCTTTTTTGGAGCTTGTGATGATGGCGACATCATCCTCACTTCCTTCGATTTCGATGACGAAAGTCTTGAGTTTTGCAGTGGTGCTGACGGCTATGTGTTTTTCAAAATAAATGCTACAACTTCTGAAAGTATTTCACTACAGATAGGAACGACAAACAACTTGTTTCTTGAGAACGACACTATAATTACCGTGTTGGACGGTTCTACACATTTTGTTAACTACAGGCGTTATACCTCAAGTCCTACTAATAGTTATTTCTGCAGCAACATACCTCCTACCAATCCCGAAGTAACGGTAGATTATCTTGGAGAATCAGGAATAGCTACACTTTTCGTAACTACGCTTTTAAACGATAATGATCTGGTGGATTTTGAAGATAGCGAAAACGAAATGGAAGAAGGTTTTGGTGACCTGGATATGGATGGAATTCCGAATTACTACGATTTCGATGACGATGGTGATAATGTACCTACCAGTGTTGAAGTAGGGATTGATCCATCATCCCCAAAGGATACCGACGGTGACGGAATCTTCGATTACCTGGACACAGATGATGATGGTGATGGGGTGCTCACTCGATACGAGGACAGAAACATGGATCTTGACCCCACCAATGACACTACCGGAAATTCAGGTCCGGATTACCTCAATCCGGCTGTGGCAGATGAGACAATTGTCGATGAATACAGAGAACACTCTTATAATCTGGTAAGTTCTATAGCGTTGATACTTTCTAATATTGTGCTTTCGAACGGAAATGAAGAAATAAGTCAGGAATCTTTAGACATGGGTGAAAAGCAGAATGTATTGGACACTACAATTCTGGTAACGCCTGAATTTTAATGTTCTGAAGGAGATGTATTCTGAAAAATATATACTTCGGTGGCGCCTCTTCCATATTTTTGAAGATCGGCATCGTAATATTTTAATTGGTCATATCTTCTAAACAGATATTCCAATTCTTCACGAAGTACGCCTTGTCCTATCCCGTGTATAAAAACAACGCGCTGAATACGTTTTTTAATTGCAAAATCCAATTGCCTTTTTGCAGTATCGATTTGAATGTTGAGCATATCGAAATTACTGAGATTTCGATCATCCTTAACTAGTTGATGAATATGGAGATCAACTACCATTGGCGGGAGATTTCGCTCCTTAGGTTTTACTCTTTTTACCTTTTTTGGTCTTTTTTCCACTTTTTCGGCCATATTCTTCAAAAGATCTTTTGAAAAATTTTTATCCGCTTCAAGAGCTTTTGGAATCACTACCAACTCATTTTTAGGGTATTGGAGCTCAAAATCGTCATTTGTTTTAATGGTAACATTATTTTCTGAAACACCAGTAATGATACCCGATACAGCATCATCAACGACTTCTACGCGATCTCCAATTTTCATATAAACTATTAATTATTAGGAAAATTCCTTCGTTTTATTGTAAATTTGTAGGATAATTTGTAAGTATACTTTAGCTAAAATTGTATGATTTTCATGCAATTAGCTATAATAATTCAAAATAATTTTTAAATTTACCTATTATAATTAAAGCTAATTCCCCAAAGGTTGGCTAAAACAAAGATCAAAAATATGAAAAACCTACTACTTTCTGCTATGTTGATAACTTCGGTTAGCTCTATAGCTCAGCTTTACGTTACCCCCAACGGCGCTACAGATTCGTATGTTTATGTTAATGACGAAGTTTTATTCGTTGAACAGGACGTGAATCTGGTTGAAAACAACGCCGGCACGACTCGAGCAAGTATCTATTTGCGAAACCAATCGCAATTAATTCAAGGAAGTACTTCTTCTGCGAATTCAGGTACCGGGTATATTTCAATTATGCAAAATGCCCCGGCGGATGACGCCTGGGATTATTCCTTCTGGTCATCTCCTGTTGGAAATCAGGCATTGGGCGCGAGTGGAAATGAAAATTTTGGGATCTTACGTATTCACGACTCATTGAGCGTGACAAATTCAATTGCAGCTACAACCACCGCTGCTCACAACGGAACGGTTTCACCTATGCGTATTTCACGCAGATGGCTCTATAAGCATCCTGCAGGTGTTAACAACTGGCAATCCATTAATAACAATTATATTGTAGATCCAGGGCTAGGGTTTACTATGAAAGGTCTTGGTACAACAAATCACAATCAGATCTATGATTTCCGTGGAAGACCCAATAATGGAGATATCACTGTTGCGGTAATAAATAATGCACATACATTGTCCGGTAATCCATACCCTTCAGCATTAGACCTGAATCGGGTTTTTTATGAACCTGGAAATAATGAGATAAATGAATTCTGGTTCTGGGATGAAGATAGAACTATTAATTCTCATCTTTTTGTTGCAAACAAAGGAGGTTATGGCACTTGGGTTCCGGGAGCAAGTGATCCTAATGGAACAAACCCAGGGACATATGTTCCTGCTGTGTTCCTTAATTATGACGCAGGTGGTAACCCATCTGGAGGAAGTACTGGAACCGGAAATTCCTATCAAAGAAGATTCTCACCTGTAGGACAGGGGTTTATGATCTATGCCGATGGTACAGGAGATATCACATTCAGAAATAGCCATAGACGATATATAATTGAAGGAGCTGCTAATAATTCACAGTACAGAAATCCGGTCACCGGTGATCCTGTTACAGGAATAAATACACAACCATCTATAAGACCGGCAGATAACCGACTTCCGCATTATAGAATTAATACGATCTTCGGAGAGTCACATACGCGTCAGTTGGTATTGGCATTTTCTCCGGAATCTACCGATGGATTCGATCGTGGATATGACGGGCGTAGTCCGGCAGATGCAACTTCAGATGCTTTTTTCCCTGTTACTTTTAATTCTGAAATCAAGCCGTTTGTCATTAATACCGTACCATTTGAAGTTTCAAAGGTGATTCCGTTGACTGTTAAAATAGCGAACGAATTTACTAAATTAGAGGTTATAGCGGTTGAAAGAATTAACACCAATCAAAGAGCCTATTTGCTTGATGCAGCTACCAACTTAAGACAAAGAATTACTGAAGGTTATTCTGCAGATGTGAATTTAGATCCGGGTGTTTATGAGAACCGTTTTTATATCGTGTTCACAAACGGATCTGATATATCTGCAAGTGCGGAACCAGATCAACAAACGTTAATTCGTGAATCTATCATTGAAAATGTAGATGTTTTCCAGAATAATCCGGCTACACAGCTTGAGATTAGCAACCCAGAGGGATATACATTAAAAGATGCAAGCGTTTACGATATGGCCGGGAAGCTGGTTATTCATGAGAAGAATCTGGGAGACAGCAGTAGATATGCTTTCTCTACAGCGAATCTTAGTGACGGTATCTATTTGGTAAAATTGACAACCAAAGAAGACGTAGTAGTGGACTATAAAGTAACAGTTCATAATAAAAGATAATCCTTTATGCTTATAGAGGGTCTCGAAGATTACATGCTTCAATGCACCAATAAGAGAATCTTCGGGATAGAATGTTTAGGCTGTGGCATCCAACGTGCCACAGTCTTACTTTTAAGAGGTGAGTTTGCCGCGGCCTTTAAAATGTATCCTGCCATCTATACACTCATTGTACTTGTCGCGTTTGTTATTTTTAATCTTTTTGTGAAGTTTAAAAATGACTTCAGAATAAAAATGGGATTGCTTTTTTTGAACGTAATCATCATTATAGTGAGTTATGTGATAAAAATGAACAAATTCATTTAAAGACAAAAAAAATCATTTCCATAGTAAGTTCCGATTATTTCTACTAAATTTAACTTGTTAATCAACTAAATACAAATCAATTATGGAAAAACAAAAACTACCAAATTCAACCCTTATCTTGGTTTTCGGGATCATATCGATAGTTACCTGCTGTTGCTATGGGCTCGGACTGGTATTCGGTATCATTGCAATGGTAATGTCTAAAAAGGCCAATGCACTGTATTTGGCTAATCCGGAACAATATAGTGGCTATCAAAATGTAAAAACCGGTAAAATACTTTCTATCATAGGGATCATTCTAAGTGTGATTTATCTCGGATATGTGATTTTCCTTTTCGCTACATTAGGTATGGATGGTGTTATGAATATGAATGAAGAATTCATGCGGGAATACGGTATGTAATTTCTAATTAATATAATTAACGAAAAACGTCCGCATTTTGCGGACGTTTTTTATTTAGATCATTTTACTTCTATTTATCCCTCAAATTCCTTTAAGGTTTCGGTAATAATAGAAACACATTCCAATAGTTGTTCCCTGTTCATTACCAAGGGCGGAGCGAATCGAATGATATTACCATGTGTAGGCTTGGCCAATAGTCCGTTATCCCTCAGACGTAAGCAGATATTCCAGGCGGTTTCACTTTCCTCACTATCGTTAATGACAATAGCATTTAAGAGGCCCTTACCTCTCACTAAGCTACAAATTGAACTGGTTTCTATATAGTTTGAAATTTCCTTTCTGAAAAGTTCACCCAATTCCTGTGCATTTTGAGCAAGCTTCTCATCTTTTATTACCTCTAATGCCGCCATAGCTACAGCAGCAGCAACCGGATTTCCTCCAAAAGTAGAACCGTGGTTTCCGGGTTTAATAACTTCCATTACCGCATCGTTCGCTAAAACGGCCGAAACAGGATATGCACCACCACTTAAGGCTTTTCCGAGAATCAAAACATCAGGTTTTACATTTTCATGGTCTACAGCCAGTAGTTTACCGGTTCGGGCGATACCCGTCTGTACTTCATCAGCAATAAATAATACATTGTGTTTCTCACATAATTCTTTGGCTTGTCTCAAATATCCTTCAGAAGGAACATATACCCCTGCTTCACCCTGAATAGGTTCAACTAAGAAGCCCGCAACATTAGGATTATTCTCTAAAGTTTCTTTTAAAGCATTCAAATTATCGTATTCAATCTTGATGAAACCCTGCGTATAGGGGCCAAAATTCTTTCGAGCAACCGGATCATTTGAAAATGAAATAATGGTCGTTGTCCTTCCGTGGAAATTATTTTCACATACTACAATTTCCGCATCATTTTCAGAAATCCCTTTCTTCTCATATGCCCATTTTCTACAAAGTTTTAATGCGGTTTCTACAGCTTCTGCACCTGTATTCATTGGAAGCAATTTATCGAAACCAAAATACTCACATGCGTACTTTTCATATTTCCCCAGCATATCATTATAAAAAGCTCTTGATGTTAACGTAAGTGTTTCGGCCTGCTCACGCATAGCTTTAACGATTCGCGGATGACAATGCCCCTGATTTACCGCAGAGTAGGCCGAAAGAAAGTCAAAATATTTTTTTCCTTCAACATCCCACACATAAACTCCTTCTCCTCTACGTAATACCACCGGAAGAGGATGATAGTTATGCGCTCCGTATTTATTTTCCAGATCGATCGCTTGTTGCGATGACGTTTGCTCTAAAACTGCCATTTCAATAAAATTTAAAAAGTGAATAAAACTAAATTCCTTCTGTACCTTTATTTCTTCGAGAGAATCGAAAATTCAGCGGAGGAGAGAAATCATCCTTGAGCGGTAAAATTAATAAAATAATCTCACATTTTTTAAAGCTTTAAACTAAATAAAAAGGTCTATTTATAGTACTTTAGCGGCCATGGGAAGAAGAAACAATCGCATCGTTTTAGAAAATCTTAAAGTAATAGATGCCGGTGCAAAAGGGAAAGCAGTAGCCAAAGCACCCGACGGAAAGATTGTGTTTATTTCTAATGCAGTTCCGGGAGATACAGCAACGGTTCAAACCACTAAAAAAAGAAAAGCATATTACGAGGGTAAAGCGATTTCATTTTCTGAACTGTCTGATAAAAGAACTGAACCCGTTTGTCAACATTTTGGTGTATGCGGAGGCTGTAAATGGCAAAATATGGGTTACCAACACCAATTGTTCTATAAGCAGAAGGAAGTTGAAAATAACTTAAACCGGATCGGCAAGATCGATCTCCCTTCTATATTGCCCATTTTAGGTTCTGAAAAGACCTACTTTTATCGCAACAAAATGGAATTTTCCTTCAGTGACAATAAATGGCTTACGCTGGAACAAATACAGAGTAATGAAATAATTGAAAACCGAAATGCTCTAGGGTTTCATATTCCGGGCATGTGGGATAAGATTCTCGACATAAAGAAGTGTCATCTTCAGCAAGATCCCAGCAATGCCATTAGAACTTTTATTAAAAATAAAGCTGAAGAACTCGATCTCTCGTTTTTTAATACCCGCAAACAGGAAGGCTTGTTACGAACTCTAATGATACGAACTACATCCACTAATGAAATTATGGTATTGGTGCAGTTCTATTCCGAAGACAAAACCAAAAGAGAAGCTCTTTTAAACGCAGTGAAAGATGAATTCCCCGAAATTACTTCATTACAATATGTAATCAATTCGAAAGGGAATGATACTATTTACGATCAAGAAGTTCACTGTTTCCACGGAAGAGACCATATTTTTGAAGAAATGGAAACACTGAGATTTAAGATCAATGCCAAGTCCTTTTACCAGACAAACAGCGAACAGGCTTATGAATTATATAAAGTAACCAGGGATTTTGCAAATCTGAAGGGCGACGAGCTTGTTTACGACCTCTACACAGGAACAGGTACAATTGCTCAATTTGTGGCTAAAAATGCAAAAAAGGTAATAGGAATTGAATCGGTACCGGAAGCAATTGAAGCGGCTAAAGAAAACGCCTTGCTTAATGAAGTAACGAATTCCGAGTTCTATGTTGGCGATATGAAAAATGTATTTAATGATGAATTTATAAATGCACATGGTGTACCCGATGTTGTAATTACAGATCCTCCACGGGATGGAATGCATGCCGATGTTGTTTCTCAATTACTAAAATTATCACCTCCAAAAATTGTGTATGTGAGTTGTAACAGCGCTACTCAGGCCAGGGACCTTGCGCTTATGGACGACACCTATAAAGTGACAAAAGTTCAACCCGTAGATATGTTCCCGCAAACGCACCACGTAGAAAATGTTGTACTTTTGGAGAAACGATAATGCTTGCTGATATTTTTCAGAAAAGAATATGATAAAAAGAATACTTTTTGCCCTCGCTCTAATTACTATCTTCAACGGCTGTACCCGAGACGATATCTGTGCCGAAGAAACAGCTACTACTCCTCTGCTTATCATTACTTTTAAAGACAGTAACAACCCCCTCCTCCCCAAAAGTGTGAATAACCTTACAATAGAGTCAACAGACGCCAATAATGTTTCAGTCTTTGTTCAAAATACGACCGATTCCATAGCCATTCCATTAAAAGTTAACGCAAACAACACCGAATTTCTGTTTATTAAAAATGACGGAACCTCTTCAGAAAACACAGACACCGTCAACTTTACATATACTCGTGAAGATATTTATGTAAACCGCGCCTGTGCCTTTAAAACTGTCTATGCCGAACTATCGGCTACCGTAGAGAATGAAGGAACCACCAACTGGATCAACACATTAAATGTGATCAATACAACTATAGAAAATGAAACAGCTGCTCATATTACTATTTTTCATTAGCCTGTATTGTATACCGGTTTCGGCGCAGGAGCAACAGGACACCGACTCAATTTCGAATAATGAAAAGTACGGACTTCGGGTTGGAATTGATATTGCTAAACCACTTCGCACATTGTTAGAAGATGGCTACAGCGGATTTGAAATTATGGGAGATTTCAGGGTGAGTGATAAATTCTATGCCGCAGCCGAACTGGGAAATGAAAAAAAGGAGCGCTTTGAAAGCAATCTCAATTCTATTGCCAGCGGAAGTTATATAAAAATTGGAGCAGACTACAACGCTTATAACAACTGGCTGGGAATGGAAAATTCAATTTTTGGCGGTCTCCGATATGGCCTTTCAACATTTAAACAGGAATTGTTGGCATATGGGATCTATACCACAAATCAGACCTTTCCTCCTGGTTTTAGAGTAGAACCACAGGAATTTACCGGACTTACTGCCCATTGGGCCGAACTAATCGTTGGAGTAAAAGTAGAAGTGATAAACAACCTTTATTTATCTCTAAATCTGCAGTTGAAACAAATGATCTCTGAGGACAAACCCGAAAATTTTGACAATCTGTATATCCCCGGATTTAATCGAACCTATGATTTCAGTAAGTTTGGTGCCGGCTACGGGTATTCGATCTCCTATCTCATACCAATCTTCAAAAAGTAACCCGTTACTGCCAACTGCCTATAGGGTACTGCCTACTGCTTACTCGCCTTCCGGCTACCCGCATACATTTCGTATTTCACAAATCGTGCCTCCAATTTACCGTTGTATATCTTTATTTTTTTTGAAGGCCGAAGCCCGACAAATTTAAGCGCTTCGAGATTACTGGTAATCATCCATGCCTGAGTGGCAGGATAACCGTGTTTTAATGTGTTCCCGATCTTACTGTAGAACTCAGAGATATCATCTACACTTATCCTCTCGTCATAGGGCGGATTAAAGATAAGATACATGGGACGCTCTGCTTCTTTTTTGCTTTCAAAGAAATCCTGATTACTGATCTCTATAAATTCTGAAAGATTGGCGCTTTTCACATTTTCTTTGGCACTTTTAACAGCCATTGGATCTGTGTCAAATCCGTAGATCTTAAAATGAAAATCTCTTATTTTTTTTAACGCCGCATCTTCGATGACCTCAAACAGGTCTTCATCAAAGTCCGGCCAGGTTTCAAATCCGAATTCCTCACGATTTAGATTCGGCGGGATATTGCAGGCGATCATTGCTGCTTCGGTCAAAATAGTCCCTCCACCACACATGGGATCGAGAAGATCTGACTGACCATTCCATCCCGATAACATGATAAGCCCGGCAGCAAGTACTTCGTTTATGGGAGCAACAGTGCTGGACACTTTATACCCTCGCTTATGTAACGATTGTCCCGAGCTGTCTAAGGACACCGTGCAGATATTCCTGTCAATATGAATATTAATTCGCAATGTGGGATGGTCCAGATCCACGTCCGGTCGTTCTCCGGTTTTGTCTCTGAAGCGATCTACAATTGCATCCTTAGATTTTAAGGCCACATATTGAGAGTGGGTAAATTCTTTGGAAAAAACAGTAGCATCTATAGCGAGGCTCCCATTTGCATCCATATAATTCTCCCAGGGTAAGTCGTAGATCTTCTTGTATAGATCATCTTCGTTAAAAACATTAAAGAAATGAACAGGTTTTAATATTCGAATTGCGGTTCTACAACAAAGATTCGCCTTATACATAAAGCCCAGATCTCCTTCAAAGGAAACATTTCTGGTGCCCGTTTCTACAGCCGAGGCCCCTAGTTGCCGTAATTCCGTGGCAAGCAGGTCTTCGAGACCATAGAGTGTTTTAGCGATCATTTTAAAATTATTTCCCATAGGTAATCCCGTAATTTCCTGCAAAAATACAGTATTTTAGCACTGCAAAATCTTCAGAATGCAAAAAGAAACAGATAATTGGTTCGCATCCTGGTTCAATACCCCCTATTACCACATTCTTTATAAAGACAGGGACTATGAGGAAGCCGGCAATTTTATGAACCAACTCACCTCGTATCTTCAATTGCCAATAGGAGCAAAAATTATGGATCTTGCTTGTGGGAAAGGCAGGCACGCAAAATACTTGAACAAGTTGGGCTATGAAGTTACCGGGGTTGATCTGTCTCCCGAGAGTATTGCATATGCCAAAAAATTTGAAAATGACACCCTTCATTTTGAGGTTCACGATATGTGTAAACCTTATCCGCGACAATTTGATGGCGTGTTCAACCTATTTACAAGTTTTGGGTATTTCGAATCTGAAGAAGACAATCTGCGTACGATAAAAGCGATAAAGAGCAATCTTAAGGAGAATGGCCGAGGTGTAATTGATTTTTTAAATGTTCAGAAAGTAAAAAAACATTTAAACCCAAAAGAAAAAAAGACGGTAGGTGATATCACTTTTAGTATTGAACGGTATCTTGAAAACGACTATATCTTTAAGGATATCAAATTTTCAGATAAGGGGCAGGATTATTTCTTTACCGAAAGAGTGAAAGCGTTACATCTGGAAGATTTTAAAGATTATTTCGACCAAGCCGGAGTACGGCTAACAGATTGTTTTGGTAATTATTCGTTAGCCGAGTTTGATGAAGAGACGTCAGAAAGATTAATTTTAATATTTGGTAAATGATCTATTTGGTATTATTTCTTGCTGTTGCCATTGGTTATGTCATCGCGTTACTCCTAAAAGCAAAAACAACGCATGAAATGTCGATGTATCTGGCATTTAGTGGTGCTTTCCTCTTATCGATGACCATCCTTGAATTACTCCCGGAAGTCTTTGAAATGCCAACCCGGCGAATCGGATTGTTCATCATTGTTGGGATTCTGCTTCAGATCTGCCTTGAGTACTTTTCAAAGGGAGCAGAGCACGGACATGTTCATTTGCATTCAGAAAAACGTAATTTTCCTTGGTTACTTTTCTTCAGCTTATCCATTCATGCACTTCTGGAGGGATTTCCCGTTTCCGAAGAAAACAATATTCTTATAGGAATCATCATTCATAAAATTCCTGTAGCCATTATACTATCTTTCTTTTTTATCAAAGCAAAATACAGCACCGGAATCACTATTGCATTCATGCTTTTATTTGCCTTAATGACACCATTGGGAAATCTTCTTTCTAATCATATCGAATATTTTCAGAAATACGCTACAGAGATCACGGCATTGGTAATTGGTATATTTTTACATGTTTCGACCACCATTTTGTATGAAAGCAGTAAGGATCACAAATTCAATTTAGCAAAACTCATTGTGATCATCGTAGGATTTACAACCGCCTATCTCATTTAGATGATATCCAAAAAAATAAACATAAAGTGGCAAATACTGCCTCCCAGTACAAAAAAGTGCCAGATGAGGTGATTATAAGGAATTCGTTTTACTACATAAAATATGATTCCTAACATATACAACGCACCCCCTAAAGCAAGCAGTGTGATCCCAAGATCCGACTGATTTGCTGCGAGGTTGGAGAAATCAAATGCAATGAGCCAACCCATTACTACGTATAAAGAGAGTGAAAAAATCTCAAATCTTCCTGTAAAAAAGATCTTAAGTATAGTGCCTAAGGCTGCAATTCCCCATACTACCCAGAATATGATCCAACCTGCCGATTCCTCCAAGGATATTAGAACTACAGGGGTGTAAGTCCCTGCAATAAGCAGATAAATACTAATATGATCGATCTTCCGAAGTATATTCTTCCACTTTTCGTGTGACACGGCATGATACACAGTAGATGCGGTATAAAGAGTGATTATAGAAAATCCGTAGATCCATACACTCAAAGTACTAAAATCGGTACGCCCACTGTCATAAATTACCAGAAGCACCAAGCCTAATATTCCCAGGGCAATTCCAATACCATGGGATATGGCGTGCCAAAATTCCTCTTTTTTGCTATACATCCTTTTGTTTTTGGGCAAAACCCTGCTGTGCAGGGTCGCGCTTTCCGCTATATCCCTCCGTAGCTCTTTCAGAGCGAAGGAGGGGATGCCGCTGCTATCGCTTTTGCAGTAAAGGTATCCATATCAAAATATACTGGGAAATAAATTTATCAAATGTTACATATGTTTAGTAAAATGTTACAAAAGTGTGATTATGACAAAATGGTTGTTTCTAAGTTTGACTATCAAGACGATCATATCAACTTTTTAATTTTTAAACAATGAAACAAAAGATTCTATTAATATGCATTACTTTATTTCTTGGTAATGCGACAGCAGAGGCGCAACTATTCAGGAAGATCAAAGAAAAGATCAATAATGTAACTGGTTCGGAAAAGGAAAGTGAATCTACTCCGGCAGAGGGTGATGAAAATACGGAAGAAGTTACTCCTCCAACACAAGAAGAACAAGAAGCTCAAAACACTAAACTGGGAAACTTCTTTGGTGGCGGACTTGAAGAAATTAGAGACACCTATACATTCTCTTATAGTCTTGTATATGAATTAAAAACGAATAAAGAATCTATGTCGCTTGAATATTTGTTAGAACCCAAAGCAGACTATTTTGCAAACCAAATGAATGAGCAACAAGGGAATCGACTTATGGTTTACGATTTCAAAAAAAATGCAATGGTCACTTTTATGGATAACGGGGAACAAAAAATGGCTATGAAAATGAAGATGCCAAATATAAAAAAATCTGAGAAAAAATTTGGTAAAAAGATCATTCCCGAGGACGATGAAGATGTTCAAATAATTCCCATAGAAGGAAAAACAATTCTGGGATATAAGTGCGACGGTTATAAGGTGATATCCAAGGATGGAGTGGGTAAATTTTGGGTAACCAACGATGCCCCGGTTACTATTAATGGAGTATATGCCAATTTCAAATCACTTCCAAAAAGTGCCCGAAATTATCCTATCACTGTAAATTCATTGATGCTTGAAATGAATTACATAGCCAATAAAGGCAAAAGAGATAACATGGAAATACTATGTACTCAGCTCGTTGAAAATTCTGTGGAAATACATAAAAAAGACTATCAATCTGGATTTTAATATAAAAGATGTTTTATGAAAGTTAAACTAATATTTATAGTCTTTTCATTTATTACAGTGTTAAGCTATCAAACTGCGGCACAAACGCCTGTTCCTGAAGACTATTTCGATCTGTATGAAGGAGATGAAGATGAGGAGTATGAAGATGGAAATGGAGAGGCTGAATTCAATATGGGAATGTTAGGCGAAAACCCTCTTGGAATGATCAATGCCATACTGAGTGATGAAAAAGCCGGTCCTGTTGGAAATTGGATGAGTGATTCTTTTGTTTCCATGGTCGATGCAACAGCACATGATGCACCAAAAGAATATCTATGTGCTAAGAATATAAGATTGAAATATTGGAAAGTTATTTCCTATGAAGCTGTAATTGCAAAAGGAACTCTCACCTGTGAAGAACGTAAAAAAATCATGGAATCTTATTCTTTATTTTTAGGCACTATCTATTTGGACATTTTTTGTATGGACTTTTTTACTGAAAAAGGGACTAGTTATAAATGGACAAATGAGCAAATGGTTGATATAGTGCTTGGATTCAATGATGCTGATACGATGTTTGCAAAAGGTCAAATAGATAGAAGCGAATTTGGTCATATTAACGAATGGTGTCTCTACGATCTCTTAGATTTAAATGTAAAGCAATGTGGAGAATATTTAGCAGATTACCTTACTGGCAGACCGGAGATTCGCAATAATATCGACCAAACATTAGAAGTTCTACATCCTATAGCAGTTGCAAGTTACGCGAATGGGTTAGCCGAACAATTAAGTGCTTTACCTTGTAATAATTAAAATTTTACTTTACTAGATATAAAAACCCTCCTTCGCTCAATGAGCCATGGAGGGTTTATTAGAAGGTTTACCCGAGCTCGAAAAAGACGGCCGGTGAGTCAACGTCTACCCCATATAGTGGCATATTTTAAAGAAGGTGGCTCATTAGATTGAAACGGAAAACGCAGGGATTTCGTTATTTATTTAACGTACAAGATCCCTGCTTTTTCCACCACGCCACTTGTGGAAGTTGCGTTTAGTCCATAAAAAAGTCCCGATTCTTTATAGAATCGGGACTTAAAGAAGGCGGCGACCTACTCTTCCACAAATGTAGTACCATCGGCGCAAACGGGCTTAACTTCTCTGTTCGGAATGGTAAGAGGTGAGCCCCGTCGCTATAACCACCTTAGTTGTAAGTAATTAGTTGTTAGTCGTTAGTAATTAGTTGTCTAATTCCTGGGTACTAACCCCTAAGTACTGCAGCCTTTGGCTGCAAATATCTTAACATATCGGAAAAAAGAAATAAGGGAAAAATAACTAATAGAAGGTGAATATACTCAGGTAAAAAGAGTTGCCTCCTCCCCTTGCGGGGAGGAAAGCGCGTACATAAGCATACGGGTTATTAGTATCACTCGGCTACGTACATTACTGCACTTACACCTGTGACCTATCAACGTGGTAGTCTCCCACGACCCTTTAAAGAAATCTCATCTTGTGGTGGGTTTCGCGCTTATATGCTTTCAGCGCTTATCCCTTCCCGACGTAGCTACCCAGCAATGCTCCTGGCGGAACAACTGGTACACCAGAGGTCAGTCCAACTCGGTCCTCTCGTACTAGAGTCAGATCCACTCAAATTTCTTGCGCCCACTGTAGATAGAGACCGAACTGTCTCACGACGTTCTGAACCCAGCTCGCGTGCCACTTTAATGGGCGAACAGCCCAACCCTTGGGACCTTCTCCAGCCCCAGGATGTGACGAGCCGACATCGAGGTGCCAAACCCCCCCGTCGATGTGAGCTCTTGGGGGAGATCAGCCTGTTATCCCCGGAGTACCTTTTATCCTTTGAGCGATGGCCCTTCCATGCGGAACCACCGGATCACTATGCTCTACTTTCGTACCTGATCGACTTGTAGGTCTCTCAGTCAAGCTCCCTTATGCCATTGCACTCTACACACGATTGCCAACCGTATTGAGGGAACCTTTAGAAGCCTCCGTTACTCTTTTGGAGGCGACCACCCCAGTCAAACTACCCACCAAGCACTGTCCCCATATACATGGGTTAGGCTTCAAATAAGTAAAGGGTGGTATTTCAACAGTGACTCCACCACGCCTGGCGACGCAGCTTCGAAGTCTCCCACCTATCCTACACATTACTTATCCAAAGTCAATACTAAGCTATAGTAAAGGTTCACGGGGTCTTTTCGTCCCACAGCGGGTAACCGGCATCTTCACCGATACTACAATTTCACCGAGCTCATGGCTGAGACAGTGTCCAGATCGTTACACCATTCGTGCAGGTCGGAACTTACCCGACAAGGAATTTCGCTACCTTAGGACCGTTATAGTTACGGCCGCCGTTTACCGGGGCTTCAATTCAATGCTTCGCACAAGTGCTTACATCTCCTCTTAACCTTCCGGCACCGGGCAGGTGTCAGGCCCTATACTTCATCTTTCGATTTTGCAGAGCCCTGTGTTTTTGATAAACAGTCGCCTGGACCTCTTCACTGCGGCCCTCAATCTAATGAGGGCGACCCTTCTCCCGAAGTTACGGGTCGATTTTGCCTAGTTCCTTAGCCATGAATCTCTCGAGCACCTTAGAATTCTCATCCCAACTACCTGTGTCGGTTTAGGGTACGGGCTGCTTCACTCGCTTTTCTTGGAAGTCGATCCTTTAGGATTATCACCGCAGCCGTAGCCTTAGTGTACTATCGCCGTGTTACCACTGGCTTCAACGTGCTATTCCGTCAGCACGCACCTAATTCTCGCCTCCGTCACTTTTAACGTGAGCAGGTACAGGAATATTAACCTGTTGGCCATCCACTACCCCTTTCGGGTTCGCGTTAGGTCCCGACTAACCCTCAGCTGATTAGCATAGCTGAGGAAACCTTAGTCTTTCGGTGTGCGGGTTTCTCGCCCGCATTATCGTTACTTATGCCTACATTTTCTTTTCTATCCGCTCCAGCATACCTCGCAGTACACCTTCAACGCAAACAGAATGCTCCCCTACCGCCATAAATGGCCCATAGCTTCGGTAGATAGTTTATGCCCGATTATTATCCATGCCGGATCGCTCGACTAGTGAGCTGTTACGCACTCTTTAAATGAATGGCTGCTTCCAAGCCAACATCCTAGCTGTCTGTGCAATCCAACCTCGTTTATTCAACTTAACTATCATTTGGGGACCTTAGCTGATGGTCTGGGTTCTTTCCCTCTCGGACATGGACCTTAGCACCCATGCCCTCACTGCTAGTCAACATTTTATAGCATTCGGAGTTTGTCAGGAATTGGTAGGCGGTGAAGCCCCCGCATCCAATCAGTAGCTCTACCTCTATAAAACTAAACTAACGCTGCACCTAAATGCATTTCGGGGAGTACGAGCTATTTCCGAGTTTGATTGGCCTTTCACCCCTACCCTCAGGTCATCCCAAGACTTTTCAACGTCAACGGGTTCGGTCCTCCACTATGTGTTACCACAGCTTCAACCTGCCCAAGGGTAGATCACACGGTTTCGCGTCTACTACTACTAACTAAAACGCCCTATTCAGACTCGCTTTCGCTACGGCTCCACCTCTTAAAGGATTAACCTTGCTAGCAACAGTAACTCGTAGGCTCATTATGCAAAAGGCACGCCGTCACACATAAATGCGCTCCGACCGCTTGTAAGCGTATGGTTTCAGGTTCTATTTCACTCCCTTATTCAGGGTTCTTTTCACCTTTCCCTCACGGTACTGGTTCACTATCGGTCTCTCAGGAGTATTTAGCCTTACCGGATGGTCCCGGCAGATTCATACAGGGTTTCACGTGCCCCGCACTACTCAGGATACTGCTATCTATTATGATCTTTACTTATACAGGGCTATCACCTTCTTTGGCTCCTCTTTCCAAAGGATTCTAATTCATTACACATAGAATGTCGCAGTCCTACAACCCCAGTATTGCCGTAACAACACTGGTTTGGGCTAATCCGCGTTCGCTCGCCGCTACTAACGGAATCACTTTTGTTTTCTCTTCCTCCGGGTACTTAGATGTTTCAGTTCCCCGGGTTCGCCTCCATAAATGGATAACTATTCTTCAAATAGCTGGGTTGCCCCATTCGGAAATTCGCGGATCAATCGGTATGTGCCCGTCCCCGCAACTTATCGCAGCTTATCACGTCCTTCATCGCCTCTGAGAGCCTAGGCATTCCCCATACGCCCTTACTTTGCTTATTGTACTTTTTTGCTCTTTAATGAGTTATTCAATATATTCAGTATACAGTACACAGTATCAGTAAACAGTAAAACTGCCAACCAAGTACTGAGACCGCAAACTGATCTTTTACTTTATTATTTGCTTTTCTCGTATTTCTTATTCCAATATGTCAATGAACGTTTCTGATCTCTCCTGGTAGCTTCAGCTAAAAAACTATCCAAGGTCATAAATCAAATAGGTTGTCAAAATTTCCGGTGTCGGAGTTTCCGCCCCTGGCGGAACATCCTCAAACTTCAATTTTGAGAATGCTCTAAAAGAATCTCAATCGAAAAACCTCAAAAAGTAAACTTTCTACGTTTTTCTCTTTCCGATTCTGCTTATTAAAGCATTCATCGTGGAGAATATCGGAGTCGAACCGATGACCTCCTGCGTGCAAGGCAGGCGCTCTAGCCAGCTGAGCTAATTCCCCATATACTAGTAGTTAGTACATAGTAGTTAGTAATTAGTATCACAACTAAGTACCTCTCAACTTCTAGAATTTCCTTTCAATAATCAATGAACGTCGCACGAATAACTAGTGCCTAGTTACTAAGTACTGGCAGCTTTGCTGCGTGGTAGTCTCAGGCAGACTCGAACTGCCGACCTCTACATTATCAGTGTAGCGCTCTAACCAGCTGAGCTATGAGACTGTTTCAAAAAAAAGCCTCCAGCGATTAAGTATCCAGCCAGTGAGAGTATAAACCATCACGTAATGCTTAATTACCTAAGACCTTTATATTATAAAATTGACAGCTAAACCAAGCTAAAGCTTTGTGACCTTTTTAAAGAGTGATCAATCTTTGTCGTACCTATCTTACCTGCTCGCGCAGGCAAGCTCTAGAAAGGAGGTGTTCCAGCCGCACCTTCCGGTACGGCTACCTTGTTACGACTTAGCCCCAGTTACTAGTTTTACCCTAGGCAGCTCCTTGCGGTCACCGACTTCAGGTACTCCCAGCTTCCATGGCTTGACGGGCGGTGTGTACAAGGCCCGGGAACGTATTCACCGCATCATGGCTGATATGCGATTACTAGCGATTCCAGCTTCACGGAGTCGAGTTGCAGACTCCGATCCGAACTGAGATAGGTTTTATAGATTCGCTCCTGCTCACGCAGTGGCTGCTCTCTGTACCTACCATTGTAGCACGTGTGTAGCCCAGGACGTAAGGGCCGTGATGATTTGACGTCATCCCCACCTTCCTCACGGTTTGCACCGGCAGTCTTGTTAGAGTTCCCGACATGACTCGCTGGCAACTAACAACAGGGGTTGCGCTCGTTATAGGACTTAACCTGACACCTCACGGCACGAGCTGACGACAACCATGCAGCACCTTGTAATGAGTCCGAAGAAGGGCGTGTTTCCACACCTGTCCCACTACATTTAAGCCCTGGTAAGGTTCCTCGCGTATCATCGAATTAAACCACATGCTCCACCGCTTGTGCGGGCCCCCGTCAATTCCTTTGAGTTTCATTCTTGCGAACGTACTCCCCAGGTGGGATACTTATCACTTTCGCTTAGCCACTCAGACCGAAGTCCGAACAGCTAGTATCCATCGTTTACGGCGTGGACTACCAGGGTATCTAATCCTGTTCGCTCCCCACGCTTTCGTCCATCAGCGTCAATATAGTATTAGTGATCTGCCTTCGCAATTGGTATTCTGAGTAATATCTATGCATTTCACCGCTACACTACTCATTCTAACCACTTCATACTAATTCAAGACAACCAGTATCAAAGGCAATTTTACGGTTGAGCCGCAAACTTTCACCTCTGACTTAATTGCCCGCCTACGGACCCTTTAAACCCAATGATTCCGGATAACGCTTGGATCCTCCGTATTACCGCGGCTGCTGGCACGGAGTTAGCCGATCCTTATTCTTACGGTACCGTCAAATCCCCTCACGAGGGGAGGTTTCTTCCCGTATAAAAGCAGTTTACAACCCATAGGGCAGTCTTCCTGCACGCGGCATGGCTGGATCAGGCTCTCGCCCATTGTCCAATATTCCTCACTGCTGCCTCCCGTAGGAGTCTGGTCCGTGTCTCAGTACCAGTGTGGGGGATCCCCCTCTCAGGGCCCCTACCTATCGTAGTCTTGGTAAGCCGTTACCTTACCAACAAACTAATAGGACGCATACTCATCTTATACCGTAACCTTTACTATATAAATGATGCCATTCATATAGACTATGGAGGATTAATCCAAATTTCTCTGGGCTATACTCCAGTATAAGGTAGATTGTATACGCGTTACTCACCCGTGCGCCGGTCGTCGGCGGTGCAAGCACCCCGTTACCCCTCGACTTGCATGTGTTAGGCCTGCCGCTAGCGTTCATCCTGAGCCAGGATCAAACTCTTCATCGTGTAATCTTAAATAATAATTCAAGCACAACAAAAAATCTTCACTCAAAAAAATCTCAAGAGTCTTTAACTTAGTTTAGTTTCAATACAAGTCATATACGTTTCCATACATAACTCATACGCTGTCAATTTCAATAAATCAATGAACTTAGTTTTCTATTAACTCCAGAAAACTTCTTGCTTAGTGTAACGGAATTGAACCGTTAATTTTTATTACCAAATCACTATTTTAATGAACATGCCCTTGAAAGCGGGTGCAAATATACAACCCATTTTTTCATTCTACCAAAACTATTCCACTATTTTTTGAATCTTTTTTATTAACAGTTTTTAAACTGCTGAAAAAGAAAATTTTATCTCCAAAAAATCCTAAAAAATGTGTTAGGAACCTACCTTTGCTGGCAGACAGACCTGGCGCTCCTTTGCCATAGGCGAAGGTGGGAACACCCAAAAAAATATAAACAGAACGAACTACTAAATTACGGGAACTGAAATTACCTCACAAGGTATTAGGCAATTATTTATCAACAGTTTTTTTGTTCCAATGTGAGGTAAGGTCCAGATAATCAATTTCAAAAGCCGGCTTCTGTCGTTCCAATACATTGGCCTGAAAAGATCGCTCCAGAATATCTTCAATCAAATAATCTTCCTTTACATCGAAAGGTCGATATTCCTCCTTGATGGTTATATCGAACATATTGGCCGTAGTGTTATACCAGAAGGCACGCCAACCGGTGCGCAACTCTTTTACAAGCTCAAAGGCTGTTCTGCCTGTTTGACGGTGAATTAATTTTACTAAAATCTGACCTTCGGTGCGGGTAAGCTTCTTTAATTTTTCAGAAAATTCTTCCTCAATATACTTTTGTACCCGTTTGGTATATCTCCTCCTCGCTCCTTTTTTTTCAATCTTAGCCAATCGCTCGGTCATAGTGGTAAGTCGTTCCGCGGCAAGTTTGGCATAAGGATAGACCTTTCGTGTCTTACGTCTTAAAATAAGGTAACGCCGTCTGTCTTCCCTGGAATTGAATTCAAGCTTATTGAGAAGGACAACCTCCTCCAGATCGATGAATTCTCTGGGGATGGTATCTCCTTCAATGATATAATAAAACGTTTCGGTGCTGTCATCGCTTTTTTCGACATACTCATAGGTAGTCTGTGAAATTCCCGAAAAAGGAAAGACCAGCATGCATAGACATAGTGCTCTAATAAATTTCATTCAGCTTATTCTTTTTTGTAATTCCTGCTAAAATCGTTCCAAAAATAAACAAATTGACTTGTAGTACTAAGTAATAAATTGCTAATTTTACCTATCAATTTTCTATACCGAAAACCTTCATTATGGCTAAATCAATTCTGAATAAGAAATCATTAACCTTTCTCGAAAATTACTTAAACAATGCAGCCCCTACCGGTTACGAATGGGACGGCCAAAAGTTGTGGATGGACTACCTGAAGCCCTATGTGGATGAATTTATTACAGACACCTACGGAACAGCCGTAGCTGTTATAAATCCCAAATCTGATTTTAAAGTAGTTATCGAAGGTCATGCCGATGAAATTTCCTGGTATGTGAATTATATTAGTGATAACGGGTTACTTTATGTGGTACGTAACGGCGGTAGTGACCATCAAATTGCACCTTCCAAGATCGTTGATATACACACCAAAAAAGGAATCTTAAAAGGCGTTTTTGGCTGGCCGGCCATTCATACCCGCTCCAAGGCCAAAGAAGAGGCACCAAAGCCCGAGAATATTTTTATAGATATTGGCGCTAAAGATAAAGAAGAGGTTGAAAAAATGGGGGTTCATGTAGGCTGTGTGATCACCTACCCCGATACGTTTCACATACTCAATAAAGATAAGTTCGTTTGCAGGGCGCTGGATAATCGAATGGGCGGATTTATGATCGCTGAAGTCGCAAGACTACTTCATCAGAATAAAAAGAAGTTGCCGTTCGGGCTCTATATAACCAATTCGGTGCAGGAAGAGATCGGTTTACGCGGTGCGCAGATGATCGCCGAGAGATTAAAACCTGATGTTGCTATAGTAACCGATGTCACTCACGATACCACCACTCCTATGATCGATAAAAAGAAGCAGGGCTTGGCTGAAATTGGCTCCGGACCGGTAATTGCATATGCACCTGCAGTCCAACAAAAACTGAGAGACCTGATCGTTGAAACGGCCGAAAAAAATAAAATTCCATTTCAGCGCGCTGCCCTATCCCGTGCAACCGGTACCGATACCGATGCTTTTGCCTATAGCAACAGCGGGGTGGCAAGTGCGTTAATATCTCTGCCATTACGCTATATGCACACCACGGTAGAGATGGTGCACAGGGACGATGTAGAAAATGTTATAAATCTTATATACGAAACGCTTCTTAAAATTAAAAAAGGTGAAACCTTTAGCTATTTTGATTAAATAATTTCTGAAGGAATTGTTATTTCCTTAAGAAAATTTAGGATTTGGAAATTCTATTTTTAGCCAATGGTAATACATGCACCTCAGGTTAAAAAGATTTTAGACAATCCAGTTGAAGCGGCCAAAATGGCCAACCTGATTTATATTACTGAGAAAAAGCTGACCATTAAACGACATCGTCACGGTCGCGGATTCTATTACACCCGGAACAAGGAAAAAATTAAGAGTAAGACTGATCTCAAGCGCATAAAATCTTTGGTTATTCCTCCAGCCTGGGAAGATGTGAGGATCACCCATCTAAAAAATGGTCATTTGCAAGTAGTTGGGCGAGACGAAAAGAATCGCAAACAATACCAGTACCATCCTGCCTGGTCTGAGATTAAGAACAAAACCAAATATTTTAAAATGACAGCCTTTGGTGCTGTGCTACCGAAGATCAGATCGCAGATCGAAGCAGACCTGAAGCTAAAAACCATGACCAAACGTAAATGCTTAGCATTGGTTCTCAGGCTTATGGAAGAAACGCATATTCGGATCGGGAATGCGTATTATGCAAAAAAGAATAAGACGTATGGACTATCTACCATGCGTATGAAACATCTCGATGTATTAAAGCACAAAATTAAATTTGAGTTTGTTGGAAAAAAGGGAAAAAAACATGCCGTAGAGGTAAAAGACAAAAAGCTGCGAAAATTAGTAATGCAATGCGAAGAAATACCCGGTTGGGAGTTGTTTCAGTATTACGATGAGAATGGAAAACACCACAGCATTGACAGTGGTATGGTAAACGATTACATACAGGAAATATCGGGTGAACATTTCTCGGCCAAGGATTTCAGAACCTGGGCAGCCAGTAAATTATTTTTTGAATATTTATACGAAGCAGGGATACCTAAAACCAAAAAAGAGTTAAAATCAAATATTCTAAGTGCTTATGATGCTGCAGCATCCGGTCTTGGCAATACACGTGCGGTGTGTCGAAAATATTATGTTCATCCTATTCTGCCCCAAAAATATGAAGATGGTAGTATTGAGTTTTATTTAAAGAAACTAAATCACGAATCTGATATTGAAACTATACCTCATTTTTCTCGAACAGAGACTGTGTTGTTGCAATTGCTCAAGCAATATAAAATAACGCTGGATGCGTAATTACACAATTATACTCAAAATTAAATCCATATGAATGTTAATAAATTAGCTGTATCTCGCAATTTGTTAGCATAAAAATTTTACATTTTCCAAGATGTATTTTGGCAATTAATAATCAAATTAGTAAAACAGATTTAATACATTTGATTCCCAAAAAATAGCCCTGAATGAAACCTTTTACATACCTAGTTATATTACTTTCTTTTCTAAGTTCCTCCTGCCATCCGGAAATCGATACTGATTTAATTCAAGATGCAAAGAGTCATTATATATTTAATGATAAGGCTTCGGTCGCCTATAAAGGAATATTCACAACGAATGGTTCGGAATATCGAGCAGTTCTCGATATTATTATTCCCACGCCATATTCCTCGCCTGTACAAACCAACGATCTCTTAATACCCAGAGCGATGGTCACATTAATGAATAATGACGTGATTACTATTTATGCTACTAATATTAGTGAGGAGCCTGAGGGGACTAGAGCCTATTCATTTACTTCCGATCGAATGAATTTTACATTACGAACGAATGCAGCTGGTGACATTGGAGAAGTTTTGGATGCTAATTATCAAAATATATCCGGAACTGCGATCGTTGCTGTTCACACGATGGAAGCCCCTGTAGTAGCCATTACCGGTACTTATAGTTGCACTACTTGTAACGGACATCCCAATGTGACCAACGGAAGTACGCAGACCTTTAATATGATGTTTAGTTCCAATCAAGGGGTAGGTTCGATCACGACACAATCGGTTTTGGGCAGTACTACCTATTATGGAATAGGGTATCAGAATGCATGTACTCTCATTTCAGGATACAATACCTGTGCTATAGAAAGTGGAGACGGCGCAACAACTAATGTGGGTCACTACGCAGCCGGTAATCCCGTGACATGGACTGGAACCCATGAATCAAATTTTATTACGGTTTCTATCGATGGTGTTTGCAACGAAGTTTATGGAACTTGGCAGTGGCCATCCAATAGTTATGGGCTACTATCCGGAACTTTTCAAAGTGATTCTACATGTCCTTGATAGAGAATAAACAGTGTGCTTAATTATTGAAGGAATTCAGTTTGTACACAGTCAAAAAATTCACCTGTTTAAACAGTAGAGATTCTACAGCCAGTATTTTAGTCGGAATAAGGATTTAGTTGCTCCCTTTTTCTATCTTAGCTGTAAAACCAGCCAGCCGGGTGCTATTTAATTCGTTCGATTTTGGTCTCTTTCTTGTCAGCGTCTATTGTCTTTATTGGATGATAGGCAGAAAAAAGCGGCGTTTTCAGAATGTTGTATTACTCCTATCGAGCTATGTTTTTTACGGTCTCTGGGATTGGCGATTTCTAGGTTTGTTGATCGCAAGCTCTTTAATTGATTTCATAGCTGCAAAAGCGATCCATAACTCAGACAATAAAGTCAGCAGAAAATTATGGCTCGCATTCAGTATATTCTGGAATCTCGGTATACTCATCACCTTCAAATATTTCAATTTCTTTATCGGTAGTTTCGCCGAATTATTTTCACTGCAATTGAGTGTTGAAACCTATTCGATCTGGAATGTTATCATTCCGGTTGGCCTTAGCTTCTATACCTTCCAGACCATGAGCTATACCATCGATGTCTTCCGAAGAAAACAAAAACCCACTAAAAATTTACTTGAATTCTGTTGTTTTGTGGCCTTCTTTCCTCAACTTGTGGCGGGTCCTATTGAACGAGCTAATAAATTGCTTCCACAATTTGAATCGCAGCGAGAATTCAGCCTTAAAAATGCAAAAGACGGATTAAGACAAATCCTTTGGGGATTGTTTAAAAAAATACTGGTGGCCGATAAATTAGGCATAGCGGTCACTATGGTATACAACGACCCGGAAGCTTATGGGTCGCTAACACTTATTTATGCGACAGTGCTCTTTTGTTTTCAGATATACTGTGATTTTTCCGGTTATACGGATATCGCATTAGGAACAGCGAAGCTCTTCGGATTTAAACTGAGCAAAAATTTTCATTTTCCGTATCTCTCACAAAGTATCACGAATCTCTGGCAACGTTGGCATATTACCCTTACGAACTGGTTTACAGACTATGTTTACATCCCCTTCGTTAAAAGCCGAAAACAAGTCAATTTTTGGTCTCGAGGTTTTGGCTTACTCATTACCATGGTCTTAGTTGGATTGTGGCACGGAGCAAACTGGACCTTTGTTGCTTTTGGATTATTTAACGGTATAGTTTTGGTCGCTGAGCGAATTCCATTAAATTCAAAAAAATATACCTTAAAAAAATACCTGCATAGCGCCCCAAGAATCGTTCCTTTTATATATGTATTCATTATGGCCGGTATCGCTGCAGTATTTTTTAGGGCTGAAAACATAGATCAAGCTGCCCTTATTCTAAAAAGGATATTTACGCTTGCTCCCGATGACAGAATATCTTCTTTAATAGGTTCGAAACTATGGTATTTTGTCATCATGATCATCGCCGAAATGTTAACCAGAAAAAAAGATTTTCCTCTGCAGGATATAGAACGGTTTTTTCCGAGACCTGTACGATGGGTATTGTATTATATTTTAATCTTTTTGATCATCAGATATGCCGAACCTAAGGAGGCCTTTTTATATTTTCAGTTTTAATGAAGCATCGTAAATTTGTCATATCGATCCTTATTTTTTTCCTTCCGGTCCTTGGAGGAGTTCTTATTGCTGAATACCTTTCCCGTGAGATCACTTCGGGTTATAAAATAAACAGCACCTATCTAAATGCCGAAGCCGGATCCATGGAAGTTCTGATCCTTGGTTCTTCCCAAATCAAAGACGGAATCAACGTGGCTATACTGCAACAACCCAGTATCAATATGGCTTCAGGTGACCAGCATCACAATACCGATTTTAAGCTTTTAAAAGGGTTAGACTCCAGACTTCCGAAGCTAACAACCGTAGTGCTTGAAGTATCATACAGCCATTTCGAATTGCCTCATAACAGTCCCGACTTTTGGAAGAACAGTGTGTACTATGAGTATTATGGCATTAATGCATTTGAACGGCGGGTTTACTTTAAGGATCGACTCATTTTTTTATCCAACCCCAAGTATTTTGCTGAAAAGATAGGGGAACAATTTCATGATAAATCGGTGAAATATGGCTACAACACCGTTGGATTCGACACGCTGAATTATTCCGGACGCTTTAAAGATATGAACTATGACGAAACTAAGATCGAAACTGCAGGGTTTAAGATCAATTTGGAGCCCAATCTTTCAGTATTTGACACAAACACCACATTATTCTTTGAAATGCTCGACTATCTGAAGGCGAAGGATCTTAATGTGATTATCTGTAACCCTCCAATGTATCGCACATTTCTCAAAAAAAGAAACAGAGAAATATTATTCCGAAGAGATAGTATACTGAATATTGTTTCAGAAAAATACACTAACGTTAGTATCTTGTACGCTGAAGAAGACACGATCAACTTCCACGTGAAGGACTTTACAAACCCAAGTCATTTAAATCCTAAAGGTGCACAAAAATTTACTTCAATATTACAAACGCATCTAGATAGTCTGCACTAAGGCTTTTTTAGTCTGGCAAAATACGATCGTGCTTCTCTGTTCACTTTTGGCGACAATAACAATGTTGCCACCATGGTAGGAACAGCCATAAAGGCAAAGAAGGAATCGATTAGGTTGATCATCAAACTTAGCGTTGTGGTCGCCCCAATTAGAATACTTATGATATAAAAATAATTGTACCATCCCTGATGCTTGGCTCCAAATAAGAAGGACATACATTTTGTACCGTAATAGGAATACGAAAAGAGGGAGGAAATACTGAAAACTGCAATACAAAGCAGTAATCCGTACTTTCCAAATGTGGGAATTGCTTCACTGAAAGCTGTAGCAGTTAAACTCACTCCATTGGCATCGCTGGATTGCCAGACTCCCGTTACAAGAATGGTGAGCGCGGTTAATGTGCAAATGATTAAGGTATCGATGGCAGGTCCCAACATAGCCACTAAGCCTTCTCGAACAGGCTCATTAGTCTTTGCTGCCCCGTGCGCCATTGGCGCTGTCCCTATACCGGCTTCATTGGAAAAGGCTCCGCGCTTTATTCCTAAAAGGATCAATCCTCCTAATACACCACCAAGAAAACTGTCTCCTTCATAGAAGGAAGCCGAAAATGCATCGGTGAATATCAGTTTGAAATAATAAGGAACAACATCAATATGAACCCCTAAAACAATTACGACCATCAAAAAGTAAAGTACAACCATCGCAGGCACTAATTTCGACGCCGTCTTACTAATTCTTGAGAGTCCGCCAAGGATCACCACAGCAGTGATACCCACCAGTGAGAATCCGATGATGAGATTACTCCATAAACCATTATACAAACCGGCAGGTTTTAAGAGAATGTCATTGATCGCCTGTGTTAACTGATTTACATTAAAGACCGGCAAAGCTCCAATAAGTCCTGAAAGAGCAAAGAAAACTGCCAGAGGTTTCCATTTCTTTCCCAGTCCTTCGGTAATAAAATACATAGGACCACCTTGAATCTTCCCTTCGCTGTCTTTTCCTCTGAATAAAATGGCAAGAGTTGCTGTAAAAAATTTGGTGGACATTCCAATCACAGCGCTCACCCACATCCAGAATACTGCACCAGGACCTCCTATAAATATGGCAACAGCTACCCCTGAAATATTTCCCATCCCGACAGTGGCAGATAAGGCAGTCGTCAATGCCTGAAAATGACTAATCTCACCCGAATCGCTTTCATTATCGTACCGTCCTCTAAGCACCGCGATAGCGTGACCCAAATAGCGAAATGGCAAAAACCTAATACTAATAAGAAGATATAGTCCGCCACCAATTAATAAGATCAATAGAGGAAGCCCCCAGGCATATGATGAGAGTTCTGAAAAAAAAGTATTGATTGTTTCCAAATAGGTGCTTTTAGGTGCCTCTAAAGTAATTTAAATTTTGAAAATCGCTTCAATTAACTTTAATTGCAGCCCTAATGAGGCAATTACTAACCGTATCACTCTTATTTCTTCCATTGTTTATAGTAGCTCAAGAGCTGTCGGATAAGCAAAATAACAGTTTTATATTCACTACTGAAGTCATGGTTGGCCAATCGGCTGAATCGAATAGTAATTACCCCGAGAGAAATCTGCAGTATCAATTATGGGCGAATTTCGGTTGGGATCAATCCAAAAATTGGCAGGAATGGGCGCAACGCATGAAAAAAGTTCGAACAGGAATTGGTCTGGGCTATACCAACTTTGGCAATTCAGACAGTTTGGGGAGCGCGATAACACTTATGCCCAATATAGAGTTTAATGCCTTTCGCAGTGATCGGTTAAAGGTTAATGTAGGTATGGGCGGTTCATATTTTACCAAAAAATACGACCCCCTTACCAATCCAAACAATCAAGGCATCACTACAGACCTGGCCTGGTCGTTTCGCTTATTCATGTATTATAATTTTTTAACGGGCGAAAAAATCGATTGGCGTATGGGGATTGGGTACTCTCACCATTCAAACGGACATACAAGATTACCCAACCAAGGGGTGAATTCCTTTCTGTTAAGTCTTTCGGCAGATTTAAAAAGCAATATAGCCAACACTTCCGAGGAAATTGATATTAATCGTTACACGCGTTCATCTTATAGTTACCTCTCCTTAAGATCGGGCTATGGAATTAACGTCTTGTCCGGTGCTTACAACGACAAAAAAGGAATTTACACGGTTTCGGGAGCGTATGGAAAAGTCCTTAACAATACGTTCAGAATAGGTGTTGGAGCGTATTACAGGTTTTATCAGCACTATTACGATTATATTGAAGGCAATGAGTCATTGGTACAGGATGGACGTGAATTTGAATCCTTCAAGATGAATCCCGGATGGAACGCCTCTAATATTGGAATTTATTTGAACGGTGAATTTTTACTGAATCACTTCGGAATTGATCTCGGCATTGGGTACAATCTTCATAAACCGGCGTACAAGATCGACTGGAGAATCAATCAAGGATGGGATAACACCCCTAGAGAGATCCCTGAGTACTGGATGTTAGGGGAATTTGATTCAAAGTTTAAACTGAAGCATGCTATTTTGACCAGAATGGGTTTGAAATATTATCTTATTGGAACAACAAAAGCTCCCAAAAACAATCTTTATCTGGGCTTTCATATCAATGCCAACCTCGGACAGGCCGACTTTACTGAACTTAGTTTGGGATATGTGTACAGTTTTAATTTTATGAATCGCGAAGATAAGCCCTAACATTGTTGTCAATTCTATTCTCAATATTGGATAGATCTGCTTTCTTAAATGTTTCTCCGGTAATATTTTCGTAGAGTTCAATATATCGCTCTGAAACGGTTTCAATATATTGGTCCGTCATATCGGGCACTTCCTGACCTTCGAGACCTTGGAAACCGTTCTGTATTAACCATTGCCGAACAAATTCCTTGCTAAGCTGTTTTTGAGGTTCATTATTTTCCTGTCTTTCAGCATAGCCTTCGGCATAGAAATATCTCGAAGAATCGGGCGTATGAATTTCATCGATAAGAACGATTCTTCCGTCCTTCGTTTTTCCGAATTCATATTTTGTATCCACCAGAATAAGACCTCGTCCGGCAGCAATTTCAGTTCCTCGTTGAAACAATTTTCGGGTAAAATCTTCAAGTTGTAAATAATCCTCTTCCGAAACAATATCACGATTTAGGATCTCTTCGCGTGAAATATCTTCATCGTGATCTCCTTTCTCCGCCTTGGTCGCCGGTGTTATAATAGGATGGGGAAAAGCATCGTTTTCTTTCATTTTGTCCGGCATGGCCACACCACACAGCATTCGTTTTCCCAATTTGTATTCTCTGGCAGCATGGCCACTCATATACCCTCGGATCACCATTTCTACCTTAAAAGGTTCACAGGCATGTCCAACAGCTACGTTGGGATCTGGGGTGGCAATTAGCCAGTTGGGAACAATATCGCTGGTTTCATTCAGCATTTTTGTAGCAATCTGATTTAAAATCTGACCCTTATAGGGAATTCCCTTTGGCATGACCACATCGAAAGCACTGAGTCTGTCGGTTGCGATCATCACCATAATATCGTTCTCCAAAGTATATACTTCGCGCACCTTTCCGCGGTAAACCGATTTCTGACCCGGAAAGTTAAAATTTGTACTGGTAAGGGTATTACTCATAATTAGTCTACATTTTCTATCGCTTTGTACGCAGCGATCACCTTTTTTACCAATCGGTGACGAATGACATCCTTATCATCAAGATAGATCATACCTACCCCATCCACGTCTTTTAAAACCAACAAAGCTTCCTTTAATCCTGAAATAACCCGTCTAGGAAGATCGATCTGTCCAGGGTCACCGGTAATCATAAATTTAGCGTTCTTACCCATACGGGTGAGAAACATCTTCATTTGTGCGTGCGTGGTATTTTGTGCTTCGTCAAGAATTACAAAAGCATTATCTAAGGTACGACCCCGCATAAATGCTAATGGTGCGATCTGGATTACCCCTTTTTCAATATGAGACTCTAGCTTTTCATGTGGGACCATATCGCGCAATGCGTCATACAAAGGTTGCATATACGGATCGAGCTTCTCCTTGAGGTCGCCCGGTAAAAAACCCAAATTTTCTCCGGCCTCCACGGCAGGTCTGGTTAATATAATTCGTTTTACCTGCTTCTCTTTTAGTGCTTTAACCGCGAGTGCCACACCGGTATAGGTTTTCCCCGTTCCGGCCGGACCAACTGCAAATACCATATCATTTTTACTCATGAGGTTAACCAGCTTACGCTGATTGGCAGTTTGAGCCTTGATTAGTTTCCCATTAACCCCATGTACAAGAACTTCATTACTACTTGGAGGAGTTTCGTAATCTTCCTTACTCTCACTTTGGAGGATTCGCTCTATCTCGTTTTCATCAAGCTTGTTGTACTTGGCAAAATGTTCGAGGAGCATGGTAAGTCTTGTGTCGAATTCTTCGAGAATCTCTTCGTCGCCATAAGCCCTTATTTTACTGCCCCGGGCAACGATCTTTAGTTTAGGAAAGTATTTTTTCAGAAGGTCGATATTAGCATTCTGAAGTCCGAAAAAATCTCTTGGGCTAATTTCGGTTAATTCAATAATAAGTTCATTCAAAAGCGGGAATATTTAAATTTAATTATATGGCGTAAAAATAGTTTTGCTACTCACAAAAGTAACCTATTTTTGTGGTACTTAAATTAACAAAATATCAACAATTTTCCATGCCCATCATAACGCTTACAACCGATTTTGGAGAGAAAGATCACTTTGCAGGAGGGGTAAAAGGTGCTATTTACAGTGAATTGGACGATGTAAGGATTGTTGATATCTCGCATTCGGTATCACCGTTTCATATCTCAGAGGCTGCATATATCATTCAGAATGCCTATCGTAGTTTTCCGCAGGGTACGGTTCATATCATTGGAATCGATTCGGGACTAAACCCCGAGAACAAACATATTGCCGTATATCTGGATGGGCATTATTT
The DNA here is from genome assembly GCF_014295415.1 of Constantimarinum furrinae. Taxonomy (GTDB): domain Bacteria; phylum Bacteroidota; class Bacteroidia; order Flavobacteriales; family Flavobacteriaceae; genus Constantimarinum; species Constantimarinum furrinae. Next base: position 2,607,730 of record NZ_CP052909.1, read on the forward strand.
TATCTGTGCCAACAACGGGATCATTTCAATGCTGGCTTCAGAAATAAATCCGGAAAAGATCGTTGAAATCAACATACACGATCGTATTGACAGTAATTTTCCCGTTCTGGATGTCTTTGTAAAAGTAGCATGTCATTTAGCAAGAGGCGGAACCTTAGAAGTTATTGGGAAACCCATTTCAGAATTAAAAGAACTTACAGGCATTCGTCCGGTGGTGAACCGGGAGGCAAACCAGATCATAGGAAATGTGATCTATATTGACAACTACGGAAATGTGGTGTCTAACATCACCAAGAGTTTGTTCGATGAAGTTGGAAAAGGCCGCCCCTTTAAAATAACTGCCCGTACTGCCAGCTTTAATAAGGTGTACACCAATTACAGTGATGCGATCAATTTTGACCTCCCTCCTGAAAAGCGTGAAGAAGACGGGAAGAAACTCGCACTGTGGAACAGTAGTAATTATCTGGAATTGGCCATTTACAAAAGTAATCCCTCAACTGTAGGAAGTGCCTCTACCCTATTCGGCCTCGAATTTCGTGATACCGTAACTGTAAACTTTGATGCGACCTAAACGAGGATACTAAATCTGAATCTGAAAAAAATGTTTACAAGAATTGTAAAAATGGAATTTAAAGCCACAGAGGTACCCGCTTTTCTTTCTAATTTTGAAAACGTAAAAAATAAAATACGCTCGTTTCCCGGATGTAGGTTTCTCGAATTGTATCGGGATAAGAATGATGATACAATCTTTTTTACCTATAGTCGTTGGGAAATGGAGCAGGATCTTGAAAATTACAGAAAGAGTGCTCTGTTTAAAGAAGTTTGGGCACAAACCAAGCCAAAGTTCAGAATAAAAGCAGAAGCCTGGAGCGTGGATACTTTGTATCGTGAAATGTGAATCATAACAACAAAGATTAAGTTGAATGTACCCAATAATTAAAAGAGAAATAGCGTCATTTTTTGCCGGACCCATCGGGTATCTGGTTATTGCTGTTTTTTTGGTGATCAACGGACTCTTTCTCTGGGTGTTTCCCGGGAATTACAATATTCTCGATGCCGGATTTGCAGATCTTTCAGCATTTTTTGAATTGGCTCCCTGGGTGCTTCTTTTCCTGATTCCGGCTGTGACCATGCGCAGTTTCAGTGACGAACTAAAAATGGGTACACTGGAATTATTGCTTACAAAGCCTATTTCGGTGCGAAGTATCGTTCTTGGAAAATATTTTGGGGCCATAACTCTTATCATCATTGCAATTGTACCTACACTACTGTATGTTCTTACCATATCACAATTGGGTAATCCAGAAGGGAACTGGGATGGAGGTTCTACACTGGGCTCTTATATAGGTTTATTGTTTTTAGTAATTGCGTATGCAGCCATAGGCGTTTTTTCCTCAACACTTTCTGAAAACCAGATCGTAGCATTTATCATTGCAGTGTTTTTATGTTTTGCACTGTTTTATGGATTTGAGGGATTGGCCGGACTAATTTCAGAATTTCCCATTGAAAACTTTGGAATGAAAGCTCATTTCGACAGTGTAGCCAGAGGAGTGATCGATACGCGCGACGTGATTTACTTCTTAAGCATTGCATTGGTATTTATTGGTTTAACGGTCTTACGTCTTAAAAAAAGCTAATGAGCGGTCACAGAAAAAATATCACTCAATTTGGCTTGTTGTTACTGGCATTACTTTTACTGAATATTGCCGGCAACTTTTTGTATAAGCGTTTCGATCTTACTCAGGATAAACGTTATACGTTATCTGAAGCCGCTAAAGAGACCATTGAAACCTTAGAGTCACCTATAGTGGTCGACGTGTTTATGAAGGGGGATTTTCCACCTGAATTCAGACGACTTCAAACCGAAACCCGTCAGTTGCTTGAAGAGTTCGCAGCTTACAACTCAAATATAAAATTCGAATTTATCGATCCGCTCGAAGATGAAGAAAACAGCGAAGCCATTCAGCAGCAATTAGCCTCTTTTGGCTTGACAGCAGCTCAGGTTCAGGTACAGGAGAACGGAAAACTATCGACGGCTCTGGTTTATCCGTGGGCTCTTGCCTATAACGGTGAGCAAACCGTGAAGATCCCTATACTGAAAAATCAGTTGGGAACCACATCCGAAGAACGTGTAAACAACTCTATTCAGAATTTGGAATACGCCTTTGCCGACGGTTTCAATAAGCTTATTCATCCTAAAAAGAGAAAGGTTGCTGTTTTAAAGGGTAACGGTGAAATGGACGATCGCTATATAGCTGATTTTTTTGCTACACTTCGCAATTACTATTTTATTGCCCCGTTTACACTGGATTCGGCCGAAACGGCTCCGATTAAAACATTAGATCAGCTTAAAAGTTTCGATCTTATCGTTGCGGCAAAACCAACCGAGGTTTTCAGTACTTCTGAAAAATATATTCTAGATCAGTACATAATGCATGGTGGGGCTTCCTTATGGCTTATGGACGCAACAGAAAATGTTCAGGATACGATAAGTGGCAGAACTTTTGCTTTTGGAAAGGACCTTAATCTGGGTGATTTCTTTTTTAAATATGGCGTCAGGATCAACCCAAACCTGGTTAAGGATCTCTATTCCGCTCCGATAGTATTGGCATCAGGAAATGAAAACGAGACCCAGTTTAACCGCTATCCGTGGTTTTATTTTCCACTGAGTAACAGTGCTAATGAACACCCGGTGGTTACCAATATCGAAGCCGTAAAATTCGATTACGCCAGCGGAATTGATGTGCTTCAGAATGATGTAAAGAAAACTATTTTACTTACCACCTCACCTATCACGAAGATTGTGGGACTACCTCACGAGATCGATCTGGATGGGGAAATTCCAAAGAATCTGAAAATCGTAAATGAAGGTCCCGATCCCGAGGAATTTTCGGCCGGAGAAGTTCCTTTGGCGGTCTTACTCGAGGGAGAATTTCCATCGGCTTTTACCAACCGAATAAAACCATTTCAGCTATCAGAAGTAAAAACAACAAGCATTCCTACTAAAATGGTAGTTGTAAGTGACGGGGATATTATAAAAAATCAGTTAGACAGGAATCGTCCGCTCGAATTAGGCTTCGACAAATACACTCAGGCGTTCTACGGAAACAAAGAATTTTTGCTCAATACCGTAAATTATCTTCTTGATGACAGCGGACTTATAAACATTCGTTCTAAAAAAATCGCAGTTCCGTTTCTAGATCCGCAAAAAACCAGTGAGGAGCGCACCAAATGGCAGCTAATTAACATGCTGTTACCATTGGGTTTATTAGCAATCTTCGGAATATTCTTTCAATACTTCAGAAAGCGAAAATACGCCCGCTAAATGTTAATAAGTTAGTTTTTACAAACGTCTCAATTGAAATATATTTGTAGGTAAGCCGAAACGGAAAAAGGCGTAAGATTTAATCAATTCTCATAAAAAAGATTCAATGAAGTTCATCGTATCGAGTTCGTACTTATTAAAGCAGTTACAAGTTTTGGGTGGGATCATAAATACCAATAATACCCTGCCTATTTTAGATAATTTTTTGTTCAATCTGGACGGTAATGCGTTAACGGTGTCTGCTTCAGATCTTGAGACCACCATTTCCTCAAATTTAAAAGTGGAAAGCAGCGAAAAAGGCAGTGTTTGTATTCCTGCGCGTTTGCTGTTGGATACGCTAAAAACCTTTCCCGAGCAACCGCTCACATTTACGATTGAAGACAACAACACCGTTGAAATTAGCAGTAATCACGGGAAATACGCTCTGGCCTATGCCAACGGAGAAGAATTTCCTACTGCTGTGGAACTAAAAGATCCTTCTTCAACTAAAGTACAAGGTGATGTGTTGGCAACAGCGATTAGCAAGACCATTTTTGCCAGTGGAAATGACGATCTGCGTCCGGTAATGAGTGGTGTATTCTTTCAGTTTTCTACGGAAGGGCTTACGTTTGTTGCAACCGATGCTCATAAGCTAGTAAAATACAGCCGGGAAGACGTCACTGCCACTCAGACTGCCGAGTACATTATGCCTAAAAAGCCATTAAATCTTTTAAAAAGCATTCTAGCCGGTAGTGAAGAGGAAGTGACCATAGAATACAACGAAAGCAATGCTAAGTTCATTTTTGAAGGCACCGAAATGATCTGCAGGCTAATCGATGGAAAATACCCCAATTACGAAGCGGTAATTCCGAAGGAAAACCCCAATAAGCTTACTATAGACCGAAATCAATTCCTTAACTCTGTGCGAAGAGTTTCCATTTTTTCGAATAAGACCACGCACCAGATCCGTCTTAAGATCGCCGGTGCCGAACTCAATATTTCTGCCGAAGACATCGATTACAGTAATAAAGCCGAAGAACGATTAACATGTGACTATCAGGGCGACGATATGCAAATTGGATTTAATTCGCGATTTCTTACCGAAATGCTTAGCAATCTAACCAGCGATGAAGTCTCGTTGGAAATGTCGTTGCCTAATCGTGCGGGAATTCTTACTCCGGTAGACGGTTTGGATGACGGCGAACAGGTAACAATGTTAGTGATGCCCGTTATGCTGAATAACTGATAGACGAAAATTTAATAGTTTAAAAATCAAATATCCCGCCTAGTTGCGGGATATTTGATATAATAAGAAGGTTTAAATAGTATCTTTGAAAGTGTAATGAATCATTTTATTATTCTGTCAAATTTTTTTTATGTATTTTAATTGTTACTAGCAACAAAACATGAAAAGTTCAAAAAATACCAGCATTGAACAATTGTTCAATATAAATGTTCTTGGAAACGGTTCTCAGCCCATGCTATTTGCTCATGGCTATGGTTGTGATCAAAATATGTTCCGGTTTTTGTACCCTTATTTTGAAAATGATTATAAGATCGTTCTTTTTGATTATATAGGGGCAGGAAAATCTGATATAACCGCCTATTCTAAAGATAAGTATAGTTCATTGGAAGCCTATGCCGATGACATTATTACGATATGCAAGGAACTGGAATTAAGAGATGTGATTTTTATAGGTCATTCAGTAAGTGCCATGATCGGAGTTTTGGCGGCTAACAAATCGCCGGAAACATTCTCTAAAATGATTATGATAGGGCCCTCCCCGAGATATATAGATGATGAAACTTATAAGGGTGGTTTCGAAGAATCGTCCATTATGGAACTTCTAGAAACCTTAGATAGTAATTATCTTGGATGGTCGCAAACTATGGCTCCGGTTATTATGGGCAATGCAGACAGGCCTCACTTAGGAGAAGAGTTAAGTTCCAGTTTTTGCAGTACGGATCCGGAGATCGCGAAGAATTTTGCCCGAGTTACCTTCTTATCCGATAACCGGAAAGACCTTCATTCTGTATCGGTACCCTGCCTAATCATACAATGCAAGCAAGATGTCATTGCACCAATTGAAGTAGGAGAATATACGGCGAAGAATTTAAAAAACGGAAAATTAAAAATTATAAATGCCACAGGTCATTGTCCCAATTTAAGTGCACCCAAAGAAACTGCTGAAGCAATTAAAGAGTTTTTATAGGAAGAAGTGTGGAGAACAATGAAAAATCTGAAAATCTTGATCCGGGTCGGCTAAAAGCGGCACTTGATCTATATGACAATGCGCCATGTGGTTCGATCTCATTTCAGAATGACGGTCTTATTTATGATATAAATAAGACACTCTGCAATTGGCTGGGTTATGAAAAGGAGGAATTAATTAATGTACGTACACTCCCGAGTCTGTTTAAAATAGGAGGACAAATATTCTTTGAAACACATTTTTTTCCTCTTATTAAAATGCAGGGCTTTATAAAAGAAGTATATTTTGATATTCTGAGAAAGGACAAAAGTATACTTCACGGCCTTATAAATGTTAGAGAGATCCCCCATGAAAATGACCAACCTTCCACCTATCAGGCTACCATACTGGATATTTCCGATCGCTGGCATTATGAGGCTGCCTTGTTGGAAGCCAAGCGAAAGGCCGAAGCTGATTCAAAAGCAAAAGCCGATTTTCTAGCTACCATCAGCCATGAAATTAGAACACCCTTGAATTCTATCCTGGGAATTGGGAACCTACTGCATCAAACTCCGTTGAACAAAAATCAAAAAGAATACGCTCGCTTATTGCTCCATTCTTCTGAACATTTACTTAGTTTGGTGAACAATCTCCTTGATCTAAGTAAGATCGAAGCTAAAAAGATTGCATTAGAGCATGTTCCCTTTAATATTCATGATCTCACTACGATTATAAATCACACCTTTTCGGTAAGGGCGAAGGAAAAGGGAATTAAGATGAATGTAGTGTTCGACAACAATGTTCCTCACAACCTTATAGGAGATCCTGTAAAGCTTAAACAGGTCTTAACCAACCTTATTGGGAATGCCATAAAATTTACTAAAGAGGGGTCTGTTTCATTGAAAATTTCCTTGTTAGAAAAGAATGAAAACGAGGTATGTTTACAATTCTTAGTTACTGATACCGGAATAGGAATACCGGAAGAAAAACTGGAAGCGATCTTTCAGGAATTTTCTCAGGCAAGCTATGATGTAAGTGTAGAATTTGGAGGTACCGGACTGGGTCTAACTATCAGCAAAAAGCTATTAGAACTTCACAATAGTACTTTATCTGTAACCAGCAAATTAAAAGAAGGATCAACATTTAGTTTTAGTATTTGGTATTCCTTGTCTGATAGTGTGGTTCCAAAAGTAGATGCCTTACCGTCTCCTTCTAAAAAGCATAAATTCGGGAAGATAAAGGTGTTGGTTGTTGACGATAATCCTGCAAATATATTTATAGCCGAACAGTATTTAGATCAATGGAATATAAAATATAATTCGGCTGAAAGTGGCGCTGAAGCCCTACACATTTTGGAGAGAAAGCACTTCGATCTAATATTACTGGATTTGCAAATGCCGAAAATGAGTGGTTATGAAACTGCGAAAAAGATCAGGAAATTGAAGCAAAAAAATAAATCGGTGATTGTTGCATTTTCTGCCTCTACGAAAGGCGAAGTAAACAAACAGCTTCAGGAAGCAGGTATTGATGATCACCTTCCCAAACCGTTTCAACCGAAAGAATTGTATGAGATATTATTAAAATACAAAACTCCTTCAAAGGAATCTTCCCCTAAAAGTGCTAAAACGCAGCAACCTTCCGTAAATCTAAGGAAAATGAGTAAATCTAAAATTAAACGTCCAGTAAGCGCCAGCTTCAACCTCTCCCGTTTTGAGAAGATGGCCAGTAATAAACCTGAATATCTTAAAAAATTCAAATTAAGTTCACTTGATGGAGTCATAAGCTATCAAAAGGATTTTAACAAAGCCGTAAATAAAAAAGACATAAATCTGCTTTCCGATCTCATTCATAAAAGCACCATGACCCTTTATTATATACAGGCAGATCGGTTAAGTGAATATTTAAAAGAATGTCGCAATTTACTACAAGAAAATCCTATAGATAATTCACTGTTATCTACCAAAGTGCAAGATTGTAATGAGGAGTTCGATATCATTATAAATGGGTTAAAGCAGGAATGACCAAACTAGAGTTTAACAAAAAGCTAACAACCTTATAATTTTTCTGCTCTATTTTTAATTAAAATTTTTTTAATAAATATTCTCTATGTCCATACTTCCGGAAGCTATTGACCGATATCGTAAGTTTTTCAGTTTTATAATTAAGTACTGGAATAGTGATCTCGTTAAATATTCGTCCGATCGGGCATTAGGCAAAGATACAGAGATAGAACGGTCGTCATTTGATCAGGATCCGGAAGAATTTGTGAAGGATCTGAAAACAATGGGTCCCACCTATATTAAACTTGGGCAACTACTATCTACACGTCCGGATCTACTTCCGGAATCATATTTAGAAGCTTTGTGTCAATTACAAGATGATGTAGAAACAATTCCGTACGAACAAATTCACGAAACTTTTGAAGAGGTAATAGGATCACGTATCTCAAAATGCTTTAAGGAGTTTGATGAAATTCCAATGGCAAGTGCTTCCATTGGACAGGTTCACAAAGCCGTTCTTCATTCCGGAAAAAAGGTTGCCGTAAAAATACAGCGTCCGCAGATTCGGGAGCAATTTTTAAAAGATCTAAATACCTTACAAGAAATAGCCACTTGGGCTGTAAAAAATTCGGAAGATGCACGAAAGTACAATGTAGCCGAGCTAGTGGATGAATTAAGATATACCCTGCTTCAAGAACTCGACTATAATGCTGAAGCCGAACATCTTATGCTTTTAGCAGAAAATTTAAAACACTTTAACCATTTACATGTACCACAACCCATTTTGGACTATACTTCTTCGAAAGTATTGACAATGGAACTCGTTGAGGGGCAAAAAGTGACGAAAGTGAGTCCGCTAAAGAGAATGGAGAAGAATTTAGATCCACTTTTAGATGACTTAATATGTGGTTATTTGAAGCAAGTTATAGAAGATGGTTTTGCTCATGCCGATCCTCATCCGGGTAATATTTTTATTACTAACGACAACAGGTTAGCCTTAATGGATTTGGGAATGACTGCTCATTTTACTAAAGAATTGCAAAGCGAAATTCTTCAATTAATGATTGGATTGAGTAGTTATGATAGTAATCAGGTGTCTAAAGTTATACTGGCAATGAGTCATTATGATCAAGAGACTGCAAATATAGATGGGTTCAACAAGAATATAAGTCGTCTCATTCAGGAGAGTGAAATAAGCAAAGCTGATACAATGCAAACGGGGCGTCATATCATACAAATGAACAGAATTGCAGCACATCATGGCATTCAAATTCCAGCACCCTTAAATATGTTAGCAAAAATACTGCTCAATATGGATCAAATCGTCGCGGAACTTTCTCCCCGATACAATGTGAATGAAACTATTCGAGGGTATATAAAAAAAATAATGCACACCAAGACCATTAGCGAGTTAAAGCCTGAGAACATATTTAATCTTATACTGGAAACTAAGAAATTAACAGAGAAAATGCCCGAGCGACTCAATGCTATATTGGAAAATCTTTCTACGAATCAATTTAAGGTTAAAGTTGATGCCATTAATGAAGATAGATTTACCGACGCTTTCCAAAAAGTCGCCAACCGTATCACTTTGGGTCTTATAATTGCCGCGATGATCATTGGTGCTGCCCTGTTAATTCAAATTCCAACGTCGTGGAAGATCTTCGGGTATCCCGGTCTGGCGATCCTGTTGTTTTTTGTGGCTGCCTTGCTTGGCTTTTACATCATCTACGCCATTATATTCAAGGATCAGGATTTTAAAAAACGATAGGAATTCATAGTAATGAAGTTGTATGAAATTCTGCATACGATTAATTCAACAATCTATGAATCAAACTTAATCGTAAAGAAACACTCAGAAACTTCAAATATCGTCCTAAACCCACGCTTTCTATGCCCCGTATTAGGCTTGTGGAAATACTAAAAATTTAAAATAGTAGCAAATTGGGATTGACTTCCCGTTTAGAGAATGATGACATTTTAAAGATGAGTCGATGTATGTATATCACTAACTTTAAAAATGTACTTCATGAGAACACTTTACTTATTTTTACTTTTAATCTGCATTCCACTATGTTCTGTCAACGCTCAACTTACCGACGTAGTTACCGGCCTTAACGATCCTTCCAGGTTATTGTTAAACGGAAATGATCTCTATTTTACGACGCCCAGCACAATTTCTAAAATAGACATCACTGTTCCATCTCCTACCCCAGAAGTGGTAGTCACTGGTTTGAGTACGGCCACGGGCATGGTTTTAAACGGGAACGATCTCTATGTTGCTCAATTTAACGGGGGAAAGATATCGAAAATTGATATTTCAAATCCAAATCCGACGGTACAGGATGTGATTACCGGATTAAACACTCCCAACGGTCTGGCAATTCGAGGAAACTTCATTTATTTTTCTGATAATAACAACAATACGGTAAGGCGCGTAGATTATACTAATCCCGGTGCCCCGGAAGTCGTCGCCACTTCTGCATTTAATTTCAATCCCATCGGATTGGTCTTTGATGATAATCTCCTCTATATATCGAGCGGAATAGCAAACCGTGTTTCGACCGTCGATGTTACAAGTGGTGTTACAACGCCTGTAGACGTGGTGGTTGGTGTAAACCGACCATTAGGAATCCGGTTAAATTCTACTAACCTCTATATTGCTGAGCGGAATGATAATAAAATTTCTGTAAATGATATTACTTCGGGGTCGAATATAGCCGAAGATCTGGTTACCGGTCTCAATCAGCCCAGTGATATCGCTCTTAACAATGAATTTTTATTTATACTTGAAAGTGGTGCCAATAAGATTTCGAAATATCCGCTGCTGCTTGGAATTGAAGAGTCCAATGCGTCTAGGTTAACCTTATATCCCAATCCTGCAAATGGTGGTATTATAAACATTTCAGGGGTGCAGGAACCAGCTGCGGTTGCAATTATGAATATGTTAGGTCAAAAAGTAAAAGAATTAACGCTATCTCCAATGGAAGAGATCGATATTTCAGATTTGGCCTCCGGTAGTTATATACTTTCTATCGATGACACAACACACTTAAGGTTTATTAAAAACTAATTTCAGAAACAACACAAACCCGCCAAATGGCGGGTTTTTTGCAATTAATTCTTAAGAAATAAACCGTATCGTTAAAAAGTAACTGGGAGATTCCCCGTTACTGGCTCGGATTGCATTTACAATAGGCATTATAAATCCAACTACACATGCCATAATAAGCGTAAGTATACCTAAGCCAAGCAATAGAATTGCAGGAATACTTAAAACAATATACAATAAGAGGCTTATCTGAAAGTTTACAGCGGCCTTCCCGTGCTCATCCATCTCGATGACTTTTTCCTTTGTAGTTAACCAAATGATAAGAGGTGCAATTAAACTTCCGAAGCCAATAAAATAGCCCAATAATTGTGACAGGTGCATTACAACAACTAATTGTTTGTCGCTTCGCTTTTGAGTGTGGTTGATGACTTCCATTTTTTGATCGATTTAAGAGGTTTCATTTAATTAGTAGAAAAAAATAAAAAATGTTACAATCACCGGATCAACAATTAAAATCAGCTCGTGTACGTCCGGCAGCACAATATTACTATTTTTGTAGCTGAAATGATACACAACGATACCATAGTTGCCTTAGCAACACCTTCGGGAGCAGGAGCCATCGCCGTCATCAGGCTTTCGGGAATTGATGCAATTTCCACAGCGTCTTCACTGTTTCATTCAGTTTCAAAAAAGAAACTTGAAAATCAAAAAACGCACACAGTACACCTTGGGCATATTAAAGATGGTGATCGAGTGATCGACGAGGTACTGGCCACCCTGTTTAAGAATCCCAACAGTTATACCGGAGAAGATGTGGTTGAAATCTCTTGTCACGGGAGCCCCTTCATTCAACAGGAAATCATACAATTATGCCTAAGAAGTGGTTGCAGAATGGCACAGGCCGGTGAATTTACATTACGCGCATTCATAAACGGCAAGATGGATCTGAGTCAGGCCGAAGCCGTAGCCGATCTTATCGCTTCAGACAGTGCGGCTTCGCACCAGCTGGCTATTCAACAAATGCGTGGCGGCTTCTCTTCTGAAATTAAATTGCTTCGGGAGGAATTATTGCATTTTGCGTCGCTTATTGAACTTGAATTGGATTTTGCGGAAGAGGATGTAGAGTTTGCAAACCGTGAAGATTTTCAGAAACTTATATCCCGAATAACACAAGTCCTGAAACGGCTAATAGATTCATTCGCAACCGGAAATGTGCTCAAGAACGGGATACCTGTTGCTATAGTAGGCGAACCCAATGTGGGAAAATCTACCTTGTTAAATGCCTTGCTCAACGAGGAGCGTTCTATAGTGAGTGATATAGCAGGTACTACGAGAGATACTATTGAAGATGAATTGTCAATTGGCGGTATAGGGTTTAGGTTTATAGATACGGCAGGAATTAGAGAGACAACAGATACCATAGAAGGACTTGGAATAAAAAAAACCTTCGAAAAAATGGAAGCGGCACAGGTGGTTGTTTATTTATTCGACGCTTCTCTATTAGGGTCAAAGAATACCCATTCTACGTCTCAAACATCGCCCAATCTAGTGGGGGATATGTCACAGATCCTTATAGAGATCGAGAAAGTAAAGAACAGATTTCCGCAGAAGCAGCTGATCGTGATAGCTAACAAGAGTGACCAACTTTCAACTCACGAGATAAAACAGCTTTCCGCTTCATTGAATACGCTCAATGGACTACACCATCTTCTTATTTCAGCCAAAACCGGTGAAGGTATAGAGGAATTAAAAACCAGACTGCTCGACTTTGTGAATACAGGTGCACTACGCAATAATGAAACTATAGTGACCAATACACGACATTATGATGCCCTGCTGAAGGCATTAGAAGAAATTCAGAAAGTACAAAGCGGAATCGACAGTAATCTAAGCGGAGACCTACTGGCCATCGATATACGACAAGCCCTGTACTATTTTGGAGAGATCACCGGAGAGATCACCAACGATGATCTTTTAGGAAATATCTTTGCAAATTTCTGTATCGGAAAGTAAGCCTGAAGAAAAGAAACTTCAGGAACGAAAAAAATTCAAAAATGAGAAGACCTATACCCGCTCTTTGATCTCGATGATTAACGCAATAACTAAACACAGTACGATGGTACCTATAACTAATCCGCCTACTCCCATAGTTTTAATTTTTTAAAATTAATTATTTTACAAGTTGCTAAGATACTATTTCCTTAGTCAATCAGAAAGAATAAATATACTTCACTCCTCCTCCAATTATTGTTTCACTGATGTTGCTGGAATCTATACCTATAAGTCCCTTAACTGTCCCGAGTTTTTGAGTTGTATAAGCAACTTCGGCATAATTATACCAGGCCTTTACAGTCTGATTGAAGGGTCGGCTTAACAACCCCTTATTCTCAACATAAGAAGTTTTGAATTTCCAGTCTATCTTTTTGAATGTACCCGACAATCCAAAATGGTGTGCACGGGTACGGTTACTTGTAATTGGAACCGTGGTTGCTGTTATTTCTATCGAATTATCTGATACAAAGAACGGCATACCAATAATAAACTCATCATACCGCCATCCATTTCTGTACACACTATTATTAAAATAATTATCGAAGCCGCTACCCACAGAAATCCCACTTTGGTCTAAAGTATCTATATATTCATATAAAACAGCGGTTATCACAGCATTTTTTTGAGGCTGAAAGAATACCCCCCAAACACCGTCCGGAAAGTTTGCAAATCGTGTCCCTGAACCATCCTCAAAAGGGTGGTCGTGATATATGTTAAATGTACCAAGCGAAGACTTGAATTCGTAATCCAGCAACAAAGATCCTAAATGATTACCCAAGGCATTCAGTGTTTCGCCTTCCATACCGGTTTCGGCCGTTTCTCTGGCGAAGAATACATCGACAAATGCCGAAAAATCATCTTTTAAAGGTCCAAATACCGGTGATGTTCCTCCCCATTGGGCATAATGTTGAAGCAAGACTTTCAGTGTATTCGTTTCATTGAATGTTGTGATCACACCTAAACGCTTGTAATGTACACGGACATCCTCAACGAAGCGATCATCATTTAGTGCAAAATGAGCAATTCCCCAGTCTATTCCGAAAGTTTCAGAGATCTTTATCGGTTTATTCGCTTCAATGATCAACCCCGGCAGAGGTCTGGCGTTGCCCGAATTTAAATAATCCAAATTGGTGGCCGAAAGTCCGTTAGCTACAACGGGTCTCATCTTCGAGCCTAAAGTGGTTTTTATCCAGTTATTACTATATCTGAAAAATAGATCCCTTCTCTGAAGTTCATCGGCAATCACACCGTCCCGGTAAAAGAATGCAGCACCTGCCTCAAATATGTGGCTTCCGGTAGTATAGGATGCGTTCAAAGAGGCCGTTCCGGAAAAGTTCGTCATACTTCCCAGCTCCCCTTGCGTATTTGTATAAAACCAAAAAGGAATTGAACTTTCTGAAGAAACTATCCCCGTAGAGGCTACTTCCCCATGCCAATCGATCGTTTGTGATTTCGCGGCAGAAACAAGACATAGGAACAGAAATATCAAACCATTTCTCATAAACGGATAATATGAATTTAGTCGGTTGAGTTTTAAAAAATTCTGCTATGAGCGAAAGATACGCTTATACCAGGGTTGTTGTTCCTCGCTATAGGTATATCCGTATTTATTTCCGTAGCCAAAATTATTCATATTCACATTGTTCAGTACAATAGCTACATCTGATAAACGCCCGTCTTCAATGGCATCCTTCGGAAATTCCAACAATCGTCTGTCTGTATAACCGGCTCGTACCACATAAAGAAGCTTGTCTGCAAATTTATTGATCAAAATGGTATCGGTCACCAACATCGAAGGTGCCGTATCTACGATCACAAAATCGAAGTTCTCATTTAACTCATCGAAGAATTCCTTTGTTCTGTCCTGCAATAATAATTCGGCCGGATTTGGAGGAATAACTCCCGAGAGTATAATACTTAGATTCTTATTGTAATTACTTGGCGTTGCCAAAGAAGTAGCACTTAGTGATTCATCGATAATAAACTCCGTAAGCCCTTGTTGCGATTTTGACTGATCGGGTAAATATCTATGCAATTGTGGGTTTCTGATGTCACCCCCAACCAGCACAACCTTTTTTCCCGTGAGTGCCAGGGTTAGTGCCAGATTAAAAGCCACAAAGGTCTTTCCCTCTCCCTTGATCGTGGAAGTAACAAAAATTACATTAGATTTTCTAATACTATCTCCCTTGTTTATAGTGAGATACTGCAAATTGGTCCGTAAAATTCGAAATGCCTCGGCCAATATACTTCTATCATTATGTTGAATAAGCTCTTCGTCGCCTCTTTTCAGTTTTGGGATCTCCCCAAGAATAGGTGTGCTACCTAATACCCGCTCTACATCCAGTCTGTTACTAACCTTCGAATTCAGTAAATAAGACAGATAAATGAGTAAAAATGGAACTAAAAGTCCCGCGATCAAAGCCCCGAGATAAATAAGCATCTTATTTGGCGAGACTGGTGTCTTCCCACTGTATGCGTTGTCTACGATCTTAGCCTTTGGTGCTGTAACCGCTAGTGAAATTGACGCTTCTTCCCTCTGCTGAAGTAGAAAAAGATATAGTTGTTCTTTAATGCTTTGCTGTCTTTCTATGCCACGGTAAAGTTTTTCTTGAGTTGGAACTTTAGATATTTTCGAGTTGAGCACCGATTCCTGATAATTTAGATCGCGCATGGAAATTTTAAGGGAATTACTTATATTCTGAAGGCTGCTTCGAACCCCCGAACGCATCTGCTCTATCTGGTTGTTTAAATTTACAACTACCGGGTTCTTCATAGTTGAGTTTTTCAACAATCGATTGCGTTCTAGCACTAGCTGATTGTAACTCGACACAGTATTCGCAATTTCTTCACTTTCTATCCCAATATTGGCAGGTAACAGATCATCTTCGGAAGCATTTTCCATATAATTAATCATAGAATTTGCCAATTCCAATTGTGTTCCGATATCCAACTGACGCTTATTGAATTCGCTTGAATTCTCGAGGATAAGCTGGGCTTCTGCCTCTATGTTGGTGAGTCTGTTTTTAGATTTGAACTGCTCCTTATTTCGCTCTACCGAATCAAGCTCTTCAGTTATGATCTCTAGTCTCGAATCAATGAAATTTGAGGTTTTCTGAGCTACCTGATTTCTGTCGTTAATAGCATCCTTATTATACTGAAATATCAATTCGTTTATAAAATCTTCGGCCTTTTCACGAACCGGAGACTGCATGGTAAGTGTAACCACGTTGCTATTTCGTATCTCGTTGGCAACGTTAATTCGATTCTGGTAGCTTATTGCCACAGCCTCTAACGGTCTGTATGAAACAGAAATGGTCTTTCCCTTATAGCTATTGAATTTTTCAAGATTCTCAAGTTCGGGAACCACTGTGATAACACCAAAAGGCAACTCTACGGGATTTCCGAAACTATAAGTTCCTTTTATGGCATCGTTCTCGTTTGTGATCTCATATTCGGTTTCAGAAATAAGTTCAAAGAATAATTTTGGCACCGCCCTGTTCTCATCATTGTCTTTGAACGAAAGAAATTGTACTGTAAATGGTCTGTAATCATAAATATCAGACGTCTTTATCGTACCTATGGATTCGTAGGTGATGTTAAAATTCAACTCTCGGATTACTTCAGTAACAATGCGTTTCGATTTAAAAATAGCCAGTTCGTTTTCAATATTACTATTGTTGAATTTTGAAAAGAATCCGCCATAATCCGAAAAGGCGGCCAATTCTGCCGGACCTCCACCGCTTTTCTCATCTTTAACGATAACTGTGGCTTTACTCAGATATAGCGGTGTTGAATACCGAAGATAAATAAAGGCAGCAACTATTGCGATCGTCACTCCCAAGGCAAACAAATACCAATATCGGGTATATTGTTCAAGGAGTTCCCGAAGCGTTTTTTCTTTATTTTCTGAAAGATTTGGGCTTTCGATCATGTTTTTCTGTTTAACGTGAGAGCAAAATTACGGTGCTTAATACCACAGTTACCAGCGATAATAATGCCGGAATATCGGGTAAAAAACCTGACTTTTTAACTCCTTTTAATGACGGTTCGACATACACGACATCATTCTGTTTTAGAAAATAAAACGCACTCGAATAAAAATCTGTCTGTGTAATATCAACATTTTTAACGATGCGTTTCCCATCATCTTCTCGTATAATTACGATCCTGTTCCTGTTACCATCTTTGGTAAGGTCTCCTGCCAGTCCAATAGCTTCCGGCAAGGTGACACGCTCGTCTTTTATAGTAAAAACCCCGGGGGTCATTACTTCTCCTAAGACTGTAATTTTAAAATTCATGATGCGCACATCAACAACCACATCTTTTACATATTCCTGCAATTGAGCTTTAAGTTGAGACTCTATCATCTTTCGTGTCTTGCCGCTCACAGGCACACTTCCCAGAACTGGAAAATTTATAGTTCCGTCTGCGTTTACCAGATATCCTTTGAGACCTGGATTATTTGTATTTGCATTTACCTCTGTCTCGGTAACCCGAATAAACGGCGCGACAAGTTCCTTATCTAAAGATGAAACCGAAATATAGAGTATATCATTCGGTTCTATTACGGGTTCGAATGCCTTGTTAATATCCTTATTATTCAAACTATCGGAATCCTGAAAATAGATGATCTGTTTTTTTGTTGCACAAGACAGCAAGAGCGCAGAAACACCAAGGAGGACTATAAATCTTTTCATACAATGGATTGTTGTTGCAAATATAATAGTAATTAAACGAGCTGGGTTCAATACATCAAATTTTATGGATTACCCTTAGGTTGTGCTTTTAGATTCGGTTGATTTAGGTTGATCTAATACTTCAAATTCAGAATTTTCAGAAATATATTCAGGTACGAGATCCTTCAACAGTTCCACAACTTTTCGTGCTCTGCCCCGGGTTGCCGTTTCTATCAATACCTTTACTTTCTCTCGTATTTCGGAAAAATTCCCCACGGGCACCTTAGAAATCATGATCTTAGGGTGATGGGTGGGCAAGGAAGTGGACATATCGTTAAGCAACTCTTCATATAACTTTTCACCGGGTCGCAAACCGGATATTTTTATATCCACATCCTCATAAGGTTCTAATCCTGAAAGACGAATCATTCGTTCGGCAAGATCAAGAATTCTAACCGGTTCGCCCATATCGAAAACATAGATCTCACCACCATTCCCCATGGTTCCTGCCTGTAAGACCAATTGGCAGGCCTCCGGAATTGTCATAAAATACCTTATTATGTCTTTATGAGTAACCGTTACCGGGCCACCCTGTGCAATTTGTTTTCTGAAATGCGGAATCACACTTCCACTGGATCCCAGTACGTTTCCGAACCGGGTCGTGATAAATTTTGTAGGAATATCCTCTTCGTACTGAAGCGATTGCACGTACATTTCAGCGACTCGCTTAGAAGCTCCCATGACATTAGTTGGATTTACGGCTTTGTCTGTGGAAACCATTACAAACTTCTGAATATCATTACTCACCGCCAGAATCGACAGATTTACCGTTCCAAGAATATTAACATAAATTGCTTCATGCGGATTCCTTTCAATCAACGGAACATGCTTATATGCCGCAGCATGGTAAATAACATCGAATTTATACTTATGAAATAATAACCCCAATCGGTACATATTACTGATATCAGCAAGTTCAGTAATAAAGTTAAGGCTCGGGTAATTGAGTTGTAAATACAACTCCAGTTCGTGAAGTACAGACTCTGCCTGATCGAGAATAACCACTTGTTTTGGGTTAAATTCGGCGATCTGACGAACGATCTCACTACCAATGGAACCTGCACCACCCGTGACTAAGATTGTCTTGCTTTCAAGATCGTTCTTAATAAGCTCGTTATCGATCGTTATGGGGTCCCGTTGTAAAAGATCTTCAATTTCAAGGGGTTTTATCTGTTGTCTTATATCTTCTTTTTTGTTCCATTTTTCTACAATGGGCACATTAAAGATCTCAATGCTGTTTGCGATACAATCTTCGACAAGTTGATTTTTTCTTTTACCGGAAATTGATTCTCCAATAAGTAACACCCCATCAATCTCCAGTTTATTAATAGTTTCAGAAAAACTATTTTTTATTGGAATAACGGGCTTTCCGAGAATTTTATAGCGCTTAGAATCGAGATTCTCTGTCAAAAATCCAATAAGCTGAAACGGTAGATTCGATTCGGTAGTAAGTGCTTTTCCTACCGAAATGGTGTGGTCGTCTACTCCTACGATCACTACTTTTTTCTTGATTTCATCTGCAGCCGAATTCCGAAGAAACTGATAGCTCTCCTTTACTGCAATACGAAACAATAACATTATGGTAAAGGACAACAGTATATATAATAGTATAGAGGTGGTTAAAAATATCTTCTGCCCTTCAAACACAGCATACACCGAATTTAATACCAAAAGGGTGATTAGCGTAAAAAATGCTGATAGTGCAAGTTTTAATATATCGGTAAAAGTAGAATGCCGGATAATTCCGGAATAGGTCTTAAAAACAAAGAAGAAGGTAACATTCACTGCCAGTATTGCCACACCTTGTTCGATAAGTGTCAATGCGGTAAGAAATTTAATTGGCGTCCCCAAAAGGATGAGGTATACCAGAACGATAGATACCACCACTAAGAAAGTATCGATCAAAAGTACGATCCATCTTGGAAGATATCGCTGGTCTAACATTTTGAGGCTGTTATCACCTTTGTACAATGTGGACAATATTTTTTTGGCGATCGACACTAAGCGTTTAATTTAGAGGCAAATATAATTATTATCTAAACGAATTGAGTTAAGACTGTCATAATCCTTTTCTTCTCTTCAGTAGTTAAGTTAGATCCTGATGGCAGGCAAATTCCTTTTTTGAAAAGTCCTTCGGAAACAGAATTTCCGTAGTAGGGGGCATCTTTGAAAACGGGTTGTAAGTGCATAGGTTTCCATAGCGGTCTGGATTCTATATTATCATTTTCAAGGGCAAATCTTATTTCTTCTGAAGTAAATCGACTTTTTTCAGGATCCACAACAATACAACTCAACCAGTGATTAGATCGAAGCTGATCTGAAGGTTCAGTAAAAACCGTGATTCCTTCGGAAGTACTAAACAAATCTTTGTAAAATAGATTCATCTGCCTTCTAAGTTCAATATGCTTGTCCAGAACTTCCATTTGTCCGCAACCAATCCCGGCACAAATATTACTAAGACGGTAATTGTACCCAATATGTGAGTGCTGATAATGCGGTGCATTGTCTCGTGCCTGAGTCGCTAAAAAAATAGCCTTTTCCTTTACTGCCTTGTCCTTGGAGACCAATGCGCCTCCTCCGGACGTAGTGATGATCTTGTTTCCGTTAAACGACAATATAGATATCGTACCAAATGTACCGCATTTCTTGTCCTTATAGGTACTTCCTAAGGCTTCGGCACTGTCTTCAATGATCGGAATATCATATTTTTCAGCAATGGCATTAATTTCGTCTACCTTATAAGGCATTCCATATAAATGCACTGCAATAATTGCTTTTGGCTTTTTACCTTTTGATATTCTATCCTTGATGGCATTTTCAAGATATAACGGACACATATTCCAGGTCTCTGGTTCGCTGTCAACAAATATCGGCGTGGCACCCTGATAGACTATAGGATTCGCCGATGCCGAAAAAGTCATACTCTGACAAATCACCTCATCACCTCTTTCCACTCCAAGCAATATCAAAGCCAGATGCAGGGCCGCAGTGCCCGAGCTGAGTGCTGCAACTTTAGAATCCTTCCCCAGATAAGACTCAATAGCCTCTTCAAAGGAGGTAACATTTGGCCCCAATGGGGCAATCCAATTGGTTTTAAAAGCAGAATTGATATAATCTTGCTCGGTGCCTCCCATATGAGGCGATGACAAATAGATCTTGCTATTCATTTTTCGAATTGTCTCTTATTTTCTTAGCAGGATTCCCATAAACCACGGCATAATCCGGAATATCCTTAGTCACCACAGCTCCCGCACCAATAGTGACCCACTTCCCTACTTTCACTTCAGGAAGTATTACACTGCCCGCTCCTACAAGTGTTCCTTCACCAATGGTTACTCCGCCAGCCACTGCAGCCTGAATAGCGATATGCACATAATCTCCAATCTTGACATTATGAGAAACCGTTGCATTATTGTTTATTATACAGTGGTTTCCAATACACACATCGGCATCAAGTACCGCATTGGGATGCACTAAAGTCCCACACCCAATGGATACGGAAGGAAACACAGCCGCAGATTTATGGATAAAGCTGGGATATTCGCCATTAAGCTTTTCTGCCAGTTTTTTTCTAATGGAATTGGTTCCAATAGTGATGCAAAGAGGAACATTGGTTAAGTCGGCGTCATTGTATTTTTCAACAGCAACATTGAGTACTGAGGTTAGTTTAGGTGCATCATCATATACGATAGATGGAGCATATTCTCCAAGACTTTCGATTAAAGCGGTAGCTGCAAAACTATGCCCTCCGGCTCCGTAAAGTATGATAGGTTTCATTATTCTTTTGTTCCTTTAAAACGGTTCATGGTCCCCGCAGAATTTCCGGAAATATCACTTCTGGAAAAAACTTTGGATACTGTCTTAAACAAAATCTGTAAATCCAGTACAAAGCTAATTTTTTTCACGTAGAACACATCCAATTCAAACTTTTTTTCCCAACTCACAGCGTTTCTACCATTTACCTGTGCATAACCTGTAATCCCGGGTCTTAGCTGGTGTCGTTGTCGCTGAAAGTCGTTGTATAAAGGCAGGTATTCCGGAAGTAAAGGTCTGGGGCCAACTATACTCATATCACCTTTAATTACGTTGAGTAACTGTGGGATCTCATCCAGGGAAGTAGATCGTATAAATTTTCCGAAACCATTTAAACGTTGATCGTCCGGTAACAAATTGCCATTCGCGTCTGTGGTATCGGTCATTGTTTTAAATTTTATGATCTTAAAGATTCGCTCATTCTTTCCGGGTCGATGTTGAATAAAAAAAGGGTTTTTCCCCGAGGCGATAAAAATTGTCACGGCAATCACTAAAAATAGCGGAAACAGAACCAAAAAGATGGTCAGCGATACCAGAAAATCCAAGGTAGGTTTTACGACGTTTTTATACACAGCGCAAAGGTACTAAATACCGGATAGTTGTTTATCGTATTCCGCATGCAATGCTTCCCAAACTGCATGGCGTTCATAGCGGCCTAAAATATGTGGGCGGGCATGGTCTTTCATATGTGTAAATAATGTTTTGTCATGAAGCAGTTTTTCCATAGCCTTTTTTAACTCATTTGAATTTTTCACCTCAACGATCAAACCATTGGTTAGGTGCTCGATGATCTCATTGCATCCGTTAATGTTACTTACGACCGCTGGCAATTCCATCGCTCCTGCCTGCAGCACTACATTGGGGAAGCCTTCCCTGTAGCTAGGAAATACCAGAGCATTACTCAGCGCATAAAAAGGTCTCACCTCTTCACGATAACCGGTGGTGAGAATCTTTGGATGCTTGTTGAGGATTTTTTTTGTGGACTCTGAAATCGGATCCAGATCGTCTTCAAAGGGACCTACAAGTAGCAGCGTGGTGTTTGTATATTTCTTTTGAAGCAAACTGAATGCCTCAATCATTTCATGAACTCCTTTATCTTTCACAATCCTGCCTACAAAGACAAAGACAAAATCTGAATCCGGAATTCCCAGAAGTGCTTTCTCTTGCGCTATTTGTTCTTCAGAAAAATGTGCTTTACTAAAAAATTGGGTATCTATTCCATTACTACTGCCATCACCGATCACTTTGAGCTTGTTTGAAGATGTAAAGCCTTGTTCAATAATTATATTCTTTAATCCCTTAGAATTAGGATACACATGGGTGGCAAATCTGTAGGTAAGCCGTTCTACGAAGTTTAACAGAAGACGTTTAAACCCCTTGGCCTCGAGCAGCGGCAGTCCGGCAACCGTATGTAATCTTATGGGAACACCGGCAAAGTAGGCGGCCATCATTCCTACAATCCCTGCTTTAGGAGTGTGGGTATGAACGATCTCTGGTTTATTTCTTTTTAAATATCGAAAGAGGGTAAATACCGCTCTCAGATCCTTAAAGGGTGTTATCTCCCGTGTTAGGTCAACATAAAATGTATTTACTCCTTCCCGCTCACCATAGCGTCTAAGGCGTTCTTCTTCTGAAGAAACAGCGGTTATATCAAAAAACCGATTCATATATCCCAATTGCCCTTCCAGTAATTTCTCTAGAGACAGCGGGACGGTTGTGATGCGTATTAATTTTGGTTTTGACATATTGAAGTATATAACTGAATATGACTTTGAATCATTTTATCTAAACTGTACATTTTTGCTCGCTGCGCACAAGAAATAGCAGTCTCTTTGTAATACTTTGAGTCACTTAGCAACAAATTAATATGACTGGCCAGATCGACCGGGTCTGCGTGTTCAAACAATACCCCGGCGCCATGGACCAAAGTACTAAGTCCGAATACTTTAGAAGCCACCAACGGAGTTCCCGACGCCATGGCCTCGATTCCCGACAAAGATAATCCTTCATGATGTGAGGACATAACAGCGAGGTCTGCCATTTTCAGTAATTGAGGCACATCGGATCGTATACCTAGAAAGTGTACGCGTTTTGAAATGTCTAATGTGGCTGTAAGTTCTTTCATTCTTAGGATCTCGGGACCATCTCCAACCAATAAGAGTTGTACAGGAACCGAAATAAACGGGATCGCCCGTAGCAGAGTTTCCTGATCTTTCTGTTTTGAAAAACGAGCTACTTGAATTATGATCTTCTCTCCGTTCGCAACAAAATCCATTCTATTGGCAGGAGTTGCACTGTTCAATTTATTGAAATCCACCCCGTTTGGTATCTTCTTGAATTTAGTATTTCGGACGCGAAGATGTCGTTTAAGTAATAATTTTACTTCAGTAGAAATTACCACAACTTTCGAATATTTCCTGTATACCCATCGATCGATTAGCTTATAAAGTAAGTTCTTTCGGCGTCGGTTAGAAGTACTGTGCTCGGTAAAGATCAATTTTGTCTTGGAGAGCGAGAGCACTTTAGCGATTGCAACCCAATAAAGAGCAGGGAAAAGATGCACATGAACCAGATCGTATTTTTTTAAATACCGCATGATCTTGAAAATATGAAATGGATTGTAAACACTACCTCCTCCCAAATACATGATCTTACAACAATGTTTTTCTTCCAGTTCAACCAAAAAGGGGTGCTGATTCCCGTTGAGTAAAAGCAATTCTACGTCAATTCCCTTTTCCACAAATTTAGGAACGGATTCCAGTATAATCTTTTCAGCTCCACCCGTTGCTAAACTATTAATTACCTGAAGAACCTTCATAAGAGCTTAGAGTTAGGGAGTTCCGGAATTAGCTGTTCTATTCTGAATGCTATAAGAAAATGCCCATAGGCAAAGAAAGAGCAATGCCGGGATAAACATATTCTTTTGTCTAAGCATAATTCCAAGATTCCCAAGAATAAGCGAAAATGAAATAACACCAAGGATAAAAAATATAAACAGGCTTTTAAAAAAATAGCTGGCCTTAAAAAATAGCTTGATAGGATTCAGCCAAATAAATTTAGCTGTTAAGATCAATAACAACAAGTTTTCCAGTGAAGCAATTATTGCGAGAACACCATTCACGTCAAAAAACAAAGGTCGGAATAAAAAGGTGAATACTTTTAACGGAAAAGAATAGCTGGAAATATCCACTCCGGTTCCTGTGTGACTTCGGCTCAATTTAGATACCTTGTCTTCAGAATAGCTTGAAATCGTTTCCAAATCGAAGTTTTCAATGCGAAGATAAAGCATAATGGTATCAAAAAAACCAACAAAGGCACCTACGAGAATAATGAAAAAGAAGATCTTAACATACACCTTTAGACCTCCATCCAGTATGTAGCCTATTCCGAAGGACAACAACAGAAATGCAGCTATATGCGGTCGCGTAAAATAAACAAGAAACATAGCCAAAAGAATCTTTATCAAATGCTTTTTCGGCTGTTGCATCGCATAGAAAAAAATAGCAATACAAAAAAACATAAGCGTATCCTTCCCTACTCCTGCTGTCCAGAAATGCAAATTGGGTAGAAAGAATATAAATGGGAAAAGATTAAGTTGAAAAAGTTTGCTGTTAAAAGCAATTCGCTGCTTGAATATTACATAAAAGAATAAAAAGCCTATATAGCCTAAGAGTGCATAGGCTACTGATCCGGTGAGAAAAGATAACTCGAACAGCTTACTGGGAATGTAATTTAATACATACATAAAATAGGTTCCAAAGCCCAATGAAAAGTAGTCGGCCATGGTCATATTCGGGTTTACTTCAAACTCTGTCCAATATGTAATTGCATCTCCTCCATTGGCCAAAACATAGAAGTAAAAGGCCACACAAATCACAAGATGATAGGCCCATAACAAATTCAATGTCTTGGAGTCACTTTTATCCAGTTGATGCCGAAACAAATATTTCGCCTTAAAGCCAAGGAATAGTAAAATTATGATCAGGCAAATATCCAGCACGAATTTTAGATTTGGTTGAAAACTTGAGTAAACATATTAAAAATAAAGTTTCCGAGGGCGTGAAAGCGCTACCTCTTTTAACTGGTAAGCACCTCTATGCCCGATGCATAGGTTAGATTTTGCGATGTATACCGACGATTGTTCATATATTTTTCTGTGAGAGCCTCGTAATTCCCAAGGCACTTCTCCAGGGCATCTGCCAAACTATCAACATTAGAGGGTGTAAAGTTTATCGAAAGCGATTCGTTAACATTAACCTCCGTAACACTTTTAAAGGAGCCATTGATCACCAATTTCCCGGAAGCCAAGGCGTCAAGATATTTTACATGTATTATTAATTCTGAATATACATTCTGCTTATCGGGGCAGACAATAATATTGGCAAGATCCTGATAAGTTCTAAGTTCGTGATATTTTGTACGTCCCAGAAAAACGATCTTATCTTCCAATTTGAATTCATTTACCAGTTGCTGAGATTCTTCATACGTTGGTCCGTCGCCTATTAAAAACAACCTGGAATTATACTTGGTGTGTACTTTCTGAAAAGCCCTTATCAGGTCCGGAACTCCTCCGGTCTTTTTAAAAGCTCCTGCAAAAAGTATGATCTTTTCATCCTCACTAATTTCGAACTTAGTTTCCAACTCTCCTTTTAACTTTTCATCTACGATATCTAATCCTTCATTAGTAGACAAATAGTACGGAAGGATATAATTCCGTTTATATGCTACTTCGGGATATTCATCAATAAAATAGCGTTCCATCTCTCCACTCGCAAAAATGAGTCCGTTGGCGTGTTGACAAACCTTTTTATCCAACAGATTGGAAACATAATATTTGGTTCTGAATTTTAGGGTTTTTAAAAGATCCTTTGCCTGTTCGGCCTGAAATTTAAATTCTAGGGTGGCCACCCCGTGAAGATCATTAATATAACCTCTAATTACATTGTGATGCTTCAACCAATATCCAATTGAGTTATCCAGGTATTCAAAGAAAAAAATATTTTCTTCTTTAAACGGTTCCAAAACCGCTTGTAATCTTTTGAAGAATTTTGAATAAAAGAACCGCACTACTCCGGCCGAAAACAGTCCCAAAAGAAATTGAAATCGGCGTTTGTCATTGCGCGAAAATTTATACGCTATTGATATATGCTTTATCGACGGATGAAATCCATCTTTATTTTCAGCATTTGAAATAAAAATAACCTCCCGTCCGCTTTTAGCGAGTTCATTTAGAATTCCTTGCATACGAATTGTTCCGCCACCTTCGTTAACGAAATCATTCATAGAAAAGAAAACAAATCTTTTAGCCATAATATTTTTATTTAAACAGGCCTTTTGCCTTCATTTCATCGATAGACTTAGAGTAATTGTCTTCATTGACTTCCTGAGATTGGACCCATTCCACGAACTTTGAAACTCCTGTCTTAAAATCATACCGGGGCGTAAATCCTAATTTTTCCTTGATCTTGGAGAGGTCGGCCACATTATGTCGAATATCACCCAAACGAAAATTACCCGTAACTTCTATGGATACAGGAGACTTATATTTTTCCTTCAAGGTGGTCGCCACGTCCATCACAGTGGTTTGTATACCCGACCCCACATTGAAAACCTCATAGTTTGCTTCCTCCATTTCGAGTCCGAGTACTGTTGCATTCACAACATCATCAATAAATACAAAATCACGGCTCTCTTCTCCATCTTCAAAGATGTTGATATCGTTACCGTTTCTTATCTGAGTTGAAAAAATTGACAATATTCCGGTATAGGGGTTCTTTAACGATTGACCGGGTCCGTAAACGTTCTGATACCTAAAGGCCACTGCAGGAATATTAACAGATCGGCACACGTTGAGTACCATTTGCTCCTGATTTTGTTTGGTAATTCCGTATACAGAACTTGGATGAATTTTAGAGTTTTCGTCGGTTTTGGCTAAGGTTAGTTCCTTTCCGCATTGAGGACATTTGGGTTCAAAATCTCCTTGAAGTAAATGGGACTCCTCTCTTTCCACTGGATACACGTCTCCGTGAGTTTCACAACTATATTTACCTTCACCGTAGATGGCCCTAGATGAAGCTACGATCACTTTTTCAACATTATGTGGTTCATTTACAAGATGATCCAGTAACAAAGCGGTACCATTTATATTTACATCCACATATTTCTGAACCTCGTACATGGATTGACCGGTTCCTGTTTCAGCAGCAAGATGAACGACAACATGCTGATCCTTCAATGCATTTTCCCAATCGGTTTTACGGCGAACATCTCCTTTTATAAAGTTGACTTTGTCCTTTATGGATTCATAAAGACTGGAGTTCTCTCCGTGGATCTGTTCTGAAAGTGAATCAAGAACAGTAATATTATATCCCTTTTCAATTAAGGTTAGTGCCAGATTGGATCCTATAAAGCCGGCTCCACCGGTGATCAAAACGTTCTTTTTCATGAGTCTGTGTTTCAATTTTTAAATATGCGTTCGTAAATTTCCTGATACTTTTCAACCCCTTTATCCAATGAAAAGTAAGTTTCCGCGAGATTACGGCATCGATTAGATGTTGCCTGATTAAGAAGTGGGGTAATAACTTCTGAAAAATTATAAGTATCAAGCTCTTCAAAATCGATGATCTTTCCAACTGAATACTGTTCGATATAATATTCGTGATCCCCTACATCCTTATTGGTAAGTACAGGTATGCCTGAAGCCAGCAGCTCCCCAAGTTTTGTTGCAGCTGAAGCTTTTTTGGAAAAATAGGGGTGAATATAGAACAGCGAAATATCAATTTCCTTCAGGCGTGAAGGCATTTCGGCAAAAGAGATCTTTTCAATCCTGTATTTTTCCGAAGGTATTTGATACTTGCTTAAAGTTTCTTTTATAAAGGCATGCTGATTGTATTGATCGTTATTGAAGATCAGGAAATTATAATCCATAAACTCCCCGATCTTGGACAAAGTGATTGCTGTCTTTTCAAAATCGTACCAGCCCACAGCGGTACCAATATATCCTATAGTTATCGGCTTTTTGTATTCTCTTTTATGCTGCACAAAGCGATCGAGATCTACACAGGTGGGGATGATCTCAATATTTTTTATGCTGTCTCCTCCTCGAAACAATTCGTTATTTAACACTGTTGCTTTACCGCTTCGGGCGAGAATTACAATACCTCCGGCCTTCTTATACAATCTTTTTTCGAGTCGCTTCAGAAATTTGTACAAGAACTTACCTCGATCTAACGAACCGATATCGGCGCGTTCATCAAACCAGAAATTCCGGGTGTCGAACAGGTAAGTAACAGGGTAGAATTTTTTAACGAACCAAGCGGGAATAGCGGTAATATAGCTTCGGCAATGAATATTGCGGAGCTTGTCTTTTCTTACAATTCCGAAAACTTTGGCGGTAAACCTAAAAAAATTAAGCAATTTCCCGATCTTACTTTCTCCGTAAGATATAGGGATCCATCGAATTCCTTTTTCTGAAAGTTGACTTTTAAGCAAGTCAAATTCGGCTTTGTTTTGAAGATCGGCAGGTTTTTCTAAAGACAGCAGGGTATACTCGTAAGTATTAGACAGTTTATAGACATAGCTCAATACCTGTGATGCTCCTAAAGGCTCCATCATTCCATTATAACTTAAATAAAGGACTCTTTTTTTCATGAATGCCATTTTTCATACCACATTTGGAAGACTA
Source organism: Constantimarinum furrinae (assembly GCF_014295415.1). Classification (GTDB taxonomy): domain Bacteria; phylum Bacteroidota; class Bacteroidia; order Flavobacteriales; family Flavobacteriaceae; genus Constantimarinum; species Constantimarinum furrinae. Next base: position 2,636,563 of record NZ_CP052909.1, read on the forward strand.
GGAGATACCATAATGTCTGGTAGTGCTTGGTCTCATCCAATAGTATGGCGCTTTTTATAGTACTGATGTCTTTGTGATTAAAAATACCTTGCTTATTAATAAATTCTTCGTTCAGGTAATACTCAATCTTTTCTGTAAGCTCGTTTTGAAGCCATCGCTTCATCGGAATTGCAAATCCCATCTTTGGTCGTTCCATTAAATCCTTCGGAACATGCTTATGTACGATCTCCGTTAAAATAAACTTCTTAGAACCGTTGTTGTATTTAAAAGCATCGGGAAGCGTGGCTACATACTCAATAATTCTGTGATCCAACAGAGGTTCCCTACCTTCCAGACTTGCACTCATTGTCGCTCTATCCACCTTCGTTAATATATCATCCGGCAAATAGGTTTGATAATCATATTGCATCATCTTCGAAAGATCTCCCTCAATACTATCGTTTTCAAAATTATTCACCATAGCCATAGAGTCTATAGAAGACTTTAGAAACAGACGATCCACTTCTTCGGGGTGAAGGCCGGAATTCAAAAGGTTTGCCAACTGATAGACCGAAGGATCCTTATACAGTTTTTTAATTCGCTTCCTTTTCTCACTATCTTTAATAAGAAGATTCATTATAACACCTAAATCAGCCGGAATTTTTTTAATGGTGCGTAGCCGTTGAAGCTGTTTAAGGTAATCGTATCGGTTATACCCCCCAAATACTTCATCACCTCCATCTGCAGATAGCGCTACGGTAACTTGCTCTTTTGCAAATTTACTTAATAACATAGTGGGAATGGCGCTTGAATCCCCAAAGGGTTCGTCGAAAAAATGAGGAATTTGCTCTATAAGATCGAAAAGGTGATGTTCTTCACAATAGATCTCCGAATGATTTGTTCCAAGTCGGTTGGCTGTTTCTTTAGCAAATTTTGCCTCATTAAGATCCTGGTCTGCGACTCCTATAGTAAAGGTGTTGATCTTCTTAGAAGTTTCAGTTTGCAACATAGCTGCCGTAAGTGTGCTATCGTATCCGCCACTAAGAAAAACACCTACGGGTACATCGGCAACCATCCGGTATTCGCAGGCACTTTTCAGAATGCCTTCTGTTTCGGTTTTTGCCTCTTCAAAATCGATCTTCAATTTTGGTTTTTCATAATAGGTCTCGACGTTCCAGTATTTTTCAATTATGATTTCTTTACTGAAAGGATTGAAGTGCATTAGGCTTCCCGGCGGAAGCTTCTTAACCCGCTTATAAATTGAATTTGGTGTAGGAATATAGCCGTACTGAATGTATTGCTTTACTTGTGAAATGTCGATCTCCTTTTCAAACCCAGGGTTTGCGTGAAAAGCCTTTAATTCTGAAGCAAACATGAACAACGAGCCATCCCAGAAGTAATACAGTGGCTTTACTCCCGGCCGATCTCTGAAAATTTTAAGATCCTGAGTCCTTTTGTTAAAAATGGCGAAGGCAAACATTCCTATAAAATGATGTACACAATCGTTCTGCCATTGTTCAAAGGCGTGAAGGATCACTTCGGTATCGGAATCGGTTTTAAATTCATGTCCCAGCGCTATCAACTTAATTTTAAGTGCTTTGTAATTATAGATCTCACCATTAAATACAATGACCCAATCATTATAATGCATTGGCTGATTTGCATGGGTGGAAGTATCTATGATGCTTAAGCGGCGATGTCCCATACCAAGATTGTACGCATTTTCTGCATTAAAATAAATTGCGCCGGCATCAGGACCACGGTGAAGCAGTGTATCACTCATTTTGGTGATATTCTCTGCTGTGCAAGTCTTTGAAAAATCAATAAATCCGGAAATTCCACACATAGGTCGTGTTCTCAGTTACAAATTATTATATAAACAAATTACAGTGTTGTGCATGTTACCTTTGGTTTCGCTGTTCTTAAGAGTCAATTGACTTAATTAGTCGGGCAGGATTTCCTCCAATAATACTATGTGACGGAAAGTCTTTGGTTACTACACTTCCGGCTGCTACAATGCTGTTTTTTTTAATGGTAACACCCGGAAGAATGATTGCTCCGGCTCCAATCCAAACATCGTCCTCTATTTTTACAAAGGACGAAATATGAGGAACATTCGATGTTGTAAATAATTTTTCGGGATCCAATCCGCTATCGAAGATCATTGCCCGTGTAGATAACGTAACACGTTCTCCAATCTCGACTCTATCCCGTCCCTGAATATACACCCCGTAATTAATCACAGAGTCCCTGCCAATTTTGATGTTCTTATAATTTCCGATCTTAAATTTTCCGTATACGTGTACACGACTCCCAAACAAAATGCTTGCGTACAATGAAAGCACTCTATAATATATTTTTCTGAATATTCGCATAGACTAAAATTATTGATCCCTTCTGTTTACAAAATTTATACTTCGGTGAGCTACCATGGATCTCAGATCAATCAACTCGTTCATTTTAAACATTTTAGATAATACTATATAAAGCAGAACACTCACTGTGGTTCCTATTAACAATACGGTAAAATTGCCTAGACCATAGGAAGTCAAAAGACCGTAGACATAATAAAGTACGGCTCCAACGAATACATTGAGAAGCAAAATAGGAATGAGGTCTGCAAGCTGTTTTAGAAAATGATAACCCATCACTCTTGACAAGTAAAATGAATTTAAGAGAAATGAAACGAAATAAGCCGCTACCTGACTCCATAAAAGAGCAATTATACCCACTTTAAACGTTGCGATAATTCCTATAACGATAAAGAGCTTATTAATAAATCCCAGATACAAGTACAGATCACTCCTTCCCTTTACTTTAAATATTACCATATTAAATACCACCAAAGGATGTAATATCCCTGCAAAACATAATATTTGGAGATAAGGTAATGCAGGTAGCCACTTTTCAGTAAACAGAAAAGTAATTGCCGGTGCTGCAAGTATAATTAGACATACCATAATGGGTGTTAACACGAACATCATGAGCAATAACATGCGCCTGTATACCGTGAGCATCTTTTCGGCATCGTCCTGAATACTCGAGAAAATAGGATAGGCCACTTTATTGATCGCACCGTAAATGTTGGACACGGGAACCTGCTTTAAAGTGTTGGCTTGCGTATAATATCCTACCTGGGCCACTGCAAAGTTCTTCCCAATAAAAATATTGAAAATATTAGCAAAGATGCTGTTCAATATCTCCATTAAAGCGATCTTATAACCAAAAGAAAAATGATGCTTTACTCGCCCCCATTGTAATGATAACGTAGGTTTCCAGCTTGCATAGAACCACAGTTGAACAGATATTAAAAAGGCCTTGACAAGCGCCATATAAACCAAACTCCATACCCCATAACCGTGATATGCCATGGTTAAGCCCACAATACTGGATATGATAAGCGCCGGAATTACAATTGCGATCTGCCGTTTAAACCTCAATTCCTTTACAAGGATGGCATTTTGAACAGCCGTAAAAGCAGATATAACAAAAGTTAAGCTAAATACTCTTATAATGTTGGTTAATACCTCCTGATCGTAAAATTTAGCAATAAAAGGTGCAGAGACATATACCAGGGCGTAAACCGCAATACTGCTTATTAAATTAACGTAAAACACTGACGAAAAATCGTGAGTATCGGGATCTTTGGTTCGTATCAAGGATTCGGTCATCCCTCCTTCCAATAAAACCACTCCTATACTTATAAAAACGTAGATCATCCCCATTAATCCGAAGTCCTCCGGCAGGATCATACGTGTCATAAAAATGATCACCACAAAATTAATCCCCTGCGAACTAAACTGCTGCAATAAAGACCATAAGGCATTAGATCTTGCTATATTACCAAGGCTCATAAGGCGATAGTTTCCTTTTTTGAATTGTTAGTAACCAAGGTCCCAACAACGGTTTGTTTTAATTTATCCTTTCGATCGGGCTTCGTGCAACATGATAATGTTACATCGCTTGGGGAGTGTATTAAAAATACAAAGGCGATACCGCGATAGCCATTTCAAGCAGCGGCAAAGTTACTATAAAGAATCGTTTTTACCATAGAAATTATAGTCAATTTAAAGCTGATAAAAAGTTGTATTTCAATATATTACGGCGAGTTGACCGATTAAAATTGTCTTTCCCTTATCAAACTGATTTATAATAATTTAGAGATTGTTTTTTGAACACCTCATTCAATTCTTCAAACAAAGGATTAGAAATTTCTAAATGCGATCGATCTGTTCGTGATAGTTTCTGAAAAATCCCCTGTTTTAATTTTGAAGGAAATAAATATGAAAAAGGAGCTTTTAATCCCAACCGTCTTCCCCAATACCACATTGACTTAAACCGGGGCGTTTGCGCAGCATTATTCTTATCGAATAAATAATACCCAAAAGGTGAGATTTTGAGTTCAGCAGAGAGGTTTGCTAAAAAACTGTCGGTATTATCGATCATATCTTCGAAGCGTACACAAATTACTGTTTTAAAAAGTGCCGAATACTTCTCAATTACGCTGTCATAAAAACTCATATTGAGATAGGTATACCAAGGCAGATCACCGCTTCTTTGCAATTTCAATTGGGTCGTCATACAATGTTCGAACGATTGTTTTTCACGGCCCAAACCCAGATCCATTCGATAATGAGAATACGCCCGTTCTAAGGGATCTCTTAGTATAATTACAATAGTAGCATTTGGGTTGTATTCATAAATTCTTCGGGCAGTATCCGGTGCATGCAGATAAGCTGTACTGGCTTCAGCTACATAAATATGTTGCTCAGCAGCCTGAGAAAATAGTGTTTGATAGTGTATAGGATTTTCGATGTGGGCAATATGTTTCGGCGAAGGAAATTTTTTATCAAAGTATGTTTCGAGATCGAAAAATCGAGACGGTTCATATAATGCCTTCGGAAGTGAATCCACAAAATAATTAGGCTCCTTTATTGGAGAAAAATATATCTGAGGGTGCTTAGAAAGTACTTCAGAAAAAGAGGTAGTACCACTTCGCATGGCACCTACAACAAACAGATTTGCTTTTCGTTCTGAACTCATCTCCGAAGATATTTTAACACCGGATACACATTAAATGGCACTATTTTCAGGAAACCAAATAACATCCTTTGGGGGGCAGAAACTAATTTTTTGATCAAATTTATGACTGCTTTCCGCTCTCGTCTGGAATAGTTCCCATAATACTTTAAATAGGTAAGCGTTACAAAGCTATTGATATACGTGCCAAAATATCCTTTATCAGTTTCTGTAAGCTCCCCTTTCACTTCTTTAAGTGTATTGAGATATACTGTAAAGTCTGAAGCAGCATAACCGAAGTCAACTACGCTTGTGGCTTCTAACTTTCGGTAAAACGACAGCTCCCTATTGACAAAAACCACGGGATGATCTGTGGTAAGTCGCAACCACAGATCGTGATCTTCATGTTTTTGTTGTTCCTTTCTGAAAAGTCCTTTTTCCAGCAACAACGGCTTGCTTATCACAGTATTTGACGAATTCATTGGTGGAAGATAACGGCTTATTATCTGAAAATAATTCAGTAATTCTGTTTCCCCATCATCCGGTAATAGCGTATTCGAATATCGCTCTGTAACAGTATCGAAGACCCTGCTCCTCCCACTTGCAAATATAAGCTGGTCGGGGAATTTCTGCATGGCCCCTACTATCTCATTCAGAAAATGAGGAGCCCACCAGTCATCTGCATCCAAAAGTGCTATCCATGGGTATTTTGCCTTTTTTATTCCGGTATTTCTGGCTTCGGAAACGCCGCTATGTACCTGTTTTATTAGTTGAATTCTCTCCTCATTAAACGCTTCAACAATTGATAAAGAACCATCAGTGCTTCCATCATCTATGATGATCAACTCGAAATCCCTGAAACTTTGTGTTAGCACCGAATTTATCGCTTCCGCGATATATGCTTGTTTATTATATAATGGGATAATAACGCTTATCATGATCACTTTTTAATTCCGAAGAATCTTTTAAATCGGAAGGTACTATTCTGAAATTTGCCTAACAAATTCGTATAAATACTATCCCTGTAATAAAGTTTCTCCCTCCCTTTCCAACTTAGGTTCCAGAGATACAGATTCGTAGCCGTAAGTTTTTGAAGGAGCGATGCTTCAATTTCGATCCTTACATCCTCACCTGAAAATCGATCCCTCAGTTTAGTAGTGGCAACAATTTCGAGGATATGCATCGGACACTGACTCCATCGATATACAAGACATGATATACCATTTACAGTTATTGGCCAGAAAAAAAACTGATTCCTGTAGTTATATGCACAACGATCCTTATTGAATTGAATCGGAGTCTTTAAAACCACATTTAAGGTTCCCGGAAAAATCTCAAGATTGTGTTTACTGAAAAATTCCTGCAGGGTTAGCATGCGATGTGTTCCCAATCCACGGCCGTTCACGACTCTCCCCGTAAATTTTCTTATGTGTCCGCTACTGTTGATACTATCCATGAATTAAATTGCGGTAATTTACGATAGTTTCGCCTTTGCTGCCTTTAAAAGACGGAAAATGGGCTCAGGAAGTACATTTTTTGCCATCGTCTTTAATGTTGTTGCTCCATACCCTTTTCTCAATACCGAGCCTTTCTTTGGGAGTTTTCCCGTGATCGCTGTGTTATTATAAACCGCTTTATCGATCGGACTCTCAAAATAATAGCCCTCGGCTACAAAATATCCCCGAAGTATTTCACTCATTTCGGTTTCGTTATGGATCGCTTCGGAAGTAAACCATTTGAAATTAAGACCCTCTGAAAGTCCTGCAAGCGTATTGATATGCTCGGGGTTTACGGTTTCTTTCTGAACCTTACAATGGAATAACAGGCTAAAGAAATGATCTGTTTCTGAAGGAATATAGATATTGTTTTTCAGGATTTTTCGTTTCAGCATTCGGTGTTGCCACACCGCTGGCAGGTAATTATCTCCTATAAACCGAAGGTCTAAAGACACATTCGTATTGGCAATTTTTACTTCAGCCTTAAAGGGCTTATGGCTCAATTGAGTTGCACCCATGGCGGAAGCCAGTCGCTGAAAATTATTAGTAAGAAAGTCGATGTCACCGCGCGTGTGTTCATCGCGAATTGCTTCAAAATTTCTTAGCACCAGATAATTACAGCTTATATTTAGAAATTTAAATAGGTCGTTATAGTTATTCCAACCGGATACACCTTCAGTATCCCTTACAAACTTTTTTTGTGTTATCTTTTTGTTATCCAAAAGATCATTGACAAGCTGGGTTCCCAGCATTAAAGGTGCCTGATAAAAGAACTCCTGAGCGTTATTACTTGAATGTACACCGAACTGAACTCCCGTTTTATCGAAAATTTCTTTTCTGATGGCCTTTTTCAACTCAATAATATTCAGGTTAGAAAACTCGATCTTTCCCGATACAGATGGCGTGTGTCCATAACGTGGCGCATGATCCTTTACGATAAAAACTACGAAAGAGTGGCTTCCAATCTTTTCTGCGATTGCCGAGTGTCTTTCAAGATTTTTATCATTTTTAAATAGGGGAATCTCATACAGCCGAAATGCATTTCGATAAAAATGAGCTTCACTCCAATGTATTTCAGTCTCTAAGAGGATCTCGAACCTGGATTGTAAATCGGTCTTAATCTCACTTAGAAACGGCAGTGCAGTTTCCCAGATCATAAAACAACCGTGATCGTAAAATAACGCTTCGGAGCTATTTTGAGCTTTAATGATATGGTCAAAATTGAATCGGTTTCGCACTAGTATTCTCGTTTTAATTCTTCATCCATAAAAGTAAGGTTTCTGTGTTTAATGAGCTGATACATAAACCGAACTTCACGTTTTGCAAACAAGACAAAGAATATGGCAACCGATAATAAATAAAAGAGGAGTATAAAAGGCCAATCGATAAAGTTCAGCAATACCATTGAAGAACCCCCACACGCCAGCAATAGGCTTAACGGAACCTTCAGAACCGCTAAATATTGATTGAGTGGAAATCGAAAGATCCTTTTTAAATAAACGAAGGTGAGCAATGCCGAAAGCAAGGTTGCAACTGTAAAACCCCATGCCGCACCGCTTACACCGTTACTGTAAATTCCGAAGAAAATACAGGGGACAAAGAATAAAAACGATTTAACCAGCTGCAGATTAAATTCGAGACGCACTCTTCCGAAGGAGCGAAACAACGCCTGATTGGAATTTACCCACATTTGAATAAAAACCGAAATACACAGTATCTTAATCAAAGGAACAGAGTGAGTCCACTTGGCGCCAAAAAACAAAATGAGAAAATATTCAGCGAATAAATAGATCAGCAATATTATTGGATATACCAACATCATATTAACTGAGAGCGTTCTTAAATAGGTGGTTATTAATTTTTCCGGTTCATCCTGCATAGTCACATAAACCGGGAACATTACTTTGTTTATTACGCCGGCGATCTGAGATCGTAAGGTATTGGTAAGTAAAAAAGCAAAAGCGTAATAGCCAAGCGTAGTGGCCCCTAAAAACTTACCCACCAACAAATAATCAGATTTTTGCGCTACTACGTTAGCTATGGAAGTTCCGGTAGTGAAAATTCCGAAGCCAAATATTTCCTTAAAATGTTCCTCACTCCAATTAAGGCGCGGGCTCCATTCTGATGCTAAAAAACTTAACGGTACCAGGATCACCGATTTAATCACTGAATAACACACCAGAGCCCAGACTCCGAGTCCCTTAAACGCTAAAAAAAACGCGAGCGATCCGGCGATAATATTGCTGATACTATTTATAACAGCCAGCTTTTTAAACTGCATTTGTTTGGTGAGTCTGGCACGTTGTACCACCGAGAGGGAGCTGGTTAGCAAAGTTATACTTAAAGCAGGAACTATCTTAATTAATATGGGTTCATTATAGAAAGCTGCTATAAAAGGTGAGATCACAAAATAAATGAGCAAGAGCAAGCAGACAGACCAAACAAGTCCCGACCAGAAAGCTGTACTGTGGTGGGACTTAGTGAGCAACATATTTTTCTTTTGAATGAGCGCATTTCCGAACCCCAGATCATTGACAACCTGCAGAAAAGACACAAAAACAATCGCCATTCCTACAACACCAAAATCTTCCGGAAACAGTAGTTTGGCAAGTAAAAACTGAATGATAAGATCGAAACTGCGATTAAAAACCGATTCGGTTGTGGTCCAGAAGACTCCGCCAAGTATCTTTCTTTTTAGACGGGACATTTAAATAATGGGATATGATTTCTGAAAAGAAAAATTTGAACCGACGGCTTTAGCATGGTAAAAAGGTTTCGAATATAAAATGGACGGGGTGAATTGCTGCTTTCCCCTTATGCCATAATATCCTCTTCATCCAAAGATAGGAATCAATTCTAAAATATACAGGCTTTCTTTACAGGATCATCCCTGCGGCTACGGTTTCATGTGTAGCATCATCGATTAGTATAAAGCTTCCTGTGATCCGATTGTCGCGGTATTCGTCCACCATTAACGGACGGGTAGCTCTAACAGTAACACGGGCAATATCATTCATCGTAAGGTCCTTATCCTCTTCGTTTCTGGAATAGGTGTTGATGTCAATTTTATACAGCACATCCTTGATCATTGCTTTTTGTTCGTTCGATGTATGAATGATGGTGTATTTGGCACGTGGTCGGGCCGAATTATTGTGTAGCCAGCAAAGCATAGCGTTAAACTCTTGAATGGCTTCCGGTTTGTTATTCGCCTTTACGATCATATCGCCTCTGCTAACATCAATATCATCTTCAAGTGTCATAGCGATCGACATGGGAGCGTACGCTTCATCCAAAGGTCCGTCGCACGTATCTATTGTTTTTATTTTTGAAGTGAATCCCGATGGCATCACCACAACATCATCTCCTGGTCTAAATATTCCACTGGCCACTCGCCCTGCATAGCCTCTGTAGTCTATATACCCCTCTCTTTGTGGTCTTATAACCGTTTGTACTGGAAACCGGGCGTCGATCTTATTAATATCGCTGCTTATATGCAGGTGCTCTAACGTATGTAAAAGCGGAGCTCCCTGATACCAGTCCATGTTAGTACTTCGGTTAACCACGTTGTCTCCATTAAGGGCACTAATGGGCAGGAATCGGATATCTTTTACGTATAACTTTGATGAAAATTCTTCAAATTGTTGAATAATGTCCTCATAGATCGCTTCTGAATACTCCACCAGATCCATTTTGTTAATACATACGATGATATGTGGTATTTGAAGCAGGGAAGCGATAAAGGCATGTCTTTTGGTTTGCTCGATCACTCCGTGTCTAGCATCAATCAGGATAAGCGCGGCGTTTGCTGTAGATGCTCCTGTAACCATATTACGGGTGTATTGAATATGTCCTGGAGTATCGGCAATAATAAATTTCCGCTTTGGTGTAGTAAAATAACGGTATGCCACATCTATAGTAATCCCCTGCTCCCGCTCGTCGCGCAGCCCATCGGTAAATAAGGCCAGATCAACACCATGGTGTCCTTTTCGTTTGCTAGTGTTCTCAACAGCCAACAACTGATCTTCGAAGATCGCTTTACTATCATACAGCAATCTCCCAATTAAAGTACTTTTTCCGTCATCCACACTTCCGGCTGTGGTAAAACGTAATAATTGATTGTTGTCTATTTTTACAGAATTACTCATTTATTAAGATATATACAAGATTGTTTTTTTCATTAAAAGCGAACACAGTTTAAAAATACCCCTGCCGTTTACGGTCTTCCATAGAAGTCTCACTGCGTTTATCATCGGTACGATTACCGCGCTCGGTTTGCTTCATTGCCGATACTTCGGCCACGATCTTTTCGAGGGTATCGGCATCAGATTCAATTCCACCGGTTATGGTGATATCTCCCAATGTCCGAAATCTTATCTTTTTTGACAGTACTTCTTCCCCTTCTTCCAGTTTTAAATGCTCAGATACCGGGATCCAGGAGTCGTTCCGCCATACCACATCACGTTGATGAGCAAAATACAGGGAAGGAATAGCAATATTTTCTCTTAAAATATAATTCCAAACGTCCATTTCGGTCCAGTTACTAATGGGAAATGCCCTAAAATGCTCTCCTTCAAAATGCTTTCCATTTAGGATATTCCATAGCTCCGGTCGCTGATTTTTAGGATCCCATTGACCAAAATCGTCCCTGTGTGAAAAAAAGCGTTCCTTGGCTCTGGCTTTTTCTTCATCCCGGCGACCGCCACCAATGGCACAATCTACTTTGTTGGATTCTATAGCGTCTAATAAGGTGGTGATCTGAAGTGCATTTCGCGTAGCATTCTTGCCCTTTTCTTCTGCTACTCTTCCCGTATCAATAGACTCCTGCACAGAACCTACGATAAGTTGAGCATCCAATGCTTTAATAAGATCATCGCGAAACTGTATGGTTTCCGGGAAATTATGCCCTGTATCCACGTGCATTAACGGAAACGGGATCTTAGAGGGATAAAACGCTTTTTTAGCAAGATGAGTCACTAATATAGAATCTTTTCCGCCGGAAAATAATATTACAGGATTCTGAAACTGTGCCCATACCTCTCTCAAAATAAAAATGGCTTCAGATTCTAATTCATCTAAATAATTTAAATAGTACTTACTCATGCTACTGCTTAATTTTTTTATTTACCAAAGCTATAATTATGGCGACTGCCTCCTCCACCGAAGTATTCACAGTATCTATCTGTAGATCGGGTGCAACCGGAGCTTCATACGGTGCATTTACACCCGTAAAATTTTGTATTTCTCCGGCACGGGCCTTGGCATACAAGCCTTTTACATCACGACGTTCGCATTCGTCAATTGGAGTGTTCACAAAGATTTCCATCACATTGGAATAGCCTGCGATCTGTTTAACCTGCTCCCGGTCTCTGGCATAAGGAGAAACAAAGGCCGCAAGGACAACAAGTCCGGCATCGAGCATTAAACTTGAAACTTCGGCGATACGTCTTATGTTCTCACTTCTATCTTCCGGGGAAAAAGAAAGGTTGCTGTTTAATCCCTTTCTAACATTATCTCCGTCCAGCGTATAGGTGTGTACTCCTTCTTTAACCAAAGCCATTTCAACGGCATTTGCTATAGTGGATTTACCCGATCCCGACAGTCCCGTAAACCATAACAATAATGGCTTATGATTCTTCAACCCACTTCGTTGTTCGGGCGTTGTATTAAAATTGTGAGGGATGATATTCTCCTGCATTACTGTTTAAAAAGATTTAAAACATAGTTTCGAATGCGTCCCAGAGGCAGTCTCAACCACAGTCTTTCGTGAAAATAATAGAGTACAAATTTAGTAATTAACTCGGTTAACGCTATAAAAAGAGCAACTTCATCGAAATTATTTAAGATCGTTCCGCTAATGATAAAGGTAGTGGTGGTCGCTATGATACGCCAGGATATACTCTTATACAGGGTTTGTCTTGTCGTTACCGTATCTCCGTTTCTGAAATTCAGCCAGATACGCTCGTGTACATAGTAGATCAATAATTTTATAAGAAACTCTGCAAAACCAATTTTCAAGGCATTCTCAAGGCTACAATTACCGGTTAGACATGTAACCAGCAATACGACCAGGATAGTATCTGTTGTGGCGATGATACGCCATGAAATGCCCTTCAACAGGCTTCTGATATGTGACTCTTTTTTATACAAGAATTAATTCTTAGCCGAAACCACAAAATACGGATTCAGTAAATTTTCTTTATTATATCGTAAGGATTTTCCCGTTTTTTCCTCAGTTACGACAAGGCCCACGGCCTCACAAATAGCTTGTCCGGCTGCGGTGTCCCACTCCATTGTTGGAGCATAACGCGGATAAATATGTGCTTCGCCTTCAGCCACAAGGCAAAATTTTAGAGAGCTTCCTTTAGAAACGATCTCGACTGTATGCTTTTTTTCAATTTCTGAAATAAATACTTTGGTATCCTCATTTAAATGCGAACGACTACCCACAACTTTTACGGGATCGGTAATCGCTGCAAGTGGCGCAATTTCTGAAGCCTTTTCCAATATGTCTGCTATCGGCATCGACTCATCACTCAAAACAAATTTATAAGAAGTGTCGGCCTTGTGGTTGGTAAAATATAAGGTTTTGCTCACCGGTACATAGATCACTCCTAATAAGGGACGTCCTTCTGCAATAAGCGCAATATTTACGGTGAATTCGCCATTTCGCTTAATAAACTCCTTGGTACCGTCCAAAGGATCCACGATCCAGCAACGTTTCCATTGCGATCGTTCGTAAAACGGAATACGCTTGTTCTCCTCACTTATAATAGGAACAGAAGTTTGCTCTAAATAGGACATGATCACAGCATTCGCTTTTTTATCGGCTGTGGTTAGAGGAGAATCATCGCCTTTGATCTCTATGTCAAAATCGGTGGCATATACGTCCATAATAGCCTTTCCGGCATCGATCGAAGCTTTTATGGCAGTATTCAAGAGGTCTTTCATGTAATGGGTTGACTTTTAAAGCGGTCAAATGTACAATATTTACACCAAAGGACAGGATGATCAAACGGCTAAATCGTTGCGTTTAAAATCTACTGCTATAATACAGAGAATCCTTATTTTTTTCTTAAAAGCCGAAGAAAATGCGTTAAAGAAAATCTAAATGCCTTTCAAAAATTGTGGGGAATTAAAAGCCCTTGTACCTTTAAAAATAAAACAACCTCAATGAACTATTTAAATCTAAAAAAAAGTGAAACTGCCCAGGTAGCTAAAGAGCTCAATGTCTTGTTGGCAGATTACCATTTGTATTATCAAAAACTACGGAATTTTCATTGGAATGTAGTAGGTAAGAATTTCTTCGACCTGCACATAAAATTTGAAGACATGTATGAGGATGCAAAGTTGAAAGTAGATGAGATCGCAGAAAGGATCTTAACACTACGCTATCAGCCGGTGAGTAATTTTTCGGAATATTTAAAAATGTCGAACCTTAAGGAGTCTCCTTCCGACATTAAAGATGTCGAAATGGTGAAAGCACTCTTAAGCGACCATGGAGATATTCTTAAACAAATGACAAAGGTCATTGAACAGGCAGAAGCTGTAGGCGATGAAGGAACTATCGATCTTTTAGGATCTTATGTTGCAGATCTTGAGAAAATTAGCTGGATGCTGGACGCCTGGAGTATGAAAAGCGGTGATAACCACCCGGAAGCATAATCTTTTTCATTTTACCTACATGAAACAACTCGTAGGGGTTTTCATTTTGGCGATACTTAATTTAGGATGTCAGGATTTGGGTAAACTCCAAATCCTCGCTTCCTTACCGGGAGAATTAAAAGAAATAAGCGGCATCGAAAAAATAAAGGGCAGCGAATTGCTTTGGGCGATTACCGATTCAAAGAACGCTGCCGACATTTTTGGTTATAATACTAAAACGAATAGCATTGATAGGGTAATTTCACTAGAAAACGGAACAAACGTCGACTGGGAAGACATCGCAGGCGATGGAAACGGAAACCTGTATGTAGGTGACTTCGGAAATAATCGCAATAAAAGAAAAGATCTTACCATTTATGGCATTGAGAATGTCTCTAATTTTACAGCCGCCAGATCCAGTACAATAGCCACTGTCACCACCTTCAATTTTGAAGATCAAAAGGAATTTCCGCCTAAAAAGAAAGATCGCAATTTCGATGTAGAAGCATTTATCGTAAAGGATGGTTTTTTCTATCTCTTTACTCGAAACAGGAGTTCACATTTTGACGGAACCACAAAACTTTACAGAGTTCCCACAAAACAGGGAAGTTTTGAGGCTGAATTAATAGGAAGCTATAAAACTTGCGAAGATGATGATGACTGCCAGATCACTGCAGCCAGTATCGATCGTGATGCGGGAAAGATAGCGCTCTTAAGTTATAATAAGGTCTGGATCATTTCAGAATATAAAGGCGATCAATTTTTTAAAGGAAAGATCGAAAAGATAAATCTGGATCACAGATCACAAAAGGAAAGTGTAACCTTTAAAAACTCAGAAACGCTGTATATAGCAGATGAACTTACTGGAATTGAAGGTGGCAATCTTTACGAATTGCCTATTTAAAAAGTAAATCCGAAGCCAAAAGTAATGCGGGTTCCTTCTTCCCCTGTGAATAGATTTACATCACCCCTTAAAGCATCGGTCCAGCGAACCATCATACCTCCTCCATAACTGCCATGCCAAACATCGGAAGTATCATTCTCTACCCAAACTCTTCCAATATCATAACCTCCGTAAACGCCTATAGCCAAAGGAAAAAAGAAGGTTTTTATCTTTTTGAAATCGTACGCCAGATCGGCGCTTCCCAAGGCACTGTGTTTTCCGGTAAAACGCTGATTCCGATATCCTCTAAATCCGGTATTGGAACCCAAATTTGCACTGTTATAAAATTGAGGCATATCCCCGATCATGCCCGTGGTTTCCACTTTTGTCTTAAGCACCAGTCTGTTATTACTTAAAAGTGAATTGTATAATATCAACTGAGCATTTCCATATCCTGTAATGGCATTACCCTCCAAATCATCAATTCCACCTACTGTCGTTTCGAAGAGCATTCCTTTTGATGGGAAGTCGGTGTCGTTGATATTTTTATAGGCATACGTTGCAGACGGAATTCCAAAATATCGTCTTTCACCAAAGGCTTCAGGTGAAGTTCCGTCTATGATGTTGGCACCATTTCGGAATATTTTAACTGTTTTCAGGTTATATTTTATCTGAAAAAAGCTGCCGTACACACCTTCCGTTTCCAGCCCTACTCCCCCTTCAAAGATCTCCAAATTGACACGGTTATAATCCAGGCTCAGTTGTGCTTCAGGGTTATTAGTCTCATTTCCGAAGCCAAAGAAATTTTCGGTATAATTCTTTGACGTGTATCTGGTATTCAGAATAAAATTAAATTTTGATAATATAGCGGCATATGCTTTGTTAAACCTAAGGTCCAAACCCTGTGTGAGGAATTGATAATTTAACAGAACTTCGGCTTTTCTGCCATACGGGTTTTCGATAAACTCATTAACAGTCTTTTCATATCCCGCCTCCAATACGGTACCATCATCCGGATTAAAACCAACCTTAAATGAAATGCCACCACCCGTGGTCGGCTCTTTTTTATAATCGTACGTATTCGCCTGATAGAAGTTCGTCATTCTGAAATTTGCTCCGCCTCTGTTTACAATATCATTTTCCTTATCTCTTCGGTCGTAGACCTTTATTCGCCGCCCTTCCTTTAGATCGTAGCTGTCTTTTTCCTGTCCGCCAATAATTCGTATCAATACAGGCTTCTTGGCAGTACCGCTGCTGGTAAAAACATCTTTATCGTCCAAGCCGTATAACCATACCTCTCTTGTATCTTTACTGTTAAAGGTTCTGCTGAATAACGCCTCCCCTTTCTCACCGTCTTTAATACGAAAGGCCGAGATCTCCGTTTCGCCATTTGGTTTTCTTACTATGTCGAAATGGTCATCCTTATCGGTTCCCGTTAGTACCTGAAACTGTATAAAGTGATCGAAATAGCGTTCTACAATATGTACCAGATTATTTTTGCGTTGAAGAAAGTTCTCCTTTATTTCTTCAATAGTACCGTCTTGAACTTCTTCCGGTAACGCCAAAAAAGCCTCATTTAAGGTCTGTTCGTCGATCGCTTGTTGTAAAAATTTCGCCTGTTGAATCCATACTTCCTTGTCGCTTCGCTTTATGAGCGCTCTGTCGAGTTTGGATCCGGCCTTATTAAACCATTTAACATCGTAAATATCGGGCCCATAGACACCAAACTGATTTACACTTCCCATGATATTGCGGAGTAAGTTCAGAAAGGAACCGTCAAAATTTGCAAATACCTGGTCCCTGTCGCGGGGAATGGGCACAAAAACTGTTTTTCCCTTTTCATTTTCAAAAACCGCCCAGCGCCATTGATCGCTGTGTCTGTCCCAGTCGCCAATGAGCATATCGAAGATACGGGCACGTATATATGTCACTTCATCGAGTACATTGTCTTCATCCTCTCGAAGCATTTTTAAAAGATCGTCGGTACTTTCTATATCGTCTGGATAACCAAAACTTTTGCGGTTAGTGTATTCTTCCGAAGGGCGTTCCACGATCATATACAATTGGTCCCCGTATTCCTCATTGTATTTCCCAAGTCGCTTTTGCTGCGGAACATAATACAATTCGGGTGTGGTATAATACACTTCGGCAGCTTTTGCGATCTTCGGAATAGCGAAGGCTGCATAGGGATGCGCCGCCGTATAAAAGTCAAGTATCAGATTTTCGGGGATGGTCCTCGAAAAATATTTCTCTCCATCAATGCCTTTGAAAGGAACGGTCTCCAGAAACTGGACCGCACTTTTCTTTAGAGCCCGCATATTGTATTCTTTACCGTCTTTCGTCTCCAGTCGCAACGATTTGGTTTGATGTCCACCCCCCGGCCGAATTACCTCCAGCCCGCCATAAAGGGTATCTAACACCGCTGTTGGAACGGTTACCTGTTTCCCATAAACTTCGCGATAATGGTTTCCCCAAAAGGATTTGAAAAAGTCACTTTTTTCTACTTTGTCGAGTTCATATACCGAGGTAGTGTAGGTCTTCGGAAAACGGGTAGGCAGACTGTCAAGATTGGGTTCTACAACAGGAGTGAACAACTTTTTTCGGAATAAGAGCTTTTCTTTTTCCCCTTCTGAAACTCCATAAAAATTTGTCCAAACACTACCATCCTTCAAAATATCCAAGGTGGCATAGCCCTTTTTACCGTAGGAAAACAATCCGTTATCGCTTATTGATACCGGGCGTGTTTCGGAAGCTGCCCCACTCACAATTTGTTTAAAATTTCCGCTTTCAATGTACTGAAGATTCAATTCGTGGCCCGACACCATTACGATTCGATGATCCTCTTCATCTAACATATTACTAAGTCTGGCCATTAATTCATTATAGCGTTTATTATACCGATCCTGCGTGGAGATGGCCCCTTGGGACCTTATCTCGGCGATTAACGTTGCCACTCCGGGTAGGGGGATATCTCCTTGCAGCGGAAAAATATGATCCCTGAAGGAAAACCTTCCGCCGTGACTTCCATTGGTAAACATTGGATGATGCATGGCAAATACGATAAGTTTATTTGCACTCTTTTTGAACTCTCCCTCTATTTCCTGAAAAAATTTGTCCCTGGATTTGATCTCGCATTTATCATTCATCTCATGCAGTTTATCCCAATCTGCAATATACCACTGACTATCGATCACAATAAGCTGAATATCCTCTGTAATTTCAACACTCTCTATGGGACAGCCGTTATTTGGAGTAAGTACATCTTCTTTATCCAACTTCTTTTCAAGATAATCTTCAATGACTTCCAGACCGTCTATAGCATCAAGTTTCCAGTCATAATTTCCGGGTATAAAAAATGCATTGGCCTGCGACGCATTTACCAGATCAATTTGAGGATCAAGTTCCTTTTTAGCCCGGTCATTATTTTTTGCCGAAATATTATCCCCGGTAAACAGAATGTTGTTTTCGGTTTGCGGCTGGCTTTCTATTTTTTTCTGAATAGCATCTAACACGACTTTTGATCGCTCCCCACCGGCATTTCCCAATATATAGAATCGTTGTTCAGTCGCTATGGTGTTACTTTCTGTGAAATCCTGAGGCTCATCGAGCATGACTCCATGAATAGCGCAAGAGCTGAAGATCCCTGCCAATACAACTAGAAATATAATTTTTTTCATGTCTTTTCTTAAAATGAAAAACCAAATCCGAAAGAATATCGTGTTCCTTCAGAAGAGTAAAATCCTGAAAAAGTTCCTTGTAGTCCACCGGGACCGTTCAGCCAGAAACCTCCTCCCACATCGCTGTGCCATTTGTTGGATGAAAATGAGGGCACCCATACTTTACCAACATCGGTGCCGGCGAATAATCCCATTTGTATTGGGATCAGTTCAATTTTAAACTCATTAAAGCTAAACCGCAGGTCTGCACTTCCCACTAAAGAGGACTTTCCGGTAAAACGTTCTTCTCTGTATCCTCGTAAACCTGTATTTGCGCCTAGCTTAACACCCTGATAAAATTCAAATTTATTGTCGAAGTTAAATTGTCCTCTAATATTCGTTTTTAATACCAGGCGACGGTTCTTTACCAGGCTATTGTAAAAACCTAGCCTCGTATCGAGAAAACCAAACAATCGGTCGATATCCTGTAAATTATCGGTTACCCCAATATGAAGATCAAACATCATTCCTCGGGAAGGATTTCGGGCGTCATCAAAACTTCGGTAATTGTAAATTCCTTCAAGTGTACCAAAATAATCTGTTTCATTTACTTCAAAAGTAGAAGTTGGGGCTGCATTGGAATTCACCGGAGTTCCAACAGTTATGGCATTAAATTTAGTCTGAACCTTGTAAAAACTACCAAAGCTGGAGTTTCGCAACAGTCCGGCGTTAGCCGAGATAGTTTGTATTTCCACACGGTTATAATCGAATCCAAGGGATGCTTCTGGGTTTACGGTCTCATTTCCATAGCCAAAGTAATTTACGGTGTAATTCGGACTAGTAAAATAGGCTCCAAAGCTCAGGTTTTTATCATCCTGTATATTCGCAAATTCCCCGCTGTACTCCACATCGAAGCTCGAAGTGTCGAAATAATAGGACGCACGGGCTACATGACGTTGAGAAAATGGGTTGCGTTGGTAGTTATTCACCTGATAGGTATATTGAAAGCCGGGGGTAACCCCATCGTCAGGATTATACCCCAAACTTGCCGAATAACCATTAATTCTGTTGATCTGTTTTCGGTAATCGTAAGTATTTAAATTGTACACATCGGTAAAACGTACACTTCCCGAATTGTGTATTTCAAGGTTATTTTCCCTGCTTTCGTGATCATACACTTTGGCATTACGTCCGTTTATTAATCGAAATGTATCAATTCCCTGTCCACCAACAATACGCACATAAATTGGCTCCGTACCTTCCCCTTTTATCTCGAACGTATCCTGTCCGTCAAGTCCGAATATCCATATCTCGTCGGTATCGATGGTTCTGAAAGTTCTATCTATTAATGGCTTCGCAAGTTTTGCTTTAAAATTTGGATAAACCTTTACATTGGTCTGTCCGTCCGGAAGTCGAGTAATTTCAAAAAAATCATTGAAATTACTTCCTTCTATTGTTTGCTGTTTTGCGAGGTATGTGTAATAACGGTCTGCAATATCTACCAGGTTCCCTCTTCGTGCTTTGAGCGTTTTAATAATTTCCTGCAACGATTCGTCCCTAACCTCTTCCGGAATATTTAAAAATGCAGTGTCAATGACTTCATCACTTAACTTTTGCTGAATCTCTCTCGCCAGATACAACCAGTGTCCTCTCCCGGCCCGTTTTACCAAAGCCCGGTCCAGAATAATTCCTTCTTTATTGAAAAATTCGAGATCCCGTATATCATCTGTATATAAATGCCGCTGATTATTGCTTCCGAAGATGGATTTTGCCACATCGAGAATATTCCCTTCTAAGTTCGAAAATGCATCGTCTCTGTTTCTGGGAATTGGCACATAAACATTTAAGCTGTCACGGTTAAAATATTCGGCCCAACGCCAATGGTCACTTTCCCTGTCCCAATCGCCAATAAGCATATCGAAAAGTCTGGATTTAATATAATTGGATTCATCTATGGTTATATCGCCGCGACGCCTTAGCTTAATGAGGATATCATCGGTAGACTCAACGTCATCGGGATATTTAAAGGTACTGAGTCCCTCACTGTCCTCGTTGGGTTCAATAGAAATATAATACAATGCGTCTCCAAAGTCTTCGTTGTAATTTCCAAGACGTTTTTGTTTGGGCACATAAAAGAGTCTAGGTGTCGTTTTAAAAATATCGATGGCGTCGGCAAGATCTGGAACTGCCATAATCGCATAGGGGTGTGAAGCGGTATAAAAATTACTGCTGAACGACTCAGGTATCGATACCTCTTCTATGATCTCTGTATTTTGTGTTGGATCTGATTCTTGGGGGTCTGAAGGCGCCTCTAACCTTGACTGATAGTCCAAAACATTTTTTTTCAAGGCCCGCATACGGTATTCATTACCTTGCTCGTCCCTTAATCGCAATGATTTGTAATTTTCACTGCGGCTTTCACCTATGACTCTCACCCCTCCAAAAATAGAGTCCAAACGCCCAATGTTCGCTACCACGGGTTGGCTGTAGACATCTTTATATTTGGCCCCCCAAATAGTCTTAAAGTACAACGTTTCCCGAATGGAGTCGGGGGTGTAAATAGCTGCAGTTTTTGTTCTTTCTGAATAGGGAATTACGGGTAAATTACTTACGTCATATTGTTTTCTGGGAGGAAGCATTTCCTTCTGAAACAGCAATTTGGGTTTAAATTCCGGCCCAACTCCATAATATCGAACCCAAGAAGAGCCGTCATCAAAAACATCCATTACCGCAAATCCTTGTCCGCCATAACTGAACTCCCCAAACTCCCCAATGGTGGCAAAACTCGATTTAGCTCCGTTTCCGGTCTGTATCTGTATCAATCCATCCTTTTCTATATGATGCATGGTATGTTCATGACCCGAAGCAAATACTAATCGGTTGTTTCTTTGAGCCAGGGCAGCGAGACGATTCATCAGGTTATTATACAATTCGTTATATCTGTCCTGTACCGATACTCCTCCCTGCGATCGTATTTGAGCCACTAGAGAAGCGAGAATTGGCATTGGGATCTTTTTCTGTAGAGGATACAAATGCTTCTTTAAAGCGTAATACCCCCCATGTGTACCATTGGTGAACATAGGATGATGCATGGCAAATACAATGGTCTTATCCTGATACTTCTGCAGTTCAACCTCTATTTCAATAAAAAGTTTTTCTCTCGATTTGATCTCACAGGATTCATTAAATGCAGGATCGGTATTCCAGTCTTCCAGATACCATTGCGAATCCAGAAGGATCAACTGAATATTTTCAGAGACTTCAATACTTTCTAACGGACATCCTCCAGAGGGTTTGAGCATGTTCTTATCGGTGAGTTCTTTTAAATAATTTTCCTCACGCAGCAATCCGCTAAGTCCGCCATTATACCAATCGTGATTGCCGGGAATGAAAATAACTTCTCCTTTAAATTCCTTAATGGCACCGATCTGAGCATTAATTTGATGCTCGGCGAACGATCGAACCGGTGAACCCTCAATGGGCATACCATCCGGGTAAATATTATCACCTAAAAAAATGGCGTAATCATTCTCGGTATTTTCTTGCTTTATTAAATTCTGAAGCGCTTTTAATGCATCGCTCATTCCGTCTGCAGGGGAAAGACCGGCGTCACCTACCAGATAAAAGGTTCGTTCTATATTTTTATCTGTAGGATAAAGAGGTTTAAACTCTGGATCTCTAAATTGAACGTCATAGGTAGAGCAGGACACGAAAAAGAGTGCCGCAAATAGCAGAAGTACATGGTTCTTGAATCTGTTCATTACATCGATACAGCTAATCCAAAGGTTATACGAACGCCTTCATCTCCGGTAAAGACATTGAGGGTGCCACTAAGGACATCGGCAGCATTTATCCAAAATCCACCACCAAAATCGCTATGCCAAACATTAGAAGAATCATTAGAAACCCATACTCTACCCACATCATATCCGCCAAACACACCTATTTGAATGGGTGATAAGCCTGTACGGAATGTATTAAAACTGTATCGCAGATCGGCACTTCCCACGGCGGCATTTCTGCCTGTAAATCGTTCTTCACGATATCCCCTTAGTCCTGTATCGGAACCAATTTGGGCACCCTGATAGAATTCGAAATCGTTTCCTAATCTGAATTGCCCCTGAGCCTGTGTCTTTAAAACCAACTTTCTGTCTCGTGTAAGTCCGTTGTAGAAAACCAGTAACGGATCTGCAAAACCAAATATCCTATCAGTGTCTTCCAGATTTTGTGTTCCCCCCAGATTAAGGCGAAATAACATTCCCCTACCGGGATTCACTTTGTTGTCATAGCTTTCGTATTCGTAAGTTCCCTGGGCCGTTAAAAAATATAACGGATTTTCTATATTCGGATCGGCAAACATTGATATGAATCTTCCCGGTGTGTTTTCTACTTCTACCGAATGAAATTTAGTTTCCAATCTATAGGTACTTCCATATTGAGAATCCTTGGTGATTCCTATATGCGCACCATATCCTCCCAGGCGTACCCGGTTGTAATCAAGATCAAAGGCATCGGGGTTTTCATATTCAGGATTCAAGGTTTCATTTCCTATTCCGAAGAAATTTTCAGAGAAATTAGGGTTTTTATAATGACCTCCAATTACAAAATTCCATTCTTTGGTAATGTTGGCAAATTCAGCTTCATAATTGATGTCCCAACTTTGTGTCGCAAAATAGTATCCGGCATTAAAACGGTGTTGTTGAGAAAATGGATTGCGCTGAAAACCATTCACCGTGTACACATTGCTGACACCAATTTTAAATCCGTCGTCGGGATTAAACCCGATAGCAGGTAAAAACAGGTTAGTACTCAGTATCTGCTTCGTATAATCGTAAGTGTTGAAATCGTAATTCTCGGTTAAGCGAATAGCCGCACCACCTCGTTCTTCAATAGTATTATTTTTATTCTTTTGATCGTAGATCTTTATGTTTCTACCATTTGATATCTTATAGGTATCGTTATTTTGTCCTCCTATCAATCGTATAAAGATGGGGCGACTTCCATTTCCTTTGACCTCAAAGATATCATCGTCATCGAGCCCGTATACCCAGATCTCACGAGTGTCATCACGTGAAAAGGTGCGATCTACAAACAGATCTGCTTTTTCTCCCTGTTTAATTCTATACACCTTGATACTCGTTTCCCCGTTTTCCAGTCTGGTGATCTCGAAATGATCATCTTTATCGGTTCCTGTAATCGTCTGCAGATTTGAAAAATAATCGTAAAATTCGTTTGCGATCTTAACCAGATTATCCCGTCTTCCTTTTAGTTTATTTTTAATTTCGGCTGCAGTTTCGTCCCTTGCCTCTTCAGGAAGATCCATAAACGCATTTTCAATGACCTCATCGGTAATATTTTCCTGAAGAAATTTCGCCTGAGCCACCCATTCTTCCCTGCCGTAATTCTCAACAAAGGCTCTATCTAATTTTATACCTGCATTATTAAACCATTTGGTGTGTTTCAGTTCCTCGCCATACACCTGAAATTGTCTCGATGTACTAAACAGTACTCTTACTAGGTCTAACAAACCTCCGTCGAAATTTGCATATACCTGATCCCTGTCTCTCGGGATTGGAACAAATAGATCTTTCCCGTCCCTGTCTTTAAATTCTGCAAAGCGCCATTGGTCGTTATGCCGATCCCAGTCCCCGATTAACATATCGAACATACGGGCCCGTATATATGCCTTTTCATCTAAAACATTCTCTTCGTCCTCCCGAAGTTTTTCCAACATATCGTCTGTACTTTCAATGTCATCGGCATAATTGAAAATCGCTCCGTCGTAAGGCTTATCCGGGCGTTCTACGATCATATATAGCTCATCACCATAATCTTCATTGAATTTCCCCAGTGCCTTTTGCTTCGGAATATAATAGAGCTTCGGATTGGTATGAAAAACGCCTGCGGCATCCGACAACTTCGGAATGGTGAATGCTCCATACGGATGTGCAGCCGTGTAAAAATCGAGTATGAGGTCTTCAGGGATGGTATTTCTGAAGCCATCTTCTACCTCCTTATCCTTCAAAATAACAGTTTGTAAAAACTGAACAGCGCTTTTCCGAAGTGCACGCATATTGTAATCACGGCCTTCTTTATCTTTTAGGCGCAATGAGCGGGTTTGGTGCCCTCCTCCTGCTCTTTCAACGGTAAGTCCGCCATATAACGTGTCCAGCAAGGCAACTTTGGCAGTGACCTCGGTTCCGTAGATCTTTCGGTAGTGATCTCCCCAAACGGTTTTATAAAACCCGGTTTTCTCAACGCGATCATCTTCATAGACCGAAGCCTTTACAGTATTGGGATACGTTTTTGGTAAGCCGGAAAGATCGTATTCTTTTTCAGCTTCTATAATTTCTTTCTGAAACAGGGTTGTAACTTCAGCATTCTCGTCAGTTTTAATAAAACGAACCGATGAGGTCCCATCCTTGTATACATCCAGAACCGCAAAACCTCTTCCGCCATAGCTAAACAAACCTGTTTCGCCTAACGCAGCTCTGGTTTCATCGCCACCAGATCCTGAAATGATCTGCTTGATATTGTCATCTTCCAGATATTGCAAGGATTTTTCATGACCGGAAACAAAAACCATGCGCTCATGATCTTTGGCGAGTATATTTAGTCGGCTCATCAATTCGTGGTAACTTTCGTTATACCGGTCTTGTTTCGATATCGCTCCCTGACTTCGAATCTGATATATGAGCGATGCCAATCCGGGAACAGGCAATAACTGATTGATCGCACCATAACGTCCGCCGTAGGGACCATTGGTCATAAGCGGGTGATGCATCGCAAAAATTATGGTTTTATGTTTGTTCTTTTTAAGTTCCCCTTCAACTTCCACAAAGAACTTGGCGCGGGTTTTAATTTCGCATTTGTCGTTCATTTTAGGGTGATCGTTCCAATTTTCGAGGTACCATTGAGAATCTATAATAATAAGCTGAATATTATCGCCTACTTCTACACTTTCCAGCGGACAACCATTATTTGGCTGTAATATATCTTCGGCATTTAATTTTTCTTCCAGAAGATCCTCCTCGTTTTCGAGTCCGTCGACACTGGATCTCCAATCAAGATTCCCCGGTAATACAACCACCTTTCCCTTAAAATCCTTCAGAGCGTTCAACTGCGGCTCCAGACGTTTCTTCGCTTCAGCATTTGCTTCAGCGTTTTTATCGGGTAATCCTCCAGGATAAAAGCTATTTCCGAGGAAAATGGTATAACTGTCCTTAGTCTTTTCCGACGAGATATATTTTTTAAAGGCCGTTAGGGTCTGGTTGTGTTCTTCTTTAGAAAAACCCGCATTACCTATTAGATAAAAGGTCCTGTCGATCTCCTTATTCTTTGAAGGAGTGGTGTTTGTGGATTCAATTTCCCTGTATTTAGGAGCATGTGAAGCACAACCGATAAAAAGAAGCGCAGTAAGAATAGTTATAATGATGTTAATTTTCTTCATAAGAAATTTCTAGCGGTTATTTTTTAGTAATTTGGATGTTTAAATTTAAAAGTATGAGTAACATCATTGAAGCAACAGATGAATTCGTTCTAAATCTTTTTAAAGATAAGCTTCCAAGTACGTTTGTATACCATAATTATACCCATACAAAACGCGTATATAAAAGTATAAATGAAATTATTGAAGATTCACAATTTAATGTTAAAGATGCTACAATCCTGCGTTTAGCGGCATTATTGCATGATACCGGATACATTGAAAAACGCGAAGGACATGAGGAGGAAAGTGTTAGGATCGCAACTGAATTTCTCGAATCTCAGGATGTTGAAAAAGATATAATTGAGGGGGTTCAGAATTGCATCATGGCCACCAAATTCAAAGGAACTCCGAAAGGAAAATTAGAGCAAATAATTAGAGACGCCGATTCTTCACATTTTGGAAAGGATTATTTCCAGGAAGCGAGCGACTTTTTGAGACAAGAGCTCAAATCGCAGGGTATTCGAAATTATTCTCCCAGAGAATGGCGGGATGAAAATATAAAGGTTCTCATTGAAAAGCATCAGTTCTATAGTGATTATGCATTAAAAAACTGGCAACCCGTTAAGGAGGAGAATCTTGCCAAGCTGATGAAAGAACGAAAAAAGGACAGCAAAAAACTTAAAAAGGAGCAAATAAAGGCACAAATGAAAGCCAAGTATAAGGATGCAAGTCCCGAGCGAGGAATTCAGACCTTTTACCGTGTCGCTTTGAGAAACCATATAAAGTTAAGTGATATCGCCGATACCAAAGCGAACATCCTGCTGTCTGTAAATGCCATTATTATTTCGCTTATTCTGGCCAATTTATTTTCCAAGTTCGACACCAATTCGTATCTGGTTTGGCCAACGACAGTTTTTGTACTGTCTAGTGCTGTGACTATGATCCTGGCAGTAATTGCCACGAGACCAAACGTTACCAGGGGAGAATTTACCAAAGAAGATGTTGCGAATAAGAGCGTGAACCTTACCTTTTTCGGAAATTTTCACAAGATGAAGCTCGAGGATTACCAATGGGCTATTAATGAGCTCCTAAAAGACCGTGACTATGTGTATTCTTCACTTACTAAGGATCTTTATTTCCTAGGGAAGGTACTCGACAGAAAATACAGAATATTGCGCCTCACTTATACCATATTCGTAATTGGCACCATCATATCGATCATTGCCTTCGGAATTTCATTTGGGGTAGCAGATATTTCGGTAGAGGAAGTTAGTAAGATCGTCGACCCGGAAGCGTAATTAGGAATTGATTTGAGTCATAAGATCATCATAAGTGTAATATTCCTTCTGATTGTCTTTTTTCTTTGAGTACAGCACGCTAACACGAATGGCTTTTAGTCCGGTAACACCCTGAAGGTCTTCTAATTCTACGATCTCGACATCTTTGTTTAGCACTTTTTTATGCTGAAGGAAAGATATGTACTTTAAGTATTCCCTTTCGTCGGCCTTCTGTGAATAGATGATCGCTATTTTTCCTGCCTGAGTGATGCGCTCGTCGGTACCTTTAATGTATGCTTTATCTACGCGTTTTTTTACGACCTCGTATCGTGCATTATAAGTGCCGTCGACGTCAAATCGCTTTTCGTCCATTCTAAACCGCAACGCGAGGGATCCGTTGAATGCAAGGATCATTGAAGCGACATCCAGAGGGACCGGAAGCTCTTCCTTTAAGGCGTAATAATTATTCTCCATTTCGCACATCACCTGTAACTGCCAGAGTCTAAGGTTATATAGATATACCTTATTAAAACTTTTGTGTTTGGTAATGGACTCGCCTATATACAAATTGTGTTCTACTCCATCGGTCTTAAATCGTTCAAAATAATGCGGATACATTTGCTGAGCTTCCAATTGCTTCTTATCCAGCAGGGATGCCATGCGTTTATTGATCTGCATCACCGAATCGTCGTAGTCTTTCCGGTGTTTATAAACCAGACCGGTACCTTTTTCAATAAGCTCGTAATATTCGTCCACAAAGGTCTTTAAGGTATCGTTCTTTTTGCTCAAATGGCTGAATAATGGAATCACTTCGGTTCGGATAAAATTAAGAACCTGACGTTCACTGTCTACCTGCAACTCCTTTTTTAGATCTTTCAGATAGTCATTA
Source organism: Constantimarinum furrinae (assembly GCF_014295415.1). Lineage (GTDB taxonomy): Bacteria > Bacteroidota > Bacteroidia > Flavobacteriales > Flavobacteriaceae > Constantimarinum > Constantimarinum furrinae. Next base: position 2,664,832 of record NZ_CP052909.1, read on the forward strand.
ATTCTGAAATCCATGTGCTCATATATAGGCAATGCTTCCAGTTTATAGATCTTACTTATTATTTTCTGAATATGTTTCAGCTGAAGCTGAAGGTCCTTTTGTGTGGCCTGATTTCGTGCCTCTGAAGAACCCTTTACATCCATTTGTCCGTATAACGGATGTACGTCATCGAAAACGATCTCTCTGAAATATGTGGGTGAGTTACTGGTTTTGGCCGCCAAATAACGTTTGGCTTCGTTCTTGAATTTCCAGTGAACACTTGGGTGAATAGCCGTACATTCGTCTTGAATAATTAATTCCAGCTCGTTTTCCAACTGTTCTTTCGAACGCACCACCGCATTGATAAGAAACGGCATGACGTCTTTGAGTTTATGTGCATTAATAGTATTTAATGCATTTACCGTAGAAGATACGAGCTCTGCCACTCCTAATACTTTACCTTCGTGTACGATCGATATTAAGATCGCACTCTTAATTCCCTGGTCCAACAGTTTTTTATAAAGTACATTGGACGGATATAATTTATGATACTTTTCTGTGTTGGTAATACAGTAAAGCTCGTGCTTTTTAAATAAGGTGTAATAAGAAACATCACAAAGTGCAGTGGTGCAGTCTTCCGAATTTTCACCATTTAAGATAAAACTATTACTTTCCTTATAGATCAGCTTTTCGAATGTTCCTTCTTCTTCGTTAAAATCGGACATTCCTACTCTTAGGTCCGGACAGGCGAAAATGGTTCTAAATATTTGTGCTATCTCATCACTAAAGCCTTCTCCTTCGTTTTCAAATCGCAATAAATGGGCTTTAAAGTCGGATATCGCCACATCTGTGGTTACATCGAACATATTTGAAATAATAAACCCTTTGAACTCCCAGCTGTTTGGAGGAAATTTTTCCTTCCAAAGGTCGATATTATCAAAATTTTCAACTAATTCATCAACATCTTCCTGAGTGATCTCTCGTGATCGTGACGTTTTGTTGATCTCTATAAAATCACCGTTAAACACAACGCGATAGCTTCGCATCATTCCGGCCGAGTTAGGTATTTTATAATAAAAAGGCCTTCTGAAATCAACCTTATAGCCGTAGAACATGTTTAAGATCATGCTGCAACCCATAATATAAAGATGATCTGAATCAAAATTTACAAGTGAGGGAACAAAATCCTCTCCGGCATCTTCGATGATATTTTTAAAACGCTGACTCGACTTAAAGATCAACACCTGAAAAGGTGAAGTTGCCACCTTTATTTCGTTCAATGCGAGAGCAGGTGCGAAAATGTCTTCCAAAATGATATCGATTTGCGGCTGATGAACCTTAAAATCGTTTGGAGTTTTTAAACCTGAGGAAAGTTTTGGATACTGTTCGGCAATGGCAACGATTTCCCGGGCACGAACATGATTCGCATTATCCTTGAGAATAGAGCGATAATGTTCGAAGAGTTTATTAAAACTTATCTTGATATCTAAAGGAAATTCTTCCTTTTTGGTTTTCATTTTCAAAATATTATACTTGTAAAATTACATATTATGTTCCTGCAATATAAATAATTAACAATAAATTGATTGCTCCGTTTTGTTTAGAGAAAAATACAACTATTTTTGTAGGACAAATTTCTATGATTATGAGACGTTACATCCCTGTTTTACTTACATTATTACTTTTTTCATGTTCCAATGATCCCGATACTTATACGCTTGACGGAACGGCAAGTGGCTTTGATGATGGCACTCAGGTTTTTGTATATGAAGTGGTTGATGCAAACCAACCTGTTATCGTCGATACCATACAAATCGAAAACGGGACCTTTACTGCAGAATACCCAAAAACCGATGTGGTTGCTATACGATATCTAAGTGTGCAGAATCCGCAGGGGACAGTGGTATTTATTCCGGAGAATGAAAATTTAAAGGCAACCTTGTACAAGGACAGCATGTTTGCTTCTTCGGTTTCGGGAGGAAAAGAAAATTTAGCTCTTAGTGATCTCAACAGGAAACTCCGCATGTTTCAAAACCGTAAAAGGGACGTTGGACAGCGTTTCCGACAGGCACGGCAAGAGCAGGATCAAATGCTGGCCAGTGAATTACAAAAGGAAAACATTAGTTTAAATCAGCAGGAAGCCATTGCGAAAAAACAATATATCAAAGAGAATACAAATACACTGTTTGCACTGATGCTCACTTCAGAAATGCTAAGTAAAAGAGAGTTAACTGCCACCGAAGCTAACGAGGTTGTAGAATCACTTTCTCCAAAAATGGCAGAAACACAAATGGCCAAAAAGATCACCTCAGCATTAGCATCTCTCTCAAAAGGAGAAGTAGGCAGTAAGGCCCCGGATTTTACGGCACCCGACCCGAATGGTAACATGCTTTCGCTTAAAGAGACTTTAGGTAAGTATACTCTGGTAGATTTTTGGGCATCATGGTGTAAACCCTGTCGGATGGAAAACCCGAATGTGGTAAGAGTCTACAACAAATACCACGATAAGGGTTTAAATATTATTAGTGTTTCTTTAGACAGAGCCAATCAAAAAGATCGATGGTTAAAAGCCATAGCCGATGATCAAATGGATTGGTATCACGTTTCCAATCTACAGTTCTGGCAGGATCCCATCGCAAAAGATTACAATGTAAGATCGATCCCGGCTACGTTTCTTTTAGATGAAAACGGTACGATAATCGCCAAAAATTTACGCGGAGCTCAGTTAGAAACCCAAATGGCTGCCTTATTAGGGCCTTAATTCAATAAAAAACTAACGTTTACGGTAACGCTCACTTCCATTTCGCCGGGGGCGATGGTTTGTTGTGAACTTCCTCCTTCACTGTCCATGGCCATTGTCTTATACATGGGCATAGGCGTGTTCACCGCTCTGTATTCACTTATTGAAACCGCTTTCCCTATGGTCTGATCAAGCACCGAGGCATATTCGGTGGCCTTCATTTTTGCATTTGAAATAGCTTTTTTCCGCGCTTCAGATTCTAAAGATTTGATCTGAGATGAGGAAAACGAAATACCGTCGATTCTGTTGATGCCACTTTCAAGCAAGCCATTCATAAGAACTTCGTATTTTGTAAGATCTCTCAGCTTTATAGCGATCGCCTGGTTGGCAGAATACGTATAGGTCTTGGTATTGTACTCGTAGTTCTTATTAAGTCTGATATATTCGGTAGAGACATCTTTATTGTCAATATTCATACTTTTAATAAACGCAAGGACATTATTGACCGTTCGGTCATTTTCCTGTTTTAGTTCCTTGGCATTTTTTCCGGTATTCTCTACCCGAACTGTAATGGTAACCTCATCCGGAACAATATTCACAATTCCTTCACCCACTACATCTACGGTGTGCTCTGCTTTATTTTGTGCCATAAGGGAGGTGCTAATAATCATTAATACTAACGTTGCTATGTTTTTCATTTCAAAGATTTTTTAAATTTTACCGAGTTTATGTAAGATCAAGAGTGCAATTATGGGAACAGCCAATAAGCCTATCAGCCATAGATCTGTTTGCAGCAGACTAGGAACAAATGCTATGCCAAGAATGTATCCTGCTATCGCTCCTCCGAAATGTGCGTCGTGACCAATATTGCCTTGTCTGCTTTTCATGCCGTAAATAGAATAGGCCAAATACAATATTCCGAAGACCCATGCCGGAATAGGTATAGGTATAAAATACAGATAGAGACTCATATCCGGCTCAAAAAGAATGGCGGCGTATAAGATTCCTGTTACCGCACCACTAGCGCCAACCGCGCTGTAGTGATATTCATCCTTATGAAAATACAACGACAGTAGGTTTCCAACGAGCAATGCACCCAGATAGATCGATAAAAATTTGGCTACCCCTACCTCGGCCAATACCACATCGGCGAAGAAATAAAAGGTAAACATATTGAAAAAAAGGTGGGCATAATCTGCATGTAGAAACCCCGAAGAAAACATCCTAATCTGCTCACCCCTTCTAATACCCGCAATATTGAACTTGTATTTTTCAAAAAATGAAAAATCGCTAAAACCCTTAATGGATATGATGACGTTTGCCAAAATGATCGCGATGGTGGCGATAGAAATACCTTGCATAAATTTTCAGATTCGCTTTAGATTACTAATGCAATAAAATTAAGTAGTTTTGCTTTAAATTAAGCTATGCAACGCCTACTTTATCTGTTAATTTATCCGCTGCTTTGGGCAACTTCCATATTGCCAATGCGGTTGCTGTATATTAAATCGGATTGCCTGTATATTCTTGCTTACCATGTCTTCAGATATCGCAAAAAAGTAGTACTGAGTAATTTGAAACTCGTTTTTCCTGAAAAAACCGAGAAAGAACGAAAAGCTATTGCAAAAGCTTTCTATCATCATTTGTGCGATATAATCTTTGAAACGATTAAAAGTATGACCATTTCTGAAGAGGAAGCAAAACGCCGATTTGATGTTCAGAATATAGAGCTGCTTCGAGATTATGAATCTCGTGGTCGAAGTGTTCTTATGTTCTGTGGACATTATGCGAGTTGGGAATGGAGCAGTATTATAAACCGACAGACTACCCTGAAAGGCCTCGGTGTTTACAAGAAGCTGGACAATCCGTATTTCGACCGACTTGTTAAAAAGATCCGTGGGAAGTTTGGCGCCGAGATCATTTCGAATAAAAAAATTGTGACTTCGCTGTTCAGATTGAACAAGAAAGGAATTAAAACGGTGTCACTGGTCCTTGCCGATCAGACCCCAAAAGTAGGAGCTTTTAAGCATCGCGATACGTTTATGGGAATCGATGTTCCGGTCTTTACAGGCACTGAAGAATTAGCCAAAAAATTGAATTTCGCTGTCGTCTATATGAAAGTAGAAAAGGTAAGGCGCGGCTATTACAAAGCAAATTTTATCCCCCTGGCAGAAGATCCGAATTCTTATCCAGATTTCGATATTACCCGTATGTTTTTAAATGAAATAGAAAAACAGATTCACAAGGAACCTCAATATTATCTGTGGTCACACAAGCGCTGGAAATTGCGAAATACCCTTCAATAATTATAACCCGGACACTTCCTTGATCTCGCTAATAATGCGATCTGCCAGCTCATCGGCTTCCTTCTGTGATTTGGCTTCGGTGTAAATTCGGATGATAGGTTCGGTATTGGATTTTCTTAAATGCACCCAGTTTTCAGCAAAATCGATCTTTACTCCATCCAGCGTGTTTATTTCTTCCGAAGCATATTTCTCTGCCATGGCCTTCAGAATTCCATCCACATCCAGTTGCGGTGTAAGTTCGATCTTCTTTTTACTCATAAAATAGGATGTATAGGTCTTCCGAAGTTCACTCACACTTAAATTAATTTCAGCAAGAAAACTTAAGAACAACGCAATACCCACCAGACTATCTCTTCCGTAGTGTAATTCAGGATAAATAATACCTCCATTCCCTTCTCCTCCAATAACAGCATGGGTCTCCTTCATTTTTTCCACCACATTTACCTCGCCTACAGCGCTGGCAGTATAGTTCCCACCATGTTTTTGCGTAATATCGCGTAAGGCTCTGGAAGAAGACATATTGGAAACTGTATCCCCCGGTGTATGCCTGAGAACATAATCGGCCACGGCAACCAGCGTATACTCTTCTCCAAACATTTCGCCCTTTTCATCCACAAAAGCAAGCCTGTCTACATCGGGATCGACAACGATGCCAAAATCGGCGTTTTCCTTTTTTACAAGGCTCATCAAGTCTCCCAAATGCTCTTTGAGAGGTTCTGGATTATGAGGAAAATGTCCCGTAGGCTCACAATATAATTTCACTGGGTGTACATCGAGGGCTTCGAGTAATAATGGAACTGCAATTCCTCCCGTAGAATTCACACCATCTACGACCACTTTAAAATTAGATTTTTTGATCGCCTCCACATGTACTAGAGGCAATTCCAAAATTTCATCGATATGCATATCGATATAGGCATCGTTTATGGAGATCTTTCCCAATTGATCGACCTCAGAAAAAGCGATATCACCCTTGTCTGCAAGATCCAGTATTTCTTGTCCGGCAGCAGCATTAAGGAATTCACCATTGTGATTGAGTAATTTAAGAGCGTTCCACTGTTTCGGATTATGGCTAGCGGTTAATATGATCCCACCATCGGCATGTTCCATGGTTACGGCAACTTCAACGGTTGGCGTAGTCGACAAGCCCAGATCTATAACGTGAATCCCCATCCCCACCAGCGTGTTCATCACTAATTGCTGCACCATCTCTCCCGAAATTCGGGCATCGCGACCTACAACGACCCTGTAGCTCTCCTTATTGCGCTGTTGTTTTACCCAACTTCCGTAAGCGGCAGCATATTTAACCGCATCGATGGGCGTTAGATTTTCTCCTTGTTTTCCACCTATGGTTCCGCGTATTCCGGAAATAGATTTTATTAATGTCATATCCTCAATTTTAACGCAAAGATACTTTTTTATAATCGCAATTCTTTGTGATGATTTTGTAAATTGTACCGAATGAATTTTCTGGCACATATCTACCTTTCTGGAGAAGATGAAGGGATCACTATCGGTAATTTTATAGCCGACGGAATTAAAGGTAAGCGCTATCTAAAATATCCGAACAAAATTAGGAAAGGTATACTGCTGCATCGTGCTATCGACAGTTTTACCGACCAGCACCCCACGGTAAAGCTCAGTACAGCGAGGCTTCACGAAAATTATGGTCATTATAGCGGTGTAATAGTGGACATACTTTACGATCATTTTCTAGCCAAGAACTGGAGTGATTATCACTCGCAACCATTAGATGAATATGTTGCCGGCTTTTATGAAATGCTACGGAATAATTTTGAGATCCTGCCAACGCGCATTCAACGAATGATGCCTTATATGATCACAGACAATTGGCTATTGAGTTATGCTACCATACCCGGAATAAGCACCATCCTGGCACAGATGAATGTGCGTACAAAAAGACGGTCCAAAATGAATTTTGCGGTGATGGAATTGGAAGAATATTATAGTGAGTTTGAAACTGAATTCACTTCGTTTTTTGCTGAATTAATTCAGTATACTGAAGAAAAACTGAAAGAATTATGAAACGAATCCTCCTTGTTTTCTGTTTGCTCTGTTTTATTAACTGCAAGGAAGCTCCGAAGCGATCTGCCGAAGTCCAACTTCCAAAAGAAGGTTTGATCACCGAAAATGCCATGGTGGTTTCAGCAAGAGCCGAAGCATCGGCCATTGGCATTGAGATCCTTCAACTAGGGGGTAATGCCTATGATGCCGCAATAGCCGTGGAACTTGCCCTGGCCGTTACCTATCCTTATGCCGGAAATCTTGGCGGTGGGGGCTTTATGGTCTATCGTACGCAGCACGGCGAATACGGTAGTTTCGATTTTAGGGAAAAGGCGCCTTTAGCAGCTACCCGTGATATGTACCTGGATTCTTTAGGGAATTATCAAACAGAACAAAGTAAGGTGGGTGGATTAGCAGTTGGCGTACCGGGGACAGTATCGGGATTGTTTGCCATCCGTGAAAAGCTGGGCTCTTTACCTATGGATGTGATCTTAAAGCCGGTTATCGCTTTGGCAAAAAAGGGATTTGTCATTACTGAAATGCAGGCCGAACGCCTCGAAAAGTACAGGATGGAATTTGAGCGGGTCAACGAAGAGACCTCCCTCTTTACACATACCTATAAGCAAGGTGATACACTGAAGAATATGGCTCTGGCCGAAACACTTCAACGGATCTCCGATAACGGCCTTTCAGAGTTTTATCAGGGGGAAACCGCAGAAAAACTGGTGGATTTTATTCAGCAAAAAGGAGGAATAGTAACTTTGGAAGATCTAAATGCCTATGATACCGAGTGGAGAGAACCGTTGCAGTATTCCTACAAGAACCTTAATGTGATCTCCATGGCTCCGCCTTCCAGCGGTGGGGTTTGTTTGGGACAGATCCTTAAAATGATCGAACCTTTTCCGGTTTCAACATACGAACATAACGGAGTAAAATACATTCAGTTATTGGCAGAAGCCGAACGCAGAGCGTATGCAGACCGCAGTTATTTTCTGGGAGACCCCGATTTTGTTGAGAATCCGGTAGATTCATTGTTGTCAGACAGATATCTTAAGTCGCGGATGAATTCCTTCAGTTTTAAAAAAGCTACCTCTTCTGAAACTTTAGGTTACGGAAGTATTTCAACGTTTGAGAGCAGTGAAACCACACATTTTTCCATAGTAGATCAATTTGGAAATGCGGCATCCCTTACCACCACGTTAAACTCGGGATATGGTTCAAAATTATACGTAAAAGAACTCGGTTTTTTCCTGAACAATGAAATGGACGATTTTAGTGCGAAGCCGGGAGAACCAAATATTTACGGACTGGTAGGTGGAAAGGCCAATGCCATTGCTCCTCAAAAGCGAATGCTGAGTTCGATGACCCCAACCATAGTTGAAACAGACGGAAAACTCTGGATGGTGGTTGGTACGCCCGGGGGAGCCACCATCATCACCTCGGTGCTTCAAACCATTTTAAACGTGTACGAATTCGATATGAGCATGCAACAGGCAGTGGATGAACCCAGGTTCCATCACCAATGGCTGCCGGATGCCATTCGTTATGAAGTTGGTAAATTTCCGAAAACACTTATAACTAAGTTAGAAGAGTTGGGATATCCTGAAAATACCGAAGTCGACCCCATCATTGGTAAAGTTGATGCTATCTTAATCCTTCCCAACGGAAATATGGAAGGTGGAGCCGATCACAGAGGGGATGATACTGCCAAAGGCTTCTAAGCCCAAAGTGCGACTTTTCTTACCTTTAATCGGTGCTTTTATACCGTATATCGATTTGTAAGATAAATACTACATAGTGGTGTAAAATTGGCTATTTTTGAATAGTTAACGCAAATATTTGTAAGACATCATTTAAAACAGTTACAAAAGAAAGCCCCCGCTTTTTTAAAGCAATAACCAATTAAGTTTATCCTCATTACCAATATCATGGTTTGGGGAATTATGTATTTATAATACAAATTGGCATGAAAGGGTTGCTCTTCCTGTGTTTTATTTGAATCCGGACTATGAAGAGTACATCTTTTTTTAAGGATCTCTATGCTATCATCCCGCTCATTTTTAGTGGGCTTTTGGGCATTGCTCTTATTTTCCTTCTAAAGCAAAAAGTAGACAGTACACCGGATTTCGCACTTACCCTAGAAAATCTCACCACGATTTTTTTAAGTATCAGCGGTCTTTTGGCAGCCATCATCATGGTCTACCTGGCTACCGCGGCATTGCGTCTTAAGACGTCACGGGATACTGCCATTGACAATTTGAGCCGGATCACTCAGAAAATGCACTATTTCAGGAATATTGTCGAATTGCTTCTAAGATCGAAGATATGGCTGCCGGGACTCAGGGAATATATTGACGACGAATTTAGCGGACTTACCTTTTTTGAGGTTAAGGAATTTTACAAAGGCAAATCGAAACTGGCCATCGAATTTCTTCAGGAGACCCATAACTATCAGGATACTGAAAATTTATACCTTGAGTTGAAATCCATTCTCATGACGAGTCCCAGAGAGCGCAAAATTCCGGAGAATATCGCCTACCCCAAGGTCTATAATAGGGACATCGTGGAAAAATGGCTTGAACATAAAGTAGGATCGGGCCTGTGGTATTACTTTGGATATAAATACGCGGTGTTTAAAGAGGCTCTCGATATAAATTCAGTTTTTGAACGCCATCAGGAAAAGATCATGACTCTGGCAAACTCCATAGACAGTGAAGCCTTTGAAGACAGCTCCTTTAACGAAGTATTCCTCTCCAAACTGGGAGAATATATGAATAAGGAGGTGATCCCAAAACTATTTCAGTTTCAGGAGAAGTCGGTTAACAACATGCCGCGAATAATGCGCTATCTGTATTCCATCTTTTTGATGTTGGTGTTGTTTGGTGTGCTTCTGCCTCTACTCTATTTGTTGTTTTCGCTTTCGATCATTGCGCTCATCATCAGTTTTGCCACTGTAATAAGTATAATTTTCTTTATTGCCACTACTTTTTATCCATTCCTTTCGAAAGAAATAAACTCTTAGTTATTGGCCTTGCAAAAATTGTGTAATTAACTTAAGTACGGATTAGTCTTTGCTATAGAATTTTCATTCCATTTAAGTACCTTTGCAAACTATGGCAAAAAATGATGATTTTATTGAAGTTCTCGGAGCCAGAGTTCACAATTTAAAGAACATAGATGTTCGCATCCCCCGAGAGAACTTAGTTGTTATTACCGGCTTAAGCGGAAGCGGAAAGTCGTCATTAGCCTTCGATACGATCTATGCTGAAGGACAACGCCGTTATATTGAAACCTTCTCTGCCTATGCCCGTCAGTTTCTGGGAAGTCTGGAACGTCCCGATGTGGATAAAATTGACGGATTATCCCCGGTCATCGCCATTGAACAAAAGACTACGAGTCGCAGTCCGCGATCTACCGTAGGTACCATAACAGAAATTTACGATTTTCTAAGGCTGTTTTTTGCGCGAGCGAGTGATGCATACAGCTATAACACCGGTAAAAAAATGGTGAGTTACAGTGATGAGCAGATTAAGCAGCTTATCATTCAGGATTTTAAAGGAAAGAAAGTTAGTATCCTCGCGCCGGTAGTTCGTTCCCGTAAAGGTCATTACCGGGAACTGTTCGAACAGATCTCCAAACAGGGATTCTTAAAGGTGCGTATAGATGGTGAGGTCACCGACCTTACCAAAGGCATGAAGATAGATCGTTATAAGACGCACGATATCGAGATCGTTATCGATCGATTGAAGATCAGTGAAGAAAGTGATCACAACAAACGGTTAAGTGAGTCTATTATAACAGCCATGTATCACGGTGACGATGTGCTTATGGTGTTAGACAACGAAACCGATGAAGTACGGTTTTTCAGCAGGTCGTTAATGTGCCCCAGTTCGGGAATTTCTTATCCGAACCCTGAGCCCAATAACTTCTCGTTTAATTCTCCCAAGGGCATGTGTCCCGACTGTAAAGGATTGGGAAAATTATATGAAGTAAATCTGAAAAAAATAGTTCCGGATACGAAGTTATCGATCAAACAAGGTGCTTTAGCCCCTCATGGACCCCAAAAGAGCAATTGGATCTTTAAACAACTGGAACTAATAGCAGAGCGTTTTAAATTTAAACTGAGCGACCCCTTCGAATCCATACCCGAAGAAGCCAAAGAAATGATCTTTCACGGAGGAAATGAAAAGTTCGAGATCGAGTCTAAAACCCTGGGAATTACCCGAAATTACAAGATAGATTTTGAAGGGGTGGCTACATTTCTTCAGAATACATTTGAAGCCAACGAATCTAAGTCTTTACGTCGTTGGGCGAAAGAATATATGGATAAGATTCCGTGCCCCGAATGTGGTGGAAGTCGTCTTCGGAAAGAGTCGTTATACTTTAAAGTGAATGAAAAGAATATCGCCGATCTTGCCCATATGGATGTGGTGGAACTGGCCGAGTGGTTCGACGACCTGGAAAAGCACCTGTCGGAAACACAACTCAAGATCGCTTCCGAAATTATTAAAGAAGTACGATCCCGTTTGCAATTTCTAGTGGATGTAGGTTTAACGTATCTGGCTTTGGATCGCAGTTCCAAGTCACTGTCCGGTGGTGAAGCACAACGCATACGATTGGCAACCCAGATCGGTTCCCAACTGGTTGGCGTTCTTTATATCCTTGATGAACCCAGTATTGGATTGCATCAGCGGGATAATGAAAAACTCATTCAATCATTGATAGCGCTACGAGATATCGGGAATTCGGTGATCGTGGTCGAGCACGACAAGGATATGATCTACCATGCAGACTATGTGATAGATATTGGTCCGGCAGCCGGGCGCCACGGTGGCGAGATCGTTTCCCAAGGAACGCCAAAGGAAATTGAAAAGCACCACACCCTCACGGCAGATTATCTGAACGGAACCAAAGAGATCGCTATTCCGAAGAAGAGAAGAAAAGGGAATGGAAAAACGCTCACCCTTAGTGGTGCAACCGGTAATAACCTGAAAAATATAAGTGTAGATTTTCCCTTAGGGACTATGATTGGTGTTACAGGCGTTTCGGGAAGTGGTAAATCAACTTTAGTAAACGAAACCCTCTACCCTATTCTGAATGCACATTTTTTTAACGGGGTAAAAAAGCCTATGCCATACACGAAGATCGATGGCTTAAAGCACATCGACAAGGTGATAGATATCAATCAGTCGCCTATTGGCCGAACGCCTCGTTCTAATCCGGCGACGTATACCGGAGTCTTTTCTGAAATACGCAGCCTGTATGCTAAAGTTCCGGAAGCCATGATACGAGGATATAAACCGGGACGTTTCAGCTTTAATGTGGCCGGCGGACGTTGTGAAACCTGTAAAGGCGGTGGTTTAAGGGTTATTGAAATGAATTTTCTTCCCGATGTTTATGTGGAATGTGAAACTTGTCAGGGCAAGCGTTTTAACCGGGAAACCCTTGAAATACGTTACAAAGGGAATTCTATTTATGACGTATTGGAAATGACTATCAATGAAGCCTGTAAGTTCTTTGAACATATTCCGAAGATCTACCGAAAATTAAAGACTATACAGGATGTAGGGCTGGGATATATTACCCTGGGGCAGCAATCCACTACCCTTTCGGGAGGTGAGGCGCAACGAATAAAACTCGCAACGGAACTTTCAAAGCGAGATACGGGAAATACTTTCTATATTCTTGATGAGCCCACCACCGGACTCCATTTTGAGGACATTAGAGTGTTACTCGTCGTACTAAATAAATTGGTGGATAAAGGAAACACAGTAGTGATCATTGAACACAATCTCGATGTCATCAAAACCGTAGATTATATCATCGATATTGGCCCCGAAGGAGGAAAAAAAGGGGGTAAGATCATGGCGCTAGGAACCCCCGAGGAGATCGTAAAGGACAAAAAGAGCTATACAGCGCGTTTCCTCAAAAAAGAATTACATTAGCCAAGAAAAAGGTAGTAGATTTAAGCCTTTAGCTGTTATAATAATGAAGGTGACGGAAGGAACACTATGAAAATTGATTGAATGAGAAACGAAAGTAATCCAAAAAACTGGAACGAAGTTAAAACCAACGATTCGTGGGCGATCTTTAAGATCATGGGAGAATTTGTGAACGGATATGAAAAAATGAGCCGTATTGGACCCTGCGTATCTATATTTGGTTCGGCAAGAACCAAACCGGATCATAAATATTATAAACTTGCCGAAAGTATAGCGAAAAAGATCACCGAAAACGGTTACGGAGTGATCACCGGAGGGGGTCCCGGGATCATGGAAGCCGGAAATAAAGGAGCTCATCTGGCCGGCGGAACTTCCGTAGGACTGAATATTACACTTCCTTTCGAACAACATGATAACGCCTATATCGACAGTGATAAGAGTATCGATTTCGATTATTTCTTTGTGCGAAAGGTGATGTTCGTAAAATATTCACAAGGGTTTGTTGTCATGCCCGGAGGGTTTGGAACCTTAGACGAATTCTTTGAGGCGTTTACACTTATACAAACACATAAGATCGATAAATTCCCTTTAATTCTTGTTGGGCGTGAATTCTGGAGTGGTTTGATGGATTGGATTACCGGTACCTTACTTGAAGCAAACAACAATATAAGCCCGGAAGATATGGACCTGGTTCATGTAGTTGATAATGAAGATGAAGTTTTGGAAATTCTAAACAATTTCTACGACAAGTACAACCTTAGTCCGAACTTTTAAGGAGCCCCGCATTTATGAACAAAACCCTCGTTTTTGTAACCATTCTTCTGGTAAGTTGCTCACTTGCAGCACAACATACTATTTCGATCGATGCCCATATAGTACCTGAAAAAAAGGCCATCAACATTACACAGGAGATCGAGTATGTAAACACCTCTGCCGAGACCTTAAACGAGATCTATTTAAATGATTGGGCCAACAGCTTTTCTAAAAAGACCACGCCTCTTGCAAAGCGATTTAGTGAAAATTACGACTCTTCCTTTCATTTTGAAAAAAATAAAGACCGTGGAAAAACCACAGTTCACAGCATCACAACGGCTACAGGATTATCACTTAATTGGGAGCGTGGCGATGAAGTTGATATAATAAGGCTGCCACTTGAAATGCCGCTTCGGGCCGGAGAGAGTTTCACTTTTAAAATAGTATACACCGTCACTGTGCCGGACGACAAATTCACGCGCTACGGTATTTCCAAAGATGGGGATCTTAAGTTGCGCTACTGGTATATTTCTCCGGCAGTCTACGACGGTAGCTGGCAGGTCTACAGCAACAAGAATACAGACGATCTTTACTTAACCCCTTCAGCTTTTAATATTGATCTTCATTATCCTGAAAAATACATACTTACGACCGATCTTGATGTAGTTTCTGAAAAAACTTCCGAAGGAACTAAAACCAGTGTTTTACAGAGTAATAAGCGTATGAACGCAACGATGTACTTAAATCAGGATTCTAAGTTTGAATCTATAGTTACCGATAAAGTTGAGATCGTAAGTAATTTGGAAGATAAGAAGGTGGCTCCTCCCATGAGGGCTCTCATTGTTGATCGGATCGCACATTTTCTGAATGAAAAATTGGGGCCGTATCCCTTCAATAAGATCGTGGTTAGCGAAAGTGATTATAAAAACAATCCTGTGTACGGACTCAATCAGCTGCCCGATTTTATTAGTCCGTTTCCCGACGGGTTCGAGTACGATATGGAGCAGTTAAAGACCATAACGGCACAGTATCTCGAAAACACTCTGGTAACCCATCCTCGAAACGATTATTGGCTTCATGGGGCGATCCAGATTTACCTTATGATGGAATATGTGGATCTTTACTATCCCAAAATGAAGATCATTGGAAACCTCAGTAATTTCTGGGTAATTCGCTGGTCACATGCTTCAAATCTTGAGTTTAACGATCAGTACCCTTTGCTATATCTGAATATGGCACGAAATAACCTGAATCAACCCTTAACTACCCCCAAGGATTCACTCGTCAAGTTTAATAAGAACATAGCCAATGCTTATTATGGAGGCGACGGACTTGCCTATCTGGCCGATTATATGGGTAAGGAAAATATGAGTAAAAGCCTGAAGGAGTTTTACCAGGCGAATCGATTAAAACCTATTCATACTTCCGTTTTTGAAACCGCTCTAACAAAAAACACAAACTTACCGGTGAATTGGTTCTTTGAGGATTTTATCGATTCCCGAATTACGATCGACTTTAAAATAAAAAAAGTAAAAAAGAAAGGTGATTCACTGGAAGTGACCATCAGAAATCTGAAGGACAATGTGATGCCTGTATCACTTTATGGCTTAAATAGGGACAGCATTATCTTTAAACGGTGGGTGGATCCTGTGGATTCCATTAGCACAGTGACAGTTCCTGCTCAGGACATTAGGAAGTTGGCTGTAAACTACGAAGAGATCATTCCCGAATACAATCAGAGAAACAATTTTAAAAAGGTAAAAGGATTGCTAAACCGTCCGGTACAATTCAGACTTTTTCAGGATGTAGAAGACCCAAAGTACAATCAGTTGTTTTTTATGCCGGTATTTGAATACAATTTATACGACGGGTTTACTGTGGGGCCGAAATTGTACAATAAAACCGTACTTCCCAAAGCAATTCACTATAAACTGGAACCTCAATACGGGTTTCGCTCCAATACGTTGGTAGGTAATGGCTCCATCGTGTATACCGATAATCGGTCGAGTGGAAAACTATATGCTATGCGTTACGGACTCTCGGGCAGTTACTTTTCCTATGACGAAGGACTGTTTTACAAGCGGTTTACGCCATTTATGACCTTTGCCTTCAGAAATGAGGATTTGCGGAATAATGAAAAACAATTTATCAATCTAAGAAATATCAATGTGCGTAGAGATGAAAATCCTAACGACCCATTGCAGGAACCTAATTACAGTGTTTTCAATGCGCAGTATGTCTATTCAAATCCTAACCTTATCAATTATTTTCGAGGGGTGGCAGATTATCAGATCTCGTCTAAATTCAGTAAACTTTCTGCCGAAATTGAATATCGAAAATTATTTCTTAATAATCGTCAATTGAATCTGCGTCTCTTTGCCGGAGTGTTTTTGTTTAATGATTCGGGTGCCGATAAGGATTTTTTCAGTTTTGCCTTGGATCGTCCTACCGATTATCTTTTCGATTATAATTATTACGGAAGAAGCGAAGACACAGGGTTATTTAGTCAGCAACTCATCATAGCCGAAGGAGGATTTAAGTCCCAACTCGAACCTGCGTTTGCAAACAGATGGATCACTACCCTGAACGCAAGTACGAACATCTGGAAATGGATCTATGCCTATGGTGATGCCGGTCTGGTTCACAATTCTAAAGAGGGAATCGAATTTGTGTATGACAGCGGAATCCGGTTAAGTTTGGTAGCCGACTATTTCGAACTGTACTTCCCCTTGTATTCTAACCTTGGTTTCGAACCCTCACTTCCCAATTACGATCAACGGATCCGGTTTATTGTTACCTTAAGTCCGAAAACTCTGTTGAGCCTTTTTACCAGAGCCTGGTATTAATCTTTGACTATGTCATTTCTAAACGACATTCGCATTATTCTCCTACTGTGTTTAACACTGGGGCTTATGCCCTATTTCCCAGAACCACATATTTGGGGAAAAATTAAGTGGATGGCAGGAGGGGCCGAAGGAATGCAACCAATGGATTGGTTTGATGTATTGCTACACGGATTCCCCTTCCTCTTGTTGGTGAGGGTATTATATCTGAAAATATCCCGTTCTAAGAATGGTCATTCCTCCTAATTGGCACAGCGGGCTTTTTTTTAACTCAGTTTTCGTTACTTTTGTAGTCCCTAATTTTTATATAGATGCAGACAAACCCCGATACAAATAGTGACCTTTCTTTCGACGATTTTAAAGCTGAAGTCCTTAACGATTACAAGATAGCAGTAACCAGCCGTGAATGTAGTTTGTTGGGAAGACGTGAAGTCCTAACCGGGAAGGCCAAATTCGGGATATTTGGTGACGGGAAGGAAGTCCCTCAATTGGCGTGGGCAAAAGCATTCAAAAAAGGAGATTGGCGCAGTGGATATTATCGCGATCAGACCCTTATGATGGCAATAGATAAGTTGGATATTCAGCAATTCTTCGCCGGACTTTATGCACATACCGATATTGAAGCCGACCCGATGAGTGCAGGGCGACAAATGGGCGGGCATTTTGCAACCCATAGCTTAAATGAGGATGGCAGCTGGAAAAATTTAACCGCACAACACAACAGTAGCGCTGATATCTCCCCCACGGCCGGACAAATGCCTCGCCTTTTGGGCCTGGCACAAGCCTCTAAGATCTTTAGAAATGTAAAGGGAATTGAGAATAAGACACAATTTTCGATCAATGGAAACGAAGTGGCCTGGGGAACGATTGGAAATGCCAGTACCAGCGAAGGACTGTTCTGGGAAACCATTAACGCAGCAGGAGTTTTGCAGGTTCCTATGGTGATGAGCGTTTGGGATGACGACTACGGAATATCGGTGCATGCAAAGCACCAGACCACCAAGGAAAATATATCTGAGATCCTTAAAGGCTTTCAACGCACTGAAGAAGAGGACGGTTACGAGATTCTTAGGGTTAACGGCTGGGACTATCCCGCCTTGATTGAAACCTATCAAAAAGCAGCACGAATTGCCCGGGAAGAACACGTTCCTGTACTTATTCATGTGAAGGAACTTACACAGCCACAGGGCCATTCTACCAGTGGTTCGCACGAACGTTACAAAAGTGAAGAGCGCTTGCAATGGGAACGCGATTTCGATTGCAACCTAAAAATGCGGGAGTGGATGATCGCGAGTGATATTGCTACCGATGAACAACTTTCAGAAATGGAAAAAGCCATTAAGAAGGAAGTTAGAGACGGAAAAAAAGCAGCATGGGAGGCGTTTTTAGCACCTCAGAAACAAGAACAGCACGAGGCGGTTACCCTATTGGGAAATCTTGCCGAGAGTAGCCCCAACAAAAATTTTATTGAAAAAATCAAGAATGAACTCGCTTCCGATAAGGAACCTTTAAGAAGAACCATTGCCGCTGCAACTCGAAAAGCCTTGCGCTATGTGGTTTCGGAAAATACATCGGAAAAAAGACAGCTCATAGACTGGATCGATAATTATTTTGAAACGATTCAGCCAAAATACAGTGCGCACCTCTATTCCGAAGCCAAAGAAAATGCCAGGACCATCGCCGAAGTAAAACCACAGTTCGACCAAAATGCTGAAGAAGTTGATGCCCGTTTGGTACTCCGAAATAATTTTGATGCCCTGTTTACCAAATATCCGGAAGCCATGATCTTTGGTGAAGATGCCGGAAAGATAGGTGATGTGAATCAGGGATTGGAAGGAATGCAGGAGAAGTATGGTGAATTGAGGGTAAGTGACGCCGGAATACGGGAAGCCACTATCCTTGGGCAAGGCATCGGACTCGCGATGAGAGGTCTACGCCCTATTGCCGAGATCCAATATCTGGACTATATATTGTATTGTCTTCAGATCATGAGTGACGATCTGGTTACGGTGCGCTACCGAACCATGGGAAAACAAAAAGCACCTTTAATTGTAAGAACCCGCGGACACCGTCTGGAGGGAATCTGGCACAGTGGTTCCCAGATGGGAGGTTTAATCCATTTGTTACGAGGAATGTATATTTTGGTACCACGCAATATGACCAAGGCTGCAGGCTTTTACAATACCCTTTTGGAAACCGATGAACCGGCACTTATCGTAGAATGTCTTAACGGTTACCGCCTTAAAGAGAAGATGCCTACGAATCTCGGTGAATTTAAAACACCCATTGGAGTTGTGGAAACCGTTAAAGAAGGAAACGACATTACCTTGGTTTCTTACGGAAGTACCTTAAGGATCGTTGAAGAAGCTGCCAAAGAACTGCAACAGGTTGGAATTGATGCCGAAATTATTGACGTGCAATCGCTACTGCCCTTAGATCTTGATCACAATATGGTAAAAAGTGTAGCAAAGACGAATAGACTTTTGGTCATTGACGAAGACGTACCGGGAGGAGCTTCAGCTTATATACTACAGCATATCGTGGATGAACAAAACGGATATCGACATCTGGACAGCAAACCACAGGCACTTGCGGCAAAACCTCACCGACCAGCCTATGGCACCGATGGCGATTATTTCTCAAAACCATCTTCTGAAGATATTTTTGAAAAGGTCTACGAGATCATGCATGAGGCAAATCCGGAGGATTTTCCCAAACTGAGATAGTCATTTCCAAACTTTCTTATATCTTTCCTCGAAATTTACCTGATTTTCAGGATGATAAGATTTCTAAGACTGTTTTTTATAGTGCTAAGTACGATCGTTGTACTTATTCTGCTGGTTGCTTCGGTTAGTAAACTTTTAAATTTGATCGCCATGCATGCCGGTGATTTAAATTTTAGGCCTGACAGCATTGAGACGCACTATCGGGATCATTTATGGCTGGGATATGTACATATTGTTCCCGGAATTATCTTTTTGATCTTAGGAGGTTATCAATTTGTACCTTACTTCAGAAATCGATATGTAACGATTCACAGATTGATAGGAAAGCTCTTTTTGATCCTGAGCACGATAATCTTTATAACTGCTATTGCACTGGCCGCTTTTTATCCCTTCGGAAATATTCTGGAAAGTGTTGTCACATTTTTGTTTGGCAGCTTCCTTCTTTACTGTACTTACAAAGCCTATACCACTGCGCGAAACCGAAAGATCGCCCAGCACCGCAAATGGGTGACCCGAATCTACTTTATTGCGATCGCTGTCTCTACCATTCGGGGTATTATTGCGTTATTTATGGCTACAGGGTCAGACAGTATGCAATCCATTTTCGGATTGTCTTTTCTTATTGCCTTTGGTATTCATCTGGTTCTAGTGGAACTATGGATTAGGTATCTGGCGAAATAAATTCGGGAAAAATTTTATTTTTTAAGAAATAATCGCATCTTTGAGATTCAGATTTAAAACAAACAGGTTCATGTTTTCATCATTTTTAAATAATAACAATAATAACGGGATGCCTTAACAAGAACTTGTCGAGATATACAGCCCGTCAGGTTTTTTACTTGACGGGCTTTTTTATGCAATCTCATATAGATCAAAATAGTATAGTAGCATCCATATCTTTTACGGAGAATCTCTCTATTAAAAAGGGCGTAAATGATGGATTAAAAAAATAAATTAACTAATAAGAAATACGTTATGTGCGGAATTGTATGTGCCTTCGAACTAAAAAAACGTTCTGAACAACTTCGTCCTCAACTCCTGGAAATGGCCAAATGTATCCGGCACAGGGGTCCGGACTGGAGCGGGATCTTCGACGACGAAAAAGCTATCTTGGCTCATGAGAGACTGGCCATTGTGGACCCAACCTCGGGAAAACAACCGTTACTTTCGGCCGACAAGAAATTAGTGCTAGCAGCAAATGGCGAAATTTATAATCATCAGGAACTACGGAAAAATTTGAAGCAGGAATATGAATTCCTTACCAAAAGTGACTGCGAGGTGATCCTAGCGCTCTATCGGGAAAAAGGAACCGACTTTCTTGACGACCTCAACGGTATCTTCGGATTTGCACTTTATGATGTAGAGAATGATTCTTATCTCATTGCGAGGGATCATATGGGGATCATCCCATTGTATATTGGTTGGGATAAGGACGGAACCTTCTATGTTGCTTCCGAATTAAAAGCGCTGGAAGGCGTATGTTCAAAAATAGAACTGTTTCCGCCGGGGCATTATCTGGATAGCCGGGAAGGAGAATTCAAACGATGGTGGACCCGGGACTGGATGGAATACGACAGTGTAAAGGACAACGAAACCAGTATCGAGGAGCTGCGGGAAGCGTTGGATGCGGCTGTGCACAGACAGTTGATGAGTGATGTACCCTATGGGGTATTGCTTTCGGGCGGATTGGATTCTTCGATCACTTCGGCTTTAGCCAAAAAATACGCCGATAAACGCATCGAAAGTGGCGATAAGGATAACGCATGGTATCCGCAACTGCATTCCTTCGCTATTGGTTTGGAGGGCTCTCCCGACCTGGCAGCGGCACAAAAAGTGGCAGACCATATTGGAACGGTACATCATGAGATAAAATTTACAATTCAGGAAGGGATCGATGCCATTCGTGATGTGATCTATCATGTGGAAACCTACGACATCACTACAATTCGCGCCAGCACTCCTATGTTTTTACTGGCAAGAGCCATAAAGGCTATGGGTATTAAAATGGTTTTGAGCGGTGAAGGTGCCGATGAGATCTTTGGGGGCTATTTGTACTTTCACAAAGCTCCAAGTGCCAAGGATTTTCACGAAGAGAATGTGCGAAAATTGGAAAAACTTCATATGTACGATTGTTTACGAGCCAATAAATCGCTGGCCTCATGGGGAATAGAGGGCAGAGTGCCATTTCTGGACAAGGAATTTATGGATGTGGCCATGCGCTTAAACCCCAAAGACAAGATGATCGTGGCCGGTCAAGCTAGTCCTAAAGACAAACAGGCCATGGAAAAATGGGTGCTTCGGGAGGCTTTTGGTGATATGCTGCCCGAAAGCGTGGCATGGAGACAGAAAGAACAGTTTAGTGACGGAGTGGGTTACAGCTGGATCGACACTCTAAAGGAGATCGTTCAGCAGGAAGTAAGCGATGAACAGATCGCCAATGCCAAATACCGTTTCCCAATTCAAACACCAACGAGCAAGGAAGAATTTTACTATCGTTCCATCTTTGAAGAACACTTCCCCAGCGATGCTGCAGCGCTTAGCGTACCATCGGTTCCTAGTGTTGCCTGTAGCAGTCCGGTTGCTCTGGCCTGGGATGAGAGTTTCAAAAATATGAATGATCCCAGCGGACGAGCAGTTGCGAATGTACATGACAAAGCCTATTAAGACCAGACAGTTAAGATCAAAAAATGTTAAACGGAACTTTTAGAACCTGTTTTAGCCGCGACAGTTTAAGAATGGTTTAACGTCATTAATGATCGATCTAAGAGTAATCAATAACTGAGTTTTATTCTTTTGAGATCAGCTCTTTTATTGTATCGATCTCTTCTTGTTGTTGTTTCAGGTGCTTTCTTAGGAGAGCGTTTTCGGCATCGAGCTGTTCTATTTTCTTATTAGCTTCTATGGCATATAGAAAAAGTTCTTCAATTTTCTCGAGATTCGTTACTGAAGTCTCCGCCAAATTGATGGTCATATCATTCTCTTCAATTTCCTGATAAGACTTCACACCGGGCAGATGTCCGTTAGCCCTGATATATTTTTCAATCTCCGATAAGGTTTTAAATTTATAATCAGGGTTTATTTCTGAAAATCCATTCCAATAGTTTTCAAAAACATAATCGGGATAGGTAGTCGTATTACTCTGAAAACTATCTGCCCTGGCTACACCATAAACACGAAGCGGAAAACCTCCAAACAAATCAATTTCCACCAGATCTGAAGAAGAAGACCTGAAGACAAAACTGTCTGTAGAATCTCTGTACTCTATTCCAAAATTGGTATAGGCAGTGGAATGAGAGACGACCATTCTGTTCGAATTGGATGTTCCACCGTCGAACATATAGATCATAGGACTGGGATTTGCAGCAGTGCTTTGTTTAAATGTGATACTGGTCTGGTCGCTTTGAAAAACAATATCATCCCCGGGATTAAGGAGATTTAAAACGGTTCCCGTGCGAGACCAGAAATGATCTGGAGTAACCCAGCTTGTATTACCACTTCCATCTGTTTGAATAATTTGATTATTTAACCCTCTTGAGGTAGGAAGAATATATCGCTCGGGTGTGTCCGGTCCTATAGAAACCCTTCCTATAAAATATCCGGCATAACCATCAGCTTTCATTACATCAGATAGAATACCATAATGCGTTCCTCCGATTGCCGGATTAATGTAAGCTTGGTATCCTATTTTACTTCCGCTCCCTCCTCCATTAATTGAAGTAGAATTTCCTATTCGGTTTCCATTTCCGGCTGAAGTCATCATGTGGTAAGTTCCGTATTCAGAATTATCACTACTTCCGGTAAATGCATTGTAGGTTCCGTATCGAATTTTATCAAGTGTACCATTGAACACATTGTATAGGCCATAGGTATAACCATCATTGTTTGAAAATTCATTTTTCACACCAATTTTTATACCTGATCCCGACCCCGAAAAGATACTACTCGAACCAAAATGAGCCCCGTTTCCCTCCCCGTTAAACAGATTATAATTTCCGAAATGATTACCTCCACCTGCATTGTCGAATCTGCTAAATACTCCTGTCTGATTGCCATCGCCTGATCCGGACAAAAGATTAAAAATTCCATTGTGCAATCCCGACCCATTTCCGGTAACCGATAAGGCCAGCGCAGTATGATTTCCATTGTTAGAGTTGCTTACTAAAATTCCACCACCAGTTTTTGACCCTGGATTTGATCCACTAAGCTCTACTCTCATACCTTGAGCAGAAATATTCTCTACTATGTCCAATTTATAATTAGCTGTATTTTTGCCAATGGCGAGATTTCCCAAATGATAAATATCATCATTTATATTGTCCGGCGGCGTAGTAGTCCCTTCCTCATACCAATCTATGTCGGTCCCGGTTCCTGTGGCCAAGGCAGTCCACATAGAACTGCTGCTGTCCCAATAATAAAAACCCTTTGATACACTTCCGTTTCCTGTGGCAAATATGAACAAACCATCCTGAGATACAGCAGGATCAATTACCGGAAACTCGTCTATTTTCGGAATTAATATACCGTCGTCGCTAGCCGGGTTCGTTTGATTGGATGCACGTATATCTAAAACCGCCAACGGATTCGTAGTTCCTATTCCAACTTGAGCATGCATCCCAAGAGTAAACATACAGATCGAAAGGATCAAGAATCCAAACTCTTTCATAGCTATTGAAACTTTATTCATTAGACCATAAAATTGCTTTTTTTTGAAGATGAACGACCTAACCCCATGGGATAGTTTTAAGAAAAAATATTTTTAATATCTGAATATGAGCGTCTTACGAAAATACTTGACTCAAAGAAAAAATATGAGATACAGCACAGAATTTACATCAATCCATAGCCATTAAATTGACTCCAACATAAATTTAAAGGCTTCCTTTCTATTATTCACACCCAATTTACTGTACGCGTTCCTTAAATGAAATTTTACGGTGCTTACCGAAACAAATAATTGATCTCCGATCTCGGAATTGGTCTTGCCGGCAATGCACAATTTTAAGGTTTCAAATTCTCGGTGGGTAAGAGGGGCTTGAAGCTTTTCATTTAACTCATCAATATTTAAATCAACCGAGAGTTCGGAGGGGCTGCTGTGGAGTTCCATAAACCGCTTTTGTAATGCTTCCACTTGTAATGTTTGTGCTTCACGCTCTGCTTTTACTTTTTTAAATCGGGTGATAAAAAATAACAACAACACAATAATGATCAATATCCCGCCAACCATTAAAAACAGGAATTCGTTTCTTGTTCTTTTTAGGTCGGCCTGACTTAACTGACTTTCGTAGGTTAATTTTTGTATTTCCTTTTCCTTTTTAGCCGTCTCATACTGGGTTTCTAATGCCGCCACTCGCGCCTTTACTTCTACATTATTCAGTGAATCGGTAAGTACAATATACTCATTTCGATACCCTAATGCCTGCTCGACATTTCCTTTTTTCAGAGCGATTTTATACAATAGATCAAAAGCATCTTGCTCGCTGTTTGCATAACCCTTTTCCTGTGAGAGTGACAAAGCAATTTGAGCATCTTCTTCAGCGCCTTTAATGTTATTCCTTTGAAGTTTTAAGCCGGATAGATCAATTAAAGTAAGGACATATTCTTCCTGTTCCCCTAAAGCCTTAGCATAATTATGTGCCTGTTGATAGTGGATTAAAGCCTTATCCAGAAGTTCCCTTTTAACGAAGATATCGCCTAAGTTCTTTTCGGCATAGACAAGCATGGTTGAATCATCAAGATTCTTAAAAAATGTTCGTGCGGTATTTAAATGGCTTATGGCATTTTCGAAATCTTCCAGGTCGTTGTATACCATCGCCAATCGTAAATGATTTAAAGCAATCTCTGTGGTGTCTTTAATAGTTTCGGAAAGAATCAGGCTCTTTTTTGTAATTCCAAGAGCTTTGTCAATTTGCCCAAGCTGGTAGTACACCCCACCCAGATTTCCATAGGTTTTACTTAAAACTTCCTGCAACTTTGGGTCTTTAGCGCCTTCAGCTAGTCGCATTACTTCCTGAAAGGCAATCAACGATTCTTCGTGTTCTGCTTTCCCCATATAAACCAGTCCACGCGTATTATAGATCATGGCCAGTAAAAAATTTCGCTCTTCAGATTTTGCAATTTTTTCGGCCTTATTGAGATAATAAAAAGAAGAATCTGCCCGGTTTATCTGCCCATACCCTATCCCTAAATTCAAATAATACTGCCCTTGTAAAGCATCTGTGGTTTCTGAAATTATATCATGTAAACCAAGCAAGGTATCGATCGCATCTCGTGGATTTTCAATGACCTGAAATTGATCTAAACCCTGTTGTAATTTCTCATTTGCAGTTTGGCCAGTTACTAGTACAGGTAAGAGCAGAAAGAAAAAGTAATATAATCCTTTTTCAGGCACAAAAGTTCTAAGCGGGCGAGGCATAAAAATTATGAGTTGAAACACAAAGCCTTAAATATACTAAAATGTTCTTACGAAGTTAAAAGTTAATCAGGCCTTTATATTGGGCTAAAAATTTTTAACCCGAAATACGAAAATCTCACACCTTTGGGCCCTAACACATTAAGGCAACCACTTCTTATCAAAATTAGGCTTGCGCTTTTCCAGAAACGCATCCCGGCCTTCCTTGGCCTCATCGGTCATATAGGCAAGTCTGGTGGCTTCCCCTGCGAAGACCTGTTGTCCTACCATCCCATCATCGGTAAGGTTCATGGCAAACTTTAGCATTTTTATGCTTGTGGGCGACTTGGCCAAGATCTCCTGTGCCCATTCAAAGGCTGTGGCCTCCAATTCATCATGAGGCACTACCGCATTCACCATACCCATTTCGTAGGCTTCCTGCGCAGAGTAATTCCTTCCGAGGAAAAAGATCTCACGAGCCCGTTTCTGCCCTACCATTTTGGCCAGATACGCACTTCCGTAGCCTCCGTCGAAACTGGTAACATCGGCATCGGTTTGCTTAAAGATAGCATGCTCTTTACTCGCCAGCGTGATATCGCAAACTACATGCAGACTGTGACCACCACCAACGGCCCATCCCGGTACCACACAGATCACTGCTTTGGGCATAAAGCGTATGAGACGTTGTACGTCCAGAATATTCAAACGGTGATATCCGTCTTCCCCTACATACCCCTGATGGCCGCGCGCTTTTTGGTCTCCTCCGCTGCAAAAACTATATACTCCGTCCTTACTCGAAGGTCCTTCGGCAGAAAGCAGAACCACGCCAATACTTGTATCCTCCTGAGCATCGTGAAAGGCATCCAGTAATTCACTGGTGGTCTTTGGCCGGAATGCATTGCGAACATCGGGCCTGTTAAAGGCAATTCGCGCTACACCATGGCTCTTTTTGTAGGTGATATCTGTATATTCTTTGGCGGTTTTCCAGTTGGGTGTACTCATATTTCATATTTTAGCGTAAAGATATAACTTTGTTGTTTAAGGGTATTTACTGAAAACACTTCTTAAACTAATTTATTCAGAAATTAAATTATGCGAAATCTTCTCTTTTTCTTCGGAATGCTATGTATCGCGGTGATCGCTCCGGCACAACAACCATATCAATTCACCGAAACGATTGACCTGGAAGCCACTCCTGTAATAAGTCAGGGTCGTACAGGAACCTGCTGGAGCTTTTCCAGCACATCCTTTTTGGAATCGGAGATCATCAGGCTTACGGGAAAGCAGATCGACCTTTCCGAGATGTATACCGTGCGGAATACCTATCCGAAGAAAGCCGAAAACTTTGTCATGCGACAGGGCAAAGCGCAATTTAGTGAGGGCGGACTCGCACACGATGTGATCAATTCGGTGCGGGAATACGGTTTGGTTCCACAGGAAGCCTACAGCGGATTGTTCGCCAATGAACGTGATCACAATCACGCCGAACTGGTAGCAGTACTTGAAGCCATGGTAAAGACCTATGTGGATAATCCCGGGAGAAAGCTGAGCAAGAATTGGGATGATGCCGTAGATGCCGTTTTAAATGTCTATCTGGGAAACAACCCTACCACCTTCATGTATGAGGGCAAACAATATACCCCAAAGAGTTTTTTGGAGATGACCGGGATCGTTCCCGATGATTATGTAACGATTACTTCCTTCACGCATGCACCTTTTTATTCTAAATTTATTCTGAATATCCCCGACAACTGGAGTTACGGTAGCATGTATAATGTTCCTCTGGATGAAATGATGGCGGCTGTTGACAATGCCCTCGAAAACGGATTTACCGTAGAACTGGACTGCGATGTAAGCGAACAAACCTTCTCTTCAAAGGATGGTGTTGCGGTCATTCCGAAGGATTCCGAAAATAATATAAAAGCCTTACAAGGTATCTATCCCGAGATGAAGATCACTCAGGAGTACCGACAGGATGAATTTGAAAATTTCACCACTACCGATGATCACCTCATGCATATCACCGGAATGCTGAAAGATCAGAATGGAACCAAATATTATAAAGTAAAGAACAGTTGGGGAACCGACGAGACCCGAAATGCGAACGGCGGGTACGTATACTTTAGTGAGGCCTATATGCGTTTAAAGACAATTAGTATTATGGTGCACAAAGATGCATTACCTAAAAATACTGCTAAAAAGCTGAATTTATAAATGGTGTGATTTTTGATAGCTGTATCCCTATGAAAAAACTACTTTTTCTTGTGCTTTTGCTTCCTGCGCTAGCGGTCGCTCAAAACGATTTTGAGACCCGGTATTTCACCATTAATGCCACGTCTTTACCCGATGTGACCGATCTTATGGAATTTTCATTTGATGAGTCCCCTATCGTAAAACGATCGCTCAACGAATTCGATATGAACGTTCAGAACTATCGCAAACCGGTGGATATGGCCAGTGTTGTGGGCGCTCAGAAAAGGAGTTTTGCCACAAAGGAGTACAGCATCGAAGGCTTACAATCACAATATAACGGTTTTGGGAGCGCAGCTCAATATGCTCCCGATGGTTCCACCCAACTCGTCAACCCGGTGTATAAGGATATGAGCGGATTTAATGCCGCTGATACCTGTCCGCCCTTCGGAATATGCCCCAGGTGCGCACACTATCGGGTTGGGAGAAGACGCTAATGATTCAGGATATATTCTGAAATGTATATAATTAAACCCTTACACCCGTCTTCCGTCTTCCGTCTCCTGTCTTCCGTCTTCCGTCTCCTGACTCTTGACAAAACAACCAAGAATCAAAACTTGATTCCGTGAAACGTGAATCGTGATGGGTGAAACTGACGCTGCAAACTGCTAACTTCCTACTTCATACTTCCGACTCCCGACTTCGGACTTCGAACCGCAGGCTCAAAGAATCAGAGTCTAACAACGCACTATTTATTATTTATTATTCAGCATTTATTACTCATTACTCATCATTGATTATTAATTCTCCAGAGCATTAGCGAAGGAGGACCAGCTGCAAACTGCTAACTGCCTACTGCCGACTTCGATCCGTCTCCTTTACCTATACCTCCAACTCGTTAGATCGGCATCCTTTGGAGCACTTTCGGCAATGCGCTTCATGATCTTTGGCAGGTACATGCTGTTATATCGTAATCTGGTAATATGATTGGGTTGAGTGGGATCGCCATTCCAACAATGTTCTGCGCGATCGCCATAAGCAACTTCTCCCTCATAATATGGATCGGTGGTGCTCTCCAGAAAATCTTCCATCAGATATACGGCGTTGTTTAAATAATAATTATCCATATCGCCACAATAGATATGGATCTTTCCCTTTAGGTCATTGCCAAGCTTTGCCCAGTCCCGCTCGAGGATATGGCGTAGATCGTAGTTCTCCTTCCAGTATTCGGCGACCGTATGATCTATATCCCCGGTATACTTATCCCAAATCCGTTGCGGATACCCGTCCTCTCCCAAAGGTGAATAGGTCGCTTCCCAGATATCCCACTGCTGACCCGATCGGGATTTATCTCCCAGAACCAATTCAAGATGATTTGAAGCTCTTAGAGTATTTGATATCTGCCCGAGGTAGTTGCGTTTACCGGGAACTTCAATTTTTTGATAATCGCTTTCAACATAGTAGGCGTTTTTGTCTTCGTAAATATTTGTAAGACAATAGGCCCTAAAATCGATTGGATCGGGACAGGCGGCAAAACAGCCGTTATACTCGTTCGGATATTTCACCTGAACCGCCAAAGCTTCCCAGCCTCCCGTGGAACCACCATATAGAAATCGTGCCCAGCCTTCTCCTATTCCGCGAAATTGTTCTTCTATATAAGGAATGAGCTCATACGTAATGGCATCGCCATACGGTCCCTGCGCCGCCGAATTCACTGCATAACTATCGTCATAATAAGGTGTGGGATGCTGAATCTCAATAATGAGGAATCTGGGGAAGTCCGGTTCATTCCACCGCTGATAAAAATCCCATGCTTCCTGCTGCACGATCTTGTTATACCCTTCTACCTGAAAGCGTTCAGAATAGTCGGGTTCCAGATTGGGATCCGGTGGCGTGGTCCTCCAGTCACCAAAATCTGATGGAAAGTGTCCGTGAAATACCATTAACGGATATTTCGCTTCAGAGTGTTCTGCAAAGCCTTTGGGTAAAAGAATGTGCGCACCGAGATACATATCTCTTCCGTAGAATTCAGAAAGCTTTTCCGACTTCATCTTTATATGCTTCACCCATTCGGTATCTTCAGGTTCTTCAATGGGCGGGATCACTTTGTTGATCACAATTCTTACTTCGGAAGGGTTTTCGGTATCGATAGCTACTTTTACGGGAAGGTTGTAAATATTTCCGGGAGAGCGATTCCATTGCTGTCCTTCACCATTGTCCATAGGCAATTTTACCGTATGTCCGGTTGCCAGATTGAAGGTTTCATACACATGTAATAAAGCCTGAGCATTATAATCTCCCGAAGGAATATCACGGAGGCTCTCGATTGGAAATCCGAAGTCCTCCCCGGTAAAGGTCACGGTAGCACCGGGTTTCAGTCCGTCGACATTCTTTCCGAAGATAAGTTGCGTAGTAGGTCCATCATTGATCTGAAAACGTGGTTCAGCTTCATCATTGTTAGACAACATAAGGAGCAGTCTTCCGTCCACCGAATCCAGCTCGAGCGAATCGGATAGCGTAACATCTATAGAAAATTGAGAGGATTCCTTTTTCTCATTACAGGCAGAAAGAAGCACTACGGTGAGTGCAAGAGCAAATAATTTAGTTTTCATATTGGTAGTGTTAGTTGCTACCAATTTACAAAACTTAAACCAACTCTATCCCATCTTCCTTTATGATGATCTGTTTGTCTTTATACAGACTTCCAATGGCTTTTTTAAAGCTTTTTTTACTCATCCCCATTTCATTCTTAATGGTTTCGGGGTCGGTTTTATCGTGCAAAGGCAGGAATCCGCCGGCAGCCTTTAGTTCATCCAGAACAAAGTTCGCGTTGGGTTCTATACTTCTATACCCAGGAGGCTGCAATACCAGATCCACTTTGTTGTCTTCCCTTATTTTGCTCACATAGGCCGTAAGTCGGTCACCGGTGCGAATGTCTTCAAAAATATCTTCCAGATAGATAAGACCTTTGTATTTTCCGTTGATGATCGCATTGGCGCCTTTTTCAGTAATATGGGTCACCATGATCTCGACAGCCTGAAATTTTTCCAGGTCCAGATTATCATTACTCACATACTTATTGGTCTTGCTGGAACCTACCAGTCTGTTGGTCTTATCATCCAGATACAGGTAAACGATGTACCAATTTCCCTGCTTCATGGGTCGCGCCTGCTCTTTAAAAGGTACAAAAAGCTGCTTTTCCAGCCCCCAATCCATAAATGCTCCGTATTTATTCACGTCGCTGCAATGCAGATACCCAAAAGTATTCAGCGTGAGGTAGGGCTCCAGCGTCGTTGCGATAGGACGCTCTTCATTATCGAGATAAACAAACACTTGTATCTCATCCCCTACTTCAAAGTTTTCAGGTTTGTATTTATGAGGCAACAAAAGTTCATTGCCGTCACTATCGCCTAAATAAAGACCGGGATCGGTTTCCCGAAGTATATAAAGTGTGTTGTATTCCCCTAGTTTGATCATAGGTACAAAGGTACAGATTTCCGCTTCAAAAAACTTATTCTAAATGGCTTTCATATTTCAGGAATATATGTAACTTTCCAATTCATGAAAATGCGAAAAGCACACAATATCCCCGATACGACTGAGCTTAAAGAAGTATTTGATACTGAGATAGCTACTGTTTATTTTTATGATAACATCGTCATCGTAGAAGCCGTAGAAGGCATTACCTTATCTTATAAAACAGGCTTTTCTTTGCTTGTAAAGGGCCTGAAATATTTGGGGAACCGGCCCTGGATCTATATCTCGAACCGGGTTCATTCTTATTCTGTAAATCCCAACGATTATAAATATTTGGATCAGGTTCCTACCTTAAAAGGTATCGCCGTGGTAAATCATACCGAGTCCGGGAGAAAGAATGCACAACTGGAGGCTTCATTCTGTAAAAAACCCTTTAAGGTTTTCGATGATCTTACCGAAGCCTATCACTGGGGTAAGGAATTTCTCTAACTACGTAATAAATTTAAAATAGTCCAGTAAAACCTTGTCATTGATTTGATAAGGTGTAAAGATCTCTAAGAGCTGTGGCGATTCGGAAGGTGTATAAAATTCATGTAATTGTTTCTGAAGTTCTTCGGAAGTGGCCGCAGAGCGGTATCCAATCTTAAACATCTCGCAAAGCTGGCTTGCATTAAGGTCGTGACGCGTTTCGAAGTAATCTGAAAAATGCTGCGTATCCTTGGCACCGGGAAGTATTCTGAAGATCCCTCCTCCCCCGTTATTCACCACCACAATTCTGAAATTCTTCGGTATGTAGGAATTCCACAAGGCATTGCTGTCGTAGAAGAAACTGAGATCCCCACTAACAAAGACTACCTGCTCTTCCACAACCACCGCAGCGCCTATGGCAGTGCTGGTGCTTCCGTCTATCCCACTGGTACCCCGATTGCAAAATACTTTTACCGAAGGGCGCAACTCAAACAACTGCGCATAACGAATAGCGGCGCTGTTACTGATCTGCAACTGACATGCTTCCGGCAGCGACGCCAGAATTTGACGATATGCCGTAAAGTCACTAAACGGAATTTGCTGTACATACTCCTTGTGCCTTTCCCTACGGTGACTTCTAACCTGGAGCCAGTGCGACTGATAGTCACTTTTTACAACAGTTGTTCGGGCTAAGAAATTTTGAAGAAAGTGATTCGGACTCACCTTTACATGTTCCTGCAGGGCAAAAAATGTATCGTAGGCTTTTTTAGGATCGATATGCCAGTGAACTTTCGGAGGTAATTTCCGAAGAAATGCCTTTACCTTTTTTGAAACGATCATCCCGCCAAATGTGATGAGTATTTCGGGCTGTAAGGCGTCCAGTCCGTTGTTTTCTATAGGAGCGATCAACTGATCGATACAACTAAAAAACTTTTTATGATGCAAGTTGGAGGTCGTTTCGGTTAGGACGATCACGCTCTCATCTTCAGCCAGTTTGTCCAGCCACTGTTGTTCAATACTTTTAGGATCGAGTACTCCTACGAGGATCATCTTGCGGGTACTGCTGTTCCATTGGCTGAGCAAACCATTCAAATCCTGAGTGATAGTTTCAGAAGAAGGTGTAATTGCAGCAGACTCCGGCTGTACCGATGCCAGGTCTACAGTTCCGTACAGGGGTTCATCAAATGGCACATTAATATGCACCGGACCTTTATCATTGATAGCAATATGTAGAGCGGTATTGATCTCTGTTTCGTTATAAGGGAGTTCCTCATCGGCTACCCGGCAGTTCGCGCTGTACAAAATATGATTCGAGAATACATTTTCCTGACGTATGGTTTGTCCGTCGCCCAGGTCGATAAGATGCGGCGGCCGATCGGCAGATAAGACCACCAGAGGAATATCGCTATAAAAAGCTTCGGCTATGGCGGGGTAATAATTGAGTAAGGCCGATCCCGAAGTACATACCAAAGCCACAGGTTTTTTCAATTGCTGGGCCATTCCGAGAGCAAAAAAAGCCGCACAGCGTTCATCCACGATACTAAAGTTCTTAAAGCTAGGATGTTCTGTAAACCCTATGGTGAGCGGAGCGTTTCTCGACCCCGGTGATATTACCACATGGTCGATTCCCTTGGCAAGGCACAATTGAGTGATGGTTTGGGATAGTAGTTTTGCCGAGTATCTCATCTGCTGCAAAAGTACGAAGTCCTTTCAAGATATTAAAGCATTGGAGCAAGTACCTGTAACATGGTTTGCAGTTTATTCCGGGTTTCCTCCCATTCGTGTTCGGCCACCGAAGAACGGGTGATTCCGCCGCCCACATACAGGGTCGCCACATCGTCTGCGATCTTCATACATCGCAGATTTACAAAGAGGTTGGAAGATTTTTCCTGCTCACAAACCGGCCCCAGGAATCCGGTATAAAAACTGCGGTCGTATCCTTCCTTATTCTGGATAAAATTACGCGCATTATCCCGTGGTGTCCCACAAACTGCCGGTGTAGGATGCAATACCGAACAAACCTTTGGCAGGGTGGCCGTACTGTTTTTGAGGATACCGGTGATATCGGTGCGCAGGTGCGCTACGGTTCCTGCACGATGGGTCGTGGTTTTGGAAACCTTTAAAACGGCTGTGATCTTCTGCAAACTGGTCGTGATGGCATCGGTAACGAACTGCTGTTCTTCGTGTTCTTTCGCAGACCAGTGATTAATACCGTTCTTATTCACTTTTTGAGTTCCCGCGAGTGCCATGGTCGTAAACGAAGTGCCTTCTGTATAGATCAACACTTCGGGCGAGGCGCCACTCCACAAACCTGTTTCGGGGTGATACCAGATATAGCTGAGCGCTGTGGGGTATAAATGCATGATTCTTTCAAAAAGCAGAGACAGGTCAAACGTTTTCAGCCGCACTTCCTGGGGTCTTGAAACCACGATCTTATGCACATTCCCCGTTTTTATTTTATCTATAGCTTCAGTTACCAGCTTGGTATAACGGGCTTTTTCAGTAGGGTCCTCCTTTACAGAGACAGGAATTTGTTTCAGGATTTCCTTGGGCATTTCATATTTAATTACTTCAGAACCTTCCGAAGGAATACAATGAGCCGTTCCGTTAAATGCAAATGGTGCAAAAATAAAACTCTCTTCCTTAAACGTAGTGGTAGTGTGTACCGTGGCATCCTTCTGAAGATAACAAAATACAATATCTGAATAAGGCAGTTTAAACGCTATAAAAGGCAATGTCCTATTATAGTGATCATTTAATTTGGAGAGTAATAACGCCTGGTCCATACATTTACTTACGCAAAATTAAGATGGTTAATTTAACTAAAGATACTAATTCGTTTGCTGAATTCGTGATCCTGATCTGCCATAATTGTGTGGTCCTTCCCTTGTGTTCTGCAGTGGCCTTTGCATAGACAAAACCTTCTCTCACCCCCTTCACATGATTGGCCGCGATCTCTATGCCGCGTATCTGTGCTTTTTCACCCCGGTTAAATACCATGGCAGCCGCACTACCCACACTTTCGGCCAGCGCCACCGATGCTCCGCCGTGCAGCACTCCGTCCGGCTGATGTACTTTGGGAGTTACCGGCATTCGGGCTGTAATGGAGTCTTCGGTGACCTCGGTAAATTCGATATCGAGCGTCTCCATCAAGGTGTTTTTACACATTGTATTACAGGCAGCAATAATTTCGTCCTTGCTATACTTCATAGTATTGATTTACTTTGTAAAAATACAAAATACTATGGCAGAAGAAAAGGAAGTACGTTATCAATCGGTTAACACCTATCACACTTTAAGCAACTATTCTAAAAGGACAAAGAATGTATGGCTGGTCTTCCACGGCATGGGGTATTTAAGCAAGTATTTTCTGAAGTATTTCAGCGAACTGGATCTCGAAGAAAATTTTGTGATCGTCCCTCAGGCGCCGTCTAAGTATTACTTCGGAAAGGATTTTAAACATGTAGGAGCTTCCTGGTTAACCCGGGAAAACACCAAAACCGAAACGCAGAATGTCCTCGCCTATGTGGATGCCGTTTTTAAGGCTGAAGCTCCACCACAACTGCCAAATTTTATCGTCTTCGGATATTCACAGGGGGTTTCCATTGCCACCCGCTGGCTGTCGAGTCGAAAATTACAATGTGACCACCTTGTCCTGCACAGTGGGGGAATTCCGGTAGAGCTGAAGCCTGAGGACTTTGCCTATTTACATAAAGATGCTAAGGTAACCTACCTCTACGGAACTAAGGATCAATACATCACCGAAGCGCGCAAGACCGAACAGCAATTATTGGGTTCGGCCCTATTTGGTGACCGTCTGGAAGTGAAACAATTTGAGGGAATACACGAAGTAAACACATCTTTTATTCAGTCATTGGGATAGGGCATAAAAATAAAATCGTGCATTTCATCGATTTTTTTTGCATTTTATCAAGGGATTGTTTTAATTTACTCCTTAATGTAAGAAAATTCGCCCCCAATCATGAAAAAAACACTACTTACCCTCTGTTCAGTTTTATGCTGTGCCGTGCTATTCGCACAAGTGCCTGCCACTGAAAAACAAGCTTTATTAGACCTTTATGTAGACACCCAAGGGGATCAATGGATCAATACCTGGGATCTTAACGAAGCCGTTGCCGACTGGCACGGTGTGACCGTTGAAAACGACCATGTGGTGAGCATTAGTCTGCTATTCAATAACCTGAACGGAAAACTTCCTGCATCGCTTGGAAACTTGAGCAAGCTGCGCATTTTAGAGTTGTCATTTAATAAACTGAATGGGGAGATCCCTGCACAACTGGGGCAGCTATCCAATCTGGAAGTTTTGGCCTTAAACGCCAATGGCCTTAGCGGAACTATCCCAGAAACCTTAGGTGCTTTAAGCAAGCTTAAGCAATTGCACATGAGCAGCAACAAACTTACGGGAACCGTTCCGGCAAGTTTAGGGAATCTGACTGCTGTGGAAGTGTTCAATGTTTTTGATAATGACCTGAAAGGATCCTTACCGGCCGAATTGGCAAGCAATAACAATTTAAGAGAGTTAATGATCGCAGAAAACGATTTTGTAAACACAGAAATTTTCTCGGTGGTATTGCTTTCTAACTCAGGCAGCGGACTTAATTTAAAGTCCCCATCCTTGTCACCACAAGCTAAGACGATCATTGCCATAGAATCTCCGGAAGACGGAAATTAAAAAGATATGATTTGAGAATGTAGCATTTGGAAAATGTTAATCTCAATGTTAACAAAATCAAAATTATGCAGATATCCGATAAATTTGCTTATTTTGCCGACGAATTACAGCTTTTCAACGCTGAAATTCTGAAAAATATATCGGGTATACTGTCAGATATAAGGATTAATATTGGTTAATTAAAGTCTTATATTTTGATTAGTGGCGGCTTCTAACGAAGCCGCCTTTTTTATGCTTTATCTGAAATAGATTTATTCCTGAAGATCCACCGCAGTACTTCGGTTTCCCAGCCAGATCACAGCTGCTCCCGTTAAGAACATCAACAAACTATATACCGCCGGAGCGATAGCGAAGGCGGAATTTTGCAGTAGGACCACGGCAATGGTTATGGCCAGCGTTCCGTTCTGTATCCCAGATTCGATGGAGATGGAAATGGCGTTCTCCCGTCGCAGCTTAAACAGCTTCGCCGAATAATACCCTGCGGCCATCGTCGCAAGGTTAAGCAACAAGGTCGCCAGCCCCGCCTGCTGAAAATAATCCACAAAATTCTCACGCTCCTTAATGACGAGTCCGATGATGATAAGCGCCAGTACCACGCCTGAAGCGATTCGGACAGGCTTGGCCATTTTTGCGGCAAACACGGGTTTGTAGCGCCGAATCAACATCCCTAACAACACCGGTATTACCACGATCACACATATCTGTCCTATGGTTTCCACGATATTGAGTTGCACGGTCATCCCCTCTTCCATAAATTCTGAAGTCGCAAAATTAACGATATAGGGGATGGAGATCACTGTGATCAAACTGCTTAATGCCGTGAGAGACACCGAAAGTGCGAGATTCCCTTTCGCCAGATGCGCGATAAGATTGGAGGTGGGTCCGCCCGGGCAGGCCGCCAGTATCATCACTCCCACCGCGATCTCGGGTTGGAGTGAAAAAAGAGAAACCACCCCAAAACCGATAAGTGGTAACAGGATCAACTGATTGGTAAGGCCAACAACTATTGCCTTGGGATACAGTATTATTCGTTTAAAATCGGCTGTGACCAGCGACAAGCCCATTCCCAGCATGATGATGATGAGCGACCCTGCCAGAATGATAGTAGAAGTATTGTCCATAGGTTGTGTTTTGCAGTTGAAAGATACTTTTTTATTTCAGAACAAAAAGCGTCCAAAAATTGGTTAGGAGCTCGCTTACTGTTCCCAAACAATCCTTACCATAGAATAATAGCCCTGGGTTTCCTATCTTTAACGTAATAATTAGCACCTCATGAAAAGATCAGTATTCGTATTCCTATTTCTTCTGTTTGTAGTTCCCGTCCCGGGTACGGCCCAGACAGACACTGTAAAGATTGCAAACGACATTAAAGACCAGGTCTGGAAGGTTTTTAAGACCTCCTATGAAGCCCGGGATGCCCTGACCTTTAACAGCATCCATACCGAGGACATGCTTCGTATTAATGATGGCGGGATACTAACCGGGGCCGAGTACAAAGCCCGTACACTTAGCTGGACTCCCCCACCGGCGGGCACCACCATCACCATCGATTTCGCACTCGAAAACAGTCACTATCGTGAGGATGTCGCCTACGAGGTAGGCTATTACCGGGCAATTTACACCCTGGCCGACGGACGTAAAGAATATTATTACGGGCAGTTTCATGTGGTCCATAAAAAAACCGACCAAGGTTGGAAGATCGCTCAGGATTTTGACACCAACAGCGTAAATGGAATTGCTATAGACGAAACCTTCTTTAACAATGCCAGCATGATAAAGCTTTAGGTTTTGGCACCAACATGAGTGGAAGCTTTTGGATCTGGAATCAAGACGCAAAGAAGCAAAGGCGCAAAGACGCAAAGATGCAAAGAGGCAAAGAGGCAAAGAGGCAAAGATGCAAAGATGCAAAGAATCAAGACTTGAATCCGTGAATAGTGAATCGTGAGTGGTGAAACGGTGACTGCATACCGGGTACTGCTCACGGCCTACTGCCTACTTCGGACTTCCATCTCCTGACTTCGGACTGCAGTTTCAAAGTCTCAAAGATGCAAAGTCAAATAACACATTATTCATTACGCATCATTAATTATTAATCCTCCGGAGCTTTAATGAAGGAGGACCATCTGCCTACTCCCGACTTCGGACTCCCGACTCCCGACTCCCGACTTCGGACTCCCGACTCCCGTCTCCCGACTCCCGTCTTCGGACTTCGGACTTCGGACTTCGGACTGCAGACCCAAAGACTCAATGTCTAACAACGAACTATTTATTATTCATTATACATCACTCATCATTAATCATTCATCCTCCGAAGCTTTAGCGAAGGAGGACCGTCTCACAACTCACCTCCAATAAATAATAACAATAAACAATAACCAATATCATACGCTTTCCCGTAAACTCACTTCAAAAATTTTACTATCTTTAAACATAATTCCTCCCCACTTCGCTGTTTTTATAAAACGGTGGATGGGGTTTTTTTGTAGGTCTTATTCTGTTTTATCCTGAATTGGATTTGGATTATTGCAGGAATAGGCCTGATAGAACATGTTAGGGGTAATACGAAAAACAAAACTATAATATGAAAGGAAAAATTCTAGATAGATTTAAAGAAGCAGATAGTGAATGTCTACTAGCAAGCATTTCTTTAAATGATTACGTTGAAGGACTTCCAGAGGACTATAAATCTTATGAAGTACAAAGAGAGATTGTAAAAAACACTTATTTAGATAACTTGGTTGATACTATTATTGAGGGCAATCATATCCCACCTATCGTTATAGTAGTCGAAAAAGAAAAATATAAAATTACTGATTCAAATATTGAAGTTTCTGAATATAAAATCCTGGACGGACTTCAAAGAACATTTCGATTGAAAATCATATTTGACACACTTAACATTCTGATTGAATCGCTAGAAAAAGAAGAGCAATTAATATTTGAACTTTCAAAGCTTCAGCTAAATAGAAAATTTAAAGAAAAACTTATTGAAATTGAAAGTAACTCATCTATTTTATCTTCCCTAGTCGAATTTGCTAAAACTAATAGCACAAAAAAATTGTCCACTTTATACGATAGGAATCAATGGTTTGAGATTTGGACAGGATTAAGTTCTGACCAAGAGGTAAATAAGATGTTAATATTAAATGCAGGTCATAAACCAGTCAAAACAAAACATCAATTAGAACTTCTCTTTAGAAATATAATACCAATTCTTCAAAAGGTTGAGTTCAAAGATTTTAAGATTGTAAGAGAAAAAGAGATGTCTTCAATCCAATATAGTAAGAATAGAATTCCGGGTCAATTTCATTTTTCACATATTATTACATCTGTTT
The DNA here is from genome assembly GCF_014295415.1 of Constantimarinum furrinae. Lineage (GTDB taxonomy): Bacteria > Bacteroidota > Bacteroidia > Flavobacteriales > Flavobacteriaceae > Constantimarinum > Constantimarinum furrinae. The sequence goes on from NZ_CP052909.1 coordinate 2,704,697, forward strand.
TATCATTAAGTGAGGGAAAACCTTTGACTACAAACACTAATCTCATTCAAAAATCTCAATCAGATTATTTTAATGAAGAAGTATTTGACAAGTTTCTTCATTTAGATTTCTTAAAAGAATTTATAAGAGGACTTATAGATATTGATAACGCAATTACAGGAGAATTTGATGAAGCTGGAACTAAATGGATGGGACGAGAAACTTCTCTTGTAGGTATGTACGCAGCAACTGGAAAATATATTAATGAGAAATTTATAAAACCACAAGAGGCGATTTCTATTCTTAGAGAAAGAATAGTCTCTAATCCTTCACTACTTTGTTTAACTGAATTTGAAGATGAAAGAAATAATCAAAATCTAGCAAAAATAAATATTGGGAGTGTTAATAAGAAAGCAGTTTATGAGGGAATATATTCTGTGCTAATTGACCCTACCAATAAAATAGATTGGAAGATATACTTTAAAACCGCATAATTATGGAATTAAAGAATATCATATATAATAATTTGATTCATTTAGTTTTTGAACTAACATCAAATGGTAGTCAGTTTGAAGAATTTTATAATTCTCTTGAAACGGAAGATAAACGAAACGAACTACTTGGACTTTCAGACGAAATCGATAACGAATTAAAGGCTATCAAAAAATCAAAACTCGAAGCAAAAGTTCATTCAGATTTTGATAATTTAATTGGTTTACTGAATACCTTTAAAAATAACTTCAATGAGTTTCCATCGAAGAGAATTTCTGAATCCATAGTAATAATATATTTAATAAATTACTTAAATGAAGCTTTAGATGAGGAAGTTAATCTTGAAGAAGAGATAGACATTTCTGCTTTTAGTTTTGTCAAATTATCGAAAGAGATTAATCAACGAAACTTTGCATTTCACGACTTAGTCGATTTAAAAAACTCGCTAGTTCTCGTAGATTTAGGAAATACAGATTTAATGAATGAATATTTCACTCAGAATCCTTTATCTAAAGAATTAATTATTCAGCTTATATCTAAAATAGGAGAAATTGATAAAGAACTTGAACTTTCTCAATTCGTTTTAGTAGATAAAGATGTTGAAAATTCAGCAAATCAGATTTGGTCTTTTGTAACTCTTCACGTAGTCAAGAATGGTAAGTTAATTCACAACCCATATAGTTACCAACAAATCCCAACAATTTCTAATTCCAGGAAAATTAAACAAGAAATAAAGTATCAGCAATTTGATGATTCAATTTTGATTCTTAGTGAATACAATCATCAAACAGATATTCTTGACAAATATTTGAGAATTTATCATTTGCTTGAAAATTTTATGTACAAATATCCATTGTCGAACCTAGAAAGAAAATATGACGGTAGAGTTTTTTCTATCAGAGATTTTCAAAAAATGAATGATTTAGTGAGTAATGGAGAATTGAAATCCTTAAAGAACTTATTCAATGAAATTGTGAAAAATGACTATGAGGCTGGAATTAAATTCTCAGATTTTATATTTCAAAAGTGGAATGGATTACATCCAAATCATATAGACGATAAAGTCAAAATAGACACTCTTTTAAGTGAACTGAGAGTCAAAATGACTTACGATTCAGTTGAAGAAAATTCCATTGGTGGATTTTTCGCAAATTTAATATACGCCTTAAGAAACGCTTTGGTACATAACAGAGAAACTGAATTTCATCTAACTCACGAAACTCTTTTATCACACTCGCAAGTCCAAGATACAGCTCTTCAATTACTTGAAAAATTCATTTTACCGATTGTAGAAGAAATTGTTTTCTATTTAATAATTGAACAAAATGAAATAGTTTGGTTTAAGAATTCAACAATTCAGTTATATAAAGAACACTAAACACTACCCCTAACAACTTATATAAAAAATAGCGGATTTGGTGCTTAAACGAAAAATGAATAATAAAATAAAGGTCAGTTATAAACCGAAAAGTTAGTACAAAAAAAATCCGCTACTTTTCATACACAAGACCGTTAGGCACAAGTTTAGAAAACTATATTCTCTATGATAAAACAAAATCCATTTTCTGTTTATGATTTTCTAGGATATTTAATACCCGGGTCGTTGGTTATTTATGCGTATCTGATTGTTGATTATTTAAAAAATCAAACACATTTTGATGTTCAAGATTTTATTGAGAATTTTTCAAACGTTAAGCTTGAAGGTGTATTCTTTTTCATCATCGTTTCATACACAATAGGTCATCTAATCAGTTTTGCTTCATCAATAACAATTGAAAAATATGCAAATTGGAGATATAGTTATCCATCAAAATATTTACTGGAAATTGAACATAAAGGATATTGGAAGTCATCACGAAACTGGAAAGATGTTGTATGGAGAATAGTAATGATAATTATTCTGTTTCCATGTGTAGTCTTCGATTGGATATTTGGTCAAATTCTAGGATTTAAAAGATTTTATAAAAAATCAGTTGATGATTTCCTAAAAGAAATGATAGAATCAAAAGCTAATAGACTTTTAAATAAAATTGGTTTAGACAAGCTTGAGGACCCCGAAAAATATGATGACGGAAAAGGAAATGATTTTGATTTTCACAGAATTATTTCTCATTACGCTTATGAAAATAGTAAAAGACATCAAGAAAAAATGAGCAACTATGTTGCGCTCTACGGTTTCTTAAGAACTTTGAGTTTGATTTTTAATATTCTAGCTATTTACTTTTCTATACGTGTTTATTGCTATCTCGAATTTAACTTAATTAATGGCTCAATTATATTTATACTTACTGGATTATCCTATTTATCTTTTATGGCATTTATGAAATTTTATAGAAGATACACGTTAGAGGGATTAATGATAATTGTAATTGATGAGAATATCTAATAAACCAGTGCCTAACAACGCCTATCACTAAGTACTGTCGTGGGTTAATTTTATTATTTATCTTACAACTCAAAAATTTATGTTCTGATAATACTCAGAGGCGACTCATCCAATTCAACTGAATCGCACATACTACACCTCAATACTGTCCAAAACGTTTAACAAAAGAGTTTTCCAATATTCACAAATGAGCTATAAGACAATAATAAATTCTACAAAAGGGATTAAAATTGAAAGGCTCGATGAGAATCTTTGGTCTGCTCAATCCAGACCTCATGGGTTTCCATTGTGTCCAAAACTTAAGTTTAAAATAAGTGAAAATCAACAACTCATTATAGTAAAACATGATCTTTTAAGACCGTTTCTGTTGAATTCAATAATCGTTACAATAATATATATTGGAATTTATTTGCTTTCAAAACACAGTGTTGGATTAATAGAACTTTTATACATGATTTTGGGAAGCATAATTTTCGTATTGTTGTTAATTATTCTTATTTATTATCTGACCAGAATTGGAGTTCAAAACATCAAAATACGCGCTTATAATAATCCATAATTTTTAAATTGCCTTATTAAAACATGTTCTGTATTCCCCATAATTTCCTACCTTAACTCCCCGCTTTTAAGTTGTTAGCAACCAAAAGACTGCGCTTAAAAGGAAGACATTGCCTATCCCCCAACCCATAACACGGGATCGCCGAAACCCGATCACAGTAGGCACTAACACTAACCAACCTTTATGAAACTAACTAAGCCAACCCATCGTCTTTTACTATTTGTAAGTATTGTTTTCTTCTCCCTCTTGATGCAAAGCTGTATGGAAAATGATACCAAAGAAACGCCCGCAGCCGTGACAACCGAAGTGGAAGTCGAGAAAAAACAGGACAAACCCGAGTATTTCCTCCTGCGCCCCGAAGTGGAAAAGGCCTATGGCTATTCGCATGCCGTGAAGATAGGGAACGAGATCAAAATTTCGGGAGCCGTAAGTATGGACGATGCCGGTAACCCCACTGCCGTAGGAGATATGGCCCAACAAATGAAAAACTGTTATGCTGATATCGAAAAGATCCTAAAACACTTTAACTGCACCTTCGACGATGTAGTCGTTGAAAACATCTATACCACCAACATGGCCTCCCTGCTCGAAAGCGCTGCCTATAGAAATGAGATCTATAAAAATCATTATCCCACCGCCACTTGGGTGGGCGTAACAGAATTGGCACTCCCCCAATTTATGATCGAGATCGAACTGGAAGTGTATAAGGCAGATTGAGGGATGGAGCTTAAGGCTGAGGAGGCAGGAAGCAGGAATCAAGACTCAAAGACTTAAAGATACAAAGACTCAAAGACGCAAAGGCGCAAAGACTCAAAGACTCAAAGACTCAAAGACTCAAAGATGCAAAGATGCAAAGATGCAAAGAATCAAGACTTAAATCCGTGAATAGAAAATCGTGAGTGGTGAAACGGAGACTGCATACCGGGTACTGCTAACGGCCTACTGCCTACTTCGGACTCCCGTCTCCTGACTCCTGACTCCTGACTCTTGACTACTGATAAAAGAACCAAGACCCAAAGACTCAAAGGTTCAAAGATTCAAAGTCCAACAACGAATTATTTATTATTCATTACTCATCATTAATCATTCAACCTATGGAGCTTTAGCGAAGGAGAGCTGACTCTTGACTCCAGACAAAAGATTCAAGAAGCAGGAATCAAGACGACTTGAAATCGTGAAGAGTAAATCGTGAGTGGTGAAACGGAGACTGCATACCGGGTACTGCTAACGGCCTACTGCCTACTACGTACTTCGTAATTCCGACTTCGGACTGCAGACCCAAAGGCGCAAAGAATCAAAGGCTCAAAGAATCAAAGAATCAAAGACGCCAGACTTGAATCTATGAATCGTAAATCGTGAACCGCACACTGCAAAAAGCGATTTTTGAATCTATTTTTCTTCGGAATTTAGTACCTTACTCTGCATAAATCGAGTTATGAAATACCCATTTAGCCTAAGCCTGCTTCTGCTGCTGTTTTGCATTACTGTGTCCTGTGCACAGGAAACGAGTTCTGTTAAAACTGCAACAGCCGAAACCAACACCTCGATCAGCGACGGGCCTTACATCTTTATTGAAAGGGATCGCATCGTAGAAAAAAGCATCGTAAACAATGAGGTGATCACCAAAGCACTGAAAAGCAAAGCATACGAAACTAACTTCCCTCCGGCTCCCTCGGTGATTACTACAACGGCTTCCATAGCGGCGCTGAGTGATATTCACGGACAATACGATCTGGCGGTCGAGATCCTGCAAAACAACGGCATCATAGATAAAAATGGCCACTGGGCCTTTGGCGACGGACATTTTGTGATCGTGGGCGATATCTTCGACCGAGGGGATGGCGTCACCGAAATGCTCTGGCTTATCTATACCCTGGAACAACAGGCAGCAGCTCAGGGCGGACGGGTGCATTTTTTACTGGGCAACCACGAGTATATGGTACTTCATAAGGATCTGCGATACCTCCACGAAAAATACACCACGGTTTTAACCATGCTCGATTTAGATTACGACACACTCTATGGTGAGAATACAGTTTTGGGACGATGGCTACGTGCCAAACCCACGGTGTTAAAGATTAACGATCACATTTTTGTCCACGGTGGCATCTCAAAGCAGTTTCTGGAACTGGGACCGTTCGATCCCGATGCCATCAATGCAACCATGAGGGCTTCCATAGCCCGGACCAAAGAGGAAATGAAAGCTACCGACTTTTACAATAATTATTATGGAAGCAGCGGACCCATCTGGTATCGCGGTTATTTTTATGACGACCTTCCCGATGAAGCGATCTCCGAAATCCTGCAGTTGACAAATTCAGAACAGATCGTGGTGGGGCACTGCTCCAATAAAGAGGTGGTGAGTTTGTACGATAACCGGATCTTCGGGGTAGATTCCAGCATCAAGCTGGGAGAATACGGAGAGTTGTTGTTTATCGAAAACGGCTCCTTCTATCGTGCCACCAAAGACGGAACACGCATCAAATTTGAATAAATGTCAGTAACCTATTAAACACCCAACACTATGGATAAAGCACTACAGACCATGATCGACAATATGCCCGAAAAAACGGGTAAATCCTTAGACGAGTGGAAAAAGCTACTTAAGTCAAAATCCTTTCAAAAGCACTCGGAGGCCGTTAATTTTCTGAAAAAGGAACATCAGGTGACTCACGGCTTTGCCAATACCATTGTGACCCTTTCAAAAGATTCCGATGAAAGTCCGCAGGATCTGGTTCAGGATCAATACAAGGGAAAAGAGCAACTACTGCCAATCTATGAAGCACTGCTGTTCTATGTAAAAGGGCTCGGCAGCGATGTGGTCATTACCCCTAAAAAAGCCAGTGTGAGTGTCATTCGAAAAAAACAGTTTGCGCTAATCAAACCCGCAACCAAAACCCGGATCGATCTGGGCTTAAAATTACGGAACAAACCCACCGGTGGCCGACTTGAAGATTCAGGCCCCTTCGGAACCATGTGCACACACAGGGTACAACTTTCCGAAGCAAAGGAAGTGAATGATGAAGTAAAATCATGGCTCAAAGAAGCCTATAACGAAGCTGATTAATTCACTTTAATTGTCATATTCTGGAAAATTCTCATCATTAGTTACTAATTCTGTATCCCCCGAAGACATTGTCTTCTAAAGCTTTAGCGAAGGAGAGCCTACGGCCTACTGCTCACTGGTTGAATGTTAAAGGTTGAAGGTTAGAGGTTACTGTTTACAGCCTAATGCCAACTTCGGACTTCAGACTTCAGACTTCGGACTCCCGACATCGGAATCTCAATTCCAGTCTCCTGACTCCTGTCTCCTGACTCCTTACTCTTTCTCCTTCCGAAACTAAAAAAAGGGATCTTCGTAAGCACCTCCCAACTCAAATTCTCTTTCCTTCATATCCGATTCTCAGTAGAACCCCGATAATTCTCATTTGCGGTCGGTTCATACTATTTTCAACGTACTTTTTCAATACTTGAGCCTGTGGTTTTCATCCTAAAAGGAGGTAACCCTATTCATCTTAAGTTCAACGATTAAATCCAACATTATGAAAATAAGTACGCTATTCATTACGCTATCATTTCTATTGATCACCATCTCCAATTATGCTCAGGAACAGATCACAGACGTTCAGGAACTGCTTAGCAGAATGCAGGAAAATCATATGGGCAGTCTCAATGACGTTTTCAATACGGAAGAACTACAAACGCTGCAAGCCTATTTTAATTCCGTAAACCCACCCAACGAGGAAGAGCTCGTACTTATGAATCGTCGTATTGCTTCTACCAAGGGAAATACTCCTGTTGCCGTGGTTACTATGAATCCTCAGGATCTTACTACCCTGGAAAACCTGGGGCCGTCGACAATACCTGAATTTGAAGGTGCCGGGATAGTCATTACGATGCAAAACGGGGCTTATGTGATCGACAACGGAAATAACGTATATCTTCGGGGAATCTCCAATAACAATTACGTGCCGGTAGGCGCGGTCACCAATGTTCCCGGTGGAGAGTCTATCACCGGATTGGAAACCCTTTCGAATGGTGATATGTATGCCATTTCTACTAATGGGATGAACAGCAGTCATTTATTGATGATCAATCCCAATACCTGGGAAGCCATGCCAATTGGAGGAAATAACGGCTTGGTTGTACCTATAGCACTGGCCAGAGACGGCGCCGACCGACTCATCACCGTAGACATAGATGATGACAATGCATATGTCATGCAGGCAGCTACAGGGGCGCCCACCCTTATGGGACCTATAGGGTTTGATGCCAATTTCGGACAGGGAATGGGATATGATGCCGAAGTGGATAAGGTACTGCTAACGGCATTTAATAATACGCTGGGTGATTCTCAGCTTCGGGAAATGAACACTACCACCGGACTTACGGTTTCTCTGGGTACCATCACCCCCGGAATTATCGATCAGTTTGGTTACGGAAGTTTTTATGATGCCGATCTGTTAGATCTTCAAGGAGCGAACTCATTAGATCTCAGTGTTTATCCGAATCCCGTAATAGATATCCTGAACGTACAATCCAATTTTTTCCTTTATCAAATTGACATCTATGCGCTGGATGGTTCAAAAGTTATGTCAATAACACCCCAACATCCTTCCACCGAGATCGATATGCGAGCTCTGAGTTCCCGATTCTATCTCATGACAATACAATTGGAAGGTACCACCTATACCCATAAACTAATTAAAGAGTAAGGTCAACCGGAGGTTAGTAACATATTGCAGGTTGACGGTTGCAGGTTATTGGCTCATAGCTTACTGCTTACTGCCCACTGCCTACTGCCAACTTCGGACTCCTGACTCCTGACTCCTGACTCCGGACTTCAGTCTTCAGACTGCAGACTGCAGACCCAAAGACACAAAAAATCAAAGTCTATCATCCCATAAATTATTATTCATCACTCATCACTTATTACTCATTACCCATCATTAATTATTCACCTTCTCCGTAACCAATTTCGCATTCCATACGTCATAGGTTAAACTATCGACATTATGAGAACCATATTCCTATTTACTTTCTTAGTAGTTCTAACACTCAATCTTCAATCCCAGGATTATAAAAAGATCGACTCCCTTAGTGAGACCTTGGTATCAAATTACAAGCTTCCGGGTCTGGCCATTGTTGGGGTTCAAAATGACGAGATCGTGTACAGTCGGCGCATCGGAAAGGCCAATGAATCTGCTTCGTACAATGAGAACACACGATTGTATATTGCTTCAAACACCAAAGCCTTTGTGGGCTTAGCTATGGCAAAACTTGCGTTCGAAAACAAACTATCTTACAACCATCCTATAACCAAATATATTCCGGAGTCGTTTTTTCCGAAGGAGATCAAAGCCGAAACGATCACGATAGACAGGCTGTTATCACATACACACGGACTCTCAAATGATCCCTTAGTATTCCGAACGGCCTACTCGGGCGTCTATCCTTCCGATCTTCGTGAACTGCTTAAATTTACTTCCTATCGGGGAGAACTGCCTTCTACCGATTTTAAGTACAGCAATCTGGGCTACCTCATCGCCGGAATGATCATCGAAGAGGTTTCAGGTCTGCCCTGGCAGGAATACGTTGAAAAACACCTACTGTCACCCTTAGGCATGAAACAAACCACAGCAAGACTGAATTTCGACAGAGCCCTGGAAGCGATGCCATATGAATTCTATTCTGAAGGAATCCTTAGTTCCAAAAAATCAGATCCTACCCTTCATGCCGCCGGGGGAATGTATTCAACCTTAGAGGATATGGCCCGGTGGCTACAGCTGTTTACCAACCCTGACCAACAAGTCTTGCCTTCAGCATTATTGGCCGACTACAAAGCGCAAACCGAAGAGGCCGAAGGCAGCATAGGACCCTTTAGCATAGATACCTACGGAAATGGATGGATCTATGGGAAGTTAATGAACGATCCATTAGTATTCCACTTTGGGAGCTTTAACGGCTACGAATCCATGATGTCATACCAGCCTGAAACCAATAGAGGTGTTTTTGTGTTCGTGAACGAACGCATAGGCGGACAGCGAATCGCTGCTATGCTTTCAGCTTATTATTATCTTATTGCAAATAATGATCCTATGGCCGATCAAAAAATTGCCAATTTTTCGAAATTTATCGAACCCTTGTATAAAAAGACAAAAGAAGAGCATACAGTATTTACCTTTCACGAAAACGAGAATCTCGTCGGAACCTATTCCAGTGATAAATACGGTGAACTGGAAGTAAAAAATACAGAGCACGGCTTTGTCTTTTCTCTGGGTAAACTTAGCAGTCTCGCCTATCAGGACGAAAAAGAAAACGGCATCCTTATCGAATGGACTCCGGGCATAGAAGAACATTTCGAATTTTCGACCTCCAACGAAGGAAAACTCATCTTAATCTACGGTGATTTTGATCTGTTTGTGAAAAAGGGGAAGTAAGAGCCAGGAGTCAAGACTAGCGACTTTACTTATTACTCATTATTTATTATTAACCTTTCGTATTTAGCAAGATATGGTGCTACAAAACACAAAAAATCCCGCCAAAAGCGGGATTTTTTCTATGATTCTGTTCACATCTCGATTTATTCACTTTTGTTAACACAACAGCGAACACTTGAAGTGACAGGTTTTACTTCACTTCTTCGAAATCTACATCCTCAACATCACTGCTTTCCTGGCCATTCTGACCTGCAGTCGCTTCAGGTTCTCCGGTTGGAGCACCCTGTTGAGCTTCGGCCTGTGCTTTGTACATTTCCTCTGAAGCTGTTTTCCAGGCTTCATTGATCTTTTCCAAAGCAGGCTCTATAGTTTCAACTTCCTTGGTTTCAAAAGCTTTCTTCAATTCTTCCAAAGCATCTTCAATAGGCTTTTTCTTGTCATCAGACAATTTATCACCAAATTCCTTCAGTTGCTTTTCTGTCTGGAAAATCATCGCATCGGCTTCGTTGATCTTGTCAACTTTCTCCTTCGCCTTCTTATCGGCTTCAGCATTGGCTTCAGCCTCAGCTTTCATCTTCTGGATCTCCTCTTCTGTAAGTCCGCTGCTCGCCTCAATTCTAATGTCCTGAGACTTATTCGTAGCCTTATCTGTAGCACTTACTTTAATGATACCGTTGGCATCAATATCGAAAGTCACTTCAATTTGAGGTACGCCTCGCTGTGCAGGTGGAATTCCGTCTAAGTGGAAACGACCAATCGTCTTGTTGTCATTTGCCATAGGACGCTCTCCCTGTAAAACGTGGATCTCAACACTAGGCTGATTGTCTGCCGCAGTAGAGAAGATCTGACTCTTCTTAGTAGGAATGGTTGTATTCGCTTCTATAAGTTTGGTCATCACACCACCCATGGTTTCAATACCAAGAGAAAGCGGAGTCACATCCAATAACAATACATCCTTTACATCTCCGGTCAATACACCACCCTGGATCGCAGCACCAACGGCCACAACCTCATCGGGGTTTACTCCCTTACTCGGTTTCTTTCCGAAGAACTTTTCCACCGCTTCCTGAACTGCAGGAATACGGGTAGAACCACCTACTAAAATGATCTCATCGATATCACTTTTTGAAAGTCCGGCAGCTTTTAAGGCAGATTCACATGGCTTGATCGTTCTTTTTACAAGATCGTCGATCAGCTTTTCAAACTGCGCACGTGTTACTGTTCGCACCAAGTGTTTTGGTCCGCTGGCCGTAGCCGTAACATAAGGCAGGTTGATCTCGGTTTGTGAAGAAGACGACAATTCGATCTTAGCCTTTTCGGCAGCTTCCTTTAAACGCTGTAACGCCATAGGGTCCTTACGAAGGTCGATATCCTCATCCTTCATAAATTCGTCTGCCAGCCAGTTGATAAGTGTTTGATCCACATCATCACCACCAAGGTGCGTATCACCGTCGGTAGCAAGTACTTCAAATACCCCGTCACCCAACTCAAGGATGGAAACGTCATGCGTACCACCACCAAAGTCGAATACCACGATTTTCTGGTCTTTTCCTTTTTTATCGAGACCGTATGCCAAGGCAGCCGCTGTAGGCTCATTGATAATACGTTCTACTTTTAATCCGGCGATCTCACCGGCTTCTTTTGTTGCTTGTCGCTGACTGTCATTAAAGTACGCAGGAACTGTAATTACGGCACGCGTAACTTCCTGATCCAGGTAGTCTTCGGCCGTTTTCTTCATTTTCTGAAGTACCATGGCACTCAACTCCTGAGGGGTATATAAACGACCGTCGATATCCACACGTGGCGTATCGTTGTCACCTTTTACTACTTTAAAGGCAGCGCGATCTGCTTCTTTTTTCGATTCAGAAAACTTGTTTCCCATAAATCGTTTAATGGAAGAGATCGTTTTTGTAGGGTTAGTCACCGCCTGTCTTTTGGCGGGATCCCCTACTTTAATTTCACCACCTTCCACAAAGGCGATCACAGAGGGAGTAGTTCGTTTTCCTTCGGCATTAGGGATTACTGTTGGCTCGCTACCTTCCATAACGGCCACACATGAATTGGTAGTCCCTAAGTCGATTCCAATTATTTTACTCATAGTGTTATAATTATATTTTTAATGATTCAATTTTATTACGACCTGTATATGACAATGATTATGCCACCCAAAAATATATGACAGCGTGTCAGTTTTATTATGGCAATCCCTCCTTCCTGCTATGGCAGCTTCGCAGGGTCGGGCTTTCGCCTTTATCCCTGCAGTGGCGTACCTCACTACAGGGGACATGGGCTCAAATGCGCAGCATTCACGATCCCCTATTTATAAAATATTGACTTAGGAGTAATCCCTATTGCGGAATGAGTCGTTAGAAGATGATGAGCGTCAAGAAACAAGACTAACGACTTTATTATTCATTACTCATTACTCATTACTCACTATTAATTACCCCTCCTGTTAACAACTATTTTTTACAGTATTGGAATAATTCCATAATTTTGGAATATTTCCAATAAGCATGTATCTAAATACACATTCATATTACAGCCTGCGCTATGGTACCATAAAACCGGCAGACCTGCTCCTTTACGCAAAAGAAATGGGGATTGATTGTATGGCACTTACCGATATCAATACCACCTCTGCCTGCCTCGATTTTGTACGTCTGGCTCCCGAATATGGAATCCGTCCAATAGCAGGCGTCGATTTCAGGAACGGGGCACAGCAACAATTCATCCTGTTGGCAAAGAATAACGAAGGGTTTATGAATATTAACAGCTACCTCTCCTCCTTCCTGCATTCAGAAGAAAAAATCCCCGAACGCGCCCAAAACTTAGCAGATGTGATCACCATCTACCCCTTTGCCTCTTTTAAGGGAGAACAGCTTTCTGAAAATGAATTTCTGGGAGTGAGAAAAGAAGACCTCAACCGACTTAAATTCTCGCCCTGGCGTCATAAACAGGAGAAGCTGGTCGTGCTTCAAACCGTCTCCTTCCTCAATAAAAAAGGTTTTAATACCCACCGACTCCTTCGGGCGATCGATAACAACACCCTTCTTAGCAAGCTGCTGCCCTCCCAGCAGGGTTCTGAAACCGATATGCTTATTTCAGAAGCTGTCATCACCGAGGCCTTTCGCGAATTTCCAATCCTTTTAAGAAATACCCGTACGCTGCTGCAAGCCTGTAGCATCTACTTCGATTTCAGTAAAGAAATTCCTAACAACCAAAATTCCTATACTCAAAACCAAGCCCTCGATTTCCGCTTACTGAAAAAACTCACCTACGCCGGACTCCCCTACCGCTACAAACGCCCGGGAGAACGAGTGTGGATCCGTATAGAAAAGGAACTGGAGATCATCCGTGAAAAAGGTTTTGTCTCCTACTTTCTCATCAACTGGAAGATTCTTAAATACGCCCGAAGCAAGGGCTATTTCTATGTAGGTCGCGGAAGTGGTGCCAATAGTGTTGTCGCTTACCTGCTTCGTATCACCGATGTAGACCCCATAGAACTGGACCTGTATTTCGAACGCTTTATCAACCTCTATCGTAAAAATCCCCCCGACTTCGATATCGATTTCTCGTGGAAGGACAGAGACGATATTACACAATTCATCTTCCGAAGATTTAAGAACACCTGCCTGCTTACCGTATACAATACCTTTAAATATAAGGCATCCGTAAGGGAACTGGGGAAGGTCTTCGGCTTACCTAAGGAAGAGATCGATACCCTTTCCAAAGGAGAGTATCAATACAACGCACTCGATAGACTGTCGCAGTTGGTCCTCCAATACGGAAAATTGATAGAGGGCTTCCCCAACTATCTGGGAATTCATGCCGGAGGGATCCTTATTTCCGAAAAACCCATCCACTACTATACAGCTACTTTTATGCCTCCAAAAGGCTTTCCCACCACCCAGTTCGATATGGTAGTGGCAGAAGATATCGGACTGTATAAGTTTGATATTTTGAGTCAGCGTGGCCTGGGAAAGATCAAAGATGCCGTAGCTGTGGTAGAATACAACCATCCCCGGCTTCCTCCTATCGACATTCACGATATTAGGCGGTTTAAACAGGATAAGCGCATTAAACACCTGCTTCGCAATGCCAAGGCTATTGGTTGCTTTTACGTAGAATCCCCCGCCATGCGCATGCTGCTTAAAAAACTGCAGGTGGACGATTATCTGGGCTTGGTTGCTGCCAGTTCGGTAATACGTCCGGGAGTGGCAAAATCGGGGATGATGCGCGAGTATATCCTGCGCTATCGTTTCCCTGAAAAAAGGAAAGAAGCACATCCCGTAATGCTCAATATCATGCCCGAAACCTATGGGGTAATGGTCTATCAGGAAGATGTGATAAAGGTAGCACACTATTTTGGCGGGCTCACCCTGGGGGAAGCCGATATGTTGCGCCGGGGAATGTCGGGGAAATTCAGGTCCAGAGAAGAATTCCTAAAGGTAAAAGAGCGCTTCTTCGAAAATTGCCGCAACAGCGGAAAACCGGAAACGCTCACTGCAGAGATCTGGAGACAGACCGAAAGTTTTGCCGGCTATGCCTTTGCGAAAGGGCATTCGGCTTCCTATGCCGTGGAAAGTTATCAGAGTTTATTTCTAAAGGCATACTATCCCTTAGAATATATGGTGGCCACCCTCAACAATGGCGGCGGCTTCTATAGCATCGAACTCTATGTACACGAAGCCCGTATGCATGGTGCGACCATTCTGGCACCCTGTGTAAACCGGAGTCGGGCCGAGGTCACCATCCAAAAAAGGGATATCTATCTTGGATTTGGATTCTTACATGCTCTGGAAGCCAAAACCATACAGCGTTTGCTTCAGAACCGTAATAAGGGTGGAGCGTATACCAGTCTGGACGATTTTCTCGACCGGGTCGCAATTTCCATGGAACAGATCACCATTCTTATAAAGATAAATGCCTTCCGCTTTACCCAAAGAAACAAACGCGAATTGCTTTGGGAAGCACATATGAAGATCAATAAGGTGAGTTTTGAGGAAAATGTACAAACGCTGTTTAAGACTGAAAGAATAAATTACAGCACCCCAAAATTACCTAACAGCAGCATGGAAGACGCCTTCGATGAAATGGAATTGTTGGGGTTTCCGCTCTGCAATCCCTTCAATTTGCTGGCAGAACCTTCCTGTTCGCGTATCCGGGCGGCACACTTGCCAAATCTGGTAGGCAGGCTGGTTACTATAGAAGGCTATCTGGTTGCTACCAAACGAACGGCTACTTCGGGAAAGAAGATGATGTATTTTGGGACGTTTTTAGATCGGGACGGCGATTTTATAGATACGGTGCATTTCCCTCCGGTAGCTGCAAAGTATCGCTTCCGCGGAAAAGGCATCTATGCGATAACCGGAAAGGTGATGGAAGAATTCGAGTGTATCTCTATTGAAGTAACAAAAATGGAGCGGCTCCCTATTATTGAAGACCCCCGATACAGGGACAAACTGCTAAAGGTGAATCCCGTAAAGAATTTTAACAGAAGAATACGAACTAAAACCACCGATGTGAATTCGAATGAAAGCTAAGCTGCTATAACGATGAATAACGACCGCAACATAGTACACATGGATCTCGATACTTTCTTTGTATCCTGTGAACGCCTGCTCGACAGTAAACTAAACGGAAAACCCGTGCTTATTGGAGGCACCAGTGACCGTGGGGTGGTAGCTTCGTGCAGCTACGAAGCCCGTGCGTTTGGAATCCATTCGGCCATGCCCATGCGACTTGCAAAACAGCTCTGCCCCGAAGCCATTGTGTTACGGGGAAATTCGGGGATCTACAGCAAATTCTCGAACATGGTCACCGATGTCATTAAAGAAAGTGTTCCCTTGTACGAAAAGACCTCGGTGGATGAATTCTATATCGACCTCACGGGAATGGATAAATTCTTCGGTTGCCATAAACTGGCTTCCGAATTACGCTCCCGCATCATTAAAGAAACCGGGCTTCCTATCTCCTTCGGACTTTCAGTAAACAAGACCGTATCCAAGATCGCCACCGGAGAAGCCAAACCTAACAATGAGATCCAAATTCTAAAAGGCACCGAAAAACCCTTTCTCTCTCCCCTTTCGGTGAGAAAGATCCCTATGGTAGGCGAAGTAACCTACCGCTCCCTTTGCGATCTGGGGATCAAACAAATAAAAGTGATCCAGGAAATGCCCATAGATATGATGATAAAGGTCTTCGGAAAGAACGGCAGTGTGATCTGGAAGAAAGCCAACGGAATTGACAATACTCCCGTGGTACAGTATACCGAGCGAAAATCCATTTCAACCGAAAGAACCTTCGACAAGGACACCACCGACATTAAAAAACTGGAAGGCATTATCACTGCCATGACCGAAAACCTTATTTATCAGCTAAGGCGGGGAAACAAACTCACGGCCTGCGTAACTTTTAAGATAAGATATTCCGATTTTCAGACCTACACCCAGCAACAGCGCATTCCCTATAGTGCGGCCGACCATAAAATCCTTCCCGTGGTAATGGAACTCTACAAGAAATTATATCAGCGTCGACTATTGGTGCGATTGGTAGGAGTTCGTTTTAGTCATCTGGTGGAAGGAGGACAACAGATCGATCTTTTTGACGATAACGACAAGATCATCAATTTGTATCAGGCGATGGACAAAATGCGTGAACGCTATGGAGACCGTGCTGTCATTAAAGCATCAGGGATGGGAGCCAAAAGCATAAGCCGTTGGAATCCCTTTACAGGCGAACCCCCGCCTCTACTGGCCAACCGAAGGCGATAACCCTATAATTCGGGCAACTCTGCATATTCAAAAGGTTCACTTATTCCTTCCACATTTCCAAGGTATTCTTTACCTCTTAGGCGGGTCACGGTATGCGCTCTAAGCTCATTTTCCGGAAATTCACGAATCAGTTCCTGAAGAAACGCTATATCGTGTTCACCTTCCGTGCCATGTAACCAGACGTCTTCCTCCGCTTCCAAAAGAATAAAAGGCATTCTGGGGCCCTTCAACTTAGGGTTATTGTGAATTTTTGCCAGCAAGGAATTGCCGGTAGTGGTAACGATGGAAAACGAAACCAGAACACCTCCGGTTTCTTCGTCCTGCCATTCGCTCCATAATCCTGCCAAGGCCATTGGGTTACCATCTTTCCGATACACAAAGAAAGGATAGGTATTCCCGTTAAAATGATGGTGTTCATAGAACCCGTCTACATACACAATACAGCGTATATTTTTTGCAGAGCTGCGAAAGGACGGTTTTTCGAAGATGGTTTCCCCTCGGGCGTTCAGGGTATTGTTCCATATTTTTTTCAGATGCTCTCTATCTTTTACCCAGGAAGGAACCAGCCCCCAGGTGGCTACTTCGGGGAAATCGGGAGATCTGCCTGTATAAATAAGCATTTCGGGGTGACTAAAACCCGAAGCATGAAAAATAGGAAGATCGGTTAAGGGAACGAGCTTTTCGGTGATCTCCTCAATGGCCTGTAGATCGTTATTTCTTCGTGCCCGGTTTAACTGAGCTTCCAAACTTGCTTTTATGTCGTAACACATATATAAAAAGATTTGCTGCTAAATTTTCACACGCTGGAGGTAAATATAACAATTTATACAGGCATGATTAATAAGACCGCTGTCCGATAAACAGACACAATATTTGCTATATTTGACACCTATGGAAAGTATCAGTGTTTTCGACATGTTAAAGATAGGTGTAGGACCCTCAAGTTCTCACACATTAGGACCCTGGCGTGCCGCCGGCAGATGGATCGATTCGCTTAAAGAAAAGGGCCATTTTAATGAGATAGAGCATATTTCAGTAGACCTCTACGGTTCTCTGTCACTAACAGGAAGAGGCCATGCCACCGATGTTGCCGTAATGCTGGGACTGTCGGGCTTCGATCCCATTACGTTTCCCATAGAAGATATTGAAACTACGATCGACGCGATCACTTCAGAAAAAACACTGAAACTGAACAACGAACTGCCTGTACCCTTCGACCCCAAAACAGATATCGTATTTAACCGAAAATTCCTGGAGTTTCACCCCAACGGAATTACCTTCAGAGCCACCTTAAAGGACGGATCTAAAAAAAGTGCTTCATATTATTCGATCGGCGGTGGATTTGTAGTTCAGAAAGAACGAAAAAGAGCCAAACAAAAACGGCAAAAATTTCAGCAATTTCCCTTTCCGGTAGAAAAAGCAACCGATCTGTTATTGCATTGCCACAATGAGGGGCTGTCCATAAGTGAGGTGGTGCTCGAAAATGAAAAATCCCTTCGATCTGAAGAGGAAATCGATAAGAAATTGAAAGAGATCTGGGACGTGATGTTGGATTCCATGTACGTGGGATGTCATACACAGGGGATCTTACCCGGCGGACTCAAAGTGCAACGACGCGCCTTTGAAACTCATAAGAATTTAATAGGAGAAGCGCAATACCGTAATCCTGTAGAATGGATCGAAGCTATTAGAAACACCGAAGTAAAATTCAGACAAATACTGAAATGGGTAAGCTGTTTTGCCCTGGCCGTCAATGAAGTGAATGCCTCATTAGGACGAGTAGTTACTGCGCCTACCAATGGTAGTGCCGGCGTTATTCCGGCAGTAATGATGTATTATATGGTGATAGAGAACCACGATGCCAATTTTGACGACATTCGAAAATTCTTAATGGTTTCAGGAGTTGTGGGCAGCCTGTTTAAGAAAGGCGCCACCATATCTGCGGCCATGGGCGGCTGTCAGGCAGAAATTGGAGTTTCTTCGGCTATGGCGGCCGGAGCCCTTACCGAGCTTATGGGAGGAACTCCCGAACAAGTGCTTATGGCTAGCGAGATCGCCATGGAACATCATTTGGGCTTAACGTGTGATCCCATAGGTGGCCTCGTTCAAATACCGTGTATAGAACGAAATGCGATGGGGGCGATAAAAGCGATCAATGCTTGTGAAATGGCACTCGACGGTGATCCCTCCCAGGCAAAAGTTCCACTGGACAAGGTCATTGAAACCATGTGGGATACCGCCAAGGATATGAATACCAAATACAAAGAGACCAGCGAAGGCGGACTGGCAATTATGGTAAATATGAGTGATTGCTAGGGAATGTGGGGAGTTAGGAGTTAGGAGTCCGAAGTCCGAAGTCCGAAGTCAGGAGTCAGGAGTTAGGAGTTAGGATAAAATTCAATCTTCTTACTCACTATTCACAATTCACTATTCACTCTTCATTACTCATTACTAATTACTCATTACTCATTACTAATTATTCATTATTCATTACACCCTGCCTTTCGTCGGGAATCAATGAGGTGTATGATCTTCCAGCCTTCAGATGTTTTTGCCAGCGTAAACGCATTTGCTCCACAATGACTAAATGTATCGTTGAACCAGAACTGGTAAGGTGTCCAGACATGAGCAAGATTGCCGTCTATTTGAACTGTATACCCCAACAAGCGTTCCTCCCATTGTTGATCTGCCGGACGATTGGCGATGGCATTCAGTAAGTTAGAGGCTTCCGAAGTAGTAACGCGCTCAACCCCTTCACCGTCGGTAAAAGCGGTTTGCATGATCAATTTATCGGCCATAACACTTTTCATTATCAAGGAATCTCCCTTGTGAAATCCGTCAAAGAATGTATCAACCACTTGTTGGGCATTCTTTTCAGTAAAAGAATCCTGCGACATTGCGCTTATAGTAAAAAACACTGCGAATAAAACCGGAATAAACTTCATAAGAGAATCGTTTAAGTGTGAACATCAAAATTAGTACTTTTACGCAACAATTTGTTACAACTATGAGCGTAGCTAAAAAAGAATACAAGCGTATCACCACCAAAACCCTGGTGGATATGAAAAATAAAGGCGAGAAGATCTCAATGCTTACTGCCTACGACTATACCATGGCTAAAATTGTTGATGGTGCAGGGATTGATGTGATCCTCGTAGGGGATTCGGCTTCCAATGTCATGGCCGGTCATGAGACTACCCTTCCTATCACCCTCGATCAAATGATATATCACGCTGCCTCTGTAGTACGTGCCATAGAACGCAGTCTGGTTGTGGTCGATCTTCCCTTCGGAAGCTACCAAAGTGACCCAAAGGAGGCATTGCGGTCGGCCATTAGAATTATGAAAGAAAGCGGTGCTCATGCCGTAAAACTGGAAGGCGGAAAAGAGATCAAAGAATCGATAAAACGAATTCTAAATGCCGGAATACCGGTTATGGGACATTTAGGATTAACGCCACAATCCATCTATAAATTTGGCACCTATACGGTAAGGGCTAAGGAAGAAGAGGAAGCACAGAAATTAAAGGACGATGCCTTGTTGCTTGAGCGGGCGGGCTGTTTTGCCATTGTGCTCGAAAAAGTTCCTGCCAAACTTGCCAAAGAAGTAGCCGAAAGCCTAACGATCCCCATTATTGGGATAGGTGCCGGTAATGGTGTTGATGGTCAGGTGCTCGTGACCCACGATATGATAGGAATGACCTACGAATTTAATCCGAGATTCTTAAGACGGTATCTGGATTTGTACACCGAGATGACTTCAGCCTTTAGCGAGTACAGCCGGGATGTAAAAAGTGGTGATTTTCCGAGCGATAAGGAGCAGTACTAATTAGAGGGTCGGATTTGTAGTTCTAAGACAGTGGGAAATTCATCCAACGATCCAAAACATCAATATTTCAACAATTCAACAATCCAATATACATAGCACTCCTAAAAACCTTCAGGTCCTTTTTGAAGACAATCATTTGTTGATCGTTAACAAAAGACCCGGTGATATTGTACAGGGGGATAAGACCGGAGATACACCTCTTTCGGAAGTCGTAAAACAATATATTGCAGAAAAATACAACAAACCGGGTGCGGTATTTTTGGGAGTCGTACACAGATTAGACCGTCCTACCAGTGGGATCGTAGTTTTTGCCCGGACGTCCAAGGCTTTAAGCCGACTCAATAAGATGTTTTCTGAACGGGAAACTGAAAAAACCTATTGGGCCATCGTCAAGAATGATCCGCCCAAACCTTCAGATCGTCTGGTACATTATCTGAAAAGAAATCCCAAGCAAAATAAATCCTACGCCCATAGCAATGAAGTTCCCGAAAGCAAGAAAGCGATCCTAAGTTATTCCGTAGCGAAAAAATTAGACCGATATACCTTACTGGAGATCGATCTGGAAACGGGAAGACACCACCAGATACGTTCGCAACTTTCGGCCATTGGATGTCCTATAAAAGGGGATCTTAAATACGATTTTGACCGTAGTAATAAAGACGGAAGCATTCATCTACATGCCAGAAAATTAAGTTTGATGCACCCCGTAAAGAAAGAACCGTTAACTGTAATTGCCCCTCCGCCAAAGGACGTGCTTTGGGACCTATGTGTTTAGTTTAATGATATCGTTTTTAAGCGCGTAGATCACAAGCCCCACCCGATTTTTGATGTTCAGTTTGTTAAAAAGATCCTGTCGGTAGCCGTCAATGGTCTTCGGACTCAGGTTCATAACCCCTGCGATCTCCTTATAAGTCATTTCACTACAGGCCAGTTGGAGGAAGGTGAGTTCATTCTCTTTAAATTCAATTTCCTTCTCCTTCTTTCCCGAACGAAGGGAATGCAATAAGGTTGCTGCGACCTTTTGTGAGTGATAATACCCCTTGTCGATCACTTCATTGAGCGCCTCCTTCAGCATATCGGGATGAATATCTTTGAGTAAATACCCCTTGGCCCCGGCTTTCAGCATTTTTAAAATGGTAGTTTCATCATCATCCATAGAAAGCGCAAGTACTTTGATTTCCGAATGGTTTTTTGAAAGCCATTTAGCAGTTTCGAACCCGTCCATAACGGGCATATTTATGTCTAAAAGAATAATTTTCGGAAGTTCCTCTTCCGCAATGAGCTTGGTTTGAAGATCGCGGCCGTTCTTTGCTTGAAATAATACTTTGAATCCTTCAAATGAATTAACCAGCTTTTCTAATGAACCGGCAAAAAGTAAATGATCATCAACAATTACGATCGAATGTTCGGTATCACTATTCATTTCGATTTAGGGGATAAGTAAGTTTAAGTGTGGTTCCTTCACCTACGCTTGAAATCAGTTCAAACTCGGCCTCAAGCAATTCGGCACGACCCTTCATGGTTTGCATACCTGAGTTCCCTGTGTTCACTACGGTATCGAATCCTTCACCATCGTCCTGCATCGTGATTTCAAGCACATTTTTTCCGTAGTTTAAAAGTACAAATAAATTATTTGCCTTGGCATGTTTTATAACATTTGAAATGAACTCCTGAAGAATCCTGAAAATTATAATTTCATTAGCGCTGGAAATGGGCACTTGTTCCCCTTCTACCGATAGTTTAGCTTCTAGGAAATTGAGTCGGTTAAAGCGTTCCAGCTCAACCCGAAGCGATTCTACGAGTCCGTTTCTTTTTACAACATCGGTATTTAAGATTTTGGAAAGATTACGGATCTCATTTACAGATTCGGTTACCAGTTCTTTGGTTTCAGTAATCTGCCCTTTTAATTCATTGGGAGCAGCACCTGTTAATAAGTTCAGTTGTAAGTTCGCCACAGACAAAAGTTGTCCTACATTGTCATGCAATTCCCATGCGATATTCTTTAGGGTTTGCTCCTGAATCTCGAGTTGCGCATTGGTAAGTTCGCGTTCAAACTTTTTTTCAGCCTCCAACCGATCCAATAAAAATTTGTTTTTTCTTTTCTGAAAGGCAATAAAAAAGATCACAACAAAACTTACCAGAATAAATATAATAGTAACAAAATAAATAATTAATTGTACATCTTCTTTTCCGAGCATACTAGAAATCCAATAATAAATGTTAAATACATAAAGATATTCGCACCGAGAAGGATAGTTACCCTAAGGTTTACAAAAATACTATTTTCTTTACTGAAATACCTTGAAAATAAGTCTATTGGAGTCACACAAAGATAAAATATTAAAGCACCAATGGAGATATATAACGGTAAGAAGAATTTTAATTTGAGCATAATATCACTTCGAAGTAACTCAAAATAAAATAAAACAACGCTTAAAAACAATAGAATAGTGCCTAGAATCATTGTATAAGGAGAAAATGCTGTGAAATAAACATCTGTGAAAATAAAATATAAAATACTAGAAAAAATAAATCCTAAAGCCAATACTTGAAGAATTAGCCTGTGAATTTTGTTGATTATGAATGCCCTGAAATAATAAACGTAAAATGAAAAAATAAGGATTAAGAATATATTATAAAGCCAGTAATTGTCACTAAAGACGGACCCCTCGACAAAAGAAAAATATTTATATTCCGAAAAAAAGGCAATTGGCGCATATGCTCCAACTACTTCAACAATAAAGGTAATCCATAAAAATAAAACCAAATAGACATTCGGCCTTTTTGGTTTTACTTTCCATAAATAATATGATCCCGAAAGCGCAGTTACCAGCTCCAAGAGCGTGATTGGTATAGCGTTCTTAATAAAGTCAACTAATTCCAACATTAGTAAACGTTTGGTGGCCAACCTCCAGTCCCAACATTAAATGGATCAATATCATAATTGTTTGGTGAATTGCTATCGCTTCCATTGGTAGCAGAGAGAAAGACAGTTGCCTTATTAGAATCATCTGCACTATAGGCCGCGAAATAAATCCGAACACCGGGATTATCTACTCCTAATTTCACCGATTCGTCCTTTACATAATCCAGAAATTCCTGTAGTTCGGCTACACTATAGACAAAATCACGGGTGTCTTCACTGCCAATTGCCTCGGCAATTGGGGTTGCTCGTGTACTTATCCATTTGGCGTGCATCACTTTGGCGGCGCTTACTGAAATACATTTTGTTGGTCTTTTAGCCATTTTGTTAAGTTTTTTGGTGTTTATATTTCTTAAAAATAGATAAAAACCTATTCTCAACTGCTATCATTCTTGAAAAACAGGAAAAATCCTGTTTCATTAATCAACCTCTACCTCTTAACCCTTCCTCCGCATTATAAATCAAGTTCTCAAATCTGACTTTTAGAACAGGCAGCTGATTAAACTATAAGTAATACAGGTAAAATCCTCTTGAATAGTTCATTAACTCTCTGTAAATTAGCGGATAATTGATGCCCTAAAATTCTTCCAATGCTCACAAAATTTATAAATGCAACCAACCATTTACTGAGTTCCTTTAAAAATTTTGTAAAATCTTCCTTTTTGAGTCTTTTAGTCATTATCATCATCCTTTTGCTATTAACGCAAATGGACCAGGCTTTCACTATGATGGTTGATCTTATTGAAAGTCATTGGCTATCATTACTTTTATCCTTCTTTTTGATCAACGCCCTTGCCATTGCCCTTTCCCACTACCCCATCTATAATTATTATGCGGCAAATCTCAATAATTCAGGGAATTACACTCGTTGGAAAAAAGTCTATCCCTTTACGTTATGGCCATTTAAAAAATTTCCGATCTACATTTTTACAACAAATAACGATACTGCCTATACACCGGATAATTGGGCCAATTATTTGAGATATTTTATCGGATTAATGATTCATGGGGTGTGGATCCATTTTATTGTAAGCAGCTTTGCTCCTAATTTTATATTTGAAAATTTTCCGTTTCAGCCTGTAAAAATTGTGATCTATATATTATTGCTCGTTCCCTTTGTGCTTTACATTATCTACAAGGAAAAATTTTCAAACCTCAGTGCTAAAACCAATAAACAGGGCATATTATTTTCGGAGGCGGAACGAAAAAAAAACTCACAAAGACTCAACATTCTTTATAAACGTTTGGGGATCTGCTATTTTTTAATCGCCTTCCTCAGCGTATTGCTGTTAATTCTTACACTCATTATAGGAAATTTTAGTCCGGCCGGTTTTGTGCTATTGCTACTAACGAGCTATGCCTTTATTTTTAATTATGTTTTCTTCCGACTGTTGCGAACGCGCTTAAGCAGGATAAAAAAGACCTTATCGAGCTCCCTGCTTTTACCCATTCAAATTTTTATAAGCGGAATACATTTTCTGGAGAGATCTGAAAATTATATTGCGCTTTTTCATTTTAATTTTTTGCTATCGGTCATCATCTTACTGTATTCTACCCTTGGAAGCTTATTGGGTTGGAGCCTGATTAACGGAATTCCTATACTGCTGGCTTTTTTCTATTTCTACTACTTTGTGATCGCCAGTGCCGGTAAATACTTCTTTGTAGTGAAGAAAATGAACCTTTTCTCTACTCGAAAATATAAGGCGTTATTTGTAGGCTGTATCTTCATAATCATACTCCTGATCATCTCTACCTGTACCAACGTAGAAGTGACAACCCACGAAATTGATCTGGTAGAAAATAACCGCTCCGAAATTACGGAACAGCAATATATCGACAGTATTAAGACCAAAGATGATAACACGCTATTCTTCATAGCATCCCACGGTGGCGGACTCAAGGCAAATGTGTGGACTCTTAATGTATTGAACTCGCTGCAAGGCAAAACAGAAGGAAAATTACTGAACCAGACTATTGCAATATCGGGAGCTTCGGGGGGATCACTCGGACTGGCACTCTATACCGGGTTGTACAAAGAAAACGGAACCGACACTAACACAATTCAGCAGAAAATAGATCACCTTTCCAAACAAAATTATACATCTGTAGATCTTACACTGACATTCGGTCTGGATACCTATAGAAAATTGTGGCCCTTCAGTCAGCGAATAGGGTTAAAAGACCGTCCCTACTATGCGATGTTGAAATACCAGAATAATATAGAAAAAAAACAGAGTAAAACTTTATCGACGGTGTCTTTCCGGGATTATTGGAAAAGTGCTTTCACCAAGCACGGTTATTTTCCTTCCCTTATTATGAACACCGCTGGAATTAAAGGAAATCGCGGCATATTATGGTCTGTGAAACAAGACGATTTTGATGCTATTTTTCCTTATGCAGAGAATCTGGCCGATCTCGATAACGACAAGACCATTCCCTTTTATCAAGCTGTTTCTACTACCAACAGATTCCCGGTGTTTAGTCCAGCGGCGAAAATTCCCGGGTATGGTCATTTTATAGATGCCGGCGCCATAGACAACAGCGGGTTATTGGGCTGTTTGGATCTTCATAACTATTTGCTACGCGATCAGGCCATCCTGGGCAACAAACAGATCGCCTATATTGAGATCATTAACAGCAAGGGGTTATATGTGAATTACCTCATAGAGAAATTTAAGAAAGAAAATGAAATTACACATATTGTTAAGAATGAAAATGAAACCGATAATCTTGTGGCAGATCTTAAAACCGGTCTGAATCTCGATAAAATACCCGGCTATCTCAGCGATTATATGAGCAATTGGGAAAATACACAGGAAGGTCGCCTACGATATTTTAAAATATTTATGCCGCATAAAGTGACTCTAGGAGACGTAGAAAGTTATTTCAACGGAACTCTGGTCGATGAAACCATTAAGCAAAAGCTAATTCGATTTTTAGCTGAAGAAAACAATATCATTCTGAGTATAACCGAAAAACCTGATAAAAACTTTTTCGATCCTTGGGAATATTACGAGCCAACCCTGTCCAGACATCTTAGTCAAAGCAGTCTACGGTATATAAAAGACATCCTGAAGCACCCGTTGCTAAGGGAACAGTTTTCAGAAATTGAAACCCTTATCAATACCAAAAAAATTGAGAAGAACGTGAATCCTGAAATATCCTTTTAAAGAAACTTAGTCAATGAACTTAAACCTAACGGTGCTTCCTGCGGACTTCTGACTCATTTTACTAATTGCCGACTCACTTAGTTGTAGTATTCTTGCATACCCCCCTGTGGTTTGCGCATCCCTCATCAAGACAGCACATTGGCCCGAAGGTGTTAACTGCACAGTTCCGGGTTGCACCGGAGCGGTGATGATCTCTTTTGCCGACAATCCTTCCAGTCCCTCCAGAATATATGCCATACGATTGCTTTGCGGCAGTACTTTAAGTTTATAAGAAGTTATCGTTTGCTGAATTTCTTCGGAAAGATCGTCGAATTCGGGTCCTTTAAAAACTTCCAGAATTTCATCTTCAAAATGACTTACATTGTTTTTTACTGAAGCAGTAATCTTTCCGTTTCCGCTTGAAAGTTCTTTAAAATGCAATATATCTCCTTTGTGTAGCTTTGCTCTACTTGTAACGGAAGGATAGTAACTGAAACTTCCAAGCACATTCTCAGAAATAAATCCTCCGCGTATTGCGAGATACCCCCGCACTCCATAACTGGGAAGACCAAATTTTAAAGTTGAATCCTTGTCCACCCGAACTCTTTTGTTAAGCGGTATTTCAACGTTATCGAGAGTTGGGGTAAATCCGGCACCGGTAATGGAGATCTGGGTAGCTTCCATAAACTGCAGTACAGGTCCCGTTTGCGTAATTTCCATTAAAGGGGCATAGATATCATTTCCCAATAGCGTATTTGCCAGTATGGCACTCACTCTATCCATAACACCACTTAACGGCACTCCGCTTTTTCGATGCCCCCATCTTCCCTTATCCTGAATGCTCGAATACAACCCCGATGACAACACTTTAATCATAACTTTCCTCCATTTTTAAATGGTACACTCCCTCTTTAATTTCTTTCGAAATTCGTTTAAACTCCTGAAGCGTAATCGCGTAAAACCTTAATTTACTTCCCGGAGTGAGCAAGGAAGGCGGGTCATTGTTTACATTAAAAAACTGCAACGGACTTCTCCCTATCACATTCCAGCCTCCCGGGGATGTGGTTGGGTAGACACCGGTCTGATTCCCTCCAATGGCCACCGAGCCTGCTTCAACATGTGTTCTTGAGGTGTTTTTTCTGGCTGTTATAAGTTGGTTGGGCAACCCAATTAAATATGGAAACCCGGGGAGGAAACCATTAAATGCAACGCTATAGACAGGGCTCGAATGCAAGGCTATCACTTCTTTGGAAGTGAGTTTATTTTTTCTAGCAACCTCCTTAAGATCGGGTGCCATTTCGACAGCATAGCAAACGGGTACCTGTATGATCATATCGTTACCATTCTCTATTTCTGTTGAGGAGATCTCTTGTAATGACCTTAGTTTATCCATAAACGAATAAACCTCCACGAACTCGTGTAAATAGATCGCTAAAGCCGTATATGTAATCACGGTTTCCCGAATTTCTTCTGAATAATGGTGCAATAGAAAACGATCCCACTTTAACATAAGTGCATGAGTACTTTCGTTAATTTCAGACTCCCAACTCAGTAACACTGAATGAGCTCCAAACATCTTTATTTTAGGAAAAAGTTTCATAAAAGTTGTATTCCCGCATTATGAAGTTGTGAATGAATATGATCCAGTATCACTAAAGCATTAGGATTATCTCCATGAATACAATAGGTAGATGCAACAATGTTCCGTTGTAAGCCTTCTGAAGTAGTGACCTCATTTTTAAAGATCATTCCTTGTAGCTGCTTCCAGGCGGCTTCAGCTGTTTCGATAGTCGCATTAGGGTCACTTCTGGAAACCAGCCTTAGATCGTTATTATAAGTACGATCAATAAATGCTTCAAATTGCAATGGGATAATATTTTCAGCTTTCTTATGTAATATTGATCCATACGGCAGGTATAGTTTTGGACGTATTTTGGTTTCCACTATGGCTTCAACTACTGCATCAGCGGCAGGAGCATCTATGGCCGCATAATTATAAAGTGCACCGTGCAATTTAATATGATTCACAGTGACTCCTTCAGTTTCGCAAACGGCATAAAAATGAAGCAACTGGTAGTACACAGCTTCAGAAAGTTCTTGCTTGGATAGGCTCATGACCTTTCTTCCGAAGTTATCCCTATCGGGAAAAGAAGGATGCGCGCCCACTTTCACCTTGTGCTTTTTTGCAAGGATCACGGTTCTGCGCATGGATTCATCGGTACCATAATGACCCCCGCAGGCGATACTACAGGAGGAAATAAGAGGCATTAGTGCTTCATCCTGCCCCATTCCTTCCCCCAGATCGGCGTTTATGTCAATTTCGATTACCATGAGATCTCCAATACTTTAATTAGGGCTCTGCCTCCCAGGACTATGGTTCCTAAAAAGATGAGGCTACCTATAACATTTTGAAGTAAGGAGTTTTTATAGTTACCCAGCAACGCTTTCCGGTTTACGATCCAAAGCAGGAATCCGGTGATCACCGGTAATAATATTCCATTTGCGATCTGTGCAAATTTTATGATCTCTATGGGTTTCAATCCGATGGATGACACCACAATTCCAATAAGCAAAACGGCTCCCCATGCTACCCGGAAACGAGTTGATTTCAGGTTTGAATCCCATCCAAAACAGCCTCTGGCAACATACGCTGCGGCTAAGGGTGCAGTAATCGCTGAAGTAATTCCGGCAGCAAATAAACCGGCGCTTAAAAAGTATTTTGCAAAGTTTCCGAACAGAGGTTCCATACTCAACGCAAGATCGGCAGCACTACTTATAGCTCCTTTTGGGATGGCGGCCGCTGCAATAATAACTGAAATAGAAACGAGTCCGCCCAACACTATAGAAACATACAGGTCTGTTCGCGCCTTTTTAAGATCGGCCACACCCTTCCATTTCTCCTTAACCAGAGAAGCATGGAGGAACAGATTATATGGCACTACTGTAGTTCCTATGAGTCCGATCACCGTTAGGACTCCTTCTTCGGGAAATTTGGGAACAAACAACCCTTTTACAACTGAAATAAGATCGGGTTGTGTTAGTATCGCAGTTAAAATAAAGGATACGCTCATCAAAAGGACCAATCCAATTAAGCTGCGTTCAATAAGTTTATAACTTCCAGTATAGAGTAATATAAAAGCCAGCACTCCAATGACGAGGCTTAAATAATTTACCGAAAGGCTTCCAAGATCAACGGTGGTAGTCTTCACAAAGGTTTCAAGCCCTAATACTCCTCCGCTTATATTCCCGGCCTCATAGGCCGCATTTCCAATGAATATGGCTGAAAATATTAAGAGCAGCGCTGCATATTTTAGTGCAGGAGAGCTTATTTCCTTTTTTACGGTTTCAACTAAACCTGTGCCACTTACTAATCCGAGTCTTGCTGCCATTTCCTGAAGGACGATGGTTGCGATTATGGAGAGTACCATGGCCCATAGGAGTGTAAAACCGAATTCTACACCAGCCAGCGTACAAACTGTTACCGTTCCCGGACCAATAAATGCAGCTGTGACAAGAGTTCCCGGTCCGATATTTTTAAAAAGATTCAAATTGAGTCTGTGTTTTGGTAACTAAATATAGGATAAATAAAACGAAAAAAGGGATGCTCTACGAGCATCCCTTTTTCAAATTGATCTTAAACCAATATTACATCTTAACATCATTCAGTTTCACTTCTTCACCATCTTTGTTGAGAAGTTTAACCTCATCAAAATCCATCTTTTTGAATTGCGCAAATTGAGTAGCGGCGTCCCCAACGACCAGATAAGCCATTTTAGATTCATCCAGATATTTGTTAGCGAGTGCCTTATGTTGTTCCAATGTCATACCTCTAATCACGTCTTCTTCGCTGGCGATGTAATCTGCCGGAAGATCGTAACTACTCATTTCCTGTAACATACCCAGTAAAGAGAACTGTGTTTCGAATCGACGTGCATTAGATTTAATTAAGGCGTTCTTCGTGAACTCAAGGTCTTCAGGTGCTATGCCATTTTTATATTCAGCGATTTGATCCTTAAAGATCTGCACCGATTCTCCGGTGGTATTAGTTCTAACACTGGAAGACGCGGTAAACGTCCCCGGGATCTTACTTCCGGAGAAATTAGTTCGTGCTCCATAGGTATACCCCTTCTCTTCACGAAGAATAAGATTTACATTTCCTGAAAATGATCCTCCTAATTTATAATTCATAACTTCCGCAGGATAGAAATCCTTGTCGGTTCTCGGTAATGCGATATATCCGATATTGATCACTGACTGTTTTGCATTCGGGATATCTACAAAGTATAAGGAAGCCTTGTCGCGATTATTGGCAATCGGATACTCAGGTATAATTACCTCTTTGGCGGCCCATCGCTCCTCAAGACCGTTCAGGTTGTTAAGTGCTGTCTCTTTATCGATCTTACCAACTACGTGAAATGTACTTACAGAGGGTGAAAAGTTCTTAGTATAGAATTCCTTAAGATCCCCAATAGTGATGGCATTAACAGAGGCTTCTGTACCGCTGGTTGGGTAACTGAATATATGGTCTTCTCCGTATAAAATCTTGTTGTACACCTTATTTGCAACCGCATTCGGATTGGATTCGGCACGCTTAATATCGTTGATCGTCTTGGTCTTGATACGAGCAAATTCTTCTTCATCCCATCGCGGCTCCAAGAGAATTTCTTCGATAAGCTTCATGGTTCTGTCGAAGTTTCGGGTCAACGTATTTCCACGAATAACGATCGATTCATTGGTCGTATACATATTAATAGACGCGCCAAGCATTTCGATCTCTTCTTCTAATTGCTCGGGGGTCTTATTAGCTGTACCTTCCATCATAATATCGGTCATCAGGTTAGCCACACCATTTTTGTCTTTATTATCCAATAAATGACCTCCTTCTATAACTAAACTAAAGTTCACTGTTGGGATTTCATTCTGTTCAATACCATAGACATCCATCCCATTGGAAAGCTCGGCCGTCCATGAGGTTGGAATGTTCAGTTTTGGCGCTGGACCTTGTTCCGGCTCCACAGAACGATCGAATTTTGAAGGTGTCTTAGCGATCTCTTCATTCGATTCTTCGATAGTCTTGGTGACATTTTCTTTGATCTCTTCCTCTACAACAGGTGCTTTTGTCGAGTTTTCTGCGATGAGTTCCAGTTCCCCTTTCGGTACGAAGCTCGTCATGATAAAAGGTTTCCCTTTGATGTACTTTTCGTATACCCTCATCACATCTTCCTTAGTCACCTTTTTAATATTTTCAATATCCTGCTCAATAAACCCGGGATCACCCGCAAACACGTTATATTGTGCCAACTGGAAGGATTTACCTAACACGCTGCTAATTCCATTGTAAAAGTCTGTTTCCAGTCCGGCCTTAATACGCTCCACATCGCGGTCTGTAACTCCTTCTGTTTCAAAAAGCGTAAACGCTTCGTTGATACCCGCTTCAACCTGGTCGAGGTCTACACCGCTGTTTGCCGTAATGATAATATGAAATTCTCCGGCGATCTCCTGAGAATTATTGTAAGCCACTGTTCTAGCAGTAAGATCCTTTTCCTTTACAAGGATCTTATAAAGGGGTGCCTTTTTTCCGCGAGAAAAGATCTCAGCAAGAAAATCTAATGCATAGGCATCTTCAGTATATTGTTCAACCGTAGGCCAAACCATATCAAGACGCGGTGCACTGGCAAAATTATCTTCGTGGAATAATCTTTTAGTCTCAGAAATGGTAACAGGTTGTGGTTCTAATTTCGGAACTTCCTGACGACGCTTTATCTCACCGAAATATTTTTCGATCATCGCTTTGGCCTCATCGATCTCGAAATCACCCGCAAGTACCAACGT
Organism: Constantimarinum furrinae; assembly: GCF_014295415.1. GTDB lineage: Bacteria > Bacteroidota > Bacteroidia > Flavobacteriales > Flavobacteriaceae > Constantimarinum > Constantimarinum furrinae. The sequence goes on from NZ_CP052909.1 coordinate 2,737,059, forward strand.
AGCGTTGTTTGGTCCGTAAAAACGATCGTAGAACTCACGCACATCTTCTACAGTAGCACTTTGCAGATCCACTAATTCGCCAATTACCTGCCAGTTATAGGGATGTCCTTCAGGATACAAATTTTTGTCAAGTACCCAACTCACATGTCCGTAAGGATTATTATCTACACGTTGTCTTTTTTCGTTCTGAACCACTTCCTGCTGATTGTAAAATGCAGATTCAGTAACGGTATTGATAAGATATCCCATACGATCACTTTCTAACCACATAACAGTTTCCATGGCGTTCTTTGGAACTACCTCATAGTAAATAGTACCGTCTTTCCAGGTTCCTCCATTAAGCGTACCCCCTGCATCCTGGATCTTCTTAAAGAACTGATCCTGCGGAACATTTTCAGATTCCTGAAACAACATATGCTCAAATAAATGGGCAAAACCGGTTCTTCCGGTCTTTTCACGGTTTGACCCTACCCCGTACTGAATGGCAAGAGAAACTATTGGATCACTTTTGTCTTGATGCAGTACAACATCAAGGCCATTTTCCAATTCGTATTTTTCAAATTCTAAGGAAAGCTTAGCACTTTCTTCTTTTTTGTCTTTGGTTTTATCGCCACAAGAAATTACAGCGAAGGTAAATAAAGCCAGTATTGCGGCTTTAGTAAAGGTTTTTGATATCATTATTTGATTAATTTTTATTGGGCACTAAAGATACAATTGGGTATAGTTCCAAATCTTAATATTTTGTTAAAATGAATTTAGAATTCATTTATTCATAGAAGTTTAACCAAACCATCCATCCCTGTCCAAACTTCTATATTGAATGGCTTCCGAAATATGATTCCCCGTAATAGCTTCTGAAACTTCCAGATCGGCTATAGTTCGTGCTACTTTCAGGATCCTGTCATACGCTCGGGCTGAAAGATGTAAGCGTTCCATAGCCGTTTTTAGCAATTCTAATGAAGACTTATTTAATTTACAATACTTCCGAATCTGCTTTACCCCCATCTGTGCATTGTAATGGATATTCTCAAATTCTGAAAACCGCAGGGTTTGAATCTCCCTGGCTCTGGTCACCCGCTCCCGAATAACCACACTTTGCTCACCCTTTCGTTCCTCACTCAACTTATCGAAAGGGACCGGGGTCACCTCTATATGAATATCGATCCGGTCTAACAAGGGACCCGAGATCTTGCTTAGATACCTTTGCATCTCCTGTGGTGAGGAAACTACCGGAGCTTCAGGGTCGTTGAAATACCCTCCCGGACTCGGATTCATACTCGCTACCAGCATAAAACTTGACGGATAGGTTACCGTAAATTTTGCTCTCGAAATAGTAACATCCCGGTCTTCCAGGGGCTGACGCATCACCTCAAGTACGCTGCGTTTGAACTCCGGAAGCTCATCCAGAAAAAGAACTCCGTTATGTGCCAGAGAGATCTCCCCGGGCTGCGGATAGGTCCCGCCACCTACCAATGCCACATCCGAGATAGTATGATGCGGACTCCGAAACGGGCGTGATGTCATTATTCCTCCCTTTTGTAACGTTCTTCCGGCTACACTGTGGATCTTGGTCGTTTCCAGAGCTTCAGTGAGCGAAAACGGTGGCAGGATGCTGGGTAGGCGCTTGGCGAGCATGGTTTTCCCCGAACCCGGCGGACCGATCAAAATAATATTATGACCGCCGGCGGCAGCGATCTCCATACAACGCTTGACAGATTCCTGCCCTTTTACATCCGAAAAATCGTATTCGGGGTTTTCAAGGTGTTCGTAGAATTCGGCTTCGATATCAATTTTAGTAGGAGTTATCGGTATATCTTCTGAAAAGAATTCAATGACCTGGGCTATCGTTTCAGCACCAAGAATTTCGATACCCTGTACAATAGCAGCTTCTTTGGCATTCTGCTTCGGAAGAATAAAACCTTTAAATCCCTCCTCTCTCGCGTTAATGGCAATAGGTAACGCCCCGCGAATTGGCTGAAGCTTTCCATCCAGTGATAATTCACCCATAATAATATAATCCTTTAAAGGTATGGTTTCAGAGATCTGTCCCGTGGCCACCAATATCCCCATTGCCAAGGTAAGATCATAAGCCGATCCCTCCTTCCGCAGATCGGCAGGTGACATATTGAGTATAAGTTTTTTACCCGGAATGCGATAACCGTTATTTTGAAGTGCGGCAGCGATCCTGTAGTTACTCTCTTTTATGGCGTTATCCGGCAATCCTACCAGATGATAACCAATACCGTTATCCACATTTACTTCCACTGTGATGGTGGTTGCGTCTACACCAAACACAGCACTCCCGTATACTTTTGTGAGCATAATCTTTCAGCTTAAAAAATATAGGGGAGTTACTGCTGTATGAAGATACTAAATCTGTCTAAGGATTTCAATCGATGAATAATATTTTCCGAAGAAATTCTTCAATACATCCACAAAAATTATCTGACCGAGAACTACTTGTCCTTTAATTTTCAATGATAATTGGCGGCACTAGATCATTGTTAATCGCAAAGATCACAAGTCCTGCGATATTTTTTACTCCTGTCTTTTCCAATAGGTTTTTACGATGCACTTCTACCGTACGCGGACTAATAAAAAGTTTTTCGGCAATTTCATGAGTGGTGTTTTGTTTACATATCAGCTCCAGCACTTCCTTTTCTCTAGGCGTTATAAAGGATTCGTCAAAAACCGTTCGTTCCTCCAATTTACTACCGGAAGCAAAACGTTCATTCACAATATCCATCACCGTTTTATCGTAATAAAAACCGTTGTAATAAACCTGCTTTATGGTGTGCAACACTTTAGAAGGCGGAGAATTTTTTACCAGATAAGCGCTGGCTCCCACATCGATCATATTTCTTATAAAAGGCTTGGAATTGTATGTCGTTAATGCAACAATACGAACCTCATCATAAGCCTTATGAATTACCTTGGTGGCTTCAACCCCGTTAAGCTCGGGCATCTTAATATCCATGATAATGATATGAGGAAGATCTTCTGTCCCCGCAAGGTACTCCAATAGCTCTTTACCATTGGAAGCTTCATGTACGATATTAATATCCGGATCCTTGGAAAGAATATGAGACATACCTACCCTGAACAATTCTTCGTCATCTGCTAATACAATATTGATCATCATATTTAAATTGATATTTCTATCGTTCCTTTTATACCATTTCCCGGACTCGCATCCATCTTCAGATTACCGTCTAAAATTGCCACTCTGTTAACAATTCCGCTCATCCCCAGGCCTTTTGCATTTTTAACGGCAAAAGCATCAAAGCCCTTTCCGTTGTCTTCATAATGTAAAGATACCAAGTTTTCAGACGAATCTAAAGTAAGATGAATGGAAGTCGCTTCCGAATGTTTAATAGTGTTGTTTACCAATTCCTGCGCGATACGAAATAGATGCAGTTCACGATCGGCTGCTAGGGTTCCTGGGTCGTAATTGAAGCTATAATGAAGCGCATACTTTCCTGTTTCCAATAATTCTTCGCAAAGTTCTTCCAGAGCGGCCTGTAGCCCGAATTTTTCTAAAGTGGGTGGTAGCAGGTCGTGTGCGATCTGGCGTGAACTCTCTAAAACGGTTGTGGTTACTGCGAGTATGCTCGCACCTATTTTATTGGTCTCTTCCGAAGGAATGCCCTCTTCAGCCAACATATTGGCGTTAAGGGAAACGATATTCAATTTTGAAGATATCGCATCGTGAAGATCCTGAGCGATTCGCTGTCGTTCCTCCTCCTGAGTAATGATAGTCGCCTGAAGTATTTCCTTTTGATGATCAACTTCCAGTTTGGCCTTTTCGCGTTCACTTTTTATAACCCGCTTGCTGGAATAGTAAAAAAAGGCAATAATGGCAATAGACATCAAAGCCAGCAACCCGATCGCCAACATGATCACATAAACTACCTGATTATTTTCGGCTATAAGTGAATCCATTTGTTACATCAAACTATTAGGATTATTATTCTGTGATTTTGATGGGCGAAAGTTCCTGTACCACTCTACGAAGATCAATATTACAAAGATGAGGTAGAGTAAATCATTAAGAATTCCAATATATTTCATGGTCTCCGACGGGATATCTAGTTTTAGTATTAGATTTCCGGAAGCAAAAAACAATATGCTGGATACAAAATAAAGAATTACCCCGGCGTTCACATACAAAAAACTTGCGTTCCCCGATAAGGACTTGTAATAATACAGAAGTGCATATATCGCAATGATACTTTGGGTGATGGTCACTCCAAAACTATTATAACTATAAAATACCGAAAAGTCCAACGTATATTGAATACCCAGAAGTACAAGTGCTGCAAACATCACATAATAAACCCATTTTTTATCAAATAAAAGTTTGTAAAAAACAGACATAAAAATAAACTGCCCTATAAAGTAATAATTGAACAGAAAAATATTCTCGGTTTTCATCGAGGCGTAATAAAACAGTAAACCCTGAATTACCGCAATAAAAATAAGGTAAACGGTAAAAACTTTATAAACCGCAGAATGTTTCTTAAAACTTATAAGATAGATGATGGGTAATAGTATGGATAAAACTATGACCGAATTATTGAAAATTAAAATGTATTCCAGAACTATTGATTTAAAGCACTGTTAGCATCACACCATGGCGGACAAGGTTTTGAAAAATCCCAAAGACTATTGCCGTTGGTCCCGTAACCATCATCATTGGGTAAGAGATCTCTGTAAATGGTTCCTCCTTTTCCATCAGACTCCTGAGTAGTTCCCACCACGATCAGTTTTTCAGTATTGGTGTCGTCGATACCTAAATAGACTCTCGCACATGGATTTCCTCCTTGATTCTTTATTTCATCAATGGCTCCCTGTAAATCCTCAAGCGGAAGCAAAAAAGCTCTGCAGTTGCTTTCAGGAGTATCTCTCCACTGACTGGTCCAGGTTTTGGCCTGTGCCAATGTGATCTTTTTATCTGTTTCGCTCATAATAAAATTGTATTAGTTAATGGTTTTTAAAAATAAAAAAACCCTTGATAGCGAACGAGGATTTGGAAGTAAATATTTGTGCGTATGGGGTTATCTCATATCCAGCCATTTAGACATCAATTTCTTGGTGGAAGGTGAATTCACCATGTTAATTTCCTTATTTTCAATAGCTTTCAGAGTATTCTTAGCGATCTTTTTACCTAATTCTACTCCCCATTGATCAAAACTAAAAATATTCCAGACTACTCCCTGAACAAAGATCTTATGTTCGTACAAGGCAACCAAACCGCCTAAGCTTTCAGGTGTCAATTTTTTAATAAGCAGTGTATTTGAAGGTTTGTTGCCTTCAAATTCTTTATATCCTTTAATATTCTTATCCTGAGTTCCTTGCATTAACGCTTCAGTTTGTGCAAAACAATTGGCTACAAGCTTTTGTTGGTTCACCGGATCGTTATAGAGTGATTCGGCAAAAAGAATAAAATCGGTTGGAATAAATTTGGTACCCTGATGCAACAACTGAAAAAAAGCATGCTGGGCATTAGTGCCCGTACTACCCCAGACGATGGTACCGGTCTGGTAATCCACTTTCTTTCCGTTTCTATCAGTTTGCTTGCCATTACTCTCCATAGCTGCCTGTTGCAAATAAGGCACAAACTCGGTGAGATACTGCGAATACGGTATCACCGCTTCACTTTCAGCATTAAAAAAATTGTTGTACCATACCGAAAGTAATGCTAAAATTACCGGTAGGTTTTCTGAAAAGTCGGCCGATCTAAAATGGCTATCCATCGTATGAGCACCTTTCAATAGCGATTCAAAATTTGAATACCCCAATCCGCAGCAAACCGATAATCCCACAGCACTCCACAATGAAAACCGACCTCCTACCCAATCCCAGACAGGAAAAATATTTTCAGCGTGAATCCCGAATTTTATCGCTGCAGCCTCATTCTGACTAACAGCCACAAAGTGTTTAGCAATATCACGTTCCGAACCTTGTTTCAAAAACCACTTTTTGATGATCTTGGCATTGGTAAGTGTTTCCTGAGTAGAAAAACTCTTCGAAACCACAATAAACAAAGTTGTTTCAGGATCGAGAGTTGCTAGCGTTTGAGTGAGATGATCACCATCGACATTTGAGATGAATAGAACGTTAAGATGATTCCTATAATGAGACATCGCCTCCATTACCATGGCAGGGCCCAGGTTACTGCCTCCAATACCAACATTCACGATATGGGTAATCGCTTTCCCACTATATCCCATATGTGTCCCACGGATTATTTTTTCTGAAAAAGCTTTCATTTGTTTCAGTGCTCCCTTTATTTCCGGTTTCATAGCCGAAAGATCACGCAATGCAGTATGGAGTACCGCCCTGTCTTCGGTAACATTGATCTTTTCGCCTGAAAACTGTTGTTGGATCGCTTCCTTGAGTTGTACCTCCTCGGCCAGCTGAATCAACAACGAAATGCTTTCCTCGGTAATTCGATTTTTTGAAAAATCAAGATAAAAATCCTCAAAATGTATGCTGAACTTTTCAGCTCTTTGAGGATCATCGGTAAACTGTTGCCGTATCCTAAGCGTTTTTATCTGCTCAAAATGCTCCTGAAGTTTCTTCCAGGCCTGGGTAGTCGTTGGATTTACAGAAGGCAGCCTCATTCGATGGTAAGTTTATGTTCTTTGTAATACGATATAAGTCCGTCAATAGGCCTCTTAACGAAATTGCCGGCTTGTAAATTGTGTTTCTGTAAAGCGGTTTTAATAAGTGTTTCTGAAAAATGTGCAATAGAACCAACAAAATGAACAGGAAGTCTTTTGGCTTCAGTGAAGGTTAGGATCCGGCATTCAATAAATCGTTCAATTCCTTCTGAAAGCAATGCCGAGAAATAATCATTTTCAATTTCCGATAAAAAAATAAACTCCGCAAAAGAAGCAAGATAGGCATTGGGGTTGGGTTGTTTATACAACTGCATCTTTATATGATCCGGTTCAAGATCGAAACGTTTTGCAAATTCTGAAGCAACTTCCGTAGGCATTTTTTTATAGAAATAATCCCGAAGCAATTGCTTGCCAAAATAATTTCCACTCGCCTCATCCATGACCGAATACCCCAGGGAAGGAGCATTTAAATGAACGGTTTTACCGTCGAAATAACAGCTGTTGGACCCGGTTCCAAGTATGCAAACAATTCCGGGCTCGTTGGTCACAGACAAAACCGCTGCCATAATATCTTCGTTCACCGAAACCTTAGCCTTAGGAAATAATTCCTGTAAAAGGTTCGACAGAATTGCAACCGGCGTTTCTGTCCCGCAACCTGCTCCAAAGAAATCTAGCGTAGTGACCTCTTCAACCACACCTTCTAATTCAGCATTCGATAAAATTCGGGTTTTAAGTTCTTCGGAAGATATAACAGCCGGATTAAGACCTTGTGTCCTGGTTTTAAGTTGTACTTCACCCTTCTTATCCAGTAAGATCCAATCACATTTTGTAGAGCCTCCGTCGGTTATCAATACCATAACTAAACTGTTGCTGCATAAGCCGCCAGATCGATCAATTTGGCAGAATAGGCGTATTCATTATCGTACCAGGCGACCAGCTTAAAGAAATTCTCATTCAGCGCGATCCCGGCTTCGGCATCAAAATTACAAGTGTGGGGATCGCTTACGAAATCCTGAGAAACCACCTGCTTCTCTGTATAATTTACAATACCCTGGTACGGTCCATCGGCTGCTTTTTTAAATAGCGTTTTAATTTCTTCATAGGTAGCCGATTTTTCTGTTCTCACAGTAAGATCAACCACAGAGACATCTGCCGTAGGCACACGAAATGCCATTCCTGTTAATTTACCATCCAATTGCGGAATCACCTTTGTTACGGCAACGGCTGCTCCTGTAGTAGTAGGAATAATGTTTCGCAATGCGCTGCGCCCTAATCGGTAGTTCTTTTTTGAAGGCTGATCTACAGTAGACTGCGAGGCGGTCACAGAATGAATTGTTGTCATTAAGCCTTCAACAATACCAAGATGGTCATTGATGATCTTTGCCATGGGAGCCAAGCAGTTGGTCGTACATGAGGCATTGGAGATGATCACGTCGGTAGATTTCATTTGGGTATGGTTTACGCCCATTACAAACATGGGAGCCGATTTGGACGGTGCCGAGATCACTACTTTTTTTGCTCCGGCCTTTCGGTGTGCTTCGGCCGTTTCAACCTCTTTGAACACTCCGGTACAATCCACGACTATAGACGCACTAACCTCATCCCATTTCAGATTTTCGGGATCTCTTTCGGCGGTAACCCTAATCACCTTTCCATCTACCACTAGATTTCCGTCTTGAACCTCAACGCTGCCTGGATATTTTCCGTGCACCGAATCGAATTCGAGCAAATATGCCAGATGCTCTACTTCTAGCAGGTCGTTTACAGCGACTATCTCAACATCTTTATGCTGTACGGCTATACGGAAGGCCAATCTACCTATCCTGCCAAAACCGTTTATTCCAATTTTTGTTTTCATAGTTTTCTTTTACACAGAAGTAATATCTGCGACTCGTATCAATTCTTTATCCAATTCATTTTCCCCTTTCGAAGTTTCGGTAAACGGAACTGAGGTCACCTTATTATTCACAATTCCCACCATAATATCACGCTCACCCTTAAGTAATGCGTCCACAGCACCCACACCTAGTCTGCTCGCCAAGACACGATCGTAACAACTGGGCGCTCCTCCGCGCTGAATATGACCCAAAACAGTGACTTTCACCTCGTATTCGGTGAGATTTTCCCGTATATAATCGGCTAATCCGAAAATATTCTTCCCAATCTGATCTCCTTCCGCAACTACAACTATGCTAGAAGATTTTCCCGCTTCCTTACTGCGCTTCAGAGAGGCCACCAATCGATCTTTCCCCATATTCTGTTCAGGAATCAGAATTTCTTCAGCTCCAGCGCCAATACCTGCATTAAGTGCAATATCACCGGCATCCCTTCCCATTACTTCCACCAAAAATAAGCGGTTATGAGAATGGGCCGTATCCCGTATCTTATCAATAGCCTCTACCACAGTGTTTAATGCGGTGTCATATCCAATGGTAAAGTCGGTTCCGTTAATATCGTTGTCGATGGTACCCGGGAGACCGACAATGGGAAAATTGTGCTCTTCATTAAAAACGACGGCTCCGGCAAAAGTCCCGTCGCCACCAATGGTCACAAGTGCATCAATTCCCTCGGCTTTGAGATTATCGAATGCTCTTTTACGTCCTTCTACGCTTAAAAACTCCTTAGACCGCGCCGATTTAAGAAAGGTTCCTCCTCTATTGATTATGTTCTTTACAGACCGGGCATTAAGTGTTACAAAATCTCCTTCAATTAAACCCTGATACCCTCTATACACTCCCAAACATTCCAGTTGGTGATAGGTACAGGATCTAACCACAGCCCTAATAGCAGCATTCATCCCCGGAGAATCGCCGCCACTTGTCAAAACCGCAATTTTTTTAATTTTTACCGACATCGATGTAAAGCTAAGATTAATAAGTGTATTGTACAATAACCTTTACCTCGTATAACAATGCAATAATATCATTGCAAATGACCGACTCTAAAATACGTGCTTACACGTATTTACTGGTTAAGATATAGGTGTTACATTTGATATTAAATTAGTGAATTGTTGCTGGTGGAATTTTTTGTGGGGATAGAAAATTTAATCAGCGCTTTTTTCGAAGGATAACTTCGGATTTTTAATTTACTAAGTTAGGTTTGTTATGAGCATCCCGCCGTCTGGCCGGGATGCTTTTTTTTGAGAAATTCTAACCATATTCGGTCAATCTTAAAAACCTATCTAAGCAAAGATCTATGGCTTGAGTACTGTAAATTCTACCGAAGAATCATTAAATACCTTATGCGTTTGCTTTGTAAAATGAGAAGCTTCGGCTGCAAAGATGTTAGGTACAAAGGTTTGCGGATTAAGATCTATTAAAGGAAACCAGGTGCTCTGTACCTGAATTTGGATCTTATGCCCCTTTTTAAAGGTGTGATGAATATCCTGAAGCTTTATCTGTACTGCAGCTTTTTCGTTGGGAACAAAAGGTTCCGGTTTGGAGAAACTGTTTCTGAATCGTCCCCGCATTACTTCGCTCCTTACCATCATGTGATAATTCCCCATTTTCAAATAATCCTGCGTCTCTTCATAATCTTCGGCATTGGGAGGATAGACATCAATTACTTTTACGATCCAATCGGCATCGGTTCCGGTAGTGGCTACATTAAGTTTTGCCAGTATATCCCCGGCCATAGTAATATCTTCGGTAAGCACCGGAGTTTCAAAAACCAACACATCGGGACGGCGAGCAGCGAATCGCTGATCGTCGGTCATATATTTCCGCGGAGTGAAAACCATCTTAATGTCTTCGGAATAAGGAACCGGCTTTTTAGCATCGCTTACAAATTCTTCGAAAGTATAGCTGCGTTCGGCTCGTTCATTAAGTCTTTGATTGTTCTGAAGCCAATAGGTCTTTGTTTCTGTATTTTTAGGTGGCCATTCGCTATAGGATTTCCATTCACGAGTTCCGGTGTCAAACATATACGCCTCCGGCAACTTTGTATCTCCATTAGCATCCCCTTTTAGAAAATGATTAAAGAATGGTGTTTCTATATTCTTCTGAAAATCTTCAGAAATATTATCTCCAAAATACACATTACCTATCGCCTGTCGTTCGTTATTTCGTGCCCAGTCACCATGGCTCCATGGGCCAAAAACCACTGTATTATAGTTATTGCTCCGTTCTTCTATTTTTTCATAGGTTTCAAATGGCCCGTACAGGTCTTCGGCATCAAACAAACCTCCCACAACCATAACAGCCGGCTTTATATCTTTCAGATGCTGAATGATCCCTCGGGAACGCCAGAATTCATCATAGTTGGGATGGTCTTTTAACTGCTGCCAAAAAACATTATCTTCTTTATAATACTTGTCTAAGTTGCTCAGCGGACCCACATCCAAAAAGAACTGATATTGATCTTCGGTACCCAAATCAGGAAAGTTGTACCAAGGTTCGGTAGTCGGTTTTGATTTTTCATAACCAAATACGGCTGTTGCACGCCAGTAACTCAGTAAATACGCTCCGTTATGGTGAAAGTCATCAAAAAAGAAATCTCCGATACAGGCCTGAGGAGAAGAAGCTTTTAGGGCCGGATGCGCATCAAGTAGCGAATAGGTCGCATAAAATCCCGGATAGGAAATTCCCCAGGTACCTACTCTTCCGTTGTTATTCGGAATATTTTTTACCAACCAGTCTATACTATCGTAGGTATCACTGGCTTCATCAATTTGTTTTCCTTTTTTATTTGGAATATACGCGCGCATATTGTCGTACACACCTTCGCTGTTCCACCGTCCCCGTACGTCCTGGTACACGATAATGTACCCATCTTTCATTAAAAATTCATTCGGACCTATTTTACTTCGAAACTGATCCTCTCCGTAGGGTCTGCAGCTATAAGGGGTACGCTGAAAAAGGATGGGGTAGGTTTTAGACGTGTCCTTGGGAGCGTAAATAGAGGTAAATAGTTTTACACCATCTCGCATGGTGATATACACTTCGGTCTTATTGAAATTGTCCTGCACATAGGAATCATCTGTTTGTGCCTTTGTTCCGGTTACGACAAAAATGACAAGGATCGATAGAATTAATTTTTTCATGGTTGTGTTTTATTTTCTGAATGCTTTTTTAACCCTTCATTTAGCCAATACAGATATTCATCGGCATCGGGTGTATAAGCGGTAGGTGTATTGAGGAGGTTAAGATCGGCGTCCATTAAGACATAATAGGGTTGCGAATTATTTTTAAAATTCACTGTCTGAAATGTGGCCCATTTATCTCCAATCGTACGTATGGGTTTGGTAGCCCCATTAGGTTTTAAATACGTAAATTGCTCTTCTTCTGAAAGTTTCTTCCTGTCATCAACATAAAGTGAGATCAATATATATTCATCATTAATGACATCGAAAATATCCTGTCTGCTCCACACATGTTCTTCCATCTCCCTGCAATTTACGCATGCCCAGCCTGTAAAGTCCAGCATGATTGGTTTTCCCGAAGCTTTAGCCGCAGCAACTCCTTCATCAAAATCTTTATAAGAGGTCATTCCAGGCAAAGCACCGCTTCCGGTATCGTAAATACTTTGAGAAAAAGGTGGCGCAAGGCCACTAAGCAGTTTTAAATTGGCATATTTCGTATTGGTGAGTCCGGGAACGAGGTATAACATAAATGCAATACTCGCAACTCCAAATACAATATTACCCCAGCCCAATCTTTTTCCTTTGGGTCCGTCGTGAGGAAACCGTATCACACGGAACAGATACAAGGCCATTCCCAGTGCACATAGCATCCAGATCGCGATAAAAACTTCTCTTTTCAGCAACCCCCAATGCTGTACCAGATCTGCGTTCGATAAGAACTTAAATGCCAGCGCCAACTCAGCAAATCCCAATATCACCTTTACGGTATTGAGCCATCCTCCACTTTTAGGGAGGGAGTTTAACCAATTCGGGAACAACGCAAATAATGCGAACGGAAGCGCCAATGCCAAACCAAATCCACCCATACCAAACGTAAGTTGCATGGCACCTCCATCGGTTGTAAGTGATCCACCTAACAGCGATCCCAGGATAGGACCGGTGCATGAAAACGAAACGATCGCCAGGGTCAATGCCATAAAAAAGATTCCTACAAATCCCCCAATGCTGGTCGCTTTACTATCCATTTTTGAACTCCATGAGTTGGGAAGGGTAAGTTCGAAATATCCAAAAAATGAAAAGGCAAAAACCACGAAGATCACGAAGAAGATTATATTGAGCGTGACGTTAGTAGAAATATTATTCAGAATTTCAGGATCTACCGAATCCAATAAGTGGAAGGGTATGCTAAGCAATACATAGATCAGAAAAATAAATAGCCCGTACATGATCGCATTTGCCATCCCATTCTGCCTGTTTTTAGCGCTTTTTGTGAAGTACGATACCGTTAACGGGATCATAGGGAATACACAGGGCGTAAGAAGTGCGATCAAACCACCTACAAAGCCCAGTAAAAATATGGTGAGATAACCTTGATCCCCGTCTTCCGTTTGTACGAGATAGGTTTCCTTTCCTTTGAGGTCCAGTGACAGTGCTGCAGTTTTTTCGAGATCCTCACTGTTAATTTCATCAACGGCCACTTTAGCTTTACCTGAATTCAAGTCCAGCTCAAACAGCTTGGTATCAGGCGGAAGACAACGCTCATCATCACATACCGAATACATCACTTCCACTTCAATCTTTAGACCTTCAGGATTGATAACTTCAATGGCCTGAATAAACATTGCCTTGTCTTCAAAAAAGACAATATCCGCCTCAAAAACGGGATCGTAATAGGCCGGCACATCAGGTTCTTGGGTTTCTCCTATTAGTTTGTATGTATTGTCTGAGGCATTATAGGTAAAAACTGTTGGAATAGGACTAATATCAAGATCAAGCTCTTCCTGACTGTACAAATGCCAACCTTCGTCAATTTGTGCTTTAAGTAGAATATTATACCGATTACCCTCTTCCTGCTCTACCCTTACATCCCAGGAAACCGGATCGAGAAAATCCTGAGCAAAAATTGAAGAACTAGTAACAATTGTGAGTAAAAAGGCGAAAATTAATTTTTTCATAGATCAATCAGGGCTATAAACAATTTTTAGAATTTTACGAGTATCATTTGTGACTTTAAAGCGATCATCCGACCGCATTCCCACGATCCAGATAATCTGATCGTCACTGCAAAGAACCCGGATTTTTTCTTTAGCCACCAAAGATAACTTTTCATCTTTAAAAAATTTACTCAATTTCTTTTTTCCTTTCATTCCAAAAGGCTGGAAACTATCACCTTCTTTCCATTTTCTCAGAATTAATGGATATTTAAGTTTGGCGTAATCCAAATACGCCGTATTTCGGTTTTTTCGGTTTATTTCCTCAACAATGGAAAATCTTAGTGAAATAGGAATTTCAATTCCCGAAGTATTTGCATCGATACTGATCTCTTTATCCTCTTCGGAGGTGATCTCGGTTAATAACAGCTGGTTTCGATCCTTTAGTAGACGATGTGTCTCCGAAACTATGTGTTTTCCGCTTTGAGCGTCTAAAAGGTTTATTATATCCTCCCAGGCCGTAAATCCGAAACCTTGAAGTAATTCGAACAATAGAGCTTCAGTATGGGGTAATTCTTTCAGCTTTTCAATATTTACAGCATAGCCATCTGTAGTTTCGGTCACGACAAGATTATACACCAAGGCCATATAATCATCAATAAGACTCTGAGAAGTGTTGAGGTGCTTCTGGGTGACAATAGCATTCTCAAAAATGGCGCCGGTGGCTTCCTTTAGTTTAGGAATAACTTCTAATCGCAGATTATTCCGAAGATAATCTGGGGAAGCATTGCTACTATCCTCTCTCCAGTAAATTTTATTTGCCACGGCATACTTGAGCAATTGATCTCTTGTAAAAGGAAGCAAGGGGCGCACTATTCGGTCATTTTGTTCAGGAATTCCAGTTAGTCCGCGCAAACCCGAACCGCGGGACAAATTGATCAAGAATGTTTCCAGATTGTCATTGGCGTGATGTGCAGTAACTACAAAGTTGTAATTAAAACTTTCCAGGATCTCATAGAACCAGTTATAACGCAATTCACGTGCTGCCATTTGAACTGAGAGTTTTCGGTCGCCGGCATACGCCCTGGTATCAAATGTTTCAGTAAACACAGGAATAGAAAGCGATTCGGCAAGTTCGACCACAAAGTTTTCATCTTCGTCACTTTCCGTTCCGCGAAGCGAAAAATTACAGTGTATCAATGCAATTTCACAATCGATTTCTTTCAGTAAATGAGCTAAAGACACACTGTCGAGCCCCCCACTGCAAGCCACCAGAAGTTTGCTTTCCTTTAAAAAGGGAAGCTGGGCTTCGATATGTTCTTTAAAAGCGTCGGTCATTTCTCGATCAATAATTACCTTATTGCTTATTATTATTCATTATTCATTAATCATTATTTATTGTTCATTATTTCCGGTTAACGACCAAATAACAAACATAATCAATCGTGCTCTAAGTATTCATTTTGTCGTTCGAGAACCTGTCTCATTGCTTTAGCCTTTAGCAAGCATTCTTCATATTCATTTTCGGGAATCGATTTTGCCGTTATGGCTCCACCTACCGAAAAACTAACGTATTTCTTGGCGGCATTGTATAAAATACTTCGAATAACCACATTAAAGTCAAAATCCCCATTTGGAGTAAAATATCCTATTGCACCGCTGTACAATCCCCGCTTTGTGTCTTCGGCGCTTTCAATGATCTTCATCGCCGAGATTTTTGGGGCCCCCGTCATACTACCCATGGGGAAGGTATTTTTTATGATTTCGGCAGCACTTATCTTGTCATCCACCTTACAACTTATGGTTGAGATCATTTGGTGTACCTGCTTAAACGTATAGATCACACATAACTCTTCTACGGTGACACTTCCTTTTTTTGCAAACCTTGAGAGATCATTGCGCACCAGATCGGTGATCATGATGTTTTCGCTGCGTTCTTTAGGATCTGCTCTAAGTCTTGTTTTCTGATCTTCATCTTCCCTGGCATCTGCATGACGTCTGGCGGTTCCCTTTATAGGTTGAGAAACAACGGTATTACCATTTTTCTTAAGATAGCGTTCGGGGGAAGCCGATAGGGCAAAATGTTGGTTTAATTTTAAAAAAGTTGCAAAAGGTGGGTGAGAAAGCCGGTTAAGCTGTTGGTAGGTTTTTACAGGATCGATGATCACATTTTCTGAATAAAACTCCTGACAGAAATTAGCTTCATAGATATCTCCCCGTTCTATATGCTTTAAAATGCGGTCTAATTTCCGGAAATAGGCATCTTTAGAGGTACGAAGACTAATTTTTATGGCTTCTTCTTCAGAAAGTGCTTCATCTTCAACTGAAAGATCCTGAATATCGGTCAGATCCTGCTGCCATTCATCAGCCACCAGATTCAAATAGTGAAGTTCTACGGAATCTTCCGTAAACACAAAGATCTTTTTAGGTTGAAAAAAATAAAGATCTGTAAATTCCAGTCCGTCATAATTTTCAGAAGATAATTGCTCAACATCATTTTTAAGGTCATAGGTAAGATAGCCAAATAACCAGTCCTTAGTGTTTCCTTGGTATTCATTCAATTTTTCGAACGCCTTGTGAAAATCGGTTTTTATTAGCGTAAAAGCATCCACGGCCAAAATAGCGCTATAGGAACTGTGAAGTTGTGGATATTTGTTGGAATCCATCCATATCACTTCATCGAACTGTTGCGACCAGGTAAGTAGCTTCGCCTTGAGTTCGTCGGTGAGCAATAATGGGATCGATTTATGGAAACGCATTAAGTATTTATTTGATGCTCAAAATTTTGGATGACATCCATAAAACCCAACAGGAGTACTTCGTTTGTGATCGTTTGTTTTTCTTCGGAAAAATTATCTTCAAACGACGGAAAGCTAAAACTCTCTACCACTTCTCCGCCAAATCTTGGGATGACTCCCTTAGTGTATTCCAACGCTGAAGCTGCTCCGCGTTTACCGGGTGAGGTGCTCATAAGCAATATCTTTTTCTGAGCAAGAAACTTATATTCTATCCGTGAAAGCCAATCGATCACATTCTTAAAAAACGCTGAAACAGCACCATTGTGTTCGTTTACGGAAATCATTAACGCATCGGCGTCCATAATTTCATTACGAAGTAAGCTAAGTTCTACCGAATACCCTTGTTCCTTCTCAATATCTACACCAAAGAGCGGTAAATTATAATCGGTTAAGTTAATATGTTGCACTTCATGTCCGCTAATTTTTGAGGCTGCAAAATCGACTAGTTTTTGATTAATGGAAGTACTGCTATTACTTCCGGCAAATGCAAGTATTTTTTTCATGACTCAAAGATATTTAAATTCCTACTCATACCTTAAGTGGTTACACAAGTAAATTGGTTAAGATTATAATGAAGCGATGTATTTCACCGAAGGTTTAAAACCTCTTATCGGTAAAACCCATCAAAATAGTCTGTAACACATTGATTATGAAATTAATAGAATATTTCCTGTTAAAATTCCTACCGTATATTACACTTTATCGTCGATTAAATGACGTTGAACGAAAATACGTGAATATCACCGACTTATATTTGGACAGGTGTAGGATTATTCTGTAATATTGTCCACAGATAACCCCAAATTATCGATAGAATGAGAAAAACTACTTATGCAATTATTGCCGTATTTATTTTAGCAATTGCCCCCGCAATTGCACAAGTTGGAATCGGAACCACCGGTCCAAAAAGTGTCCTGGATATTCAGGCATCCAATGAATTGCTTCCTGCTTACAACGACGGAATTTTAATCCCTCGCGTTAGTGCATTTCCCCTCGTTAATCCGGGAGCCGATCAAGATGGAATGATGATCTTCCTAACCAACCCTATTGGAACCGACGACAAAGGATTCTATTACTGGGATGATACTCCAAAGCGATGGAGAAGTATTGGAGCCGAAGAATGGAAAGACGGTTCTAATGAAAGTGGCGATCAGTATATTTATGCAACACAGGCCAAACTCTTAGGAACCGACATGGTGATCACCGATGACGGTCGCATAGGCTTTGGAACAGACGACCCCGTTGAACGTTTCGAGTTCAGAGGTCCCGGTGACAATGACTTTCAGATCACCAGTGCCAATACAAACCCACCAAACTTTATTTTATACAATACCGGTGGAACCATCGATGTTCCTACAGCTCTTGCAACCGATCAGGAAATTGGTGCACTAGTCATTAAAACCCATGATGGTACCGGCGTTAAAGAAAATGGTGGATTCAGATTTTATATGGATGGAACCCCAGCCCCCGGGAGTGTTCCTTCAAAATTCGTGATTAGTACGACCCCAAACGGTACAACAAGTCAGAGAGAACGTATCATTGTAAGAAGTACAGGAAATGTAGGTATAAGCGAATCCAATCCAACGGCTACCCTTCATTTGCGTGCCGGAACGGCTACCGCAGGATCTGCCCCCTTAAAATTCACTGCCGGAACCAATTTAGGTACCCCCGAAGCCGGAACTGTGGAATACGACGGAACCAACCTTTATTTCACACCCAATACGACAAGAAAAATATTACTAAAGGGGCTTACCAATACTGCAACCCTCGATTTTCCAAATATTCCGATCAACAGCTCGTCTGAACTTACTGTTACAGTTAACGGCGCCACAGTAGGCAGCTCATGCTCCTGTGCACCAAACGCTGCCATCGAGGCCGGACTAACTTGGAGTTGTTATGTGAGTGCAGTGAATACTGTAAGGATTAGATTATCAAACATTCAGAATACTGCGATTAACCCAGTAGGTAAAAACTGGAAAGTCACTGTGATAGAATAGCAACTACATCGATTCCCCCGACACAGATCGATGTGTTGTGTAAAAGAACCAGCTGTTAATTCAGCTGGTTTTTTTTTTGTTTAAATATGTAATGCTCGGTCTTCAGTGGCAGCTAAGGCTGCTTCCTTTACGGCTTCAGCATAGGTTGGATGTGCATGACTCATACGGGCAATATCCTCTGCACTGGCGCGGAATTCCATCGCAGTCACCGCTTCAGCAATAAGATCGGCCACTCTGGCTCCTACCATATGAACCCCTAATACTTCGTCTGTAGTTTTATCGGAAAGAATTTTCACGAATCCGTCGGTATCGCCACTGGCTCTGGATCGTCCAAGAGCCCGCATGGGGAACTGTCCCACTTTATATTCAGTGTTTGTCTCCTTCAGTTGTTCTTCAGTTTTCCCCACCGAAGCTACTTCTGGCCAGGTATACACCACTCCAGGAATTAAGTTATAATCGATATGCGGCTTTTGTCCGGCAAGGATCTCAGCAACCATTACCCCCTCCTCTTCAGCTTTATGAGCGAGCATTGCCCCACGTATCACATCACCAATGGCGTAGATATTCTTAATATTGGTTTGCAGGTGATCGTTTACCTCTATCATCCCACGTTCTGTAATCTTTACTCCGGCATTTTCGGCTTTGAGTCCGTCGGTAAAAGGTCTGCGACCTACTGAAACCAGACAATAATCACCCGTAAACGTAACTTCTTTATCTTTTTTATCGGTTGCGGTAACCGTGATTTCGTTCTTCTTGCGATCTACTGCCGAAACTTTATGGGACACAAAGAATTTTACCCCTTGTTTTTTCATCACTTTGGTGAGCTCTTTACTTTGGGCGCTATCCATGGTTGGAATAATTCGGTCCATATATTCTACAATAGAAACTTCAGAACCCAGGCGACGATAAACCTGGCCCAGTTCGAGACCAATCACTCCTCCCCCTATCACGATAAGGTGTTTCGGAACTTCTGAAAGGCTTAATGCTTCAGTGGAAGTGATGATGCGTTCCTTGTCGATTTTAATAAAAGGCAAGGATGCCGGTTTACTGCCGGTGGCAATGATCGTATTTTTGGCTTCAATGGTTTCAGTCTTCTTTCCGGAAGTTATTTCTATATGTGTGGCATCCTTAAATGCGCCAATACCGGTAAAAACGTCGATCTTATTTTTCCCCATTAGAAATTCGATTCCCTTCGTAGTTTGATCTACGACAGCCTGCTTACGCTCGATCATCTTTTTAAAATTGAGCTTTATTTCACCGGGGATCTCAATACCGTGATCTTCAAAATGCTTCATGGCGTCTTCGTAGTGATGTGAAGAATCTAATAACGCCTTGCTGGGAATACATCCCACATTAAGGCAGGTACCACCCAAAGTATTGTATTTTTCAATAATCGCAGTTTTCATTCCCAATTGTGCACAGCGAATAGCAGCTACATATCCTCCGGGACCTGAACCAATTACAGCAACATCATAGGAGCTCATAAAGTATACATTTTTTAGATTAACACAACCAGAGCCATACGTCCGGTGTTTGCAGATGCAAAAGTACAAATGTTTTATCGTAGTACAAGACGCTGAATAACCGAATATGTTGTACGGATTATTTTTTTCTGAAGATATAAAAACCCATCCAGACAGCAGCTATAAGACCAAGTGCCGACAGTATTGCGAACCACAACGGATTTCCAATATGGTCTGTCGCAATAAGATATGTCGTTTCTGTAGCGATAAGCATCGAAAGAAAAATATGCGGCCAAAAATTTCCTTTACCCCCAATGATCACTGCTAGAACACCGGATGCAACTCCGGCTGCAAGTGTAGCTACTCCTCCAATAATAAGATCTGATGTTGATGAAATCCCCCAGTGAACACCCTGAACTATTACACCCTGAGCCACGGTTGTTAATAATGCCAAAGCCAGTTCACCTACAATAACAGCCAGTATGGTTCTTAAAATTAGTTTAGACTTCATTTCTTATTTTATCTGAACAGCCGAAGTTCTTTTCACTTCATTTATCGTAAAAGAGCTTTGCGTACTGCCTATATGACGGAGGGTAGTGAGTTTTGTTACCATAAAACTACGGAATTCCTCCATATCCTTTACTACGACTTTCAGCAAATAGTCATATTCACCGCTAATATGATAACATTCCAACACCTCATCGAGCTTGGCCACTTCTTTTTCAAATTGGGTAAGATATTCCTTGGTGTGCTGTATAAGTTTAATCTGACAGAATACAACAAATCCCGAATTGACATTCTTATAATTCAATAACGCCACATAGTTTTGTATGGTTCCTTGGCGCTCCAGCTTTTTTATCCTTTCATACACAGCTGTAACCGAAAGATCCAATTTGTGTCCCAATTCTTTATTGGTTTGCTTACAATCTTTCTGAAGATAGGCTAATAGCTTTTTGTCGGTTGCATCCAATTTCATCTTAAAATTTTTTTTATTCTATCTCAAAAATAATACAAAATCTGAAAAATATACTGAAATAATGCATTTCTATAGATATATAATTTGAATATTTAAACATATCTTGATATAAATTATTATATAGGTTAGGTTTGAAGAATAATCAACACATCTTTAGATATTCAAATATGACATTCAAACCGGCAAACAACATACAGGATCTTCAATATTTTGGCGAATTTGGAGGAGTAAATCCTTCCATTTCCGATTCTTCGACCTACACTTTTCTATCGGCTAAAACCATGTTCGATACCTTTGAAGGCAATGCAGATGGTTGCTATTTATACTCGAGACATTCAACACCTTCTAATCTGTATTTAGGAGAAGCACTTGCTGCTATGGAAGGCACAGAAACTGCAAATGTTGCCGCCAGTGGTATGGGTGCTATCACTCCTACAATCCTTCAGTTTTGTCGGGCAGGCGATCATATTATTTCCAGCAGAACTATTTATGGTGGCACCTATGCCTTTCTGAAAAACTTTGCTCCGCGCTTAGGAATAAATACCTCCTTCGTGGATATTACCAAGCTCGACATTGTGGAAGCTTCAATTACTTCAGAAACCAAAATTATTTATTGCGAATCGGTAAGTAACCCACTATTGGAGGTTGCAGATATAAAGGCACTTGCAATACTTGCTAAAAAACACAACTTACAACTGCTCGTTGACAACACCTTTTCACCTCTTTCAATTTCACCTGCTCAATTGGGAGCCAATGTGGTATTACACAGTCTTACTAAATTTATTAACGGTAGCAGCGATACAATGGGCGGTGTCGTGTGCGGTAGTCGTGAACTGATAGATTCACTACGAAATGTAAATGACGGAGCCAGTATGTTGCTAGGAGCCTCTATGGACAGCCTACGGGCAGCTTCGATATTAAAAAACATGAGAACGCTTCATATTCGAATAAAACAGCATAGCCATAATGCCTTGTATTTGGCAGAAAAATTTGAAGCGCTCGGACTTAAAACCGTATATCCTGGATTGGCATCACATCCCGGTCATAAACTGTTCAAAGCAATGATGAATGAAGATTATGGTTATGGCGGAATGTTCACCATAGATGTAGGAAATATTGATAAAGCGAATGAGCTTATGGAACTTATGCAGGAACGAAATCTTGGATATCTCGCTGTGAGTCTCGGATTTTATAAAACCTTATTTAGTGCTCCGGGAAGCTCTACCTCTTCCGAAATTCCTGAAGAAGAACAAGTTGAAATGGGCCTAACCGATGGTTTGATCCGGTTTTCTATTGGTTTGGATGCCGATATAGCCCGTACCTTTGAAATGATGCGAACTTGTATGACTCAAGTAGGAATTCTCTAAAACCATCTCGCTAACTGAATTTTTACTCATCAGTATATAAACAGAGCTCATATTAATATTCCTTTTTGATGACAACATTGGTGGCATTGCTCGTGATTTGCGGTGAAGATGGACCACTAAAAACAGGTAATATTCTAAAAGTGACTACGTCGCCGGCATTTAAGGATAGATGGATGTTATAATTGTAATTTATTCCCCATGACGCAGAGGTAGCGGCTTCTTTTTGATTGTATATCTGATCATAATAACTACCGTTTACATAAACACGAAATAGGCAAACAGCATTATTTGACGATGCGGAGGAAAACGAAAAATTTAGATTTGCAATAATATTGTAAACTCCCGAGTAAGGTATGGTGTATGCTCCCGTTGAGGTATTATGAAGACCCCCACCGAGATTAAAGATAGCCGTATTCATTATCAATGCGGTTTCCGAATTCGTTGTCATCCCCCCAAGGTTTGAAGATCTTCCTAATCTTACAATGGCTTTATCTTCATTTATAGGGTCCACCCAACTCAAATTTCCTGCACCATCAGTTTGTATGATCTGATTTGCCGTTCCCCTGGATGCAGGGAACGTATAAGTGTTCGATCCATTTGTTCCTATTGCGACAGCCCCCTGAAAGTAACCTGCAAAACTATTTGTTTTTAAGACAGAAGAATATACGCCGTAATGGGTACCTCCTGCAGTATTGTTTATAAAATTATATAAACCGTATTTTACGCCGGTCCCGGATCCGGACAGACTATTTCTAACTCCGTAATGAATTCCGTTTCCACTATCAATTATATTATTATAAACGCCTGTTTTAGTTCCATTACCGGTTCCGGCTAATCTGTTTTCTACTCCAATTTGAGGCCCCGCTCCGGATCCCGTAAATTGGGTATACATCCCTTTATGCTCACTATTAGCTGTGCTTAACATATCATTTCTAACACCCGTTTGATCTCCTGTGCTGCTGTTGGAGAAGGAATTATATGTAGCGAACTGGGCAGTCGATCCAGTATTTCGCATTTGATTGAGAGTACCAAATTGATTCCCAGCTCCTGTTCCAATAAGCTGGTTAAGTGTTCCATAGTGAGAACCATTTCCACTTACACTAATACTGTTATAAGACCCGTATTGAAATCCAGCAGAGATCCCCGTTAAAACGTTGTTAACACCCATAGTATCACCATTGGCACTTTCAATTTCGTTAAACACTCCTTTCTTAAGTCCGGTAGCGCCCACAGTTCCAAAATCGATATTGTTGTGGATCCCTGTCTTGTCTCCTGTTCCGTCCACAAGTAGATTATTAGAAATTCCCGTAATATTCCCTGTTGTTCCAAGTACCGTATTGGTTATATTTCCGGAATTTCCGGTTGAACCTAATTGCGTAAAAGATCCTGCGATACCAGAGGTATCATTTTCAACATCCAGTTTAGCATTCGCCGTAGTTTTTCCAATGGCTACGTTATCTGTAGTGTTTGTGGGATATAATATGGTACTTCCAGTAGTGTCGATGACCCAATCCTCATCGTCTAAGGTGGATGGATCGACCCAACTTATATTACCACTGCCATCTGTTTGCATTACCTGTGCATTAGTTCCCCTTGAAGCGGGAAAAATGTAATGATCGGGAGTGCCGGTTCCAAAGGGATTGTTCGTGCCAATCGCAACGTCACCTACGAAAAAACCCGCAAAGCTGGCTGGCTTTAATACATTTGAAAGCACTCCATAATGTGTCCCCCCGGCAGAGGGATTAACAAAGTTATAAGACCCTACTTTACGCCCGCCTCCACTACCCGTAAGTGAATTACTAACACCAAAATGATCACCACTACCTGTTCCACTTAATTGATTTTGAAGACCTAATAAAAATCCACTGTTTGTATCGGTCATATCATTATAAAACCCTCTAACTAATCCTGTTCCACTAGAATTAATCTCGTTATGAACCCCGGCTACAAGATTATTTGTAGAATTTTGAATGTCATTCCAGATTCCGTATTTGGTGCCAGAGCTTGAAAGTGTATTTCTTACACCGTATTTTGCACTGGAATTGGATCCGTTAAGAAAATTAGAGACCCCGTAATGTGCTCCTGTTCCTACTCCATCAACAAGGTTATAAGACCCGTGATGATTTCCACTACCTGTATTGCTATTTTGGCTGTAAATACCATATGCCGTGGTATTATCTGCACCGGAAATGCGAGCACTTATCGCTCTTATTCCCGAAGTTGCCTCAACATCCAAAGGGTAGGTGGCGTTATTCTTACCAATGGCGACATTTCCCAAGGTATATATCTCATCATTAATATCGTTCGGCGCGCTAGTCGTTCCCTCCTCATACCAATCGGCATCATCGGAAGCAGTAGATGTAGTCACCAGTCGCTCCCAGATGGTTCCGTTAAAATAATAGTATCCAACCCCAGAACCGCCAGATACCGATGCATTGGTGTTATATATCAACAAGCCGCTAGCTGCGGTATTAGTGCCGTCGAGCATCGTAGATGTCACATCACCTAATGAAACCCTGGGTATTAGTATTCCCTTATCGGTTGCGCTAATATCCAGAGCGGAAGAAGCGTCAGGAGTTGTTGTTCCGACACCTACCTGAGCATCTATAGATAAACTTGTAAATAGAATGAAAATTACGAGGAGGATAGCTTCTTTCATAACGAATTAGTTTAGTAGCTAAAAGTACTGGCTCAACATCTAAACCAATGCGACATATGTAACAAGTAATGGTCGGGATGTAACATTTAAATTAGCGGAAGCAAGAATCTTATTGTTTCTGATTTATATGTACTGAAAGAAATGCTTTGATTTCTGAAAGTTCTGTGTTAAGATGATCCAATTTTTGTTGTTGATTATCATATAATTTTTTTAGAGAATCAATTTGTTCCTGTTGTTCCTGAATGGCTTTTGTTAAAATGGGAACCATACCTATATAGTTTACACTTTTAATTAGCCTTTCATCATTGGAAGGATCGTTAAAGTCTCCTGAAGTCAGTTTAGTAAGCACTACTAAATTCGGAAATACATTTTCCATTTCCTGTGCTATAAACCCAATTTGCTTGTTTCTTGGAAAACCGTATTTTTCTGCTTCTGTACTTCTGAAATAATAATTCGTTACTCTCAGGTTTCTCACTTTATCAATAAGCGTTTCGGTATTCTGAATTCTATCCTTCAAAATCTCATCTGAAGGATTTGTAAATGTGCCCGAAACAAACACATCTCCTGCAAAATAACCCGCATAACTCGATGCTTTAGTGGCTGAAGAATACACACCATAATGTGTTCCACCTGCCGTATTTGATATTGAACTGTATACTCCATACTTATTTCCGGTTCCACTTCCGCTTAAGACATTTATGGTTCCAAAATGATTTGAATTGCCTGTATTCACAATGTTTGAATAAAAACCTCGCTGAATCCCGGTGGCATTGCCTCCTATCGATGCCACAAATCCTCGGGTTTCACCAGACCCATCACCTACCATGGACGCATAAAACCCTGAATGTGTGCCCGATCCACTTCCATCTAAGAGGTTATAGGTACCGTTGTGTTGTCCGTTTCCGGTTCCGGAGAGTGAATTGTAGGTACCGTGATGAATGCCATCACCCGGACTACTGTTCGCGCTATAATTCCCGTATTGCGTTCCGGTTCCCGTCACAGAATTCTGGATTTGTGTATATATACCGGCCAGAACACCATTGCCTCCGGCAAAATAATTATTAAATGCACCTATTTGGTTACCATTGCCAATAGTACCCGAAAATTCATTCCAGGTCCCGGTAAGGTGCCCTGTTCCTGCCGAAAAGGTATTTCGAGTTCCCGTATGAAAACCACTGCCGGTTCCGGACAATGTGTTTTCTGCTCCCATGTGATCTCCGTTTCCTGTATTCGAAATAATACTCCTCATACCTAGTTGATTACCAGCTCCTGTACCAGCTAAAAGTTGATAGGATCCATAATGAACCCCTCCACCCGGACTGGAATTCTGAAGATACATTCCGTACTGCGAACCGGTACCCAAGGCCGTAGTAGAAATACTCGTATAGGAGCCGGCCAGAATTCCATCACCCCCGGCTAAAAATGTATTATAAGCCCCTAATTGGTTACCATTTCCAACGTTATCAGAAAATTGCGTCCATGCACCTGTTAAATTCCCGGTTCCTTCAGTAAAACTGCTAAACATCCCCGTGTGTAAGCCGGAACCAGTTCCTGAAAACGTATTATGCATACCCCAATGAGATCCACTTCCCGTATTGTTTACACTATTCGCTACACCATATTGGATACCGTCACCGGTTCCCCCTAAAGAGCTATAAACGCCCCAGTGCTCCCCTGTTCCGGTATTTGATATAATATGTCTGCTACCTACCTGAGGTCCACTGCCTGTTCCTGTCAAATCGGTGCGCACCCCATAGTGAACATTAGTTCCTCCCCCGGTCAATAGATTATATACACCATAATGAGCGCCATTACCGTTACCCTGTAAATAATTTACTCCACCGTAATGGTCACCATCTTGATTATTGGCTATATTGGCATAAAACCCTCTGTGTATTCCTGTTCCTGTTCCTATTACCGACGCGACAAATCCTCTGGTTTCTCCAGTCCCACTACCGGTAAGTGAAGCGTAAAATCCACTTTTAGTACCGTTCCCGGTACCGGACAAAGAATTATAGGTGCCGCGCTGTGTTCCACTACCTGTTCCATTCAAACTTTGATATGTCCCGTAGTTGATTCCGCTTCCGGTACCGCTAATACTATTATACGATCCATAAAAATCGCCATTTCCGGCGCCATTCACGGCAGATAATGTTCCAATGGCATCACTGTCATTTCCCGCATCGGCAGTGATGTTGTTATTCACCCCATATTGTATAACATTACTTGCCGTGGCCACAGTATTTTGCACTCCGGTTTGAGATCCTGTAGCTGTCCCTTGAATACTGTTGTTCACTCCGGTCTTAGAACTTCCGCTTCCCGAGATCGTATTGCGAACTCCGGTTTTAGCGCCTGTTGCGGTAGCACTTGAAAGATCGTTTCTCACACCATTTATAAGTCCGCTACCACCCCGCCCTATATTATTGAATACTCCATCGGAATTACCACTGGCACCCGACCCGAGAATATCGTTTCGCACACCAATATGCCAACCAGTTCCCGTATGCTGCACATTATTGTTTATGCCCGTTACGGCTCCTGAACCACTACCGCCCAGTAAATTATACATCCCTCGCATTCCCCCGGTACCCGTGAATGTGGTTTGGTTGTGAATATTGGCTGTGTTGGTGGTCGCAGCATTCGTTGAGTTTATATTAATCACCCTGGTTGCCGTTGTATTAATGATCTCCTCCACCTCGAGCCTGTAATCGGCTGTATTCTTGCCTATAGCAACGTTACCTGAAGTAAATATATCATCTGTAATTGCTGTCGGACTTGTGGTTGTCCCCTCCTGAAACCAGTCGGAATCACCGCTTACCGAAGCCGTAGTTATCAATTTTTCCCAGATCGTTCCGTTAAAATAATAATAACCTATTCCTGCCCCACCGGTAACTCCGGCATTGGTGTTATAGATCATCAAGCCAGTCGCCGCAGTATTAATACCGTCTAACATGGTATCTGTTATTGCGCCAAGTACAACATTTGGAATTAACACCCCTTTATCTGTAGAGGACACTTCCAGCATGGAAGAGGGGTCGGGGGTAACGGTTCCAATACCTACCTGGGCATTCAAAATAAACGTGGGGAAAATAAGCGCCGAAAATAATATTATCCTTTTCATATCATTAAAATTTATGAAGCAGGATAATGATCAAGAAGAAGAGGGATATATCAAATATAAAACATTCTTATTGAAGTAAATACAGGAAAAATCCTAAATTTAAACAGGGTGTAACCCCCTTTTATTTATTTAAATAATTGTAGAAAAGCTTATGAGAATTTATACTACCTATTAATGAAAATACACGGTATAATTAATTAGCATAAGGTCAAGAGTGCGTTCTATTAATCAACTAATTCGATATTAAAATACGTACCATCGGGTAAAATGCTAATTGCGTTATTTGAAGCGTCTGAAAATACGTAAAGCTGATCATAGGCATTCAATTGTACATATTTGGTTACCGTAATAGTCGTAGTGTCACCATTTCCTACAAAACCATATCCTGCCGACCCCTGAACTGCATTGGAAGAACCCCAGCCTTTTGCAAGATAAAATTTTACATTGGTATCTGAACCATTCGCTTTACTCACCGAAATGGCATATGTAACCCTGTAAACACCCGATTGAACTACCTGGAAGCCATTAGAACTTGTATTAATTCCTTGCGTGATCACGGTATTTCCAAAATTTATTGGATTATATTGTGACAAGGAACTAGTCGAATTAGCGTTCATCTCAGCAAATATTTTTTGTTCACCCGAAACTTCTTGCCAACTGGCGTTTCCATTCGCATCAGATGTGAGCACTTTACCATTCCCTTGGGTTCCATCGGTGATCTTTAAGATTCCATCAATCTTAACATTCCCCTTTACTTCTAACTTTTCAGAAGGAGTGTTCGTTCCTATACCTACTTTGGTTGCATTCCAGTTTGTAATATCACTTATTGAATTTCCTAAAATAATGGTATTAGCATTAGTTGCGTTTGCACCATATCCTACGGCGGTGGCATTCTGTCCGGAAGCTGTAGAGGAATTTCCAAAAACAGCACTGTTTAATCCACTAGCAACAGCATTGGCACCCAGTGCCAAGCTGTAATTATTGGTTGTTGCCTGAGCATTATATCCTATTGCCGTAGATCGGTATCCGGAGGCAATCGTTGAATATCCCAAGGCAATGGATTCGTTTGTAGTAGCACTAGCGTTGGTACCGATAGCTATTGCATTATTCACATTTGAAGCAGCTCCAAGGCCTAGTAATAATCCACCATTTGGATGGAATGAAGCTATTTTTTGGTTATTTACTTTAAAGGTTAATGCGCTCCAATTTGTAGATCCTATAAAGTCATTTGCAGTAAGTTCATTTCCTTGCAAAGTCCATTTGTGAGGATCTGAAGAGCCACCTCCGGAAGCATTGGAGCTAAATTCGGTCCATTGGGAACCGTTCCAAAAATAGAATCCCGGTGTAATTTCACTATTACTCGTAGTGTTGTACACTAACAGACTTTCGACCGGATTTAATATTGTTGTGGTATCATTCAGTCCTATTAGAGCAATTCTAGGAATCAGCAAACCTTTGTCTGAAGCACTTATATCTAAAATACTGGATGCGTTAGGCGTAGTTGTATTTATTCCAACCTGACCATTTATAACGGAAAAGGTTAGCATGAATAACAGAGTAAGAGGAGCTAAAAATTTCATAAGTATTAATTTGGGATGGCAAATCTAATATTAGAAACAATTCCTACAAATTTCCAGATATACTTTTCGATAATTTGTGTTTTATCGTCGATGAAATACATAAAAAGTAGGTTTTATCTTAATAATTTGTGTGATAATTTTTATTCTTCCTACACAAGATCAATGGAATGGAAGTCCAATCTCCAAGTATTAAACTGTATTATTTTAAACTTTAGCTTCCTATCGATAGATATTCATAGCGAATTTCAAATTTGCATACCTTTTTACAAAATCGTAACATTACATTTCATAAAAACTAACCGGCATGCAGGATAAGGACAACCTTTCAGAAATTAAAATTGATGACCAGAAGATCGTAGAAAACCTAGAATTGAATATCTGGGAGGCATTAATTCCCGTCTTCGCGCTTGTTGCCATGCTTTTTTACAACGTTTTTTACGCCTATGGCGACTCCGCCTTAGATGGAAGCAATCAATTTATTCTTTTATTGGGCGCTGCGGTGGCGGCTATAGTTGGGACATTTAACAAAGTCTCCTATACCCGAATGGTGGAAGAAGTGGCCGAAAATATCAAATCGACCACAGGAGCCTTATTAATTCTTTTAATGGTTGGTGCGCTGGCAGGCACCTGGCTTATTAGCGGAATTATTCCAACAATGATATACTATGGTATGCAAGTCCTTAATCCAACGATCTTTCTGGCTTCCTGTGTAATTATTTGTTCTGTGATCTCAATTGCTACAGGGAGTAGCTGGACCACGTCTGCCACTGTAGGTATTGCTCTAATCGGTATTGCAGAAGCACTTGGAATTTCCCTGGGAATGACTGCGGGAGCTGTTTTGTCGGGGGCGTATTTTGGAGACAAGCTTTCCCCTCTTAGCGATACAACAAACCTTGCTCCGGCAATGGCGGGCACCGATTTGTTTACTCATATTAAATATATGACCTATACCACGGTACCCACCATAATTATCACTTTACTGATTTTTATTATTATCGGATTCGGATTGGATCCACAAGGAGCAGCAGATACCACTTCTATTCTAAATTCAATTGATGCATCTTTCAATATAAGCCCGTGGTTGTTTGTGGTTCCTCTGTTAGTTATCGTAATGATCATTAGAAAAACTCCCCCACTTATAGCGCTATTAGCTGGGACCCTATTAGGCGGACTCGCTGCCCTGATCTTTCAACCCAATATCGTTGCGACGGTGGGTGGCGGAACAAATCTTGACTTTACTACGGGTTACAAAGGAATTATGAACGCAATTACCGTTGATACTTCGGTTGCTACCGATAGTGAGGCGCTTAATGATCTGTTTTCGGCAGGTGGAATGAGTGGTATGTTGGGCACCATCTGGTTGATCATCTGCGCCATGGTCTTTGGAGGCGTCATGGATGCCATCGGGGCTTTAGCAAGGATAAGTAAGGCGCTCTTAAAATTATTTCATACCACCTTCGGATTATTTGCTAGCACGGTAGCAAGTTGTCTTGCGCTAAACCTTACCGCAAGTGATCAATATCTGGCCATTGTGGTCCCTGGAAAAATGTACAGTAAAGCATTTAAGGAAAAGGGACTGGCGCCCGAAAATCTATCTCGTACACTCGAGGATAGCGGTACGGTAACTTCGGTTTTAGTTCCATGGAATACCTGTGGTGCGTACCAGAGTGGTGTTCTAGGTGTACCGGTACTCGATTATTTCGCCTTTGCTATCTTTAACTGGCTGAGTCCGTTTATGACTCTTATTTTTGCCGGATTCAGAATAAAAATAAGGCAACTCACTACAAAATAGACCTTTGCGCAACAGGAATACTTTTTTCTAAAAAAATAGAGAAATTGGTTTTTAAATAGCTATTAGAATTTGTACTTTTGCACCCGCATTTGAGAGATGGTTTTTATCTTAAAAATGCCGGCGAACCGATACCTTTTTCATTTCGGTTTACGATTAAAATATTAGTATAATTCTAAAAGAAAAAAATATGTCAATTGTAGGAAAAAAATTCCCGAATCTGTTTGTTGATGCAACTTCTAAAAGCGGAATTACCCAAAAACTGAATGTTCTTGAAAAAGCTACAACGGAAGGAAAAAAAGTGATACTGTTCTGGTATCCAAAGGATTTTACCTTTGTTTGCCCAACCGAACTTCACGCTTTTCAGGCTGCAATGGACGAGTTTGAAAAGAGAAATACAATCGTTATTGGTGCTTCGTGTGATACTCCTGAAGTTCATTTTGCATGGCTGAATACGCCAAAGAACCAGGGAGGGATTCAAGGTATTACCTACCCTATCCTTGCAGACAGCAACCGAAACCTGTCATCACAATTGGATATCCTCGATATCACCAACGAACGCTATGACGAAGAAACCGGAAATGTGCTTGTTGATGGTGACAATGTTACCTATCGTGCCACTTATCTAATTGACGAAGAAGGAACGGTATTTCACGAAAGTGTAAATCATATGCCATTAGGACGCAACGTTTCCGAATTTCTAAGACTAATAGATGCATACAGTCACGTTCAGCAAAACGGAGAAGTTTGTCCTGCTAACTGGCAGGAAGGAGCTACTGCAATGAACGCAGACCGCGATGGTGTTGCTGCTTATTTAAGCGAGCATATGAATTAAAAATTTAAACTGAAAAGTTTATAGTTAAGTTAAGTTAGGTTAAGTTTCAAGACCCCTTCGGTTTATTCTGAAGGGGTTTTGTGTTTTAAGTACGGAAGTCGTTAATCATATAATTTTGAGAAAACAAATCTTCAAACTTATTTCATTTATGTATTTTTATAGTTCTTAAATTCAAAAAACATGGCAAAAATAACTCTGGGTGGAAATCCGGTAGAAACATTAGGAAGCCTTCCCGATGTGGGATCGAAAGCTCCCGAGTTTACACTCATAACCACCGATTTGTCTTCAAAGAGCCTATCGGAATACAAAGGCGTGAAAGTATTGCTCAATATTTTCCCCAGCATCGATACAGGTATTTGTGCAACCTCCACCAGAAAATTTAATGTTGAAGCCGCCGGTCTGGAAAACACCAGAGTTTTATGCATATCCCGGGATACTCCGTTTGCACAGAAAAGATTTTGCGCTGCAGAAGGCATTGAGCATGTGGAAATGTTATCAGATTTTAATAAAGGTAGTTTCGGAAAGGATTACAATCTGGAAATGATTGACGGAGCCATGCAGGGATTTCACTCACGGGCCATAGTGGTATTGGACGAATTTGGCACCGTACTTTATAAGGAGCAGGTCCCCGAAATTGGAAAGGAACCCGATTATAAAGCTGCACTTAATGCCATAACATAATGTGGAACAGCTTTCTTGGTAAACGCCTTAAGGGATGTGGTTATGCGATAAAAGGCGCGTGGATGCTCATTAGAAATGAAGCCAGCATTCAGGTGCAGGTATTCATTGGAATTATTATGACCATCGCCGGCTTCTATTTCGATATTTCTACTACAGAATGGATCATGCAGTGTTTTGCAATCGGACTTATTCTCAGTGTTGAAGGATTAAATACCGCCGCCGAGGAGATCGCCAATTTTGTACACCCCGATTTTCATAACAAGATCGGCTATATTAAAGATGTGGCAGCAGGAGCCGTTTTCTTCGCTGCAGTTACGGCGGTTATTATCGGGTTAATTATATATCTTCCAAAATTTTAGAACTCCCAAACATTTGATTGACAGGTAATTATTAGCGAATTCCATTTAATTGTTTAGAATTTTTCTCTAATTTTAAATGCTAGCTCATATCAAATATCTATTATGAAAAAATTACTAAGGCTTTCGAGCATTGGTTTTTACATCTTAATGTTATTCACTTTTTTTATCATCGGACTCTATTTTGCGGAATTTATTGGAGCAGGTAAGAATCAAGGATTAGCCGGCGGTGCTATCGTACTTGGCTACGGAGTTCTGTTTGCGGGAATTGCCTTTTTTGCCTCATTTTTTATCGCATATTATGTTGAAACAAAATTGTTAAGAAAAATAAACTGGGTGCTGTTGACCCTCTTGTTAATTGCCTGTGGTAATAAATACTACGAGTTTAAACAACGTGATGCGCTTCAGCAAGAACAAAACAAACCCTATCAACAAAACCCTAAACAGGAAAGGAAAGTTACAGCGCCTGCGTCGGCACTTCCTACTGCGACCAATCTCTTTAAAAGAATAAGAAAACCCGAAATCGACGCGGAACAATACAACGACAGTAATATTATGGGATTGGGGTATTTCAGTCCGAATTTTTATGAAAATAACGTGTTGTATTTCTACGGAAATCTCAATCTGGAAAAATCTATCATGGAACATAGTCCGTATGATAGTATCACCTTTAAAAGGAATAAACACAATGTGTTTGAAATAGCCACAGCACCTCCCTGGCTGGTGCCCGATATGCTAAAACTGGACTATGATATGTTGTATTTTAAGATCGTAAGTGTAAGTCAGGAATTTGCTGAAGTTGTGGTAAATGCAACAACGAATCAGACATCCTTTGTCGATCGTCGATCCGGAGATATCGCGTACTGGCCCGATTTTTTAATGAGTGTTCATTCGGTTGAATTTATCGATTCGAAAGAAAGAGTAAAAGTTCGCGATTTTGAAGAAAGCGGAGATGTAAACACTTCCTTCGCCTTTATGAAACCTGTTAAAGTAAAGGATGATTGGATGTATGTCTTTTTGTTGGATGGTGAATTTAATAATGTGGGGAAAGGCTGGATACAGTGGAAAAGAGACGGAAAATTGTTAATTCTGTATAATTTATTGAGCTAATAAGTATTCAGGTGTTTTAGAAAATTTTATGTAGTTTGGGACGTTTTGTTATTGTATTTTTGCTAAAAGACAACCCTACCATTAATGGCGAAGAAAAAGACCCGAACATCTAAAAAAGCCACAACTCCGCGTAAAAAACTTTCCTTTACGCTTTCTAAACAACAAAAGATCATTTTGGGCAGTTTTCTGTTCCTGCTGGGAATAGCGCTTATTTTTTCATTTATATCGTATGTCTTTACCTGGCAGACCGATCAGAGTACTATTGGTTTACTTAGTGAACGCGAGCTGGAGTCGGAGAATTGGTTAAATAAGTTCGGGGCCTATCTCGGAAACCTTTTTATCTATGATGGTTTTGGTGTCGCAGCGTTCATTCTGGCCTTTCTCATTACACTTACCGGCGTTTATTACTTCTTCGATTATGCTAAAAAACAGCTGTTCAAATTCTGGTTCTGGGGAATTCTGGTGATGTTATGGCTCTGTGTTTTCTTAGGATTCTTTACTTCGGACACTAATATCTGGAGTGGCGTCATTGGTTTTGAACTCAACGATCTTTCTCAGGACTATATCGGTCTAACCGGTACTATTCTGCTTATGATCTTTCTCGCTATCTTTTATATGGTGGTACGCCTGAAACTTACTCCGGAAAAGGTTGGAACTGCCTTAAAGCGCACAAAAAAGGATATAGCATCCGATTTTACTGCGGAAGCTTCAGAGGCTTCAGGAACTGCCTCAGATATAGATCAAACCGATTATGAAAAGGACGTCCTTGAAGCGGTGACGGTTGAAAAGGAAGAGGATCTTTCCGAAGAAATTATAGAAGAGCCTGTGTTAAAAACTACATCAGAAGAAATAAACCACTCCGGGGATGATGTCCAAATGGAAGTAGAAGAAACCAGGGAAGAAGAGATGGTTGAAGATAGCCTCAGTAAAAAACTGGTAGAAGATTTTGGGGAATTCGATCCCACACTGGAACTGAGCAACTTTAAATTTCCAACCATTGAATTGCTAAAGGATTATACCGGAGGAAAGGGAATTACGATCAATCAGGAAGAGCTTGAAGAAAATAAAAACCGCATCGTAAATACCCTTAATAATTATAAAATTGGAATTGCCAATATTAAGGCGACAGTAGGACCAACCGTGACACTTTACGAGATCGTTCCTGAAGCCGGGATTAGAATTTCAAAGATCAAAAACTTGGAAGATGATATTGCGTTATCGCTTTCGGCCTTAGGAATTCGCATCATTGCTCCCATTCCTGGACGAGGAACCATTGGTATTGAAGTTCCCAATAAGAATCCGAAGATCGTTTCCATGCGTTCTGTGATAGCTTCCCCTAAGTTTCAGAATGCCGAAATGGAATTACCATTATCTCTGGGTAAAACTATTAGTAACGAAACCTTTGTCGTCGATCTAGCAAAAATGCCTCACCTTTTAATGGCCGGAGCTACGGGCCAGGGGAAATCGGTTGGACTGAACGCCATTCTTACCTCCTTGCTGTACAAAAAGCATCCGGCGGAAGTGAAATTCATACTTGTAGATCCAAAAAAGGTTGAACTCACCCTATTCAATAAAATTGAACGTCATTATCTGGCGAAGCTTCCCGATACCGAAGAAGCCATCATTACCGATACCAATAAGGTGATCTATACGCTTAACTCCCTGTGTATTGAAATGGACGACCGTTATGATCTGCTTAAAGATGCAATGGTACGGAACATTAAGGAGTATAATACCAAATTCAAGGCAAGAAAGCTAAACCCTAATGAGGGACACAGATACCTGCCGTATATTGTACTGGTCATTGACGAATTTGCCGATCTAATTATGACAGCCGGTAAGGAAGTAGAAACTCCTATAGCCAGATTAGCACAATTGGCCAGAGCCATTGGGATCCACCTCATTATTGCGACACAGCGTCCGTCGGTGAATGTGATCACCGGAATCATTAAAGCAAATTTCCCCGCTCGTATAGCGTTCAGGGTGACCAGTAAGATCGATTCGCGCACCATCTTAGACAGTTCAGGAGCCGATCAACTTATAGGTCGAGGAGATATGTTGTTTACCCAAGGGAATGACCTAACCAGACTTCAATGTGCCTTTGTAGACACCCCTGAAGTGGCTGATATTACCGACTATATCGGTTCTCAAAAAGCATACCCCGATGCACATATGTTACCTGAATATGTGGGGGAAGAAGGTGGCACAAATCTTGATAATAATATCGAAGAGCGGGACAAGCTATTTCGGGAAGCAGCCGAAGTTCTTGTCATCGCACAACAGGGATCGGCATCTCTGTTACAACGAAAATTAAAATTAGGATACAATCGTGCCGGGCGAATTATCGACCAACTGGAAGCTGCAGGAATTGTAGGTCCGTTTGAAGGTAGTAAAGCAAGGCAAGTGATCGTACCCACAATTGAAGCATTAAACCAACTTTTAGACAACGAACATAACGACAATTAAAATGAAAAATTTATTTATCATTTGCATGCTGCTTTTAACTTCGGCACTCACACAGGCGCAATCGGCAAAATCCCTGCTCAATGAGGTTTCGGCAAAGGCAAAAAGCTATAACAACATTGAGATCGATTTTAAGTACAATTTAAACAATGCCAAGGAAGGTGTAAATCAGGATACACGCGGAAATGTTACCCTTCAGGGAAATAAATATGTATTGAACATGCTGGGAACCACCCGAATGTTCGATGGCAAAAAGATCTACACCATTGTGCCCGAGGATGAAGAAGTGACTATTTCAAATTACGATGCGGCAGACGACAAGGAGATCACTCCTTCAAAAATGCTCACTTTCTACGAAAAGGGCTATACCTATAAAATGGACATCGTGCAGGACGTAAAGGGTCGAAAAATTCAGTATGTAAAATTAATTCCTATTGATTCCAGAGCGGAGATCAAGGATATTCTATTGGGAATTGATGTTCAGACAAAACATATTTACAGGCTTATTCAAACCGATGCACAGGGTACCAAATACACGTTGACGGTAAATTCTTTTAAAACCAATCAGCCGTTATCCAAAACTCTTTTTACCTTTGATGAAGCCAAGTACAAGCAGGATGGATATTACATCAATAAGCTTGACTAGCTGATGCTTTGAAAATACTGGATCGGTACATATTAGTGACATTTTTGAAGACGTTTTTTAGCGTCTTCATTATTTTGATGTTCATTTTTGTATTACAAACCATCTGGCTGTATATTTCTGAATTGGCCGGAAAGGATCTGGACATATGGGTTGTACTTAAATTCTTATGGTATGTATCGCCTCGGCTTATTCCATTAGTACTACCCCTTACAGTTTTAGTTACTTCCCTGATGGTCTTTGGGAGCTTTGCCGAGAAATACGAATTCGCGGCTATGAAATCGACCGGAATCTCGCTTCAGCGTGCTATGCGCAGCCTCACGGTCTTTATTCTTTTGTTGGCGCTAACGGCGTTCTTTTTCGCGAATAACGTTATTCCGTATTCCGAATACAAATGGCAGAATTTACGACGTAACATCGCTCATGTGAGTCCATCCATGGTTATTGCCGAAGGTCAGTTTAGTCAGATTGGCGATAATTTCAACATTAAAGTAGGTGAAAAAAGTGGCGACCGTGATCAGTTTTTACACGATGTGGTGATTCATCAGAAAAAACCGGATCGCCCCAACGGAAATTACAATGTGACCATAGCCGACAATGGTGAACTTGCCAGTGAAGAAGGAAGTAACACACTTTCATTGATACTAAAGGATGGTTATTATTATGACGAAGTGATCACAAAAGATGTAAATAAACAACGACGGCAACCTTTTGTAAAAAGTTATTTTGAAGAATATACCATTAATATAGATCTCACCGAATTCAACAATACCGATGTTGATAAGGAAAACGAGTTGAGCAATCACAACATGTACAATTTATCTGAACTATTTGTAGAAATAGACTCGCTTTCTAAAGGATACACCAGAGATATTAAGATGTTTTCAGACAATATGTATTACCGAAGCGGTGTGGCAAAATTTAATGATGATCTCGTAAAATCCAGATTAGTTCCGGATACTGTGCAGTCTGTACTGGACATCTACAAACCCAGACAGCAATCCAATGTGCTTTCTATGGCTCTTAATAATGTGAGAGGAACCTTGCAATCTATCAATGCTAAAAAAACTGAATTTCAGATCAAAACCAAACGAATCAATAAACACGAGATCGCTTTGCACGAAAAATATGTCCTGGCTTTTGCGGTTATCATTCTTTTCTTTGTTGGTGCGCCGTTGGGAGCAATCATCCGTAAAGGAGGTATGGGACTTCCTATGGTAGTGGCAGTATTGTTGTTCCTAACCTATCATTTTATTGGGATTTTCGCCAAGAACAGTGCTGAGGACGGGACCATGCATCCCTTTATAGCAAGTTGGATAAGTACGGTGATCATGCTTCCGTTAGGGGTTTGGCTCACGTACAGAGCCACGACCGATCAAGGGATCTTCGACATAGATTCTTTTCTGCAACGTATCGGGAAATTATTCGGAAAGAAAGAAGAATAAATTTCATCTATTGTACGATTTAAGTTTACGCCATATTCCGTCGGGAGTAATAATTTACATTCCGTATCTTTGCACCACAGAATTAAGACTATGATTTCTACTGAAAGTACCGCTATAAAACTAAATACCATTGAAGAGGCCATTGAGGATATAAAAAATGGTAAGATCATCATTGTGGTCGATGATGAGAATCGCGAAAATGAAGGAGATTTTATCGCCGCAGCCGAAATGGTGACCCCCGAAATGATCAACTTTATGGCATCTAAAGGCCGTGGACTCATTTGTGCACCCTTAACAGAGGAACGTTGCAAGGAGCTCGATCTCACCATGATGGTTGAAAACAATACGGTGCTGCATCATACGCAGTTTACCGTTTCGGTCGATCTAATTGGTCATGGTTGCACCACAGGAATTTCTGTGCATGACAGAGCTAAAACCGTAAAAGCTCTGGTGGACGAAACTACAAAACCGGGAGATCTGGGCAGACCAGGTCATATTTTTCCACTACGCGCTAAGACCGGAGGTGTTTTAAGAAGAACCGGACATACCGAAGCGGCCATTGATTTTGCTCGTCTGGCAGGCCTAAAACCAGCCGGGATCCTGGTAGAAATACTCAACGAAAACGGTACTATGGCCCGACTGCCGGAATTGGTGGAAGTGGCTAAAAAATTTGATCTAAAATTAGTTTCCATCGAAGACCTGGTAGCTTACCGAATGGAGCACGATTCTCTAATTCAGAAAAAAGAAGATTTCAAGATCAATACAAAATTTGGGGAATTCAGACTAAGAGCCTACCAACAAACCACAAACGATCAGGTTCATATTGCACTAACAAAAGGAACTTGGAAAGACAATGAAGCCGTATTGGTACGCGTAAA
This sequence comes from Constantimarinum furrinae, assembly GCF_014295415.1. Lineage (GTDB taxonomy): Bacteria > Bacteroidota > Bacteroidia > Flavobacteriales > Flavobacteriaceae > Constantimarinum > Constantimarinum furrinae. Next base: position 2,776,860 of record NZ_CP052909.1, read on the forward strand.
TGCCAATTTGGTAAATAATGATCTTTTGGGTACACTTACCAGTGATGCCGAAAAGCGATTGGATGATATGTTCAGAGTTATCAACGACGAAGGAAAAGGAGCTGTTGTATTTATCAATCAGGAGAGTCAATCATTAAATCTCTTAAAGCGATTAGAAGAATTAAAGGAGAGTCAGGTAGAAGGTGAAGTGGTTAAAGCCCCTCAAATAAAAATGGACGCCAAGGATTTCGGGATCGGGGCACAGATCCTTCATGATCTTGGCATCCATAAAATAAGGCTGGTTTCAAACAGCGTTCAGACCAAGCGAGTAGGTATGATTGGATACGGTTTAGAAATAACCGAATATGTAAATTATTAGACCATTAATTATTCGATAATATAGCCTCTAGCTTTTTTAGTCGATCCTCTTGATCTACAAACTTCTTTAAAGCCTCCTCGAGAGTCTCAATTTTCTCGTCTTGTTCCTGAATCGCTTTTATAAGGATAGGGATCAATTCGGTATAATTAACACTCAAGGTCCTATCCTCGTCATCCCGCGTCACTACAAGATTCGCTATGACATTCTCAACATCCTGAGCGATGAGTCCGAGGCTTTTACTTTCTGCTACTGAACGATCCTTCCAATTATACTGTTTAGGTTCAAGTTTCAAGATTTCCTCTAAACCAAATGAAATAGGTTCTATATCCTTTTTCAACCTTCGGTCGCTGGTATGGACTACAGCACCTCCAACCAATACATTTCCGCCGTCCAATTGTAAATGTAGGTCGCCCGCAACTCCATTATTTCTAGCCATGATCTCATTGTTATCAATCACAATGTTTGTAGTTCCCACATCTCCTAGCGTTATATATCCCCCTCCGCCTAATGTGGCATCGGAACCCCCTTCTATATGCAATCTTGTATCCGGAGTTGTAGTTCCTAATCCAATATTATCGGCAAAATAATTCGCAGTTCCTCCAAAGCCCCAGCTAAAATAAGTTCCATCATACCAAATAGCTTCCGATCCGTTTACACGTAGTGCTATACCGGAGGCGATCCCATTGTTTAGATTTGCAGTTCCGTTAACATCTAACGGGTAATTTGGAATATTTGTTCCTACCCCTACCCGATTTGTTGTTGAATTCACAAACAAGGTGTTCGTATCTACCTCAAGATCATTTCTTACCTCCACATCTGCATTCAACCGTAAAAGATCGGTATCGAATTCGCCATAAATTAGGGCATTGGCAGTATTAGCTGACGAATTTTCAATATATAATTTATTACTGCCTGATTCATTATAACCTGCCTGATAGCCTAAAAACACATTTGCGCTTCCCGAAACCGATTGACCTGCACTAAAACCTAGAGCTGTATTATTATCACCGGTTGTATTTCCGAGGAGAGCGGACGCCCCTATTCCTACATTTCCGCTACCAATGGTATTAAATTGTAATGCATTGTTTCCTAAGGCTGTATTTATAGACCCTGAAGTATTAGACTGTAGAACTTCCAAACCAATTGCAACATTTGCATTTCCCGTGGTATTGCTATTTAAAGCGAAATATCCCAGACTGTAATTAGAAGCCCCTGTCGTGTTCGATTGTAAAACATAAGGACCAATTGCCACGTTAGTAAATCCGGTTGTATTATTTTGCAGAGCATCTACACCAATTGCCGTATTGGCATTACCCGTTGTATTCAATTCGAGTGCTCTATAACCCACTGCTGTATTATCACTTGCGGTAGTATTCCTGTATAGAGCATTTCTACCGATTGCAACATTGGAATTACCAACTGTATTCGCATTTAAGGAAAAATAACCTACAGAAACGTTGTTGGTTCCAGTAGTATTAGCCACTGCAGCATCCGCTCCTATGGCAACATTGTTCAGCCCTGTCGTATTATTAAATAAAGCTCTATATCCCACTCCAACATTGAAATTTGCTGTTGTATTATTATAAAGGGCACTTCTCCCGATGGCTACATTATTACTGCCTGTCGTATTAGTAAACATAGAGCTAATTCCCATAGCAACATTATTATTACCGGACGTATTATTGCTTAAAGAATAACTGCCAATTCCAACATTCGATTGACCAATTGTGTTGTCCAACAACGAATTGGATCCCACAGCAGTATTGTTTACTCCGGTTGTATTTGCGTCCAAAGCACGATATCCTATCCCCGTATTATCACTCCCTGTTGAATTGGTATACAAAGCATTCCGTCCAATAGCGGTGTTGGAATTACCGCTTGTGTTACTGTACAATCCGTAACTCCCGACTGATACATTATTGGTTCCTGTCGTATTGAGTACAAGCGTTAAGGCTCCAAATCCGGTGTTGTAACCACTTGTCGTGTTATACATAGACAAATAGCCTATTGCCGTATTATAAGGTCCCGTACTATTGGTTTGCAATGAACTAAATCCGATCCCTACATTGCGATTGTCTGAACTGTCGTCACCGGCTCCCGCATTCAGACCCAAAAAGATCGAAGAACCATTGTTTGATCCATCCACATCCGATTTACCATCTGTAAGATCATCGATCCGATTTGCTCCGGTAACACTACCCCATGACAACGCACCCGCTCCATTGGTGGTTAAGGCTTGACCAACAGCCCCATCGGCTGTGGGCAGTGTATAGGCTTCATTGATAATGACCCTTCCGTCCTTCCATACCTCAAATGCATTGCTTCTGTTTGAACCATTGACACCATTACCCACAACAAAGGCGCGGTCCGCCAGATTAAAACCTGCTGTACTTGAAGGTGTATACAGCCTATTATTGGTTCCAACTGCCATTTCAGAATAACTCAATGCTTGCGTAGATTCTCCGAAACTTGAACTTCCTAAACCCGATGAAATACTAAATAAGCCTTGCGCAAAGGAATATTCCCCCGAAGCAATCGTACTATTATTTATCGAAAATGAACTGTTTCCACTTGCCGTGGTACCATTATTGGCAGCTACAGAACTGTCACCACTGGCTATGCTACCAAAATTTAATGCAATACTGCTGCCTCCGGAGGCAGTAGCATTCCAACCGATCGCTGAAGAGGTAGAACCGCTTACAATATTATCTACTCCCGAAGAAAAGGAATAAAGTCCGCTAACATTATTATTCGTTCCTGATACTAACGTACCAGCCCCACTGGCTATGTTGTAATAGCCAAATGCAGCAGATCCCTCACCAACATTGGCATCGTCCCAATTCGTGTTGGAAACATAGCCTGCCCGTATGGCAGCTTTTCTAGGATTGAAATAGAATTGAGAATCAAAAGAAGTATCCAAAGCAATGATCTCACCTGCTCCGGTATTGCCTCGTATCAACAGACCGTCCGATCCGGTTATTAGAACCGATCCGTTATCTGCTTCTATCTGTCTTCCGGTACCGGCTCCTCCTTGATCATAAGCCTCATCCAATGTATTCTTGTCACCGTTAATTCCAACCCAAGCGGTTATACCCTGGTCCCAATAATAAAATCCTTTTGCCGGAGTTCCGGCTCCGGTTGCATATACCATCATACCATCCTGTGAAACAGTTGGAGGAGTAACCGGGAAATTATCAACCTTCGGAATAAGTATTCCATCGGTATTAGCCGGTGTAACTTGATTACTGGATCTTATATCCAATTGAGAATTAGGAGTCACCGTTCCAATTCCTACCTGCGAATAGAATTGATAACTGACCAAAATAAGTAGGGCTGTGAGATAATGTTCTAGACGCTTCATAATTAGCTTATTTATCCTTAGTGAAATTTGTTCGTTTAATGATCCTGTTCTTATGAATGATATGCAACGTGTACTCCCCTTTTTCAAGATAGTTTACATTCAGGTAGATGGTCTGACTCTGAAAGGTCTCAATACTACCTGATAAATTCTTCTTCTTCATCTTGGGGTTAGATGTAAATCATTCATAAATAAACAATAGGATAAAGCTAAGAATAGGAGTATTAGTAAGGCTAAAACGTATGTAACAAAACCTTGAAACTATGTAACACTGAATGAAGAATTACTACTTTTTGGATCCTGCACCATATTCGGAAGGAGAAATACCAAACTGATCTTTAAAACGCTTGGTGAAATACGACGGATCATTAAATCCAACAGCATATCCCACCTCAGAAATGGTAGCATCACTGTTTAGAAGCAGAGAGGCTGCCATATTTAATCGTTGAGTTCGTATGAACTCGGAAGTTGAATTACCGGTAAGAGCCTTTAGCTTTCTGTGTAATTGCATACGACTCATTCCTGCCAGATCACAAAATTCCTGTACATTGAATTCCGGAGATGTTAAATTATTATCCATGATCTGCTGTATCTTTTCCAGGAATTTTTCATCAACCTTATCCAGCGTTATATCTTTTGGTTTCAGAATAACCTCATTACTGTAGCGCTCACGTAGTTGCTCTCTGATCTTTAACAGATTAGCGACCCTTACTTTTAGATTCTCGATCTTAAAAGGTTTTGTAATATAATCGTCGGCTCCTGTCTTTAAACCTTCTAGTTTATCAGAGTCGTCATCTTTAGCGGTCAGCATCACAATAGGTATATGACTGGTCCTTTCATCGGATTTCAACTGCTTTGAAACCTCTATCCCGCTTAGTATCGGCATGGAAATGTCCAAAATGATTATATCGGGAATTACCTCAACTGCGCTATCAAGCGCTTCTTGCCCGTTGGTTGCTTCAATTATTTTAAATTCTGATTTAAATTCCGAAGCAATAAAATTTCGAATATCCGAATTATCATCTACCACCAATAGTATTGCCTTGTCAATATCCAAAAGGCTCGCCGCTTCAGAAGATACAATAGCCTTATTGGTAGGGTATTCAATATTATTTACCAATTCATCCTCATTGTAACTGGTACGATCTATCGGAATACTGACCTTTACAACAACCGAATTATGATCTGTTCTTGAAGCTGAAATAGTTCCCCGATTCAGATCTACTAGCTCCTTGACCAAAGAAAGTCCGATCCCAACTCCGGATTGATGAACATCTGACTGATAGAAACGAGTGAACCATTTGTCTATTTGGACGCTGTCATCCAGTTGTGTTTCGTTCTCGACCTTTAATAAAAGTAGATTCTCAGACCTTTCAGCTCGCATCGAGATCGTACCACCATCAGGAGTATATTTAAAGGCATTGGACAACACGTTGGTGGTGATCTTTTCGATGGCATCTTTATCGTACCAGGATTCTTCCATCTCAGAGACTTGATAATCAAAAATGATTTCTTTTTCATTGGCTATATGCTGAAATGAAGAAGCAATAGATCGTAAAAGTAATGACAGCTCTCCTTTAGATACGGACATTTTCAATTGTCCAGCTTCCAATTTTGAAACATCGAGGATCTGATCGACCAATGTGACCAAACGTTGAGAATTTCGATTAATAACCTCAAATTCTTCCCTTAAGGTTTGTTGAACCTTGCTATCCTTAGCTCGCTTTTCGGAATAACCGGCAATAAGTGTAAGGGGAGTTCGGAGTTCGTGAGAGATGTTAGCGAACAGCCTCGATTTGAATCGCTCAACTTCCATCACTTTCTTTGCAGTATGCTGTCTGTTTCGGTATAAAATGTAAAGGAATATCAACCCTAATAAAGCTAAGATCCCTCCTGCCCATAACAGATTTCTTTGATTTTTTTGTTCTTGTTGAGCCAGCGCATTCTCTGTTGTCAACATCCGGATCTCTTGTTCCTGCTGCTCACTTTTATACTTCGCTTCCAGATCTCTAACAACCTCTTCCTGTCTTAGTTCGCTTAAGCTGTCATTTATCTTAACGTGTTCATTTAAATACTCGTACGCAAGTTCATAATTTACGGTTGCAGCTTCGATCTTAGCTAGCTGCAATAAGGCCTGGGACCGTAATGCATCATTCTTTAATCGTTCTGCCAGCTCCTTAGCTCGTAAATAATGTATTTTGGATTCCGCGTATTGTTCTAATTCAAAATAAAGGTCGGCCAATCGTAATTCCAAGTTCATGATACTGGTCACGTCTTTCATCATTTCAGAAAGTTCAATAGCCTCAATAAAAATGTCTTCGGCCTCCTCAAACTCATCAGACTCAACCAACATTTTTGCCCGTAAACTTTTAGCCTGAACCAAATAAGGCAAAGCATTAATACCTTTAAAAAATTCTTCTGCGTTTAATACTGCTTCTTTATCCGAATCTGTAGCTCTATCCAAATTCAGGTTCACATCTGCAGCACGTATGGCGCATACATGATAACCAAAGGTAAAATCAGCGGTCGATGCCAGTTCTTTCCCTTTCATGAAATAACTATATGCCTGCTCGTAATCCTTTAACTGATAGAAAAGCTCACCAAGATTAACAAGGACATTGACCGTGGTCTGTTCCTTTTCTCCATCTTTCTCCAACAATTCAAAGCTCTTCAGATAATAATCTATTGCATTTTTAGAATCGAAATTATCGTTATAATAATTTCCGAAAGCGCGGTAAAGATTAATCTTAAGATCATTATTGGCCACATTCTCATGATGTTCAATAGCATTCTCTGCGGTCTTCAAATGATCCAAAGCTTCCTCAAATTCTCGTTTTACAATGTACACCTGACTTAACAACACGTGATTTTCATTAAAAAGCATAGGGTCATCTTCAAAATTCAAATTCCGAAGACTTTTCTTATAATAAAAAATACAACTGTCTGCGTTTCTTTGATTAAAGTAATATGTACCCTTAAAATGATCTTTCCATGCTTTTATTAAGTCATCAGAGGAATATTCGGGAAAAGCATTTTTTACGAAGCCTAAAGCATCATCCGGCGCACTAAAATACAATCTCTTGAAATGCGATCGCATGGAATCGATCGCCAAATCCTTCTTCTCCCTCTTGGTTTCATTCTGTGAATGAACCATACCGGTAAAAAACACTAAAATTATTATCAAGCAGATCCTATTCATTATCAACTGAATTATTGACCGAATGAAATTTACTGAAAGTTTTTAAACGCTCTTAAAACTAAGCAATAATATTGATATAGAATCCTTAACAGTAGAAGTATGTAACAGAATATGATATGTAGGTAACAGAAATTATTAATCAGTGGTCATTTCAGTTTTATAGAACTGAACGCAATGTGGTTTTGATCTTTTCTACCCTATCATTCAATTCTGAAGTAGACCATCCCAATTTGATAAGGAATGATAAGGTTCTTCCCATCCAGGCATCGCTTTTTGAAAAGTCGGTTTGATTCAAATTTTGGATCTGATCTTTTATTTCTGAAGGTAAATTACCTAAAGACTTTAAATTGCGAAGGTGTTCCCAGCCGTTTATATAATGCCAGTTATTCGTATACCAGTAAAAACAACCATCCACACCGGCTTCCGATAAAGCTTTATGAGCCTTTTCCGTTAGTTCAGCAGAAGGCAGGAATATATTCAGAAAAGAATAGTTCTCTTCTCCTCCCTCAGGAACTCTTCTAAAAGTCACTCCGTTTACCGCTTCTAATGCGGTTCTTAAGGTTTCGTAATTATTCTTCTGAAGCTTTAATATCCCTTCCAGCTTATCTAATTGTGCAACCCCTACGGCGGCATTTAATTCAGAAATTCTGAAGTTGTACCCCAGAGTAGGATGTCCTTCGGCACCCCGATCGTTTCCTATATGATCATGGCCGTGATCCTGATATTGATCGGCGTTTATTTTAAACTGATCGTTGTTGGTAATCACGGCTCCTCCCTCACCGCAGGTGATGGTCTTTACAAAATCGAAGGAAAAGCAGCCCAGATCACCAATACTTCCTAAAGGCTTCCCGTCGTAGGTTCCGCCGAGTGCTTGGCAGGCATCTTCAAGAAGAATAAGATCGTGCTTATCACAAATTGCCTGAAGGGCATTTAGATCTGCCATAGACCCACACATATGCACGGGCATTACACATTTTGTTTTAGGCGTGATCGCTGCTTCAACTGCTTCAGGATCGAGTGTTAGCGTATCGTCAATATCTACGAGCACCGGAACGGCTCCTAGCATCATAATAGATTCAAAACTGGCGACAAAGGTAAAGGTTGGCATGATCACTTCATCCCCTGCTCCTATTCCGGCTGAAGCTAAAGCAACGGTAAGCGCCGCAGTACCACTGGAAACCAACTGACAATGTTGAGTCTGCATCCTTTCTGCAAAAGCCGATTCAAATTGTTTGGCTTTCCAATGACCGTTTCGCATTCCGTCGAAGCCATAGCGCATTAAGACTCCGCTTTCCAATACATCACTCACTTGTTTGCGCTCTTCGGCACCAAAAACTTCAAATCCGGGCATAGATAAATTATTTTAAGAATTCAGGAAATAGATTCAGGACAAAGGTAAGCGTTGCGTTAGCATTTAACAAAGTTAGATAGAACGGCTTTTTAATTCGTTTGCGTGTTCAGTGAATTACATCTCTATAATAACATTTCCAACACCGCGTCGCACTTTTTTAAGTTGCGAAAACATGTCGGTCTCATCGCGATATCCAACCGCAAGAACCAATACCGAGCGAAGACCTAGACTTCTTAATTGTAAAATCTCGTCATATTTCTGAGGCTCAAAACCTTCTATAGGGCAAGCATCGATATCTTCCAATGCACATACGGTTAGCAGATTTCCCATAGCGATATAGGCTTGCTTTGCCATCCATTGCGCAATATCCTCGGGGTTTTTTTCTGAAAATTCATCAACCAGGAACAATTCAAAAGGCTGAAGGATAGCTCTGGGGGTATTTCTGGTTGCTTCAACCCGACTAAAGTGTTGTTTTATATATTTTTTATCTACGATATTCTCGGTGCAGAGCACAAGTACATGCGATGCATCCCTAACCTGAGTTTGTGACATAGTAAGAGGCACTAATTCGCTTTTTAACCTTGCATCGCTAATGACCACCATTTTTAAAGGTTGGAGTCCGTAGGATGTTGCGGTAAGATTAAAAGATTCTTTTAAGACATTCAGTTTTTCTTCGGAAAGAATTTTTGAAGGATCAAACTTCTTCGTAGCATATCTCCATTTCAGTTTCTCAATTGTGTTTGATATCATTTGCAGTATCTTTGATAGACAAATTTAGCAAACCTCAACTGATTCAGAAAACTCCTGTAATAGCAATAATTTATACTTCTAAAACAAAATCCGATGTCTGAAATTGAAATACTGAAGAACAAAAGTGAAACGCGCATTTTTAAAGCCGTCTTTCCTAATACCACGAATCATTACGACACTTTATTTGGAGGGACTACGCTACATATGATGGATGAAGCTTCTTTTATTTGCGCCACCCGATTCAGCAGAAAGAAAATGGTAACTGTTTCAACAGATAAGATCGATTTTACGACGCCTATCCCTCAGGGTAGTATCGTAGAGTTGGTAGCACGGGTCGACAAAGTGGGTAGAAGCAGTTGCGTGGTAAAGACTGAAGTATTTATGGAAGATATGTACAGTGACGACCGCGAAAAGGTTGTCACAGGGTATTTCACTTTTGTGGCCATAGGAGAAGACAAAAAGCCTATTCTCATCCTTAGTGAATAAAAACATACTTCCTTCTGGGTGATAGCATTGAAAATGACTTCTTTACTAGAGCTAAATTAAGGAAGGAAATTTAATAATGTGATCCTCGATAAATATATTAAAGCGGCCCAAATGATATATATCATAGTTGTTGGTTTAGCATAATATTACTTTTGGGACCATATACGTCAATGTATGCTGTCTCGCTATCTTCCGATCTTTATAATTTTATCAATTATTGCTGAAATTTTAGGAACTGTGGGCGGATTTGGTTCATCAGTTTTTTTTGTACCCATTGCAAATTTCTATTTAGACTTTCAATCTGTTTTGGGTATTACCGCGTTATATCACGTTTCCAGCAACCTTACTAAAATAGCATTTTTCAAAAAAGGACTAGAAAGAACGGTAATCATTCAATTAGGTGTGCCTGCTGTCATTTTTGTAATTATCGGAGGATTTCTAAGTCAATTTTTTGACCCGGTTATCCTTACTTATATGTTAGGTATTTTCTTGGTTCTTCTCAGTTTAGCTTTTCTTATTTTTAAGAATTTGATTGTCAAACCCACCACTAAAAATGCATTTATTGGAGGAACACTGTCCGGACTTAGCGCCGGAATTCTAGGAACAGGTGGTGCAATTCGTGGTCTAACCTTATCCGCCTTCAAGATGAATAAAGATAAATTTATAGCTACGTCTGCTGTAATAGATTTGGGTGTCGATTTTAGTAGAACCATAGTGTATTATTTTAACGGATATATGCGGAAGGATCTATTATATCTAATTCCTATTTTAATTGTTGTAGGAATTATTGGCACTTGGATTGGTAAACAGATTATAAATAAAATTTCCCAAGAACAGTTTCGTTATATTGTGTTACTTCTCATCTTAGGGATAGGGTTAGCAAGTATTATAAGCACTTTATGATATACTTGGTTTATGTAGAGATTTTATGTCCCTAGCGTCCTTTACTATAGAATACTTACTTGCATACTTCACAATCCATCCTTCATATATAGACTCGTAAAATTGCATTAATACATCCCGTTTACATAGCTTAAATCATACTCTCCTACAATTAAATACAATTTAAGCTCCGTTATTTTGTGGATTACTAAAACAGAGATAGCACTCAGCGCCTGTACGTCAATTCTATGTAAATAATAATCATGAGGTTGTGTAAATTGCATCTGCCATCTTAAAATTCAGTAATCTTCCCATATCAAAATTGCTCCATAAACGACCACTGATATTTATCATAGTTTAACACTTTGTGAGTTCTTAGATTTGAGACATAATATTAATCAAACGTTATGACTATCCATATCCAATATGTAAAAATGAAAAGTAGTGAGAGTATGTCTCAATATGTCAGCAAAAAACTTCAGAAAATTGCAAAGAAATACAGCTGGGTTATCAGAGTTGATGTTTTATTTAAGCAGGAAAATGACCCTACAGAAAAAGGGCACATCTGCGAAATGGAATTCAGTTTACCCGGTCCTAAAATCTTTGCGGTTTCCAATGAAAAAAATTATGAGATGGCTGTAAAAGAAACCATAAGCGACCTCGAAAGACAACTTAAAAAACGAAAGGCAAAATTTACAAACCAAAATATATCATCATAATGAAAAAAATACTCATACCAGTAGATTTCTCCGAACACTCAGAATATGCTTTAGAAGTGGCTGCGAACTTAGCAAAAAAGCATAAGGCTTCTTTAGTCATCCTACATATGATGGGCTTGTCTGAAGCCGTATTAACACGAGATGAGTCACAAGAAATGTTAGAAGCGATTTATTATATGAAGCTGGCCGAAAAACGGTTTAGTGAATTTTTAGATAAGAACTATTTAAATGGCATTACTATAGAAACTACTGTCCAAAACTATAAAGAATTTCATGAGATTAATAGTGTTGCTAAAGATTTTGATGCGGATTTGATTGTAATGGGTTCCCACGGTGCTAGTGGCTTAAGAGAGGTGTTTGTAGGTAGCAACACCGAAAAAGTAGTTCGCACCTCAGAAATTCCGGTATTGGTTATAAAAAATCGTGTTAAAGATTTTAAATTGAATAAGGTGGTTTTTGCATGTGACTTTAACATGGATTTTATAGGCGCATTTAAAAATGCGTGGGAATTCTTTGAAAAAATAGGATCCGAATTTCAGATGGTTTTTATTAACACTCCGGAAAAATTCCGTAGCAATAAAGAAATGCAAGAGCTCGCATTTAAATTCATACTACATAGTGGGGTTGATAATACCGATGTTTATGATAATACAGCTTATTATTGTGACTATAGATTAGAGCACGGGATTTATAGTTTTAGCCATGAGATTGAAGCAGATTTAGTCGTTATCCCAACTCACGGGAGGCGAGGTCTAGCTCATTTCTTTTCTGAAAACATTGGCGAAGCAATCGTGAATCATAGTGATCTTCCTATAATTACGTTTAAGGTGTAATGGTATCGGTATCCTGGTTGAAAGAACATTCTAAATCGGGATTCCCCATTTTTATGTCAAAACTTTCGCATTCTTCCGGTAATTTCATCGATCCTAATAGTGAAAACAATAGGTTCGTCATCTATATAGATCTTACTCGAAAACTGACTGATGAAATCCAAATCCCGCATCTCTTTACGTAAAATAAGATCTTTAACGCCCAATGAAAACGTATGCAAAAGCGCTTTGGCGGAAGAACTTTCTTCTTCGATATATGTCCCTTGAACTAATACCGATCTCCAGTCGTTGACCGAGCTTATATCGGTTACAGATAAGGAGGCTGATTTGTTTTTCCGTAATGCATTAATCTTATGTCCTTTTGCAGAATAACAGATGATGTTTTTTTGTTCATCATTGTAGAAATAAGTTATGGGCACTACAAATGCTCTATTCTGAAATACGTAGCCCAAATGGCCTATATAGTTAGAGCTAAGTAATACTAAATTTTCTTTGTTGCCGAGAGTTTTGATCATAATTATTAGAGGTAGGTTTTATTAAAATTAATAAGTTTGACTCATTAAGAGAATGACTTATATCAATACTTTTTACTGCTTCCAAGATCTTAATAACTACGTAGCCAAGTACTGTGATCAATTTCTTATTAAACGATTTAAACGCGTCAAATGCTGCTCATTTTTATAGCTTAAGCAATAGCCATGACAATTTTTTTTACAAAATTTAAAGAGCTCTTTGCGGCTTTCTTCCCCGGTTAGTTGAATCATAACGTCTAACCGTTATGGTAACTATTATTAGGGTGGGTTCAAATTGGTATGCGAATGGATAACATTATTTACTTTTAACAATTTGCACGATTTCGTTTTTTTGTAACACTCCAGATTGTCTCCACACCTGCTTTCCATTCTTAAATAAAATCATTGTAGGAATACCACGAACTTGAAATTGCGCAGCCAGAGGTTGATTTTTATCTACATCAATTTTTACAATCTTCACGGCATCGCCTATTTCTTCTTTCACCTGTTTAAGAATTGGTGAAAGTGCTTTACAGGGGCCACACCATTCTGCAAAAAAATCTACCAAAACGGGAGTGTCAGAATTAATAATGGAGTTAAAGTTACTTTTCATCTTTATGTACATGTCGTTTTAACTATTTATTAAATTTCATCATGGAAATTGAACCGTCGTTGCTTTTAAATTGATAACAAGTTAGTGCATAAAACAACCATCCAAAGGCTCCTAAATATAAAATACGTTGATGTAATCCTCTATATTCAGGGAATTGCCACATCAACAAAGGTGCAATGATTGCTAGTGAAAATGCCCCGAAAGTTTGCCATTTATGATTCTTTTTTTCAATTATGAAAATAAATGAAATACAAAAAAGACAGAATGCAAACCCCGCAATTATTGTAAAAAGCGAATGGAAAGCATCATCAGTATAATTAAAAATATATTGATATGTATCAGGACTGGCAAGTTGATACACCCCTGTTAGCAAAAAGGAAAAACAAAAAAAATAAAGAATAGCAAGCTGTTTCCAATACAAATTTAATTGTTTAGTGGCTAAAAGTGCAATTGCCAAGCTTAATATAACAATCGTATCATTGGCAATCCAATTGCCGGGTACTTTTTGCGCACCTAATTCATTTATTGAATTTTGAGCAACTGAATACCCTTCAAAAGAAAATAGAGGGAGTAGAAAAATAGTGATTATAAATAGTGCATAAGCAATTATGTATATTTTAGCATATAATCTCATATTAAAGAATAAGAGGATTTAGGTTGAATTTTCTTAGTATAGGAAGCAATCGCTCCAAAGGAATTTCTACCGAAAATGTACCAGTGTATGATGGGCAAATCACGCAATCATCAAAATAGTATTCCACCTTATAATCGTTTATAACGAAATTATTTTTGTATTCAAAAAAATCGTCAAAGGTTATTTCCCAGCAGTCATAATACATATCTCCTTTATAAATCTGATCTGTAATAATTTCGTTGAGGATTTTGGTCATTTCTTCTTCAGTTCCCTCATTAAAAAAATCTTCATAGTTCATAAACACTGAACGATTTAAATCAAAATTTAGACAATCAAAACTATAAGTTGGATGCAACGTACCAGAGTAATAATTCTCCTTGTAAAAAAGTATACTTATAAGCTTTTCATTGAGAGCGTATAATTTATAATCAATCAAGCGTTGTTCTTTAAACCGATTGATACGAACCGTGTCACAGATCATCTCTTTATCTTCTAAAATGCTTGCCTCCACACCTTCAATATTCAAATATGTCTCTTCTAGATATTCGTTAAAATTGTGGTAAGATTCTTTGAGGGATTCGTTCAAGTAAGGATACTTAAAATCTATTAAATATAGATCTTTATCCTTTTTATAATTTTTGTGAACGATTAGTTCATCCAGCGCTGCCTTGTCATCTTTTTTATCGATAAGGTTTTGTCGTTTTATGATTATAGATTTGGATTTATTGAGCTCAGTATCATTGTGTGTATACAAGCTGTCAAACGGTAATACCTGCTCAAAAGGCACTAGGTCTGTTTCAATAGTACCGGAAAAGTCTTCTGGGTCCTGAGTTTTTTCAACCTCATTTTTACAGGAAACTATTAAAAGAATTATTAATGCAAGGCTTATATATTTCATAATTATAGATTTAGTTGTTTTTAAACAGCAATTGCAATTTTGTAATCATTATTAACTCACTCTTATTTGTTCCACTAAAAGCATCGGCAATTTCCTGAACCGTATTCAGAATAAGGATTTTTCTTTCTTCTGAAAATAGATTCTTATGATCCTTGTAATATTCACTAAAACTCTCGAAACAGTCATCAGCCTCCATACTCTCATAATCAAACCACTCAAACACAATTGAAATTTGGTATGCGGCATCGGTTCCAAATTGATCTTCGAAATCATCTTTTGCTTTCCACTCTTCTTCAACAAAACGTGTGAGTTCTATATATTCAGATCGCCGTACGACGTTATCTGATGCTGCAATAGCGTAGAAGAGTTCTCCCAGTTTTTGGTAGAATAACAATTCCGTTTGGCTCACTTTTTTCATAGTTTAATTTATTGATAGTATAAAAATACCTTCATGAAATAGGATTCACTATGATATTTATCAGTTTCAGAAATTTTGAGAGCTTATTACTTATCTTTGGAGTATGGATGTTTTTAATAAGGGTAGCAACGTTTTTAAAATACTTTCTGAAGCCGTTTCAGAAGGAATTATAATCGTTAATCAAAACCAAACTATAGTTGCTACAAATATGGCTGCCAACTCATTATTTGGCTACGCAGAAGATGAACTAATGGGTCAACATCTTGATGTTTTAATTCCTAAAAGGTATCACTCAAATCATCATATACACGTAAGGGGTTTTATGAAAAAGAGTGATAAACGCCAAATGGGTCACGGTAGGGATCTCTTCGGTCTTCGCAAAGACGGATCACAGTTTCCTGTAGAAGCAGGACTTAATCCATTTACGATTTACGATAATGATTATGTAATGGCACTAGTTATTGATATTTCGGTTCGAAAAAAGGCGGAGCAAGAACTTAAACATTGGGCCAATATATTTAATGAATCGCTCAACGAGATTTTTATTTTTGATGCTAGAACACTCAAATTCATTGACGTAAATAAGGGAGCGTTAAATAATATAGGATACACGCTAGAAGAATTACGCTCAATGACGCCTGTTGATATTAAACCAAATTTTACACTAGTTAAATTTAACAACTTAATAGCACCACTCTTAAACGATCTGGAAGCTAAATTAAAATTCAATACTATTCATAAGCGTAAGGATGGAAGTATCTATCCCGTTGAAGTACACTTACAAAAATCGAAAACAGGAGAGAACGATTTACTGGTAGCTATCATTTTAGATGTTACAGAGCAAGAAGCATATACTCAAAAATTAGAGCAACAAGTTACAGAACGAACAAGACGTCTAGAAGAGGCTCTTAACAAAGAAAAAGAATTGAATGAGTTGAAAACTAAGTTCTTATCACTAGTTTCGCACGAGTTTAAAACACCGCTGAGTGGAATATTGACATCGGCCACTTTGGCGGGAAAATACACAGAGTCCGAGCAACAAGAGAAGCGTGATAAGCATTTAAAGACTATCCAATCTAAAGTCAAATATCTTAATAATATTATCAACGACTTTTTATCTATTGAGCGTTTAGAAAGTGGTAAGGTAAAATATATATTTTCTAATTTTCCGTTGAGTAAAGTGGTAAATGAAGTAATTTATGATGCCAATATGTTATTAAAAGAGGGACAGCATATAGAATATCCCGAAAATATTGACAGCATCTTCATAGATTTTGACGAGAAGATATTAGAATTGATTTTGACAAACCTTATCAATAATGCAATAAAATACTCCTCAGAAAATTCCACGATACATATTATGGCAGAAACTCAAGCTAAGGAGCTCGTATTGACCGTTAAAGATGAAGGTATTGGTATTCCTGAGAATGAGCAAAAATATATTTTCAATAGGTATTTTAGAGCAGAGAATGCCTTACTTAATCAAGGTACAGGTATTGGTCTCAACATTGTTAAAACCCATTTGGAAAATCTGGGCGGCGCAATTACCTTTACCAGTATTCAAGAAAGAGGGACAGAATTTAAAGTTACCATCCCTACTGATGCTTAATCGTTTACTCTTATGAAAACCATCCTGTTAATAGAAGATGATACCGCACTTCGCGAGAATACAGCAGAACTTTTAGAACTAGCAAACTATGCGGTATACAGCGCTCCAAACGGTAAAATAGGAATTGAAGTTGCAAGAGAAAAGCTTCCGGACTTAATAGTTTGTGATATTATGATGCCAGAAGTAGATGGATATGGTGTCTTGGAGGCTGTGTCAATAGACCCCACCACTTCACACATTCCATTTATTTTTCTTTCAGCAAGGACTGAACATAAAGAAATAAGAAAGGGAATGGATCTAGGAGCTGATGACTATTTGACAAAACCGTTTGAAGAAGATGAACTTTTAAGTGCCATTGAAAGTAGATTGGCAAAAGCAGAAATCCTCTCAAATGCTTTAGAGAATTCTACTAAAAAAAAAGTAAATGAAGGTGATATTAGAAACCTAAATGAACTCAAAAATCTCTTTGATGATACCGGGGAAATTAGGCATTTCGAAAAAGGAGAGATCATTTATAAAGAGGGAAGCTATTCGACAAAAATCTATCTTATCCTTAATGGCATCGTAAAGAGTACAAAAATGGAAGACAGTGGAAAAGAATTAATCACTGCCCTTCATAAACCAGATGAATTTTTAGGATTTACATCATTTGCAAATAATATTCCTTATCAAGAAACAGCTACAGCTGTAGAAAAAGTGGAATTGGCTGGAATTTCTAAAGAAGAGCTTAAGAGCATTCTTGGCAAAAATCAAAATGTATCGCTGGAACTGGTAAATGTGCTTACTGAAAATATTTCAGAGATTAAAGAGCAGCTCCTTCAAATGGCCTATAGTAGTGTTCGAAGAAAAACGGCCCAAACTATCCTTCAGTTTGCACGAATTTTAAATAGAAATCCTGAAGATGCTATTAGAATTGCACGTAGCGATCTGGCGAGTGTGGCGGGAATCGCAACAGAAAGCTTAATTCGAACTATTTCAGAATTCAAAAAAAAGGGGCTTATTGAAATTGAAGGTAGGAATATAAAAATCCTTCAACTTTCGGCCTTAGAAGAAGTAGAATAATAACAAAACTGACTTTTATCATATCTTACCTTTAGGCTCGTTGATACTTTTGTTTTTATAAAGTGTACGATGCAGCAAATTTTAATACCTACCGATTTTTCCGATAATGCGTGGAATGCAACAATTTATGCCTTGCAGTTTTTCAAAACTCAGAATATCACCTTTCATTTTTTACACATAGATATCTCTCTCCAGGTTGATGATGAACTACATTACAATGGTGTTTTTACTAAAAAAGAAATCTCAAAAGAAAAAACGGCTAACATGGTGGATTGGATGCACAAAATAAACATTCACTACCCTAATCCGAATCATAAATTTAGATTTTCGATACGACCGGGATTATTTATAGCATGTTTTAGAAACTACGTAACAAAGGAAAACATTGACCTAATCGTAATGGGGACTAAAGGAGCTTCAGGCCTAAAAGAAATGACAATTGGCAGTAAAACTGGTGCTGTTATAAAGCGTATTAAATGCCCCAACTTAGTAATACCTGAAGAGGCCCAATTCACGAAACCCCTTAATATTGGTTTCCCGACTGATTTTAATATGTTTTACAAACAAAGAATAATTCGAACATTATTGGAGATAGCTAATACTTATCAGTCATCAATAAAGGTACTTCGAGTTGCTCAAAATGAAAAACCTATGGATAAGGTCCAAAAAACAAATAGGAAACATCTTATACAATATCTCCATGAGATTTCACATAGTTTTCACGTAATTGATAATCCTATTCTTGAGAGTGCCTTACAATCCTTTGTAAATTCGATGCATATAGATATGGTGGCCATGATCGCTAAGAATTTAAATTTCTTTCAACGTTTATTATTTAAGCCTCAGGTGGAACAAATTAGTTATCACATGCAGATCCCATTTCTAGTTTTGCACGAATAGTTTAAGTACTTCAATCTTCCCTAACGGTCGCTATAACTTATTTGTATATAAGGGGGTACTGATAATTATCATTTTAAGATTATGGCTGATACCATAGATTTGGATATTTCTAAAAATAATATCCTATGAGAACGATAATTATTCCAACAGATTTTTCAGAAACTGCGATGAATGCCATTCGCTACTCCATGGAACTTTTTAAATATGAGAAGAGCAAATTTATCGTGACGAACGCTTTTGCAGACGAAGTATACGAGAATACAATGGAAATGGATCGAGAATTTTTCGAGGAATATAGAGATAAAGTGGAGTCAGCTACAGACCGATTATTGCAAAAAGTAGTTGCCGAAATGTTACAGATTTCTGGGAATCCGAAACACTCGTATCATTACAAACCGCTATTTGAAAGTTTGGTTGATGGTGTAAATGACTTGGTAGATAAACACAATGCTGATGCTGTTTTAATGGGAACCAAAGGAAATAGTAACTGTGATGACGTAACGTTTGGGAGCCAAACACTTCAGGTCATTAAATACGTAAAGTGTCCAGTAATTGCAGTACCTGTGGGCTACCACGGCCACCCTCTTAAGAATATTTTATTTCCGACAGATTATATGTTACCCTTTAAACGTCGTGAATTGAAGCTGGTCAGCACTCTAGCAGCACGATTTGCTTCTATGGTACATTTTCTACATATATCGGAAGCAAAGGAGCTTTCTCATAGACAAAAGGATAATAAAGCAATTGCATCCTGTTCTTTTCAAGAAAATCAGGTTTCTCACATAAGAGTACCCGGTAAAGACATCACTCAAGCAATTAATAAAACGATGACTGCGTCCTCTGTAGATATGCTAGTAATGGTAAACCAAAGACACTCTTATCTTGAAAACATTTTATATCGCTCTACTATCGAGAAAATCGGTTTGGATATAAAGATTCCATTCCTAGTATTACAAAATTTACAACGCCATTAATACTCACAACAATGAAACGTATTCTATTACCCACAGATTTTTCAGAAAATGCTTGGAATGCATTGCATTATGCTAGCAATTTATACAAAAATGAAGAGGTGGATTTCTACCTTCTCAACGCTTTTACTACCCATAATTTTTCTTTGGACAATATGATGGTCCCAGAACCGGGTGAAAAATGGTATGACGATGCCAAAACACGTTCGGAAAACGAACTTGAAAATATATTAAAACGAATTGAAAAGCTAGAGGTGCCGAGCAACCATACTTATTTTACAATAGCAGTTTTCAATACACCATTAGATGCTGTAAAACATCTTGTGGAAGATAAGGACATAGATTTAGTGATCGCATCCAACAAGGGTGAAACAAACGATGTGGATAGTATATTAGGTAGTAACAGTATCAATTTTATGGAAAAAATACGAAATTGTCCGGTACTTATAATTCCTGCAGAAGCCATGTTAGGAGAAATAAATGAGATTGTATTCCCAACTAGCTTTAAAACCCATTACAAGCGTAAAGAACTTACTCATTTAAACCAAATAGCGCGCATTTCCAATGCACCTATTCGTATTTTGCACGTGGGTCAAAAGGAAAAACTTACCAAAAAACAAAAACAAAATAAACTTCTTTTGGAAGAATGTTTTGAAGGTCTTGGCTATACTTTTCATTTTTTAGAAAATACCGAGGTGCAGACTGGACTAAATCTTTTTGTGCAAAGCCGAAACAGCGGTATGATTTCATTTATAAATAAAAAACACAGCTTCTTTGGTTCTATATTTTCAAAACCAATGGTAAAAGATTTGGGTTTTAATGCCAAAGTGCCTGTATTGGCACTGCACGATTTGCGTAACTAAATAATATGAAAAAAGAAAATCTTCAAATTGTAAAATCTTCTGGTGACAAAGTAGATTTTTCTATATCCAAATTACGAAGCAGTTTATATAGAAGCGGTGCTGACGAGTTAACGGTCGATAACATCATGAATGTGATACACGAAGAGTTGTATCAAGGCATATCTACCAAGGAAATCTACAACCGGGCCTATGCACTTTTGAAAAAAAGTAAGTCGATATATGCTTCTAAATACAAACTTAAAAAAGCGATATATGAATTAGGTCCTACCGGTTTTCCATTTGAAAATTTTATTGGGGCATTATTGGAATATTCAGGTTATCACGTGGAGGTAGGTAAAATTATGCAGGGAAAATGTGTATCACACGAAGTGGATGTGATTGCTTCAAAAAATGGACAGCACATTGTGGCAGAATGCAAATTTCATAGTGAAAAAACCACAACCTGTAATGTTAAGATACCTCTTTATATTAATTCGCGGTATCGGGATATTATTGACCAATATAAAAATAGTACCAAGTGTCCTAACGAGGGTTGGGTTGTCACTAATACTCGATTTACTGTAGATGCACTTACTTACGGTAAATGTTCAGGACTCTATTTGTTAAGCTGGGATTATCCTCGGGACAATGGGTTAAAAGACCGTATCGATAAGTTGGGGTTATACCCTATTACGGTTTCAACATTACTCACCAAAAGAGAAAAACAGTTCCTATTGAGTAGAGAAATAGTTTTGTGTCGCCAATTATTGAATGACGTTTTTTATTTAGATCATTTAGGAATTTCAGAAACAAGAAAAGAAAAAATACAATCTGAAATTTCGATGCTTTGTAAACCTGATAATAATGAACAATATTAAAATCCATTTTTTGGGAGCTTCGGGAACGGTAACCGGATCTAAATTTCTTCTAGAAACTCCCATACAAAACTTACTTATTGACTGTGGAATGTTTCAAGGTCTAAAAGAACTTCGGGAGCAAAACTGGCGGGACTTCCCTTTCGATGTTCCGGCTATCGATGCTGTTTTTTTAACACACGGTCATCTAGATCATACGGGATATTTGCCTAGATTGGTTAAACAGGGATTTACAGGAAAAATAATCGGTTCTGCACCCACGTTAGAAATCGCAAAAATCATATTGCTAGATAGCGCAAAGATTAATGAAGAGGATGCAGAAAAGGCTAATGACGAAAATTATAGTAAACACTATCCAGCACTTCCCTTTTATTCCATGGAAGAGGCCGAAAAGACTATTAAAATGTTCAATTCTGTTACAAAAGATACTTGGCATTCCCTTTCAGACCACGTAAAGTACCGCTTTAGATATAATGGCCACATAATAGGTGCTACTTTCATCGAAATGGAAGTATACGGAAAAACATTTGTATTTTCTGGCGACATAGGAAGGCAGGATGATCTGCTATTATTCCCGCCAGAAAAACCACAATGGGCAGATTATGTGTTTATTGAAAGTACTTACGGCAATAAATTGCACCCACAGGAAAGTGTTTCAGAAAAATTAATCACACTCATCAATAAAGCAATACATGATCGAGGCACATTAATTATCCCTTCTTTTGCAGTAGAACGGTTGCAAGCCTTGATGTTTCTTTTATGGAAGTTATACAACGAACGTCGCATTCCTAATATTCCAATTTTTATAGATAGTCCAATGGGCAATAATGTCTTGGATGTTTTTGAACGTTATATGGGTTGGCATAAACTTCCACCAGGCGAATTAATGGCGATAAAGCAACGTATGAATATTATCACTTCCTATAAAGAAACTTGGGAAACTATAGACGATCCAAGACCCAAAATCGTTATTGCTGGAAGCGGGATGGTTACCGGAGGTCGGGTGTTAACCTATTTAAAGCAATTAATAGATGAACCAAACACCACTATTTTAATGGTAGGATATCAAGCCGAAGGCACCCGCGGGAGACTATTATTGGAAGGCGCACACGAGCTCAAAATCTTTGGAAAATATTATACGGTCAAAGCTACAGTGCATCATATTGAAAGCTTATCCGCACATGCAGATCAGGCTGAACTTATACATTGGTTGAATGATATAAAGAATATTCCAGAAATTACCTTTTTGATTCACGGAGAACCTACAGCTTTAGATGCATTACGGGTTAAAATTCGAGATACCTATGGTTGGAGAGCGTCTATTCCGAGACTGAATGAAATAGTAGAAATTTTAATATAATTTCTATTATAATCTCTCCTTACCACTATTTGGGTTAATATCTCTCTTTGACAAATCCAAATTTTAAAATAGCGTTCACAGTAATATACTCAATAACGTTTTCGGCAGAAGTATGTACAATAAGCAATTTCTTAGCTTCAGAAATAATACTTTTATCTTTCGTCAATATCTTCATTGGTTGACCCCATTAAGTAACCACCTGCTCCAAAAGCTTATTTATTTGCAGCTTCCATTATCCCGGAAAACCGCTGGTCATACTGGTAAACTCCAATTTTAAAATTGCTTCGCAAATTTTTTTCAGCATTTTAAGGTGCTTAGAATTTCGATTGGTTAGGGATGTACCAAAAACAGCACTATAAACTCCTATAAAGTGCATTTTTCAAAATGCAGCAATAAGATGGTACTGTACACTTAAAGTAAATCAATTACATTCATTTTGAATATGGTAATTGGAGCAAGCGATATACGGTTTTTTGTATATGAAACTTATATTATCAATTTACCGTTTGTGGGCTTAAGTTATCATTCTTATTCAATTATTATTTGAATTTCCATAGTGATTTTTGATTTTATAGAGTTGGAAATTAAACAGACAGCTTCAGATTTTTCAACAATACGTTTCGCACGCCCTACATCTTTTTCGTTTTTAATGTAGACTTTAGGTTTCAGCATTACTTCAGTCATTAGAAATTTCCCATCTACTTTCTCTAATATACCTTTCGCATTACAACTGAATGCTGAAAATTCTAATTTTGAGTTCTCTGCTATGGCCAAAAAAGTAGTCATTAAGCAACTACTTACCGCGGCTGTGAATAAATGCTCCGGTGACCATATATTAGGCATTCCCATAGGAAATTGTGGTGGTGTTGCTACCTCAATACAGTTGGAAGAAGCCGTCTTGCTTTCGTTTATTTCTGGAGAGCACATTAATCCTTTACGGTCTTGACTCCAGTTAATATCTACATTATAAATATGTCTTTCCATTAATCTAATTTTCTTTGAATTTAATTAACGAAATTTAGAAAGGAAGGAGCTATTAGTAAATGATATATGTCATTTTTAATGGTTTAGTGAAAACTACCTTAGAATTTTAATTAATATGTTTAGCAAAGACCGAATCACAGAACCCTGCACACATTGTGTCAAGATATGAAACAACATTGTGGTTTTTGCCATCCGATTTGTAGAATAAGATCTGGTATTCATAAAAAGAGGACCTACCGCACCTATTTTTAAATATAATTCACCTAATCTATTCGAATGTCTCACTACATAGCTTACGCAGTTAAACGAGTTGTCATAAAAGATGGGGCCATTCATAAATGTGGTCATTATTTTCAAAGAATACCTTGATAATTATCCTGAAAAAAACAACCCATCTTTAGATGCATATGGTTGTGGTTAGCATCAACATTTGATGGATGATTACAATAAATTTAACACTCTGCACTTAGAATTAAAGCCTGCCGTCTTTGACTATTTAACCAGAGTACTTCTTACCATTAAAACAGTGTAAATTGAAAATTGTGCCTTCATATCCTTTAGGAAGCCATATCTGTAAGATTGCCTTAATTGGAACAGTTAACTTACAAAATACAGAAAACAAAAAGAATGTATTGAGCAATATATAAATAGTGCAAAAATGAATTTTGAAGCTATCGATACAGAATATTGACAGTATAATTTGCGATCAAAACATTCAAAACTGACAATTATCATTTTTAAACCCTTACATACGAGTTATTTTCACTTTATAAATAAGTAATAACCGTTTAAAATTTAAATGCAATGTCTTTAGTAAAATTGAATAGAAAAAAAATTCCTTGGATCAATGATGTCACAACACACTGGTTCAATACCGATGATTTTTTCACAGATGACTTCATGTCACGAGGGGCTAATCTACCTGCAATGAATGTGAAGGAAAATCCAAAAAACTTCGAAGTCGAACTGGCCGTTCCAGGTTTTGACAAGACGGATATTGAGGTGTCTTTAGAAAATGATATACTACACGTTTGTGCTAAAAAAAAACAAGATGCAGTGGAAGAGAATGAAAATGGCTACACTCGAAGGGAGTTTAGCTATAACTCTTTTGATCGCAAACTGCAAATGCCCAAATCAGTAAATCAAAAGAAAGATGTAAAAGCTACTTACAAAAATGGTATTCTTAAACTGCAACTCGCTAAAAGTGATGCTGCCGTTCAATCATCAAAAAAGTTGATTGAAATAGCTTAGTTTATTTTTAAGAAGAAGGCAGAGAAACAACGAGGAGAAGTTTTCTGCCTTTTTTATTTTAAATTATAACATTATGAATTCGCATTTTAAATATATAGAGTGGCGTGATACAAGTGGTCTACACCAAGACACACTTCATTCTCTTTCTGAGCTTCATTTTTTGAAAGATGAGCTTCGATTTCTAGAAGATCTCGTGGAAGAGCATACACTTCAATTATTTTATGGTAAAGACCAGATTGAGAACAAATCGATTCTTAATCAATTAGATAATCACTCAAAGCGGTTGTTAATATTGTTAAAAGAACTAGAAGCACATAAAAATAAATTGCAGGTATTAATGGACAATAATGATGTCCTAGGTGAATTGCGTGAATACAAAGATGAACATTATAAACTCCTTTTAGAAGAAATGGATTTTCATTCAGACGTAAAAAACACCAAACGAACCATTTTTGAAATACTTTCAGTTCTAATAAAAAAGAACAAACAGAAAAAATTGCTATAAAAGTATTGGAATGAAAAATATCACCAATAAGATGGTGCAACGACGCAATCCGGGTCAATTGTACAGCGAATGCTCAGAGAGGACTTCGCAATTCATTTTTTATGGTTGATTACTTAACAAAATATTCCATGCTTATTATTTGAGACAAAGTATAGGATAATTCATTGAAACTAGTAGATGAATTAAATACTGAGGCAATGGAACTTACGTGTAAATCAAGTGGACCAAGAAGTATACTAATACCCTTGTTACATTATTTGATTATACGCTAGACCCACTTGAAAGTACTAATAATGAAATTATTGATTATTTAAAATTAGAAACCTATGGTTGTTCGGAAAATTATCCGGAAACGAAAACGACTCCTGTGGACAAAAAAAGTATTAAAGACGCAAGTATTATATAAAATAATTCATTTAAAACCCGATCATTATGAAGTTAATCTTACAATTTAGTCGCTTGTTTATACTAGCACTCTTGCTAATTAACTGTGGATCCACAAAGCTAATCCAGCAATATAAAAATCCGGACACAGCGTATTTTCAAGCTAATAAAGTTTTGGTCGTGGGTATTTCTGCCGAAAAAGAATTGAGACGCAACTACGAAAAAAAGATGACCGATGAACTCGATAAGAAAGGTGTAATTGCAGTAAAAAGCATCGATTTTTTTGAAACGTCATTTACAGATAATAAAAACTCTCTGGCACAACTAGACAAAATTGAACTACGGTTATTAGAAGCTGGTTTTGACGCTATACTGTTTACAAAAATTACAGGGCAAGAGAGCAGGGTTACGATGGTTGATTCTTATCGAAATTTTTCTAAAAGCTATCAATCTTTTGAAGAATATTTCTATGGAAACATGCATCTGTATTATAAAGAACAATTAGAGCGTTATCAAGTATACACCACTGAAACTTCCCTTTATTGCATTTGTCCAGGAAAGGAACGCGAACTTTTATGGCGAGGAGAAATTGAAGTGGTTGACGCCAATAAAATTAATCGAAACATTAGCAGTTTTATCACCGTTTTATTTAAAAGTCTAAAAGAAAATAAACTTTTAATTCTCGAAGAATGAAAGTATTGATATATAGCGCAAAGCCATTTGAAATCCCCTTGCTACAAGAAGCAAATAGAAAAAAACATCAAATAGATTTTACAGAGGTACGCCTTAATTCGGACAGCGCGATGCTCGCATTAAACTACGATGCTATTTCCCTTCTTTCTGCAGATGACCCTTCGCCAAACGTTCTTGAAAAGCTTCAAGATTTTGGAGTAAAGTATATCACCCTGCGTTCTGCCGGTTATGATAACATCAATTTAAGGTTGGCCCATAAATTAAATTTGAAAGTGGCCAATACTCCCAGCTACTCTCCAAATGCCATTGCCGAACATGCAATAATGCTTCTTCTAGCTTTCAATAGAAAAGTTACAATGGCTCAGAATCAAACACTTCGTTATAATTTCATAATAGATAATTTAATTGGTTTCGATCTAAAAGATAAAATTATTGGAGTAATGGGTACCGGGAAAATTGGTAGTGTCCTTATTAAAATCTTACACGGATTCGACTGTACTATTTTGGCCAATGATACTAGTAGTAATGAGCAGTTAATAACTGATTTCAATGTTTCGTACATTTCAAAAAATGCGCTCGCTAAAGAGGCAGAAGTGATCTTTATTTGTTTACCTCTAACTGCATCAACTCGTTATCTAATAGATAAAGAATTTCTAAGTAATCTTAAAAAAAGACCTATCATAGTAAATGTCGCTCGTGGCGCCATCGTGCAAACTACAGAAATTTTAAAAGCCTTGGATACGGATATAATTAGTGGATACGCAACCGATGTCTATGAGCATGAACATGGTATTTTCTTTTATGACCGGTCCAATGATAGACCAAAGGACGAAGTATTGCATCGGTTACTGCATCATCGTAAAACCTTAGTAACACCTCATCAAGCATTCGCTACGAATGAAGCATTACAAAATATTGCTGTAGCAACTATCAAAAATCTAAATGCTTGGGAAAGTGGTATACACTCAATAAACGAGCTTACTTAATCTTATCGATGCAAGAATAGTAAAGGTATAAGACTTCCGTAAGCCAATTTTGAATTTTCTGAGCCAAATAGTAAGCGATCTAAGAATGTTTCCTTTTCAATAAAAGCGGCATGAATATCTACTTTTAAGAGTTGAGTTGCAGTATTCACTGCTATTAATCCAGGAATAGTATTAAGACTATAATAGGTATATGGGTATTCGGGAAATAAGGCCCGTACACATTTACTATCTTCCCTGCGAGAGATAACGATGGCATCATCATCGAGCTCTAATACATTCAACTCACATTGATGCATATTGAGCATTTCTTTAAAAGCTTTAATATCAATATAAGAAATATCTTCACATCGATGTGTGGTAAACAAAGCTCGCCTAACACTTGTATATTCATAATGCTCTGGAATCGTTAAAGTTGGACAATTTATTTTCCGTATTACTTGTAATGTATTACTACCAAAAAGTACTTCTTTTGCTCCTGTGGCACCATTAGTGCCCATTATAATAAGATCTATGGAATGGATTTGCACAGTCTGATCTATTGCAGAAATGAAATTGTCATAGTTAAACAACCCTTGAAAAGTATATGATTGCATCGAGAATTGCTTGTCTAACTTTTTAATTAATTGATTAAGCAACTTTTTATTATCGTTAGCTATGCTGTCATAAATGGTATTTGTCTTCGAACCAGCTACTAAATCATCACTAATATACTCTGACATCTTCTTTACATTGAGAATGTAGAAATTACACTCCCAATTCATGAAAAAATGCATGGCGTAATCGATTGCATTTAGTGAGTTTTCTGAAAAGTCTGTGGGCAAAAGGATGTTTTTCATTTATACGAAATTTTAATTAAGGGAAACTACTATGGAAGTGGTCACTATACAATGATGAATGTCATATCTCATTATAAACCTTACTTGTTTAGGAATTGCAGATATGATAATTGTCATATTTTAATATTCCTTCTGCTCGTACTTTTGAAGCATACATCTTAATTAACATATCATGCGCTATCTAATCAAAACTGTAACAATACTCTTTTCGGCCTTGCTGATAAGCTGTGGTGGTGAAGAGAAAAAAGAAGAAAAAATTAAAATTGGTCAAAAACCAAAGGTGGAAACCAAGAAGGAATTACCAGTGTCTGATGAAGTTCCGGCATCAAAACGGATTACTTTAGACAATAAAGGAGTTGGAAAAATTAAAAATTTAGAACTCAATCCAACAATAGACCAAGCAATGGTTGAACGGGGTGCGGCACTTTTTAAAACCAACTGTACTGCATGTCATAAAATTGGAAAACGGTTTATTGGACCCTCTCCTTCAGGGATAATGAAACGCAGAAGTCCGGAATGGATCATGAATATGATTTTAGATCCCAAATTGATGGCTGAAGAGGATCAGTGCGCAAAAGACTTGTTGGTAGAATTTAATGGTGCAGCAATGGCGAACCAAAACTTGACCGAAGCACAGGCTCGGGACATTTTAGAATATTTCAGAACTTTAAATTAAGCCATTATGAAGATCCACCAAATTTCAAAAGTACTTTCAATTGTATTCGTAATTGTTCTGCTTCACAGTTGTAATAATGAGGCATCACAGAATTCAACATCAACTACTACAATTGAAGAATCAACTTCAGAAAACAAACAAGGTCAAGCTTACATTGAAGACGATAGTTCAACACCAAATGTGCTGCAAATAGCCATGAATTCACCCGATCATACCACACTAGTAGCTGCGGTACAAACGGCAGGTTTAGAGAATGTTTTGGTAAATGCGGGCCCGTTGATGGTGTTTGCACCAACTAATGAGGCTTTTAAAGCGCTTCCGGAAGGAGTGTTGGAAGATCTTCTAAAGCCTGAGAAAAAAGATGCGCTCGCAAACATTTTAAAACATCACGTTACTGCAGGAAATTATTCAAAAGATTTTTTAAAAAAGTTTAAAAAATTAGGCCAAGCAAATGATCAAAGTACAACGGTAGAAGTAAGTGGTGAAGATGTGCTAGTAGGTGGCGCAAAGATAATTGCCAGTATAGAGGCCGGCAATGGTATCGTACATGTGGTAGACAAGGTGATTTTACCGCCGTCCAATAAATAACCGATAAATTCATCTTAAATCAACACAAATGAAAACTTATAAATATTACATTGTATCGCTAATATGCGCAGCATTCCTTCTTACTAGTTGCGGAAAAACTAATAATTCCGCTAGTGGTGCACTTAATTCCAGCGCTGCTGAGAAAGTGTATGTTGCACCAGGTGAACACGACGAATTTTATGCATTTATGTCTGGTGGTTACAGTGGTAATTTGACCGTTTATGGTCTGCCTTCCGGAAGAATGTTAAAGGAAATTCCTGTTTTTTCACAATTTCCCACGTCTGGATACGGATATTCTGAGGAAACAAAACCTATGTTAAACACCTCTCACGGTTTTGTTCCCTGGGATGATTCTCACCATCCAGATATTTCACAAACCAACGGAGAATTGGATGGACGATGGATTTTTATCAATGGAAACAACACTCCAAGAATTGCAAGAATTAATTTAAGCACTTTCGAAACTGAAGAAATTATTGAAGTTCCCAATAGTGCAGGTAATCATAGTTCTTCCTTTGTTACTGAAAATACAGAGTATGTAGTGGCAGGAACTCGTTTTTCCGTACCTATACCTCAACGTGACATTCCTATTAATGAGTACAAAGGGAATTTTCAAGGTGCTTTATCTTTTATAAGCGTTGATCCAGAACACGGGCATATGGATATAAAATTCCAGATAATAATGCCTGGTTTTAATTACGATCTTTCGCACCCGGGACGTGGAAAATCTCACGGTTGGTTCTTCTTTACAACATATAATACCGAAGAAGCTAATACATTACAAGAAGTTAACGCATCACAGAATGATAAAGACTTTATAGCAGCCATAAACTGGAAAAAAGTTGAAGAATTTGTTAACAATGGTGGTGGTACAAAAGTTCCGGTAAAATATGCACACAACATTTATAATGAAGCTACACATACCGCAACAAGCACCATAAAAAAAGAAGTTCTCACGGTAAATCCGCTTGATATCCCTGGCGCTGTATATTTTCTGCCAACTCCTAAATCACCTCACGGTTGTGACGTAGATCCTACAGGAGAGTATATTATTGGTAATGGCAAACTTTCTGCAGATTTAACGGTACATTCATTTGACAAAATGCTTGCGGCTATTGAGGCCAAAAAGTTTGATGGTGAAGCTTACGGTATACCCATTCTTAAATTTGAGGATGTGCTTGCTGGATCCGTAAAAAGTGGTGGTTTAGGTCCCCTGCACACCGAGTTTGATGGCAATGGAAATGCTTATACCACATTTTTTATCTCTTCGGAAGTGGTGAAATGGAAACTTGGAACATGGGAAGTTATTGATAGAAAACCTACCTATTACTCCGTAGGTCACTTAATGATCCCTGGCGGAAATTCTAGAAAGCCTTTTGGTAAATATGTAGTTGCATTAAATAAAATCACAAAAGATAGATATCTTCCTGTTGGTCCAGAAATGGAACACTCCGCACAGATTTACGACATCTCAGGTGAGAAAATGGAATTATTATATGACTTTCCTACTCACGGAGAACCGCATTACGCTGCCGGATGTCCTGCAGATTTGTTAACCTCAAAAGCCAAGAAGATCTATAGATTGGATGAAAACAAACACCCTTATGCAGTACTGAGCCCCGATCAAGCAAGAGTGGAACGCAAAGGCAACGAAGTCCATATCTATATGTCAACTATACGCAGTCATTTTACACCGGATAATATAGAGGGTATAAAGGTGGGTGATAAAGTATATTTCCATATCACCAATCACGAGCAAGATTTTGATGTTCCCCATGGCTTTGCCATATTAGGGCAAAACACAGCAGAATTATTAATTATGCCCGGTCAGACGAAAACTTCTGTTTGGGAACCAAAACAAGTAGGTGTATGGCCATTCTATTGTACCGATTTCTGTTCGGCATTACACCAAGAGATGCAAGGCTACATTCGAGTTTCACCTGCCTCTTCTAAGCTGGAATTAAGTTGGTCGTTAGGCGAAGATTAGTGATTAGTGAATTCGGCAACCTGTAAGTTCATTGCTATTGGCTTCCGAATACAAAGACGGGGGCTATGTAATAACCCCCGTCTTATTTTTTAAAAATAAATCAATTGAAATGAAAAAAAGTGGAGTATTAATGATTGTAGGCTCTTTGCTACTCCTAGGGCTTTTTAAATTCCCTCTGTGGAACATCATGTTAGGAGCTCCGCAGTATCCAGAACCTTTGGGAATGGACATATACATTCATGGCATTAAAGGGGTAAATGAGTTCGATATTCAGAATATAGATGGCTTAAATCATTACATCGGAATGAAAACCATTCCTAAGCCTGATGATATGTGGGAATTTAACACATTTCCTATTATAATCGGGATCATGGTGACTCTTGGAGTACTTATAGGATTATTAAGTATGTTCGGAAAGGTAAATCATTGGTGGTTCATAGGTTGGTTTGGAGTAATGTCCGTTCTTGGAATCTTGGGGATGTACGATTTCAATGCTTGGTTGACTGATTACGGAACGAATCTCGACCCACAGGCCATTAT
Organism: Constantimarinum furrinae; assembly: GCF_014295415.1. Lineage (GTDB taxonomy): Bacteria > Bacteroidota > Bacteroidia > Flavobacteriales > Flavobacteriaceae > Constantimarinum > Constantimarinum furrinae. The sequence goes on from NZ_CP052909.1 coordinate 2,808,917, forward strand.
GAAGTTACAAAACCCCGATGGAACTCCAATGAGTTATAAACCACCACTGTTTGGCCATGCAAAAATGTTAAATTTCGACGTAGATTCATTGCCACATACAGGTGGTTATATGATGTTTACAGGAATGATGTTTACTGTAATTGCCTTTTTCGTCGGCAAAAAGGAAGCTAGAAAGTTGAAAACTCGAATATGATGAAAGCACATATTTTACTACTATTAACGACTCTACTAGTCGTTTCATGCAATGTCGACCCACAGCCTTTTGAATTTGGAACGGATGGTTGTGACTATTGCAAGATGACCATAGTAGATCGTCAACACGCTTCGCAATTGGTAACCAACAAAGGTAAAGTATATAAATTTGATGCGATTGAATGTATGATTCACCACATGGAAGTAAATAAAGAAATTGAATATGCTCATACTGTAGTAGCAGATTTCACTGCTCCGGGAACATTGATTGATGCTAAAAAAGCCATATATCTTATAAGTCCAGAGATATCAAGTCCGATGGGAGCATTTCTATCTGCATTCGCCAATGAACAAGCAGCCCAAAAAACTAAAAGAGAATCTGGTGGAAATCTCTATTATTGGAACGATTTATTAATCCATCTAAGAAAGTAATACAGTCATGTTTGAAATTAAAAACACCATTAAAAATACCGAGTGCATAGGTCTTACCATGGTGAAATTGACGCAAGAAAAAAAATATGAAATCTTATTGATCGTTTTGGAAAAAGGTCAATCGTTCCCTCCGCACAGTTCCCTTAGAAATACCCTCTTGATAATGCTCGAAGGTAATGTAAAATTTAATATCAATAGCGAACGCTATACCCTAGGAAAAAATCAAATTTTCGAATTTCCTGCAAAGATTAATCACGACGTGTTGGCCAATGGAAATTCTAAATTTTTAATCATCAGATAATTCATCCGAAGAAATAAAATGCAGCTGAAATTAACATTACCGCTATTAATTATTGGTCTATTTATGCATTCGGCTTTTTCTAAAATTATTACGGTATGTGATAATTGTGGTTACAAATCCATCAATGAAGCGGTATTGCAAGCCGAAGATTACGATACTATTTTAGTTAAAAAAGGAACTTATAAAGAGTTCAATATTAGAATTCTTAAACCGCTCACACTTTTAGGTGAAAATAATTCAATAATAGATGGGGAAGACCAGGGTGAGATTATCACTGTCTATTCAAATAACGTCACAATTGATGGCTTGACTATTATAAATGTCGGAACAAGTTATACGACGGATTATGCCGCAATTCGTGTGGTTAAAAGTGACCATTTTGTGATTCAAAATGTGATTTTGGAAAAGCTGTTTTTTGGAATTTATCTGGAGAAATCCAATGATGGAAGGCTTTCCTGTAACAAAATAACCGGAGATGCAGTTGAAGAATTCAATTCAGGAAATGGAATTCACCTCTGGCATTGCAAAAATATAAAAGTCAATCAAAATATAGTGCAACATGTTCGTGATGGGATTTATCTCGAATTTTCAGATAATATCAAGATAGAAAACAACCTAAGCATTAATAATGTACGTTACGGTCTACATTTTATGTTTTCTAATCATGACATGTATCAAAATAATATCTTCGAAAATAATGGGGCCGGAGTTGCAGTGATGTTTTCAAAGGATATAAAAATGTACAACAATACGTTCAAGAAAAACTGGGGTACAGCATCTTTCGGAATGTTGCTCAAAGAAATAAACGATGCCGAAATCTTAGGAAATACCTTTGAGGAAAACACCGTCGGTATTAATATTGAAGGTACAAACAGAATAGTGTATTGTAACAACGATTTTATACGTAACGGATGGGCCATAAAGGTTCGTGGAGCCTGTTATGCTAACTCGTTTGAACAAAATAATTTCCTACATAACTCATTCGACATTTCATATAACAGTGGAATGAACAACAATGTTTTTATTAATAACTTTTGGAGCAATTATGCGGGATATGATCTTGATAAAAACGGGATTGGCGACGTACCATACCGTCCTGTAAAACTATTTTCTTATATCGTAAACCGAACTCCCGAGACTATTATTTTATTGCGCAGCTTGTTTATAGACATTATAGATATTTCGGAAAAAGTCTCGCCTGTGTTTACTCCAGACTATTTGGTGGATGAACAACCAAATATGAAAAAAATAAATCATGATAGAAGTTAGTAATTTATATAAAAGGTTCGGGAAAAATGAAGTGCTCAAAGGGATTGACCTTTCTATTGAACGCGGTGGTATTTTTTCGATACTGGGACCCAATGGCTCAGGTAAGACTACGCTTATAAAATGTATGCTGGGTATGGTTTTGCCGGATTCTGGAATCATTTCCATTGAAGGTGCCGCATTGAAAAACAATTACAAATACCGCAATCAAATAGATTACTTGCCTCAAATAGCTAATTTTCCGGGAAACTTGAAAGTTAGTGAACTCATAAATATGATTAAGGATTTACGTAACTCGGATATTACAAAAGAACTAGAACTCATTGGGCTTTTCAAACTTCATCCTTTTCTGAATAAAAAATTGGGAAATCTTTCCGGTGGAACGAAGCAAAAGGTGAATGTGGTACTTGCCTTTATGTTTGACAGTCCGTTGTTGATCTTGGACGAGCCTACTAACGGCTTAGACCCGATTTCACATTTGCGTTTAAAAAACCTGATCAAATTAGAAAAAGATAAGGGAAAAACCATCCTTATCACCTCTCACATATTAAGTTTTGTGGAAGAAATTTCTGATGAAATTGTATTTCTTCTTGAAGGAAAAATCCATTTCAAAGGAAGTATTTCAGACCTGAAAAAGACAACAGCCCAACCCGATTTTGAACGAGCAATAGCCTCCATTCTAACCTCAAGTTATGCTTAAAATATTAAAATACGGTTGTTATGATTTAATGCGCAGCAGATGGACGTACGTCTACTTTTTGTTCTATCTTCTATTGGGCCTTGTACTCTTGTTTTTAAACAATGATCTCTCCAAAGCTGTAATAACTCTAATGAATGTAATCATTATTTTGGTGCCGCTCATAGGGACTATTTTTGGGGTTATGTATTATTACAATTCCCGTGAGTTTACCGAGCTACTCCTAGCGCAACCCGTAAAACGGAGTGCTATCTTTTTAGGGCAATATTTTGGCGTAGCCACTTCACTTTCATTAAGTTTGGTCATTGGTCTTGGAATTCCTTTTATTTTTTATGGTATTTTTAATAGTGGTGCTATTTGGGATTTTTCACTTCTATTGGTCACCGGTACGTTTCTAACCTTTGCTTTTACAGCGTTGGCTTTTTTGATAGCACTTTCCAATGAAAATAGAATTAAAGGTTTTGGTTACGCTATTTTACTTTGGCTGTTTATGGCTGTAATTTATGACGGCATCTTCTTAATGTCTTTGCTCTATTTCGAGGCGTATCCTTTAGATAAATTCTCGCTTTTGGCAACCATGCTCAATCCTATTGATCTGTCTCGGGTACTAATTCTTTTAAAACTTGATATTTCAGCTTTGCTTGGGTATACCGGTGCAGTTTTTCAAAAGTTCTTTGGAACCAGTTTCGGTTTAGTACTTTCTTCAGGGATACTGATGCTTTGGGTCGTGGTACCGATATTATTTATTTGGCGAATCGCAAAGCGGAAAGATTTTTAAATGATTTCCGTGGTAATTGATATTTTCGAGTAATTCAAACTTAAAGAAAATTTGCCATAAGTAGCTTGTTATAAAAATTGATTATTAATTGTTCAAAATTTGCTTTTATAGAACGAAAAAGCATAGTATATTTGCACTCGCTAATGGAGAAATGGCAGAGTGGTCGAATGCGGCAGTCTTGAAAACTGTTGAGGGTCACACCTCCGGGGGTTCGAATCCCTCTTTCTCCGCGTAACAGCTCATAATCTTAATGATTATGAGCTGTTTTAATTTTAGGGGCATATTTAGGGGCATAATTATTTCTAATTTGTTATCCCGATTTTATTTCCATATTTACAACTAACTCTCCTATTTTAAACTTTAATTAGCTAATAATATCCGGATATACACATATTTTGATATATTAGAAGTTTTGTGTAATGAGGAAAAATATTCTAGGTAATATAGATAATCATAAAGGCGAAGGACTTGTAGCCTTCATAGATATTCTGGGCTTTTCCGAAGAAATACTCTCTAACTGGAATGATCCTAAAAATGACCCGTTAAAAAAAATACTAAATTTAAAAAAGAATATACCAGTTCAATCAGATAAAAATGCACCAAAAGTTAAATTGGATAAATCTTTTGAAAGAATTTATAAATGTAGAATTCAAACAATATCTGATAGCATAGTTGTTTCATTTGGTTTTAACAATAATAACCTAGTATATGGTGACTTGGTTTTGGGAACTATTACCTTTTTTGAAACTATAGCTGTAATATGGAGAAATTCGTTAGAGTCCGGTTACACAATTAGAGGGGCTGTTGACTGGGGTGAAATTTATTGGGATAGTAAAGAAATAATAGGCCCAGCATTTATAACAGCCTACAAACTTGAGTCTACACAAGCTAAATCGTCAAGGGTTATCATATCTTCTTCCTTTAATCGAGAACTGGCTAATATTGCCAAACAATATAAAACATTCTGGAACGATTTTATTCTTGATTGTGTTTATAAAGATATAGATGGCTATTTGATCCTAAATCCACACAAACTTTATGATCCCGACCGAAAAAATGATAAAAATAAAATTATCGAAATTTTACATGATTTACAGAATAAAGCTAAAAACCTTAATAAAGAAAAATACAATCCAATATTAGCAGCAATGGAATCTCCCAAAATAAATATTACTAATTCGGATTTTGGAAAATACTAGCTCACTAGAAATAGCAATGGCTAATGCCAATTACTCAATAAGTAAGAAAATTATTATTACATTTAATTGAAATAAAAAGGTTTCAATAAATAGCAGAGGCGGCTCATCCCATGGTGCTGGATCGCACGTCACGCCGTTGGCGTGACTTTCAACATTTGCTACCGCAAATTTTTGGCACGTCCGATTCGGCTACTAATCGCGGCACGAGTATTATACCAAACCGTTAAGTACAAGTATGAAATGAACGAAAAGGGAATAATCGATATAGAAGATTGGAACAAGGAATTTATATCTCTGAACGACCGATTTGAATTGCTTCAAAACAGATTTCTAGCTATCGCAATGGATTATAAATACTATATAGATAGTTCTTGGGGAGAGAATGAAATATACCAATTGAGAGACGACATTTCGTTTCGCCTTTTTTGTTCAAAATTTCACATCGAATTATTATTAAAACATCATATTGAAATTAAACATAGACTTCACGAAAGATTTAAAAAAGACCCAAGCTATTTTAGCCGACAATATTTTGGAGCAAATCCACTTTACGAACACTATGGGAAAGAAGTATCATCAATTTTTGACAGTATTGTCTATCACGCAGTTTCATCTTTTGACTACTTAGCCGTTTTATGTAACTACATTTGCGGAGCAAAAAAGAGCGATAAACTAAAGTGGACTCAACTTGCAAGGTCAGTTAGAGATAAAAAAAATATATTTTCTACAACAGAAATAGCAAATCCAATAACCGAAATTGACAGAGAGTTTGTGGGTAAATTATATAATCATCGTTCCCATGTAATTCATAAAAAATCTGACCAAAATAAATACTCAATTACAATGTCTTTTGGTCAAACCAAATTAGAATTTATTCCAAAATTTTTCATTGGGAATAATCTAATTAAAGAGTTTAATCATTTTCGGGAATTAAATAAGTCAAATAATATTACTGATGTATATGCAAGTTTTTGGATAATTAATCAAGTTGTAGAGAAGATTACAGATATTTTATTTAGCCTAAAGAAACATATGGAATTAAACCCAAAACAAAATGATGGACATATATTTAATCTCGATAAAGATACTAGTACAAAAAAACCTGTGTCCGAAAGTTATTGGAAAGAAAATGAATATAAAAAATGACTGTATCAAACAATGAATAACATTTTGATAGAAAATTTCGGTTATTCGGTTAAATAAAATTATTTTTATCTGGAATAATATTTAAACTAAACCTAATGGGTATTAAGCCAGGACCAAAAAGAACAGCGAAATCAACGGGTAAACCAGACAGACGCCAACGAGATAATAAATCAACACCCAAAAATACACCATCACTAAAACCTCATAAGCATAAGAAAGGTGATTAGTCGTATTTTTTAAAAAATGAAAATTGAAAAACCAACTTCAATTTTATAAAGAAATTCATTTAAGTGAATTGAAAAGAAAAAGTGAAATTGATAGTTCCATTAGTTTTCCAACTACCCTTTTAACTTTATTAATTGGTGGTGGGTTTTACCTTTTTCAAAAGGAAATTGTTGAATATCAAGATGAAAATATTTTATCAATTCTGATTATTATTGGCGGAATACTTTTTCTATTGTCAATTTTCGGTGCAATAATATTACTTTCAAGAATGTACTTAAATAGATTTCGCAAATACAGATACTTGCCTTGTTCATTAGACCTTATAAATCGTGAGAATGAACTTTATCATCATTATCTAAATTTTTATAAGCAGACAGATATTGATAAGCCTAATAAAAAAGCTCTTAAAGATGCAGATGAAGAGTTTCAGAAAAATTTATTAAATTATTACATCGAATTTGGAACCCACAATCAACTTGTGAATGATGTGCGAATAAAAGATTTTTATAGATCGAGAAAAATATTGATTCTTTCCATTATCTTACTAGCTATAACAGCATTATTAATTCTAATTAGGTAACAATATGGCAAATCAAAAACCCCCTCCTCCGCCACCACCACCCCCAGGAAGAGAATTAGGACAACCACCAGGTTCACCAAAACCACCAAAACCACTGCCACCTAAACCAAGGCGATAAAAACGTTTTATAACACCTTATAATGAAAATGGTTAGTTTTTATATGTGTTAGTATTCTCACAATTAATTACTTTTAACCCCAACAAAACTCGATTGCGTCGACACCAATGCTGCTAATTCGAACGCAGTTCTTCACGCTGCTCACCACAAAACTTTATGTTGTTTTTGCCCCTTGCCTATAGAGTCGTCCAACGACTGCGCTAGCTTTCGTTAATACCGTTGCTATTTTTGCTATAAAAGCGTCCTAATCATAAAAATTTTGGTAACGATGCCAACTCTAACTCAAAGCAGTTATTTCTATTCAATTTAATAAGACCTAAATTAAACCGCAGAATATGAGACAACTTTGCACAACCATTGCATTAAATAATTTATATCTTTGTGTCAGTGAAATTTACAGCCTTCATATTATCAATTTATATTTTCACGCTTAATTTAGCTCCTTGTGAAGATAATACTGTGCTTGACAATGAGGTGAAAACAGAGATTTCACAGTCTACTGGTGATAACCATAATCACCAAAATTCGGATTTATGTTCTCCTTTTTGTATTTGTCAATGTTGCCATATCAATGCAACTTATTTACAATTTACAGATCTTAAATTGGATATAGATCAATTTTCCACTAATGATTTTCTTTTCTTCAACAATACAGTAAAGGGTTTTACAGGCTCCATTTTACAGCCACCAAGGGCATAATTTAGTTCTTCAAAGGATAGCTATATCCTGTCTTGACGTGTCTATATTTTCGATATGTCAATATAGTGCGATGCATTTCTGTAATCCACTCAAGGTGAATTTAAACTGAATTAACACCCTTATCTATGATCAATAGAATCATTGATTTTTCAATCAATAACAAATTTATTATCGGTCTGCTAACCTTGGCACTAATCGGTGCGGGTATCTATAGCATGACCCAAGTTCCCGTTGACGCCGTACCGGACATCACCAACAATCAGGTACAGGTCATCACTCAATCTCCTAACCTAGGAACAGAGGATATAGAACAATTTGTGACCTACCCCATTGAGGTAGCAATGAGTAACTTGCCTAATGTAAAGGAAATTCGATCTGTTTCCCGCTTTGGACTCTCTGTTGTAACCATTGTATTTGACGATGATGTAGGAACATTTCTACCCAGACAGCTTGTGGCTGAAAAGCTCACAGAAGTACAGGAACAAATACCTATGGGGTTTGGTGAACCAGCAATGGGGCCGATTTCAACGGGACTGGGCGAAATTTATCAATACACCCTTGAAGTCGATGATGATTACCAGAGTGAATTCACAGTAACAGACCTACGAACCATTCAAGACTGGATTGTACGCAGACAAATGGCAATGGTTGCTGGCGTTGTGGAAGTAAATGCTTTTGGTGGAAATATAAAACAATATGAAGTAGCCGTTGATCCTGACGAACTTCATGCCATTGGAATTTCAATATCTGAAATATTTTCCGCCTTGGAAAATAACAACCAAAATACGGGCGGTGCCTATATCGAGCGTAATCATCAAGCTAATTTTATACGTGGAGAAGGTTTGGCAAGATCAGTTTCGGATATCGAAAATATTGTGGTCAAAACGGTAAATGGAATTCCTATCAAAATTAAAGATGTGGGGAACGTGAATACTGGAAGTACCGTTCGCTACGGTGCGCTGACCAAAGATGGTAAGGGTGAAGCTGTTGGTGGAATGATTTTGATGCTAAAAGGCGCAAATTCCAACGAAGTTATCGAAAACGTGACCCATCGGATGAAACAGATTCAACAATCTCTTCCGGAAGGTGTGAATATCAAACCTTTCCTTGACCGTAGCGAATTGATTGCGGAAACTACGGGAACGGTAACCGGAAACCTCTTAGAAGGTGGCTTAATCGTAATCTTTGTTTTGGTTTTGCTCTTAGGAAATTGGCGTGGCGGTCTCATTGTTGCATCCACAATTCCCCTATCGCTATTGTTTGCATTCATATTAATGAACGTTTTTGATGTTTGGGCAAACCTGATGAGTTTGGGGGCAATTGACTTCGGAATCATTGTGGACGGTGCAGTAATTATTGTAGAAAGCACGGTTTTCCTGATGTATTCTTATGTTGTCAAAAAGAAAGCGGTAAGTTCTGAAACGAGGGACGAAATCGCTGCAAAGGCTTCCAAAAAGATGATGAACGCCGCTTTCTTTGGCCAGCTTATTATCCTAATTGTATTCCTTCCTATTCTGGCACTCGAAGGTGTTGAAGGCAAGATGTTTCAGCCTATGGCTTTAACATTCATATTTGCGATGATTGGTGCAATGTTACTTTGCCTGACTTATGTTCCTATGATTTCAGCTTTATTCCTAAGACCGCCAAAATCCGCAAAAAAATCTTACGGCGATAAGTTTATCCATTGGATTGAAAGAAAATACAAACCGCTGTTAAGCAAATCGCTCTCAAAAGGAAAGATGGTAATAGGTATCGCCATTGCCCTTTTTGCTGTTGCCATTTTTGCCTTTACCAAAATGGGCGGTGAGTTCATCCCACAATTGGATGAAGGTGATATAGCATTTCATGCCATCTTAAAACCTGGTAGTTCGCTTTCAGAAACTATAGAAACTACAACAAAAATAGAGCGCGTAGTTAAGGCGGAATTTCCAGAAGTAGAAACTATCATCAGTAGAATTGGTGTGGCAGATGTGCCTACCGACCCAATGCCAATGGATATTGCCGATGTATTCGTTATTTTAAAACCAAGTGAAGAATGGACATCTGCTGAAAGTAAAGATGAATTGGTGGAGAAAATGAAGGAAGCCATAAGCATTATTCCCGGGGTTAATTTTGAATTTACTCAACCTATCGAAATGCGTTTTAACGAACTTCTTACGGGAGTACGTGAAGATGTTGCTATCAAACTGTTTGGGGAAGATTTGGACGTATTGGCAAGCATAGCGGAAGAAATGGGTAAAATCATTGCAACCGTTCCGGGTGTTGCGGATATGAAAGTAGAGGCAACAGATGGCTTACCTCAAATAACTATTGATTACAACCGAAATAAACTAGCGCAATACGGTCTGGAAATTAACCAACTCAATAGAGTGGTACAGGCTGCTTTTGCAGGTGGTAAAGCAGGAGTTATTTTCGAAGGTGAAAAGCGATTTGACCTTGTGGTAAGACTTCAAAAAGAAAACCGGGCAAGCATTGACGATATCCAAAACCTTTTCATCAATTTGCCTAATCGTTCACAAATCCCATTAAGGGAAATTGCAACTGTAAGTTACGAACCCGGTCCAATGCAAATAAGCAGAGACAATACAAATAGACGAACGTATGTAGGAATCAATATTCGCGACCGTGATGTTAAATCGGTAGTAGAAGAAATTAAGGATAAATTGAATGACCAATTGGAATTACCTCCTGGATACTACATTCGTTATGGTGGTGCCTTTGAAAACCTTGAGCGTGCCAGCAATAAATTACAGACCGTTGTCCCGATAGCATTATTGCTCATTTTTATTTTAATTTATTTCGCCTTGAAATCTATTCCGCAAACCCTGATGATTTACCTTGCGATCCCAATGGCGACCATTGGCGGTGTATTCGCTTTATGGTTCAGAGATATGCCGTTTAGTATTTCCGCCGGAGTCGGTTTCATCGTTCTTTTTGGAGTAGCGGTACTGAATGGATTGGTAATGATTAGCGGTCTAAATGAACTGAAAGAAGAAGGTGTGTCTAACTTAAAAGACCGTATCGTGGAAGGAACAAAACGAAGAATACGCCCAATTATGTTAACGGCCTTGACCGATATTTTGGGTTTTCTGCCTATGGCCATTTCAGCATCAGCAGGTGCGGAAGTACAAAGACCATTGGCTACTGTAGTTATTGGCGGATTGATAACTTCAACTCTCTTGACACTCTTTATTCTTCCAATATTTTATCAATGGGTTGAAAAACGTTCGGAACGAAAAGTAAAACTCAATCCAAAATTCGGTCTGGCCACTCTGGTAATTTGTTTATTATTCACATCGAATCTTGTTAAAGCACAACAGGATGAACAAAATGTTTCCTTGCCAATTATTTCATTGGAAGAATCAGTAGAAATTTCTAAGAAAAATTACCCGCTCCTAAAATCGAAACAAATGGAAATCCAAAAACAAACTGCTCTCAAGGGCACAGCTTACGATTTTGGTTACACCCAAGTATTTACGGGTGGCGAGGAAATTTCGGATGGTCAGGGTATTTATACTATCGTTGGTTTAGGGCAACAGAATATGGATTTATTCGGTATTGGTGCTAAAAAGCGTCTGCAAAAGCAACGTATCGCATTGGCTGAAACAGCATTTACCTTTTCCGAACGTCAAGTAGAGCAGGAAGTTAAGAAGGCTTGGTCGCAAGCCTATCAGCAACGGCAAAAATTTGAATTGTACCGAGAACTGGATTCTATCTATTCACAATTTGAAAAAGCCATTGAACTCAAATATGAGGTAGAAGCCATTTCCCGATTGGAATATTCGTCTGCTACCAATCAAGCCTTGCAAATCAGTAACCTATTGCAACAAGCAGAAAGCGATTACGCCATTGCCCTTCAAAGACTCAATCTTTGGCTGGTTTCAGACATTTTCTATACTGTTCCTAAATCGATTAATGAAAGTGAAGTTGCTATATTGGGCATACCCACATCAGTAGAAAATCATCCCGAACTGAAACTTTGGCAAAAGCGCGTTGATGAGGCTGAAGCTAATTATAAAGCAGCTCGTGCTGATTTGCTTCCTAAGTTCAATCTCCAAGGCGGGCTTCAAAGAGTAAACGGTAATACCGGTTTTTATAGTTATCAGGTAGGTATTTCCATGCCGTTATTTTCCGGTGCAGAGCGCAGCCAGGCAAAAGCTGCCCAAATCGATAGTGAAATCGCACAGACAAATGCTAATTATACACAACTCCAATTGCAATCCGAATATCAGCAGGCCCTACGATCTTATCAAAAATGGAAAGTATCCTGGCAATTTTATAGGGATAAAGTGTTGCCGCTCGCCAAAGAGCAACGTAAGGGTGCGCTCCTTGCTTACAAGGAAGGCGCGGTGGACTATGTAGCATTTACACAAATAATAAGGGATGCCATAAATACCGAAATGGATGCACTGGATGCGCTCAACAATTATCTAAAATCAGTTTTCGAACTACAATATTTCAAACAATAATGAAAAATCTATCTAAATACACAGTCATCGGCTTACTGGCTATGCTCTTAGGGTTGACCTCATGTAGAGACTCTTTATTAAAGTCAGTAGAAAACAATGAGGGAAATCCTGAAACGGAAAAATCTCACACCGAAGGCGAAGCTGAAGAGGTGGTGCTTACTGCCAAACAGTTCGATGCATTACAAATGAAGGTCGACACCTTACAAAAAAGAAATATGAGCGGATATGTAGAGGCCAATGGTCAGTTAGAAGTCCCACCGCAGAACGAGGCAACAATTACAACAGTAGTAGGTGCAAATGTAGTTTCCATCGAGGTTATCGAGGGTGATAAAGTCAATAAAGGGCAAACGGTCGCTTACCTCTCACATCCCAACATCATCGAGAAACAGACGGATTACCTAAATGCCTTCAGTAATAGTCAATTTCTAAAGAAAGAATTTGAACGACAAAAAACCCTCTATGATGCAGGCATAGGAAGTGGCGCAAATTTTCAAAAGGCAGAAGCCGAATATGAAGCATCCCGAAGTTTGGTGAAAGGTCTTGAAGCCCAACTTCAACAACTAAACGTTAGTGCATCGGGCGTAAGAAATGGAACGATATACCAGCGTGTTGCACTGCAAAGTCCCATTGAAGGATTTGTTCAAAAGGTTGAGGTCAAAACAGGGCAGTTTGTAGAACCACAGACCGACCTAATGGATATCGTGGATACCCATCACGTTCACGCAGATCTTATGGTTTTTGAAAAAGATGTCTTTATGGTCAAGGTAGGGCAAAAAGTCGTTTTTAATGTTCAATCCATTCCAGGGAAGGAACTTACCGCTGAAATCTATTCCGTTGGAAAGACTTTTGAGCAGAACCCAAAAGCGATACATGTTCACGCAGAAATTGAGAATAAGGAAGGCAACTTGATACCCGGAATGTACATTCAGGGACGCATCCAAACGGAAAACAATAAGAAATTGGCTATACCCGAAAGTGCCATAGCCGCTGACGGCAACCGATTTTTTGTGTTTTCGGCTAAAAAGGAAGGAAATGATTGGGCTTTTACACCTAACGAAGTAATAAAGGGGGCTCAAGATGGGGAATGGGTTCCCATTGATTTTCTAACGGAACAAAGAAAGAATGCCAAATATGCCTTGAACAATGCGTATTATTTGATGGCCGAAATGAAAAAAGGCGAAGCGGAACACAGCCATTAATACCGATTAAAATCATAATAATATGAAGGAAATAGAAAATACATTGAAAAATAAAAATGTACGTCCTACGGCAATGCGCATTTTGATTTATAAGTATATGGCCGAGAAAGAAATTGCAGTTGCATTAACGGACATTGAGAACGCTTTCACGAAAGCTGACAGAACTACTCTGTACCGGACCTTAAAAACTTTTGAAGAAAGAGGAATCGTGCATCAAATTGACGATGGCACTAATATTTCAAAATATGCACTTTGTGAACCTGGGTGCAATTGTGAAATTGAACAAGATTTACACTTACATTTTCATTGCAACAACTGCGATGAAACAGTATGCCTCACAGAACATAAGATACCTCAGGTTAATCTACCTGATGGATATATAGCTGAGAATGCAAACTTAGTGATTAAAGGTATTTGCGAAAAGTGTAGTGGACAATAAATGCACTTCCGTTGCACCTATCTTTCCAGTAAATTAATTTTGAGGTTTTAAAAATGAAAACGATGATAAAAATTATTGAAAGTGAAAAAGATAATTTGATTTCCGCTAAAATAAGCGGTATAATCTCAAAAACAGATGTAGAAAAAATACATTCGCTCATCCATATTATTATCGAAAAGGGTAATAAAGTGGATTTCTATTTTGATATTCACGATTTTGAAGGTTATACGTTACAAGGCTTTTGGGAAGATATTAAAGTAGATAGCGCACACATTTCCGATTATGGAAAAATGGCTTTTGTGGGCGATAAGAAATGGCAGGAATGGGTCGCAAAGGCTACCGATTTCTTTTCTAGCTCTGAAGTGAAATACTTCGATTTAAGAGAAAAAGAAGCAGCTAAAAAATGGATAGCACAATAAAATTGAATCAATGATAAAACAAAAAAGAAACCTTCGGGATTTAGACCCAAAAGAACATCAAGGCCAACATTCCGACTCGAATGGCCACAATCACAGCAATCCCGAAAACCTTGGCAAGTTTAGAACCTATTTGCCAGCAATTTTCAGTTTTGTAATGCTTATCGCAGGCATTGCGTTCGATTATTTTGAATCCTTCCCCTACTTTTCGGGTTGGATACGCATCGTTTGGTATGTCGTGGCATACCTTCCTGTTGGATTTCCAGTAATCAGAGAAGGCTGGAACAGCATTGTAAAAGGCGATTTCTTTACGGAATTTCTGTTGATGTCTATTGCTACCATTGGCGCATTCGCCATTGGTGAATATCCCGAAGGTGTTGCCGTTATGTTGTTTTATGCCGTTGGCGAGCTTTTTCAGAATGCTGCAATCAACAAGGCAAAAAAAAATATAAAGGCATTGCTCGATGTGCGTCCCAATGAGGCCTTGGTATATCGGAACAATGATTATGTATCTGTAAATCCCGAAACCGTTGAAATTGGCGAAAAGGTGCAAATCCGTGTGGGCGAAAAAATCCCTTTGGATGGTATTTTGTTGTCCGAAAAAGGCTCATTTAACACGGCGGCCCTAACAGGAGAAAGCAAACCCGATACTATTGCCAAGGGCGAAAAAGTGTTTGCGGGAAGCCTCAATTTGGAAGGTGTTGTTGAAATTGAAACTACCAAAGAATTTAAGGACAGTTCTATTGCCCGAATCCTCGATATGGTGCAGAATGCAACCGCCCGAAAATCAAAAACCGAATTGTTCATCAGAAAGTTTGCAAGAATCTATACACCAATTGTGGTTTTCTTGGCAATTGGTTTGACGTTTTTACCTTTCTTTTTTGTGGACAACTATGTCTTTAACGATTGGCTATACAGAGCATTGATTTTCCTGGTTATTTCCTGTCCATGTGCGTTGGTCATTTCAATACCATTGGGCTATTTTGGGGGGTTGGGAGCAGCTTCAAAAAATGGCATTCTGTTTAAAGGTGCTTCCTATTTGGATGAAATGACCAAAATAACAACGGTTGTTATGGACAAAACGGGGACGGTGACCAAAGGTGTTTTCAAGATCAAGGACATAAAAGCCATTGATTGGGAAGAACCTGAATTTATGAAGTACCTGATGGCGATGGAAGAGCAATCCACCCACCCCATTGCCAAGGCCATTATGGAATATAAAGCCGAAGGCGAGGATTTGGAGGCTACCAACGTCAATGAAGTTGCAGGAAAAGGTCTAAAGGGAACAATAAAAGGTAAAACCGTATTGGTGGGCAACAAAGCATTAATGACTTCGAATGGTATCGAAGTTCCTCCTGAGACTGACGATATTGTGGAATCTATCGTAATGGTTTCCATTGAGGGCAAATTCGTAGGCTATGTAATTATTGCAGACGAATTAAAGGATGATGCCTACGAAGCCATTGCACAAATCCGCGAATCCGGAATTTCTAAAATCATTATGCTTTCGGGCGATAAAGATTCCATTACCCAACAAGTCGCCAAAGAAATGGGTGTGGATTGGGCAAAAGGTGGTCTATTACCAGAGGATAAGTTGAATGAAGTCGAAAAACTGATGACAGGATCCGATAATAAAGTAGCCTTTATTGGCGACGGCATCAACGATGCGCCAGTTTTGGCCGCAAGCGATGTGGGTATCGCAATGGGTGGCTTGGGTAGTGATGTGGCCATAGAAACGGCAGATGTTATCATCCAAACAGACCAACCCAGCAAAATTACAAGAGCCATAAAAATTGGAAATTCTACCCGAAAAATTGTTTGGCAGAATATTGGTTTGGCGTTTGGTGTAAAAGCTGTGGTTTTGGTTCTGGGAGCAGGCGGATTGGCAACAATGTGGGAGGCCGTTTTTGCTGACGTTGGTGTGGCCTTGTTGGCAATTTTGAATGCTGTGAGATTGCAGAAGATGAATTGGTCAAACAATTAAAATTCTGTTAATTTCGACAATACCCTTGAAAAATTTGTACTTTTACGTTGATGAAAAAGGTCTTTCATAAAGTATTATCCATTCTAATGGCCGTTGTTGTTTTATTCTCAACAATGTCCTTTACCATTGACATGCATTATTGTGGAGATTCTTTGGTAGATTTTTCATTTATTCAGAAAGTGAAAACTTGTGGAATGGAAAAAGCTCAGGCTACTTTTAGTTGTGAAAACCCGGCACTTTCAGAAAAATCTTGTTGCACAGACAAGCAGGTTCTTAAAGAGGGACAGGACGATCTAAAGCTCTCTTTGGATCACCTTACCTTCGAACATCAAGTGTTTGTTGTCTCATTTTCATATTCTTATTTAAATATTTTTGAAGTCACTGAATTTACAGTTGATTCCTTCTTCGATTACCCGCCCCCGTTTATTGAACGGGATGTGCAGGTGCTGCATCAGACTTTTTTAATTTGATTTATTAGACTTTTGAAACAAAGCCCAATCCCGGACGTGCGGAATAGTGGGCTCAATCTCGTGCAATGTATTTTCTGTTTTGCGCAATTTCAACTATCTAATAATCGAATCGTATGCTTAATAAAGCGATTAAATTTTTTATTGAGAATAAACTTGTAGCAGTACTCATAATAACACTGTTTGTTGGTTGGGGTATAGTCAACGCTCCCTTTAAATGGGAAACAGGTATTTTACCAACAGATCCTGTAGCTGTTGATGCCATTCCTGATATTGGAGAAAACCAGCAAATTGTATTTACCAAATGGCAAGGGCGTTCACCGCAGGATATTGAGGATCAAATTACCTATCCACTTACGACTTCATTGTTGGGAATCCCTGGTGTCAAGACAGTCCGTAGTTCTTCAATGTTTGGGTTTTCCAGTATCTATATCATTTTTGAAGAAGATATAGAGTTTTATTGGTCGCGCAGCCGGATTCTCGAAAAGCTAAATTCTCTTCCTGCAAACTTATTGCCCGAAGGTGTAAACCCTGCATTGGGACCAGACGCCACAGGTTTGGGTCAAATTTTTTGGTATACTCTGGAAGGTCGGGATAAAGATGGCAAAGTAACTGGAGGTTGGGATTTACAAGAATTACGCAGCATTCAGGATTATTATGTGAAATACGGATTGTCATCAGCAAGCGGTGTTTCCGAAGTGGCCTCAATTGGTGGTTTCGTTCAGGAATACCAAGTGGATGTTGATCCTGAAAAAATGCGCCAGTATAACATCGGCTTGTCAGATATTGTAAAAGCGGTTAAAGAAAGCAATCAAGATATCGGTGCTCAGACTTTGGAAATTAATCAAGCTGAATATTTGGTTCGTGGTTTGGGGTATGTGAAATCGATTGCAGATATTGAAAATGCGGTGGTCGCCTCTGAAAACTTCACTTCCATCCGAATCAAAGACATCGCTAATGTTCATTTGGGACCACAAACGCGACGTGGAATTTTAGATAAGGAAGGTGCCGAAGTGGTAGGTGGTGTAGTAGTGGCCCGGTATGGTTCAAATCCATTGGAAGTCATCAATAATGTAAAAGACCAAATAGCTGAATTATCACCCGGACTACCCACCAAAATCTTGGCAGATGGTCGTACTTCACAAGTAACTATTGTTCCCTTTTATGACCGCACGCAACTTATTCAGGAAACACTTCACACGCTCAATGAAGCCCTTACGCTTGAAATCCTGATTACCATTTTGGTCATCATCGTAATGGTGTTTAACCTACGCGCATCTATCCTCATCTCTGGCTTGTTGCCTGTCGCGGTGTTGATGGTATTTATTACGATGAAGCTCTTTAATGTAGATGCCAACATTGTTGCCTTATCGGGAATTGCAATTGCTATCGGTACGATGGTGGACGTGGGCGTCATACTTGCCGAAAATATGATTCGGCATCTGGAAGATGAAAAATTACGCTTTCGCGAAAGCGGAATAGAATACACCACAAACGAAATTATCTACAACGCAACTGCGGAAGTTTCTGGTGCAATTTTGACCGCAGTTCTCACAACGATTATCAGTTTTCTACCTGTGTTTACAATGATAGGTGCTGAGGGAAAACTATTCAGACCACTCGCCTTTACAAAAACAATGGCACTTGCTGCATCGCTTGTAATCGCGCTGTTTTTAATACCGCCTTTTGCCGCGATTCTTTTTAAGAAAAGTAACCTAATGGAACGCTCAAAGTACATTATTAATGGTGTTCTCATTGTCCTTGGTATCACAGCCATCTTTTATGGCTATTGGCTTGGTCTCATTTTGATTGCCTACGGTGTTGTTGCGCTTTTGAGCGTAAGGGATAGAATTACAGAAAAACGAGCTAATCTCATCCATATTATTATTTCCTGTGTTGCTATTGTTTTCCTACTCGCCGAATACTGGCGACCACTTGGTTTTGACCGCAGCATTCTAATGAATTTGATTTTTGTAGCGATTATCTGCTTTGGACTGCTTGGTGTGTTTACAGTTTTCCGAAGATACTATGACAGCATTTTGCGTTGGGCACTTCAAAACCGATACCTGTTTTTAATCATTCCAACCACGGTGCTGATTTTAGGTGTGGTCATAATGCGAAACACGGGAAAGGAATTTATGCCAGCACTTAATGAAGGTTCATTCTTATTAATGCCTACATCCTTACCGCACGCCGGTGTGGAAGAAAATAAACGGGTGCTACAACAACTGGATATGGCTGTGGCGAGCATTCCTGAAATTGAAACGGTAGTAGGAAAAGCGGGTAGAACAGAATCTGCTCTCGACCCTGCGCCACTCTCGATGTATGAAAATGTAATTCAGTACAAGTCTGAATATATGCGAAATGAAAATGGCGAGAGACAACGCTATCTTGTAAACGATGATGGTCTATTTGTTCTGAAAGATGACAAGTTCATTATCAACCCAAATAATGAAATCGATGATGATGCAAACTATGCAGCATCAAAACTCAAAACAAGTGCAACGCGCAATGATTTGATTGAAGACGACGACGGCGAATATTACCGAAACTGGCGACCGGAAATCAGTAGTCCTGATGATATTTGGAATGAAATCGTAAAAGTGACCAAATTCCCAGGCGTTACTTCTGCGCCAAAGTTGCAGCCCATCGAGACGCGACTCGTTATGCTACAAACAGGTATGCGAGCACCTATGGGTATCAAGGTAAAAGGACCAGATTTAAAAACCATAGAAAACTTTGGACTGCAACTGGAAGACATCCTAAAACAAGCCGAAGGTGTTAAAGAACAAGCCGTTTTCGCAGACCGCATCGTGGGTAAACCTTATTTGCTGATTGACATTAAAAGAGACCAGTTGGCACGCTATGGGATTTCAATAATGGATGTTCAGGAAGTCCTTCAAGTAGCTGTGGGCGGTATGCCGCTTACCCAAACGGTAGAAGGCCGTGAGCGGTATGGTGTAAGAGTACGCTATCCACGGGAATTGCGTGCAAATCCAGAAGACTTAAAAAGTATCTATGTACCTGTATCAACTGGAAGTCCGGTTCCTTTGGGCGAATTGGTAGATATACGATATGAGCAAGGTCCACAGGTCATTAAGAGTGAAGACACCTTCTTAATTGGCTACGTGCTGTTTGATAAACTCGATGGCTTTGCCGAAGTCGATGTGGTGGAAAATGCCCAAGCGCTCATTCAACAGAAAATAGATAATGGCGATTTGGTCGTGCCACAAGGAATCAGTTACCGATTTACGGGAACGTACGAAAATCAATTGCGAGCAGAAAAAACGTTATCGGTCGTTGTGCCACTTTGTTTGCTGGTCATTTTCTTGATTTTGTATTTCCAGTTCAAGTCGGTTTCTACGTCGCTTATGGTTTTTACTGCCATCGCCGTAGCATTTGCAGGTGGCTTTATAATGATTTGGTTATACGGTCAGGATTGGTTTTTCAATTTCAGCTTTTTTGGCGAGAACCTACGGGATTTGTTCAATATGAAAACCATCAATTTGAGTGTGGCCGTTTGGGTCGGCTTTATAGCCTTGTTTGGAATCGCGACAGATGATGGTGTTGTAATGGCAACTTATTTAGACCAATCTTTTAAAAGCAACGAGCCAGACAGTAAAAAAGGCATACGTCTCGCCACATTGGAAGCGGCAGGAAAACGCATACGTCCTTGTTTGATGACCACCGTGACCACAGTTTTGGCATTGTTGCCAGTACTCACATCTACAGGAAAAGGAAGCGACATTATGATACCGATGGCCATCCCCATTTTTGGCGGAATGATAATCGACGTCACATCTTATTTCCTGTTACCGGTTCTATATAGCTGGAAAAAGGAATACCAACTTAAAAGAGCAAACAAATGAAAAATATTAAAATCATAATCTGTCTTTTGTTTGTTTCCGCTTTCGCGAAAGCGCAACAACTACAAAGCTACATTGAAGAAGCTGAAGCTAATAACCCAGAAATTCAGGCTTTTGAATTGCGCTACAATATTGCCGAAGAAAAGGTAAATGAAGCAAACTGGCTACCCAATACGGAAGTCAGCGCAGGCTATTTTGTAAGTGAGCCAGAAACAAGAGTGGGCGCTCAAAGAGCGCGAATAGGCGTAAAACAGATGTTACCTTGGTTTGGTACCATTACCGCACGTGAAAATTATGCGACTTCAATGGCCGAAGCTGAATACGTGGAAATCACAATCGCCAAACGAAAATTGGCGCTTTCAGTAGCGCAATCCTATTACAGGTTGTATGAAACAAGAGCAAAGCAAAAGGTACTCGACGAGAATATTCAGCTACTAAAAACTTATGAGCGTCTTGCCTTGACTTCGGTAGAAGTGGGCAAGGCATCTGCGGTAGATGTGTTGCGGTTACAGATTCGTCAAAATGAATTGCAGCAACAAAAGGAAGTATTGGAAGAGGAATTTAGCGCAGAACAAACAACATTCAATAATCTCTTGAATCGTGATGAAAATAGGACGGTTGATTTAGTAGCAGCAATGGAAATTCCAGATAATGACCCTATATACGGTACGGAAGCTTTATCACTCAATCCTGAATTGCTCAAATACGATAAGCTCTACGAATCCATAGCACAATCGGAACTGCTCAATCAGCGTGAGAGCCTACCTATGATTGGTTTTGGCGTGGACTACCTACCTGTAAGTGAACGCACCGATATGAACCCAATAGACAATGGAAAGGATGTGTTGATGCCAATGGTTTCGGTTTCCATTCCCATTTTTAATAATAGATATAAGTCTATTACAAGACAAAATGAGCTACGCCAACAGGAAATTGAGACGCAGAAATCACAACGATTGAATGTTTTGGAATCCGCTTTCGCGAAAGCGATATCTCAACGCAATCAGGCCCGAATTAAATTTAATACCCAAGCTAAGAATTTGAAACAGGCGAAAGATGCTGAGCAAATTCTTATCAAGAATTATGAAACGGGAACAATAGATTTCAACGATGTGCTCGACATTCAAGAACTGCAATTAAAATTTCAGATGGAGCAAATAGCTTCTGTGCAGCAATATTATGTGCAGCAGTCAATTATTAATTACCTAATCAACTAACGATGGCAAAGGATTACTACATAAAAAATATGGTGTGTGACCGCTGCATCAAGGTCTTAAAAGATGAACTGTTTAAGGCTAACATTAGTCTGTTGGATATTGAGTTGGGTAGGCTTCGATTAGATATGAATGAAAAAGAACAATTGAGCATACTTACCGAAATTTTAAAAAGAAATGGATTTGCACTCATCGCTTCTACTGAGGATAAATTGACCGAGCAAGTAAAAATTGAATTGATAAAGTTATTGAATGTAATGCCCCTTGAAATTGATGGTAAGCTATCCGATTTTCTTGCGGATAAATTACAAAAGGACTATTCAAAAATCAGCAAGGTGTTTTCCATTACCGAGGGCATCACTATTGAAAAATATTTTATCAAACTGAAGATAGAAAAGGTCAAGGAACTTATCCAAACACCCGATTATAATTTCACAGAAATAAGCCAATTGCTCGATTACAGCAACGTGAATCATCTAAGTAAACAATTTAAAAGTGAGACCGGAATGAGCCTGAGCGATTATAGGGATGGGCAGAAAAATTTTAGAAATCCTTTAGACAAGATTGTATAGATATGAACCAAAATTATAACACAACAAGCTGAAATTCAGTATTAATTTTGTGTAAAAATTAAAAAATACACCTATGAAAATGAGAATATTATTTGGGCTTTTACTTTGTGTTTCTTTCGGAGCAAATGCACAGTTAATTGCAAATGAGTCCGAAGAAAATGTGGACAATTGGCCGGAGCGCGTCTATGACCTAACCATTGAGTACGAGACGGTCAACTTCACGGGAAAAGATGTACAAGCGATGACTATAAATGGTGGCATTCCTGGTCCCAATCTGGAATTTAATGAAGGGGAATTTGCCATCATTAATGTGACCAATAAAATGAATGTAGAAACATCTGTGCATTGGCACGGATTGATACTTCCAAATTTTTACGATGGTGTACCGTATTTGACAACGCCACCAATTCTTCCCGGAGAAACCCAACAATACAAGTTTGCATTAAAACAATCTGGTACGTACTGGTATCATTCACACACAGGACTTCAGGAGCAGCGTGGTGTTTATGGTTCCATCCAAATCAATCCAAAAGAAACTGATTTGGAATATGACAAAGATTTGGTTTTGGTGTTATCCGACTGGGTTGACGAGAATCCACAATCCCAACTAAAAAATCTTAAACGAGGAAACGAATGGTACTTGATTAAAAAAGGTCAAGTACAAAGTCTCGATAAATTAATTGCTCAAAATGCAGTAGGCGCAAAGTTAAAAATGGCTTGGAAACGTATGCCTGATATGGCAATTTCAGACAACTACTACGATAAATTCTTCATCAATGGTGGCTCTGAGCAAAATTATCCCGATTTCCAAGCTGGAGAACGTGTGCGCTTACGATTTGTTAATGCTGCCGCAGCCTCTTATTTCTGGTTGACTTTTGGCGGAGAAGATCCTATGCTCGTTTCAGCAGATGGCCTTGACGTGGTTCCTGTTGCCCACAATAAAACCTTGATTGGCGTAGCAGAAACCTATGATTTCATTGTTACGGTTCCCGAAAATGGTAAACTTCAAGTGAGAGCTACTGCACAAGATGGTTCAGGCGAAGCTTCAGCATATATAGGTACTGGTTCAATACTCGAAGCACCGAGTATTCCAGAACCAAACCTTATAAAAAGTATGAAACAGATGATGTCTATGGGAATGAAAATGGGTGCACCAGCTTCAAAATTCAATCCTTCTAAAAACGATTCCATTCAAGTGATGGAAAAATACAAGATGGATATGGGCGGTATGCAGATGGACGGAATGCCTATGAGAGATGATAAGATGAAGATGGATGGAATGGACCTGCCTGCCGGACAGGCAGGTATGAAGAAAGATTCTGCCCAAATGGACCACGGTAAAATGAATCACGATAAGATGCAGATGTCAAAGTCCGAAATGAAAATGAAAAAAGGTAAGGCCAATATGCAGAAGGGTAAAGATAAGGAAATGGGAGCAATGAAAATGGGCTATATGATACCTAAAGATAAAGTCGTGGGCGACAATATGAAAACTGGCGGTAACCCAGAATTCAATTACAATTATCTAAAGTCGCCCGAAAAAACTGAGTTTGACAATGATAAACCTGTAAAAGAAATGCTCTTCAACCTTACCGGAAATATGAACCGCTATGTCTGGTCTATAAATGGTGTTCCCCTTTCTGAAACCGATAAGATAAAAATCAAACAAGGCGAAGTGGTTCGTGTCACACTCAACAACCTTACGATGATGCACCACCCAATGCACCTGCACGGGCACTTCTTTAGGGTACTGAATGAAAATGGCGAGTACTCGCCTTTAAAGCATACAGTAAACGTAGCGCCAATGCAGAAGGTGGTTTTTGAATTTGCAGCCGATGAATCTGGAGATTGGTTTTTTCATTGCCACATTTTATACCATATGATGAGTGGTATGGCAAGGGTTTTTAGCTATGATACACAACGAGATGACCGCTTAGAAGGTTATCCGCTAACAAATCTCACAAATGAAGCAGACCACATATTTACGTGGGGCGAAATCACAGGGGCAAGCCATATGACGGAACTGTATGCGACTGCCACCAATATCCGAAATCAGTTTGCCGTAAGGGGCGAATATGGCTGGAACAAAAATCTGGAAGCTGAGCTTACATACGAGCGCTATTTAAATGATTATTTCCGTGTATTCGGTGGAGTCAATGTTGAAAATGGTATGGAAGATAGCCTTGAAGAAATCAATACCACAGCAATCGCTGGTGTTAGATGGTTGATGCCAATGCTTATCAATTCAGATTTTAGGATAGATAGCAAACTACGTCCTCAAATTGCTTTTAGTACAGGCTTTATGATTTTCCCACGCTTGGGAATCTATGGCGAGTATGAATACCAAATGGATTTTGGCTGGGACGGCAAGTTGCCAGAAGGTCAGGATTTTGAAGAAGAGACCACTTGGCAGGTAGGACTTGAATATGTCCTTGGTAGAAACTTCTCATTAATGGGGAGTTATGACAACCGTTTCGGTGCAGGTGGTGGACTATCAGTTAGATTTTAAAAAAATAATTATTAACCTAAATACAATACAAAATGAAAACAGTAAAAAGAACAATGAGTACAATGGCACTGGCTGCCACAATGATATTAACAGTTTCCTGTAAAGACGGAAACACAGAAGAGGCTGCTGCGCCGATGAGCAATGAGATGCACCAAGAATCTATGGATGACAAGGACGATATGGCGATGAGTGACAACCAAGATGCAAAAGCAGAAGCAATCCTGAATGATTATTTCAACTTAAAAGATGCGCTTGTAAGCGATGACAATGGCAAAGCGAAGGAGCTTGGTAACACATTAGCGAAATCACTAAAAGCTTTTGATGTATCCAACTATTCCGATAATGAACAAACTGAATTAAAAGACATAATTGAAGATGCCACAGAACACGCAGAGCATATTGGAGAGAGCGATATCAAGCATCAACGCGAGCATTTTAAGACGTTGAGCAAAGACGTTACCGATATGGTAGCCATTACCGGAACCGATAAAAAACTCTATGAGCAGTTCTGCCCTATGTACAATAATAACGAAGGCGGAGCTTGGCTGAGTATGAATGAAGAAATTAGAAATCCATATTTCGGTAGTCAAATGTTGAAATGTGGCAAAGTACAACGAGAAATAAACTAATTGAAAGTTTTAAAAATCATAGCGTGGATAGCATTAATTGCGTTTGTGGTCATTCAGTTGTTTCCGATGGATTATAACAAGAGTGAGGCCGTACCGCAAACGGATTTTATGCTTGTCAATATAGTGCCTGCAACGGTCGAGAAATCGTTGCAGGTTTCCTGCTATGATTGCCATAGCAACAATACAAAGTACCCTTGGTACAATAAGGTGCAACCTGTTGCTTGGTTTTTGGAAGACCATATTAAAGAAGGAAAAGAAGAATTGAATTTTAACGAATGGGCCAACTATTCAGACAGAAGAAAGAACAGTAAACTGCGCTCTATCATTAAGCAGATAGAAAACGGCGAGATGCCCTTAGATAGCTACACGCTTATTCATAGGGATGCTATTTTTTCAAAAGAGGAAAAGGAAGCAGTATTGAACTATATGAAAACTTTAAAAGATGACTTAGAGTAAAGTCCTGATACGGGAAGGGAATTTTTTCATTGATGGTTGGTTAGTTAGAACCCCTTCCCATTTCAGGCACAAATATTAAGAGGTATGAATGATTTTTTAAAACAATGGGGCGAAGCAGCCTATACCACCACTGGATTCTTCTGGATGGCATTATGGGCGTTCATATTGGGTTACATCATCAGTAGTATGATACAGATTTTTGTAACCGAAAAGCGGATGCAAAAAGCAATGGGAGAAAAGGAAGGCAAAAGTATGCTCTTGGGCACTTTTTTTGGCTTTATAAGTAGCTCGTGCAGCTTTGCCGCGCTGGCAGGAACTAAATCCATCTTCAAGAAAGGAGCAAGTTTTTCATCTTCCATAGCGTATCTACTGGCATCTACAAATTTGGTTATAGAACTGGGAATCATCATTTCCATTTTTCTGGGATGGCAATTTGTTGTGGGCGAGTATGTAGGTGGCATATTGCTAATCCTCATTTGCTGGATTCTAATACGCATTATCAATCCTAAAAAGCTTATTGAGAAAGCAAGAAAAAATCTTGAGAGCGAAGACGATGATGCGATGGACGATTCCAAGGATTGGAAAAAACAGATTAAAAAGGAAGAGAGCTGGGCGCGTGTGGCTAAAAAATATAAGATGGAATGGCAGATGGTCTGGAAGGACGTAACCGTAGGCTTTACCATCGCTGGAATCGTAGCTGCATTCGTTCCCGATTCCTTTTTTCAGACCTTGTTCATCAATAGTGGTCAAGGCAATACCGATTTTACTTTTCTCGAAATTCTGGAACATATCGTGGTCGGTCCGGTTGCTGCGTTTTTGACGTTTATCGGTTCAATGGGTAATATTCCTTTGGCAGCATTACTGTTCGGAAAAGGCGTAAGTTTTGCGGGAGTTATGGCATTTATTTTTAGCGACTTGGTCGTTTTTCCCGTATTGCGCATCAATGCAAAATATTACGGATGGAAGATGTCATTGTTCATATTATTCCTGCTGTTTACGGCTTTGATTTGTACATCACTCGCACTACATTATAGTTTCGACTTGCTTAGCATACTGCCAGATCCATCGCAGGTAAAAATTCAGGATAAAGAACATTTTAAGATTGACTACACCTTCTTTTTGAACATTGCCTTTCTTGCTATATCCGCCTACCTAATTTACTTGGGCTTTTATAAGAAAAAAGACGTTGAGCATTCTATGAGCGAGATGGCACCAAAAAGCCAATTGCTGGAAACCATCTTAAAATATGCAGCATTCATTTGTTATGTATGGCTTGCAGGAGGTTTGATTATAAAATTCATAATTCAATAAAAATGAAACACACCTATCACATACAAGGAATGACCTGCAATGGTTGCAGAACCCACGTTGAGCAAACACTTTCTAAAGTGGAAGGTGTGACTAACGCTTCGGTTAATTTAGAGAAAGAAGAGGCGACCATCGAAATGGAATCTCATATTTCTATCGAAACATTTCAAAAAGCTCTAAAGCAAGATGGTGGTTCGTATAGCATCCACAAATCAGGCGAACATTATCACGATGATGATTCCGCTTCAGCAAAACCGAAAAAAGCGAAACCAGAGGGCAAGGGAACGGGAACGTTTTATTGCCCAATGCACTGCGAGGGCGATAAAACCTATGACAAACCAGGCGATTGTCCCGTTTGTGGAATGGATTTGGTCGAAGAGCAAAATTTGTCAGCTACAACTACTACTGAACAGTGGACCTGCCCAATGCATCCTGAAATCGTAAAGGACGAGCCGGGAAGCTGTCCTATTTGCGGAATGGATTTAGTGCCGATGGAACCTGATTTATCTGCCGAAGAAAAAACATATAATAAGCTGATTAAGAAATTTTGGATAGCAGTAGCCTTTACGCTTCCTATTTTCCTAATCGCTATGAGCGAGATGATTCCCAACAATCCACTTTATGATGTAATGGAGCAGAAATGGTGGAACTGGATTCAATTTGGGCTTTCCATTCCTGTGGTGTTTTATGCCACTTGGATGTTCTTTGAACGTGCTTATCGAAGTATTAAAACCTGGAATCTCAATATGTTCACCTTAATCGGTATAGGTGCGGGCGTGGCTTGGCTCTTTAGTGTTTTTGGGATGTTGTTTCCAGACTTTTTTCCGGAACAATTTAAAACAGAATCCGGTGCGGTTCACGTGTATTTTGAAGCCGCTACGGTTATCCTCACATTGGTATTGATGGGTCAAGTTTTAGAAGCCCGTGCACATAGTAAAACCAATTCAGCAGTGAAAGAATTATTAAAGCTTGCACCTAACAAAGCAGTACGCGTAGTGGATGGAAACGAAGAAGAAGTTTCCATCGACCAGATTGAAAAAGGAGATATCCTACGAGTAAAGCCAGGAGATAAAATCCCTGTGGATGGCAAAATTACCGAAGGCGAAACTACCGTAGATGAGTCAATGATTTCAGGAGAACCGATTCCAGTCAATAAATCTGTAGATGATAAAGTAAGTAGCGGTACCATTAATGGGAATCAATCTTTCTTGATGGAAGCCGAAAAAGTAGGTAGCGACACCTTGCTTTCCCAAATCATACATATGGTAAACGATGCCAGTCGCAGTCGTGCCCCTATTCAGAAATTGGCAGATACGGTTTCAGGCTATTTCGTGCCTGTCGTGGTTATCATTGCGGTCATCACTTTCATTGTCTGGGCGATTTGGGGACCAGAACCAGCTTATGTATTTGCTCTTGTAAATGCCATTGCCGTATTGATTATAGCCTGTCCTTGTGCATTGGGATTGGCAACACCGATGTCCGTTATGGTAGGTGTTGGTAAAGGTGCCCAAAATGGTGTCCTAATTAAGAATGCCGAAGCCTTAGAGAAAATGGACAAAGTGGACACCCTTATCGTTGATAAAACAGGAACCATTACGGAAGGGAAACCAACGGTTGAGAAAATTGGGTCGTTTGATGAATCTCGCTTTCGCGAAAGCGAAATTCTACATCTTATCGCATCCCTAAACAGTTCCAGCGAGCATCCACTTGCCGAAGCCACCGTGAAATATGGAAAGGAGCAGAAGGTCGAAATATCAAAAACCGAAAACTTTAGCGCAGTAACCGGAAAAGGCGTAGAAGGAACAGTTGATGGCAAGAAGCTCGATTTAGGAAACGATAAAATGATGGAATATGCTAAGGCAACAATTTCATCTGCTATGAAAGATGAAGCACAATCCTTTCAGAAACAGGGGAAAACGGTTTCCTACTTATCCATTGATGGCGAAGTTTCAGGCTATGTGGTCATTGGCGATAAAATAAAAGAAACGAGCGCCAAGGCAATCAAAGAATTACAGGACAAAGGCATTGAAGTGAGAATGCTCACAGGAGATAATCACGACACCGCCCAAGCTGTGGCGAGCGAACTCAATCTCGCTGACTTCAAAGCAGGAATGTTACCTGAAAACAAACTGGATGAGGTTAAAAAACTACAACAGCAAGGCAAAGTAGTCGCAATGGCAGGCGATGGTATCAATGATGCACCAGCACTGGCAAAAAGTGATGTGGGTATTGCAATGGGCACAGGAACTGATGTCGCTATAGAAAGCGCTATGATAACCTTGGTAAAGGGCGATTTGCACGGTATCGTAAAAGCAAGAAACCTTAGCCACAAAGTTATGCGTAACATAAAACAAAATCTATTTTTTGCTATGATATACAACACGCTGGGTGTACCGATTGCGGCAGGTGTATTATTCCCATTTTTCGGAATTCTGTTATCGCCTATGATTGCGGCGCTGGCAATGAGTTTTAGTTCAGTTTCAGTAATAGCAAACGCACTTAGGCTCAGAACAAAATCAATTAACTAAACCATCCTATATAATGAAAAAAAGTATCATTCTATTATGTATTATCCTTTTAGCTTCTTGTAAAGAAGCTTCAAAGGAAGCTCAAGAAGTGCCAATTACCGACAAAACAGAGCAAAATTCAACAAGTGCAGAACCTAATAAAAAAAAATCATTGAGTCCGCATACAAGCGCAATGGCGATGGTGGGCGATGCGCATATTCATATTGATTATTCATCCCCAGGAGTTCGTAAACGTATCATTTTTGGCGGTTTACTTCCTTATAATACCGTTTGGCAAGCGGGCGCACATATGGCCACTTGGATAGAAACCAATAAGGATTTGACCATTGATGGTAAAGAGTTGAAGGCAGGGAAATACGGGTTCTTTGTTATTCCGAATCAAGAGGAATGGACAATTATTTTTAATTCCAACTGGAACCAGCACGGTAAAGATGAATATAATGAGAAAGATGATGTGATGAGATTTAAAGTAACCCCAAAAATTTCCGAAGAAATCAAGGAACATTTAGAATACAAGGTAACAAAGACTACCAATGATTCAGGAACAATTAGCTTGAGTTGGGAAAAGGTTCTTGTTGAATTTCCTTTTGAAGTAAAATAAAATGGTCAAAAGAAAAACAGCACTAAAAATAAGAAAAGCGCATCGCTATCTGGGTATCTTTTTAGGTATTCAGTTCTTGATGTGGACGATTAGTGGAATGTATTTCAGCTGGACAGATATTGATGAGATACACGGCGACCATTTTAAAAAAGAGATTCCTGAACAAACTGCATTTTCAGATTTGGTGGGAAGTTCTCAACTAAATATTCAGGAACCGATTAAGTCATTAGAATTACTTGAAATAGCGGATGCGCCCTATTATTGGATTAATGAGACTGTGCTTTATAATGCACTTACAGGAACAAAGAAAGACGAGCTCACAGAACAAGAAGCAATCAAAGTAGCAGAACGCTATATGTTGGCTGATTTAGAATTTGACCAAATACAACGGATTGAATCTGTAGGCGACCACCACGAGTACCGCGGAAGACCATTACCGGCTTATGAGATTTCATATAAAACCGATGAAAATTTAAAAGCCTACGTGGCGATTGAAAATGGCGCTTTTCAAACCGTACGTCATCGCGATTGGCGTTGGTTCGATTTTCTTTGGATGACGCACACTATGGACTATCAAGGTCGAGACAATTTTAATACAATTGTGCTAAGGGCTTTTTCGCTTTTAGGCTTGATAACGGTGTTTAGTGGATTTCTACTTTGGTACACAAGTTCACCTACTGTGAGAAAATTGATTAAAAACAAACGTAAATAAGTAACAAAAAACCGACTATTATGGAAAATTCAAATGAACACAAAAAGAAAAATCAATACACAAAATTTGTAGGAATGCTCGCAGCGTCCTTCGTAGCTATGTACATCACAATGTACCTGAACACTTATGAGTGGGACCACGTATGGTTCAGTCTAACTCGCTTTTATATGGTTTGCTTAGGGATTGCGGCAATGGCCATTATAATGTTTGTAGCAATGCGTGGGATGTATCAAAATAAAAAGAAGAATATCGCCATTGTTTTGGGAAGTATCGTTCTATTTGTAGGTGCGTTGGGACTGGTACGTGACCAAAAATCAACTGTAGGCGATGTGCTCTGGATGAAAGCAATGATACCGCACCATTCCATAGCAATTTTAACAAGCGAGCGTGCAGACATTAAAGACCCAGAAGTAAAAAAATTAGCCGAAGATATCATCAAAGCACAACGAAAGGAAATTGAAGAAATGAAGCAAATGATTGATAGGTTACAAAACGAAAAATAGTATGAACAAGAACATTTTATATATAGCAATTGCAGTAATCGTGGGACTATTGGCGGGCTGGCTCATTTTTGGCAATTCCGGAAGCGAAGCAAATGCAAACAAGGACGTTTCTGAAATGTCAGATACCCACGACCATTCGGGCGAGTCGGAAAACCAAATATGGACCTGCTCAATGCACCCACAGATTATGCAACCCGAACCTGGCGACTGCCCTATATGTGGAATGGACTTAATACCTGCCGAATCTGGTGCCGATGGCCTTGCAATGAATGAGATTAAAATGACAGAGAACGCAATGGCGCTGGCCAACATTCAAACTACTATTGTGGGTAATGGCAGTATGTCAGAAGATGATGGAATGATTTCGCTTTCGGGCAAAATCGCCACCAACGAAGAAAATAATGCCGTGCAAGCAAGTTATTTTGATGGGCGTATTGAGCGTTTGAATGTCAATTATGAAGGCCAAAAAGTAAATCGTGGTCAATTGCTGGCTACAATTTATGCGCCAAATTTGGTCGCTGCACAGCAAGAATTGCTCACAACCGCTTCACTAAAAAAATCGCAGCCTGAACTGTATAAAGCTGTTCGAAATAAATTGAAAAATTGGAAGCTTTCCGAAAGCCAGATTGATGCCATAGAATCCTCTGGAAACGTGCGCGATAATTTTCCTGTATATGCCACCGTTTCAGGAACGGTTTCGGAAGTAATGGCACGAGAAGGCGACTATGTAAAACAAGGTCAGCCCATTTTGAAAGTAAGCAATTTGAATTCGGTTTGGGCAGAATTTGATGCCTATGAAAATCAGATTTCAAATTTAAAAGTAGGTCAAAAAATAAAAGTAGTAACCAATGCGTACGCTAATAAAGAATTTGACGCTACGGTTTCGTTTATTGACCCCATACTTAACAATGCAACGAGAACGGTTACCGTAAGAGCAACACTAAAAAATACAGATGACCTCTTTAAACCAGGAATGTTTGTAACGGGTAAACTCAAAGGGGAAATGAAGATGAACAACGAAGTGATAACAGTTCCTGCAAGTGCCGTAATGTGGACGGGCGAACGCTCATTGGTCTATATAAAAACCAATCCCAACGAACCCGTTTTTGAAATGCGTGAAGTAACAATCGGTAACCGAAATGGCGAAAATTACACAGTTACCGAGGGCTTACAAAATGGCGATGAGATTGTGACCAATGGAACCTTTACAGTAGATGCGGCAGCACAGCTACAAGGCAAAAAATCTATGATGAATCAAGAAAAGAAAGAGGATGCTATGATGCCAATGTCTGAAATGGAGATGGAATTTTCAGAGAATTTTCAAAAACAATTTAAAAAGGCGCTCAAGCCTTATTTGCAGATGAAAGATGCTTTAGTAGCAAGTGATGCCGATCAAGTTTCCTTTTTCGCGAAAGAGGCATTATTACTTTTAAAAGCCGTAGATTTTAAAGGTATCGGCAATATGGAACAATCACATTTAAAAAAAAGTATAGAAATGCTTGAGGCCATTGTTGCGAATGACAATCTGGAAAATCAACGTAGCCATTTCGTGATATTAAATGAAAATATAGTTCCAATTACAATGAATGTTAAAGGAACTGATGAAATACTATTTATTCAAAAATGTCCAATGGCAAATAATAACAAAGGAGCCATTTGGATAAGTAATCAAAAAGAAATTCGAAATCCATATTTTGGCGAGGACATGTTAACCTGTGGCGAGGTAGTGGATTCCATTAATTAGGATTTAATTTAAAATTTTAGAAAAAATAAAGTGTCCTGACACCCTGTAAAAGACAATTTTTATTCGAGAATTATCATAATAGTGTTTTTGATGAATTATTCCTATGATGATATTAATAAAGGTGAAATCGGATAATGATAAAGGATTATTTGACTGTTTAGTTAGAAATAAATTCAAAAATACAAAGTTTGGGAAGAAAGGTAGAATTTAAATGAATCTAATGAATTGATATTATAGTTATTTACCTTCTCATACTTACTCCCTTAAATTCAAGAATGTTAAACATTTCGAACAAGCGATCATATACTCGTCCTCCGTATTTGGTTCTGAATTGTAATAATCCTTCTTCTAAATTACAGCCATACGAAGGGTTATAGTTACAAGTTAAAAATGTTTTAGCCTTTTTAGCACATCTAATTTCCAGTAATTCTCGAAAAACATTCTTTTGTCCGTAGTTGTTTGCAAAGTCTTCGGTTAAAATGTCATCAAACAAACGATTACCAGAACTAAATTTTTTATAAAATGCACTTTTCTCACTTGGAGTATTTATATTTTCATAGTCTAAAGTGACCTCTAGGGCAGTATGGAATTTGAAAAGATAGTTGTCCAATCTAGATAAGGTTTTGAGAATGCTTGATTTTCCTGTACCATAATTACCTATTACCAATAACCCCTTATTGAATGATGGGGTCGATATTTTGCTATTTAATATGGGAGATTTATAAAAGGATTGGTGCTGGGCAAAATAATATATAATTGTCTTAAATCTTATTGAGCTTTCTTCGGTATATAAAAAATCATTACTATGATCAATTTTATATTGGCGTTCAAAGTCAATTGAAAATTGTGGCTTATTATTATTCATTTACTTTATTTTAGATTTCGGTTTATCTTTCGATTTACCTATTTAAATCAAGCATTCTATCTTTCGTTTGCGATTTTTCGTTTGAGGCCCACTTTTTAATTCTTTTTTCTATTTCCCAGAATTTTTCATTCTGAAAACGCAATGTCCCTTTTTGAGAATTTTTTTCGGTCCAGTATGCATAAAAAGAATCAAGAATGTGTTTTTTATAATTTGAGAGGGCATATACTTTCTCCTTAAATTCTTTTTTAATTATTTCTATTTCTTTTTCATTATTAGTTGTTGCGATTTGTTTGCTATTCGCTTGCGATTGGTGAGTTATTTCCTTGCTATTTTGTTTGTTATCAAAAAAAAATTGATTCACCTTAATTTTAGTGAATTTATTGGTGGATTCAATAATGACATCATTTGAGCTTTTAAGCTTATCGATTGCAGTTCTAACCTTGCTAATACTTAATCCGGTTTGTAGACTTAGTTTCTCATAAGAAGTAATTAATTGGCCTGGATGGATGTCAACGCCTCGCCATGATTTTTTCTCAAAATTTGCCTTTAAAAGTAAATGTACCATGATCTTAGACGTATTGACATCATCATACCATTCCCAGTCCATTATGGTTCTAGGAAGCCTTATAAAACCTTTACTAAATTTTGTCATTATAATATTTGTTTACGATATACAATAATTTGATTTACGGAATCGAAGAAAGGAAATGTCCCATCGGGTTTGTTCGGAATATTTAGAACTCTTTGAAAACGACCTAGTTTTTCTTCAATACGGCTAATGTCTCCCTTGGTTGCTGGTCTATTCTTTTCCGGTGTTAATACTTTCGTAATTAGATCAGCCGTAATATTTCCAACAGCTGCATTTCCTACTCCTGCTACCGACATTCTATCAATTTTATATTTATCTGTTTTAGGCTGTTTTAATCCAGACTCTAAGTCTCTGGCAACTTTTAAATTTGAATCAGTTGATTTCCGTTGATGATAAGCTTTCGATCTACAGCTCGCCGAACAATATTTTTGTATTCTACGCTTCTTTGGCACATACTTTTTTCGACAGTATTGGCACTTGTATTGTCTTTTTTCCATAAAACGTGCGTTAATTTGACGGATAACTCAAAAAAATCAGTCTCTTTTGTACTTTAGAGACTTAACTTCTTTGAGTGTTTCTTCCAATTTTTTTCTATTGATAATAATCCTGTTGCCGATTTTTTCAGCCCGGATAAGTCCACGTTTAATATAATTTCGGATAGTGAGCTCAGAAACCTTTAAATAATCTGAAGCTTCTCTAACGGATAAGTTTTGACTAACCTTTTCGTTTTCGCTTTTTTTGGAATAAAAAAGGTTCAGTGATTTTTCTACTGAGGACTTTACTATTTCTTCAAGTTCCTCTTTGGGTATAATTGATAATTCCATGATTCAAACCTACCTGAGATAATTTGAATCATTTTATAATTCTAATTATAATTATTAATGAAATTTATAATTATAACACAATGATTATCAGTGTATTTAGGCAACAATAATATATATTCTTTGATATTACGATTTTACCCAATCGATATTTGTTTCAATTTTTCTAAAGTTTCAATAAAATCTAATATTGATTTCTGGTTTTTGGTTGGTTCAATATCAGTGTTTTTATATGGTCTGATATAATTTTTGTATTGCTTTTGATTGAAATCAAACTTTGAACCCCTATCTGAGTATATCACAAACTTCTCTGTTAAGAAATTTAAGTATTCACTTTTATTTTGAGAATCATGCCAAGTGCTTAATAAATATAATAAGTAACCAATATCGGGGTTTTTAAAGTTTGACTCTTTTAGACCTAATATTAATCTCTTAGAGCTCGATTTATGAAGCAGTCGAGCAAATTCAGGAAAAGTATAATATGTATAGAAAGCACCATTTCTCTTTAACAGTTGATACAATTGAGATATTCCAATAATGTCTATTGAAAATATAAATTTTTGAAACAGATCATCATCAGAAAATCTATCTTTTCTCATTTCATCGATAAAAAATTGTTCCACATAATCAAACTCTTTGAGTTTGAATCGTTGTTCTCGAGAAGGATTGAATCTAGCCGCAACTCTATGAAATAAAACTATTGTTCTAACTTTTTGAATATACGTTAGTCTAGTTTTTAGCTCTCTCAATAAATGATTTAATTCTAACTTGTTTTGGGTAAGTAAATAAAAAGCTATATTTTTTACTCGCTCCTCTTTATTATTTGGTTGAGAAAAAAAAACATATAGAGGATCTTCAGCCATATCTAAAAGTTCAGCTTTATACTCAATATATTTATTAATGTAATCTCTAGAATAAATTTCATCATAGATTCTAATTTCTCCATGAAGAGAGGAAACTGGTTCGAATATTCTTGAGTGAATAGAAATCCCTTCTGTCATACCATTTTTCAAGGACTCATTGCAGATCTGCTTGATCTTTGTATGTACATCGCTTATCCCAAATTTTTTATTTAAATAGTCAATTGGGTCCATTAATTCCAAGCTTTACTCATTTCATCCTCTCTAATTTTCTTAGAGAGTTTTATATATTTTTTAAAACTACTATAGCTTTTATGTCCAGTGATACTCATCACGATATCCGGGCGCATTCCCTTTTCTAAAGATAGAGTGATAAAGGTTCTTCGGGCAGTATGTGTACTGATCATCCGGTATTTAGGGATTGTTTCTTCAATCCGCTCATTACCTATAAAGGAAGTTTTAATAATCGATTCGTTAAATCCAGCTTTTTTGCAAGCTTCTTTAATATATTCTCTAAACTTTTGAGCACTTATTAGTGGTAATGCATAATCATATTTCTCCAAGATAGTCGTTGAATATTTATTCAGTGGAATTCCTAGATTGCTTTTTTGTTTTACGGTATTGATCACAATCTGACCGTTGCGAATATTTTCCTTCCCTATCCTGGAATAATCGGAATAACGCATACCTGTGGTACAACCAAAAACAAATACATCACGGACCTGTTCTAGTCTTTTATTTTTAAAGTCAAATTGAAACAGTTCCTCAAGTTCAGTCATTGACAAGGCAACTTCGTCAGTTTCACTTGAAGTTTTTTCAAAGTTTTTAAAGTCAAAATTCCTATGAAGCTTCTTATTCGCCGCCCAATTCATAAAAGTTTTTATAAAACCTATATTTCGACCCAAGGTATTATTCTTATGTCTTAATTCCTTTCGGCTATAACTCACAAATTTTACATAGAATTCATTTGTAATTGATCCAAAGGTCAATTTGTAATGAGCATGATCAGAAAAATCTTCAAGTATTTGTTTAATATTTATATAACGTTGTATTGTGCCTTTAGTTATTTTAGCTAAGTCTCTTTTCTCTTGAATGAAATCATTAAAGACATTTAAGAAGGAACCAGGAGAGCTTTTTGTTCTCTTAAACAAGTAATTCAGCTCAGCCTTTATGCGACCCACGGTTAATGAAGTTTCATCTGCCTCTAGTCTTGTACAAATAAGTTGAAAAGCCTCCCCATATCTTGTAATTTGAGCAATGATAGAATTTATACCAACTGCTTGAGCGCTTCTCCCGGAAATTCGTTTAGGGAATTGCGTTTTTGAATCCCAGAATTTTGGATGTATTTTTTCTCCTGTAGAATATTTTAAATATTTATTCTCATCTTTAATTCTGGCTCGAATATAAATCAGCGTTTCTTTATTAGAGTTTGGTTCTTTTAAATTGAAGGTATAAGAATAATTCATTAGTTAGGGGCATAATTAGGGGCATATTTTCTTTATAACCCCTATACATTCGATATATAAACAAACATATGAAATTCAGTAATAATAAGCAATAACAACAGTATTTATAATACTTGACATCCTATTTTCAATAAAAGGTGTGAATCCCTCTTTCTCCGCAAAAGGAAACCCACAACGAAAGTTGTGGGTTTTTTGTTTCAGAAACGTCGAAAGTTTACTTTCGTAAGTGATTCGAAACAAAAAACCGACCACGCTTTAGCGTGGTTGTGGTTTCTATGGTTGCACCGGATTCCCTTGTAGGGATCAACGAAGTTAATCCTAAGCTTTAATCGATTCTGAAAGAAGTAATACACCTAACATACTCCGGTGTTCCTGGTTGCACCGGATTCCCTTGTAGGGATCAACGAAGTTAATCCTAAGCTTTAATCGATTCCGAAAGAAGTATTACACATAACAAACTCCGGTGTTCCTGGTTGCACCGGATTCCCTTGTAGGGATCAACGAAGTTAATCCTAAGCTTTAATCGATTCTGAAAGAAGTAATACACCTAACATACTCCGGTGTTCCTAGTTGCACCGGATTCCCTTGTAGGATCAACGAAGTTAATCCTATTCTTATTTGATGGGAGTATGATGTGCAAATTTAGTCGTGGTTTCAATGTATACACGTCGCTCTATTACCGAAATCAAAACGCGTTAAATTCATTAACCAATACATTATAATATTGGGAGTTTACTAACAATTCATACGAATATTTTGACATTTCTTTATTACAGTTTCTGCCGATTCTGTAATAATTTAGATGTATTAACAATTAAAAAAAATAACTATGAACTCAGATCAAATTAAAGGTAAATGGAACCAATTTAAAGGTAAAATGCAGCAAAAATACGGTATTGCTGTAGATGACGACGAAACGTTCAGTGAAGGTAAATACAACGAACTAGTTGGTCGTGCACAGGAAAAGTCAGGTGAATCTAAGGAGAAGATCAAACGTGAAATAGAATCCTGGTAGAAGTAATAATGAAGA
The DNA here is from genome assembly GCF_014295415.1 of Constantimarinum furrinae. Lineage (GTDB taxonomy): Bacteria > Bacteroidota > Bacteroidia > Flavobacteriales > Flavobacteriaceae > Constantimarinum > Constantimarinum furrinae. The sequence goes on from NZ_CP052909.1 coordinate 2,847,797, forward strand.
AAAACCTCTTGAAAAATTCAAGAGGTTTTTTTTGATTAATTGTGTTCAACTAATAATTGTTGATAAACGCTAGGCCGTATCTCTTGGCTGATGTTGCTCACGTCGTTGCTTCTCCTGATAGTTAATTTCACGACCGTCCGACTCCTTTTCTTTTTTATTGATAGCCGATTCCTCAATACTTTGTTGTTGCTTGTCTTGATTCTTTTCCTTTTTCATAACGGTAAAATTTTGAATTCGAGTTAATTTATGAACCATACAGTGGTAAATCAAGAAATTTATAACTGATTAACATTTTAGTGTTAAAAAAACTTAAGCACTTTCAAATTCCGGACAGTCGAGTCGGATATCTGCAGTAAATAATGGTTTTTCTAACAAATTACAATAGTTTGAAGATTTGGATCTTGAATAGAATTTACACCCATAACAGGTGCGTTGAACGGTCAATATCCCCGTCCTGTTAAGTTGAAAGATTAGCTTGCTTAAGGTTTCGAATACATGTTCCAGATCGCTATCACTCATAGCTTCTATTTGCTGTTGCATTGGATCGGCAAAATTTTCGGTCATTTTTACTATTTCTTTACCGCTTTCCGATAGAATGATCGTATAACTCCTGCTGTCTGCCGAAGAATGGTCCTTAATGATAAAGCCCTTATTGTGAAGTACGCGTATGGCATCACTCACCGTGGGCTTTGTAACATTGAATTCTCTTGCCAAGTCACTTACATTGCACAGCGCTTCTTTGTGAAACGCAGTAAAAATAAGAAGCTGGATCTGAATAGGGCTCAACCCCAATTCCTTTGCCTTTTCCCACAGTAATACTTTAAAGGCTTCTGAAATTCGTTCCATTCCGGCAACTATCTTTCCAGATAGGTGCGCTTGTTGCCCCTCAGGATTAAAAGCACTTTTCTTCATAAAAATTGTCTGTCGGAATTAGTCCGACAGACAAAGTTAGTAATCCTTATTAATTAATGACAATGTTCCATTTCGATAATATGAAAACCAAAGTTCTCAATATTTTTTATGATGTCTTCGGAAGCGTTCTCGATATGACAAAATCTGCATTCTTTTGAAGTGAGATCGCCCGTACCGAAAGATTTTTGATGCAAATATTGCTTTCCGAAGTGTACTATTTTATCCTCATCCTGTACTGAAACCGGAACCAGAATGTCGAAATGCATGGTTAGACCATCGTTGCGTTTTACGTAAGTATCCCAGACTGAAACTCTCACGGCCTATTGTTTTACTGAATAAGGAAGCGAGAGATCACCGCTAGCTACACTAAATACCTGATACACCCCCAGCATTGGCAATTCAGAATTACTGGTATTAACTTGCATAAATGCAGACACCGCATCATATTTAAAATCGGTTCGATTATTCATTCTGTAATCTGGAACTACAACTTTTATTCGCTGCATATTGGTGGTAACGGGAAATCCTGGGGAATCCATATACATGGGCATTCCCGGATTGGTCGGCGGCAATTTTACTGCATCATCCTCTTTCTTAAATTGTTTTACCGAGAAGCCACCTTCTACCCTATCGTCTTTTATTAGTATTACCCAATGCGGATGCCATACAATACCATCATTGTCATAAACCGAATCGCTGTTTTCATCCCATAGTGGTGTATCGTCGAAATCCGGGTGAGAGGTTAAGGCAAGTGCCACTATTCCGTCAGTCTGGTTAAAACCGACATCGGTAGGTGATAAACTGGTGGGAAAAACATAACCCAGGACAGGAGCCCCATCTAGACGACCAACAGGGTTTGGCATTGTTTTTCCGGCCTCACCACTTACCGTAATTTCCCACACTGTGATACCAAGATCTGAGTGATGGGTGACTAATGCCGATTGAATTATAAAGTTATCATTATGGTAGTTGTTTTTTGGTTGACCATACATTAGACTTACCGTACTACATATGGCAAAAACTGAAAATATATTGAAAATTGATTTCATAGTTTTGTGATTTAAAGTTAGAACTCCAAAAAAATAGGAGTCCTAACTATATGACTTAAAAAATTATGCTTTTACATCTTCCATTGAAGCTCCATAGTTAATATGAAGTACATTACCATTTGGGGTTACCATGGCGGGAACCGATTTAACTCCGGCATTTTCGGCTTCAGGGATTCTAGATTTGTCCTGTCCAATATGAACAACTTCTAACTTGTCTTTCCCTACTAATTCGATGATGTCCTGTTCGGCACTAACACATACCGGACAACCTGCGTGATAAAAAACTGATCTTTTCATTGCTATAAAATTTAAGTTCTTGCATTATTGCAACACAAATATAGTTAGGATTCCTTACTTTATAATATGTTAGATGATTTTTTTTTTAAATTATTCTAAAAATTGCTTAAGCGTTGAACCAAGATTTATAAATGTATTCAAGATATAACCAGCCTAAAGAAATATTTTACCTTTGATAAACTGTATACAATAGATAAATGATTTCCACCGAAGAAAAGCTAAAAGAGCGAATTAAGGAATTGACCTGTTTATATGAAGTATCTTCCATTCTTGTAAATGCAGACGTTGAGGCTATTGAAGAAACTTTACGAGCAATTGCATTAAGTCTAAAGCGTGGATTTCAATTTCCAAATGCTACAGAAATCGCTCTTGAAACACCCATAGCGAACTTTCAAACCGGTCCCGTTAACCTTAATAATCGTGTGATCTCTAATCTACTGGTATTTAATAAAATTGAAGGGGTAATTATCGCTTCACAAGACGATTCCAAATCTCATTTTCTTAAAGAAGAGCAACCATTACTGGACACTGTTGCCCTAAAATTAGGTAATCTATTGGAGCGTATCCAAATTCAGAAAAATGAAGCCTCAATGAAACGACAGATGGAGCGAGCTGACCGATTGTCTATTATTGGAGAAATTACGGCCGGTATCGCACATGAGCTTAATACACCCTTGGCCAATATTTTAGGTTTTGCCGAATTACTGAAAGAGGATCTAAAAAAAGACAAGCAAGCATTGAATGATGTTGACAAAATTATTCACAATGCAATTTTCTCAAGGGAAGTAGTGAAAAAGCTAATGTTCTTTGCCTGTGAAATGCCTCAGGAAATGAAGAAAGTAAATATCGTGCCAAGCATAAAGAACGCAATAGCACTTCTAGACCCTTCATTTAAGAAAGCTGAAGTAAAATATATCGTAAAAATAGAAGAAGAGGAACTATTCTTACGAGCAGATATTATTCAACTTACTCAGATCATTTTTAATTTAACTATAAATGCAATTTATTTCTCACCTAAAAATGGTGTAGTTAGTATAGAAACTTTTCAAACTAAAGATCACATAGTGTTAAAAATAGCAGATGAAGGAACCGGACTATCGCAGGAAGCCCTGGAGAAAGTGTTTCAACCCTTTTTTACTACTAAACCTATCGGAGATGGTTCTGGATTAGGCCTAAGTGTTGTGCATGGAATTGTGGCTAGTCATAACGGCACTATTACCGTTAGTAACAACCCAAATAAAGGTGCTACCTTTACAGTAAAGCTTCCGAAATCCTAATTCTTTTGTGAGTTATGCAACTAAAAAAGGAAAACATATTAATCGTTGATGACGATATTAGCATATTAGAGTTGATACAACGCCATTTACAATCTTGGAATTATCATACTTATAAGGCTGTATCGGTAAAGGAGGCAGTTCAAATATTGCGGGATACCCCTATCGATCTGTTAATTACCGATTTGAAAATGCCCGAAATTGATGGTTTTGAACTAATAAAATTTGTGTCTGAACATTATCCGAAATTACCTAAACTAGTAGTGACAGGTTATCCTTCCGTGCAAGATTCCTTACATGCCATAAAGTCGGGAGTGATAGATTATTTGACCAAACCATTTACCAAAGCTGAGTTGCAAAGTGCCGTAGAAAATTCAATGAAATCTAATACAGATAAAAATCAGTTTACAGCGAAGCCTTCAGAAGAAAAAAACAAACCCTACGGTGATATTATTGGTAGTTCAGAAAAAATTCATGAAATCATACAAATCATAGAGCGCGTAAAGGATAATAAAGCTACCATCTTCATAAGCGGTGAAAGTGGAACCGGAAAGGAACTTGTAGCAAGAGCAATACATTATCAGGGTAAATTTTCGAGAGCACCCTTTATTGCTGTAAACTGCGGGGGTATTCCTGAAAATCTTTTAGAATCTGAACTTTTCGGTTATACCAAAGGTGCATTTACCGGTGCCGAGAAAAACAGAGATGGCTTTTTTCAAGCCGCAAACGGTGGTACTATTTTTCTAGATGAAATTGGGAATGCTTCTAAGGCCGTACAGTCTCGATTACTTCGGGTACTACAGGAAAAAGAGGTGGTAAAAGTAGGGGCTCAAAAAGCCGAGAAAATTGATATTCGTATCATCGCTGCCACAAACAGCGATCTGAAAGAAATGATTAAGAACGAATTATTTAGAGAGGATTTATATTACCGACTTACGGTAGTTGAAATTGAAGTGGCTCCTTTGCGAGATCGAAAAGAAGATATTCCCCTGCTCACCGAAAAATTTCTCTTTAAGTACGGTGTAGAATATAAGGATCGCTTAATAAAGTTGAGCCCTGAAGCCACAGCAGTGTTACAACGTTACGATTGGCCCGGCAACATTCGCGAACTGGAAAACGTCATTCAACGCGCTGTGATCATGTGTGATAGAATCATTGAAATTGAACATCTCCCCGATTCGTTGAAATACTCCATTACTTTTCCGGAAGACGGTTTACTTCCATTAAAAGAGGTCGAGAAGCGATATATTCAAAAAGTACTTCATTCTACAAATGATAACAAGACCAAAGCCGCCGAGATTTTGGGTATTGATCGTAAGACTATTCGTCAAAAACTATCCGAATAAAATGGTTTTATACGCTAAATAATTCCGAAATGGGGCAACTCTGATGATGTGTTTTAATAAATAAATAATAATAGCTATTAAATTATCATTTTCATGACCTTCTCCGTTAATCGGTCACACTTACTAAAGCCAAACTCAAAGACATTTTTATCATTAGTGATTTCATAAAGCTTATCCTTTAGCATTTCTTTGGCACGATGAAGCCGTATTTTTACATTGGCAAGGCTTAACTCTAAGGAAACCGCAACTTCTTTGAGACTCATTTCTTCTACTTCTTTGAGAATATAAACAGCTTTGTATTTAACAGGTAGACTGTCTATTGCATTTTCCAACAATAGCCTTGATTCTTGTTGTATCATTTTGTCTTGTGGATTTAACTGTCTTCGATCCTGAATTTCAAGAATAGCACCGGATCTTAGACTGTCTAATTGATCGTTTATTTGAATGAGTTTCCCTTTGTCTTTAAGCCGGGCCAATGCCTGATTGATTCCTATTCGAATAAGCCAGGTAGAAAATGAGGACTCCATTTTAAATTGATATAATTTTGAAAATGCGCTTAAATAGGTATTCTGCATTACATCCTCAATATCTGCATTGTCTTTTAAATAACTCCGAACTACGCGATACAGTTTTTGATTATTTCTGCGAACTAAAATTTCATAAAGTTCCTTTTCTCCTCTTAGCACACGTTGAATAACTTCCACTTCAGTTATTTTATGTTGTGTGAGTTCATGTCTTTTTGCTGTTTCCATAGTATTCCCGGTTTTACTTTAGATACTAAAAGAGAAAAAAAGATACAAATTATTGTATCCTTTTATAAATGTTGTTATCAAAAGGGTGTAACTCATTTAAAAACAATAAAAATTTAAATTTATGGATTCAAATGTGCTTTTAGTAAAAAACATCTTAAAATACACTTTTGGTTTAGTGCCAATTGTTGCAGGATTAGACAAATTCACAAATATATTAACTAACTGGAGTCAGTATCTTTCCGAAGGCCTTATAGAAATGCTTCCTTTTGAGCCATTAACTTTTATGATGATCGTTGGCATCATAGAAATCGTAGCCGGAATACTTGTTCTATCTAAGACTCAATTAGGCGCCTATATCGTATCTGCTTGGCTTGTAGCCATTGCGTTAACCCTAATTTTTAGTTGGACGTATATAGATGTCGCTGTTCGAGATTTAGTTATGGCAATTGGAGCATTTTCACTGGCCAAGTTATCTACAAGTACTTCAGCTAAACTCTACAATTAAATAAAGTACTCATTCTGTTTAAATATCACGCATTAAATAAATAATGCGTGATATTTTTTTAGATACAAATTTTCCCGGGTGGGTAATTTTACCCCAGTCCTATCTACTTTTTAATTATTCACAGATCCGCACAAACCCTTATGTAATCTGGGTTTTATCGTTTTCAAACAATTATGGCACAACCACCGGCATATAGTTTGCCTTTAGTTCAATGAACAATAATAATGATTTATGAAAACAAACGCATTCAATATATGTCCCAGTTGTATTCATAGGGATATTTGTGTATTGACTACTCAAAAAAGCCGGGTTTGGTCATGTAGTGAATACGACGAGGAATTATCTGAAGATTCTCATTTGGAGCTAATTATGTCTTCAGACTTAAAAACAAAACAACAGACAGTTACAGTATTGGCCTAACGTAATTGAAACGATATGATATTTAGCGACTTAGACACATTAAAAAAAAAGAAAAGCGAATTATTTTAAAGGTATTAGCGCGTGAAAGAGTCCGTACAGTTTAACAAACAATCGCCCTGTTAGTAACAGACGTCTACTTAATATATCATTCTAAAAAATTTAATCATGAAGACACACTCAATAACACTCTGCCAGACTCATAAAAGATCTGAAGATAAAAAAAGAAAAATAGATTATATAATGCGAAAATATCACGAGAGAAGTATTATTAATCGATTATTCAAAAAATCCTAATAAATAAAAATCCGTTTTAAGCGGTACGCAATTATGACAACAATAACAGCAGAATTACATAATAGAACTAAAAAAAAGCCTATAAAAGGGATGATGGATAATGTAATGGAGCAATTTTACAGTGCTGCAGATCATATTGAACTACATCCTAATATTAGAAAGATACTCAGTATTACAAACAATGAGATCATAGTCCACTTTCCGGTAAAGATGGACAATGGTGACGTTGAGGTTTTTACAGGATATCGAGTGCAACATAACAATGCACTGGGACCGTACAAAGGTGGATTGCGATATCATCCCACGGTAGACATTGACGCTGCCAGAGCACTTGCCATGTGGATGACCTGGAAATCATCGCTAGCCGGTTTACCTTACGGAGGTGGTAAAGGGGGAATTCAACTTGACCCATCCAAATACTCAGCAGGAGAACTAGAACGAATTACCAGAAGATTTACGTTCGCCCTAGGAGATAATATTGGTCCGGAACACGATATCCCCGCTCCCGATATTAATACAAACAGTCAGACCATGGCCTGGATAGCCGATACGTATATGAGTACCAGACCTCCTGCAGAACGAACCGCAAATCAACATGTGGTCACCGGTAAGCCTGATGGTAGTGGCGGACTCGAAGGTCGTGATCGTGCAACAGGTTATGGGGTTTTCCTTAACATCAAATTCTGGGCAGCCCGTAATAATGAATCGCTTAGCAATAAAAAATTTATTGTTCAAGGATTTGGAAATGTTGGGTATTGGGCTTCGCATTTTCTAGAAAAGAATGGAGCAAAGTTAGTAGCCGTACAAGATGCTTTCGGCAGTATTAGAAATACGAATGGAATCAATGTGGACGATTTGTTCAATTATACACAGGTCAATAATGGAAGTATCGTTGGATTTCCGGAGGCCTTTGATCTTGACAATGAAAAATTTTTTACTTCCGAATGTGATATTTGTATTCCTGCCGCACTGGGGAATCAAATAACTAGAACAAATGCACCAAAAATTAAAGCGAGGCTTATAGCCGAAGGGGCTAATGGACCAACAAATGTGGAGGGAGAGAAAATTTTAATAGACAGGGGCATAACTATAATACCGGATATTCTATGTAATTCCGGTGGTGTCATCGGAAGCTATTTTGAATGGCTTCAAAATCGAAATGGGGAGCTTTGGCAGCTCTCTGAGGTAATGTCTAAACTCGATAAGAAAATGAAAGAATCCTTTGATAAGGTATATGATTTTTCAGAAAAAGAAAGAATCGATTTGCGTAAAGCGGCCTACTGTATCGCAATTAAGCGAATTGAAAAAGCCTACGTACAGCGAGGTATTTTTCCTTAGGAGAATTTTTAAAACAAATATGATGAAATACGGAAGTTTAATATTAGAAAAGAAAGAATATGTGTATTTAAAGCGCATTCTAAACATCTCGGGATATGCCGAAGATTTTGAAACACAGAAATCTTTACAACGATTGAGTGAAGAACTAAAAAATGCTCAGATTGTAGACGAAGAAGATATGCCTAAAGACGTAATTCGCTTTAACAGTAAAGTAATGGTGTATTCTGAGAACGGCTGGGAAAAAACGATTCAATTAGTAATTCCTTCAGATAAAAATGCGAAGCAGGATAAGATCTCAATTTTAACTCCTATGGGAGCTGCACTTTTTGGCTACTCGAGAGGAGATACTATCGAATGGGACTTTCCGTCGGGCAAACAGCAGATAAAAATTGTTACTGTTAGTCAGGAAAATGCAAAAAATCAATCTGAAATTTCTATTTAATACTCTCAAATGAAAACTTTATTAACAGAAATCTATGAGCACGACACCGATGTTGATGTGACCCATAAAATAAACACCATAGAACTAGAGAATTGGATAAATCACTTAAAATATATTAAGAAAGAATTGAAAAATCTTATCGGACTTTACAGCAAAGATTTAACCAATAGAATTAATGATCAAGTTGTATTACAAAAGTTTCAAAAGAAAGAAATTGAAAATGATACCTTATTGAATGCACTTTATAATTACATGAATTCAAGAAAAGGCATCTCTGAGTGTGAAGATACTCAATGTGATTTGGCTTATATCAATGAACATGAAAGTTACAGAAGAAGTTATTTATATCATCTGGATAAATACCGAAGGCTAAAAGACGATTTTTTTAAGAAGGTAAAGGGAAAATTTAATTTGCTCAATATAAATCCTTCAGGTTTGTAACAGTGGAAATTGAATTCACACATAAAAGTGATGCGCACAGAAGACTTTGTATTCAAAAAGATCTTAACGAACTAAGCCATTGGATAGACACACTTTCAGAGGTGAATAATGAAATTGAACATTTAAAAGTCATAGAGAAACAGTTGCTGAAGAACAATAACATTGAAACTAATCTCCTTGGTTTCAGAAGAAAAAACACTTTAGTTATAGGTATGCTCTGCAAATACGAGCAAGAATTGAAGACCGAGTTTGACTACGGAAAAAAAGGATACGATCATGTTAGGGCAAAAGAGCATGAAAAAAAACGCAATATGTATTCAACATTTGTAACTGAGTTTAATGAATTCAGATCTAAAGTCTATACGGCCTTGACCAAATTTCGACGCACATCACTCTAAAGTAGGGCTTAATGTAATTTCAAAGCTGATACGGCCTACTATGCTTAAACCAACAATATAGGCACAGCTTTGAGGAAATGGTTTGAGCTATGTGGTTTCTGTTAAATTTAAGAATCACTGTTAAACCCTTCTCAATTAAGAAAACTGTAAGATAAAAATGCAGAATCTGAAAGTATCTTTAAGGTATTAACTTTAAAAAAATACAACTATGAAAACGACAAAGGAACAGGCTGACCAAGATATCCATGACAATTTGGTCGACAATCTTCAGGGATTATTAGAAAAGAATTACGATGCTGAAGCCGGGTACAAAAAAGCAATGCAGGATGCTAAAAATTCTCAACTTAAGGAATACTTAAAGAGACAAGCTGCACAAAGGGGTGAGTTCGCCACCGAATTGGACAGAGAAATCCGTGCTCTCAATGAAACCCCAAAGTCCAGCGGTAGTATGACCGGAAAATTACACCGCACCTGGATCGATATAAAAAGCGCTGTGTCCGGGGATAATGACGAAGCCGTCCTGGAAGAATGTATCCGCGGTGAAAAAGCCAGTGTAGAAGAGTACGAAGAAAAGTTGCAAAAAAACAACTTTCCACCACAGGTATCAAATGTATTGAACAATCAACTCGATAGAATAAAATCAACTCTTAATACGATTAAAGGATTAGAGGATATTTCCGAGAATTGGGGATAATTAATGATTGATTGTAGTAAAACCCTGAAGCTGATACTTCAGGGTTTTTTTATGTCGTAATTTCGATCCCGGCGTCTTTGATCGCTTTAAAACCTCCTGCAACATCGATCACATTGTGAATTCCTCTACTTTTCAATATGGAAGCTGCTATAACCGATCGGTAACCTCCCGCACAATGTACATAAAATGGTTTATCATCGGGATAGCTATCTAAATGGTGATTAATTTCACCCAATGGTGTATGTGCTGCACGCGGTAAATGTGCAGCTGCGTATTCTCCGTCATTTCTTACATCAAAAACCGGCACATTGTCTCTTAATCTTGATTTTAGTGTATCTGCCGCAACCGATTCCAGTGTATCTATCTCTTTTCCGGCTTCCTGCCATGTTGTAATTCCTCCATCCAGATAGCCCAAGGTATTGTCGAAACCAACACGTGAAAGCCGTGTTACTGCCTCCTCTGCTCTGCCATCGGGAACTACCAAAAGGATTGGTTGTGACACATCTGCAATTAATGCGCCCACCCAGGGAGCAAAGCCACCATCCAATCCAATAAAAATGGATCGTGGAATATGTGCTTTTATAAAATCTTTCTGATTTCTAACATCCAATACAATGGCTCCTGTTGAATTTGCTAAATTTTCGAATTCTTCAGGGGTTAGTTTTTGTGTGCCTTTTGAAATAATCTCCTGTAGATCTGTATATCCCTCTTTATTCATTTTTACGTTTAAGGGGAAATATGCGGGTGGCGGCAACAATCCGTCTGTAACTTCCTTTACAAACTCCTCCTGAGTCATATCTTCACGTAAGGCATAATTCATTTTCTTCTGATTTCCAAGTGTGTCCACCGTCTCTTTCATCATATTCTTTCCACAAGCAGAACCTGCACCATGTGCAGGATACACGATTACCGAATCTTCCAAAGGCATTATTTTTTTTCGTAAGCTGTTATACAATGTCTTTGCGAGATCTTCTTGTGTGATCTCTGAAGCTTTCTGTGCTAGATCTGGTCGTCCAACATCCCCTAGAAACAAGGTGTCTCCGGTAAAGATCGCGTGATTTTCACCTTTTTCATCCTTCAACAAATAGGTTGTACTTTCCATAGTATGACCAGGGGTATGCAAGGCCGTGATCGTGATCTTTCCCAATTTAAATTCCTCCCCATCCTTTGCTATATGAGCATCAAAAGAGGGATTAGCATTGGGACCATAAATTATAGGTGCACCGGTTTGTCTGGATAATGTTAAATGCCCACTTACAAAATCGGCATGAAAGTGAGTTTCAAAGATGTACTTTATCTCAGCATTGTCACGGGTGGCCCGATCTAAATAGGGTTGTGTTTCCCTCAAGGGATCAATTATAGCTACTTCCCCATTACTTTCTATATAGTACGCACCTTGCGACAAACAGCCTGTATAGATTTGTTCAATTGTCATGCTTCAGAGTTTTTACAAAGATAACAATTGTAATTTTTGAGTTTACACCATTTCTATAAATTAATACTATGTATCGAAGTAGATACTCTTATGGATCAGAAGCGGTCAAAAAACGTATAATTTTCACATAATTTTTAGATTTACAGCGGGTTGTTGCATTATCTTTACGCGCATAACGAATATCATTCATGAACAAGATCATTTTTGTGCTAATCGCTCTTATTGCTCTATCCTGTGACACAGACAAACAGCAAATGGAAACTTTAAAAGAGCGTGCTCAATATGATCTTATCACCCAATTACAGCTTCCGGAAGGAACCGTTTTTAATGATGATAGTTTTTCTGTGAATGAAGAGGAGTCCGACCTGGAAGGTGTTCATGCGGTCTATACAATCAACGTTACTGTTAAATCTCAGGATAAAACCGGAAATGAGATCAATAAAACATATACACTTGAATACGAAAAAGTAGGTGAAGGCGGACTCGACCCCAACGACTACGAACTTAAATCCTTTAATTAATTATGAAAAATATTGTTATAACACTGCTCTCAGTGTTCGCTATTTCTTGTAATAGTGCTCAAAATTCTACATCGACTCCTATTACAAATGACAACGCTCGAATCGATTACGCTAACACAATTACAGCCGAAGATCTTAAAACACATCTGTATATTGTTGCCGATGATGCCATGGAAGGCAGAATGACGGGAACGGAAGGACAGAAAAAAGCGGCCGAATATCTCAAGAATTTTTATATTTCTGAAGGAATTCCGGGGCCTGTGGAAGCAGATAATTACTACCAACCTATTCCTGCAAATTACTTCTCGCGTAGAAAGGGAATTTCAGATTCTGAGAATGTAGTGGCTTTTATAAGAGGTTCTGAAAAACCAAACGAGATCATCGTACTTTCTGCTCATTACGATCATGTGGGAACCGATAAAGACGGAAACGTTTATAACGGTGCTGACGATGACGGAAGTGGTACAGTGGCATTGTTAGAGATCGCTCAAGCATTTCAAAAAGCAGTTAAAGAAGGAAATGGTCCTAAAAGATCCATTCTCTTTTTACACGTTACCGGAGAGGAAATAGGTTTATTCGGTTCTAAATATTATACGGAAAATCCTCTGTTCCCATTGGAAAATACGGTTTGTAATCTAAATACCGATATGATTGGTAGGATCGATCCCGACAAAAAAGACAACCCAAATTATATTTATCTTATTGGTAGCGATAAGCTGAGTCAGGGACTTCACGATCTTTCGGAAGAAGTGAACCAAAAGTATATCAATCTGGAGCTGGATTATAAGTTTAATGATGAAGATGATCCCAATCGGTTTTACTACCGCAGCGACCATTATAATTTTGCAAAAAACAATATCCCTATCATCTTTTATTTTAATGGAGTTCATGCAGATTATCACAAACCATCAGACACGCCCGATAAGATCGAATACGAACTGTTGGCGAAACGCACTCAGCTCATTTTTCAAACGGCTTGGGAAGTGGCAAACAGACCCGAAAGAATAACGGCAGATAAGCTATAGTTTACTCTAAGTCCGGTAGACATTTTTAACAAGGGCCGGCTTGCCGCAAGGGAAAACCTGCTCATAAAGCCTTAAGGCTTACGCCTGAAATTCATAAGTGGTAATCATACCTCTATACATCGGTTTAGCTGTGCTGAACCGGACCGAACGTTTAGAAAATGTCCGGTGGACATTTTTAGAGAGGGGCCGGCTTGTCGCAAGGGAATACCTGCTCATAAAGCCTTCAGGCTTACTCCTGAAATTCATAAGTTGTAAACATACCTCTATACATCGGTTTAGCTATGCTGAACCGATGTAAGAATACCTGCTCATAAAGCCTTCAGGCTTACGCCTGAAATTCATTTTTTATGGATTCAATTTAAAAGCAAGCTTTAATTGAATCCATAAAAAAAGCCTTCAACAAATGTTGAAGGCTTTATGGGGTGGAAGACCGGTTTCGAACCGGCGACCTCTAGAACCACAATCTAGCGCTCTAACCAGCTGAGCTACAACCACCGTTTTTCGTTGTACTCTTAAAAAGTAGATCACTATCTCTTAAGAGGACGCAAATATAATTCAATTCTTTAGCTTGTACAATACAATAAACAAAGAAAATTTAACGAAGATCAAAAATGGAATCCACAGCCACATACCGCTCGACATTAAATCCTTCCCCATGCTCTGCTCCTATAAGTCGTCCTAAATTTCTTGCTCTATAAGTAACACTGTCTATAAAGTTAGTCGAAGAAATTGGGGTGTCGGGCTCTTTGGCATTCTCGTCAAAAAACTGACTCCCGTAGGCACGAACAGCCTCTACCTTCTTTTCTAAAAATCCCGTTACGTCTACTACAAAATCGGGAGTGATTTCATTCCATTGTATATAATGATACACATGTTTAGGTCGCCACACCTTTTGATGGTTCCCTTCCAGGATAGTTTCTATCTTTCGCAAACCACTTAGAAAGCAGGCATCACTTACCAATTGGCTACCTTTACCATGATCTATATGCCTGTCTTGAATAGCATTGCACAACACAATTTCTGGTTGATATTTCCTCAAGATCTTTATGATCTCAAGTTGAGAAGCCGGATTGTTTACAAAAAATCCGTCTGCAAACTCCAGATTGTGTCGCATCGCTACACCCAGTATTTTAGCTGCCTTTTCCGATTCTTTATCCCGTATCTCGGCTGTACCACGCGTACCTAATTCTCCCCTTGTAAGATCGAGAATTCCCACGCGTTTCCCATTCGCTATTTCCTTGGCAACTGTCGCTCCGCAACCCAGTTCAACATCATCGGGATGGGCACCAATTGCCAATATATCTAACTTCATACTACTGATTTTTCTAGAGATTTGTCGTTTACTTTTCTAAATGCTTGCTCAATATCGTTGATCAGGTCTTCTTTTTCCTCAATTCCAACCGAAAAACGCAGCAATCCGTCACCAATTCCCTGCCGTTGTCTCTCCTCGGAAGATAACAAAGCATGAGAGGTCTTTTTAGGCGATAATATGGTGGATTCTATTCCCGCCAGACTCATGGATTGTTTTATAAGTGATAGAGATTCCATAAAAAGATCGGGGTTTATCTCATCTACCAACTCAAAGGAAAGCATTCCGGAATATCCCCGCATTTGCGATTTTGCCAACTCATGATCGGGATGATCTTTTAATCCCGGATAATATACTTTTTTAACCAAGGCATGATTATCCAACCATTTGGCCATACGTTTAGCATTTCGGTTTTGAGCCTTAACCCTTAATTTCATCGTCTTCATACTGCGTTCAAGCAACCAAACTGTATAATCACTCAAACTACCGCCTAGGTTTTTGGCGAGATTCCATATTCTGTCAATATGTTCCTGCGAGGCTGCTACAGCTCCCGCACATATATCACTATGCCCACCCATGTATTTCGTCGCACTGTGAAGACAGATATCAATTCCGAAATCATGCGGATTCTGATTAATTGGCGAAGCAAAAGTATTGTCGATCATTGAAATAATATTGTGCTTTTTGGCAAGTCTATGTATCATCTTCAGATCTGTGATGAGCATTAAAGGGTTTGAAGGTGTTTCAATAAAGATCACCTTAGTATTTTCTTTAATTTCTTTGCTGAAGTCTTCTTCCGAAAACCCCTGAGTAAACGAATATTCTATTCCAAATTTATGCAACTCTTCAACCACAAAATTATAAGTTCCTCCGTACAAGGTCTTCTGTAGCACAACATGATCTCCTTGTTGTAAAAATGCGAGCATAGTGGTGCTTACAGCCGCCATACCACTTCCGAAGATAAGTGCACCTTCGGTATGCTCCAGCATTGCTATCTTTTTACAAAGAGCTTCCTGATTAGGAGTGTTAAAGTATCGGGGATATCGTTTTACGTCCACCCCCTCATAAGCGTAAGAGCTTCCCATAAACAAGGGTGATACAGATCCTTTAAATTGTTCATCCTTAACCTCACCTATATGAGTACAAATGGTATTTGTACCCGGTCTCTTAGATTTCATAGTGTGTTTTTTTATTGATGCTCTAAGGTATAAATTACTTTTTAGTTTTCTATTAATTTATGCTCAAATTGCCCATAGGACGTCGCTATTTTTTATCTTTAACCAATGAAAATTTTACTCATAAATATAAAGGAACTTCTTCAGGTTAGAGAAAATGCTCCAAAGCTGCTTTTAGGAACCCAAATGCGCGATCTACCTACTATAAAGAACGCGTGGTTGTATATTGAAAATGATACTATCCGGGACTATGGAAGTATGGATAATTGTATAGAACTCGAAGGGTTTAAGCCCATTGATTGTACCGGAAAGATCGTAATGCCTGCCTGGTGTGATTCGCATTCTCATCTGGTGTATGCCGGAAACAGGGAACAGGAATTTATTGACCGAATTAACGGCTTATCCTATCAGGAAATTGCTGAAAAAGGAGGTGGAATCTTAAACAGTGCTAAAAAACTTCAGGAAACATCTGAAGCAGATTTATATAAGCAATCGGCTGAACGATTAAAAGAAGTGATGCGCCTGGGCACCGGTGCTCTGGAAATTAAGAGCGGCTACGGTCTCACCACAGAAGCCGAACTTAAAATGCTTCGGGTTGCCAAAAAACTTAACGAAAATTTTCCTATAACCATTAAAACTACATTTCTGGGAGCACACGCCGTGCCTTCAGAATATCAAAACGACAAAGACGGATATCTTAATCTAATCTGTAACGAAATGCTTCCGAAGGTCGCCGATCAAAAACTTGCAGAATATGTCGATGTGTTTTGTGAGGAAGGCTATTTTTCAGTTTCAGATACCGAAAGAATTCTTTCAGAAGCAAAAAAATACGAACTCATTCCGAAAATACACGTCAATCAGTTTAATGCCATTGGAGGTGTAGCTGCCGGAGTAAAACACAATGCTTTAAGTGTAGATCACCTTGAAGTACTTACACCCGAAGACATCAATGCCCTGAAAGGATCGGACACTATGCCGGTGGCACTTCCCTCCTGCTCTTATTTTTTGAGTATTCCCTATACTCCGGGTCGGGAAATTATAGATAACGGACTCCCCTTAGCCCTTGCTACCGATTACAATCCGGGCTCAACTCCAAGCGGAAACATGAATTTTGTGGTTGCCACAGCCTGTATAAAAATGAAGCTTACCCCCGCGGAAGCCATAAATGCAGCGACCATTAACGGCGCATATGCCATGGGGTTAAGTGACACACACGGAAGTATTACCAAAGGTAAAAAGGCCAATGTGATCATTACCAAAAAAATTCCTTCCTACGGATACCTTCCTTATGCCTTCGGAAGTTACCTCATCGATACAGTGATCCTAAATGGTGAAAAAATATGAAACTGGTTAAGTTTTACACCCAAGAGGACATAAGAGCACTAGTTAATAAACGCAGGGGAGAATTAAAGTTTGGCGAAGGTCTATCTGTGGTCAGTAACTGGAGTGGACTAACTGAAAGACCCGAAAAATATGTGCTTCTCGGAATACCGGAGGACATTGGCGTGCGAGCCAATTACGGAAATCCCGGCACGGCCCTGGCCTGGATGGATGCACTTAAAGTACTGTGTAATATTCAGCAAAACCATTATACTCATGTTGAAAGAATCATGGTTCTCGGGGAGATCGATTGTGATGATGAAATGAGATCGGCTTCAAGGTTATCTTCTAAAGAGGAAAACTATTCCGAAAAACTGGGCAAATTGGTGAGTGCCATCGACAATAAAGTATCAAATACGATCCAAAGGGTCGTTGAAGCCGGTAAATTCCCAATCGTGATAGGCGGCGGACATAATAACAGCTACGGAAATTTAAAGGGGTGTTATAATGCGCTTCAGAAACCTGTAAACTGTCTAAATTTTGATGCCCACACCGACTTCAGGGCTTTGGAACATCGTCACAGCGGTAACGGATTCTCCTATGCCTTCGAAGAGGGCTATCTGGCAAATTATTTTACATTCGGCCTACACAGGAATTATACCTCTCAGGCCGTATTAGAGCGCCTTCAATTGCATGTACAGCGGATACAGTTTGAATTATTTGAAGATATTGAGGTCAATAAAAAAATATCATTTAGTGACGCCGCACATAAGGCCGAAGCCTTTATATGTAATGATACTTTCGGACTCGAACTTGATCTCGATGCCATAGAAGACATGGGTAGCAGCGCCATGACACCCGGAGGATTCTCTATCACCGAAGCTAGAAGATTTATTTCCTATTTTTCGAAGAATCCAAACTGCGTTTACCTTCATATTTGTGAGGGAGCTCCAACACTGGGTAATTTTAAAACCCAGGTGGGAAAGACTATTTCTTTTTTAATTTCAGATGTAATCGCTTAAATAAAACAGCATGCAACAACAACTTATAGAATGTGTCCCGAATATCAGTGAAGGGATCGATGCAGCAAAAATAAAAGCCATCGCCGCCGAAGTTGAAACAGTAGACGGAGTGAAATTACTGGATATCGATCCGGGAAAAGCCACCAACCGAACTGTGATCACCTTTGTTGGCGAACCGGAACCGGTGATAGAAGCCGCCTTCCGATTAATAAAAAAAGCATCGCAACTCATCGATATGAGCAAACATCATGGGGAGCACCCACGTTTTGGGGCTACCGATGTTTGTCCGTTGGTACCCATCGCAAACATCACCTTGGAAGAAACCGCAACCTATGCGCATAAATTAGGTGAACGGGTTGGAAAAGAACTGGGAATTCCTGGGTATATTTATGAAAAAGCCGCAAAGGAAGAGAAACGCAGGAATCTGGCGAATTGCCGTAGCGGTGAATACGAAGGGCTTCCGAAAAAATTACATGATCCTCAATGGAAACCCGATTTTGGCCCTTCAGAATTTAATGAAGCGGTTGCAAAAACCGGGGCTATTGCGATTTCGGCCCGTGATTTCCTTATCGCCTATAACGTTAACCTGAATACCACCTCCACCCGACGCGCCAATGCCATTGCATTCGATATACGGGAAGCGGGAAGAGTGAAGCGGGAAGGAAATCCGATCACCGGTAAAAAAGTGCTGGACAAGGACGGGGAACCGGTTCGGATTCCGGGTAAATTGAAAGCAGTTAAGGGGATTGGCTGGTATATAGAAGAATACGGTATTGCCCAAATTTCTTACAATCTTACCAACATTTCCATCACGTCCATGCATGAAGCCTTTGATGAAACCTGTAAGGCGGCGATAGAACGCGGACTTAGAGTTACAGGGTCCGAATTGGTCGGGCTGGTACCCTTGCAAGCCATGTTGGATGCAGCAGATTATTTTCTGAAGAAACAACAGCGCTCTTTGGGTATTTCTGAAACTGAAAAAATTAAGATCGCGGTAAAGTCCCTTGGATTAGATGACCTGAAACCTTTTGATCCTGAAGAAAAGATCATCGAATATATGCTGAAAGGCAATGAGAAAAAGCTGATCGATCTTTCGGTAAACGACTTTGCAGATGAAACCGCAGCCGAATCCATGGCGCCGGGAGGAGGTTCCATTTCTGCTTATGTGGGCGCACTAGGTGTAGCTTTAGGGACTATGGTGGCAAACCTTTCAGGCCATAAGGCCGGTTGGGACGATAAATGGGAAATGTATTCCCATTGGGCCGAAAAAGGACAACAATACAAACAAAAACTACTTTATCTGGTCGATGAAGACACCAATGCTTTTAATAAGATCATCGATGGTTTTAGAATGTCTCAAACCTCAGAGGAGGAAAAAGCATTAAGAAAAGAGGCGATTGAAGAGGCTACAAAATATGCCACAGAGATCCCATTTCAGGTTATGGAAACTGCCTTCAATTCTATGGAAGTCATGCAGGCAATGATCAAAGACGGACTTCAATCATCCTTATCAGATGCCGGTGTTGGGATCCTTTGTGCGAGAACTGCGGTGATTGGGGCTTATTTCAATGTTCGTATTAACGCAAAGGATATAAAAGACCGTGATTTTGCTGAACGTATTTTGACAAAAGCTAAAAATATCTATGAGCAGACACTTGCGATCGAACATGAGGTCATTAATCATATTGACAGTAAAATGTAAAGAATATGTGGTCCATTGTTCCTTATAAATCAACTTTCGCTAAAGATTTTTACGAATTGAATATTGAATGGCTGGAAACGTATTTTTATGTGGAGGACTTTGACCGCGAAGTGTTGCTCAATCCTGAAAAATATATCATTACACCCGGCGGACATATCTTTTTTGCTGTAGAAAACGATAAGGTGTTGGGTACTGTGGCATTAATGAAAGCTTCGGGAAACAACTTTGAACTCACAAAAATGGCCGTTCGAATCGATGCTCGAGGGAAACAGATAGGGCAAAAGCTGATGCAATATTGTATTGACTTTGCTAAAAAGCAGAATTTCGATAGTCTCTTTCTCTATTCGAATACAAAACTCGAAAATGCCATTCATATTTACAGAAAGTACGGATTTATAGAAATTCCGGTGGAGCCGGATAGTCCTTATGAACGGAGTAATATTAAAATGGTCTTATCATTTTCATAAAGTATTGCAAAACAAGGTTTTGATTTTCTGAATTAGTGGTAATTTCAATTAAAAATCTGAAATTATGAAAAATATAATCATCCTTTTTGCTTTAATTATAAGTGTGGCTGCTTGTAAAAACGAAACCAAAGAGCAGGCGGTCGTAGAACCTGAGATCATTGAAGAGACTGTAGATACAACGACCTTTAATGTCACTCCAATTTCACACGCTACCATGGTACTGGAAATGGGTGGCACTATAATATATGTGGATCCCGTTGGCGGAGCGTCTGCTTTTGAAGGAATGCCCGAACCCGACCTCATTCTTATCACCGATATTCACGGGGATCATTTCGATCTTAACACGTTAGAAGCTATCAATACTGCGGAAACCAAGATCTTTGTTCCCATGGCGGTAGCCGAAAAACTACCGGAATTTCTTCAGGCACAAATAGCCGTGATAAGCAACGGAGATACTAAGGATGCCTTCGAGATGATGATTGAGGCTATACCCATGTACAATCTTCGTAAAGAAGCATTAAAATTTCATGAGAAAGGAAGAGGAAACGGCTATGTGATCAATAAAAACGGGTATCGCGTCTATATTTCCGGAGACACTGAAGACATTCCGGAAATGCGTCAACTCGATAGTATAGATGTAGCCTTTGTGTGTATGAACCTGCCATATACCATGACCGTCGAATCGGCGGCCGATGCAGTATTAGATTTTAGACCGGAAGTCGTTTACCCATATCACTTTAGAGGAACTGACGGCATGAGTGACGTGGCCAAATTTAAGAGCCTCGTCAATGCGGCTAACGACTCCATAGAGGTTATACAGCTGGATTGGTACCCGGAAAACAACCAGTAGCTGAATAAAAAAAACCACTCTGTCGAGTGGTTTTTTAATTAGTCTATCACAAAGGATTCAACAGTTTTATCAATTTCCTTTTTCTGAGGAGTTATCTCATCTGAAAAAAGGTACTGATACAGCGCCTTTCCTTCTACCTTATCATTAAGGTGTAAGTCTTTCTTTCTTCCGAAGACTTCATCCCATTTGCTTCGTACCAGTGACCAGAATTTGTGCTTTTCATTCCAGTAGGTCAAGGCGGCTTGGCAGCGGCTATCCTCAACTTTCACATATTTATTGAGTCCTTTTTCTTCAGCAAGGATTTTATCATCTTCACCTTTTTTTCTGATGATCTTTTGGTTATCCTGATCGTGCAACCAACCATCTTTTGTGATCACATGCTTGTTGGTACGCATGGTTAGATTATAATCACTTCGCTTTGTATACTCTCTTCGAGGAAGTGGTGCCGGAGTCGTATTTTCCCAGAAACTGATTCCATCAACATGAACCCAAGTTGCTGTTCCTTCGTAACGCGGACTGTCATCCACCTGAAAAACCTTTTGTGTCCATTGCCCTTTAACCGTGTTAGGAGCTAATGAATTATAAGTCCAAGTATTGTCTGCATTAAATTCATAAAGATCTGTGTTCTCAAACAACCAGTCTTGTCGCCAGTGCTTTATTACTTTAGGACTGGCGGGGTTGCCAACAATTAATAAATGTTGCAATACGATCTTATCTTCGGAATCCTCTACCAGTTCAACCCATTCCAGACCACTATCGTGTTTTTCTGTAGACGGGGTATAATTAGGATCTTCTGAATACTTAAAAGTCTCAGCAAAATTGAAACTTACTTCATAGCAACCACACATGCTTTTAATGGCTTTCTGGTCCAGTTCTTTTTTGGTTTGGGCATTTATTCCGTTGGAAAAGATCATCAGAAATACTGAAAAAATAGCTAATTGTTTCATTTTAAATGGTTTTGTTTTCGGTGTTTAAAAAAGTTCGAATTTTTGTTATTTTTATTTAGATTGAATATAAATAAGATTATATATTTGCGGCAAAATTATAAAGAATGAGTCTAAATAAAAATAATATTCTATTTTATTTTTCTGTTTTGTTGGTGTTAAAAGGGTATACACAAGAGGATCAATTCCTTATAAAAGACAGCACTCAAATTGAAACTATTTCAGAGATAATAGTAACAGCAACCCGGACCAAAAGACAACTTTCCTCCCTCCCTCTGCCCGCTCAGATCATTTCAAAAAAAGAGCTGGAAAATTCAAATTCCATACGCCTTTCAGACATATTAAACGAACAAACCGGTCTAATCACCATTCCCGATTTTGGCGGTGGCGAAGGCATACAACTTCAGGGAATGGATGCACAATATAGCCTCATACTTGTTGACGGTGTCCCTCTTATCGGCAGATCTGCAGGAACCTTAGATCTTAACCGTATCACCGTGGGTAATATAAAACAGATCGAAATAGTGAAAGGGGCTTCTTCCGGTTTATACGGAAGTGAAGCTTTGGGTGGCGTAATAAACATAATAACAGAAACTCCCAAATACGGCCTAACAGGATCTCTGGATAATCGCTACGGTTCATTTAACACCAGTGATCTTAGTACGGGAATCAATTTCAGAAAAAGTAAGTTAAGTATAAGCGGCTTTTTTAACCGATACAGCAGTGATGGGTATAAACTTTTTGAAGAAAGCGAGTTAAACACCGTTGAACCTTTCCACAATTATACGTTTCAAACAAAGCTGAATTACGAACTGAATGAATCCACCACTCTGTTTCTCTCAGGTAGATATTTTACTCAAGATCAGGACTACAATGCAGAGGGAGGCCTCACCGGTGCCTCCGAAACAAATGAGTGGAACACACATTTAAGATCAAGTCACACATTCGGGGAAAAATGGAAAAGTTATTTCGAATTCTATGCAACCGGCTATACAGCTGAAGAATTCCTAAATAATTCTGACGGTTTATTGTTTCAGGAAGCAAATTATGATCAATTACTTATACGACCAGAAATTAGAGTATTATTTAATCCCTTAAAAAATTCAGAAATTACGGGTGGTATTGGGTACACACACGAATCATTAGACAGAAACGACTTTTCAACCAAACCCGAATTTAATTCTCCATACATATTCGCCCAGTATGATCTAACTGCATTCGAGAATCTTAACATCATCCTAGGTGCTAGATTCGATATGCACAATCAATACGAATCGCAATTCAGTCCGAAATTAGCAGCCCGCTTTAAATTAAACAATAAAATAGCCGTAAAAGGCTCTGTAGGTTATGGCTTTAAGGCTCCCGATTTTAGGCAGCTCTACTTTAATTTCACCAATGGAACCGTGGGATATACGGTCTTGGGATATAATGCAGCACCCGAAGCTCTTACCCAGTTGAAAGATCAGGGTGAAATTGCAAACCTAATAGTACCTCTTTCAGAGTTTCTGGGAGACTTGAGTCCCGAAAGTTCGGTAAGCATAAATCTAGGAATAGACTATGACATTTTTTCTTCACTTTCAGTTCACCTTAACATTTTCAGAAATAATATAGACAACCTTATCGATACCCGTATTGTTGCAAATAAAACCAACGGACAAAACGTCTTCAGCTATTTTAACGTCAATAGAGTATTTACACAGGGAGCTGAAATGAACATAAGCTGGCAACCGCACAATCATCTTAAAATCTCAGGTGGCTATCAATTGTTATATGCGAAGGATAAAGACGTGATTACGATCTTCGAGAATGGGGAAGCCTTTGCTCGCGAAGATCCGTCGTCAACATCCTTTCAGTTAGAAAACGAAAATTACTTCGGGTTATACAATCGCTCACGACATATGGCCAATGTAAAGATATTCCACAAGTTCTCGCGTTGGGGTATAGACAATTCACTTAGAGCAACATACAGGAGTCGTTATGCACTTTCAGACAGTAATGGTAACGGATTTTTGGATACCTACGACACCTTTGCCAAGGGCTATGTGGTAATCGATGTAGCATTAAATAAAACCATTTACAAGAATTACCGTCTGGGTGTTGGTGTTGACAATATGTTGGGGTTTACCGACCCACAAAACAGCAGCAATATTCCAGGAAGAATTTACTACGGAAAACTCAATATTCAATTTTAATATTTTAAACAATCAATATGAAAACAATTAACTATTTTCTTTCAATTATTTTATTCGCCGGATTTAGCTCATGCAGTAGTGATGACGATAACAACACTACCCTACTTGAGGTGGAATCTGAATTAGTCTCAAACCTATACGCTCCCCAGGAAGGTGGACAAGGACAACCTGTTTCAGGAGCGTTTACAAAATTCGATTTTGAAAGCGGTCAAGTTACTACAAGTGACACCGAATGGGATATCGCCTTTAGAGGAACATCAATAATTGTTAACGGAGGCGTATCTCTGGGTACAACAGATGAGCCGGATCGTACCGGAGAAGCCGCTGCTTACATTGCGAATGGAACAATGTCCTCTGTAACAGAAGTAAATACAGTTTCATTTGTTCAGGATTCAGCCTCTGGGTATGCTATTCCTTCCGGAAGCGGAAACGGTTGGTATCTGTACGATTCCGATAATTTTCTTATCGTGCCCATTTCAGGAAAAATATTAGTGTTTAGAACGCGAGACGGAAGATATGCTAAGATGGAAATTCTAAGTTATTATAAGGATGCTCCTTCAAATCCTGATGCTATGGTTGACGAAGGAAGATTTTACACTTTTAACTATGTATTTCAACCAAATGAAGATCAATTAACATTTTAATCATGACAAAATCAATTAGCATCTTGTTTATAATTCTCCGGCTAATTTTAGGAGGAATGATGATATACGGAGGAATAGAAAAATTTGAAAAGCCTATTCCATCACCTGCTGAAGTACTTGAAAAGGCCCAACAATTTTCAGCGCCGGAAAAAGAAAGTACACTTCAAAAGGTATTGTACATAAGTGGCTCAAAGCAGACGGGCTATTATTGGCAATTGTTAGGAATATGTGAACTGGTTTTCGGTTTACTTTTAATCCTTCAGGGAACCGGGTTTATAGGTGCTTTGTTTTTATTGCCTATCACCTTGCATATTTTTCTATTCCATCTTTTTCTGGAAGCAGATGAAGTGTGGGGACTCCTCAAAACTACAGCTCTATTCCTAATCAATATTCTGCTAGTGCTAAAGGAAAAACCTAAATGGAAACATTTACTTTGGATCAAGCCTGTTTAAATTATCAACCCTTACCTAGATTATGGTAAGGGTTTTTTAATTCTTTTTATTTGTACTTCTCGAACCAGGCCAACGTATGTGCCACCTTAGTAATGAGATTACTGGGACGCGATGCGATCCCGTGAGAAGCATCGGGGATCTCTACCAATACAGTTTCTATTTTTCGAAGTTTCAAAGCGTGATACAACTGTTTTGCTTCGCTGGGCGG
Organism: Constantimarinum furrinae; assembly: GCF_014295415.1. Lineage (GTDB taxonomy): Bacteria > Bacteroidota > Bacteroidia > Flavobacteriales > Flavobacteriaceae > Constantimarinum > Constantimarinum furrinae. The sequence continues at coordinate 2,873,225 of NZ_CP052909.1, forward strand.
TGTGCGAAGATCATCCATACCTACCATCACCATGGTTGGAGTTTCAACATTCCCTACCAGTGAAATGGGTGAAAATTTCCAGTAGTTTTCAAAATTTTCCCATGGCTGTCCGGGATATCTGGAGTTGGCATATCCGTAATAATTGTCGGCTACCAAGGTTTTACTTATCCAGTTCATCACCGGTTTAGCGACGACTGCAGCCTTAAACCTGTTGTTCTTTCCAATGATCCAAGCAGTCATTATACCACCGGCACTTCCTCCGGTTACGTATAATCTTTCCGGATCGACCTTGCCGCGTTTTATCACTTCATCTACCCCATCCATCACATCGTTATAGTCCTCGCCCGGATAATTGTTAAATAATAAGTTCCCGAATTCTTCTCCATAACTAGTACTTCCTCTGGGGTTGGGATAAAATACGATATAACCCGCCGAAGCATATAATTGGATCTCTGCCGAAAAGCGATTTCCGTAATTTAATATGGGCCCGCCGTGATTCTCAACCAATAAGGGATATTTCTTCCGCTTATCGAAGTCGGGAGGATATACGATCCACCCCTGAATATCTCTTCCGTCTACCGAAGATTTGTACCAGATCTCATCCATGGCACCCATAAGACGGTAATCCAACAGATCGCTGTTCACATCTGTGATCACTTTGGGTTTTTTATCAGATTTACTCACTATGGCAACATCGGCAGGACGATCGGGATACGAAATGGTATACGCGATCTTCCCATTTTCAGACACACTAAAACTTCCGCTGGCATAAGGTCTTCCCAGCGTAGTTCCTCCAACATTGTCGACGATATCTGTCACTTTTCCCTTAAGATCAATATAGGCGATCTTCGTTCTTCCTTTATCGTCGTACATAAAATACATCCCTTTACTATCTGCCGCCCAAACTACATCGTTTACATCGCGATCCAGACCAGCAGAAATAACTTTTTTATTATTCCCAGAAGCATCCATTATTTGTAGGGTTCTCACCTGATAAGCCTGCACTTTATCTTCAAAACCGGTGTAGGCAACATATTTCCCATCGGGAGAAATCAAGGGGTTGCTATCCGGACCGGGTCGGTCTGTTAGCGTTTCATATAGGAGGGTTTGGGTATTTATAGCATAGACTTCACTATTTCTAAAATCATATTCCCAATCGGTGTTTAAATTTCCCGAAAAATATATCTTCTGCCCGTCCGGAGACCAGGATAAATTTCCACCGTAATTCAGTTCTCCGTCTGTTAGCTGTCTGGGGCTCCCTCCATTCGAGGGAATTGTAAAAATATGTGTAAACCCCGGATCTATATATCCGGCGCCATCGGCCTCATGTTTTAATCTATCGGTAATTCGGGGGGGCTTTGCCCATTTTGCGTCCTTTGGCTTTTCAGGCATTTTGGCAAGAACCGGAGCCTTGGCTTTAACCTTCATACTAAAAGCGATCTGATTACCGTCTGGCGACCAGCTAATATTCGAGGGACTGCCTTCTAATTGCGTTAATTTCGCTATCGATCTGCTTTTAACCCAATATACATATATCTCACTTCCTTCATCGCTATTGCTCACAAAAGCGATGCGATCTCCCGAAGGCGACCAGCGTGCACTTCGTTCACTGCCCTCGCGATTGGTTAATTTGTAATGATCATTCGGGTCATCTGCATTTACGATCCAAAGATCCCCCACAGAACGGTCTTTCATAATATCGAAACCGGTACGACGGTATACTACATATTCCCCATCGGGAGAAATTTGCGGATCACCGGTATATTCTAACTGGAAGACATCCAGATATTCAAATTTTTTCTGAAGTTGTGCGTAGAACGAAGTACTTACAAAACAAACAGCCAAGAGGCAGATAATAAAACGTGAAGAAATGTGCATTTGTATCTTTTTTTAGAAAGCTAAAGATACTTTTTTGATGATGGGTAACAAAATCCTTTTCCGAAGAAATTACTGCTTCTCACAAACAATACCCCAAAGAGTAAGCGTTTCTTTATTAGAATTTATTTTTACAACATTATCGCGAACGACCACAAACTCATCCTTTCGGGCGTCCTCTGGTAAAAAAACCTCAGCTGCTTTAAAATTATAATCCTCGAACATGAGTACCTGCCAGTTATCTTCAGTATTATACCTGCCCTCGAAATTTAATCGCAAAGGCTTGGTTTCTCCTTCCGGCGGACTTACACTCTTAAAGCGAAGTGTAAAAGTATTGTCCTTCTTAAGGTCGAGCTGCACCATTGCAAGATCGTTGCCCAGGCTGTTATAACTCACTTCAGAAGAAGCAGCAGAGACATTGGTGGTAGTTTGGGAATCCATCACTGCCTTTTTACTTCCGCAAGAAATAAACATGAATAACAGACAACTTAAGCAGATATATTTGGCCATACTATCGTATTAATTTCTTGTATTTTATTCGCTTCGGAATAAGATCCCCTCCCAATCGCTTCTTTTTGTTCTCTTCATAATCACTGAAACTGCCTTCAAAGAAATACACCTGACTGTTACCTTCAAATGACAGAATGTGCGTACAAACCCTATCCAGGAACCATCTGTCGTGTGAAATCACTACTGCGCAGCCGGCAAAATTTTCCAATCCTTCTTCCAAAGCCCGCAACGTGTTCACATCGAGATCGTTGGTAGGTTCATCCAGTAACAAAACATTCCCCTCTTCTTTTAAGGTCATAGCTAAATGCAAGCGGTTACGCTCTCCTCCCGAAAGCGCAGACACTTTCTTGTTCTGTTCGCTGCCACTAAAGTTAAATCTGCTTAAATATGCCCGGGAATTCACTTGCTTTCCTCCCATCATGATTAATTCCTGCCCATCACTGAAATTCTCCCAGATCGTCTTATTGGTATCGATATTGGAATGCGACTGATCCACATATGCGATCTTAGCCGAATCCCCGACTTCAAAATTTCCTTTATCTGGGGTTTCTTCTCCCATGATCATTCTGAAAATGGTAGTCTTACCCGCACCGTTGGGTCCTATAATTCCAACGATCCCGGCCTGTGGTAATTTAAAATTGAGATCCTCGTACAACAATTTATCCCCGTATCCCTTGGCGACTCCTTTCGCCTCAATTACATTAGTCCCTAATCGCGGGCCGTTGGGAATATAGATCTCAAGTTTTTCGTCCAGTTGTTTCTGGTCCTGGCTCATCAGCTTATCGTAATTATTTAATCGGGCTTTTTGTTTCGCTTGTCGGCCTTTGGGAGCCATTCGTACCCACTCCAATTCCCGCTCCAAAGTCTTTTGACGTTTACTCGCTTGTTTTTGTTCCTGTGCGAGTCGTTTGGACTTCTGATCCAACCAAGAAGAATAATTTCCCTTCCACGGAATGCCTTCTCCTCGATCGAGTTCCAGGATCCAGCCGGCTACATTATCCAAGAAATAACGGTCGTGTGTTACCGCGATCACCGTTCCCTTATATTGCGATAAATGATGCTCCAGCCAGTGCACACTTTCTGCATCCAAATGGTTTGTAGGCTCATCAAGTAAAAGCACATCGGGTTCCTGAAGCAACAAACGACACAATGCCACCCTGCGACGCTCCCCTCCCGAAAGCACACTAATGGGTTTATCGGGTTCGGGTGTTCTTAAGGCGTCCATGGCGATCTCCAGTTTGGTGTCCAACTCCCATGCATTGGTCGCATCGATCTCATCCTGAAGTTTTGCCTGCTTATCCATAAGCTCCTGCATCTTATCTGGATTCTCATACACTTCCGGCAAACCGAACATATCGTTTATTTTATTGTATTCATCGAGGACAGCAACGACATCCTTCACCCCCTCCTTGACGATCTCGAGCACCGTTTTAGACTCGTCGAGTTGCGGTTCCTGTTCCAAATACCCAACGGTATATCCCGGCGCAAAAACCACATCGCCCTGATAGTTCTTTTCCACTCCGGCTATGATCTTTAGAAGGGTAGATTTTCCACTTCCGTTTAATCCAAGTATCCCGATCTTCGCACCGTAAAAAAAGCTCAGGTATATGTTTTTAAGCACAGGGGTCTGCGCGTTCTGAAAAGTCTTTGTCACACCGGACATCGAAAAGATTACTTTCTTATCGTCGCTCATAGTTGAAATGATTATTTAATTTTAATGAAAAACAGATGCTACATTCTACCTTTTAAGGCATTAAACACCCACGCAATGGCAAAGAAACCAATGCCTACAGAGGCAAACCCATAACCCGCAACTTCCTGATATTTAAAGGCCCCCAATGCGATAAGACCGATCCCCACCAAGATCATTATAAATGTGGCCCATCCCAATACTGTATTTTTATTCATCATGTTGTTTCTTTTTATGACGCTCCCGCTGTCCCGCAATAAAGTTTAAACACCTTACGACCATACTCCCGGATCGGGATGCCTGCGGTAGCTTCATCAGTAGCTCAGGCAGGTCCCTAAAGCGATTTTTTTACTGCTGTACTCAACAGAGAAAAACAAATATCGTTAAAATCTTACACTAAAACTATTAGAAAAATGCTAAGATTTTTGGAAAAAGAATAATGCAAAACAGCATTCAATTCAACAAATCATAACAATCTTATTTTCAGAAGTATATTTCTTCGTCCAACATGTTGACCTTCCGAAGCATTTACTCAGAGGCACCAGCTACTCACTATACATCACTTATTATTCTTTATATATCATATATCCTTTGTAGCCGTAGCGAAGGAGAACTATCCCTTAACCATAAAGTCCTATTCCACGAATCCCTAATCCTTTACTTTTTCGCCTCTCGTATCACGGGCATTTTGTATTTTAGCGCAAATTCAAATTTTCTATGGATCTAGACTTCAATAAAAACGAAGATCACAATAAATTACTCGTTTCAGAATTAAAAAGAAAACTGGCAAAAATTAAGCTCGGCGGTGGTGAAAAACGTATAGAGAAGCATCACGCAAAAGGCAAAATGACGGCCCGCGAACGAATCTCCTATTTACTCGATCCGAAAAAACCATCGGTGGAGATTGGTGCCTTTGCCGGAGAGGGAATGTACGAAGAACACGGGGGTGCTCCCAGCGGAGGTGTGGTAATAAAAATTGGGTATGTTCAGGGAAAGCAATGCATTGTAGTTGCCAATGACGCTACGGTAAAAGCCGGTGCCTGGTTCCCCATAACCGGAAAGAAAAATTTGCGAGCCCAAGAAATCGCCATAGAAAATAAACTACCTATTATTTACCTTGTGGATAGTGCCGGAGTATACCTGCCTATGCAAGATGAAATTTTTCCGGATAAAGAACACTTCGGCCGGATATTCAGAAATAATGCCGTAATGAGCAGTATGGGGATCACCCAAATCGCTGCTGTCATGGGAAGCTGTGTTGCCGGAGGAGCGTATCTGCCCATCATGAGTGATGAAGCCCTTATTGTCGATAAGACCGGAAGTATTTTCCTCGCCGGAAGTTACTTAGTTAAAGCGGCAATTGGTGAAACTATTGATAATGAGACACTGGGAGGAGCGACTACCCATTGCGAGATTAGCGGGGTAACCGATTATAAAGCCAAGGACGACAAGGACGCCTTGGATACTATAAAAAATATCGTTTCGAAAATAGGAGATTATACCAAAGCGGGTTTTAACCGTGAAAAATCTGTTAGTCCGAAACAGGATCCACAGGATATCTACGGACTCCTACCAAAACTCCGTACCGAACAGTACGATATGCTCGAGATCATTCACCGACTCGTGGATGACAGTGACTTCCAACAATATAAAGAGGGCTACGGGAATACCATTCTCACCGGATACGCACGTATCGACGGCTGGGCTGTGGGAATTGTCGCCAATCAGCGTAAACTTGTAAAAACCAAAAAAGGAGAAATGCAATTTGGTGGTGTGATCTACAGTGACAGTGCCGACAAGGCCACCCGATTTATCGCAAATTGCAATCAGAAGAAAATTCCGCTGGTGTTTTTACAAGATGTAACCGGTTTTATGGTAGGTAGTAAAAGTGAGCATGGAGGAATAATAAAAGACGGTGCGAAAATGGTGAATGCAGTTAGTAACAGTGTGGTACCCAAATTCACGGTAGTGATCGGAAACAGTTACGGTGCCGGGAATTATGCCATGTGTGGTAAGGCATACGACCCAAGGCTTATTGTTGCCTGGCCAAGTGCCGAGCTTGCTGTAATGAGCGGTAACAGTGCCGCTAAGGTACTCTTACAAATTGAAACGGCCTCCTTAAAGAAAAAAGGTGAGACGATCACGCCCGAAGTGGAAAAAGAACTGTACGATAAGATCAAAGCGCGCTATGACGCACAGATATCACCATATTATGCCGCTTCCAGAATCTGGACCGATGCTGTGATCGATCCGCTGGAAACACGAAAATGGATCTCCATGGGAATAGAAGCAGCAGATCATGCACCCATAGAAAAACCTTTTAATATGGGAGTAATACAAGTTTAAGCATTCCATCCTTTAAGTCAGTAGAAAATATCGAAGAGCCTATTTCAAAACCAAAATGGTACACCATCCTTCTTTTAATACTTGCAGGAGAGGCTGTCTTTATTCTTCCTTTTGTACTTGCACGCATCTTCCGCCCCACATTTCTCGATGTTTTTAATCTTACCAATCTCGAGTTGGGTGTTTGCTTTTCAACATACGGGGTCGTAGCTTTTGTATCCTATTTATTCGGCGGTATGGTAGCCGATCGGTTCCAGCCAAGAATCCTTATTGCCTTGGCGCTGGTGCTAACGGCTTTGGGCGGATTTTATCTGGCCACCTATCCTTCGTATTTTATGATGAAGGTACTCTGGGGCTATTGGGGCTTCACGACTATTTTTCTCTTTTGGGCAGCCCTTATTAAAGCTACCAGAATTTGGGGAGGAATTCAAAGACAAGGATTGGCCTTCGGATTTCTGGACGGAGGTCGCGGACTCGTGGCAGCAGCATTTGGTTCCTTAGGTGTGTTGGTGTTTTCAGTTTTTATAGGCTCCCAACTCGATGTAAATTCGCTGGCAGAGCGAAAAGATGCTTTTAAATATGTGATCATGGTGTCTTCGGGCTTGGTTATATGTATTGCCATTCTAGTAATGCTCTTTCTTAGATCCAAAGACGAGAAGAACTCTTTGGTAGAAAAGTCATTTACAATTCACTCCCTTGCAAATTTTAGTTCGGTAATTAAGATCCCATCGGTCTGGCTGCTAATGATCATAATTTTATGCGCCTATGTGGGATATAAAACCACAGATGTTTTTTCACTCTATGCCAGGGAGGTAATGGGCTATACCGAAATAGAATCGGCACAGGTGGGAAATTTTTTATTGTATATACGCCCGGTCATTGGGGTTCTAATCGGCTTTCTGGCCGATAAAACCAAGACATCCTTAATGATGGTACTGGGATTTCTTATTATGATAGTTGGATCACTTTTTTTCACCCTTGGTATCATAGATCCGGAGATGAACATTCTGTTTCTTTTTTCGATCCTGATCACTGCCACCGGGGTATATGCCTTCCGAACCTTGTATTTTGCAGCATTACAGGAAGGCAAAATTCCTGTCGCTGTTACGGGAACTGCCGTCGGCCTCATTTCCCTCATTGGATATACTCCCGATATATTCGCGGGTCCGGCCATGGGGTATCTTCTAGACAATTGGCCGGGAGAACTTGGGCACCAGTACGTATTTTTAATGTTGGCGATCTTCTCTTTCATAGGCCTTTTAGCGGCAATCCGATTTATGACGCTGGTAAAAAAACCTTAAGTTTTATCGCTATACAACTAAATTTGAGTAACTTATACTGGTAAAATTTAAATTTCACATAGTATGGGAACTATCAAATCCTTGAATAAGTGGGCCAACCGCCATACCTACTATCCACTGGATATACTACGTATTGCTCTGGGCGCCTTTCTATTTATGAAGGGAGTATTTTTTATGTCGAATTTACCGGTGCTTATCGAACTTTACGAACCGGTTAAACCAATTTTGGGAGATATGTTATTAGTCCATTATATCGCACCGGCTCATTTTGTTGGAGGGGTATTAATTGCCTTTGGACTTTTAACACGTTGGGCAGTGATTGCACAGCTACCTATATTGATTGGTGCTGTTTTGATCAATTTTATCGGAGAAATGAATCCGGGGAATTTACTGCTGTCTATTTCGGTACTGTTAATCTGTATCTTTTTTCTGTTTTATGGATCGGGAAAACATTCGGTCGATAAGTATTTAAAGATGCAGAAATAATAAAGCTAGTTGGTCTGAATTGGCTTGATCGCTTCTTGCCTTTTATTGACATAGCGGAAACCGTTTTCACCAAAAAATCCTGCTTCTTCAAGCATGATACGAACGTCTTTGTCCCATTCCTCAATAAACGCCGTATTATTTAATTCAATAGCATATACGGTATTGACATGTAGCGGATAGTCTCCATTTACCGGCACGCCACCTTGAGAATCCCACATCCCGAGGGTGGTACCCGAACTGTGCCCGTATGTTCCTAACGGATGCGTATAGATAGACGGACGCAATCCTTCTGCTTTCCCTTCAGAAAGAGATTTCAATAAGATTTCGTTTCCGGTTTTTCCGGCTACAAAATTTGAAGTAAAAATATCCTGCACCCTATTCCCTTTTGCAAATGCTTCAGCAAGATATTCGGGGACTTTAGTTTCTCCCTTTTTTAAGACATAAGCGTGTTGCTGGCAATCGGTATTCAGTGTGATATAGGTAATTCCGAAGTCACAGTGCAACAGATCCCCAGGCAGGATCACTTTATTTTTATCGCCCTTTGTAAAAGAATAAATATGACTTTTTAAGGCTTCACTACTTCGCTGAATGTCAACGGTGGGATGAAACCAGGTTTCCAGACCAAGATCAGTGACCTTTTGGCGCATCCACCATACCACATCGTCAGTCGTAGTGGTTCCCGGTTTGATCACTTTTGAAGAAAAAGCTTCATCAATGATATTATGTGTAATGGCAACAAGGGTATTGTACAGTTCCATCTCTTTTTGAGTGCGCGTCTCTATCCAGGCGATCGCGAGTTTTTCGGCCGAAACAACCTTTGCATCAAGGGCGTCGGGAAGTGCTTCCATCAATTCTTCATAATCGGTTTTAACGATGCCGTCTGCAATTCCGAAGTGCTTAGAAAAATTTATGGCGATCTTCTCCGGGTTCCTCTCTTTAATGATCTCTACCAGCCGCTGCCATTGATCCGGTTGCTTTTCCTTGTCCCATGCCGAAGTGATATTGTCTCCAACATCATATCGTGCTACCGCAAGTTTCTCTATAGTATTGGCGGCTTTATCCCTGTAAAAAACCAATATGGTCCTCCTTCTGGCGTTCAGCCAACGCGCAGGAAGCATGGTACGCATCACAGGATCTTCGTTGTATTCTCTGGAAATAACCAGCCACATATCGATGTTGGTATCATCCATGAGCTTAGGGAGCAGGTTATTAAATCTGTCGGCTAAGATCTCATCCCGCATTTCAGCTCTGTCCCATTCACTTAGGATCTGCGATTGAAGTATTCCGCTTGACGTCACGACTAGAAAAATCATCACGGTCTTTAATAAAATTTTTATTTGCTGCATATGCTACAATTTAGATTTAGATACTTTAGGTTCCAAAATCCGAAGGAAAGGAAACTGTACGAATATCGGGAACATTTTAGCTTTGGACAATACTCTTCCTGCTTTTTTGATAGATGTTACCGGAAAAGTAAATCGTTTCAAAAAAATAGGTTCGCCCTCATCCAAGAAGTATTTGGATTTAGTTATAATTATCCACAACAAGAAAAGGAGCAATCTTTTGCTCCTTTTAATTAGATGTATCATCAGGACCTAGAGCACCGCAATTCGCTCCATAAGATGATTGTCTTCGATATTTGTCACCTTTATGACCTGAATTTCGCGAGTCTGATCCGGTTTTCCGAAGTTTCTGAAAATGGTAAGTTTTACAAAAACATCACCTCGTAACTCATGCGCGTTTTCGGGCCCTTCACCTACCTTTATATAATAAGAACCCGATTGAATGTGTTCAAGCAAAAAGGTCTCAGGTCCCATGCTGGCCCCATGGTTTCCAAGCATAATTCCCCCGGAAGATGACTTCGGATTTTCGAGACTGATTTCTTCCAGGTTTGGATCCACTACTATCATATTGAGATCGATCTCCGGACGGTTCCAATCCATCACAATACGAAGATCAGCAGTGGTGTATTGCTTTCTGATTTCTTTTTTATTCTGAATTTCTTCGGAAGAAAGCATATTGGCCAATTCTGTTCTTAATACACTGCTGAAACTTTGCTGAGAAGAATTTTTTACCCTGCTGTCACCAATGGCTATTGCACTCTTAAGTAATTCATCGGCAACATCCGATTGATCTGTAGCTTGCATCGCAAGGGCAAGGTCACGAATTGCTGAGGGATCGTTGGGATGATTCTTATGAATTTTTTTATACAAGCTTACAGCCAGGTCAAATCGGCCTTCTTCCTCTAGCTTGAATGCCAGAACTTTTAAAAGTTGCCGTTTGTTAGCATTTACATTGACGAAGCCTTCGAGTATTTTGGAAGCCAATTGAGAGTCGGCTTTCTTAAACCTGTTATAAACATCAATATAAAAAGCCGGGTTGGAACCATAGCGTTCCTGCTCTTTTAAATAGGTTTCGTACTTTTTCACACTATTTATAATAGTGATCACCGAAGATTGAAACGGGCTCTTATACCCCTGCTCTACAGCGGTTCGTTCATTGGCAAGTTTGGTGCGTAGTCGCTCCTGCTCTTCCAATATTCGCTCTCCGTATGGTAATTCGGGTGCAAGTTCCTGATCACTGAAATCTCCGGTTTTAGTAGTGATCAAAACCACCCCGTTTCTCCCCTGCTCACCGTATAGCACAGCAGCACTTAAGCCCTTTAACACCTTTACTTTTTTGATATTATTTGGGTCTATATCCATGATGCGGCTACTAACAACGGTAACTCCGCCTTCAAAACCACCCTGGGCGTTGGTGCTGGTATTGATTGGCATTCCATCGATTACAAATAATGGCTGATTGCTACCCGTGATCGAACTCATAGAGCGAATAGTGAAGTTTGTTCCCGATCCGCTAACTCCGGAGGTTGCCGTAATCTGAGCTCCCGGTATCTTTCCCACCAGGGCTCTGGATACATCGGCCTGTGGCTTGTTTTCAATTTCCGTTCCGCTTATCTCGGTTACGGCATAGGGTCGGCGTTTGTAATCCTTGGGTATACCGTACACCCCAATTACGATAGGATCGAGTGCTTCGGCTTTTTCTTCCAGTACTACCTCAACGCTTTCGGTCTTAGTAATTTCCATTTTAAATGGTTTCATCCCTACAAAACTAAAGACCAGTTCCTGCCCTTTTTTTCCTGCGATGGAGAAGTTTCCGTCGTAATCTGTCTGAACCCCGGTTTTAGTTCCGGAAATGGAAATGTTTGCCCCTAACAAAGGCATGTTGTTACTGTCGGTAACCGTTCCGGAAACCGTAAATGTTTGTCCGCTTAGCTGAAATACTAGCAAGCATAAAAGTGATGTAATTAATGTTTTCATAATGCTAAAGTTTTTGATTATGAATTAAAACTACATTCCGTTACCGGCTAAAAAAACAGCCATTGAGTTTAAGGCGCCTTTGGTTGAGGGAAATACCTATTTGTACTTTTTGAGCAGCTGAATTACATCGGTTCGTTTTATCTTGCCGGTTTCGGTATAAGGAAACTTGGAGATGGTATAGATCTTTTTAGGACGTTCATAGGATTCCAGTGTCGAAAATGCTTCAGAATAATTTTGAAGTGCAGTCTCTTCGGCTTTCTCGAGAATGAGGATCACCCGCTCCCCTAATAATTCGTCAGTTTCCGAAGCTATGATAAAAGGAAGTTCGATGCTTTTCACGAGTTTTTGCTCAATGGTTTCAGGAAAGATTTTTATCCCGCCGCTGTTAATCACGTTATCCATTCTTCCCAACCAGACAAAGGAAGTGGGAGTTTTAATGTCTACCAGATCATTGGTAGTAATGGCCTCTGTTAGGATATCGGGTGCTGTAATGACAAGACACCCCCGTTCATCGGTATTGAATTTTACATTGGGCAAGGCAGAATAGAGCGAAGAAGCCGCCGGACCATTAAGCCGTCGAATTGCCACATGAGTACAGGTTTCGGTCATGCCATATGTAGCAAAAGCTTCACAATTTACATCTTGCAGTTTTTGTTCCAGTTCTGCAGATACAGGCCCGCCACCTACGATCAATTTTTTCACCTTATTCAGATCTTCGATAGAATGATGTACCTGATAGGGAACCATAGCTACAAAATCATAGTCATTGTCGTATTGGGTTAGCGCATCTTTTTCGGGCGCCACTACGTGAAGATCCCACCCAAGCGTTATTGCTCGTACCACCATCATCTTTCCGGCTATAAACTTAGGATGCAGACATAATAGAGCCGAAGTCTTTTCAGCCAGTTTAAAGAAGGTGCCGGTTGCCTTGGCACTATTCACCATTGCCTCCTTTGAAAGCAATATTCTTTTCGATCTTCCAGTTGAGCCCGACGTTTTTACCGTTATATGAGTTTCAGGCTCATACCATCTTTTAATGAATTTAGCTATACTTACTTCATGTTCGTATCCTTCCTGCTCGAGTTCGTTGGCAAACAAGAGGAATTCTTCAACAGTTTCAAATGATGTACCATTGAGAGTGAAAGCAGGGTGAAGATACGGTGAGGTTGCGTTCAAGGTACTGCTTTTAGTTACTGCCAGGTGTTGAGGTTATCTCTTCGGGTGGCGGATTAATTGCTCCGAACAATTTCTCCTTCCAATTCGTCCATTTATACCGCCATGCCATGATTAGCAGAAAGATAGGGTATACGATCAGGACAGGAAGTAAAACATCGAAGCCTGCCGAGGGTTCCGAAATATCCTTTAAAACCGAGTTGGTTTGAAACACGGTCCAGTCTGCCGTAACCAGCAAAGCAGCCACCATATTATTTCCGGCATGAAAGCCTAGTGCCAGTTCCATCCCTTCGTCCATGAGTGTCATTATACCCAGCAAAAATCCGGTACCTATATAATACAGCATGATAATATTCCCGATCTTTTCAACTTCAGGGTTAAAAAAATGGAGTCCGCCAAAAATTACCGAAGTGATCACCAATGGCAGGAATCTGTTACTAAATTTCTTACTTAGATCTTGATACCCTTTTGTTTCAGTAAGAGGTAGAAGTACTTTAGTTGTGATAAGTAAAACGATCAAACCAATAAGCGCCAATACCAGTACAAAGTGAATCGCCGGGTGCAGTGTGACCTCAGAAATCAAAATCATATATCCGATAATCGCTACGGCACTATAGATCGTTATTAGTGGAAAATATCTCCGCACCGATGAAACACCTATCCCTTGCATCAAATAGCCCCGAAACAGATATTCCTCAAAACTGGTCTGCAACGGAATCATGATAACCACTATGGCCGCAAGGATAAGAAACGGAATAAGATCGAACTGAAGGATATAATCCTGCGGATTCTGATAATAATCTATGGTCGTTAAAACCACTGTAGTTATAGCTATAAGCCCAAAACCAAACCACACCCTTCCCCAATCGGTTTTGGGTCGGGAGGTTGTTAACGTGATAAATGGTTGCTTGTGTAAATATTTGACTATGAGATACAATACACCTAACCCTATGGCAAAGCTGAGCAGCATGAGGAAGAGGGTAAGATTAGAATCTAATATGGTTAAAATGGCATTGGGATCCTCAAGTTGTTCGAGACTTCCTCCATCGTTCATTAATTTAAAAGTGGCTACCAGCAATAAAGGAATGGCGCCCAGTTGTGACGCCAGAAAAATAAGAAGCCCTCCCAGCGCATATCGCCAGGGTTCGTGAGCATATCTAAAAGCTTGTGTTATATACATTATAATGTTTCCGGGTTAAATTCCCAGTTTATTTTCGGGTTATAATTAAGTGTTCCATGTTTTATTTCAAGCGGCGATGGGATATTATTGGTGAATAAACTTCCGGTCCCCAAACCTTGTGGCAATTTACTATTTTTTGTGAAGGTGAATTGTGAAATAGCATTTAATCCTACATTACTTTCAAGCGCTGAAGTGAACCACCAACCGATCTGTGCATTTTCAGCTAATTCGATCCAGCGCTCACTTCCGGTAAATCCGCCAATAAGACTGGGTTTTAAAATTAGATACTGTGGTTTTATGGTTGCTAACAATACGCTTTTCTCTTCTTCGGAAATAACACCTATTAATTCTTCATCTAATGCGATAGGTAATGGCGAGCGTTCACACAAATGGGCCATTTCCTGAAATTGTCCTGGCTTGATAGGTTGTTCGATGGAATGAATTTCGAGTTGCGATAATAGCTCGAGCTTTTTTAAGGCTTCGGAAGGGTTAAAAGCTCCATTTGCATCCACTCTTAGTTCGATCTCTGAAGCCGAATATTCCTTACGTATAGAGCGCAGTAATTCGAGTTCGGTATCAAAATCTATGGCCCCAATCTTCATTTTAATACAACTGAAGCCCTGTTTCAGCTTTTCATCTATCTGATTCTTCATAAACGCCCGGTCTCCCATCCAAATCAGTCCGTTAATAGGAATTGCTGCATTTCCCTGAGAAAATTCAGAAGGAAACAATTGAAACGGATCTACCGCATGAAGTGACCTAAAAGCCGTTTCAATGCCAAATTGTATTGAAGGAAATTCGGTAAGTGCGGTGTAAAGTTCAGTTTCTTCAAGATGTATATTGTCACATACCCATTGAAGCTTTTCTTCGTAATCCGGACGATCATCTACCGATAGTGAGCGAAGCAGACCACATTCCCCTACTCCTTGATTTTCTTCATTCTTTAAAAGCAGAAAGTAAGTTTCTTTAGTCTTCATCACACCGCGGGAAGTTCCTCCGGGAATTTTAAATTGTAAGATGTGCTTTTTAAAACTTGCTTTGAGCATTTGTATGATTTGTTGTGATACCGGAGTGTTGGATTAACATCCCGTTAAATCTCCCTTTAAGGGAGGTAACATATAGATAAAAAAGTAGTAAGGAAGGCAAGCTAGTCATCTAACCGTTTTCTACAATTCTATACTTTCTCCAATTTCGAGCAACATAAGATCCTTATTTGCGTCGTAGAATTTCTTTTTGGCCTCTTCATGATCGATTTCAATAAAGCCAAAAGTGTCATAATGAACACCGAGGACCTTATCACATTGAACGAAATCACTGGCGATGATGGCATCATCGATTCCCATGGTAAAATTATCACCAATTGGTAAGATCGCCAGATCGAGTTTGGTTATCATAGGGATAAGTTTCATATCCATGGTAAGCGCCGTATCACCGGCGATATAAATATTCTTACGTTCACCCTCAATGACGAATCCGCCGGGTTGCCCTCCATAACTCCCGTCGGGAAAAGAACTGGTGTGGATGGCATTTACATATTTTACATTTCCAAAATCGAATTGCCAATTTCCCCCGTGATTCATTGGATGTACCTCAATGCCCTTTTCTTGGTAATGCATCGCAATTTCATAATTACTCACTATGGTAGCTCCGGTATTCTTTGCAATGGCTTCGGCATCCAGAATATGATCCTGGTGGGCATGGGTTAATAAAATATAATCGGCTTTTAACGTCATGATATCAACTTTATCCTTAGCAAGATCATTTCCACTTATAAAAGGATCTACAATTAGATTTTTACCTGCGACTTCAATGGCCAGACTATTCTGACCGTAAAATGTAATTTTCATCGTTATTAATTTTCCTTAAATATAAATCTAAAAGAAATTGATCGCAAAAAAGAGTAAAGCAAATAAAAAAGTACTGAGTGCTACTTTTTTTAACTCGGGATCAAGCAATGCAGGTGCCTTATTTTTAAATACTTTGACGATATTCAGGAACAAAGGAACAAAAGCTACTAATGGAATGAACCCGATCCAGTTCTCAGTTTTCAGAAATAAATAAATAAAAGCAGAAATAAAGGCAACTCCAATGAGTAAGGCATGATACAATTTTGAAGTTTTCTCCCCCAAAACCACTGCCAGCGTATTTTTATTCACCTTTGCATCGGGAATTCGGTCGCGCATATTGTTTAGATTTAATACGGCCGCGCTCAACAATCCAATGGTTACCGCAAGTAAGATCACCCAGGTTCCGAAACTTTGAGTGAACAAAAAGTAACATCCTACAACACCAATTATTCCGAAGAAAACAAAAACAAAGACATCTCCCAGGGCACGGTAACCGTAAGCTTTTTTACCAACGGTATAGGTGATCGCTGCAATGATCGCTGCTATTCCCAGATTAAAAAAAATAAGGGACAGTATAAAGTTTTCATTTCCGAAGGCATCGAAAATCAACATACTGGCGATCAAGAGTGTAAACGCTGTGGTAACGATCATTCCTCGTTTAAGCTCTTTTGCTTTAAGCAAACCGCTTTGCATGGCACGGGCTGGTCCTACTCTATCGGCATTGTCGGTACCTTTAACTCCATCGCCGTAATCATTGGCAAAATTTGAAAGGATTTGAAAGCCCAACGTGGTTAATAGCGCCAATATAAAAACCGACAACCGAAATGCTCCTGCATCCATGGCTGCAGCACTTCCCACTAAAATTCCTGAAACTGATAAAGGTAAGGTTCGTAAACGGGCAGCCGAGATCCAGGCTCTAACTTTTGTCATTTATAATTTTTATAAATGCAAAAATACACTTAATAATTTGTTTTGTATTTTTATCGGAATTCAAAATAACAAACCTAAAATTTATTTATGAGATCAACCTACCACATTGGATTACTACTGTTGCGAATTGGATTTTGCGGACTTATGTTAACTCACGGAATTCCAAAACTTTGGGAAGTAATTCAGGGAAATTTCGAATTTGGTGACCCTATTGGAATTGGCCCCACCCTTTCTAAAATTGGCGCTGTAATTGGTGAAGCCATCGCGCCTTTGCTAATCCTAATCGGATTTAAAACAAGACTTTTTGCGATACCCACCATCATTACCATGGGTGTGGCTGCATTTATTATACACGGCGGTGATCCCATAGGTAGAAAAGAAATGGCACTCTTGTATTTATTTGCTTTTCTAGCGATCGCACTAACGGGGGCGGGTAAATATTCAGTAGACAGAAGATAATATGCCGCTATTCACCAAGTCATTTAAAATCAAATCGCTGAACAACAAACGTTTTGGCCGTTATTTACTTTATGCGCTTGGTGAGATCATACTCGTGGTAACCGGCATCCTTATCGCCTTACAGATCAATAACCACAACGAAGAAAACAAAAAGAAAAACCTGCTGAATGGTATACTGCAAAATGTATCGTACGACCTTCAGCAGGATACGCTTTTTATCGGTACTGCTATTAAATACTATGATGCACGAAGCAAAGTTGCATTAAAAATATTGAATAATGAATACGATGCAGAGTCGGTTAAAAAATGTATTCTTTGCGGAAACCTCGTAAGTACATACCTCCCGCTTACTATCAATGATAAAGGCTACCATCAATTGAAGAATTTTTACGAGGAAAGCAAAGGTCGGGACAGCCTCACAGTCGATATTGTCCAGTTTTATACGGCTTATGAACCGCTATTATCTGAATTTGGAGATCAAGTTAAGAACTTTTCTTTAGAAAATATCAGGGAATGGCGAGACACAAAGCCTTGGTTTTCTGAAATTATGGCGAACAAAGGACATCCCGATTTCTTCGAATATTTATTGAGTCAGGATTACAAGAACAAAGTCGCTTACTTTAATATTATTGCCTGTAATAACTATATGAATATGCTCAAACAGTATAAAATTCAGGCTACTGAAGCGTTAAAGCGGATAGATAAACGACTGGAAGAGACCGATTGATCACTCAAAGATCTTTACCAAAAGGTCCTTTAACAAGTCTCCCTGCGATAGATTTGAAGCACCAACTCCTTTACTCTTCATATCCACTTCCCGTATGGAAGAAATTACCGAACTCACCTTTTTCATAGAATAATTTCGGGCGGCAGTCTGATAATCCTTAATAAAATAAGGACTTACCCCTAGTTCTTTAGCCGCATTCCGTTTATTTGCCAATGCATGGTATTTTAACAGCTTAGAAAAAAAGCTGTAGAGTAAGGCAACCGTCATCACCAGTGGATGATTCTTAGGATTCTGGGCAAAATACTGAACTATGGTAAATGCTTTTTTAATATCCTTTTCTCCAATGGCGTTTTGTAATTCGAAATTATTAAAATCCTTGCTAATCCCGATATTCTCTTCGATGAGTTGCGGAGTGATCTGCGCACCCTTAGGTAATATAAGTTGTAATTTCTCCAATTCGTTGTTTACCTTAGCGAGATCATTTCCTAAAAACTCTGTAAGCATTTGAGCAGCTTTAGGAGTAATGGTGTATCCCTTGGCAGTTAAAACTCGTTTTATCCAATCGGGCACCTGATTTTCATACAACTTCCTACTCTCGAACAGGACACCTTGCTTTGCAATTGCTTTAGCCAATTTTTTACGGGCATCGAGCTTTTTATATTTATAGCAAAATACCAAAACAGTAGTAGGCTGCGGATTTTCGACATATGAGACCAGATTTTCGATGGTACGTGAAAGATCCTGGGCCTCTTTAACGATAACCACTTGTCGTTCTGCCATCATGGGATAGCGCTTAGCATTGCTTATTATATCCTCAATACTCACATCCCTTCCGTAAAGTATCATTTGGTTAAAACCCTTTTCTTCTTCGGAAAGCACTGTCCTTTCAATATAATCTGAGATCCCGTCAATATAATAAGGCTCTTCGCCCATTAAAAAATAGATGGGTTTTAAGTCACCGTTTTTTACTGAATTTATAATGGATTTTGCCTTGTCTAAAGCCACAAAAAAAGTTTAAGATGTGATGTTATTGAATAAAAACCGAGTTGCTTTGCTACCTTTGTCGCATGCTGAAGCTCAATTTTCCGGACTATCAATTTCGTTTCAAAAGTAACGAAAACAAACCACTGATCTTTGATGAAATCAGAAAAAAATTCATTGTACTCACCCCGGAAGAATGGGTGCGACAGCATACCTTGAAATATCTAATTTCAGAAAAGAACTACCCCAAATCCCTAATAAATGTCGAAAGAGAATTGAAACTTCACAACACCCTAAAACGCTACGATATAGTCGTCTTTAACAGGGATGGCAGTATTCGCATTCTGGTGGAATGCAAAGCTCCCGGGGTTGTTATTAACCAACAGACCTTCGATCAGATCGCCCGATACAATTTTACCTTGAATGCCGATTATTTGTTCCTCACCAATGGATTGAATCATTTTGCCTGCCGTATGGATTTTGAAAACGAACAGTATACTTTTCTGAAAGAAGTACCTACATATGAATAAAACAGTTAAAACTTCTGTACTCATCTTAAAATCCTAACCACTTAAATTCTTTACTTTGTAACGTTGAATATTGCGGTCGTCATATTAAACTGGAATGGAAAGGAGTTACTTTCCAGGTTTCTGCCATCGGTGGTCAATTTTTCTCCCGAAGCAACGATCTATGTCGCCGATAATGCATCGACCGATGATTCTGTAGCTTTTCTTTCAGAACATTTTCCGGCGGTTAGAATCTTAAAGAACACGACGAACGGAGGCTATGCAAAAGGCTATAATGATGCCTTGCAGGGACTTTCAGAAGAACTCTTCGTGCTGCTAAACAGTGATGTGGAAGTAAGTAAAAACTGGTTACCACCTATTCTTACACAATTTAAAACAGATCCCGAACTTGCCGCTGCCCAACCTAAGGTCTTAGATCAACAAAACAAGGATCATTTTGAATATGCGGGAGCTGCCGGCGGCTTTATAGACCGACTGGGCTATCCGTATTGCCGGGGTCGCATCTTTAATAGCCTAGAAAAGGACCACGGCCAGTTCAACGATATACGGGAAATATTCTGGGCAAGTGGCGCCTGTCTTATAGTACGAAAGGATGCTTTTTGGAAGGTTGGTGGCTTTGATGAGGACTATTTTGCGCATCAGGAGGAGATCGATCTTTGTTGGCGATTTCAATCGGTGGGTAACAAGGTTGGCTACATTGGAACTTCTACCGTTTATCATGTGGGCGGAGCTACCCTGGCTTCAGCGAACCCCAGAAAAACATTCTTTAACTTCCGAAACTCACTTTTAAACCTATTGAAAAATAAAAAAGGGGCCTCGGTTTGGGGAATTATTTTTTTAAGACTCATTCTGGATGCCGTGGCTGCAGTGCAATTCCTATTTCAAGGAAAAGTAAAACACTTCCTTGCCGTAATGCGGGCACATCTCAGTTTTTATCTACTCATAGCTAAATTCCTCAAAAAGAGAAAAATACACGCTTCAGGCATCAAATATTTTCGTACTAATAGTATCGTTTGGAATTATTTTGTGCGAAAAGAACGCAACTTTAACGAAGGCTACTAAATTTTACTTAAAGTATTGTTAATCGGTATTGAAATTATGCACCTTTTAATAATTTTGATTAGAATTTTAACATTTAAAAAAACCAATTTTAACAAGTATAAATAACCTATTGAATTATGAAAAAATTATTGATTTTAGCTTTGTGTTCCAGCTTTGCATTCACGTCATGTGTATCGAAAAAGAAGTACGCTGAGTTAGAAGCCCAACAAAAAGAAACTCAAGATCTTTTAAACACAGCTACGGTTAAACTTAACAGCTGTTTAACTGAAAAAGCAACTGCCATGACAAGAGCTCAGGAGTTGGAAGCGCGTTTAGCCGATCTTAAAAAGACGAATGCCGATCTCATCCAAAGCTCAAAAGATCTTACAATGCTTACTGCTAAAGGAGCGACAAACCTTGAAAAATCTTTAGAGAGTTTAAAGGAAAAAGACTTGAAAATTACCCGTCTTCAGGATGCCTTAAACAAGAAGGACAGTGTTACACTTGCGTTGGTTACCAGCCTTAAGAAAGAGGTAGGTATTAACGATCCCGATATCCAGATCGATGTGGAAAAGGGTGTCGTGTACATCTCCCTTTCAGATAAAGTAATTTTTAAGAGCGGTAGCTACCAAATTTCATCCAGAGCTAAGGAAATTCTTGGTAAAGTTGCCACAGTGATCAATGGTAAACCTAACTTTGAGGCTATGGTTGAAGGACACACCGACAACGTTCCTTACAGCAATGGATTATTGTTAGACAACTGGGATCTTAGTGTGAAGCGTGCAACGGCTATTGTAAGAGAGCTTCAAAATCTTGGGGTTAGTCCGAGCAGATTGGTTGCAGCCGGACGTGCAGACTATGTGCCTTTGGTACCTAATGATAGCGCCGAGAATCGTTCTATCAACCGTCGTACCCGAATCTTAGTATTGCCTAAGATCGATCAGTTCTACGATATGATCGAGAAGGAAATGAAATCTTTAGAAGGTCAATAAAAAATTAAATTGATCCGAATAAAAAAACCCGTCTCTTAAGACGGGTTTTTTATTGAAATTTACGTATTTTAATACGTTGATTATCGACGAATTAAAGCAATGAATTTATTCAGTATAACTATATCAATAAATTTATATCCGAAACATCATCATAAAATATAAACCATAAAAAAACCACAAGATGAAAAAATTTATTTTACCGTTATTAGTATTGGCATTAGTTAGTTTTACCGTTGCCGATACTCCACTTACTGAAGCAGAACGCGATTTTGCTATTTACGAACTTAACGCCAGTCATAAACATATGATGGAGGTATTAGATGGCCTAACCGAAGATCAGCTCAATTACAAAAGCACTCCAGATTCCTGGTCTATAGCCGAATGTGCCGAGCATATTGCGATCTCTGAAGAAAATATCTTCGGAATGTTACAGGGAACTTTGCAATCTGATGCAGATCCTTCCAAAAGATCGGAGGTAAAGTTGAGTGATGAAGAACTTTTAAAAATGATCAAGGACCGATCTAACAAGGTAAAAACCTCTGAGCCATTTGAACCCACCGGAAAATATGGCTCTTTTGAAGCAACTGTCGATGCTTTTAATAACAAAAGAAAAGCTAATATGGATTATGTATTAAACACTCAGGATGATCTGCGTAACCGCTATGCACAGTTGCCTTTTGGAACGATCGATGCATATCAGGTACTTTTATTTATGTCCGGACATACCGAACGCCATGTAAAGCAAATGGAAGAAATTATAGAAGACCCTGATTTTCCTATGAAATAATTTCCTAGAATTAAACTGCAATCCCGGCCTTGTGTCGGGATTTCTATTTTAAGGAATTTGCTAACCACAACACTGTAATTTGATGAACGAGGAACAGCATATCATCGAAAAATTTTATGAGGCTTTTACCGAACTGGATGCCGAACGCATGATCGAATACTACCACGACGAGGTCACTTTTCAGGATCCGGCCTTTGGCATTTTAAAGGGAGAAGCTGCAAAGAACATGTGGCGAATGCTCTGCGAATCTCAAAAAGGAAAGGATTTTAAAGTGGTGACTTCAACAATAGAAGTAGCCGAGAAATCGGCTAAAGCACATTGGGAGGCGTATTATACTTTTGGAAAGCACAAGCGGAAAATACACAATATCATTACTGCAAATTTTGAGTTTAAAGATGGAAAGATCATCAATCATATCGATCGATTTAATCTCTACAAATGGTCCAGGCAGGCTATGGGCGCTAAAGGTTATTTGGTGGGTTGGACAACCTTTTTCAGAAAAAAACTGCAAAAAAGGACGAATCTTAAGTTATCGGAATTCAGTAAAAATCTAATTCACTAAATTAAACTTCTAAACTCCCTTTCCCTTCACGAATAAGAACGGGTTCATCTCCGGTAAGGTCTATCACCGTGGAGGCAATATTTCCACCATAACCTCCATCAACCACAACGTCCACGTGTTTTTCCCACTTTTCAAAGATCAACTCGGGATCGGTTGTATATTCTATCACCTCATCCTCATCCTTGATAGAAGTAGAAATTATTGGGTTACCAAGCATTTTCACAATTGCAAGAACAATACTGTTGTCGGGAATTCGAATTCCAACCTCTTTTTTCTTTTTAAAAACGGTTGGGAGATTATTATTACCCGGCAAGATAAAAGTATAAGGACCGGGTAAACTGCGTTTTAGAATTTTAAACGTTGCGGTATCGATCTGGCGAACATAATCGGACAGATTACTAAGGTCTTCACAAACAAAGGAAAAATTTGCCTTTTCCAACTTTACTCCCTTAAGATGAGCCACCCGCTCCAGAGCCCGATTATTGGTAATATCGCAGCCCAAGGCATAGACAGTGTCACTGGGATAAATGACCAGTCCGCCATCTTTAATGATGTCCACAACCCGTTTTACGTCCTTCGGATTAGGATTTTTCTCATATATTTTTATGTATTCTGCCATATTCCCCGATCAATAACTTAAAGATAGCATTTTACTGGTTGCGTCACAAGAAATATTTTTGAGATAATTTCTGAATAACATTCTTAATCATAAACTCCTTAACATAAAATGTGTTTTTTTACGTTTACTGAAAAACTATTGCTTTTATGAAAAATATTAAATTACTGTTGCTACTGGTTCTGGCATTTCAGTTGAGTCTGATTTCCTGCTCTTCTGAAATCAATGATAATTCTCCATTGGAGATGGACGACGAACCCGAGCCGCTGGCTGCTGTAACTCGATTAAACGTGTCTTATGGGAGTCATATGCAACAGGCATACGATCTATACCTTCCGGAAGGGCGTACAGACGATCATACCAAAGTCATCATTTTGGTTCACGGAGGAGGTTGGACCGCCGGAGATAAGGCCGACATGAGCGAATTTATTCCTCAGTTGCAAATAAATCACCCCGACCATGCGATCGTGAATATGAACTATGTTCTGGCCAATACAACCACTCCCGCTTTTCCAAACCAGTTTCTTGATATACAACGGGTAATTAATAAACTCACCTCCGAAAAAGAAGAATTGCAGATCCTACCGGAATTCGGACTCATTGGCACTAGTGCGGGAGCACATTTGTCACTACAATACGATTATGTTTACGATACAACGAATGCCGTGAAAATGGTTTGTGATATTGTTGGTCCTTCAGATTTTACGGATCCCTTTTATACCAACGATCCTAATTTTAATATTCTTTTGCAACTTTTGGTGGATGAGAGTGCTTATCCTTCTGGCACCAATTATGCCGAAGCCATCAGTCCTGCGCTACAGGTCTCTGCTTCAAGCAGCCCTTCAATATTGTTTTATGGGGATCAGGATCCTTTGGTGCCGTTAAGCAATGGGGAAACGCTACAGCAAGCCCTAAGTACAAATATGATCACCCATAGCTTTACAGTGTATGAAGGTGGGCATGGAGATGACTGGACTGCAGCGAGTTTGGCCGACCTTCAGTTGCAGTTAAGTGCTTTTATAAACACACACTTACCCATAGAATAAATTAATTAGCTTAGTACATTGAGTTTTGCAAATCGGAGGAGTAATTTTTTTATGCCTCCATTTTCAAAATTGATCTCGGCTTTGGTGTCGGCCCCTACGCCTTCCACCTTCATGATCTTTCCTTTTCCGAATCGGACATGTTCCACTACAGTTCCGACATTAAGATTTGCCGCTGCCGCATCAAAATTCTTATCGGTATCACTGCTCACCGGTTTTATGCGTCGAAGCTTTTTCATCTTCGACTCAATTGGTCCCGCCGGCGGGGTTCCGGAAGCAGGCTTTCGCATGCGCAGTTTGCTTTTATCAACATCCCCAAAAATATCGGCATCCAGTAGTGGTTTGTAGCGCTGCTCGGTAACCGGAGTGAGATACTCCAGATAGTCTCCCGATATTTCATCAATAAACCTGCTAGGCTCTGCATCTATAAGCTTACCCCAGCGATACCGCGACTGTGTATACGTTAAATAGGCCTGTTTTTCGGCACGGGTAACAGCTACATAAAACAGACGGCGCTCTTCTTCCAGTTCGCTGCGCGTATTCATGCTCATGGCACTGGGAAAGAGATCTTCCTCCAACCCCACTATATAAACATAAGGAAATTCAAGTCCTTTAGCTAGATGAACCGTCATTAAGGCTACACGATTGGAGTCACCTTTGTCGTTATCCATATCAGTAGCTAGTGCGACATCCTCCAAGAATTCGGCCAGTGATCCTGTAGTATCGGCCAGTTCCTTCTGTTCCTCTACGAAATCCCGCATCCCATTGAGCAACTCTTCAATATTTTCGATCCGGGCAATTCCTTCAGGGGTACCGTCTTTCTTTAATTCCTGAAGTAAACCGGTTTTCTTCGTAACATGTTCAGCGATCTGGAATGCATCATAACTCTTATTCAGCACCTGAAAACTCTTGATCATGGTCACAAAATCCTGAAGTTTCCCTTTGGTACCACTGTTAATTTTGAGGTCTATCTTGTCCAGATGCTCCATCACTTCAAACATTGAACGCTCATAGTGATTGGCCGCCACGATCAGTTTATCGATAGTAGTCTGCCCTATTCCCCTCGCAGGATAGTTAATCACCCGCTTTAGGGCTTCTTCGTCCTTTGGATTTAAAATAAGACGCAAATAGGCGATCACATCCTTTATTTCCTTTCGCTGATAAAAACTAAGTCCGCCATAGATCCTATACGGAATATCCTTTTTTCTAAGCGCATCTTCCATTGCTCTCGATTGCGCATTGGTGCGATACAACACAGCAAAGTCGCTGTATTTCATTTGCTGGGACATGGCATTTTCGAAGATGGAACTCGCTACAAATCGTCCTTCATCCCCATCGGTCATGGTACGGTTTACCTTGATCTTGGTTCCTTCATCATTAGCTGTCCAAACCACTTTCTCGAGCCGTTGTTTATTTTTTTCAATGATGCTGTTTGCAGCATTTACAATATTCTTGGTAGACCGGTAATTCTGTTCGAGTCTGTACACCACTACATCGTCGTAGTCTTTCTGAAAATTAAGAATATTGTTGATATTAGCTCCTCGGAAGGCATAAATACTCTGAGCATCATCCCCTACCACGCATATATTCTGAAATCGGTCAGACAGGGCTTTTACGATAAGGTACTGACTGTGATTTGTATCCTGATACTCATCAACCAGTATATAGCGGAATCTGTTCTGGTATTTGGCCAATACGTCCGGAAAACGGGTAAGCAACTCATTGGTTTTTAGAAGGAGATCATCAAAGTCCATCGCCCCCGCTTTAAAGCATTTGTCGACATAGGCTTTATACACCTCTCCCAAACGAGGAATTTTGGCCATCGCATCGGCTTCCATCAATTCGGGATTGTTGAAATATGCCTTTACGGTAATAAGACTATTTTTATAAGAGGAAATTCTGGAGTACACCTGTTTGTATTTGTAGATATCCTTATCGAGATGCATTTCTTTGATCACCGCACGGATAACACTTTGAGAATCCTGAGTATCATAAATGGTAAAATTGGAGGGATAACCCAGTTTATCGGCTTCAAACCTAAGGATCTTCGCAAAAATGCTGTGAAAGGTACCCATCCATAGATTTTTAGCTTCACTGCTCCCTACGATTCGCGAGATCCTGCTTTTCATTTCGCGGGCTGCCTTGTTTGTAAAAGTAAGCGCAAGGATATTGAAGGGGTCGACCCCCTGTGACATAAGGTAAGCGATCCTAAAGGTTAGCACTCGTGTTTTCCCCGAACCTGCACCGGCGATAACGATCATAGCACCGTCCTTCTGCAAAACCGGAGCCCGTTGCGCATCATTCAGTTGTTGTAAATATTCCTGCAATTTTTAAGAATTTATTCGAAGAATTCAGAAGGTGAAAATACTGAAATTAGGACGAAATTATAGCCGATTTTTCAGAAATTATAAACAGACAGGATTCATTCAGAATTTATCTAAATTTAAATATCTTTAGCTGAATTTAATTTTACGGAACAGAAGCTTCTTCAGTAGGTATACTCCAACTACGGAATCCAAATGTAATTCTGAAGGACCTTTCTCTACTACAAACTCTTTTTTATGAAACAATACGCTCTTCTATTTTTTATTGCATTAGTGACCGCTATGGCACAAGCTCAAATGAACAAAGACATTCTCAACGACATTAACGGAATCGAAGAACAGGTAATTGAATGGAGACGTTATTTTCATGAAAACCCGGAACTCTCCAACCGCGAGTTTAAAACGGCTGAAAAGATCGCTACTCACCTTAAGTCCTTAGGAATGGAGGTGCAAACAGGCATAGCAATTACAGGTGTTGTAGGCATTTTAAAAGGAGATAAGCCGGGGAAAGTCGTCGCTCTTCGAGCCGATATCGATGCGTTGCCGGTGACAGAAAGAAACAATCTTCCCTTTAAAAGCACAGTTACCGATACTTTTTTAAACACCGAAACCGGAGTAATGCATGCCTGTGGACATGATACACATATAGCCATCCTTATGGGAGTGGCCGAAGTATTGAGTAAGAATAAAGATAAAATTAAGGGCACCGTAAAATTCATTTTTCAGCCTGCAGAAGAAGGTCCGCCACCCGGAGAAGAAGGCGGCGCAAAACTAATGATCAAGGAAGGAGTCCTTGAAAACCCTAAGGTAGATGCTATCTTTGGATTACACATAAACTCCGGAACTCCGGTTGGCACGATTAAGTATAAACCGGGCGGTACTATGGCTGCAGTAGAGCGTTTTGTAGTTACGGTTAACGGAAAACAAACCCATGGGTCTGCCCCGTGGACAGGAGTCGATCCAATATTGATTTCGGCCAAGATCATTGATGGTTTTCAGACCATTATCAGCAGAGAATCACCCTTAGTTGAAGAAGCAGCTGTGATCACTGTTGGAAAGATTAGTAGCGGTGTACGGTTTAACATCATTCCGGAAAGCGCCGAAATGATTGGTACAGTACGAACACTGGACCCCAATATGCGTGAAATGATCATGCGAAGAATGAATGAGATGGCAAGAGATATTGCGAAGGCGTATGGTGGATCTGCAACAATTGAATGGCAAAATAATACGGTTGTAACCTATAATGACCCGGAACTTACGGCTCAAATGCTTCCCACCTTGCAAAACATAGCAGGAGCAAACAATGTAAATCTTATGAAAGCCACTACCGGCGGGGAAGATTTTTCATACTTCCAGGAAATTGTACCCGGATTTTACTTTTTCCTCGGTGGAATGACTCCGGGTAACACCACACCCTATCCGCATCATACCCCGGATTTTATTATTGATGATTCAGGTTTACTTCTTGGAGTAAAAACGATGACTCAATTATCACTGGATTACTTAAACGCACAATAAATGGAGGCACTTTTTGATTTTATTTTGGTAATTCCGTGGTGGGGATGGATTCTACTGTTTCTGGTACTTGTCGCAGTGTATGACATCTTTATCAATAAAAAGCACACCATTCTTCATAACTTTCCTGTAGTAGGGCACATTAGATATATGTTGGAAGGCGTAGGTCCCGAGTTAAGGCAATATATTGTCGCCAATAATCGTGAAGAATTACCTTTTAACCGTATTGAACGAAGCTGGATCTATGCTTCAGCAAAAAACGAGAACAATTATGAGGGTTTCGGGACAGATCGGGATATCTATGCTCCAAACTATATCTTTATTAACAACGCCATGCTTCCTTATAAAATGGAAAAAGGACATCCCAATATTAAGGATCCTTATTTTCTGGCAAGTGCGAAAGTAATGGGGCTTTACAACAAAAGAAGAAAACCATATCGTCCTGCATCGGTCATCAATGTTTCGGCTATGAGTTTTGGTTCACTTTCGGCGCGTGCGATAGAATCGTTAAATCGAGGGTGTGAACTGGCGCATGCATATCACAATACCGGTGAAGGCGGGCTCTCCCCCTATCATAAAACAGGCAGCGATGTTGTGTTTCACTTCGGAACCGGGTATTTTGGCGTTCGAGACGAACATGGAAATTTTTCCATGGAAAAGCTAGTCAGACTCGTTGAAGAAAACCCTCAGGTACGCGCCATAGAGATAAAACTTTCACAAGGGGCAAAACCTGGAAAGGGAGGAGTCCTACCGGGTTCGAAGATCACAGCCGAGATCGCAGAAATACGTCATGTACCCATCGGCAAAGATGTACTTTCTCCTCCCTGCCACTCCGCGTTTGAGGGTGTAGATGGGCTTATGAAGTTTATAGAAGATATCGCGGAAGCTACAGGTCTTCCGGTTGGTATAAAATCTGCCGTAGGAAAAATGGACGATTGGGTAACCATGGCCGATATCATGGTAAAAACAGGTAAGGGACCCGATTTTATTGCCATCGACGGTGGTGAAGGCGGAACCGGTGCGGCACCTCCAAGTTTTGCAGACCATATGGCACTACCGTGGATGTTCGGTTTTGCGGAGGTTTATAAGATCTTTAAATCCAAAGAGCTTTGTCATCGAATCGTTTTTGTAGGAAGTGGTAAACTAGGGTTCCCGGCCCGGGCAGTGATGGCATTTTCCATGGGGGCTGATATTATTAATGTAGCCCGGGAGGCTATGATGGCAGTGGGTTGTATTCAGGCGCAGCAATGCCATAACAACACTTGTCCCAGCGGCGTGGCCACACAGAATAAATGGTTACAGCGTGGAATAAACATTAAGGATAAAAGTGTAAGAGCGCATTTTTATTTTAAGAATTTCAGAAAGGAATTACTGGAAATGACTCATGCATGTGGTTACGAACACCCTTCACAGTTTACCATGGATGATGTGGATTTGAGTCTTGGCGACAAAAATTTGGTCAAGACCCTGTCAGAATCCTTTACTTATCATAAAACCGAGGTTGCGTTTAAAAGTGTTAAAGACCTTCAGAAATGCCCCTATCTTGGCGGGAAGTACAACAAGAAAGTGGAAAAGAAACATGTAAAGGAGCTGAAAAAGAAAGACAAAGTGAGATTCTAGCGAGTGTACTTTATTTAAACAACCCAAGAAAGATCTTTCTATTGGGTTTTGAAATGGGAACCCGCTGCTTATCATCCATTACAATATACCCTTCATTTTCGAAACTTCGTGCTTTTTCAAGATTGATAATATGGGATTTATGGCATTTGAAAAATACAGATGTAAGCATTTTTTCAAATCGTCCCAGACTATACGAGCTCAATATAAACCCGGTATCATCTAAATGAATCCGGGTATAGCCCTCATCCCCTTCAAGATGAATGATCTCGTCCATTGGGATAAAAGATAACCCTTTAGCTGTTGGAACTACAAGTTTGTTATTGTTGGAAAGAGTTTCCTGAAGTAACTTTATCAATCGCAATTGTGCTGCTTCTCTATCTTTCATTTCAATGATCCTTACAGCCTTATCTACAGCTTCTATAAGTTCTTCATTTTCGATCGGCTTGAGAATATAGTCGACTGCAGAGTGTTTTAATGCCTGTAATGCATATTCGCTGTATGCCGTAACGAATATAACCTGAAAGTTAATTTCCTTCAGCCCCGATAACAATTCGAAGCCGTTTAGACGCGGCATTTCAATATCGAGGAACACCAGGTCCGGCGAATTGTTTATGAGCCATTCTAAGGCAGTTTCAGGTTTACTGAAAGTTTCAACTATTTCAATATCGGGAAGTAACTTCCTGAGCTTTAATTCGAGTCCCTTTAAGGCCGAAATCTCATCATCAATAAGTACTGCGGTATAATGTTTCATTTTATTTTCAGTATTTGAAAGCTTACGATCGTGCCCCGGTTATCACCTTCATTCGATAAAGGTTTAACAAGCCATTCTATTTGCCAGTTTCCGGATCGATTTAAATGATATATTCTCTCCTCAATGACCTTAGAGGAATTGACTTTGGATGTATCCTTTTTGGAATTGTTGTCAAAACCAACGCCATCATCCGCTATTTCAACTCTAATGGCGCTTTCAGTTTGTTTTATAAAAGAAATGGTGATCCGGCCGGGTTCCTCCTTATTGAAAATTCCATGATTCACAGCATTTTCCACCACCGGTTGTAACAGCATCACCGGAATATGATAATGCACAACATCAATGTTGGGATCGATCATAAATTCGTAGGTAAGACGTTCCTTGAATCGAATCTTTTCTATAGCCAGATAATTTTCAAGTAATTCGATCTCTTTTTGTAAGCTGATCTCACTTTCTTTGGAAAGTTCAAAGAATTGCCGAATCAACCTTGAGAACTTTACAAGGTAGGATTCAGATTTTTCTATCTCGTTATTGTTTATATAGTACTGAATAGCCGCCAGAGAATTAAATACAAAATGTGGATTCATTTGTGATCTCAATGCGTATAATTCGAATTCTGCCATCTTTTTCTCGGTGAGGACCTTTGCCATTCTTTTCGACAACTCATGTTTTCTAATCTTAATTAGTACCAAACCGGTTAATGCTAAAATGCATAGAAGAAATAGAACTTGAATACCTGTTCGTTGCCACCACAATGGTGTAATAATAAATTTCATTGTTTTAATATCCTTTCCGTGCTTGATCTGAAATTGATATTGGTCTGGTGATAAGCCCGTAAAATCTATGGCTGGAGAAGTTGTTTGGATCCAATCGGTTTGCACGGGTAATAATCTATAATCATACGTGGGTGCATTTCCTTTCCCTTCGGTAAAATCTATACCTGAAACTTCTACATAAACATTGTTCTTTTTTTTATACTGAAAACTATTGTTCTCAGCTAAAATAGGTTGTTCGTTGTAGATGGCTTTATTTATGAAAATATCCAGTAGCTGATGCTTTCTTGTCTTGTTTTTATCGAATATTGCTATTCCGTTATCGGTACTTGCAAAAATGGAATCGTTAATAATATTGACCGAATTCACCTTTCTTGAAGGCAATCCGTCTCGTTCATCAAAGATGGTGTTTAATCTAAACCCTTCAGCTGTTCTAGTATAATGAAGTATCCCTTGTTCGGTCGCCAACCAGATCGAATTTTCTTCTATATGAATGTCCTCGATACTCAAATACTCCGACCCATAAAGCAGTTGTGATTCTTTAAAGTCGGTCACATAAGCCCCAAATCCATCAGTTCCAATAACAATCCTGTGAGCATCAAGCTGTGCAAGATTGAGCATGGGGTATTGAAGGTGCTCATCTACGGTATTTTCAGCGGTGATGCTGTCATTTATAAACTTTTTCAGCCCGGTCGATGTGCTTAACAAAATCCTGTCGGCTTGTACTAGGAGATCTGTAATTCCTACTTGCTTAAAATGGGCGATTTTTTCATAGGATTCAGCATCTAATTTTGCGAGTCCGTCTGAATTATTACCATAGAGCGAGCCTTTAAAATAAATAAGCTTCCGAAGGCCTAATCTGCTATTTGAAAACAGCGTTCGGGAAATTCCGTTAGTTACTCCAATGATATGTTGCTGAGTGGTAAACATATGAGTTTGAAGGGTATCAATATAATCGGCACTAAAAATAAAGCCGTGCTTAACAATATACGGCCGAAATTTCCCGTCTTTGAAATGGTATTCGTAAAATCCCTTGTCATATACATTGGCAATGATGAGATCTCCGGTTTTTTTTATGGTGTTTACTTTATCCGATTCCAGGTCGTATTTAATATTTCTTTTGGCCTGAGGAAGCATATAGATACCATTGGTAAAGGTTGCGCACCAAATGTTTCCCGATTTGTCGATCATGGAAAAATAACTTTGAAGTGCTTCGGGTATACGTACCACAGATTTCATTTCAAAATCTTTGTCGAGAGTTGAAACAAAATTAAAGCCGGTGACTTGAATTTCATTATTGACAAAGTGTATTCGCGTGAAATCCGGATGATTTTTACTGAATTTATTCTGAAATTTTCGATCAAACACACGTCCATTTTTTAAATTGACAAGGGTATAGCCTTCTGCATACAGCATACCGCAAAGCGTATCTTTAGTACGGGTAACATGATAGAATCGATTGTTGTTTCGGGATTCGCGTATGGTAGTTAAAATCGATCCTAAAGATTCTTCTTTCTCTTTAGCACTTAAGTTATTTCCCTGGTCGAATAACGGATTGTTAGTCATCACTTGCCTACTTTCATCGAGTGCAATTTCGGTGAATTCACGCCAGCAATCTTCAGTAAAATAAAACCAATTATTTTGTCCGAGAGCGATTAACTCATTTACCTGTATGTTAGACGAAGGATACATAATATTATTTGCCTCGCAGGCTTCAAACCTATAGACCTTGTCATTTTCTATATATCCCAGAACTGCCGATTTAGAAAAATACCATACTCGGTTATCGGGGGTCACGTTAATGTCCCAAATGTCATTTGTTGGTAAGCCGTTACGCGTTGTGAAGGTTTTAAACTCCTTTCCGTTAAATTTAGCCATCCCTTTATCGGTGACCACCCAAATAAAACCCCGATTGTCCTGAGTGATCCGATAGATGTTATTACTGGGTAAGCCATCCGATATATTATAGTTTATAAATTGTTGTCCAAAAAGACAATTCCATATCAACATAACAATCACGGTGATATGGAATTTAGGTATATTCATAACTTTAAACAGGAGTTAAAGACCAGAGTATGATACGTTTAAAAATAGTTAAAAAATAATCTATTTACTCCTTGATAAAGCGGAAAGTCATAAGGTTGCCATGTACATCCTCTCCTTGAATGAAATACATACCGGTATTTAAATTACCAATGAATATTTGCTGAATGTCTTCGCTCTTTTCTGTTTTTAGCAGTTTCCCACTAAAATCATACAAGTTGAAAGAAACAAGGTCATTAGTGCTGTAATGAATGTATTCCGAAGCCGGATTTGGATAAAAATAACCGGTGTTCTTGTTAAATTCCTGAACAGGCAACGTAGGGTCGCACATACTCTCAGTGAAGGAAACCGAAACTGCATTTAACGTTATAGCTTGTGATGTATTGGGCACTCCCGCAGAGGTGACTGTGGTAAACTGAAAGCCGGCAGCATTTGGATTTAGCATATTCACTAAATTCTCACACTCGTTGCGAAGGTTCAGCGGAGTTCTGAAGATCTCTGCCGAAGTAAATGTAGCTGAAGGATCGGTGCGATATCCTACATGATAGTATTCGGCATTCCCGGCGGTATCTACTATAAACTGACTCATATCCGGAAAATACATCGTTGGAAACTGACCCGTCCAGAAATTAAATTCATCACCCGCTGGTTCTACATGTGGCACCAGATATTGATACGATGTCCCAACCTGCGCTCCTGTTGCTTTGGCAAATTCATAGACTATAATATTGGACTGACCAAAGAAACTTGCTCCTCCACCGGACCAGTTCTCATCTCTGTCATAGCCGCTGATCACTAAGTTATTTGCACTGTTTCCCGATTCCATGATCCGGAATCCGTATCGATCCAGATCCTGGCCACTGGCATACCATGATTTTGATGGCACTATAGCTCCGGTTGTATTATTCAGTACAGTGACCCCAAAATAATGAGAGATAGAATAATTAACGAGCATATAGATCTCATTGGTTCCAATGTCAAAATAAGCATCGGCGCTTGAGTCACTGGAATTGCCAAAAATGTAGCTACTGTCCCATGAAAAATTTCCCTGAAAATCTATCTTGTAGGCTAACACCGCCTGCTGTATTAAACTTCCTGTCGTGGTTCCGGTAGCACTGCCGGTAATAAAAAATCCATCGGTGGTTTCGGTAATTCCATTTACAAAATCGTATTCCAGTGAATTTATCGTGTTGCTGGCGTCCAACTCTTCGGTCCACAGTATGTTCAAATTCAGATCGGTACGAAGCACAAATCCTAGATTATTGAACATACAACTGGTATTAACCGCATAGCAATCACTAAAAAATCCGCCGACCACTAATCCCGGATCCGGAACAGCATCGTTGTTTGCATCGCTGTTGGTATGGATGATCTTTAATCCTCTGGAGTTAAAGCTTGCACCAACTATGGTATAATAGTTAGTGGCTACTACGTTGCCATTCGAAGCATCGATCTGTGAGATAAATACTCTTTTGGTTCCCGAAACATCAATGGATCCGGTAACATAGATTGTATTCCCAACGACGATCAGATCGAAAAAACGCGCGTGCACCAGACTCGTATGACTATACGATTTGAACCATATCACTGTTCCATTTTGATCCAATCTTTGCAGATAGGGTACTTCATTTTGCATAGAGGTGTCGAACAGGTTTCCGGCGACAATAAAATCATTTGTATTATCGTGGGTAGGCTCCAGATTCAAATCGTGAAAATTTTGATTCGATACAGTAAACGTTTTTTGGAATTGGGCCTGTATAGGTAAAGTAAACAGCACGGCAATCACTATGAATAATAATCGTGTTTTCATAATATTGGTTATTAAAGTTCCTAAACTAAAATACCCTGAATATCAGTTAGTTGAAAACACCATTCGACGAATTACCAAGTTGAATCCACGAAACTATACATCGATTCGATTTCTTGTATTTGCCAACATACTAAAAACATAGTATGTTTGTTATCATATAAAACGTCTATGGAAGAAGCCACTCAAATCATCAGTTACGTTGCCTACCTCTTACCTGCAATAGTCGTGGGGATAATTGCTTATTATTTTTTTAAAGGCCATACCTCAAATGAAGAAGGGCGTCGCCGATACCTCATTCAAAAGGAAGCGCAGAACAAAATACTTCCAATACGCTTGCAGGCTTATGAGCGAATGACCCTTTTCCTGGAACGTATTGACCCTAACAAGCTTCTAATTAGAGTAAAGCCATTTGCCGATGAAGTTGAAAAATACGAAACATTGCTTATAAAAAATATTGAACAGGAATTTGAGCATAACCTTACGCAACAGATCTATGTTACTTCTGAATGCTGGAATCTGATTAATGCAGCTAAAAATGCAACCATCCATGTGATCCGGCAAGCAGCGATGCACGAAAAGGATAATACCGCAGATCATATGCGTGAATGGCTGCTCCGCAATTTTATGGAGGAGGTGACGCCCTCACAAAAAGCTTTGGCCTATGTGAAGAAAGAAGTGAGTGAGCTTTTTTAAGTATCCTGACTCTTGATCTCGTTTAACTCGATGTTTTTTTGTTTTGCATACTGAAATCCACTCTCCCACCATTGTGCCATCTTAACCTTGTCAAAGATCAGCGAATTGGTAGTTAACACCGTTGGAGTATAGTAAAAGTTTAAAATAGCGTCTTTATTACCGGCTACAAATTTCCCAATCCGAATATTCTGTTTCTCCACCCTATCAAGCATGTAAGAATGCATGCTGGTCAATAATGAGAAAACGTTACGTGAAGGCAGACGGTTGTAATAAGTAACTTCAGTTTCCAGAATAATGACATCCACGGTTGTCGCTCCCCTTTCAATGGCTTCTTCGATAGGTACCATACTTCCAAACCCTCCATCGGCGTACTCACAGCCTTCCTTTTTTACCAGACTCATAAAAGGAATATAATTACAGGATATCCATATCCAATCCAAAAAGTCTTCATAATTAAAATCCTTTATGGATTTATATTCTACCTGATTCAAAGAAAGATTCGACACTGTGACAACGACATCCTTATTACCGGCTTTAAGTTCATTGAATTCAGTCTTTGTTAGGGTCTTTTCAATAAGCTCTCTTAAATTTCTGCTTTCACCAAAGGTCTTGCTGCCTTTTAAAAAATTACGAAGCACACTAAAATGGTCGATGGCGATCTCTTTCCCGCCGTATTTCAGTTTTTTTATACGAAAAGGCCGATTGCTGAAAATACTGCTCTGGTTTACTGAAGTATAAACCTCCTTGATCTTTTCAACCTTGTTTAAGGCAAGATGCGAAATAAGCAGACTTCCTGTTGAAGTTCCCACGTAAATATCGTAATCATGAAACATCGCTTCAATAAGATATTGAGCTACACCGCCGGCAAATGCACCTTTACTGCCCCCTCCCGATATTACCAGTGCCCTCATTCTTCTTTAAATTTTGTGTTAAGATACCGCTGTTCTTTTTCTGAATACGTATTCAATTTATTTTTCAAACTAAGTCTAATTTCCGTATCCTTTAGTTGTTCATCCAGTAATTCCCTTGCATAATTCCTGAATTGCCAATAGTGATGCGAAGCTGCGTTTACAAGATTATCGAGTACATTTTCATCCACCTTTTGCAACTCCGAAACATATCCGAACGCCTTTTCTCTTACCTCAAAACTGTATTCGGGCGATGTAAAATTTTGTAGTTCCTTTATAAATAACGGCTGTGCCGAGGTCATATATCCTTCAGTTAAACTAGCCAGTGCCAGCCACAATTGTTGCACATTCTTATCCTGAAATCCAACATCTCCCTTTGTGGCATCGAGATAGGCTATTCGCT
Organism: Constantimarinum furrinae; assembly: GCF_014295415.1. Classification (GTDB taxonomy): domain Bacteria; phylum Bacteroidota; class Bacteroidia; order Flavobacteriales; family Flavobacteriaceae; genus Constantimarinum; species Constantimarinum furrinae. Next base: position 2,910,458 of record NZ_CP052909.1, read on the forward strand.
TTTCAGGAAAATTAAGCCATAATTTGTACAATGCAGCTTCTTTGGTGAGATAAGAATCGTCGTTAAGTAAACTTTCGAATTCGGTTTGCAATTCCTTCGGAACGGATTGCAAGGAAAGAGCAATTGCTTGCCGTATCATTACATTCTGAGTCGCAAATGCCTTTTTATAAATTGGAATCGACTCTGAAATTGCTTCGTCCTGAAGCTGATACACAACCTCCTGTCCTATAAAATCATTCGGATTTGACAAGGCTGTCATAAGTGTTGCGGCCTTATCCTTAAGCGGTAGACTGCGCAAGGCCGAGATCTCGAAAAAACGTCTCATAAAAAGCGACTCGGTTAATGATTCGTAGGCTTGCTGCCCCTGAAATGCACTTTGCCTTAACCAATCGGTTTCCCACTGCGAAATATCGGTGGACGTCACTTTGCGGACCTCATTCAAGAAATCTTCAGTCGTAACATTTTTAAAGGAATACGCATTCAAATAATTTTTGATCGCGGTTTTAAAAATTTCTTCCCCAATTAATTCATTCAGAATATGTAAGGCCCATGCCCCTTTTTCATAGAACGTGAGCGAACTTGCTCCCGGATTGAGCAAAGCTTCGCCTTTACCTTCATCACTGAGTAGTTTTAATTGCTCTGCCGAATTATAGAGCTTCCAGTAAAAATAATCGTCTCCAAATATTTTCCTTTCAGCAAGTAATGCGTAGTAAGTAGCGAAGCCCTCTTGCAGCCAGTGGTGTGTTCCTTCAGTTTCGGTGATTAGATTCCCAAACCACTGATGCGCAAGTTCATGTGCGTTTACGTTTACATAGTTTCGGTCGGTAAAACCAATAGAATCGACCACAAAGGCTTCAGAAAAAATAGTAGCCGTAGTATTTTCCATACCTGCATACAAAAAGTCCCTTACAGGAACCTGCTTGTAATTTTGCCAGGGATACGGTACCCCGATCTCCCCCTCTAAAAAGTCGAAGATCTCTTTGGTGTAACGGTATGTAGGTTCTACATGTTGCTCATTTTCGGGTCTGTAATACAACAAAATAGGAACCCCCGAATCAGAAATAATTTCCTCTTTCTTAAAATCACCAACTGCCATAGCCACCAGATAACTGGCCATAGGAGCCTGCATATCGAACTGCCATATCTTTTTATCCGTTTCAGACCGAACATCCACCAGCTTTCCGTTAGATATTACGGTCAGGGCAGGAGATACAGCTATAGAAAGATCGAATTCTATCTTGTCATTCATATCATCAATACTGGGAAGCCAGTGTGAGGTGTACTTTCCCTGTCCCTGAGTCCATATTTGGTCTCCGGTAAAATACATCGTTTGTTTTGGCTTAGCGTTATAAGAGAAAAAAGCAGTATAGGTTTTCCCGGCTTCAAAAGTAGAGGTAAACCAGATCTTATCTTCAGTAGCAACGGTAGGAACACTTTCCAGCGCCGTTTCAGTAACTGTCATGTTTCTGGCATCCAGATAAATGGAATCTGTATTCTTCAATACTTTAAAACTTACCCGAACGGTTCCTTTCACGGTTTCTTCGGAAGAAATTGGTTCAACCTCAGCACTAATCCGAATAAAATCAACAGTTTCAGTCTGTTGCGCCACATTTCCGAAGCAAATAAAAAAAGTGAATAGAAAGAGATAGTGTCGCATAGGATTCGTATTGCAATTTTGCTGCCAGTAACAGCAAATTACAAATTTTCATTCAATGAGATTCGTGCATAGTTCTTAATTTGTAAATTCGTTTTATGAATTCCGGTTTTCTTCAAACTCCCATCGAATATCTTAAAGGCGTTGGCCCCAACAGGGCGAATTTACTGAGAAAAGAGCTAGGAATTCACACCTATCAAGATCTGATAAACCTTTTCCCCAATCGTTACCTCGATCGCACACAGTATTACAAGATCGCCCAATTGAAGCAAACCAATGCAGAAGTTCAGATCATCGGACGGATCACACATATTAAAACCGTACAACAGCAAAGAGGGAAACGACTGGTAGCCACATTTACCGATGAAACGGGTACCATGGAACTGGTTTGGTTTAGAGGTCACAAATGGATAAGAGAAAATTTAAAATTAAACACTCCTTATGTGATCTTCGGAAAAACCAATTGGTTTAATAATATGTTTTCGATGCCACATCCCGAGATGGAATTGCTGGAAGCACATGAAAAAAGTTTACGATCTGCCATGCAACCCGTCTATCCTTCAACCGAAAAATTAAGCAGTAGCGGTATCACAAACAGGGTGATAAATACCCTCATGCAACAACTCTTTCTGGAGTCTAAAAATGCCTTCGCCGAGACCCTGTCAAAACCCCTTATTTCGTCCCTTAAATTACTCTCTAAAAGTGAGGCGCTTTTCAATGTACATTTTCCAAAAAATCAAGGGCTTTTAGCAAGGGCCCAATACCGATTAAAATTTGAAGAATTGTTCTATATTCAACTGCAGTTAGTTCGAAAAAATTTAGTGCATAAATCCAAAATTAAAGGCTATCCTTTCGAAAAGGTAGGTGAACATTTTAACACCTTTTTTAAAGACCATTTACCGTTCAAATTAACGGGGGCTCAAAAACGTGTCCTCAAAGAAATTCGCAATGATCTTGGCAGTAAAGCACAGATGAATCGATTGCTTCAAGGAGATGTAGGTAGTGGCAAGACCATAGTAGCGTTCATGTCAAAGTTACTGGCACTTGACAACGGTTTTCAAGCTTGTTTAATGGCTCCGACTGAAATTTTGTCAGTTCAACACTATAACAGTTTAATCGAATTATCTAAGTCACTCAATATCAGTATTTCCTTGCTTACTGGTTCAACAAGTACTTCAAGTAGGAGAGAAATTCATGAAAATCTTGAAAACGGAAGGATAAACATCCTAATTGGCACTCATGCCCTCCTCGAAGATAAGGTTAAATTTAAAAATTTAGGTCTGGCAATTATTGATGAGCAACATCGTTTTGGCGTAGCGCAGCGAAGCAAATTATGGCACAAAAATGAGTTTCCTCCGCACGTTCTTGTGATGACCGCCACCCCTATTCCGCGTACACTTGCCATGAGCATTTATGGTGACCTTGATATTAGTGTGATCGACGAACTTCCACCGGGTCGCAAAGAGGTAAAAACCGTGCATCGATTTGACGCTAACAGACTCAAAGTTTTCAGGTTTTTAAAGGACGAAATTTCCAAAGGTAGACAGGTCTATATTGTGTACCCTTTAATTCAGGAAAGTGAGGCATTAGACTATAAGGATTTGATGGATGGTTATGAAAGCATTGTCCGGGAATTTCCCATGCCTCAATATCAGGTGTCCATAGTACACGGGCAAATGAAAGCTGCCGATAAGGAATTTGAAATGAATCGGTTTATAAAAGGCGAAACACAAATCATGGTGGCCACCACCGTAATTGAAGTTGGCGTAAATGTTCCAAATGCTTCAGTTATGGTTATTGAAAGTGCAGAACGTTTCGGACTTTCCCAATTGCATCAACTTAGAGGTCGCGTAGGTAGAGGAGCCGAACAAAGCTATTGTATTCTAATGACGAGTCATAAACTCACACACGACGCCCGTACACGACTGGAAACCATGGTGAAGACCAGCGACGGCTTCGAGATCGCTGAAGTTGACCTAAAGCTCAGAGGTCCGGGTGATCTAATGGGAACACAGCAAAGCGGTGTTCTAAACCTTCGTATTGCAGATATCATTAAAGACGGGGAAATCCTTAAAATTGCCCGAAGTTATGCTATTCAGCTATTAAAGGAGGATCCTGCGCTTTCCAATTCCGAAAATTTTCCCATCAGGAACACCTTCGCACAGTTGGTCAAGTACAGAAATATCTGGAATTATATCTCATAAGAGGAATAACACCTAACACAATGTTTTACAGTATTTTACCGTTTTATACAGTATATTCTTTACCGTATGAGCCGATTATTACGTTTCGTGATTCTCATTCAGTTACTCGGCTTAGCCACATCAACTACATCACAAACTGATGCGCTAGGTCACGAAAGATGGGAATATGCCTTGGAAGATACCGGTGATATACTTCAGATCGCCATTCCGTTATCCGCCGGGATCATGACCCTTCTTAAAGAAGATTACCAAGGCACTAAACAATTCGGAATATCTTACGGAACAGCCATCCTTACCACCCACGGCTTAAAATACCTTATTCGCAAACAACGCCCCGAAGGGAGAGACAGATACGATGCTTTTCCCAGCGGTCATACCGCTTCAGCCTTTGCAGGCGCATCCTTTATTCAAAAGCGATACGGATGGAAGTACGGTTGGATTGCCTATATACTCGCTAGCGTGGTTGGGGTTAGCAGAATGGAAGGACCCGACGGCTATCACGATTTTTGGGATGTACTAGCAGGTGCATCAGTAGGCGTTGGAAGCACCTATCTTTTCACAAGTCCTTACGAAAAAGACAATTTCGATATAGGATTTGCTTCAGGAAATGATATGTATCTGCTAACTGTAGTCTATAAATTTTAAAACATTGACTTAGTCAACATTTTCTGCCAGCAACATACTCACAAAATCTTCAAATTCTTTTTTAAATTCCTCATACTTCTCCCCGGTGGCCGGGCCGTTAAATCCTGTATGAATCCTTCTAACTTCTCCTTTTTTATCAATAAAAATGGTCGTTGGATAAGACAATACCTGAGAAAGCATCGGTAACTTCTCATTAGCTTTTTGTTTACTGCTGGTCCCCACCTGCGCCAGTAAAATGGGATAAGGAACATTTAAGGCACTCTTTAACTTATTAATAGCCATCAATGCCTTCTCTTCGGTTTTAGCATATTCAAAAGCAAGAGAAATAATTTCGAGATCATTGGAGGGATTATCATTGTAATACTGTGTGTAATATTTGGTCTCATCCAAACAATTAGGACACCAGGTTCCCATGATCTGTACGATGACCACCTTATTCATAAAGCGTTTATCGGTTAGGGAAACCGTATTTCCATTGGTGTCGGGAAATGCAAACTCGATACGATCATAACCCTCCTTCAAAAAGGTAAGCGAATCGGCTGCGGGTAATTCATATGTATCATTGCGTTTAGCCGTAAACGGCTCTTTCCAGTGATTTCCACTATAAAACATACCTTCCATAATACTGTCCTTTACCAAGGCATGAAACAGAAAAGCATGAGCCCCATCGAAAGTTGATAATTTTAGCGAATCGTTTTCAATGGCACCATCCAGATAACGATAATCTCCTGTAGTAGTCCTAAAAGTCCCTATAACTTTATTTCCTGTTTGTTTAAAGATTCCTTTTGCGATATAACGGTCTTCTACCGAATTTGGACTAAAAACGGTTTCCCAATTCCCGGATATCATGGAGGAAGGAGCTTCAGTGACCCTAAACCGGTCTGCTTTTCCCTGAACCATGGTAAAGGGCACTACCCTGTCCAGACTAGGTTGGATAAATTCACCATAAATACTATCTTCAGTAAAAATACCCTTAAAGACACCTTCAAATACCGGATGACCGATAATTATAGAATCACCCTTTAACTGTACATCGGTTACCTCAATTTCTTCTTCGGCATTATAGATTATTATCGAATTGTCGGCATTGTAGGTGAACAAAAAAGGAAGTTCAAGTCCTTTCCCCAGATCCAACGAAGCCCGCCACGGACCTTCGTTAGGTGTTGTTTTTTCGTTCGAACAACTCAATAAGACCAAAGTCACACAAAACCAAAGCAATTTTTTCATAAGAAATTATTTATCGTTTAAAGATAAGAACAAAAATATGGGCGCTATAGGTTAAAGGCCCATTTTAGAAAAATTTAATGTTTTAATGGCTTGAGATAAATAGCAACCTTTATTGTCGAAATTTCACATTATGTTTTCTCTAAAATGAATTTGATTTAAAATAGTGCCCAAAATAGTGAATTTAAACCTACGAATTATGCATCATTATTTGAATGGTGTGCTCAATATTTTATCTTTGTACCCTTAAATTACTTCCGTAAATGAAGATCTCATATAACTGGCTGAAACAATTCATCAATCTCGACTGGGATGCAGAGAAAACCGGGGAACTTTTAACCGATCTGGGACTCGAAATTGAAGGTATTGAGTCCTTTACTTCAGTTCCCGGCGGACTTAAGGGAATTGTGGTGGGGCATGTTCTGGAATGCGAGCAACACTCCAATGCAGACCGGCTAAAAGTCACCAAAGTCGACATTGGAACCGGCGAACCTGTTCAGATCGTCTGTGGAGCTCCAAATGTTGCAGTTGGACAAAATGTTCCGGTAGCAACGGTTGGCACCACCTTGTACGATGGCGATGGAAAGCCGTGGGAAATTAAAAAAGGGAAAATTCGCGGAGAGGTAAGTGAAGGAATGATCTGCGCAGAGGACGAACTAGGTCTGGGAACCGGTCATGATGGTATTATGATCTTAAAACCAAAACTAAAGCCCGGAACGCCGGCTGCTCAACTGTTTGACATTGAAAGCGACAAGGTTTTCGAGATTGGTTTAACCCCTAACCGCGCAGATGCCATGAGTCATTGGGGAGTAGCCCGTGACCTGAAAGCCGGATTACTTCAAAAAGATATTTCACTGGAACTCATCACCCCTTCAACCAGTAGCTTTCATGTGGATAACAGAACAAAGAAGGTCGATGTATCGGCAAATTCTGAACTGGCTCCACGCTATTGCGGAGTCACCATAGACGGGATCACCGTGGCGGAATCTCCTGCATGGTTGCAGAATCGACTAAAAGCTATTGGTTTGGTGCCAATCAATAATGTTGTAGACGTCACAAACTATGTATTACATGAGCTGGGACAGCCCCTACACGCCTTTGATCTTTCAAAAATTGCGAAAAATAAGATCGAAGTTAAAACTCTTCCGGCAGGAACAAAATTTACCACCCTTGATGGTGTAGAGCGCGAACTTCATGAGGATGATCTTATGATCTGTGACGCCGAACAACCCATGTGTATAGCGGGAGTTTTTGGTGGGATACACAGTGGTGTTACTGAAAAAACCACCGGAATTTTCCTGGAGAGCGCTTATTTTAATCCGGTAAGCATTAGAAAGACGGCCAAGCGACACGGCCTCAATACAGATGCTTCTTTTCGTTTTGAAAGAGGAATTGATATCAATGCGTGTAAATACGCCATGCTTAGAGCGGCGATCCTGATTACTGAAATTGCCGGGGGTGAAGTGACAAGTGATATTGTTGATATATATCCAAAGAAAATAGAAGATCATCAGGTGTTTCTGAATTTTGACAATGCCACGCGTCTAATCGGAGAAGAAATTCCGAAGGAAACGATCAAAGAAATACTTACTTCTCTGGAAATTAAGGTAAATAACGTAACTGAAGGAGGAATTGGCATGACGATCCCGGCTTACCGCAACGACGTCACCCGCGAAGCCGATGTCATTGAGGAAATTCTTAGAGTTTACGGTTATAACCGTATAAAGTTTACTGAAAAACTCAATGCTTCTATTTCAACTACGCTCCCCAACGAAGATTATCTGGTTCAGAATAAGATAGGAAACATGCTGGCAGCTCTAGGTTTTAATGAAATGCTCGCTAATTCCCTCAGTACGTCAAAATATATTGCACTTAGTGATACGTTAACAGAGACCGAAAGTGTAAAAATGCTCAATCCGTTGAGTCAGGATCTTTCGGTACTCCGACAGTCGATGCTTTTTGGAACTTTAGAGGCGTTGGCCTATAATCAAAACCGTAAAATGAACAATGTCAAGTTGTTCGAATTCGGAAAGACCTATCATGCCCATCCAAAAGGTCATGATGAGAAAAAACATCTTATACTAACGCTTTCAGGCAACAAAACCGAAGATAGTTGGGCCGTAAATTCAGCAAAAAGTGATTTCTTTTATCTGAAAGGGATAGTGACTACTATTTTGGATCGTCTTGGAATAGTAGGATTTACTGAAGAGCGCGTTGATAGTGATCTATATTCTGAAGGAATTTGCCTTACACTGAATAAGAAGACTTTGGTTGAACTGGGTGTGGTATCGAAAAACATCACCAAAACCTTCGATATTGATGTGGAAACACTAAGTGCCGATTTCAACTGGAATTTGGTTTTAGCTCAAATACCCACAACTACGTTTACGCTGAAGCCTATTCCTAAATATCCTAAAGTTAAACGTGATTTTGCACTGCTTCTAGACCAATCGGTGAGTTTTGACAGTTTAAAAGAAGCTGCCTTGCAAACCGAAAAACAATTACTGAAAGAGGTAACCCTTTTTGATGTATATACCGGTAAGAACCTTCCAGAAGGTAAAAAATCCTATGCGTTAAGTTTTACCATTCAGGATGAACGAAAAACGCTTACCGACAAACAGATCGATAAGATCATGGCAAAACTGCAGCAGCGCTTTGAAAGGGATTTTGGCGCAACGTTACGATAAATAGCCTGAGTTGATTATTGCTGTTCGGATGGAGATACAAGTCCGTCGACCAAATGAAGGAAGCCGCTTTTATGATAGAAATCGGATGCTTTTAACGTAGCTGTATTATTTTCTGTATCGAAGAGTACCACATTATCTCCTACTAATCGTGCTCCCAGTTTTTCGCCACTCAGCGTAGCAAAGTAGGCGGTCCCACCACCCTGACCGATGGCCTTCTTAATCCCGTGAAGATCGAGACGACCAGGAACCATATGATAATTAACCATTCTTTTAAGAAAGGCTTTGTTAGTTAAGAATGTCTTTAATTCTTCTTCAGACATCGTATTAAAAGAACTGTTTAATGGTGCAAACACGGTTACCATTTCATGATCGCCAAAGATATTTTCCAAATCGCTGTAAATTATCGCAGTAGTGGAAAGAGCAGGAGCATTCTGGAGGTTTTCAAGAAGTGTTTTTTCCGAAGACATAGTGGCTCCCATATACTCCTTAGTAACAGCAACATCGTCTGAGTTCAGATATTTTTGAGCTGTTAAGGAAGTACTCAAAACAAGAGCACATATCGTTAAAAAAGTCAATTTTAGTTTCATAATAAGCGTATTAACCGGGTAAATGTAAACAATTACAATACCAAAACGAAAGCCCGTAAAGAATATTTGGCGGAAGTGGCAAATTAGTGTTAAATAATTGCGTTGGTGATCTGTTGTGATTATTTTTATGAAAAAGTGAATGCTATGTTTCCAAAAACTAGGGTCGAAGAAAAGCTTTCGCAAAAACGCAATAAACGTATTTCTTCTGAAGCCATATTAAAAGAAGTATATGGGTTGTTTGCCCAAAATGATAAGGAACGATCTCAAATTTTGAATACTATTCGTTCAAAAGATAATAGCGGGACTAACAACCTCAATGTCGAACTATTGGATGCCGATCGCATCTATCATTTGGAGGATATACGAGCATTATGTGTGGAATATCGCCTTCGTTTTCTGGATACGCATTTCTTTAAGGGAACCTTTCCGGAAGAAGCCATTAGCGAGATCCGTCGTTTGGAAAAGGCACATAATACAAGGCTTAAAGGGTTTAAGATCATTGCTCCCTCAAAATTGCTGAAGCTTGAAAATGCAGACGATCCCTTACTTTTTGTTCCTCTGGGCCATGATTATTTTTATTTTATTCACAAATGGGGAAACGACCTGCATCCTTTTAGAAAATTACAGATGTGGCCTTATCGCTCCTTTGAAAATCTAGTATTTACAATATTCCTCTTAAGCATTTTGCTTACGGCTATTACCCCCGTCAACCTTTTTTCACATACGGCGAGTATTCAGGAGTATGTACTTACCTTCTTATTTATGTTTAAAGCCGTCGGCGGAATCGTTCTGTTCTACGGTTTTGCAAAGGGAAAGAATTTTAACAATGCTATATGGGATAGCAAATACTATAACGCTTAAGAAATTATGAACGAAAAAGAAAAAGAAACAGTGCGTGTTTATACCGGACCGGCAATGATCGTCAAAGGTCTGGTAGCCAGGTTAAACGAGATCGGGATAAGTCCTGTGGAACGCAACGATAACGAAAGCAGTATTCAGGCAGGATTTACGGCAGGAGTCCCAGGACAGATCATGCTGTATGTACGACAGGATGAAATGGTTAAGGCCAAACCGGTAATAGATGAGTATTTAGAACAAATAGGTGAATAATTAGGCTTCTACGGAATACATTTTTTCCCGCATTTCCTTAATTTTCTTATCGTTCATATATTCATCGAAGGTCATATACCTGTCGATCACCCCGTTTGGAGTAAGTTCAATGACGCGATTACCTACGGTTTGAGCAAACTCATGGTCATGGGTAGTTAACAGTACGGTTCCTTTGAAATTTTTCAGGGAGTTATTAAATGCGGTGATCGATTCTAGATCGAGGTGATTGGTGGGTTCATCGAGCATTAACACATTAGCACGGATCATCATCATCCGACTTAGCATACATCGAACTTTTTCTCCTCCGGAAAGGACATTCGATTTTTTTAACGCTTCTTCCCCGCTAAACAACATTTTTCCGAGAAAGCCACGAATAAATACTTCTTCTCGTTCTTCTTCAGTTTTAGCCCACTGACGAAGCCAATCCACCAAAGACATAGTATTGTCGAAGAATTTCTCGTTGTCCAGTGGTAAATAACTCTGGTTGGTGGTCACCCCCCACTGAAACTTTCCGGAATCTGCTTTTAAATTATCATTGAGAATCTCATAAAATGCAGTGGTTGCCCGCGAATCTTTGGAGTACAGCACGACCTTATCACCCTTGGCGAGGTTGATATCAATATTCTTAAATAAGGTTTCACCTTCCAGACTGGCCGATAGACCTTCAACATTTAGGATCTGATCCCCTGCTTCACGTTCCCGTTCAAAAATAATAGCGGGATACCTTCGGCTGGACGGTTTTATATCTGAAACATTTAACTTATCTATCATCTTCTTTCTACTGGTTGCCTGTTTCGATTTAGCAACGTTGGCAGAAAATCTCCTGATAAATTCTTCCAATTCCTTCTTTTTGTCTTCAGCCTTCTTATTTTGCTGTGCACGCTGACGTGCCGCTAACTGGCTACTTTCGTACCAAAACGTATAATTTCCACTATAGTGGTTAATTTTTCCAAAATCGATATCGCTGATATGCGTACATACCGCATCCAAAAAGTGACGGTCGTGAGAAACCACAATGACACAATTTTCATAATTCGCCAAAAAGTTTTCCAGCCATGTGATCGTTTCATAATCCAGATCGTTGGTAGGCTCATCCATGATAAGTACATCGGGATTTCCAAATAGTGCCTGAGCCAATAAGACTCTCACTTTTTGTTTTCCGTCCAAATCCCCCATTAGACTATAGTGATAATTCTCGCTAATTCCTAGATTAGAAAGAAGTGCCGCTGCTTCACTGTCGGCGTTCCAGCCGTTCATTTCCTCAAAGGCAACCTGTAGTTCGCCAATTCTTTCGGCATTGGCGTCGTTATAATCTTCATAAAGTTTATCCATTTCAGATTTTATCTTGAACAGCTCCTTATTGCCGCGAACCACAGTTTCCAAGGCGGTATACTCATCATAAGCATTGTGGTTTTGTTCCAAAACCGACATCCGTTTTCCGGGTTCCAGATGAACATGTCCGGAAGTAGGATCTTGTTTTCCTGATAAAATCTTGAGAAAGGTAGATTTACCTGCACCGTTGGCACCAATAATTCCGTAGCAATTTCCTTGTACAAACTGTGTATTCACTTCATCGAAAAGGATACGTTTGCCAAATTGTACCGACAAATTTGAAACTGAAAGCATAACTGAATGAGTAATTTATAAATTTGCCGCAAAAGTAGCCAATAATGTGGTACTGGAGAAACATTAACGTTTTAAAATACCTTTTAACTAGGAATTAACAATTTGCATCGTTAACTAAATTATTTTTGTTTTAATGTTTAAACAAAGGCCGTTGATTAGGACTCTACTTCTCACTTTTATTTTACTTCCCTTTATTTCATGTGATAACGCCAAAGAAGCGCAGATGGAAACATGGATTGGTGGCGAAATAATTAATCCTAAGACCGATCATGTTATTCTTTTAAAGGACAATGTGCCTTTTGACACCGTTAAACTGGACGATAGAAATTTCTTTAAATACAATTGCAAGAAATTAAAACAAGGATTGTATTCATTCCAACACAGTGAATTCCAGGTGTTCTTTCTTGAACCGGGGGATAGTATCATGCTTAGAGTAAATACTGTGGATTTCGACGAGTCACTTACTTATAGCGGGCGTGGTGCAGAAAAGAACAATTTCCTAATGGAACTTTTCCTGAACAACGAGGCGGAACGAAAAACCATCACAAGCTGGTATACGCTTACACCCAAGGTATATGAGATGAAGCTTGACTCTATGCGAGAAATCCGCAATTCAATATATAATGAGTTTAATTCCACCTATGACCCAAGCGAAGAATTTAAAAGAGTGGCTAAAGCGAATATAGAATATGCCTACAACGCTAACAAAGAGTTATATGTGTCTATAAATCACCCGAGATTTATAAACCCCGAAGAGGACTATCCGAAGGGGTTTTTCGACTACAGAAAAGATATAAATTTTGGAGACAAAGATCTTCAGTCATATTATCCTTATTATCGCTTTCTCGATTGGTATTTTGATAATTTGTCTTTTCAGAAATACAAGGAAAAAAAATATCTGGATCGAAAATCCTTTATTCACAACTACAATAAAATTAAGATCATTGACAGTTTCATCACCAATGATACACTAAGGAACCGAATGTTGCGCTCTGTGGCAAGACGATATTTTGTGCATGCGAAAGATGCAAGTCACGAACAACAAATGTTGGATCTTTTCTTAAAACTCAATACCAACGAGGACGACCGGAAGGAAATCGTTGCTTTGGCAGAAGCAACTATGAAACTCACTCCCGGAAATAAGATACCTAATGTTCTTCTGGTGAATACCGACAATATGATGAAGGATCTACAGTCGGTAATTAACAAGCCTACCGTTATTTATTTCTGGTCCACGGGTTCCATAAAGCATTTTAAGACCATTCACACCCGCGTGGCTGAGCTTCAGGACAAATACCCCGAATTCGATTTTACCGGGATCAATACGGACACCCACTTTAAGAAATGGCGAGATGTAGTGCGTAAATCGGGTTATAACAAACAATTTGAGTTTCAGTTAGAAGATCTGGAAAAAGCCGAAGCTGCTTTAGTGATCAACTCTGCGAATAAAGCGATCATTGTAGATAAGGATGGAACCATTCTTGAAGGGAATACGAATTTGTTTAACTCCCTGATCGAAGCTCAATTATTGGGTATTTTAAATAAGTAGATACGATTTTTTAAAAACAAAAAACCCCGAATCGTAACGATCGGGGTTTATTTTTTTCAGAATCTCGAATTTAGTTTCCTTTTTTATAATCCTCGAGAAATTTTGCCAGACCTATATCGGTTAGGGGATGTTTTAAAAGGCCTTCTATCGACGACAAAGGTCCGGTCATTACATCGGCCCCGATTTTCGCACATTCCAGTACATGCATCGTATGTCTTACGGAAGCAGCGAGAATCTCGGTCTCAAATCCATAATTATCATAAATAAGACGTATTTCGGCAATAAGATTTAGTCCATCGGTCGAAATATCATCCAATCGTCCGATAAATGGAGAAACATAACTTGCTCCTGCTTTGGCTGCCAATAAAGCTTGCCCTGCCGAAAATACCAGTGTACAATTGGTGCGAATTCCGTTATCGGTAAAATATTTTATAGCTTTTATTCCTTCCTTTATCATTGGAATCTTCACAACGATCTGCTCGTGTAATTCTGCCAACTCCTCCCCTTCCTTGATCATCCCGTCAAAATCTGTCGCGATCACTTCCGCAGATACATCACCATCAACAATATTACAAATATCCACATAGTGCTTTAAGATATTGTTTCTCCCGGTTATGCCTTCCTTGGCCATTAAGGAGGGATTCGTGGTAACTCCATCCAAAACCCCGAGGTCCTGAGCTTCTTTAATCTGATCTAAATTTGCGGTATCTATGAAGAATTTCATGTTGTTCTAATTTGTTTGGTGCAAAAATACACAAGTTTAAATGGGAACTATATTTTAAACGGAAAAAATTTCTTTACTCCTCAGGTTATGGAACCCTACTTTAATTTATAGTGATTTAATAACATTCGCTCATACATTTTATCGGGCAGTATTCGTTTTAATAGTATAGAAAATTTTTGAAGAAATGCTCCCTCTTTGTAATGTATTCTAACGTTTTTATTCTTAATGATCCTGTAAACCGCTTCAGCCATATGTCTGGGATTCTCACCTTTGTCGACATGTTCGTTCATCATGGCCAGCGTACTGCCATATTCCTCTTTATACGGACTCTCCTCCAGTACGGGTGAATGGTATCTTCCGGCCGCGATATTTGTGGCAAAATCGCCTGGGGCTATGTTGGTCATCTGAATACCAAACTGCCTGATCTCCATTCTGAATGCTTCAGTGGTGATTTCCAGAGCTGCTTTAGTAGCCGAATAGATCCCGCGGTACGGTAATCCCATATATCCGGCAATAGATGTAATGTTGATGATCTTCCCACCGCGCTGTTTCCTCATATGAGGTAAAACTGTTTTTATGACCTTGATAGGACCATACAAATTAGTATTAAATGCCTTTTCGATCTCTTCGTCCGGAGTTTCTTCTATGGGTCCGGTGATGCCTACTCCCGCATTATTTACGACCACATCGATGCTTCCCTCCCGTTTAATTATTTCGTTGACTGCTTCCGTAATGGATTGCTTATCGCCCACGTCCATAGCGAGTAACGGAAAAGAACAAGAACTTGAATATTTCTCGGGAGAGCGGCTCGTTCCGTAGACCTTAAACCCCTTTTCTACGAGATACTCGGCTATAGCTTTACCTATACCTGAAGATCCTCCTGTTATCAGTACTACGTTTGACATATAGTGGTTTGCAATAGGCAAAGATGCGGTTACGTTAGTACTTTTCCAAATTGTGGTGCAAAATTGACTTAAAAACCCAGAAATAAGGGTACAAAAAATGGCAAGCTACCTACATCACACCGCTACGACCGTTTACCCTTGCTGCGTTCCCGCCCTGGGGGATTCAACAGGAGCTGGTTGTGTAGGACTTGCCGGTGCAAATATACGGCATTTTGAATGTTTTACAAGGATTTTTAGATATCAATTATAATAAATACCTTGCCGTAAATTAGAACAAGCTCCATGAAAATTCATAAGATATTAATAGCGATTGCTTTAGTCGTTTTGTGTACCGCCTGCGGAGATGAATCTTTAAAAGATTCAGATCTTTTTTCAATTGAAATTAAGAATCCTCAGAAAAAATTTGCTGCAGGAGATCATATTGAAGTTTCCATAAATAGTCTCAAAAAAAAGAAGGTAGAGCAAGTGGTTTTCAGTCTGGGAAATTCAACCCAATCGGGTTCAGAAAATTTTTCGGCCAGCTTAGATCTTTCCGAAGTAAAACTGGGAAATCAAAGGATAAAAGCAGAGGTCACTTCCGAAGGACGGGTGTATACAGTTTATAAGATTGTTACGATTTACGCTTCCGACAAACCTGTGTTATACACCTATAAGATCCTGGAAACCTATCCTCACGATATCAACGCCTATACTCAGGGTCTGGAGTTTAAGAATGATACGCTGTATGAAAGTACTGGTCAGTACGGTGAGTCAACTCTCAGAAAGTTAGATTATGAAACCGGAGAGGTACTTCAAAGTGTTCCTTTACCCAAGCAATATTTTGGCGAAGGACTAACGATATTAAACAATAAGGTATATCAGCTTACCTGGCAGGAAGACACCGGATTTATTTACAAGCTTCCGACGCTCGAAAAAAGCGGAACTTTTGTCTACGGAAAAAGCGTAGAGGGCTGGGGGCTTTGTAATGACGGAACTACCATCTATAAAAGCGACGGTACAGAGCGAATATGGTCCTTAAATTCGAATACTTTAGCCGAAGACGGGTATATTGAGCTCTATACAAATACTTCAAAGATCCCTAAAGTAAATGAACTCGAATGGGTAGAGGGAAGGATCTTTGCGAATATTTACCAGAAAAGTGCAGTTGCCATCGTCAACCCGGCTTCAGGAGCTGTAGAAGGTGTGATCGATCTTACCACCCTTAAGAACAATGTAACTCAGCACGAAAAACTCGATGTGCTTAACGGTATTGCCTACAAAGGTGAACCCAATATCATTTATGTAACAGGGAAGAACTGGGACAAACTCTTTAAAATAGAGATCGTAGAAAAATAGATTCGGAGTGAGGTGGTGAATATCTGAACCCGTAAGCCCCAAGTAGGAGTCTTCATATTTACTATCCCCTGCATACTGCCCACTGCTCACTGCTAACTGCCCCGTTCCCTCACTCATACAGCTTTTTCCCTCAATAGTGGTTTTCTTGGGTTGCCCATTTCACTTCCTTTGGAATGGCGTACTTCTTTAAAAATAAGAAACGCATAGAAGCAGCAGAAAACAGTGAGCTTGCCACTGGTAATACAGGTACGTTTGGGGTAAACACAGGTAAGCTTGCTGCTACTGCATTGAATATTCTTTCCCGGGAACAATAATACCCATACTAAAAAGTTATATTTTTACTGAAAATTTAATTGAATGAGGTATTTATACGGTTTGGCAATCTTGGCATGTCTTATTTTATGGAGTTCTTGCCGGAATGATTTTGAAAGTGTAGCAAGCACGGGGAATCTTGAATTCTCGCGAGATACGGTTTATCTGGACACGGTATTTACAAATATTGGTTCCAGCACTTACAATTTAAAGGTGTATAACCGAAGTGATGATGATATCAACATCCCTAACATTAGATTGGCCAATGGAGAGGCCTCTAATTACCGACTTAATGTAGACGGTATTCCCGGAAAATCATTTGAAGATATACAGATCCTTGCCAAGGACAGTATCTTTATTTTTATTGAAACAACCATAGATATCAATAACTTCCCCAATCCGGATAATGCTTTTCTATATACCGACCAGATTCTTTTTGATTCAGGAGGAAATCAACAGCAGGTAGATCTTGTGACGCTGGTGAAAGACGCTGTCTTTCTCTTTCCCGAACGTTTTGCCGACGGTACTGTGGAGACATTGAGCCTTGGAACGAACAGCGAAGGAGAAGAAATATTGATCGAAGGCTTCTTTCTGGAAGACGATGAACTCACCTTTACCAACGAAAAACCTTATGTAATATATGGTTTTGCGGCTGTAGCCCCCAACAAAACCCTTACAGTGGAACCCGGAGCCCGTGTCCATTTTCATGCCAATAGCGGTATTCTGGTTGCCAATCAAGGGACTATGATCGCTAACGGATTACCTAGTACAGATCCAGCGGTTTTGGAAAATGAAATTATATTTGAAGGAGACCGACTCGAACCGGCTTTTTCAGATATTCCCGGACAGTGGTTTGCCATCTGGCTTACCGCCGGAAGTACCGATCATGAATTCAGTTACACCACTATAAAAAATTCAACTGTGGGGATTTTAATGGACAGTAACGACGGAGACAGAACATTAACACTTAGAAACGTTCAAATTTATAATAATGCTATTTCCGGATTATTGGCCCGCACGGGTAATGTTTACGGAGAGAATATGGTGATCAATAATAGCGGTCAATCATCGCTGGCACTATCATTAGGAGGAACTTATGAATTTAATCACTCCACTTTTGCGAATTACTGGACCAACAGTTTTAGGACATTCCCTTCAGTTTTGATCGATAACATTTTTGTAGGCGAAAATGAAACGGTAACCGAACCACTAATACAAGCCAACTTTAAGAACTGTATTATCTACGGAAACGAATTGCGCGAAATAGGATTTGTTCGAGATGAAAATACAACCTTCAACTTTAATTTCACAAACTCCCTCATTCGATTTGAAGATCCCAATGGGGAGTTCACGACCGAAGAATACAATTTTCAAAATACCATGTTTTACAACTCGATCGTACGGAATACAGATCCCGTATTCTTTGATCCGGCTCTAAATGACTTAAATATTGAAACCGGGACATCGGGTGCAGAAAATATTGGGCTACCAGGTGTTTTGCCACCGGTAGACCTCAACGGAACCAACAGGCAGACTCCACCCGATGCGGGTGCATACGAAACCGTGGTTTTTCCCGATCCGGGAGGGTAAATTAACGAATCATCATATTGGAATATACAAAAAAGCCCGTCTAATATAGACGGGCTTTGTGTTTCAAAAAGATTATATAATAGAAATTATAGAACTTTTACGTTTACAGCGTTTAAACCTTTGTTTCCTTCTTTCAATTCGAATTCAACTTCGTCACCTTCGCGAATCTCGTCGATCAAACCTGAAAAATGTACAAAATGGTCTTTGTTTGCGCCTTCTTCAGTGATAAAACCGTATCCTTTGGATTCGTTGAAGAATTTTACTGTGCCTTTACTCATTATAAATATATTAAATTAATTAAGTCGCAAAGGTAGGCTTATATAATGGCTAAATGGTAATTTTAAGGAAATATATTACAGAAAATCTTGATTTTTGAGCATTTACAGCTCATAAGCGAGGAAAACATTTACTTATTTATGTTAAAATTATGCCTTTTCGGTACCGATTCCGAAGAAATATTGAAAAAAAGTACCGGTTATTGATCGGTTATGTCGGTGGATTTTTCAATTGAGCTGGCATGATCCTTAATCACATACCATGAACCGTCAATATTTTTAAGGTCATAACTCACTATCATTCGGTTAAAATAGGGTTCACCGTTTCTATCGGGTTCACGATACATAACCTCAACGACCGCCATTCCGATCTTAGAACCGGCTTCACTATTTAAAATTTTAGGGGTGAAAGTCCAATCTGGAATCGCAAACCACTCCTCGTGATACGATATAAATCCTTCTACTCCATCAATGATTTCGCTTGATGGCAAGATGAGTTGCATTTGTCCGTTTGGAGCCAAAGTAGCTCGTAGGGTATCTAAATTCCTTTCACTAACAGCGTTTAAATGTTTCTGAAGCACCTCACGAAGTGCAATATCATTCTCACGGTCTGAAACGGTTGAATCCGTCACATTTACGTGGGCGTCGGAAGCAGGTTTTACATCAAACTGACAAGACGTTGCCGTAATAAATACTCCTAATAGTAATACGAAACTCAGCTTTAACATACGTATGTTTTAAAAGTTATTCACACCCCAGATCCTCTCTTGATTGGGGGTCGTTATTCGGAATACAGTTTCCGGATAATACCGCGTCGGGAACATACCGTACCAGATCCGGATCATATAGGGCGTGGGTAATAAAATCGGTGAGCAGATCGATCTCCTCTGCTGTAAGATTTGTTGTGCCAAACTGACTCGCAAGTTGAGAATCGGGCACCACAGCGTTTTCTTTTATTCCATCATTCTTATACTTTATTATCTCCTTGATGGACGTAAAAGATCCTCCATGTCCGTAAAATGCATTGTCCTTAAGATTATATAGGGTTGGAACTTTGAATTTATAATCATCTTCCGGACGATTTGTAAAGCTGGCTCTACCTACGCGAGTGTTCATACCAAAACTTGAAATACCTGTATTGGGTCCAACAAGATCATTCATTCCCCAAGCGTAAAATTCCATAGATTTCAAAGCAGGTCCGGTATGGCATTGATAACACAATCCTTTAGAAAAAAACAGCACAGCGCCTTTTTTCTGATTTTCGGTAAGCGCATCAAAATCTCCTTTTAGCCAGTCCTGCCAAGGTGATCTGTTCGCAAGTACGGTTCGGTTAAAGGCAGCAATAGCAAGACCTCCGTTAATTCTGGAATATCTTTCGCTCACCGGTACCTCGGGAAACGCGGCATCGAACATATCGGTATATCCAAATTCCACTGCAAATTCTTCATCAATTTTTAAACGATGCGCCAATTGTCCCGTCATTCCTTGAACTTCAAGTCCCTGAAAACCCAGCAGGTTATCCGGAAGGGCAGATGCATTTTGTTCCACATAAGGAAGGTTTATACCCGCTCCTCCCAATGCCCCATTCCAAAGAGCTACTTCTTGATAGGCTACATTTACTAAGGATGGAGGCTTTATTGGTAAGGCATCTACAGAGTCCAGCGGCATAATGTTGCTTGGCATCATTATCCTGCCTTCTCCTTTTACACCGAAGCCCATTCCACCTTCACCTATTCCCTGTCGTAATCCGGAGAAAAATCCCGATGCTACCGGGTGACAACTGGCACAGGCATAAGTGTATTTGTTTACTTCCATTTTAGGACTCCCTCCTGTAGCGGTTTCATGAACGAGTAATTTTCCCAAAGCTACCTTTTCGGCGGTGATGGGATTTAAAGGATCCTGAGGAATAGAAGCATAATCGGTTTCAGAAGGTAAAGTAAAGAATGAGGTACCTTCCCCATTGGAAGCCAAATCTAAAAGCTGTAATAATTCATTATCTGTTTCATTTGGCACAGGTACATAATCGTCGTCACTACATGAGAACAATAAAATGACCAAAGCGCACAGCATCAACTTAACGAATTTCATAATCTGAGTTAATTGTTAGTCCCCTAAAAATACTCAAAATATTTGAACGTTAATAATTTCTTAAAAATTTAATCAGCTTGTGGAAAAAAGTAATAATTCCTCTGTATCATCCGTTAAAGAAATCGTACCCGTTTCAAACAGACCGAGCTTTTTAAGCAAATGGATGGATGCCTTATTTTCTTTAATTGTAACGCCGTGGAATTTGGAAATCTTATAATTCTTTCGGGCGAATTCCATTAATGCTGCAGCAGATTCGTATCCAAAGCCATTCCTCAAATATTCCGGAAGAAATGCAAAGCCGATATCGGGATGGTCCAAAGACTCTCTTTTATACAAACCACAGCTGCCTACGGCCAAACCCGTTTTTTTATAGATCACGATATAAGCTCCATACCCCCTATCTTCATTACTTACGATGTAGTGTTTTTCAATATACGCTTTTGCGTCTTCGAGGTTATTGATCCTTCTGTCACCAATATTCTTTAACCAACCCTCGCTGTTCATAAGCTTGTATATAAAGGGTGCATCTGCTAACGAAAATTTTCGCAGTTGAAGTCGGTTAGTTTCCAAAAGCACAGCTGTGTTTTCTTCGGAAGCCATGATTTATTCGCTTCTTAGTATACTGAAATACCGCTTCCAGGGTCCAACATCTTCTCGATAGTGCTTTACCATAACCCTGCTAATTTGATTTATATGACTCAGGTCGTGAATAACCCATGTAGACAGATGCTGATGAAGCGTAATTTCGCCAAACTCTGAGTGAATTCCTGTTTTATTTAAGTCACTTTCTGAAATATTCCAGGAGCGAAGTTCTTCTAGATTCTTTTTCCGAAGCATTGAAAATTCATCCAGTAAATTTTCCATTGATTTTCCTTTGGCCAATTTTTTATGACCGGTCATATCGAAGGGGGTGAAATTTTTGTTTTCGATATTATTCAGAATTATTCTACATCGCGGGATCCAATCGGTTAGCTCCCCGAAGATCAAATGCGCCATGACTTCAAAGGGACTCCAACTTTCCGGACCTTCGTTGGCGAATTTCCAGTCGTCCGGGAGATCTCTTAACAGCGTATCAAAAACCTGAGGTGATCTTTCTAATATTGCGGTCGATTTCTGAAGTTCGAAATTCATCCGCTCAATTTTTAAACAACGGTAGCCCAGCCATCATTTCATTCACTTTATGTGAGATATTTTCAAGTTTTTTGTCATCCTCAAAATTGAGAATAACCTTATCCATTAAATCGACGATGAGTTTCATATCGTGTTCTCTCAACCCTCGCGTGGTCACTGCCGCAGTACCTACTCGTATGCCACTGGTCACGAAGGGCGACTTATCATCGAAGGGAACCATATTTTTATTCACGGTAATTTCTGCCTTACCCAATGCCTCTTCAGCCTGTTTACCGGTGATATTTTTATTTCTCAGATCGATCAACATCATATGGTTGTCGGTTCCGCCGGATATCACTTTATACCCCTTATCCATAAAGGCTTGTGCCATAACAGCGGCGTTCTTTTTAACCTGAATCATATAATGCAGAAAATCGTCGGTAAGCGCTTCGCCAAAAGCGACGGCTTTCGCTGCAATGATATGTTCCAGAGGACCGCCTTGATTTCCCGGGAAGATCGCACTGTCTAATAATGAAGACATTTTTCTAAGACTTCCGTTTTTTAAAGTGAGGCCGAATGGATTATCAAAATCCTTCCCCATTAAGATCATCCCTCCGCGAGGACCGCGCAGTGTTTTATGGGTCGTTGTGGTGATCACATGACAATGAGGTACAGGGTCACTTATTATTCCTTTGGCAATTAAGCCCGCCGGATGTGCTATATCGGCCATTAGGATTGCCCCTACCTTATCGGCTATCTCTCTGAACCTTTTATAGTCGATCTCTCTGCTGTAAGCTGAAGCCCCGGCAATGATCATCTTGGGTTTTTCCTCTATAGCGATCGCTTCGATCTTATCGTAATTAAGCATGCCGGTTTCTTCATCGACCCCATAAAAAACAGGGGTATACAATCTGCCCGAAAAATTTACCGGAGATCCGTGTGTCAAGTGTCCGCCATGCGCAAGATCAAAGCCCAGAAATTTATCTCCCGGTTTTAGACATGCCGCAAAAACAGCGGTGTTTGCCTGAGACCCACTGTGAGGTTGTACATTTACATACTCGGCTCCAAACAAAGTCTTTGCCCGATCTATAGCGAGTTGTTCAACTTCATCCACTACTTCGCATCCTCCGTAGTATCGCTTTCCCGGGTAGCCTTCGGCGTATTTATTGGTTAGTACCGAGCCGGCGGCATCCAGCACCTGCTGACTCACAAAATTTTCAGAAGCAATTAGCTCCAAACCATTTAGTTGGCGTTCTTTTTCGGCTTCAATCAGTTCAAAAATCTGTTCGTCTCTTGCTATCATTACAGTAAAAAGTTAATTAATTCCAAAAATAGTAAAAGCTTGTGGTTAGTTCTTCAGAAATTATATATTTGATTAACATTTTACCAACAATAAAACTCCCAGAAATGCCATTAACCGCAAACGACCCTAAACGAAAAACATGGCTGGATGTCCCGGCGAATTCAGATTTTCCCATACAGAATATTCCCTTTGGAGTTTTCTTAACGCGAGATGATATTATCACCATAGGAACACGAATTGGAGACTATGCCATCGATCTGGGTGCGCTGCATCAATTAGGCTATTTTAAAGGAATTGATCTCACCGATGATATTTTTCTGCAGGATTCCCTAAACGATTTTATTGCCGATGGCCGAAAAACATGGCGCCTGGTTCGGAACAGAATTTCGGATATCTTTTTGGAAGGAAACGATGAACTAAAGAACAACAAAGAACACTGCAACCATATTTTATTCACTATGGAAGAAGTAGAAATGCAGCTTCCGGTGGATGTTGGTGATTACACCGACTTCTATGCAAGTAAAGAGCATGCTACCAATGTAGGCTCCTTATTCCGTGATCCTGAAAATGCATTGCTGCCAAACTGGCTGCGCATTCCAATTGGGTATCACGGTAGAAGTTCGTCAATTGTCCCATCGGGAACGCCCATTAGAAGACCAATAGGGCAAACCATGCCGGGTGATGACGGGGTACCTGGATTTGGACCTTCGCAATTACTGGACTTTGAGCTGGAAATGGCATTTATCACAACCGATAGCAATCCGCTGGGCAAAAGAGTACCCATAGGCGAGGCCGAAGATTATATATTTGGTTTAGTATTGTTTAACGACTGGAGTGCTCGAGATATACAGGCCTGGGAGTATGTGCCTCTGGGACCTTTTTTAGGAAAAAACTTCGCTTCAACCATATCACCTTGGATCGTAACTCTGGACGCTCTTGAGCCATTTAGAACCGATGGTCCCAAACAGGATCCGGAACCTCTGCCCTATCTTCAGCACGGAAAGAACAAGAATTTTGATATAAAATTGCAAGCAGGAATAAAACCTTCCGGCGGAGAAGAAACCATCGTGGCCAATTCGAATTTTAAATATATGTATTGGTCCATGGCGCAACAACTCACACACCATACAGTGAATGGTTGCAATGTGCGTAGCGGTGATATGATGGGAAGCGGTACCATTTCAGGACCCACAAAAGATTCGTTCGGCTCGATGCTTGAACTCACCTGGCGCGGACAAAATCCAATAAAATTAAAAGACGGTTCAGAACGTAAGTTCATAAACGATGGAGATACAGTGATCATGAGGGGTTACTGCGAAAAAGACGGGTTGCGTATAGGCTTTGGAAAGTGTAGCGGAAAGGTACTTCCTGCCCGTCCGTTTTAAGTTTGGCATTACAATTGTATTTTTGGTAGCATAACCAAATCAATTTGTTATGAGACAAACTATTACTTTACTCACAATGGTATTGCTGTTACTGTCCTGTAACAGCGTAAAACGGAATCAAAAATTTCTGGCTCGCGGAGATTACGATCAGGCCATCGAACTTGCCGTAAAGAAACTTCAGAAAGATAAGACCTCAGCTAAAAGCGATGAGCATATTGTATTATTGGAAGAAGCCTACAAAAAGGTCGTGGAGGACGATATACGAAGAATTGCTTTTCTGAAGAAGGAAAATAGAGCCGGCTCAACAAGAGAGATCTATTACACCTACAGAGGATTGGAGTACAGACAACAACTCCTACGGCCATTATTGCCGCTATACAGTGAAACCTTAGGAAGAAACGCCAGACTTAAGATAGTGGATTACAGCAACGAGATGATCGCAGCACAAAATGCGTATGCAAACTATCTGTATGCTGAAGGAGAGCAACTACTGAACCGAAATACTACCGATGCTGCCCGTCAGGCCTACGATATGTTTCTTGAGCTATCTGAAATAAAACCTGGATACAGAAACGTAGCTGCTTTAATTGATGAGGCTCGTTTTAGAGGTACGCACTTTGTCTATGTAACCTTGAACAATAGAAGCGGACAGATCATCCCAATACGATTAGAGCGGGAATTGCTCGATTTTAATACGTATGGGCTCGATGATTTCTGGACCGAATATCACAGCCAACGAGAGAACGGTATCAATTATAAATACGGTATCTCGCTTAATTTCAGAGATATTAATATCTCTCCCGAACGAATTTCTGAAAGAGAGGTTCGTCGTACTCAGCGTATCAAAGACGGTTGGGAGTATAAAAAAGATAGAAACGGCAATATTGTAAAAGACGAAAACGGAAAACCTATCAAGGTCGATATTTATAAAACCGTAAGCGCGGTGCTTCTCATTACCGAACAAAGCAAATCGGCATTTGTAGGAGGTACGGTAATTTACCGAGATCTGGAGCGCAATAGGGACCTGAACAAGCACCCTATCTCAACCGAATTTATATTCGAAAATGTATTTGCCACCTTCAGAGGAGATGAAAGAGCCCTAAGTGATGATGATACATTGCTTTTAGATAATAGATTTATCCCTTTTCCGGCCAATTCACAAATGGTTTATGATGCCGGAGAGGAAATTAAAATTAGATTCAAGGAAATCTTAAAGGATAATTCGTTTTAAACAAATTGCCTTAAATGATCGGCCGAAATGCTATGATGAGAATCATTGTGTACGGCAGCGCCGTTCTTTAACACAATAAGTTGTGGACTCTCGTGTGGAATTCCAAATTCGGTTGCGATCTGGTTGGACACTTCGCGATACTTCAACAGATCGAGGAAGTATAGTTTTATCTGATCATCACTTAAATCATAAGCACTTTCAAACTGTCTAAGGACCATTTTACTTATCCCACAACGGGTGGAATGTTTAAAAATAACCACGGGCGTAGATTTAGACTCTTCTTTTAAGGTCTCTAACTGAGCTACCGTGGACAATACGTGCCATGGTGTTTCTTCAATCTCCTCTTTTGCGATCTCTCTTTGCGATTTAAACTTATCAAATAATCCCATAACTTTCTTTTTATACAAAGTTAGGCAATTGCGACATGTTATTTTCTGAATGAAATGGTAAAATTAAATTTCAATCGGTCATAATGTCTGCTAAAGCACTGGATTTTACCGTCATTTTGTCTTAATCTTAGCTTGGCTCATATTTTGACTTATACGTGTTGAAAATAAAAAATAACTGAAGCACATTTCAGAAAAAATACAAACTATGAACTTTAATAATTATACCATAAAATCACAAGAAGTGATACAGCAGGCACAGCAGCTTGCGCAAAGCTTCGGTAATCAGCAGATCGAAATAGAGCACATAATGAAAGCGATCTTCGAAGTTGATGAAAATGTAACGCCATTCATTCTAAAAAAACTGAATGTCAATACGGTCTTGCTACAACAGATCCTGGAGAAACAATTGGAATCATTTCCAAAAGTTTCGGGAGGAGACATCATGCTATCCAGAGAAGCCGGAAAGGCTGTGAATGAAGCGAGTATTATCGCCAAGAAGATGAAGGACGAATTTGTCTCCATAGAACATTTGCTTCTGGCAATTTTCGGATCTAAAAGTACGATTGCACAAAGTTTGAAAGATCAGGGTGTGACCGAAAAAGCACTTAAAGCAGCTATAGATGATTTGCGTAAAGGCGATCGGGTGACCTCTCAAAGTGCAGAGGAAACTTATAATTCGTTGAACAAATACGCTAGACACCTCAATCAGTTGGCTCGCGACGGTAAATTGGATCCGGTAATTGGACGAGACGAAGAAATACGGCGGATTTTACAAATTCTCTCTCGTCGAACTAAGAACAATCCTATGCTTGTTGGAGAACCCGGAACGGGTAAAACAGCTATAGCCGAAGGATTAGCACACAGGATTGTAGATGGTGATGTTCCCGAAAATCTTAAAAGCAAGGAAGTTTATTCGCTGGATATGGGAGCCCTAATCGCGGGAGCCAAGTTTAAAGGTGAATTTGAAGAGCGACTAAAAGCGGTCATAAAGGAAGTCACTTCTAGTGATGGAGACATCGTGTTGTTTATCGATGAGATCCATACCTTGGTGGGTGCAGGTGGCGGACAAGGAGCTATGGATGCGGCAAACATTCTAAAGCCGGCCTTAGCGCGTGGAGAACTTCGCGCTATAGGAGCAACCACTTTGGACGAATACCAAAAATATTTTGAAAAGGATAAAGCTCTTGAGCGTCGATTTCAGAAAGTACTGGTAGACGAGCCCGATGTGGAAAGCGCTATTTCTATACTGCGCGGAATCAAGGAAAAGTACGAAACCCATCATAAGGTGAGAATTAAGGATGAGGCCATTATTTCCGCGGTAGAACTGTCACAACGCTATATTACCGACAGGTTCTTACCGGATAAAGCCATTGATCTTATGGATGAAGCTGCTTCAAAGATGAGAATGGAGATCAATAGTAAGCCAGAAGAGCTGGATGTACTGGATAGAAAGATCATGCAACTCGAGATAGAGATTGAGGCAATTAAACGTGAAAAGGATGAAGTAAAACTGAAAACCCTTCGAGCCGATCTTGCTAATTTAAAAGAAGAGCGCAATGAATTGAATGCGAAATGGAAGAGCGAGAAGGAAGTTGTAGATAGTATTCAGAATTACAAAACAGAAATAGAGGAATTTAAATTGGAAGCCGAACGCGCCGAGCGTGAAGGCGACTTCGGAAAGGTGGCCGAGTTGCGATACGGAAAGATCAAGGAGGCTCAGGAAGCCTTAAATAAACTGGAAACGGAACTGGCAGAAAACCAAAGCGGCAGCAGTCTGATCAAGGAGGAAGTCACCAATGAGGACATCGCCGAGGTTGTAGCGAAATGGACAGGTATTCCTGTAACTAAAATGTTGCAAAGTGATCGTGAAAAATTACTGAAGCTGGAAGACGAGTTACACAAACGAGTCGTGGGCCAGGAAGAAGCGATCGTTGCAGTAAGCGATGCGATTAGACGAAGTCGTACCGGATTACAGGATGCAAAGAAACCTATTGGATCCTTTCTGTTTCTGGGAACCACAGGTGTGGGTAAAACCGAGCTGGCCAAAACCCTGGCTCAATATCTTTTCGATGATGAAAACGCAATGACGCGTATCGATATGAGTGAATATCAGGAACGTCATAGTGTTAGCCGATTGGTGGGAGCTCCTCCGGGATATGTTGGATACGACGAAGGCGGACAGCTAACTGAAGCGGTTCGACGAAAACCTTACTCCGTGGTATTATTGGATGAGATTGAAAAAGCACATCCTGATACCTTCAATATACTGCTACAGGTTTTAGATGAAGGAAGGTTAACCGACAATAAAGGTCGCGTAGCCGATTTTAAGAATACCATCATTATTATGACCAGTAATATGGGAAGTCATATCATTCAGGAAAAATTTGATGCTTTAAAAGATAGTGATTCTGCTATGGAAGCTGCAAAGGTTGAAGTACTTGGATTATTGAAACAAACCGTGCGACCCGAATTCCTGAATCGAATCGATGATATTATCATGTTTACACCGCTAAATAAGAGTGATATTAAACAGATCGTGGAATTGCAACTTAAAGGTCTATCCAAAATGCTACAGAAACAGAACATTACCATGGATGCCACAGATGAAGCTGTCGCTTATTTGGCTGAAAAAGGATTTGATCCCCAATATGGGGCCCGTCCCGTAAAGCGGGTGATACAGCGGGAAGTTCTGAACGAACTTTCTAAAGAGATCCTCGCAGGGAAGGTCACCACAGACAGTATTATACTGCTGGATAGCTTTGACGATAAACTGGTTTTCAGAAATCAGGGTGATCTGGTTGAAAAGTCATAAAGAACAGGTTAGAGTTCCTTAAAAACTCATTTCATAATTGGTTGGTTAGTTGAAAACCATCTGTGGTTCGCCGCAGGTGGTTTTTTCAGTTTAAAATATACCATTCGGTATTTTTTAATTATCTTTGCTGAAAATTGTTAGTAACATGCTTACCAAGGCAGAACAGACTTCGAAATATATTATTGAAAAAGTGGCTCCTATTTTTAATCAGAAGGGGTATGCTGCCACGTCTATGGCCGATATTACAGCTGCCACCGGACTCACCAAAGGAGCCCTCTACGGTAATTTTAAAAATAAGGAGGCCATCGCGATCGCTTCCTTTAATAAAACCATCAATGATCTGCTGAAGCAGGTGGCGAAACATCAGGAACAGAGTGGTTCGCCATTGGGAAAACTGCTGTTGATCACCGACTTCTATAGAAATTATTTTGAATACAGTAATGCGTTGGGAGGTTGTCCTATATTAAATATAGGAGTAGACTCCACCCACCAGAATACGAAACTTTTGGAGCAGGTTCAATATGTGATTCAAAAAACGCAGTCACATATCGTCAAGCTTGTGGAATGGGGCATTGAAATTGGAGAAATAAAGACGGACGTTGATGCCCGCGCTTTTTCCAAATTTTTATATTCCAGGATTCAGGGAGCTATTTTTATGAGTCAGACCATGCAGGATAAGTCATACCTAACAGATGCCTCCGATGAAATTGACAAGTTGATCCATTCAGAATTAAAGAATTAAAAAAATTTACATAATAAAATACCAATCGGTATAAAAACTAAAAAAATGATAGCAACACCTAAGATACTTGAGAGTAAAACGACGATACGATTTCAGCATTGCGATCCCTTTAACCATTTAAATAATTCAGAATACCTCAATTATATGGTCAATGCACGTGAAGATCAGCTTATAGAACACTACGACATAAATATCTATAAGATGGCTCGTGAAGAAGGGAAAAGCTGGGTTGTTGGCAGCAACCAGATCGCTTATTTAAAACCGGCTTGGCTCATGGAAACCGTCGTGATACAGTCGCAACTGTTACATTTTGATGCTTCCAGCCTCGATGTAGAATTGCGTATGTACAATGAAGACAAATCCCGGTTAAAGGCGATCATGTGGAGTAAATATGTGCATTTTAATTTACTGGAACAACGAAGGGAACAACATTCAGATGAATATATGAAATTGTTCGAGTCTGTACAAGATCCGGTAGCTGAATCAACCTTTGAGGAGCGGGTATTGGCGCTGAAAAGATCATAGCATATTCATATAGAATCAATAAAAAAACCCGAAGCGACACACTTCGGGTTTTTAGGTTACCTTCAGTTTCTGTTATTCTTTCAGAACTTTAAACGATGTTGCTCCGGTTTCAGTAGCAACTTTTATAAAATAAGCTCCGGCATTCAGTGAAGCCATATCTAAAGAAACTTCTGAAGTATCATTATTAACATATAATACTTGCTGACCAAGAATATTATATACTTCAACTTTCAATATAGGTTCTGCATTTGAAATCTCAAGTACAGTAGATACCGGACTTGGATAATAACGAAGCTCTCTTAAGGATTCATTCGGCACACCCAGTGTTTCAGTTACGGTTATTGCGAGCAACTGACTTTCGCAACTGTTATCGGTAGAACTCACATAATACGTAGTTCCGTCCTGCAAAGGAGTGGTGTCGGGTATCACATTAGTTCCGGCAGCATCTGAATACCATGTTAAGTTTGTACCTGTCACATCAAGATCGGCCAGGGTCTCTCCAGCCACAAACGTCTGGTTACTATCCCCGGTTGGAGCAGGTGTAACCGTTACATTCACTACTTCTTCCATTCTTGCTGAAGTACAATTTTCTCCAGGGGTCACTGTCCAGTTATAGAAGAAATAGTATACGGTTGAATTGGTATTGTTATCATTGATCGTTCCCCCTACTACCGTTCCAATAGTGCCAATAGGATAAGGAAATCCAGGGTGACCTGAAGAAAATTCTCGAACCATGTTCGGACTGCTTTCGGCTACCAGATCGTAATCCAGACCTGCAGGCACAAAAAAGTCTAAGTTGAGCGTATGCTGTACCGGAGTGGTTGAATTACCGGCAGGTACGGCAATTGATACCTGTTCGATTATATTTAATCCGCTGTCCTTAAGCTGCATCACAACAGTTCCCGGTGAATTTGACGCCAGAAAAACATCTACCGTGTTAATGGTAAAATCGACATTAGCGTCAAAAGACAAACCCCACGGGCTCGTCACGGCTACGACAGCCGAATTTGTGGTGTTGGTAGGTGCCACCCGTGCTGCACCGGTAACAGGCGTTCCTGTTCCGCCGTTTACTGCTTCGGCCCAAAATGATGTTGTCGCTGAAAGTGGAGCACTAACAAATGGACTACCCGATCCTAACAGATTTCCACCTGAAGCAGCGTCGTACCAATTTACACTTTGTCCGTTGTGGGTAGCAGTGAGTGAAGCAGTTTCCCCTTCACAGATGGTTCCCGGACCCGATGTGGCTGTGATCACGGGATCAGTACAACCTTGAGAATAGGCCATTCCACTTAATAAAAGGGATAATCCTAGAACCAGTGAATGTTGTAAAAACTTGTCTTTCAATGAGTAATTTAATTTCATAACTATATTTTTAATTTTTGAAAAATTAGTAAAAAATATTTAGAATACATATATTCAAAATCAATTTAACGTAATCTGTATCCCTACCGTTCTGTTACCTAAAATATACATTTTGAAATTTCCCAAATCACTCTTTTTTTTATTAGTATTTTTTATAGTTTCCTGTGATAACCCACCTCAACCTATTGAAGATAGCAGAGAAAACGATTATGCCCTATTTGATGAGCAAGGGGCATTTCACCGACTCTCTTCATACAATGACAATACAGGCATAGTCCTTTGGATACAGGGTAACGGTTGCCCCATTGTGAGAAACCTGCTTTTAGACTTTCATACTATCGAAGCAGAATATTCAGAAAAAGGCTTTAAATTTTTCATGTTAAACAGCAATATCCAGGACAACAGGGCGTCCATTAAAAAAGAAGCTTCTGAATTCAATTTTAAGGTACCGGTACTTGATGATTCGGCACAACTTCTCGCTGATGAATTGGATATAACCATTACTGCGGAAGCCATCGTACTGGATCCCGTGAGTCGAGAAATTCTGTATCGGGGACCATTGAATGACCGACTTGATTATGAAGCCCAAAAAAGCACGGCTTCCGAGCATTATTTAAAAAAGGCGTTAGATGAGATCCTTACAGGAAAATCCCCGCAGTTAAAACAAAAAATGACCAAGGGATGCAGAGTAACCCGCCTGAGTTCACTCGAGGATAATGAAGATCTCACTTATACCGAAGACATTGCTCCTATTCTAAAACAAAATTGTGTACGATGCCATCACGACGATGGTCTGGCACCTTGGTCTATGAGCGATTATCAAACCATAGTGGGTTGGTCTTCTATGATAAAGGAAGTTATTTTAAGCAAACGCATGCCTCCCTGGCAAGCAGATCCGCATATTGGTGAGTTTAAGAATTCAGTCGCACTATCAGACAGTAATGCTCGAAAACTACTTCAGTGGATCGATAACGGGCTTAAACCCGGAACAGGTGACGACCTTCTTGCCAACCTTGAAATGGACAATAAGGAATGGCCAAAGGGAATACCCGATCAGATCCTCACTCTAAATACCGAAAGCATTCCGGCTACAGGAATCATAGGTTACCGATATCAGGAAATTCCGCTAAAGCTTACAAAGGGCACTTGGTTAAAAGGGGTTGTAATAAAACCCGGAAATACCAAAGTCCTGCATCATGTAGTATTAACTAATGAAGCTCGAAATAAAACGAGTCCGATCACCAACAGAAAGCAACGACCGTGGCAGGATAATTATATCGCACTAAGCGCCGGAGCGGAACTAAGTACTTTTTACCCCGACAGTACGGGGG
The DNA here is from genome assembly GCF_014295415.1 of Constantimarinum furrinae. GTDB lineage: Bacteria > Bacteroidota > Bacteroidia > Flavobacteriales > Flavobacteriaceae > Constantimarinum > Constantimarinum furrinae. The sequence goes on from NZ_CP052909.1 coordinate 2,943,163, forward strand.
TCTTCTTACCCAAGGGAACGGTATTAACTGCACAAATTCATTATACCCCTTCGGGACGAGAAGAAACCGATCAATCCACCATTGGATTGTATTTTCATGAAGATCCGCCACCCAAAGAGTTCTACGCCTTGTCCCCGGCAAATATGAACTTTACTATTCCGCCATTTGGAGAAAATATTAAAATTACCGCAAGTGATACCATAAACAGGGATATTTATATTCATTATGTGATACCCCATATGCATTACCGTGGGAAGGATATTAGAGTTTCAATTGTTGAACCCGATGGAAAAAACAAAGTATTGGTTTCTGTACCCGATTACAATTTTAACTGGCAGTGGCTTTATAAATTGAAAGTGCCGACATTCGTTCCAAAAGGATCCATTATTTTGGTAGAAGGTATTTATGACAACACCTACCAAAATCCGCTAAATCCCGACCCAACCCAAGAAGTAAACTGGGGATTGCAAAGTACCGATGAAATGCTTATTGGCTTCTTTAATTTCACACTAGCTAATTGATTCACATCAGGTTAAGGCCAATGTTTTATTTTAATTACCAACATCCTTCTGTAACAAATTATATGGTTTGGTCGTCATATATTCACAATCACCTTAAACCAACAACACTATGAAAACAAATTCTAATGCTTCTGTTCACATAGAGGCAAGGCAACGACCCAACACAATTTTGGGAATCTACATCTTATGTGTAACCATCTTTACAATTACTTATTCGATAATTACGGCTTCTCATATCCTGTAAATAAAAAAACCCCCTAAGCGTGTGATGAAATATGACATCAATGCTTTAGAGGGTTCATTAAATAACAACCTTTAACTAAATTCTCACAAAAACTAAAGTTTTGTTATCGAGACTTACGTAAGTTTTTACCTTCCGGTTTTTTGTATCTTGTAATTCTGAACTAACACCAACTCAATTGTGAAAAATCTATTTTTTATTTTTATCACCGTCCTTCTTATTTCTTGTAATAATTCTGAAAAAGATAAAACGGAAAATAATAGTTCAACGGACATTGAACATACAGAATCCACGACCTATTATCTCATCAGACATGCAGAAAAGGATCGAAGTGATACCAGCAACAGTGATCCCGAACTAACACCCGAAGGACATGAGCGCGCTAAGAGATGGGCAAAATATTTTAGCGATAAGGAATTGGATTTGATCTACACTACGCCCTTTGTTAGAACGATGCAAACCGTGTTATATACTGCTTCAGAACAAAATATCGAACCAAAACGATACGACCCCACCTCACTGTATTCCGAAGAATTCAAAAAAAATACCGTAGGAAAAAATGTGCTCATCGTGGGACATAGTAATACCACGCCGGCCTTTGTTAATGCCATTATTGGAGATAACAGGTATCCCGAAATGGACGATTACAACAACAGCAGTCTCTTTATTGTTAGGATAAAAGGTGATGCAACCAGTGTGCAGGAGGTTACTATTGAATAATTACCCTACTTATTATTGCCTAATGTTACGGTAATATCTTCCGTTTCAATGGTAGAAAGTAGTTTCAGGGCCCCCTTTTCAAACAAACTGTCCAGTTTTTCGAGAGAGACGTCTTTAGATTCAGGTTTATAATTGTTGTAATCCACAAATCTGATTCCCTCAATAATTCTTGCGTTATACGCTTCCCGAAACCGAATTCCTCCGCCCTCTACTGAATATTTGTAAGCGAAATAATCTACGGTAAAATTCTGTTTATGGATCCAATACATAAAAACATCATCAAAATCCTTACCGCCACCCTCTTCAGTAAAATAAACCTTAACCTTATAATAGGGTTGGTTGTTTACCATTCCCTCAGCCAGTAGTTCCTTTTTAGCAGCAGGAGCATTTAAGACATAAGGGATTTGAACAAAATAATGAACCGAATTCACGCTGTTGGCATACTTTTCTGAAATAGAATCGGGAAGTTCAATAATTTCCCCATGTAAACGTCTCTCAAAACCGGAATTGGTTATTACATCTTTTATGAGTCCGATCGAATCTGAAGTATGTCGTTCAAACCTGTACATCCCCCCTTTCCTCTCACTGACATATGTTCTGTCTCTGAAACTAAATTCGATCAAGGCAAAGTCGCAGTTTCCATTACAGGCTTTTTCTATTGCCTTGTCCACAATATCCTCAGCACTCAATTCTTGTTTAGTCTCCCCACAGGCCCATAACAATAAAACAATACAAAGCAGGGTTATATTTTTCATAGTTTGTGTTTGTAACAAAAGTACAGTTTATGTCACTTATCTTCCGAAAACCTTACGTAAAAGTCTGAATTATGAAAAACCATATCTTAGTAATACTACTGTTTATCGCTTCACATAGTGTTGCGCAAACGGAATCGTATCAAATTGCTCTTGAAGATTTTAAGACTCACTTCAACAACAGTGATGCGCAGGCCATATTCGACATGATGAACGGGACCATGCAGGAACAATTAGGATTCGACAACGTACAGAACATTGTTACTTCCTTCCGACGTAATTTAGGAGAAATATCAGATTTTAAATTCCTCAGTTCCGAAGGTATTACAGAGATCTACGAAACCACCTTCGAAAATGGAAAGCAGAACATTTCGTTTTCTTTGAATGATAAGAATTTACTCAACGGACTTCGTTTCTATCCGGCACAAGAAGAAGATGTTGTTGCAAAAATGGAACGCAATCAATCGAGGCTAAGTCTACCGTTTAAGGGAGAATGGTTTACGGTATGGGGTGGAGACACCAAAGCGCAGAATTATCACGTTGTTTCAAAAACACAAAAAAACGCCTTCGATTTTCTGGTTTTGGGTCCGAATAGAAAAACCTTCGAACGCAGTGGAACCCGAAACGAAGATTATTTTGCCTTCGGAAAGCCTATCTATGCGGTTTGTGATGCTGAAGTATTTAGGGTGATCACAGGCGTGGAAGACAATAAACCGGGCGAAATGAATCCGGCGCAAATGTTGGGGAATAGCGTGATTCTCAAAACCGAATATGACGAATACATTGTATATGCTCACTTCGAAAAAGAAACGATAAAAGTGAAAGAAGGACAATCCGTAAAGCGCGGACAATACCTCGGAAACTGTGGAAATTCGGGGAATTCTACCGAAGCACATCTCCATTTACATATTCAGGATGGTCCTAATTTTATGGGTGCCGTTGGTGTAAAGTGTTATTTTGATGAAATTTTGGTAAATGGTGAGAAAGAAAAAGATTATTCTCCCGTACGATTAGACAAAATAGCCCCTATAGAAGAGTAAAATATAGTATTTTTGCCGCTATGGCACTTCAGAAAAACGTACGCATAAAAAACCGAAAAGCTAGATTTGAATACGAGATCCTCGACAAATATACGGCTGGGATAGTGCTGGCCGGTACCGAAATAAAAGCCATACGAGAAGGAAAAGCTTCTATAGCCGAAAGCTTCTGTGAATTTAACAACAGTGAGTTATTTGTGATCAATATGACCATTCAGGAATATTCTCACGCCAATGCTTTTTCTCACAATCCTAAGAGTGAACGCAAATTACTGTTGAACCGAAATGAATTGAAAAAGCTGGAAAAAGAGGTGCGCAACAGCGGACTTACCATTGTTCCTCTACTCCTTTTTACCAATGATCGCGGACTCGCAAAACTTGAGATCGCCTTGGCAAGGGGTAAGAAAGAATACGACAAGCGCGACAGTATTAAGGATCGTGATAGCAAACGGAACCTCAGCCGGATCAAGAAGGCTTTTAACAATTAAACATGGAAAGGCCTCCTATATACCATAAATGCTAAACTTTTATTAAACAAGCAGCCATTTTAATTTTATCTTCGTTTTTTCGATAAGATATTTCCTGCATGATTCGATTTTTATTCTTAGGCATTTTTCTTATTAGTGCTACTTCCCATTCACAAATCGCCGGAAAGGTAACCGACGAGAAAGGAGAGTACCTTCCTTACGTAAATATATATCTGGAGGATTCCACTACAGGAACAACCTCAAATGACGATGGGAATTACGAACTGAATGTATCCAAAAAAGGAAACTATACTGTGATATTTCAGTTTTTGGGCTATACTACGGTTCGCAAAAATATAAGTATTTCTTCCTTTCCACATATTCTCAATGTTTCCTTGAAAGAAGAATCGGTGAGTCTGGATGAAGTTGTGATCAATACCTCTGAAGATCCCTCCTACCGCATTATTCGTAACACCATAGCAAAACAGAAAGAAAATCTCGACCGGATCTCGGCATTTACTGCCGATTTCTACTCCAGAGGGTTATGGCGTGTCGATAGTATTCCTGAAAAAGTCCTAGGTCAGGAGGTGGGTGATTTCGACGGGCAATTAGATTCTACCCGAACCGGGTTCATTTATTTATCTGAAACGATCTCAAAGATCGCATATAAAAAACCGGATGATTTTAAAGAAACCATCATTGCGAGTAAGGTAAGCGGAAATGATAACGGGTTTAGCTTTAACAGCGCTCAGGATGCCAATTTTTCGTTTTACGAGAATTCTATCGACCTCAATGCTGCTGTTGTTTCTCCAATCGCTACAAATGCCTTTGGTTATTATACATACAAATTGGATGGGATCTTTTACGAAGGCAGTAAATTGATCAATAAGATATTAGTTACGCCAAAACGACCAAAGGACAGAGTGTGGCAGGGTGTGATTTACATCGTGGAAGACGACTGGCAATTGTACGGAGTAGACCTTACCACTAATGGTCAGGCCATTCAGGTGCCGTTTATTAAAGAACTGATCTTTAAACAGAATTTTAAATTCGATACCGATAATGAAACTTGGATAAAACGCTCACAAACCATAGATTTTAGCTTTGGTTTCTTCGGATTTAATGGAGACGGAAGGTTCATTGCAGTCTATAGTAATTACAATTTCGACCCGCAATTTGAAAAGAGAACCTTTTCTAATGAAGTTTTAAAGTTTGAAGCTGAAGCCAATAAAAAGGATTCCTTGTTCTGGAGAGGTACACGTCCAGTTCCACTTACTGATGAAGAGTTAAACGACTACATTAAAAAAGACAGCATTCAGCAACTGCGTAAGTCGAAAACTTATCTCGACTCTATCGATGCAAAGAACAATCGATTTGGCCTATTGGACCCTATTACAGGTTACAGTTTCGAGAATAGTTATAACAAATGGAGACTGAACTATGACGGACCTTTTCCAAAGATCAATTTTAATACCGTACAAGGCTGGAATGCCGGTGCAGAGCTTTCGTTTTTCAAAAGTTATGACGAAAACCGAACTCAATGGCTTTCGGTATTTACAAGAGCTACCTACGGAATTTCGGATGACCGATTGCGTTTTAGCGGCGGAATAACGAAAAATTTTAATAGAACCAACCGTTTAAGACTTGGGGCTTACGCCGGAAATGAAGTGGTACAGTTTAATGCAGCCGAACCTATTTCTCCTCTGGTAAATACGGTATCTTCATTGTTCTTTGAACGAAATTATATGAAGGTCTATGAACTCAATTATGCGAGACTCGCATACAATCAGGAGCTGTTTAACGGCCTTAGGATTGGTACAAGTTTCGGGTATGAAGAACGGAAACCGTTATTTAATACCACTAACTATGTGACCCTGCCCAATGATGAAGTGGATTATACGTCAAACAATCCGTTAATGCCTTCAGATTTTACCAATGCAGTGATCTTAGAACACACTATTATAAAATCGAATATAACCGCAAATATCACCTTCGGACAGAAATATATGACCTATCCGGATGGTAAATATAATCTTGGAAGCGAGAAGTTTCCTGCACTTACCTTGACATTAGAAAATGGGTTCGGTGCTTCCGTAGAAAACTACAACTACAGCCAACTAAAGGCTTCGCTGTATCAAAGTATAAATACGGGAAATACGGGTCAATTTATTTACCGTCTTAAGGGAGGTACCTTTTTGAGCGGAGATAATATTTCCTTTGTGGATTATCAGCATTTTAACGGAAATCAGACTCGTGTTGGAACTACGTTCAACTACTCTAACGTATTCAACTTAATGCCTTATTACGATTTCAGTACAAACAGAAGTTATTTTGAAGGACATTTAGAACACGATTTCAGAGGGTGGATCCTGGGGAAGATACCGGGTATCAATCAGTTTAATTTTAATCTTGTTGCAGGAGCTCATTTTTTAAGTACCGAAAATAATAAACCCTATACCGAAATTTCTCTGGGAATAGACAATCTGGGTATAGGTAAATACCGTTTATTACGTGTAGATTATGTGCGCTCCTATTACAGTGGTGTAAGTGACGGTGCTTTTATCTTCGGACTTAAGTTCTTAAACATCCTTGAATAATTTTCTACAGATTCACAATAGTTTAATCGAACCATTCTACGTCAATTCTTTCCCAATCTACTAATTCCAACCCAGCTCTACTTTGATCATAATGAGTCTCCATATGATCGCAAAACTTTTGCATACTGGCCGAATCACCGGTTTCACCGGTAATGAATTCCTTATAGGCTCCTTGCTCCCATACTGCACCAACTCGCCAATCTTGATTATTCAACATATAATACTCGACATCTACTAATCGATACCCTTGTCCTCTCATACTTCGGACCTTATCATAGAAAGTAGTTGGGTCTATATTGAGCTCCATTTTGGATGGTGGTCCTTTTACCCATACTCCCGACCAATCAAGCAAATTCCCATTTGGATAACATTCTATATCGACTATTTGCAGTCCATTGCTCAAAGCCCGATCATGTTCATTTCGGAGTTCTTGAGTTTGCATAACGTTCATCAATTGTGATTTTTTATTCTCTTTTGAGTAAACACCCGCCCATTTACGATTGCCATTGTCCAGATAAGATTCCACATCTCTTAAAATAAATCCTTCTTGTTTGAGGCCATTTGTCGTAGTTTCCAAAAGACCTCTTGAAAGATTATATACCAATTTAGTCTTGGGAACCCCTTTTTTAAGTACGGCATCCCAGTATCTCTTTCCTTCATTCATATAAGTTTCTACATCAACACAGTTATATCCCGAATCCTGAAGACGCTCTATCTCCTTAAAGAATGCTGCAGTCTCATATCCTGTTCTAATGAGAACATCCCCGTCCCTTCGCCTCCAGACCCCATAAAATAAATCACTCCCATCTGTCATACCTCGTTCACATTTGTCATACGGTGTAGGGGTTAAGCCCGAATACAGTGTTGGACGAACATTTAATTCCTGAAAAATATACTTAGTTAATTCGGGTAAATTGGCATATTCTGCTGGTGCCATAAGAGCAATTCCGGTGCTGTCGGTGGGAAAGAATTGCATATAGGACCTTGAATTTCCCCCGTGACCCCCGTGATATACTCTAAAATTATTGCCTGTGCCTCTAAAATACAAACCATAACTATATGACAGACTCCCGCCAACCGAGGCTGTGACACTATTATTCCACAACTGATCTTTTTGCCCATCAAAAAATACTCCGGTACTCAATGCATAAGTATATTTTGCCAGATCACAAATATTAGACTGATAACCTCCACCGGGCAATGTCCATTCGGCTCGATTGCTTTGATGAGATGTTAACATCCCATCATAGGTTTTCTTATGTCCCCATCCCGGCGGTTCTGCTATACTAAAGGATTGCATTCCAATTTTATCAGCAATATTTTTTTGGACCCAATCGACATATCCGTTCGGTGCCGCCTTATCAATTGTTGCTCCGGCCAGAACGAAACCATATGAAGAATAGTGCCATTTCGAACCCGGATTAAAATCAATCACCGATTTATTGAAAACGCTGACGGCTTTCTTGGCATCAAAAACCCCTGGCGGACTAGAATATTCTTTTTCTTCTATGAATTGGACGTAAGTGTCTCTTCCCAGTTTAGCGTACTTGTTGTTCGCACCAGCACGAGTACCTTTACCATAGTGCTGGATCCCACTGGTATTATTCAACAACTGGTCGATAGTGATAGATGTTAATCGAGCATCCACTCCTTCAACGTTTCCTGAAGTATCTGTATATGTTACATTCTTCCAGTTATCGACGTACCTATTGGCGTAATGAGATACCTTATACCCTGAAATTCCTTTTTCTTCAAGCTGTGCTGCGGCTACACCTGTAATAGATTTAGAAATTGAAGCCCATTCCATCGTTGTATTAAGGTTTATAGGAATTTCTTCATATAAATCTCTATAACCGTACGCTTTAAGATGAACCATTTTTCCATTTTTATACACAGCAACTGCAAGACCCGGAAGATCTTGTAGGATCATTTGTTCTTTAATCACCTTATCAACTCCTGCATCAAAAGCGGGATTGCAAAAACTTTGCGGAACTGTTCCCGAACCGGTAGCTCCTCCTCCTACAGTACCACCACCAGAATTCCCTCCTCCACCAGCTGTTCCTCCACTACTTCCGCTACCCGACATTGGACCTCCTCCACCCATATTAGGTTGTCCTCCTATGGAAGGTAATCCTGTTTGAATTAATCGTTGACCTCGGTCTGCAGGAACTGCTATGGCATTGGTTGGATTAAAACTTGGGTTACCCACTGATGTTGGCACATAGATTTGGGTTTTGGTAGTACTATATCCACTTGGGTAGTAGCGTATAAAGAAACCATCGGGATGCTTGGTCCAGCGTCCGGGTCCAAACTCAGGCACAAGGGGCTCCTCACCCGGTAACATTGCAATATTTTCATAATCTTCATAGGTAGAAACTCCTCGGTAATAGCTCGCTCTGAGATTATTTTCGGCTTCTACAATTGCTCGAACAGCATTGGATGAATACGCCAGTTTCTTCATTTCCTTGCGGGCAAGATTATCGAAACTACCTTTGCTTAATCTCGCAATTTGTTCGGCAGATAACAGTCGTATGGCTGTTAATTTTACCGGTCCGTTCATTTTATTAAAATCCGTTTTTGCAATTATCGCCCATAATAACAATTGTACTTCTTTTTGTGTGAGTCCGGAATCCTGTTCATAGGCCTCTATAATTGTAGCAATAATGTCGGCTTTGGGTCCTTTTAAGGGAGCATAGAAGCGACCACGACCCGTTGTTGGCATATATGTGCCGGCTTTAATACAAAAGCTTTGAAATCTTCCTTCATAAAATCCCGGCTGTAACAAAAATCCTTCACCCTCTACATAGGGCTGATTGTGTAAGTCTAAAAAGTCTGCATCATTTCCGAAGTCATCCTCAAAATACCTTGTTTTATCAACATCCTTAAAAGAAGTAGATACAGGGTCTGCACTTAGCTTTTCGACCGTAATCCCGGCAATAGTATTCTTCACTTTCTTTATTTTATCAAGAATTTGGGCTTCCGAAGCAACTGAAATAAAAATGAAGCCAATGAGAAATAAGATACATTTTTTCATAGATTGAAATTGTTTAGATTTTAAATTTTAATTCGCGATAGCCACTAGTTTTTCAAGTTCCATCGCTTCAAACATTTGCCATGCCTCCTCCCGCTCCATTTGCTCGGTCTCTACAGTTAAACAAAATCGATCACCGTAAAATGTGGTCAACTCATATTTATTATTACCGGTGAAATGAGTTTCTTTAGCTTTAATTCCATTTTCCGTAACCGATCGTTGATATCCCCAGTTGTGTTTAGTGTCAAATTCTGAAATAAGAGTATTGTAAAATGCGCCAATAGAACCACTTGCTTTTGGCCCTGCTCCATCCATGATAGTGATCTTTACCACTTTCGAATTCTCTTTAGATCTGTATGTCGCACCAAAACTTGCTATTCCGGCTTGTATCATTAAGTTACTGGCCATATGTGTTCGATTAAAACCACCGGGTAAGGTTTCCGGTGACCAATGTTCCCATTGTGATTTGGTTAGCGGCTCCAGTTTAGATAAGGTTTCAACTGTGGAAGCTCTGTGATCTATGGTTTTTTCAGCATTCTTAATGGTTTTACTGGTTTGAGAAACCGAACTCGCAGCTTCTTTAACATCATTAAGACAAGCGCTAAAAAAAAGTAATATTGAAACAGCTATGCATAGGTTAGGTTGAAATTTCATAATTGATTTAATTAGTTAAATGTTGAACAGGGTAAAATTCCTTTTTATAGATTTTTACCTATATCAATTATGTAACAAAGTTGTTATCATTTGTAACATCTTTGTTCTGTGAGAGGGTATACGACAGTTATTAGCTTTAATCTAATAGCACGGAGCAAGCAATGTGGTAATCACTAATTTTTATCCTCGAGTAGCGGGACAAACCTAAATTCTCCAAATTCTTCCTTTTCGAATTCGGTTTCTGAAGTTCGTGTAAAGACCGTCATGACCTGAATTTTTTCACCAACAGGAATGACCAACTTACCGCCTACTTTTAATTGGGCCATTAATGGCTTTGGAACAAAAGGTGCACCTGCAGTAACGATAATTCCGTCAAAAGGAGCCTCTGATGCCAGTCCGATGTACCCATCACCGAAGATCAGTTTTTTGGGACGATATCCCAATTTGGGAAGAAATAGCTTCGCCTTTTTAAAGAGTTCACTTTGCCGCTCTATTGAATAAACCAAGGCTTTCATTTCAATGAGGACAGCGGTTTGATAGCCGCTACCGGTTCCAATTTCTAGGATCTTATCGTTAGGATTTACATCCAGTAATTCGGTTTGACGAGCTACAGTATAGGGCTGAGAGATGGTCTGATCGGCGCCAATAGGAAAGGCCTTGTCGATATAAGCATGATCAATAAAACCCGAGTCCATAAACAAATGACGAGGAATTTTATTTATTGCTTCAAGGACTTTAGGGTTTTCAATACCTTTAGTGATAAGGGTTTCCACCAATTTCTTTCTCATCCCCTTATGTGTGAAGGTATCTTTCATTAGTACAAAGATGGAAAGAAAGCATTAAAAAACAAGTGTCGGAATACAAAAATATGGATTTTGGAATTCGGTGGTTCATTCCCGAAATTTTCTTTAAAATCCCTTACATTTGTGTAAAAATTCAGCCCATGCTAAAAGCAGGAGTTCTGGGTGCCGGGCACCTGGGAAAAATTCATCTCAAATTACTGCAACAATCGACCAAATACGACTTGATCGGTTTCTACGATGCAGATAAGAATGCTTCTCAAAAAATTGAAGAGGAATTCGGGTATAAAAGCTTTCCCTCTATGGAAGCTCTAATCGATGCCTGCGATATGGTCGATGTGGTCACCCCCACCATTCATCATTTTGCTTGTGCCAAAAAAGTAGTGGAAGCCGGAAAACATCTCTTCATCGAAAAACCAATAACCCATACCGTTGAGGAAGCAAATACGATACGGGACCTTGCAAAAAAGCACAAAATTCGTGGACAGGTAGGACAGGTAGAACGATTTAATCCTGCATTTATGGCAGTAAATCACATGATCGATAATCCTATGTTTATCGAGGCTCACAGATTGGCAGAGTTTAACCCTAGAGGTACCGATGTTTCGGTGGTGCTCGATCTTATGATCCATGATATAGACGCTATCCTTAGTGTGGTAAAAAGTCCGGTGAAACAAATTTACTCCAGCGGTGTTTCAGTTATAAGTGAAACACCAGATATTGCCAATGCACGTATAGAGTTTGAAAACGGCTGTGTAGCTAATCTTACTGCAAGTCGTATTTCCATGAAAAAAATGCGAAAGGCGCGTTTCTTTCAAAGGGACGCCTATATTTCGGTGGATTTTCTTGAAAAGAAATGCGAAGTGGTAAAGATGAAGGATGCACCCGAAAACCCCGATGATTTTGCCATGATTCTTACCAACGCCGAAGGAGTGCAGAAACAGATCTATTTCGACAACCCTCAAATTAGTGAAAACAACGCCATATTGGATGAGCTTGAAGCCTTTGCTCATGCCATACAAACAGATACTACTCCGATTGTTTCATTGGGACAAGGAGCTGAAGCACTTCGGGTGGCAATGCAGGTGATCGAGAATTTTAAAACGCTTTAAATTAACAAATCATAAACTATGAAAAATGTAGCGGTTATAGGCGCTGGTACTATGGGGAACGGAATTGCCCATACTTTCGCCCAGTTCGATTATAAAGTTCAGCTAATTGATGTTTCTCAAAATTCTTTGGACAAAGGAATGGCTACCATTACCAAAAATCTGGACAGAATGGTTTCTAAAGAAATTATTTCTGAAGAAGATAAAATTAAAACCTTAAAAAACATTACCACCTACACCAGTCTTGAAGATGGCGTAGAGTATGCCAGTCTGGTTGTAGAAGCAGCCACCGAAAATGTAGATCTGAAACTGAAAATCTTTAGGGATCTGGATAAATTTTGCCCGGAGGACACTATTTTGGCTAGTAATACCTCTTCCATCTCCATTACAAAAATTGCCGCCGAAACCTCCCGCCCCGATATGGTGATCGGGATGCATTTTATGAACCCGGTTCCTGTAATGAAGCTGGTAGAGATCATAAGGGGGTACAGCACCAGTGACCAAACGTATACTACAGTTGAAGAAATCTCTAAAAAGTTAAGTAAAGTTCCTGTTGAAGTGAACGACTATCCCGGGTTTGTAGCCAATCGCATCTTAATGCCCATGATCAACGAGGCTATTGAGACTTTGTACAATGGTGTTGCGGGGGTGCAGGAGATCGATACCGTTATGAAATTAGGAATGGCACATCCAATGGGGCCGCTGCAATTGGCCGATTTTATCGGGCTTGATGTGTGTCTATCCATCCTCAATGTCATGTACGATGGCTTTAAAAACCCGAAATACGCTCCATGTCCTTTATTGGTAAATATGGTAATGGCAGGAAAAATGGGGATTAAGAGCGGTGAAGGTTTTTACGATTATAGCGAAAGCAGAAGAGCCGAAAAAGTATCAGGGCAGTTTTTAAAATAAACTGATTGTATAAGAATGGCTAACATAATTCCTTTTAAAGCAGTACGCCCCTCCAGGGATAAAGTGAGTTTGATCGCGGCGCGATCCTACGACAGCTATACGCCTGCCGAAAGGGAATCGCGTTTACGGGATAATCCGTTTTCCTTTTTGCACATTGTTAATCCGGGATATAAATATCAGAAACAGATCGCAGGTCCCGAACGCTATACGCTTGTGCGAAATCGCTATCAGGAATTTAAGGAAGATGGTATTTTTTTACAAGAACAGAAACCGGCCTTTTATGTCTATAAGATCGTTAACCGTGATGGATTGGTTTTCCACGGAATAGTTGCTGCTGCGAGTACCGAAGATTATGTTAAGGATGTCATCAAAAAACATGAAGATACTATTGAGTACAGAGAAACACTATTTAAGGAATACCTGAAAACTGTCGGTTTTAATTCCGAACCAGTGCTATTAACCTATCCCGATAACCACAAACTAAAATCCATCATTGAGACCGTTATGAAAGCACGGTCGGAGTACGAATTTACGACTACCTACAGAGATACTCATTATTTGTGGGTAGTAAATGAACCCAAAATAATTGAAGAGATCGGTTCAATTTTCGATCAAATGGATGTGTTATATATCGCAGACGGCCACCATCGTTCTTCTTCTTCCTATCTACTGGCGGAAACTTTAAAATCTGAAAATAAAGATCACAACGGAACCGAAGCCTATAATTATTTTATGAGCTACCTCATTCCTGAAAGTGATTTAAAGATCTACGAGTTTAACAGACTCGTCCGGGATCTTAACGGCCTGAGCAAAGAAGAGTTTTTAATTGCGCTGGACGCCTTATTCCGAATAGAAAAAAGAGGACAGGAATATTATAAACCTTCTAAAAAGCATCATTTTAGTATGTATCTGGATGGTGCTTTTTATTCGTTATATCTTCGGAAGGGCAATTATAAAATCGAGAACGCCTTAGACGGACTTGATGCCCAGATCCTATATAAGACAATACTGAAACCTATTTTGGGCATTCACGATCTTCGAAACGATAACCGCATCGATTATGCGCATGGTAAACACGATCTTGCCTATGTAAAATCGATGGTCGATTCGGGAGAGTTCGCAGTAGGTTTTGGCTTGCTTCCTGTCACCACTCCCGAAATGAAACAGATCGCGGATGAAGGTTTAAAAATGCCCCCAAAAACTACCTATATAGAACCCAAACTAAGAAGTGGTGTAACGATCTATGAATTTTAATATGTCTGTTTCAGAAAATATAATTCAACTAAAAAGAGAAATCCCCGATACAGTAACCCTGGTTGCTGTTTCTAAAACTAAGGCAGTGCCCGAGATCATGGAAGCCTATAACACCGGACATCGCATCTTTGGTGAAAACAAGATACAGGAAATGGAGGCCAAATGGAAGGAAATGCCAAAGGATGTAGAATGGCATATGATAGGACATGTACAACGAAATAAGGTAAAATACATGGCACCGTTTGTGAGTTTAATTCATGCTGTAGATAGTTTAAAACTGCTGAAAGAGATCAATAAACAGGCACGAAAAAACAACAGAGTCATAAACTGCCTTATCCAGATAAAAATTGCCGAAGAAGAGAGTAAATTTGGACTAAGCGAAGCAGCCGCGCGAGAAATTCTTGCTTCAGAAGCTTTTCAGTCTATGGAACATGTAAACGTCCTGGGCGTAATGGGTATGGCAACTTTTACCGAAAATGAAGCCCAACTGGTTAAAGAATTTCAGAAATTAAAAGCGTTCTTCGACACCTATAAGAACAAGTACGGATTTACAGAGATCTCTATGGGAATGAGCGGAGACTATGCGGTCGCCATTGCACAGGGAAGCACAATGATACGTGTAGGGAGTGCAATTTTCGGGAAACGCAATTATTCGTAAAGCCCAAAAAATAGCCTTACTTTTGTTTATCATAATAATAAAATCGGGGAAAGTATATAGATGTACGCAATCTTAGACATAGAAACTACCGGAGGAAAATTTAATGAAGAGGGAATAACTGAAATTGCGATCTACAAATTCGACGGCCATAAGGTAGTCGACCAGTTTTCCAGTCTTATCAATCCCGAACGCAGCATACAACCCTTTGTGGTAAATCTCACCGGTATAAATAATGAAATGCTTCGTAACGCTCCCAAATTCTATGAAGTAGCCAAACGAATTATTGAAATAACTAACGATTGTATCCTGGTGGCACACAATGCCAAATTCGATAACAGGATCCTAACTACCGAATTCGACCGGCTGGGTTACGAATTTGAAAAGGACACTTTATGTACGGTGGAGCTCGCAAAAAAGTTACTCCCAGACCTGCCCTCGTATAGTCTTGGAAAATTGGTTCGATCTTTAGGTATTCCATTAAGCGACAGACACAGAGCTCAGGGAGATGCCAAGGCTACCGTGAGTTTATTTAAACTTTTACTCTCCAAGGACAGTACGAAAGAGATCGTAAAAAAACTGGTAAGAAAGGATCCTAAGCGCCAATTGGAACCGAAATTACTGGATATCATAGAACATGCCCCTGCAGAAACCGGCGTGTATTATATGCATCGTGAGGACGGATCGATCATCTATATTGGAAAAAGTAAGAATATCAAAAAGCGTCTAACACAGCATTTTACAAGTGACTCCAGAAAGTCTAAGAAAATACAGCTTGAAGTGGTTGAAGTTACATTCGAGCTTACGGGAAATGACCTTATTGCACAATTGAAAGAGTGCGAAGAAATTAAGAGGAATAAACCGAATTATAATCGTGCTCTTAGAGGAACGGTATTTAGATATCAATTATCTTCATTTGTTGATCAAAATGGATATATAAATCTGTCTATTGAAAAAGCAAACAGTAAAAAACAGGCGATAACCACATTTACTAATTATCAACAAGCAAAATCTTCACTTTACAGAATTACTGAAGAACATCAATTATGTCAAAAGCTCAATGGCCTTTATAAAACCGAGAGTAGCTGTTTTTTATTCGGACTTAAAGACTGTTACGGGGCCTGTATCGAACTTGAGCCTGTGGAGGAATATAATGACCGGGTTCAAAGCTTTCTAGAAAAATACAGTTACGAGAACAATCACATGCTTATTATAGACAAAGGAAGGGATATCGATGAACGATCGGTGGTCTTAATAGAAAATGGTGTTTATAAGGGCTATGGATTTTATAATCTAAATTTCCAGATCAATAATATCGATATATTAAGATCGATCATCACTCCCATGCAAAATAACCGAGACGCACAACATATCATTCAAAATTATCTCCGAAAGAACAAAGTACTTAAAATTGTTAATCTACCCGAGGAAGCCGCCATATAAATAAAGTTGTTTACTTTTATATTAGAAATAGAACAGATTGGAGCCCGTAAAAAAGAGTAACTGGAGAAAAAAACTTCATGACATTATCTACGAAGCCGATACCCCATTGGGAAAGCTTTTCGATATTGTCCTGCTTGTCCTAATTTTACTTAGTGTATTTTTTGTTACTATAGAAAGTGTGGCAGGACTACCGGAAAAGGTCTACGACCTGCTGTATTACGGTGAATGGGTAATTACGATCTTCTTTACTTTCGAATATATAGCACGGATCATTACGGTTAAAAAACCCGCTCGCTATATTTTTAGCTTCTATGGAATCATTGATTTCTTATCAACCATCCCATTGTATTTGTCGTTTATTTTAGTGGGAAGTAATTTTTTACTTACCGTTAGAGCTTTACGACTTTTAAGGGTTTTTAGGATCTTAAAAATAACACGATATGTGGGCGAGGCCAACAAATTAAAAAAAGCCCTTCAGGATAGTAGGCCAAAGATCTTGGTGTTTCTTTTTGCCGTTCTCATTATTTCGGTCATTGCCGGGACGCTTATGTATTTAGTTGAAGGAGAAGCAAGCGGCTTTAATAGTATTCCAGTAAGTATCTACTGGTGCATTGTTACGCTTACTACAGTAGGTTTTGGTGATATAGCTCCCATAACACCCCTGGGACAACTTATCGCAGCGATTATCATGATCATGGGGTATGGAATAATTGCCGTGCCTACAGGGATCGTTAGTGCCGAATATGTTAGGTCCAAAAATATAGAAGACGACAATTACGTCCATGTGAATACCCAGGTATGCCGTAATTGCGGTGCAACGAAACATAGGGACGATGCAGAATTTTGCCATAGGTGCGGTAATACGTTGCACGATGAAATTCAACCAGGTGGTAATGACCTTTAAAAAACCATTGTTAGTTGTAGTAATGGGCACAACTGCCATAGGTAAAACCTCCTTGGCAATCTCTATTGCAAAGTTTTTTTCTTCGGAAGTCATTTCGGCAGATTCTAGGCAATTTTTTAAGGAGATGTCTGTGGGTACGGCAGTCCCATCAGAGAATGAACTAGCCGAAGTTCCTCATCATTTTATTCAGAATAAAAGTATATTCGACAAATACAGCGTTGGTGATTTTGAGCGGGAGGCCATTCAGAAATTAACTGAATTATTTAAAAATAATGATTTGGTGGTGATGGTTGGAGGTAGCGGACTGTATGTAGATGCCGTCATAAAGGGACTGGATCATTTCCCTAATGTAGATCCTTCTATTCGGAAAGAATTAAATAATGAGCTTGAAGCGCATGGGCTGCAACAATTACAACAAGAGCTGCAAGCTGCAGATCCCGGTCATTATAAAAAAGTAGATCACAACAATCCGCACAGGATAATTAGAGCACTGGAAATTTTCAGAGCGACGGGCAAGCCGTATTCTTCATTCTTAAAAGATGAGAATGTACCTAGGAATTTCGATACATTGCAAATTGGGTTAACTGCAAAGCGTTCTACCGTCTATGATCGGATAAATACCAGAGTTGACCAAATGATGACCAACGGTTTATTGGAAGAGGCAAAAAAACTTTATAAGCACAGAGCTCTAAATGCTATGCAAACTGTGGGTTACAGAGAATTATTCCAATATTTTGATGGGACGCTATCGCTTGATACTGCTATTGAAGAAATCAAGAAAAATACCCGGCGTTTTGCAAAGCGTCAAGGAACTTGGTTCAGAAAAAACCCGGATATCCATTGGTTCGATGCTTCGGAAGATCATCACACGATTATTGAATTTATTACACAAAGAAAAGCCCTCTAACAGGGCTTTCTTTACACTTATCCTATCAAAATATTATTGATCAACTTCGTCTTTCACTACCAATCTGAAGCCTTCACCATGAATATTTATAATTTCTACACCATCATCTTTTCCTAAATACTTACGCAATTTGGCGATATAAACATCCATACTACGTGAGGTAAAGTAATTGTCATCCCTCCATATTTTAGTCAGTGCCAGTTCACGAGGCATTAGGTCATTCTTATGTAAGGCCAATAATCGAAGAAGTTCATTCTCCTTGGGAGATAGCTTAATTGGATCTTCCTTTTTATAGGTAAGAAAGCGCAATTTAGAATTAAGGTGGAAGTTACCCACGTTAAATTCAAATTGTTTACTATCTGCTATAGAATCGGTTGCTTTACGCTGAATTATCGCCTTGATCTTCATTAACAATACTTCACTGTCAAAAGGCTTATTGAGGTAATCGTCTGCTCCTACTTTATACCCCTTTAAAACATCCTCCTTCATGGCTTTAGCGGTTAGGAATATAATTGGAACATCTTCGTTCTTTTCTCTAATTTCCTTCGCTAAAGTAAATCCGTCCTTATACGGCATCATTACGTCGAGAATACAAAGATCGAAGTCATCTTTTTTAAACTTCTCGAAGCCTTCCATTCCGTTTTTTGCATGAGTGACCTGATAATCATTCATTGCCAAATAGTCTTTAAGGACCGTTCCGAAATTGGGATCGTCTTCTACTAAAAGAATTTTCTTGTTTTCAGTTTCCATAATTTATGATATTAAGTGTAGTTTAATAATAAAGGTACTTCCTTTGCCTTTCTCACTTTCAACGTATATTTCGGCATCATGGTCCTCCAGAATACGTTTAACGTAGGCAAGGCCAAGCCCATGACCTTTTACGTTGTGAATATCACCGGTTGCTTCCCGGTAAAACTTTTGAAATATATTTTTTTGCACATTCTTATTCATCCCAATCCCTTGATCGCGTATCTTTAGAATAATACTGTTCTTTACGTTTTCGGAAAAAATATCGATCTTGGGTTCATCTTCCGAATACTTGATCGCATTATCCAGTATATTAACGAAAACATTACTTAAATGCGATTCATTCCCTAAAACTGAATCTTTCAGGGCTGCAAAATGAGTTTTTATATACCCGTTTCTGTCTTCCACGATCAAACTTACATGTGAAATCGCATCGTCTATTACATCGTGTATTTTTAATCTGTCCTTAGGCAGGTCGAGTTCATTTTTCTCCAGTTTCGAAATACGCAGCACATTTTCAACCTGTGCGTGCATTCTTCGGTTTTCATCTCGTATCATCTTCAGGTATCGGTCTCTAAACTCCTGGTTTTCTTTAACCTTTGGATTATTCATTGCATCTAATGCAAGATTGATGGTTGCGATAGGAGTTTTAAACTCATGCGTCATATTGTTAATGAAATCACTTTTAATTTGTGAAATCTGACGTTGTCTGAAGATCTGGGACAAAGCATTGGCAAATGCGATCACAATTACCGCAGTAAACACCAATGAAAGAACCGCCATTCCCAGTATGGAATTTAATGCGACCTTTTCCTTCTCTGTGAAATTCACCAAAAGTTGATAACTTAAATTAAGATCTTCATTTACAAATAGCGGAACCTCGAAAGTCTTCTCGGGAGAATATTTAAATTTTTTCGAATGAACTTTGGTCGCAAGATCATTACTGTAAATTGCGTATTCGAAATTTGAATTTAATCCTCGCTCTTCAAGTTCTCTTTCAATATGTCCTTCAATTTCTTCTCCGGTAACTCTTTTATGTACCGGTGTTTTTGCTGAAATATTCCTGAATGCCGATTCAAACTGATTCCGTTCGTAATCTTTTAGACGGCTAAAGGATTCGACGGTCGATTTTGACGTATTACTATTTCCATCCAATCCCGAAACAACTCTGGTCTTGCTTTTCTTATTGGTGATCTTTTTAAAAGCAATACTGTCGATCTCCGTATCCAGAAAGTTGGAAGACAATTTAAAATCTTCTTCCAGAATTCCGTCTGAAAAAATATACGTTTCATTGTTGTTATCGTTCTTCGTTGTATAAACTAACTCACTGAAGTTTATATTATCGGGCGTCTGCAAGCTGTCTACTAGACCACTGTAAATATTATAGTAGTCTTCAATTTCCCTTAATTGAATCTTTTCTGAAACTTCGAGTAGAATTTGCCGAAAATTAAGATTTATCTGATCCTCTTTAGTTCTATAAGAATTTAAGATCCAATACCCCTGAACAAAAATTATTCCCAACAATGATAGAGACATCAGTGCGATGAGTAGAATAAAAAGCTTTTTGTTCATAAGACCAAAAGTAAGATTTTAACATTTAGGCGGCTTTCCATTTAACCAAATGTTAACAAAATGAATTGATCCTACTTATCTTGACTTTTTACATAGTAAAGTATGAAGTTTTTTTACTTCGCTTTCTGTCTTATTCAGGTCTATATTTTCGATAATGAAATCGGCCAGTTTCATCTTCTTTGCATCACTCCACTGATTCTTCATTCTGGCCTCGATTGCCTCCACATTTGCGTGATCCCGTTTTATAATACGCTGCAGGCGGGTCTTTTTAGGTGCAGTTACTAAAATCGTGTGATCACAGTATTTATAACTTCCGTTTTCAAATAGAATAGCTGCTTCTTTTATCACATATTCCGTATGCTGTTTTGAAGCCCAGCGCTTAAAATGTTTTGCAACCCTGGGATGTATGATCTCATTTGTTGCTTTTAACAACGCTGCGTCATTAAAGATTTTATCAGCAACAAACTTGCTATCAAGTGCATCGTCTTTGTAAGCAGCATTTCCAAGTAATTGAATAAGTTTGCGTTTAATTATTTTTGAGGAGTTAGTTAGTTTCTTTGCCTCCTTGTCTGCAATATAAACCGGAACACCAAGCTCCTTAAACATAAGTGCAACTGTTGTTTTTCCACTTCCAATACCCCCTGTAAGTCCTACGATCTTCAAAATATCTGAGCTAAATTATTTAAAAACGAGATAATCGATTTTCTTTTCACTGAATTCTATATTCAGTATCCCTTCCGGTTTATCAACCAGTTCGAGTATCATAAAATTTTCACCGGCATCTCTTTTAGCGTAGTCACAAATTAGCGTAAAGTCTCCTTTTTCAATTTCGTTAAACCGCGCTACCGATACCTCGAAAGTGATGGTTACCATTTCTGGAATTATTTTAATCGTAGTATCGGAAGGTGCATTGGTTAGCTGTACGGGCACATTGAGTTCTTTTTGAGTAAACTCATGAACTTCTAAGTGGTATCTCACACTTAGGGGATTAAAAAAAACCCCACTATAACCTGCCGTATCAATCAATACTTCATTAGTTACATCACTTTCAATATTTTTTAAGAATACCTTTTTCGTAAAAATACTATCGACCATCTTAAGCCGCTCCAATGAACCCGAAATTGTAATTGAATCGGGTTCAACTTCAAAGCCGTTTATAGCTTTATACCCATCTTTAAAACTAAGCTCCGACGCAACTCTTACCGGGATCTTTTTTACCGTAATAGCAACCAATTCGATCCTTAACTCAGGAACTGAAACATTGTTAACAGTTGGACTTTTGTCCATCTGCTGGGTGATGGCTTTCACAAGATCAGATCCGCTTAAAACTACAATATTGTCTCCGGGTTTATAATAATCTGAAACATCGATTTGCACTGTTGGAGATTTCATTTTGTATAGCAGAAATTCGAATCCATTCGCCGTGAGATCGAAGGATAGTTCAGAAAGATTATCTTTAGAAAGTGTCGTCTCTGGAGGAATATTAGTATACTCCAAAGGAGCCACTATGGTAGCAGTATAGTCATTTGAAAATTTTGCAAGACCCCAGAAGACAATAGCCACTAATAAGAATAAAAAAAAAGCACGAAGCTTTGTGGTTTTATATTTACGTTTATAGGTGTTGCCCATGGTTTTTTGTATTCTGAATTAAAATTACTTAAAAAATAATTTCGGAAACTGTTTCACTGGATCTTTCTTCAGTAGCCCTATATAATAACTGGATCTTAAAAAAGCCATGCCATAACCGAAAAACTGAACGAAAAGTGCCACAACTGCCAGCAGTCCAATTTTTATGCTCTTATTTTTTAAGGCAGCATCAAAGAATATTAAAAGCACATAAAAAAGCAAGGGAGCAATACACCATTTACTGAAAAATATGGTACTAAAAACAGAGAATACTACGAACATTAAGAAGAGCGAAGGAAGCCAGAAAGTTATTTTAGCAGCTCTCGGATGCCAGGAGTTGAGTATAGGTCTTACCAAGCCAAATTTCGTTACCTGAGTATAAAATTTATTCCAAGAAATCCTGCGTTTATGAAACACATAGGCGTTGGGGATAAATGTTGTTTTAAAACCGGCCTTTAGAATTCGCTGAGAAAGATCGGGATCCTCACCGGGATGAATTTTAGCAAATCCTCCTGTTTTTTCGAACGCTGCCTTTGAAATTCCCATATTAAAACTACGGGGTTCAAAATTAGAAATACTTTTTTCACTACCCCTAATTCCCCCTGTAGTAAAGAAGGATGTCATCACATAATTAATTGCCTTTTGCAACGGACTAAAGCTTCGATGAGCGGCATCGGCACCCCCATAGCAGTCGTGATACTGCCTTTCCAAAAAGTCATTAACCGTAGCCAAATAATGTTCGGGCAGCAAACAATCTGAATCCAATATAATAAAGTAATTTCCGGTAGCTCGTTCCATCCCATAATTTCGGGATGCTCCCGGACCTGAGTTTGGTTTAGAATAATATGAAATATTGAGTTTAGATCTGTATTGTTTAACTACTTCCTCGGAAGAAAGCGTCGAACCGTCCTCAACAATAACAATTTCAAAGGGTTGATTGAATGAAATTAAAACGAAACTTTCCAGAAGTTCCTTTATTTCCTGGGGCCTGTTATATACAGGGATAACAAAAGAATAGGAAAGCGCCATCAGACAAAGGTAATCAAAAAAAAAGCCATCTATCAAAGACAGATGGCTTTAGAAATATATGAAAAAAATTACTCTTTCAAAATCTTGTAAGTTCCTATTTCTCCATTCACTGAAACTTTCATAATGTAAGTTCCTGTGGTGAGTGAGGAAACATTTAACTCACTGCGTGTAGCATTTACATCCATTCCGAGTACTTGCTGACCCAATATGTTGTAAATCGATACAGAATCGATCATCTCGATCGAAGACAGATTTAAAATTTCATTAGCAGGGTTTGGATAATAACTGAATCCTTCTATAGTATTATCGGCTGTACCTAAATTAGTACCATCGATCACTATATCGGTAATTCCGCCGGTATTCACTACAAATAAGTAGTATGCCTGACCCGCTTCAGTTGTAATATTAGCCGTGGTTCCCGGAGCACACTGGTTTCCTACCTGGAAGAAATATTCCAGATCGGTTTCAACTGCGTTCTCATCCGGAGCCTTATAGAATACTATAAAACTCGCTCCTGCTGGAGAAACGATAGAGGCAGTAGCTGTTCCGTTTCCGGCTGCAACAAAGTTATACCATACACCGTTTGCACCGTCGATGGCACAACCCGTTGGGTTACCATTCTCGGTAGTAGCAGCAGGCATGGCAACGGCAGGATCGGTATAAGGGAATCCTATCTCGTCAACATCAATAGAGTTCACGATCATATCGTTTGGTGGAGGTACCGGAGTACACGCCAGATTGATCGAGAAGTCTCCTTGTGCAGATCCGAATCCGTGAACTAAGATATAGTAGGTTGTACTACCGTCTCCTTGCCATGACACTTCAGACTGTAATCCACAAGAATCGTCGTTATCATCCACACAAGCTAGGGCACCACATGTACCTTCATACACTGTTATCTTACTGTCATAAGCCGTTCCACCATCACATAGGGAAACTGTATAATCGGTAATTAAACCACTAGTATCTTCGAAGGTATACCATACACCCGGTGCTGTAATAGGAGTGGTACAAACAGGAGCAGCAGGATCAAAGAACGCAGTTCTTGTTGTCCCCAGCAGTGTTTCTCCACAAGCTATAGTTTGTGCATTTGCGCATTCATCATTAGGTGCAATAGGTTCGCAGGTAACGGCCATACTAAAAGCTCCGGAACTGGTTCCGAATCCTTCTACAGCGATTACATACGTGGTAGTACCGTCTGAAAGGAAGGTAACCTGAGATTGTAACCCACAAAAATCGTCGTTATCCACCACAAGGGTTCCTCCACAGGCATCGTAAACAGCAACTCGGGAATCATAAGTCGTTCCTCCGCCACAGAACGATAGGGTAACAAATTCCTGAGTACCCGAACCGGTAAATGAATACCACTCATCCGGAGCAGCCGTTACACCTCCCTGATCTGTATTATCTGCTGTAGTTCCTACGACCACATCACCACAGGCAACCGGTAAGGCTCCTGCGCATTGATCACTGGTTGGTACTTCAACAAAGCTGATGTCCATCATAAGATCCGGACCTGTACCACCACCTACACCACAGGCAGTTTGTCCCGATCCCCATGTGGTACAAGGAGTTGCAAATCCGCCACCCGGATTTTGCCATTGATATGGGCCATCATTACCATCGGATGCAGTAGACCAGAACCATTGTCCCGCCAGAGCAAAATCCAAAGTAGCAACTACGCTCATCCAGTATGTTTCACCGCCAACCAAATTAACTGCTCCGGTAGGTGAAAGTATAAAACTTCCCGTATTTCCGGGATCTAGGGCCGGGCCTGGGAAATCTTCAGTATAAATTATTGATCCGGGAATACCTCCGGCATTACTGTAAATATTTAATGTAACTAATGAATTAGGATCTGCAGGAAATCCTGCGGCCGAACTAATTCCTGTAATAGATACTTCGCAAATAGCTGCTGCCATAGAAGGAGCTAAAGGAATGACAAAATCATCTGCGGCTTCACTGTCAAAAGGATCATTGGTAGGGTTTGGAAAATTCTGAGATGGAGTTCCATTTAAAGTATTTATTGAGTTCGTATAGTTTGGAACTGTA
Source organism: Constantimarinum furrinae (assembly GCF_014295415.1). Taxonomy (GTDB): domain Bacteria; phylum Bacteroidota; class Bacteroidia; order Flavobacteriales; family Flavobacteriaceae; genus Constantimarinum; species Constantimarinum furrinae. The sequence goes on from NZ_CP052909.1 coordinate 2,968,193, forward strand.
GTTCCACAGGTAGCTCCGCCACCACCACCGCAAACCAAACCTGATTCGGTAGTTTGAGATCCCGGAGCTAACTGACCCGAAACAATAACATTTCCACCACAGGAAATTGTATAGTTAGGGGTATTATCTAGGAATGGACCATTCATAGCCGTGATAAAAAATTCCAAAGGTTCATTAGAAGTTGTGACCATTTGCGTATCACTATAAGGTGGTGCGCCATAAGGACCTCCACTCAACAACACTACACCTCCATTATCTCTAAGCTCCCATGCAACTTCATCACCAAAGTTAACAGTGTCTTCAACAGTTACTGTCCAGTTACCTGCACTGGTTGTGTTGGGAATAAAAGCTACAAAGTCGTTCGTAATTGCCCAGTTTTGATTATTACGATTTGGAACAGCAAGTCCGTCAGTTCCGTCAAAATTTTCAATTCCCTGAGTCGATGGACCACCATCATCGGGTTTAGTCGTAGTATGAATTTCGATCACATTTGTTCCTTCATACAGCTGAGCTTGTGTAGTTACATTATTTCCGGAAGGAAATTGATCTACATTAAAATATTCAACGATAAATATTCTGTTAGGAGCAGTTCCTTCAGTGGAGTAGCGAACAACATTCATCGCGGGCTGACCGCCGTTTCCGGGATCAAGATCATCCCATGCAACCGCTATTATATTATTAGGCAGTGTTGCATTAGGAATAGCGTCATCAGATAGATCTGTTACGTCTGCAGGATCGAACGTTAAATATCCATTGGATGAAATGTAGATATCGGTATAATCGTTTCCAATAAAATTAAATGTAAAGCCCATGGATATAGGGCCGGTACCATCATCATCTCCCAAAGTAACTTCCGTTCCGGAGACAGAGATGTCGATTGGATTAAAAGTTCCTGCTTGGTCCAACGTATAGTCTATGGCCATGGAACTTGAATTGGTTGTGTTCTGATTTACAGATGTACTTTGGTAATTTGAACTGAGTGATGCCGCTGTTACGGGGCCAACACTCTGAGCAAAACCGAAAGAACATACCATCAAAAAGAGTAGTAATGTAATTTTTTTCATAATGAGATTATTAGATTAGTTGCGTTAAATTGAAGCTTAAAAGTATTAAAAAAATGTTAATAATTACCCTCTCCGGACAGTAAATAATTAATAAAGAGAAGATTGTTGATTATTGAAGTTCGAAATCTGACCCATAAAAAAAGCCACCCTTTCTCAAGGATGGCTTTCTTTTTCCATTTTTAAGGATCTACTCCTTTATAATCTGATAGGTTCCTATTTCTCCATTCACTGAAACTTTCATAATGTAAGTTCCTGTGGTGAGTGAGGAAACATTTAACTCACTGCGTGTAGCATTTACATCCATTCCGAGTACTTGCTGACCCAATATGTTGTAAATCGATACAGAATCGATCATCTCGATCGAAGACAGATTTAGAACCTCATTGGCAGGGTTTGGATAATAACTGAATCCTTCTATAGTATTATCGGCTGTACCTAAATTAGTACCATCGATCACTATGTCGGTAATTCCGCCGGTATTCACTACAAATAAGTAGTATGCCTGACCCGCTTCAGTTGTAATATTAGCCGTGGTTCCCGGAGCACACTGGTTTCCTACCTGGAAGAAATATTCCAGATCGGTTTCAACTGCGTTCTCATCCGGAGCCTTATAGAATACTATAAAACTCGCTCCTGCTGGAGAAACGATAGAGGCAGTAGCTGTTCCGTTTCCGGCTGCAACAAAGTTATACCATACACCGTTTGCACCGTCGATGGCACAACCCGTTGGGTTACCATTCTCGGTAGTAGCAGCAGGCATGGCAACGGCAGGATCGGTATAAGGGAATCCTATCTCGTCAACATCAATAGAGTTCACGATCATATCGTTTGGTGGAGGTACCGGAGTACACGCCAGATTGATCGAGAAGTCTCCTTGTGCAGATCCGAATCCGTGAACTAAGATATAGTAGGTTGTACTACCGTCTCCTTGCCATGACACTTCAGACTGTAATCCACAAGAATCGTCGTTATCTCCAACACAGGTAAGAGTTCCACAATCTCCGGAATACACAGTTATTTTACTGTCATAAGCCGTTCCACCATCACATAGGGAAACTGTATAATCGGTAATTAAACCACTTGTATCTTCGAAGGTATACCATACACCCGGTGCTGTAATAGGAGTGGTACAAACAGGTGCTGTTGGATCGAACAATGCGTTTAATGTAGAACCAAGTAGCGTTTCACCACAAGCAATCGTTTGTGCGTTAATACACTCGTCGTTAGCTGCTATAGCCTGACAAGTCACCTCCATACTGAAAGGACCTACGCTAGCTGCGGCAAAACCTTCAACAGCGATCACATACGTTGATGTTCCGTCTGATAAGAAAGAAACCTGAGACTGAAGTCCACAAAAATCATCGTTGGTAACGATTACTGCGCCACCACAAGAATCATAAACGGTAACTCTCGAATCGTAAGTTGTTCCTCCATTACAGAATGATAAGGTAACTATTTCCTGAGCTCCTGTTCCTGTAAATGAATACCACTCATCCGGTGCTGCGCTTTCACCACCTGTATCTGTATTATCTGCGGTAGTTCCAACAACTATATCTCCACACATTACTGGAGTAGCTCCGGCACATTCATCGTTTGTTACTGGTGGTATCGGGGTTCCGGCAATAGCAACAATACCAAGTTCCGCACAGTCTGAATTAACAGTTCCTAATCCCGTAAAAGCACCTGTAGTAGTATCTACCGTACCGAATTGATTGATTCCTCCTCCAACATAGGCTCCCATATAAAGTACATTAGAAACCGGATCGAAATCGGCATCCTGTGCAAAGTTAATTGCAATGCCTAAGGGACCAATTTCGGTAAAAGTGGCATTGGCAAGATCCACACTCCATAGACTGTCGTTGGCCAGTTCGGCCATATATGCATCTCCGTTATTGTCGATAGCCAGCCATATTCCGAGTCCACCCGGAATATTGGATGTTCCCACTTCAGTTAAAGTTCCTGTAGCGAGATCAACGGTATAAATGGTATGGGCATCACCCGAACCGGTCAAGGCATACATGGTACTATTCGCGTAATTCCATGCCAATCCTCTCGTTCCATGACCTGCTAATATATTGGTTAGCGGTCCAACCGTAGTTTCGGCTCCATTAGACGGGTCAATAGTAATTAATGTAAGTGCGCCATTATCTAGAGCGTATAAAGTTCCTGTACCATCATAATCACCAGCAAAAATAGCTGTAGTAGAAGTTCCTACGGTGTTAATATTATATGGTCCTCCTAAAGAAAAAGTTCCCATATCGTCTGAACAAAATCCTGCATCAAAAGCAAAGACTTCATCCATTCCACCGCCTCCGCCACCGCAGACTAAGCCTGATTCGGTAGTTTGGGAACCGGGTGCTAATTGTCCCGAAACAACTACGTTTCCTCCACAGGAAATTGTATAGTTAGGCGTATTATCTAAGAATGTACCATTCATAGCCGTTATAAAAAATTCTAACGGTTCATTAGAAGTGGTCACCATTTGCGTATCACTATAAGGTGGTGCTCCGTAAGGACCTCCACTTAACAAAACAACACCTCCGTTATCTCTAAGCTCCCAGGCAACTTCGTCACCGAAATTAACAGTATCTTCAACAGTTACTGTCCAATTGTTACTTCCACCACCGCTTACAGGTTCCGGACCATTAAAATTACCTATCTGACCACCTTCCACACACGGACTTGCAGGTGCAGGCCAGGAATCGATCCAGATAAAGTACTCGGTGTTGGCTACCACATTAAAGTTTAGTGTTCTTGTGGTGGTAGTTGATCTAGTTCCTGCGACACAAGTTCCTCCTCCTTCAGGACAACCATCATACACAAAGATTGCTGTCCATGAAGTATTATCTACTGTTATGGTTACCGGACCGTCGGTAGCTGGTGTATAAGAATAAAGTGCTTCAAGACCATTTCCATACTGGGTTGGGATTGCCGTCCCCGTATTGGCATCTGTAGGACACATTGTAGTAGTGGTAGAATTTAATTGATCTACAGTGTGGCACACAAGTGGCTGATTTGTAAATGTTCCCGAGGTTATTGGGATCGCAAAATCACAGGGAGCCATTGAACTTCTTTGCTGCGTAAAATACGCACTCAATACTGCTCTTTCAGCATCGGTAAATAAATCTAAAGACCCATCTCTGGTATCTTGAGAATCCACTGAATTTAAACGTTCAAGTAATTCATCTATTTGTGATGAATTTACAGTTTGGTTCGATTCAGTAGAATTTGCTAAAATCCGTGCTTGCTCTTCCGGATAATAATCTTGTGCTAAAAGACTAGATGAAAATCCAATCAAAAAGCACCATAATACTAGCGTAATTTTTTTCATAATTAAATAATAGATTAGTTAAAATAATGGTATTAAAAATATTGAAATTTAATTTAAGATTGAAATAATTTCGACTATTAACATTTTCTACCGACTAAACATCTTATTTAACATAAAAAAACACCTGTATCATTAATAAATACAGGTGTCAACAGAAATTTAAACCGCTGCGATATTTTATTGATTTTTTACAAAGGCATCCATGACGGCATCACTTACCCCCATATTCGAAAAACCTCCGTCATTGTATAAATTTTGAAGAGTGACTCTTTTGGTTAAATCGCTAAACATGGCAATGGTATAATTGGCACAATCTTCGGCAGTTGCATTGCCTAATGGTGACATTTTTTCGGCATAGGCAATAAAGCCATCAAATCCTTTAACTCCCTGTCCGGCGGTGGTAGGGGTTGGTGACTGAGAGATCGTATTCACTCTTACTTTTTTATCTTTTCCGAAGAAATATCCAAAACTACGTGCTATCGATTCCAGGTATGCCTTGTTATCGGCCATATCATTATAGTCCGGAAAAACACGTTGCGCAGCCATATAGGTTAGCGCAACTATACTCCCCCATTCATTCATGGCATCCTTTTGATACAACACCTGCATGGTCTTGTGAAATGATCCTGCCGAAACATCCCATCCTTTATGTGTCCAATCGTAATTTTGATCGGTATAGTGTTTTCCTTTTCGAACATTTACTGACATCCCTATAGAATGAAGCACAAAATCTATTTTTCCCCCCAGAATCTCCATCGACCGTTCTACTAGATTTTCAAGATCTTCGAGGTTTGTGGCATCTGCAGGGACAATTTCAGAATTTGTCTTTTCGGCCAACTGATTTATTTGCCCCATACGCATGGCTATTGGAGCGTTAGTCAATACAAAGACTCCTCCTTCTTCATGAACCCGTTCCGCTGTTTTCCACGCAATAGAGTTTTCATCCAGTGCTCCAAAGATAATTCCGCGTTTTCCTTTTAATAGATTGTAAGACATAGTTATAGAGGTTATTTTAGTAGTTTTATGTTCTAGAATTGCAGTTTCAACAAAGATACGCTTTAATTCAATAATTCTTTTGCATTGGCTATAGCCGCATCTGTCACTTTATTACCTCCTATCATTTTGGCTATTTCCACTGTTCGTTCTTCCTGTCCCAGCACTCTTAATCGAGTTTGAGTTACTTCGTCTACATCTTCTTTATAAACCATAATATGATGATCTCCCTTAGCAGCGATCTGAGGTAAATGCGTAATACTTAACAATTGCATTCCCTTGCTCATTGTGTTCATTATAGATGCCATTTTATTGGCAATTTCACCTGAAACTCCCGTGTCTATCTCATCAAAAATGATAGTAGGCAATTTTTTGTATTCGGCTAAAACCGCTTTTACAGCCAACATGATCCGACTCATTTCTCCTCCCGAAGCTACTTTTTTCAAGGCACCAAAAGACAAGCCCTTATTTGCTGTGAACAGTAATTCGAGCGTATCGGTTCCATTGGATCTAAAACGATTTGATGGTGTTAGATCAAATTTAAATCTAGCATTGGGGAGTCCGAGTTCTTGCAGGATTTCCTCCAATTTCGCTTTTAATATAGGAATAGCTTTACTCCTTTTCGAATGGAGTTGGGTTGCAATATTTAAAGCAATGGTCCTGTATTTTTCTATTTCTTTCTGAAGTGCCTCAATGCGATCATCAAGTTGTAGCGTTCCCTCAATTTTTTCTTCCAGATCCTTCTGAATTTCTATCAATTCTGATATGGAGTTTACCGTGTGTTTTTGCTGAAGTTTATAAATATTCTGAAGAATGGTGTTAACTTCCATCAGCTTCTGCGGATCGGCTTCAACGTTTTCGGCGGTATTCTGAAGCGATTCATACATATCCTCCAGTTCTATGACAACACTTTGAAGCCGGTCGTTATAATCTGAAAATTCAGAAGAGAATTTCTGTAATCTGGCCAATAGTGTGCGAGTTTCTTTGGCCATTCCAAGCATCCCAATGGATTCTTCAGAAAAAATTTGAAGGACCCTGGATAGCGTTTCCTGTATCTCTTCGGTATTATTTAAGGTTTCAAACCTATTTTCCAGTTCGGTTTGATCGTACTTTTCCAAAGAAGCCTGTTTTAATTCGTTAAATAAGAACGAATGATAATCCAGCTCTTTGGTCGCTGTTTCTTTGGATGCCAATACCTGCTCCAGATCTGTAGCAACATTTCTGTATTCCTCATAGGCATTGGAATACTCCTGTAAAAGCGCATCATTTCCAGCCAAAGCATCGATAACTTCCATCTGAAAAACTTCATTAGACAGCGCCAATGTCTCGTGTTGTGAATGAACATCCACCAGATGCACTCCTAATGCCTCCAGTTGTGAAAGGGTTACGGGAGTATCATTCACAAATGCCCTAGATTTTCCACCCGGGAGGATTTCCCGTCGTACAATAGTGATGGGCTCATAATCCAGATCGTTTTCAGTAAAGATCTTTTGTATTTGGTAATCCCCTATTCTAAAATTCGCTTCAATAACACATTTCTTTGAAGCATCCTTTACACTGCTTAGATCTGCTCTTTTTCCCAACAACAAGGATAACGCACCTAAAATAATAGATTTACCGGCGCCTGTTTCACCCGTGATAATCGTAAGTCCGGACATAAACCCAACGTTCAGGTCATCGATTAATGCATAGTTTTTTATGGACAGATTTGTAATCACAAAAGTGTATTAAATGAAAGGGATTCATCTGTTAGATGAGGGACTTCTAAAGTAAAGGAGAATTGTTACTTCTGCAAGAAAAAAAACCTAAGCTTAAAACTTAATTTCACTCCAATTGCTACGCTTGGTTGGAGCCATTCTATTCAGGTTTTCCACTAATTGCACGATATCGACTTTGGGGCCGCCACTGAAGATCGCCTGAATTTCATCACTTTTTGCATCAAAAAAGGTTCGAAGCAGAAAAGAATTGGGTCTTCGGTCGTTTATGTTCTTTAACTTTGCGATGGCCTCAACGATCTGCTGTTTTGCAGCTTTCTGGTCTTCGCCCATTACGTCCAACCCTTTCCGGTGATATTGATATAAGGCATCGTGAAATTCCTGATAGACGTTAGACAACATTGCATCGTTATAACGGTATCGGGACTGATTCCCATCAGTTGCCTTCCATCCCGAAAAATTACTTGATGCAGCAGTGTTCACAATTTGCTTGGCTACTTCAAAATACTCCTGACCTCCGTTCGGCGAATACGTGTCGGCATCTAAAGCGATAATGGTATACACGTGATAAGCGATCACCGATATAAGGTTAGAATCGAAATTGTTTATATTGAAATTAAGGGGTTGAAATTCTACATAATCGAAACTGAATTGTCTGTCATTGTAGTTGTACACCGGACTGTCATAGGTAGAACCGAAAATGGTTCTTGAAGATTGTACTTGAAGGGTCGCGCTAAAGGAATCGGATTCGTAACTGTTTATAATAATTGACATATTGCAGTCGATACGCTCCTGATTCTTATACACCTTGTTCGTCCATTTCGTATTATTAACAAATTCAGTTACCTGCTGCGCCAGCGTTCTGAAAACCTGCTGATTGGGCTGTCCTGTTTGCTCGGCATCCACCGTTACGGTACAATTAAGCTCCTGAGATTGACCCACTAAGCCGGTAATGAGAAACGAAAATAAGAGTATAAGTTTACGCATGGAGTTCTTGTATAATATGTTCTAAAATATCGATAGCCACTTTCTTCTTGCTTTTAACTTGAAATGGCAGTACTTTATTGCCCTTTGTGATCAAAGTAACCTTGTTTGTGTTGGTCTTAAAGCCCGCACCTGGATCATTCAGCGAATTTAATACAATTAAATCTAAATTCTTTTTTTTCAGTTTTGTTTTTGCGTTTTCCAGTTCGTTCTCGGTTTCCAGTGCAAAGCCTACAAGATATTGTTTCTTTTTTATCGCTCCTAGGGAAGCCAGAATATCCTGTGTTTTCTCTAGCTTTAACACCAAAGTATCTTCTTTCTTCTTGATCTTTTGATCGGCAACTTCAACAGGACGAAAATCGGCCACCGCAGCACTTAAAATTGCAATATTACACTCGTTAAAATACTGGTGCACTGCATCATACATTTCATGTGCTGAAGTAACCCGAACGGTCTTGATCAAACTGTGTTCGGTATGCAGTGCAACCGGACCAGACACCAACACCACCTCTGCTCCCAGATCTGCTGAAGCTTCCGCAATCGCATACCCCATTTTTCCACTGGAGTGATTACCTATAAAACGTACCGGATCGATCGCTTCATAAGTGGGGCCCGCTGTAATGAGTATTTTTTTTCCGCGTAATGGTAGGCTTTTCAGCAGATCCCTTTCAATAAATTCTACAATAGCTTCGGGTTCTGCCATTCGACCCTGCCCTACTAAACCGCTGGCCAGTTCCCCGTGCTCTGCGGGGATCATAATATTTCCAAAATCCGTCAACTTCTTAAAGTTATCCAAAGTACTCGGGTGTTTATACATATCCAGATCCATGGCGGGTGCATAATACACCGGGCATTTGGCAGAAAGATAGGTAGCAAGCAACAAATTGTCACTAGTTCCGGCTGCCATTTTTGAAAGGGTATTCGCCGTAGCTGGAGCAATTATAAATAAGTTTGCCCAAAGGCCTAACTCTACATGGTTATTCCATTGGGCATTATCGTCATCTTCGTTGGTGAACGAAGAGAATACTTCATTCTGTGATAAGGTAGAAAGCGTAAGAGGCGTGACGAATTCTTTAGCCGAAGGCGTCATTACCACTTTAACATGAGCTCCTTTTTTTACCAGTAACCGAGCTAAAAAAGCGGCTTTGTAAGCGGCAATACCGGCAGTAACGCCAAGCAAAATATTTTTACCGCTTAAAACAGACATTTTTTAGCTTTCTAATTCTTCGTCTTTGGTATTTCGGTAGTAGATCTTACTTTCCAACCACTCCTGAATTGCCAGCGCATGTGGCTTAGGAAGTTTTTCGTAGAATTTCGAAACCTCAATTTGCTCCTTGTTCTCGAAGATCTCTTCAAGACTGTCGTTGTAGGTAGCAAACTCATCCAACTTCTCAAGAAGTTCCTTCTTGATATCGTTATTGATTTGATTGGCGCGCTTCGAAATAATAGAGATTGCCTCGTAGATATTATCTGTTGGCTTATCAATTAAATTTTTATCAATAGTGGTCGTATTGATAGGTGCATCGCTGTTTTTAATATCTGTCATAATCTTTATATTAACTTGTAGGCTCTTCGACAAGACGCTCGTCAATTTCAGCCAAAATTTTATCTGCATCTTCCTTTAGATCAGAATTTGCATAATATTTTACAAAACTGTTATAATACCCTTTCGCTGTCAATAGTCGTTCTTGAACCAATGCCGGGATACTGTTGATGGCCAGTTTATAAGCCGCCTCCAATCTACCGTAAAAAGCATTTTTCCGTAGAGATGCACCGGGGTGATCGGTAATAAAATTCTCAAAGGCTGCGATTGACGCTTTATAGTCTTCAATGTTCAAATATTGCTGCGCAATTTCAAAATCCTTTTTTTCAAGTTTCTCTCTCAATTCGGTTACCAACGTATTCGCTTCGAGACGCAATTCAGAATTTGGGTATTTATTTATATAAGCCTGAAGTTCTTCCAGTGCTTTATAAGTGTCTTTTTGGTCCAATGAGTACCGTGGAGAAAGTTCGTAATAGCTCTTTGCCGACCTGTATGCCGCTGTCTCAACACTATCGCTGGTAGGATAGGCAGTTACAAACCTTTCAAATTGATAACCCGCCAGATAATAATCTTCCAGATTATAAAAGGTATTAGCGTACATAAACATAAGTCTTTCTGCCTGGGGCTTCCCTCTATATGCAGGAACGATCTGTTCCATCAATTTTAATGCTTTCTTGTATTTTCCTTTTTGATACAATGAATCTGCCATCGAATATTTTCGGGCCACATCATCATCCCTCAATACTTTCTGATATTCACCACAGGAAGCAACGAACAAAGCTATAATGATAAGATATAAAGGTACTCTCATGGTTTTAAAAAACATCGTGCAAAAGTAGTGAATTAAACGTGATTACAAAAACTTAATTTTACACTAAAGTATTGTTTGTATACCTTGCGATAGGTAAAGTTTTGAAATATTTAACGCTTATATTTCGATCAATCAAGAAAACGCATCAGTAAACTCACTTATTTTTAATCGCAGACTGTCGCTAACGCCTACCAACGGGAGTCTCACCGTATCATCACAAATGCCTAACTTTTTAAAAACTGCTTTAATACCCGCAGGATTACCTTCAGCAAAAATATAATCGATCGCCGGAGCGATTTTATGATGAATTGCATAGGCCTCATCGACCTTGCGTTCCAGTCCTAAGCGAACCATTTTTGAAAATTCTCTGGGAAATCCTTCCCCAATAACTGAAATCACGCCGGAACCTCCAGCGAGCACCATAGGTAAAGTGATCATGTCATCTCCCGATATTACATGAAAATTTTCAGGACACGACGCAATGAGTTTCATAGCCTGTACTATATCTCCTGCCGCCTCTTTTATGGCTACAATGGATTCGAAATCATTGGCCAGTCTCGCCACGGTCTCAGGAAGCATGTTGGACGCTGTTCTTCCCGGCACATTATACAAAATGATGGGCTTAGGCGCCATTTGTGCTATCGCAGCAAAGTGCTGGTAGATCCCTTCCTGAGTGGGCTTATTGTACATGGGTGAAACCGATAAAATTGCAGCAAAGTGAGTGAGATCGGTATGCCTCATTTCATCGATTACAGCCATAGTATCGTTGCCACCGATTCCTAAAACCAAAGGCAATCTGCCATTGTTCGTCTTAACTATGGTATCAATAACCAGTTGTTTTTCCTGTTTATTCAAGGTAACACTTTCTGCAGTAGTTCCAAGTACCACCAAATAATCAATACCATTGTCTATTTGATAGTTCACCACCTTTTCCAATCCCGATACATCAACACTTAGATCAGGTTTAAAAGGTGTGATCAAAGCTACTCCGGTTCCAACTAGTTCTTTCATTCTATTTATTTTTGATATGAATTATTGAATATTCTAAAATGCTCCTCATTACAGACCTTTCTTATTTAACCGATCTTACCGAGTATCTTCATGTACTTTACGAATTCAGATTTAAAAGCATCTTCCTTATCCAGGGTAATGTTAATAAGTAAATCATATAGACGATCATCGGCATTCGCAGCGCCCACTTTAAATTTTGCCTTGCTTTCGGTAACCATCAGATCCAAAAATTTATTAGTTCCGTGGTAATAGCCTACCAATACATCGAAAGGTACATCCAAGAATTCCCGAGCATTCTGATTGTGTATCTCCCCTTTCCAGGTAAATTCCTTATTCTGAATCTGATTCTGCTGTAAGGTGGGTAATTTCTTCTTCACCTCCACAAAGGAAAAGACCTTCACATCCTTTCGTTGTATCCCCAACTCGCGCCAATACTCATATAAGAACTCAAAATCTGTGGTTAACTTTTCATCAACTATAAACCCCAGTGTTTTTAAAGGAGCATTCACCTGCGAAACATCCCTGATCTTTAAATTTTTATCAGTTCTTTTCTGAAGTGATTTATGTCTTAAATTTTTAAACATTCTCCCTAATTCTTGGACTGCAAAAATACACTTTTTTAGTGGTAAACTATCGTTGTTATGAGGCTATCATTTCCAAAAAATCATCTTCATTAATAATCGGGACACCTAAGCCTTCAGCCTTTATCCGCTTGCTCGGCCCCATATTTTCCCCGGCAACGACATACGAGGTTTTAGCCGAAATAGACCCAGAAACTTTTCCGCCATTGTCCTCTATCAATTTTTTCAATTCAGTTCGTGACACCTTCGAAAATACACCCGAAACCACAAACGTATTTCCGGTTAATTTCGTAGTTTGATTTGCCAGTTTTTCGGCAGAAATTTCCAATTGTACTCCGTAGTATTTTAACCGCTGTATTATGGTTCTATTTTCTTCGGAAGCAAAAAATTGGACTACACTTTGGGCAATACGCTCTCCTATCTCATCAACCGAGACAAGGCTTTCTTCTGAAGCTTCGGCTATGGCATCTATACTTTTATAATGCCGTGCCAGTTTCTTTGCTACGGTTTCTCCAACATAACGTATTCCCAACGCAAACAATACCCTTTCAAAAGGAATCTGTTTGGATGCCTCTATACCCAACACAAGATTCTCAGCGCTTTTCTCTGCCATTCGTTCCAGTGGAATAACCTGCGCTGTGGTAAGCTCATAAAGATCTGCATAATTATTTATGAGTCCGTTGACCACCAAAAGAGCCACTGTTTCAGCACCAAGCCCTTCAATATCCATGGCTTTTCTCGATATAAAATGTTGAATCCTCCCGATGATCTGTGGCGGACAACCTTCAGAATTCGGACAATAATGTTGCGCCTCTCCTTCTGTTCGAACCAAAGTTGTATCACATTCAGGACAGGTCGTGCGGTACGTGGTTGGCTCAGATTCGGGATCGCGTTGGGTAAAATCAACCCCAATGATCTTAGGAATGATCTCACCCCCCTTTTCCACATATACCGTATCACCTTCCCTGATATCGAGCTTGGCGATCTGGTCGGCATTATGCAGTGAGGCCCGCTTAACAATAGTTCCTGCCAGCTCAACCGGTTGTAAGTTTGCGACGGGTGTAATGGCACCGGTTCTGCCAACCTGGTACGTGATCTCATTTAATACGGTTGAAACCTGCTCTGCCTTAAATTTATATGCCATAGCCCAACGCGGAGCTTTAGCGGTATATCCAAGTTCTTCCTGCTGATGAAGATCGTTCACTTTAATGACTACCCCATCGGTTTCGTACGGCAATTCGTGACGATGCTTATCCCAATAGTTTACAAAGTCCAACACCTCATCTATATTTTGCGCCAATTTGGCAACTTCAGGAACTTTAAAGCCCCATTCGCGGGCTTTTATCAGACTTTCAAACTGTGTTTTAATGGGTAGTTTTTCTCCTTTTAAACTGTACAACAAACATTCTAAAGGACGCTTTGCCACCTCACTGCTATCTTGTAATTTTAAACTCCCTGAAGCAGTATTTCTGGGATTGCGATAGGGTTCTTCGCCGGCTTCTACACGTTCGGCGTTCATTTTTGTGAATCCGTCGAAAGGCAAAACGATCTCTCCTCGAATTTCAAACAGGGCCGGGAAGTCGCCTTTTAATTGCAGTGGGACTGAACGAATGGTCTTCACATTGGTGGTTACGTCATCACCTTGAAATCCGTCACCACGCGTAACCGCTCGTAAAAGTTTTCCGTTTTCATAGGTGAGACTCATGGAAGCCCCATCGTATTTGAGCTCACAGGTGTATTCCACTTTACCGTCCACCATTTTTTTAATGCGCTTTTCCCAATCTTCAAGGTCTTCCTTAGAGTAGGAATTATCTAAAGAATACATGCGGTACGTATGCGGAACGGTTTCAAAGTTCTTAGTGACTTGTCCTCCCACTCTAATGGTAGGGGAATTTGGGTCGTAATATTGAGGATGGGCAGCTTCCAGCTCCTGTAATTGTTTCAGTTTCTGGTCGAATTCAAAATCGGATATCACCGAAGTATCCAGTACGTAATAATTATAATTGTGCTCCCGAAGTTCTTTGCGAAGCTGGTTGATTTGCTCTTCCGTAGTCATAACACAAAGATAAAAATAAACTATCCTTTTTGCTATGTTAAATCCTCATTCATCCATTGAGGAATTCGGGGAGCTTTAAAATCCTTCATTTTTTGTAGTAATCCATCCACTGTGGTATCTACAAGAAGCAATTCGTAGTTCTCCATGCTTAAAAATCCCTTTCGCACCATGGTTTCGAGCAATTGAATAAGATCATCATAAAACCCGTTGCAATTTAACAAACCAATGGGTTTAGTATGTAAGCCGAGTTGGAGCCATGAAAATATTTCGAACAATTCTTCTAACGTACCAATACCTCCGGGTAGTGCAATAAATCCATCGCTGAGATTCTGCATTTCAAGTTTTCGCTCATGCATACTTTTAGTGGTGATCAAATTTGTTAGCCCAAGATGAACCACCTCCTTTTTCTTCAGAAAACCGGGAATGATCCCGGTCACTTCTCCTCCATTGTCCAGTACCGTTTTGGCCAGAGACCCCATGATTCCGATTTTTGCTGCACCATAAACCAAAGTTATACCCTGAGAAGCAAATTTTTCGCCTAATTCCTGAGTCGCACGGGTGATAATGGCGTCATTTCCATCACTGCTACCGCAAAAAACACAGATATTTTTGAGATCATTCATGCAAAGCACATTTTATCATTCGGTCTTTTCCGAAGAGATCCTTCCTGATTTCAATAGCGTTAAAACCAATATTTTTAAGTTCAACCGAAAGTGTCTCACTAAGATACTCATTAATCTCGAAGAACAGGGCTCCACCCGGCTTTAAATTATGTTTGGCCAGACGGGCTATAGCTTTGTAAAACACTAAAGGATCTACGTTTGAAACAAATAATGCCGCCGCCGGTTCGTACTCAAGCACATTTTTGTGCATAGCCTTCTTTTCCATTTCACGCACGTAAGGAGGATTGGAAACAATGATGTCATATAGCTTTGGAAGTTTTGAAACCTTCAGTATATCCCGTTCTTCAAAGGTTATAGCAACCTTATTATTTATCGCATTCCTATGGGCGATTTTTAATGCTTCCGAAGAAATGTCTAAAGCACTTACAGCAGCAGGGGTAAGATTCTTGGCTAGCGATATAGCAATACATCCGGAGCCCGTTCCAATATCCAATATGTCAAGATTGGCAGGGTCCTTTGTCTGACTAATATCAAGAATCCATTGCACCAACTCTTCGGTTTCAGGACGTGGAATTAAGGTATGTTTATTCACTTTGAAAGGGAGTGAGAAAAATTCAGTTTCACCCGTAATGTATTGTATAGGTTCAAACTTCTGAAGTCTTTTTACGGCGTTTTTAAATTCCTGTTGCTGGTTTTCTGAAAGTTCGTTGTTGGATCTTAAGACCAGATCTATTCTTTTCAGGTTTAGGATTTTTTCTGAAAGTATCGTAAAAAAAGATCCTACTTCTTCTGAAGGATACCTCCCTAAAAGTGATGCATAGAATTCCTGCCGTAGCTCAGCTATAGTCATGACTACAATACTTTGATCATATGAACCGGACATGAAAAATGTCCTGTATCGCCCAGGGGTCCGTCGAGATATGTAAAGCCTTCCTGTTGGTATAATTTCTGAGCTGCTTTCATATACGGCATGGTTTCGAGGTAACATTTTTCATAACCAAATTCCCGCGCCGCATTAAAACATAATTTTAGCATTGCCTGTCCAATCCCCTTGCCTCTGGCTTCAGATAAAAAGTACATTTTTTGTAATTCACAAACATTACCGTCGAAATTTGCCAATTGAGAAATTCCGCCACCACCAATGATCTTGTTGTTCTCTTCGACGACAAAATAAACAGCGCCATCCCTATTATAGGTTTCGAACATCACATCTAAAGAGGTATCTTCATAAACCGTACCTGTCTTGGGCACATTTAACTCCTCCAAAACCCTGCGTATTACGCTGGCTATATGCTCATCATCTTTTTTTTGAATAGGACGTATTGCAGGGGTGCTCATGTGATCAATTCCTTGTATTTTTACGATGTGAATATACACGAAAAATATATGTTGCGCTGCATCCAGCTTGCAAAAAACGGCCTTGGAACGACCTATCCCAATCCGATGGTAGGGAGTGTAATTGTTCACAACGACAACATCATTGGTGAAGGATGGCACTATAAAGCGGGACATCCACATGCCGAAGTAAATGCGATAAATAGTGTTGCTAAAAAAGAGCTTCTGAAAGATGCAACCATCTATGTGAGTCTCGAACCCTGTAGTCATTTTGGTAAAACCCCTCCCTGTGCAGACCTTATCATCGAGCACCAAATCAAGAACGTGGTCATAGGGAGCACAGACCCTAATCAAAAGGTTGCAGGACGAGGGATTGAAAAATTAAAGGCTGCGGGATGTGATATTCGCCGTCCCATTTTAGAAGCGGAGTGTCGTGAATTAAATAAACGGTTTTTTACATTTCACACAAAAAAGCGACCGTATATACTTTTAAAGTGGGCTGAGACACGGGATGGGTTTATGGCTCCCTTAGCATCGAAACGAAATCAAAGATCACCGGTGTGGATCACTAATAAAAGATCGAGGCAAAAGGTTCATAAAATACGGACTGAAGAACAAGCTATTCTGGTAGGGACACAAACTGTTCTTGATGATGATCCTTCACTTACCGCAAGGGATTGGCATGGAGAATCGCCACTTCGGATAATAATCGACAAAGAGCTGAAAATTCCTGAGCATTCTGCAGTTTTTAATTCAAACGCAAAAACCATTGTCTTTACCGAAAAGCCTAAACCTTCGTCTCAACTTCAGAATTTTAGAAAGATTGACTTTTCACAAAATGTCCCCCGGCAGATCATATCAGACTTATACGATTTAAATATTCAATCGGTACTCATTGAAGGCGGAGGAAAAACCTTACAATCCTTTATAGATATTGATTTATGGGATGAGGCTATTGTTTTTAAAGGGAATAGCGAATTTAAGGAAGGGATAAAAGCGGCTGAGTTTACAGGAACTCTGATTTCAGAAGAAAAGTCCGGTTCAGATCTCATAGAACGATATAAAAATAACAACCTTTGATCTCACTGTTTTTCAGCATCCTTGCATCGACCCTAATCTTCATTGTATTTAAGCTGTTCAGCAAATACAACATCAATACTTTTCAAGCCATTGTCGTAAATTATATCGTTGCATGTATTTGTGGCCTACTGGCGTATTCGGGTGATCTTTCAATACGTGAAATTCCCGGTCAGCCGTGGTTTGTTTACACATTAGGTTTGGGGATTACATTTATAGTGGTTTTCAATCTTATGGCACTTACCACACAGCGAAGCGGTTTATCAGTCGTGTCTGTAGCAACGAAAATGAGCTTAGTGATCCCTGTGGTTTTTGGGCTTTGGTATTACAAGGAAAGCCTTGGGATATTTAAAGCAACGGGGATAGTACTTGCACTGGTTGCCGTATACTTTGCTTCCATAAAAAACAAGGACGGGCTAAAGATTCAACGATCAAATTTGATCTTTCCGGTATTGGTCTTTTTAGGGAGTGGTTTTATAGACACCAGTATCAAATATCTTGAAAATTCGTACGTTGCGACAGATGAAGTGCCTGTTTTTTCTGCCACTATATTCGCTGCCGCGGGAAGTCTTGGCCTTATTTCGCTTATTTTTCTGGCCTTGAAGGGATCCATTCGGATCGATATTAAAAATATCATTGGGGGAATCTTCCTGGGCGTTCCAAATTACTTTTCGGTATATTTTTTAGTGGAAGCATTGCGAAGTGGAATGCTTGAAAGTTCGGGGATCTTTACTGTTAACAATGTTGCAATAGTAATGTTATCCACTCTGGTTGGAATTTTACTTTTTAAGGAAAAGCTGATAGTAAAAAACTGGATAGGAATTATAATAGCCGTCGTAAGTATATTATTAATCACAATAGATTTTAATGTCTGAAACTATTAAAGATACCTATAAAACGATAAGAGAGGATTCCCCGGTAGCTCTTTACAAAGAAAAAGGCAGCAAATTTTACGGCTATGCTTTTCATGTAACCAATGAAGAACAGATAAAAGAGCATTTAGAACAACTCAAGAAAGAACACTATAACGCCCGTCATTGGTGTTATGCCTGGCAGTTGGGAAAGGCTTATGAGCAATATCGGGTTAATGACGACGGTGAACCTTCAAACAGTGCCGGAATGCCAATCTTTGGACAACTACAATCCTATGATGTAACTAATATCCTCGTGGTAGTAGTGCGGTATTTTGGAGGAACGAAATTGGGCGTTGGCGGATTGATCCAGGCTTACAAGACTGGAGCACAGTTGGCGTTGGAAAACGCTAAAATAGTAAAACGGACCATCGATGAAACGATTCAATTAAAATTCGAATATCCTGAAATGAATACAGTTATGCGAATCATAAAAGAGGAAGATCTTACCATAAAATCTCAAAAAATGGAACTAAATTGTGAAATTGTGCTTTCGGTACGAAAAAAAGATTCAGCAAGAATTTTTGGGATATTTGAGTCTACTTATAAAATTTCTGTAAAAAGGGTTTAACTATTCCTCCAATTTCTTCAACAAATAATCGGGGGCTTTCATCAATTTTTTTGTAGTACTGTTCACAAAAACCAAGGTGGTGGAAGCTGTGATGAGAAGCTGATTTTTTTCATTAAAAATTTCGTAATCGAACTCTATTTTAACTGTAGGAATTTTCTTAAGTGTAGTGATTACGGTAAGTACGTCGTCATAATGAGCCGGTAATTTATAATCGATGTTTAAATGTACCACCGGTAAATGAACATTATTCTGTTCCATCCATTTGTAAGAAAAGCCCAATTCCCGCAGCCATTCGGTTCTTCCCTGCTCGAGGTACTGAGCATAGTTGCCATAGTAAACCACACCCATTTGGTCTGTTTCTCCATATCGCACTCTGAGGTTTGTAAGAGTTTTTTTCACATTTAAAATGTTTAGAAAAGGAACTTTTTTCGTAGTTTTAACGTTAATGAAGTATGAGAAAAAAAAAGTAGAAATTCAATACCCAAAGTATTTTTTTTTTCA